>CAYZVC010000020.1:0-1002 GCA_964482035.1 uncultured Candidatus Peribacteria bacterium | reverse complement strand
GATGAAGGAGTGCATGGCCGATTACGGGCTGAAGTTCAAGCGCTCTAACGTCTGAGTTCAGCGGAGCCACGCGATAATGCCGCGTGTCCCGCTGGAACGATGGGTTAGCCGCCGTATTACCAGCACCGACTTTTAAGGAGAAGAACATGGCAGCAACGAGACAGGACATTGAAGGGTGGTTTGATCGTGGTGTGGCGCAGAAGGCGCGGCACATGATTGTTGTTTGCGACTCGTTCGACTACGATGACTATCCGGTTTTCACGACCACGGACGACGAGTGCTTGCAGCGGTACAAGAACCCCGGCGAAATGCAGCGCGTGATGGAAGTGTACGACCTCCGCGCCGACAAAGACGAACAGATGAACGAGCGCCGCGCCATGAGGTTGCCCGAGGCGGCTAACGCAAAAGTCAGCGGCGCCGGCACGGCGTCCGCTGGACTGCCGGGTTAGCCCCGGCGTTACTACGGAGAACGAAATGCAAGAACTGACGCACGACCAGAAAGCGATCCACTTCGAGACGTGGCAGCACATCTACGAGGTTCAAAAGCTGCTCCACGCGATGCAGGTAGAACTCGGCCAACGTGCCCTTGGGCACGACCAAAGCAAGATTTTCCACGACGACGAGTGTGCGACCTTCGCGGAGTACACGCCGAAGTTGAAGCACATCGAGTACGGCAGCGAGGAGTACCGCCAGTGCATGCAGGAGATGGGGCCGGCGATCCGCCACCACCAGACGAATAACCGGCACCACCCGGAAGCGCACGACGGCGGCGTGAGCGGGATGAATCTGCTCGACGTGCTGGAAATGCTATGCGACTGGAAGGCGGCCACGCTGCGCACGAAGAACGGCGACATTCGCCGGAGCCTTGAAATCCAGCGTGAGCGGTTCGGATTGTCGGAGCAACTGGTGGCGATCATGGCGAACACGATTCCGCTGCTGGAAGGGGCTAACTAGAAGTAGACACCCTAAAAATTCCGACAAAAGGGGCGCAGCAAATGCTAA
>CAYZVC010000019.1:0-1079 GCA_964482035.1 uncultured Candidatus Peribacteria bacterium | reverse complement strand
TATTAACCCGGCCCTTAAATAGCCTGTCTATGCAGCATAGGCGGCCAGGGGGTGGCGGAAGTAAGACTGGACGCGCCCGGGCATCTGGGCGAGGCGTTTCATGATCCGCATCGCCTTCTGCATCAGGTCGCTGTCGTTGTCGCTGGCAGGCTCCAGGCGCAGGGACGTCTTGAAGTCGTGGTTCAGGTACTCGTCAGGGTTGGATTCAGGGGCGTAGGGCGGCAGGTAGAACAGTTCGATCTTGTCCTTGAGGGGCTCCGCCCACTCGCGGACAATTTTGGCGTGATGAACCCGCAGGTTGTCGACGATCAGGAAGATCTTGGCCGTTGCATCCTGAAGAAGGTGCGCCAGAAATTCGATGAAGCGCTCGGCATTGATCGTGCCTTCGACGATCTGGAAGCTGATCTCACCGCGGTTGGTGATGGCCGAGATCATCGACAGCTTGCCCCAGCGAGCCGGCATCTCCAGCACCGGGGTGCGCCCGGCGGGTGCAAAGCCGCGGATCCAGTTCGCATCTTCCTTGACCGCCGTCTCGTCGGCCCAGTAGATCGCGGCCCCTTCGGCCTTGGCGCGGGCGGCAATCGCGGGATAGGTCTCGCGCAGCCACTTCTCAATCTGTTCGGGGCGCTGCTCGAGGGCGCGCTTGACCGGGCGCTGCGCGGTATAGCCCCAGCGAGCGAGGTATTTCCCCACCAGCCGGTCGGATAGCTCGACGCTGAACTGGGCCTTGATCAGCGCCTGAATCGCCCGCCGCGTCCACAGCGCAAAGGGCAGCGACATCTGCGCCGGCAGCGCGCCGACGATGCGTTGGCGAATCCACACTTCCTGCGCCATCGTCATCTTCCGACACATTCCGGGCTGGCGCCCGCGGGTCTTCTCCACCAAAGCGCCGACGCCTGCCACACGGGCTTTTCTCAGCCAGCCCTCCACCGTCCGGACGTGCACGCCGGCAATCACCGCCAACTCAGCCGCCTTCATGCCCGACTGCGTGCGCAGGCGAATCACCATCTTCCGGAGCGTCTCCCGGCCTTCGGCCCCAAGTTTGCGTGCGTCGATTTTGTCCATGCCTTAATCATAGC
>CAYZVC010000018.1:0-1128 GCA_964482035.1 uncultured Candidatus Peribacteria bacterium | reverse complement strand
TAACCCAATGGCGGATCAATACCGGAGGCGGCTGATCCCCGCCCCCCGATCCCGCTGTCACTGACCGCCACAATAGAGCCACCCCTGACCGGCATATAGGAGCCAGTTTGAATCGTCTCTGAGGGACGTCTTCGGGGGTTCAAGAGTGGTGGTTTTTCGGGGTGCTGGCAAGCGTCGTTTTGGCCTTGTTCGGGCCCTGCCGCGGCGCACGGTAGGACGCCCCGTCGAGGGTCAGGCAATAGGCGTTGTGGCGCAGCCGATCGACGGTGGCGGAGGCCAGCAGGCGGTTGCCCGGGAAGGCCTGGTCCCACTCGGTGAAGTCGAGGTTGCTGGTGACCACGGTGGCCGCCTGCTCATAGCGCTCGGCGATCAGATCGTGCAGATCCTCGTCGGCCGGGGCGCGCAGCGGCTTCAGGCCAAAGTCGTCGATGATCAGCAGCGGCACGCGGGCCAACTGCTGGAGCTTTCGCTCGTAGTTGCCGATGGCCCGGGCCGCGTTGAGGCTCGCCAGCAGCTGGGCGCAGGAGGCAAAGACCACGTCCTGCCCCTGGCGCACCGCGCAGTGCCCGAGCGCCTGCGCCAGGTGGCTCTTGCCCGTGCCGCAGGGCCCGACGATGAGCACCGGGGCCTTCTCGTGGATGTAGCGGCCGGTGGCCAGGTCATGGACCAGCGCCCGGTTGGTCGAGGGCAGCCGGTCGAACTCGAAGCCCTCCAGCGTCTTGGTGGCGCGGAAGGCCGCCCGGCGCAGCCGGGTGGCGAACTTCTTCTGCTCGCGCCGGGCCAGCTCGTCCTGGATCAGGAGGGCGAGGAACTCGGTGTAGGCGAGCTTGGCGTCGATCGCCTGGCGGTTGCGCGCATCGAGCGAGTCGAGGATGCCCGAGAGGCGCAGCTGCTTGAGCTGCGGGGCCAGTTCGGTGGCGGGATTCATGGTGAAACTCCTTGGGGATGGAAAGACGCCGGGAGGGCGTCTTGGGGGTCAGTGAATCGAAGGGGGTTCGTCGGCGAAGAGATCGGCGGCGCCGCGGACGAAGCGGGCCTCGCCGGCGTAGGGCGCGCTGCTGACCGGCCCCGCCGCGGGCGCCAGGTCGTGCCCCCCGGCGAGGATGGTCTTGACGGTGCGGTAGTGCG
>CAYZVC010000017.1:0-1165 GCA_964482035.1 uncultured Candidatus Peribacteria bacterium | reverse complement strand
CCGCCCATGCCGGCTGCGCATAATCAAAGGGCCTGCAGGAACTTCAACAGCGCATCGGTCGGCCGATAGCGCGTACCGCGCGTTTCGGGAGGCGTGATCGCGGCCAAGGCGCGTTCCTTCATGGCCAGATCCGCTTCGACGTAGCCATGGGTCGTCACCGGACTCTCGTGCCCGAGCCACAGGGCAATGACCGTGAGGTCGACGCCCGCCTGCAGCAAGTGCATCGCGGTCGTATGGCGCAGCGTATGGGGAGAGAGCGTCCGCCCTTGAAGCGACGGGCACCGCGGCGTTGCCGCGCTCACTGCCCGGGCGAGTCGCTCGGCGACATTGGAACGGGTCATCGGCTTTCCCCATCGATTGGGCAGCAGCGCCTGGTCCTGCTGCAGGCTTGCGGACTGGAGCCAGCGTCGGATCTCCACGACGGTTTCCTTCCAGAGCGGCACGGTGCGCTGCTTGCGTCCCTTGCCGTGCAAGCGTACCGATGGTGTGACATCGAGCTCCAGATCATGGACGCGGATGCCGATGAGCTCGGAGACCCGGGCGCCGGTGTTGTAGAGCAGCTGTAGCAGCACGCGGTCCCGGCGACCGTACCACGTTGCAGGGTCAGGGGCCGTCAGGAGCGCCTGCACTTCATCGCGAGAGAGAAACCCGAGCAGCGGCTTGTCGAAGCGTTTCATCGGGATGGCCAGGATGCGCTGGGCGAGCAGCAGGGCCGGTGGGCATTGCAGCGCGACGTAGCGGGCAAAGGCCCGGACCGCAGCGAGCCGCGCATTGCGGCTACGCACCGTGTTGTGGCGCTCGGCTTCGAGGTGAGCCAGGAAGCCAAGAATCAACTCCGCATCGACATCCCCCAAGGCCAGCCTGGCGGGCGGCTTGCCAAGCTGGCGCTCAGCATAGCCCAGCAGGAGCCGGAAGGTGTCCCGGTACGCGGCCACGGTCCTGGGGCTCACGGCCTGCTGCTGAAGGAGGCGCTCGGCAAAGAAGCGCTGGACCAAGGCGGCGAACTCCGCGGGATCGGCAAGGAGCGGGATCATGTCGGCTCTCCCTGGGCATAGCGGTGGAAACGTTCGGCAGCGATGGCCATCAACTCAGGGATTCCGGTGAGGTACCAGTAGGTATCGATCACCTTGGCGTGCCCGACGTAGATCGAGAGGGCAGACAAGCC
>CAYZVC010000016.1:0-1207 GCA_964482035.1 uncultured Candidatus Peribacteria bacterium | reverse complement strand
GGCAAAAGCCCGATTCATCGCGCTGCGGATGGCTGCCACGCCAAGCGGGACACCGAAGGGGGCGCGGTGACGAATGAACAGGACGCGGCTCTCCGTCTGCGGACGTCCTTCCCGTAAATAGTGGGCAAGTGCTTCGCCGGTCTGCACCGGCAAGGGCAGATGCTGCACACGCTGGCTCTTGGTCCGGTGGAGTGTCACCGTTCCGTTGCGCCAATCCAGATCATCCAGCGTCAGGTGCGTGGCCTCATCGCCCCGCAGGCCCAGATCAAGCAGACAGCGGGCGATGGCATGGCCGCGCAGGCCGACCGGATCCGTCCGATCGAAGGCGTGCAGGAAGTGCTCGATCTGGCTGTCCGTGAGCACCTTTGGCGGATGCCGACGTGGCCAGTTCGCGATGGCCGGCAGCGACGCGGAAAGTGTCCGGGTGTCGTCGCCCAGCAGGGCGCGGAAGCGGAAATAGCTGCGCAAACTGGTGCAGATCACCTTGCGCGAGGCGGGCTGCCAGCGGGCCGCCAAGCCCTTCAGGAAGGCATCGATATCATCGGCGGCCAAGCGTCCCATCTCGAGGGGCGCATCCCCGAAACAACGAGCCAGGAATGCCGCGACGTGTCGGCACCGATAGGTGCAGGTCAGCGGCGCCAGGCCACAGGTGTGGCGCAGATGATCGTCGAAGCGCTCAAGCTCGGCTGCAATCCAGGCCGACCTCGTCGTCTCTTCTTCTTCCGCTGCGGGGAGCAGATCCAGCAAATGATGGAGCGCCGCCCGCATCTCCTTCACATCGGATCGGCAAGGCGCTGGGCAGGCGCACGTCGGCAGGTGATGCAGCAGGAAGCGCTCGATGAGGACTCGATCGAGATCCGCGACACTCAGGCCTTCACCCCGCATCCAGTAGCTGAAATGCGCGAGGCCACGCAGATAAGCGCTGAGGGTGCTTCTGGCATAGCGCCGGTTCTGCAGCGCCTGGATGTACAAAGCAAGGAGTTCGTTCAGCGGGCCGTCCGTCAGCCAGTCACGGCGGACAAGGTGCGCCAAGGGTACGTCGGTGGGCATGGTGGTCTCCTGGAGTGAGGCATGGGAGCCACAGGAAACCACCAATGATTATGTGCAGGCGAGATCCCCTACTGGAGCCTGCAGATGTGCTGGCCACTCGCGTTTCAGGCCGCTCTGCCGGCGACTCAGCATAATCGCGGACTGAACATAATTCCGA
>CAYZVC010000015.1:0-1222 GCA_964482035.1 uncultured Candidatus Peribacteria bacterium | reverse complement strand
TCGCTCCGCCAGGCTTGAAGCTGCTGGGAGATGTGCGTCAGCAGCTGCCGAGCCTTGTCGAAATAGGCATGCTGGCCGGTCAGCGTGATCGTGGTTTGGCCCGCATGCTCGGTTCGTCGGCCCACCGAGGACATCAACCACGGCCGACTGGTGATGGCCTCGCGCCGGGCTTCGGGGCTGGCCAGGCGCACGAACAGGCTCCACCAGTTGTAGATCAGCGCCACCCCGCGTGCCGACAGCTGGCAGCGATGCAGGTCGTGCGTGGTAAAGCCGCCCCAGCCCCACTGGTTCTTGAGCTCGTCGAACGTGTTCTCTGCGTCGGCCCGGTCGCGGTAGAGCTGGCCAAGTGAGAGAACTTCATGGTCCAGGTTGGTGACCAGCACCGCATATTCGTAACCGGTGATGCGTTTGCCCGCCTTGCGGTCGGCCTCAATGAAACCCAGCAGCTGCTGGCCGCTGTCGTCCTGGGCGAGCAGCATCTCGCCCTGCAAGGGCCGGCGCAGCACGACCACACGACGCGTCGCCTCCCAGCCGGTGAGCGCCAGCGCGCTGTCGATCCCTTCCCAGCCCTGGCCCGCGTCCGTCCAGCCCGAGACCCGGAACAGGCGTTCGATGTGACGCTTGACGTTCTTCGAGAGGCGCAGCTTGAACAGGTAGGGCTGCGCCCGCGCTTCGAGCTCGCGCATGATGCCGTCCGACCCGAACCCGCAGTCGCCGCGCACCAGCTTCGGTTTGTGAGCGGCAGGCAGTTCATCGAGGAGCTTGAGCAGACCCGGCAGGGTGTGGCTGCCCGAGTGTTCGTTGCCGGCCTTCACCTCGACGCCCATCACCAGGCGCAGCCCGGCCATCAGGTAGGTGTGGTAGCTGTGCGAGGGCCGCCCCGGCTTCTTCGGGTTGTACGACACCACCGCGCCTTCCTGCTTGCCGTACAGCGGCTTGATCGTCGTGTCGATGTCCAGAATCCACGGCGCATCGAGCAAGGGCGCGGTGCTCTCGCGCAGGTGGCCATCGAGCCAGCCGACGCCGGCCTCCTCCGGGATCGCCAGCAGAGCCCGGCGCAGCGCGTCCTCGCTGATCACCTTGTTCATCCCCAGCAGCCCGGGATTGACCCCGTCACAGCGGATCGTCGTGACGTGCGAGTAGCGCCGGTGCCCCGACAGGATCGACAGCATCCAGGTGCCCAGCACATCGGCCTTGCCCGGCGCGTTGGGGCTCGTGTAGG
>CAYZVC010000014.1:0-1293 GCA_964482035.1 uncultured Candidatus Peribacteria bacterium | reverse complement strand
GAGCACCTGCTTTGCAAGCAGGGGGTCGTCGGTTCGATCCCGTCATCCTCCACCAAATACAACAGGTTAAGGCAAGTGAATCGTGATCAATGCGCATGAAGTGCGCATTGATCACCGTTTACGGTGAGGCTGTGAGTTCTTTAACAAAGTGGAAGAAGAAGTTTGGTTCGTGTTGATGAGACACGGATTAAACATGGGTTTGATTGCGTCTTAACGCGAGAGCGTGAATCTTGTATTTTTGTCGGATGCAAGAGAGACAAACACACCTGTAATCGAGCGTTCTCGCAAGAGAGTTCAAGGTTATAGGGTCAAGTGACTAAGTGCATGTGGTGGATGCCTTGGCGATCACAGGCGATGAAGGACGTGCGAGCCTGCGAAAAGCTCCGGGGAGCTGGCAACGAAGCTTTGATCCGGAGATGTCCGAATGGGGAAACCCACCCTTCGGGGTACCCTAGTCTGAATACATAGGACTAGTGGAGCGAACCGGGTGAACTGAAACATCTCAGTAGCTCGAGGAAAAGAAATCAACCGAGATTCCCAAAGTAGTGGCGAGCGAAATGGGACAAGCCTGCACGATTTAGCTGACACGTTAACAGAACGGATTGGAAACTCCGGCCATAGTGGGTGATAGCCCCGTATGTAAAAACGCGTTGGTGGAACTAAGCGTGCGACAAGTAGGGCGGGACACGTGTAATCCTGTCTGAAGATGGGGGGACCATCCTCCAAGGCTAAATACTCGTGATCGACCGATAGTGAACCAGTACCGTGAGGGAAAGGCGAAAAGAACCCCGGGAGGGGAGTGAAATAGATCCTGAAACCGCATGCATACAAACAGTGGGAGCCTCGCAAGGGGTGACTGCGTACCTTTTGTATAATGGGTCAGCGACTTACGTTCAGTTGCGAGCTTAACCGAATAGGGGAGGCGCAGCGAAAGCGAGTCTGAACAGGGCGTTCAGTAGCTGGGCGTAGACCCGAAACCGGATGATCTATCCATGGCCAGGTTGAAGGTGCGGTAACACGCACTGGAGGACCGAACCCACTAATGTTGCAAAATTAGGGGATGAGCTGTGGATAGGGGTGAAAGGCTAAACAAATCCGGAGATAGCTGGTTCTCCTCGAAAACTATTTAGGTAGTGCCTCGTGTATCACTCTCGGGGGTAGAGCACTGTAATCGTTGGGAGGGTCGTCTAGACTTATCTCGCGATAGCAAACTCCGAATACCGAGAAGTGTTGAGCACGGGAGACAGACGGTGGGTGCTAACGTCCATCGTCAAGAGGGAAACAACCCAGACC
>CAYZVC010000013.1:0-1338 GCA_964482035.1 uncultured Candidatus Peribacteria bacterium | reverse complement strand
CTGGCGCGCCAACCTGACCTACGAGGCGACGCCGGGTTCGGCGGTGGCGCCTGGGCCGGCCGGTGTGGGGGGCGGCTTGTAGGTCAGGTTGCGGCTTCATCGCTACCTGACGATTCAACCTCTGATCAGGCCTACTGCGCCAAGACTGTCGCGTCGCCAATGTGATGCGCCCCTACCTGGAAAGTTTGGCATGAGCGTTCGGGACATCGGTACGGCTCATCACCTTTCAGATTGCAAAAAGATCGTACAAAACATTGTCGTGGTGACAAATTGCCACCAGGCTGCTAACGTGCGGCAGCAAGGTTCAAAGGAGTTCGTCACATGGCAACCACATCCCATGATCGTGGCCGCATTACTGCCCGTGTCCCCACCCATGTACAGGAAACGCTGGAGATGGCAGCAGGCCTGTTGGGTTCGACAGTCAACCAGTTCGTCGTGCAGACCTCGCTGCGAGAGGCGGAGCGCATCATTGAGCAGGAGCGCGTGATCCGGCTTTCGACTCAGGACGCTGCAGCGTTTCTCGACGCACTCGACAACCCGCCGCCACCCAATGCCAAATTAACGGCGGCGCTCTACGACCATTCTTCTCGACGCAATGATCAGACTGGAACCATTGACTGGGCACCACGACCGAAGCGGGTTTGATTGCGGCGTCGCGCCTCTAAACGCATGGCTGAAGCAAACTGCGCTTCAGCATCAGGGGAAGGGAATGTCGCGTACATTTGTCGCAGTTCCCAACGACGAGAATGCGGTCCTGGTATATCGACAGATGGGTTATGAGGACGTCGGCCTCGTTAGCATCGTCGGTTATTACGCACTGGCGTCGGCTTTCGTGCTGATCGAAGAACTGCCAGCTGAACTGGTGAAGCGGTACCCACGGCAGATTCCGGTCACACGCCTGGGACGTTTGGCGATTCGGGCGGATATGCAAGGACAAGGTCTCGGGCGATTGCTACTGGCCGATGCCATCGGTCGCGCACGAGGTGCCGCTCAAGTGGTTGGTAGCGCGGGCATATTTGTCGATGCCAAGGACGAGGATGCTGCTCGATTCTATCGAGAGTTCGGTTTCCGACCCTGCGACCATCAACCGCTCAAACTTTACCTGCCGATGTGGTAGGGGCTCCTGATCCGATACGGCCACGAAATGGCCCACGACCTCCAGGCCGCCAGCGCCCAGGCCAGCGGCGCCACCGTGTTCGCCTACCGCGTGCACGACCCCGAGCGCTACGGCGTGGTCGACTTCGACGCGAGCGGGCACGCCATCAGCCTCGAAGAAAAACCCACTGCGTATTCCACGCAACCTGGACACCCATTCCACGGCAAGGTGGACAGTCATTC
>CAYZVC010000012.1:0-1474 GCA_964482035.1 uncultured Candidatus Peribacteria bacterium | reverse complement strand
CTTGGGGTTGGATCGCCAGGTAGCGATGAAGCCGCAACCTGGCCTACGTTGCCGGTGGAGGTGGCGCCATACTCCGTAGGTCAGGTTGGCGCGCAGCGACTACCTGACGGTCGTTCCCCTCAAGCTTGGGGTTGGATCGCCAGGTAGCGATGAAGCCGCAACCTGGCCTACGTTGCCGGTGGAGGTGGCGCCATACTCCGTAGGTCAGGTTGGCGCGCAGCGACTACCTGACGGTCGTTCCCCTCAAGCTTGGGGTTGGATCGCCAGGTAGCGATGAAGCCGCAACCTGGCCTACGTTGCCGGTGGAGGTGGCGCCATGCCCCGTGTAGGTCAGGTTGGCGCGCAGCGACTACCTGACGATCCAACAACTCCCGCCGTCAAGGCGGGCCTGATGGCGGCAATCGGCCGCAACGATCAATAACCCTGGAACAGGAAATCCAGAGCGGCCGTGATGCGCGCCTGTTCATTGACCAAGGATGTAACGGGGGATTTCAGGATGTGCTGAGGGACTGCGCCCATCTTGGGCGTCTCCAGCAGGTAGTCCTTGCCATGGATGATCAGCACGGGCGTGAGCCGTGTAGGCAATTTGACCTTGGCAAAATGCTCAAGGCTTCGGAGTGGAACAACCATTCGGCTGTCCAGGCCATCGAGCAAGTCGCTTTGGACGTCCAGCAGGTAGGGCGTCGTTTTGGCGTGCGAACCCGGATTAGGGAATACATCAAAACGCGCCATCAGAATGTTTTCCACGCGTCCAGTGGCAGATCTTCGGCTTCGATGGTGGCGTTATAGGCCGCAATGAAGTCCGCGTGTTCTTCCCTCCAGCGACGCTCTTGCTCCAGACGTACAACTTCGCGCAGATGGCTGTCGCAGACTTGGGAGACGTTGATTTGCAGCCCCTTTGCGGCCTCCAGCACATCCACGCTCAAGCTCAGATTGATTGCGCGCTTGGCAGAGCCCCGTGCACGGATCGCGCGCTGAGTGGTGGCGGCTTGATTAGCGGGCATAACAACCTCCATGCGCATGAATAAATGCGCACAATCTAACGCCACAACACAACAAAAGCCATCGCCAAGCCCAATTTGTCCAGCCGCTTGTCGGTGATCAATGGCGGCAAGGTGAAAGCCGGGTTGTCCAAGACCGGTGACAAGGAGCCAACCCGAATGTTTGTTGTGAATCGCCAGGTAGCAATAAATCCGCAACCTGGCCTACGTTGCCTGCGGAGGTGGCACCATGCCCCGTAGGTCAGGTTGGCGCGCAGCGACTACCTGACGATCGTGCCCCTCAAGCTTGGGGTTGGATCGCCAGGTAGCAATAAAGCCGCAACCTGGCCTACGTTGCCTGCGGAGGTGGTGCCATGCCCCGTAGGTCAGGTTGGCGCGCAGCGACTACCTGACGATCGTGCCCCTCAAGCTTGGGGTTGGATCGCCAGGTAGCGATGAAGCCGCAACCTGGCCTACGTTGCCGGTGGAGGTGG
>CAYZVC010000011.1:0-1545 GCA_964482035.1 uncultured Candidatus Peribacteria bacterium | reverse complement strand
GATCGGCGTAATGGAGCCAACCTCACTCTGACGGACGTCTCGACCTTTCGCGGCTCACCGCTACCCTGCCGGGTTTGGCAGGAGGAAGCCGGTGGCCCGCAGGAGCATCGAGATGCACGAGTACCGCCAGGCCCTGATGCGTTTGCGTCAGGGCGATTCGGAGCGCGAGATTGCCCGCTCCGGTTTGATGGGCCGCGCCAAGGCGGCCCGCTTTCGCACGCTGGCCCAGACCCAGGGCTGGCTTGAGCCCAGCCGCCCCTTGCCGCCGGACGCAGAGATCGCCGCCGCGCTGGCGCCCCCGCGCCTGCCGGCCTCGGCCCAGTCGGCCCTCAGTGCCTACCGCCCCCTCGTCGAGCGCTGGCTCGGCCAGGGCGTCTCCGGCGTGGCGATCCACGCCGCGCTGGTGCGCGAGCATGGCTTCACCGGCCATTACTCCAGCGTCCGCCGCCTGATCGGCGCCATCGGGCGCGAGCTGCCGCCCGACACCACGGTGCGCCTGACCTTCGAGCCGGGCGAGGCGGCCCAGGTGGACTTCGGCGCCGGCCCCGAGCTCGTCGACGCCGCCACCGGCCAGCTTCGCCGCACCTGGGCCTTCGTGATGACCCTCGCCTTCTCGCGCCACCAGTACGTGGAGTTCGTGTGGGACCAGAGCGTGCGCACCTGGCTCGGCTGCCACCAGCGGGCCTTCGCGTGGTTCGGCGCGGTGCCGGCGCGGCTGATCATCGACAACGCCAAGTGCGCCATCACCCGCGCCTGCGCCCGCGACCCCGAGGTGCAGCGGGCCTACGCCGAGTGCGCGGAGGGCTACGGCTTCCGGATCGATGCCTGCCCGCCGCGGGACCCGCAGAAGAAAGGCATCGTCGAGGCCGGGGTGAAGTACGTGAAGGGCAACTTCCTGCCCACCCGGCGCTTTCGCGACATGGCCGACCTCAACGCCCAGGTGCGCGCGTGGGTCTTGCAGGTGGCCGGGCAGCGCGTCCACGGCACGACCCGGGTGAGGCCGCTGGAGAGCTTCGCGGTGGAGCGCGCGTTGCTCCTGCCGCTCCCGGCGGTGCCGCCGGATCTGGGCAGCTGGCACCAGGTCGCGGTGCATCGGGACTGCCACGTGAGCTTCGAGCGCGGGCTCTACTCGGTGCCCTTCACGCTGGTGGGCAAGCGCCTGTGGCTGCGCGCCACCGACAGCGTGGTGACGGTGTATCAGGACTTCCAGTCGGTCGCCATCCACGCCCGTAGCCGCCGGGCCGGCGAGCGGCGCACCGTCACCGATCACCTGCCGCCGGAGGCCCGGACCTTCTTCGCCCATGACCGCGCCTGGTGTCTGCAGCAGGCCGCCGGGGTCGGGCCGGCCTGTGCCCGGCTGATCGAGCGGCTCCTCTCGGACCGCGTCTCCGAGCGCCTGCGGGCGGCCCAGGGGGTGCTGCACCTGAAGGCCAGGTACGGCGCCGAGCGGCTCGAGGCGGCCTGCGAGCGGGCCCTGGCGCACGACAGCCCGCACTACCGCACCGTCAAGACCATCCTCGCCGGGGGGCACGACCTGGCGCCCGC
>CAYZVC010000010.1:0-1759 GCA_964482035.1 uncultured Candidatus Peribacteria bacterium | reverse complement strand
CATCCGACGCACCGGAAGGTCACGGCCTTTCCGTCCTTTGGGGAAAAAAATTCAAGCGACGATTCGAAGGAGATAGTCCATCCGCAGGTTCTCCTACGGATACCTTGTTACGACTTAAGCCCAGTCAGAGCCCTTGCCATGGACCCCGGTATTACTCCGGGGGCTTCCAGCGAGAACTCCTCCCATGCTTTGACGGGCGGTGAGTACAAGACCCGGGAACATATTCACCGTGACATAGCTGATTCACGATTACTAGCAAATCCAACTTCATGGGGTCGAGTTGCAGACCCCAATCCGGACTGGGACAGGCTTTGGTGATTGGCTCCGCCTCGCGGCATCGCTGCACATTGTACCTGCCATTGTATCATGCGTGTAGCCCCAGGCATAAGGGCCATGCTGATTTGACGTCATCCACACCTTCCTCCCGGTTGACCCGGGCAGTCCCGTAAGACATAGTAACTTACGGCGTGGGTTGCGCTCGTTAACGGACTTAACCGAACACCTCAAGGCACGAGCTGACGACAACCATGCAGCGCCTGTCTCCGAGCTCCCTTGCGGGCACCCCTCCGTTTCCGGAAGGTTCTCGGGATGTCAAGCCTGGGTGAGGTTCCTCGTTTATTGTCGAATTAAACCGCATGATCCTCTGCTTGTGCGGGTCCCCGTCTATTCATTTGAGTTTTAATCTTGCGACCGTACTCCTCAGGCGGGAAACTTAATGCGTTAGCTTCGAAGCACCGGGCACGGGGCCCGACACTCAGTTTCCATCGTTTAGGGCGTGGACTACAAGGGTATCTAATCCTTTTCGCTCCCCACGCTTTCGTTCCTCAGCGTCAATACCGTTCCAGTTGGCTGCCTTCGCTTTTGGTATTCCAGTACGTATCAACGGATTGCACCCCTACTCGTACCATTCTGCCAACCTCTCCCGGATTCTAGTTCGCCAGTATCCGGCACAAACTCGGGGTTGAGCCCCGGTCTTTCATGCCGAACTTAACGTACCGCCTACGAACTCTTTACGCCCAGTAATTCCGGATAACGCTCGGGACCTACGTATTACCGCGGCTGCTGGCACGTAGTTAGCCGTCCCTTATTCCTATGGTACCGTCATTATCTTCCCATAGAAAAGGAGTTTACACGAATAAACGCGTCATCCTCCACGCGGTGTCGCTCCGTCAGGCTTTCGCCCATTGCGGAAGATTCCTCACTGCTGCCTCCCGTAGGAGTATGGGCCGTGTCTCAGTCCCATTGCGGCTGGCCGTCCTCTCAGACCAACTACCCGTCATAGCCTTGGTGGGCCTTTACCCCGCCAACTAGCTGATAGGGAGCATGCCCCTCCTGAAGCGCCTTGCGGCTTTACCCTCTCGGGACCATCCGGTATTAGCACGCCTTTCGGCGCGTTATCCCCGACTTCAGGGCAGGTACAAACTTTATACTCGCCCGTTCGCCACTAACTCCAGGAGCAAGCCCCTGGAGTCCGTTCGACTTGCATGTGTTAAGCGCACCGCTAGCGTTCATCCTGAGCTATGATCAAACTCTTTAGAACGTAGCTGCCTCCCTCCCCTGTAAGGAAGGAGGACTTTGTTGTCTCGGATGCTCGGCCCCGGGGAGGGGCTCCGCACTCAAATGATGTTGTTGTAACCGTTCCCGGAGGAACGGAGATTTTGAATTTCGCTTGGTTGAATTTTTTTCCTTTCCCGTCCCTGGACGGAACGGAAAGGACAGAAAGACCATTGGCCTTCCTGTGCGTCGGATGTTAATGAGC
>CAYZVC010000009.1:0-1872 GCA_964482035.1 uncultured Candidatus Peribacteria bacterium | reverse complement strand
CGGCGTTGATGAACTCCCGTCGGCAGTGCGTCCAGCACTGCGCGTGGGTGAGCCCGGTCTTGCCGGCATAGGCCTCGTAGGCGCCATAGCCATCGGAGAGCAGCACGCCGCCCTCGACCGGGGTGAGCCCGAGCACCTTCTCGACGTTGCTGTGCGCACGGCTCTCGAAGAAGGGGAAGCAGATCTCGTCGAGCTCGCCATAGACCGGCCAGAAGTAGCAGCCCTTCATCTTGCCCGGGCCGGCGCGGCCGGCCTTGATCGGGGTCTCGTCCATGGCCTTGACGCGGCTTGTGCGGATCGAGGCCAGCTGGGCCGCGTAGATCGGCTCGAGCAGCGCGGCGGCCTGCGCGGCCAGCTGGGTGAGCCAGGCGCGGCTGACCGTGATGCCGGCATCAAGGAGGCGCTGGTGCTGGCGGTACAGCGGCAGGTGCCAGGCGAACTTGTCGAGCAGCAGGCCGACGAGGAAGCTCACGTCGGCGCGGCACCCGTCGATCACCCCCGCCGGCGCCGCCGGGCAGTGGAGCGTCTGCGTGTCGCGGCGCTTGATGAGCGGGCGCACGTACTTGAGGATCACGTAGCTGCCCGGGCGCTGCGCGAGGCGATGGCTGACCTTCTCGCCGATCACCTCGTACTGGTCAGGCGAGAGGCCCTCGAGCTCCGGGTTGGCCAGGGTGATGGTCTCGACGGGCACGCGGGCTTCGTCGAAGAACAGCGTGGCGTCGTTCTTGTCCTGGGCGAAATCGGTGCGTGGCGTACGCCGCGTGTGGCCGGCCACCGGCTTGCCGGGGGGCTCGGGCGGCGCATCGGGGATGGGGAGTTCGCCCAGGTGCATCTGCGCCGGGTGCGGGGCCAGCGGGCGCTTCTCGCTCTTCTGGCCGAAGAGCTGGCGCCGGAACCACTCGAGCTGGTGCTGGATGGTCTGCACTTCGCGTTGCAGCGCCGCATGCGCCTGGGCCAGTTCGACGACGCGCTCGGGCGCCCACTGGGCGGCTTCGGCGGGGGTCGGAACGGGGGTGGGATGCGGGCGCGGCATGGCCCGTATTTTACCGTAAGCCCCAGCATTCATGCGGGTTTCAAGGCAGTCTCGGGCCGTTTGTAGCGGCGTTTGTAGCGGGCGGGCTCGATGCCTTCGAGGAGCAGCTTGAGCCCGGTCCAGTCCATCTGGCGCGTGGCGATGTGCGCCCAGTTCGACACGAAGCGCCCCTCTTCGAGGCGCTTGGCCCACACACAGAATCCGGTGCGGTCCCAGTACAGCACCTTCATCTGCGTGCCGCGCCGGTTGATGAACACGAACAGCTCGCCCGAGAGCGGATCGCACCCGAGCGCGTGGCGGGTGAGCGCGTAGAGGCCATCGAAGGATTTGCGCATGTCGACCGGCTGGCCATACACATGGACCCGGACGGCGCCTTCGGGGAAGAACATCAGCCGCGCGACAGGTGGAGGATCACCCCTGCGCCCAGATCGAGCCGCAGTTCGAGGCGGCCCCCAGCGCCGAGCAGGCCCGCGTCGACAAAGCCGGTTTGCGGCGCGCCCGGCGGGGGCAGCTCTACGCCGCGGGAGACGTCATCCGCCAGCAGGCTCCGCCACCGCCTGAAGCTCGATACGCTGAGGCCTTCGTGGGCGCAAAACGCCTCGATCTCCAGGCCACTGGCGGCGAAGCGCGTCAGCACCTCGCCCCACGCCTCGCGGCTACGCCGCTGCCGCTTGTTGTTGCTTGTCGTCGCGCTGGTCACTTCGCGTTCCTCCTGATTGAACAGAAGGAGGATTCTTCCGCGTGAGCCCGGGCGGGGGAAGAACGCCGCTCAGTGAGCGGTTACCAACGAAGCTCCTTTCGAGCTTTTCGTAGCGAACCAATAGCTTGCGGAAGCGGTT
>CAYZVC010000008.1:0-1891 GCA_964482035.1 uncultured Candidatus Peribacteria bacterium | reverse complement strand
AGCTTCAGGCGGTGGCGGAGCCTGCTGGCGGATGACGTCTCCCGCGGCGTAGAGCAGCCCCCGCCGGTAACCGCTCACTGAGCGGCGTTCTTCCCCCGCCCGGGCTCACACGGAAGAATCCTCCTTCTGTTCAATCAGGAGGAACGCGAAGTGACCAGCGCGACGACAAGCAACAACAAGCGGCAGCGGCGTAGCCGCGAGGCGTGGGGCGAGGTGCTGACGCGCTTCGCCGCCAGTGGCCTGGAGATCGAGGCGTTTTGCGCCCACGAAGGCCTCAGCGTATCGAGCTTCAGGCGGTGGCGGAGCCTGCTGGCGGATGACGTCTCCCGCGGCGTAGAGCTGCCCCCGCCGGGCGCGCCGCAAACCGGCTTTGTCGACGCGGGCCTGCTCGGCGCTGGGGGCCGCCTCGAACTGCGGCTCGATCTGGGCGCAGGGGTGATCCTCCACCTGTCGCGCGGCTGATGTTCTTCCCCGAAGGCGCCGTCCGGGTCCATGTGTATGGCCAGCCGGTCGACATGCGCAAATCCTTCGATGGCCTCTACGCGCTCACCCGCCACGCGCTCGGGTGCGATCCGCTCTCGGGCGAGCTGTTCGTGTTCATCAACCGGCGCGGCACGCAGATGAAGGTGCTGTACTGGGACCGCACCGGATTCTGTGTGTGGGCCAAGCGCCTCGAAGAGGGGCGCTTCGTGTCGAACTGGGCGCACATCGCCACGCGCCAGATGGACTGGACCGGGCTCAAGCTGCTCCTCGAAGGCATCGAGCCCGCCCGCTACAAACGCCGCTACAAACGGCCCGAGACTGCCTTGAAACCCGCATGAATGCTGGGGCTTACGGTAAAATACGGGCCATGCCGCGCCCGCATCCCACCCCCGTTCCGACCCCCGCCGAAGCCGCCCAGTGGGCGCCCGAGCGCGTCGTCGAACTGGCCCAGGCGCATGCGGCGCTGCAACGCGAAGTGCAGACCATCCAGCACCAGCTCGAGTGGTTCCGGCGCCAGCTCTTCGGCCAGAAGAGCGAGAAGCGCCCGCTGGCCCCGCACCCGGCGCAGATGCACCTGGGCGAACTCCCCATCCCCGATGCGCCGCCCGAGCCCCCCGGCAAGCCGGTGGCCGGCCACACGCGGCGTACGCCACGCACCGATTTCGCCCAGGACAAGAACGACGCCACGCTGTTCTTCGACGAAGCCCGCGTGCCCGTCGAGACCATCACCCTGGCCAACCCGGAGCTCGAGGGCCTCTCGCCTGACCAGTACGAGGTGATCGGCGAGAAGGTCAGCCATCGCCTCGCGCAGCGCCCGGGCAGCTACGTGATCCTCAAGTACGTGCGCCCGCTCATCAAGCGCCGCGACACGCAGACGCTCCACTGCCCGGCGGCGCCGGCGGGGGTGATCGACGGGTGCCGCGCCGACGTGAGCTTCCTCGTCGGCCTGCTGCTCGACAAGTTCGCCTGGCACCTGCCGCTGTACCGCCAGCACCAGCGCCTCCTTGATGCCGGCATCACGGTCAGCCGCGCCTGGCTCACCCAGCTGGCCGCGCAGGCCGCCGCGCTGCTCGAGCCGATCTACGCGGCCCAGCTGGCCTCGATCCGCACAAGCCGCGTCAAGGCCATGGACGAGACCCCGATCAAGGCCGGCCGCGCCGGCCCGGGCAAGATGAAGGGCTGCTACTTCTGGCCGGTCTATGGCGAGCTCGACGAGATCTGCTTCCCCTTCTTCGAGAGCCGTGCGCACAGCAACGTCGAGAAGGTGCTCGGGCTCACCCCGGTCGAGGGCGGCGTGCTGCTCTCCGATGGCTATGGCGCCTACGAGGCCTATGCCGGCAAGACCGGGCTCACCCCATCCCATTCCACACAACTCATCCGCCATACCCCTGCCAGCTGAGGCGCGCCC
>CAYZVC010000007.1:0-2246 GCA_964482035.1 uncultured Candidatus Peribacteria bacterium | reverse complement strand
TGTCAAGCGACACCAGGAATTGACCCCTTGGCGACATCAGGAACTGACCCCCCTACGCGGGTTGATGACTGGTTGATGGGGCCACGGGCTGGTGGAACACTGCCCCGGCGCGACGCTTGTCTTTGAGGCGGTAGCTATCACCGCGGATGGTGATGACGTGGCTGTGGTGCAGCATGCGGTCGAGGATGGCGGTGGCGGCGATCGCGTCGCCAAAGACCACGCCCCATTCGGATACGGTGCGGTTGCTGGTGATGAGGAAGCTGCCGCGCTCATAGCGCCGCGACACCAGCTGGAAGAACAGGTGGGCAGCCTTGGGCTCGAACGGTAGGTAGCCGAGCTCATCGATGATCAGCAGCTTCGGCTTGGCGTAGTGCGCCAGCTTCTCGTCCAGGCGGCCTGCGGCATGCGCTTGGGCGAGGCTCGCCACCAGCGCCGGCGCGGTGACGAACAGCACGCTGTAGCCACTCAGGATGGCCTCGCGCCCGAGGGCGATGGCCAAGTGGGTCTTGCCGACACCGGGTGGCCCCAGCAGCAGCAGGTTCTCGCCGTGGGCCACCCAGCGGCAGGCCGCCAATTCGCGGATCTGCCGTTCATCCACGCTGGGCTGGGCCGCGTAGTCGAAGCCGGCCAGCGTGGCGATGCAGGGGAAGTGTGCAATGCGCGTGCCCATCTGGATGCGCCGTTCGTCCTTGCGTGCAATCTCACGCTGGCACAGGAAGGCCAGGGTCTCCCGGAGCGTCAGCTCCTGACGGGCGGCTTCGTCGAGCAGGCTGTCCAGTTGATCGCGGATGGCGGTCAGGTGCAGCCGCGTCAGCATGGTCATGAGGTGTTCGTGGGCGATCATCAGAAGCGCCCGCCCGCGACCGCCTCATAATCGGCGAGGGGCCGTGCCAGCGCCCCCGACAGGGGCGCCGCAGGCGCCACAGACGGGGGCGCTGGCACGGCAGGCGCCGCCTCACCCTCCGTTCTGGGTTGAAAGGCCCGCCCCACCAGGCCGTCGAAGTGGGCCGGCTCAATGGCCCGTTGCCGCTGTCCGCTCAGCACCGCGTGGTGCGCCACCGCCTGACCGCCATGGCGCACCACGACGCTGTCGGCCTCCACCAGCACGCTCACCGACTCGCCGATCAGGCGCCACGGCACGCTGTAGCGGTTCGTATCCACCTCGACACAGGCTTCGCTGCTCACCACCCGCTGCAGTTCTCGCGCCAGGGCAAAGGGCGGCTTGCCGGAAAGCGGCTGCAGGGCTGTGCGCTCGTCGCGCTCAAAGCGCAGCCGCGGCGCCTCTGCCGTCGTCCCATGGCAGCGCACGTCGGACACCTCTCGCTGCCAGCGCACAAGGTGGGCCGACAGGGCCTCCCAACTGGCGAAGACGTGGCCGGCCAGCGCGTTCTTCTTCACATAGCCCACGCCGTTCTCGTCCTTGCCCTTGGTCTGGGGCCGGAAGGGCGCGCAGGCCTTGGGCGTGAAACCCCAATGCCGGGCAAAGGCCAGCAAGCGTTCGTTGAACGTCACTTCACGCGTCTGCACGTCATGCGCGAGAACCAGCGCCCGGGCGTTATCCAGCAACACCTCGCGCGGGATGCCGCCGAAGTGGGCAAAGGCGCCTTCCAGGCCCGCCAGCCAGGCCGCCTGTCGCTCGTGGCCAAAGGCCGCCACATATCCGAGCCGCGAATAGCCCAGTGTCGCCACGAACACATGCACCTTCTGCCGGGCCCCATCGATCTCTACCGTGGCCGAGCCAAAATCAATCTGCAGTTGCTGCCCCGGCGCCGTCTCGAAGCGTACCGTCGCCCGCGCCTGCGCCGCCCATTCCGCCCGGTAGCCCCGGCAGGCACGCTCGACCGTGCGCAGGCTCACCGACACGCCCTGCTGCCGTTGCAGTTCCTGGCGCACCACGTCGCAGTTGCCGCGGTGCTGTGCAAACTGCGCCTGTAGCCACGCGCCCAGGCCTGCCAACTTCCCTTCCCGGGCGGGCGACCGATACGGCACATACCGTCCCGCTGCCACGTAGCGCTTGACCGTATTGCGCGCAACCCCCAACTCCTGCGCAATGCGCTTTGTGCCCCACCCTAACCGCGCCAACGCCAACATCTGCGCTACTGCTTCCGGCTCCTGCATCCGCTCTCTCCTGCTGACTCGCAGGTCCGGATGCTGCTCTCTTGCTTCCTTCATGACTCCTCCTGGTATGCGTCCAGGGGGTCAATTCTTCCTGTCGCCAGGGGGTCAATTTAATGTGTCGTCTGACA
>CAYZVC010000006.1:0-2330 GCA_964482035.1 uncultured Candidatus Peribacteria bacterium | reverse complement strand
ATGGGCAAGGCGGGAATGGAGCGCTGGCATCAGCGTGATGCAGGGCAGTGGCAGGCATTGATTGGGTGTCAGGCTGGCAGCGGCCTGAGCGTGGCGGAGTTCTGTCGGCGGGAGTCGATCAGCACGGCGAGTTTTTATCGCTGGCGTCGCCTGCTCGGCGGCGGCCTCGAGCAGGCGACGCCGCGTGAGCCGACGTCGGACTTTGTCGACCTGGGACTCTTGAACCAGGGCAGCGAAGAGGATGGGGCCAGTGCGCCCGCCGGGCGGCTTGAGTTAACGCTCGAACTGGGTGGTGGCGTGGTGCTGCATCTGGTGCGCGGCTGATGTTCTTCCCCGAAGGGCAGGTTCGGGTCCATCTGTATGGCCAGCCGGTCGATATGCGCAAATCCTTCACCGGTCTGTATGCCCTGGCGCGCCATGGCCTACAGCAGGATCCGCTGTCCGGTCATCTGTTCGCATTCATCAACCGGCGAGCCTCACAAATCAAGGTCCTGTACTGGGATCGCACCGGCTTTTGCATCTGGGCCAAGAAGCTCGAATCCGGCCGCTTCCTGTCCGACTGGCGCCAGGTCGCGAGCCGCGAAATGGACTACACGGGCCTCAAGCTGATGCTCGAAGGGATCGAGCCCAGGCGCGTCAGAAAGCGCTACAAACATCCTTCCCGTACGCCATAAATCCATAATTAACAGCAGCTTGCGATATAATGACGGCATGTCCTTCATGCCCCGCCAAGCCCTCCCGACACTCGATGAAGCAGCCGGCTTCAGCCCCGCGCAGGTGGTCGAGCTGGCGCTCGATCGGGCCACCCTCGAGCGGGATGTGGGGCAATTGCAGCAGAAGATCGCCGGCCTGCAGCACCAGGTGGACTGGTTCCGGCGTCAGATCTTCGGCCAGAAGAGCGAGAAGCGCAGTGTCCTCGCCCCGGCTGAGCAGATGAGCCTGGGCGAACTGCTCTCGCTGCCGCAGACCGGTACGCCGCCGGATGCCCCCGAGCGCAGCGTCGCCGGCCATTCCCGCAAGCGTTCGCCCAAGGCGCCGGATGCCAAGGCCGAATCGATCAGCTTCTTCGATGAAGCCCGCGTCCCGATCGAGGTGATCGAGTTGGCGAGCCCGGACGTCGCCGGGCTCACCCCGGCGCAGTACGAAATCATCGGCACCAAGGAAAGCTTCCGTCTCGCCCAGCGGCCCGGCAGCTATGTGGTCATCAAGTATGTCCGCCCGATCGTCAAGCGCGTGGGCACCCCGCTCATCAGCTGCCCGGCTGCACCGGTGGGCGTGATCGAAGGCAGCCGCGCCGACGTGAGCTTCGTCGCCGGCCTGCTGCTGGACAAGCTGGCCTATCACCTGCCGTTCCACCGGGTGCATCAACGCCTCACGGATGCCGGCTTCAAGGTGAGCCGGCCCTGGCTCACCCAGCTGGGCCAGCAGGCCTCTTCCCTGCTCGAACCCGTCTACGACGCGATGCTCGCGTCGATCCGCGCCTCGCGCGTGATTGCCATGGACGAAACGCCGATCAAGGCCGGCCAGAACGGGCCGGGCAAGATGAAGCAGGGCTACTTCTGGCCCGTCTATGGCGAGCTCGACGAGGTGTGCTTCCCCTTCTTCGACAACCGCCGCGCCGACAGCGTGGTCAAGACCCTCGGCCTCACCCCGGCAGAGGGCACGGTGCTGCTCTCCGACGGCTACAGTGCCTACGCGCACTACGCCCAAAAGACCGGCCTGACCCACGCCCAGTGCTGGGCCCACGCCAGACGTGAGCTGTTTGAAGCGAAGGATGCCGAGCCGACGGCGGTGGCCGAGGGGCTCGATCAC
Organism: uncultured Candidatus Peribacteria bacterium; assembly: GCA_964482035.1. GTDB lineage: Bacteria > Patescibacteriota > Gracilibacteria > BD1-5 > UBA2023 > JANJWP01. The sequence goes on along the minus strand of CAYZVC010000006.1, from coordinate 518 downwards.
ATCGGTGCGATCTATGCCATCGAAGCCGACATCCGCGACAAGAAGCTCACCGGCGAGAAGAAGCGAGACTACCGCCTGATGCACGCCAAACCGCGGGTCGAAATGTTCTTCCAGTGGGTGGCCCGCCAGTTTGAAAACCAGGGCCTCTTGCCAAGCAGTCCGCTGACCAAGGCGCTTGCCTACGTCCGAAACCGACGAAACGGACTGGAAGTCTTCCTCACCGATCCGGATGTCCCCATCGACACGAACCACCTCGAGCGGGCGCTGAGGGCGATTCCGATGGGTCGGAAGGCGTGGATGTTTGCCTGGACGGAACTCGGTGCGAAACATATCGGGATCGTCCAGAGCCTGATCGTCACCTGTCGTTTGCACGGCATCGATCCCTATGACTACCTGGTCGATGTGCTTCAGCGCCTCGGCCAACACCCCGCCGCCGACGTCCACCTGCTCACCCCCCGGCTGTGGAAGACCCACTTCGCGGCCAATCCGCTTCGTTCCGACCTCTACAACATCGGGAA
>CAYZVC010000005.1:0-3490 GCA_964482035.1 uncultured Candidatus Peribacteria bacterium | reverse complement strand
CTCTCCAAAGTCCCGGCGCTTACCGACTCTCCCACAGGTGTACCTGCAGTACCATAGGCACGACGCGTCTTAACTTCCGTGTTCGGGATGGGAACGGGTGTGGCCCGCGCGTAATAAGCACCGGGACGCTGAAGAGGAAAAAGGCTGTTTTCCGTACGAAGGAAATACGGTAAGAAGAATGCGGCGGACCGCGGTTTCGGTTTGGGCAACCATTTTCGTAAGGAGGCCTCCGCAGAGGGGGTCCTCTCCGCCCCGCGATTTTGCGTCGCCGGGGACGGAAAGCCTTATTGGACACCGTTCGGGCTATTAGTACGGCTCGGCTGAAGACATTGCTGTCCTTACACCTGCCGCCTATCGACCAGGTAGTCTCCCTGGGCCCTTATCACCTTTCGGTGGGGGAATCTCATCTTGGGATCGGCTTCCCGCTTAGATGCTTTCAGCGGTTATCCGTTCCGAACTTAGCTACCCGGCGCTGCCGCTGGAGCGACAACCGGTACACCAGGGGTTCGTTCAATCCGGTCCTCTCGTACTAGGATCAAATTCCCTCAAATTCCCAAACGCTCACAGCAGATAGGGGCCAAACTGTCTCACGACGTTTTGAACCCAGCTCGCGTACCGCTTTAAATGGCGAACAGCCATACCCTTGGGAGCTTCTCCACCCCCAGGATGCGACGAGCCGACATCGAGGTGCCAAACTCCGTCGTCGATATGAACTCTTGGACGGAATCAGCCTGTTATCCCTAGAGTAACTTTTATCCGTTGAGCGACACCACTCCCACGTGTTGGTGCCGGATCACTTTCGCCGACTTTCGTCTCTGATCGACTTGTAGGTCTCCCAGTCAAGCGGGCTTGCGCGAATACACTATCTTCCCGATTTCCATCCGGGAATAGCCCACCATTGCGCGCCTCCGTTACATTTTAGGAGGCAACCGCCCCAGTTAAACTCCCCGCCAAGCACTGTCCCCCATTGAGGGGTTAGACGCACACGATGCAGAGGGTGGTATCTCAACGACGACTCCGGAAGGGCTGACGCCCCTCCCTCATAGTCTCCCACCTATCCTGCACACTGCAACGTATGCGCCAGTACCAAGTTAGAGTAAAGCTTCATAGGGTCTTCCCGTCTTGCTGCGAGTAGTCGGCATTTTTACCGACATTGCAATTTCACCGGGACCATGCTTGAGACAGTGCCCAGACCGTTATGCCATTCGTGCGGGTCGGAACTTACCCGACAAGGAATTTCGCTACCTTAGGACCGTTATAGTTACGGCCGCCGTTCACCAGGACTTAGTTTCAGAGCTTGCACCCCTCCACGTGATCTTCTGGCACTGGGCAGGCATCACCCCCAATACATCCACTTGCGTGTTCGCTGAGAGCTGTGTTTTTGGTAAACAGTCGCCCGGGCTCGTTCGCTGCGGCCCGCGCCCTTGATTAAGCGCGGGCAGTCCTTATCCCGAAGTTACGGACGCTTTTTTGCAGAGTTCCTTAAGCATGGTTATCCCGTTCGCCTTAGTGTACTTACACTAGTCCACGTGTGTTCGATTTCGGTACGGTTCCCGACATCCCTCCTTAGCGGCTTTTCTCGGCGCCAAACCAGTACCGGGCTCCCTTGGGAGGCTTCCGAAGAAGCGTCCTTCCGGGGGTCCGCACCTCATCCCTTAACGCGAAGCGGGCTTACCTACTTCGCGGGCATTAGTGCGTCCGATCTCATCCATGAGAGATCCCCGCTGGCTCGACGCGTCCCCGCGTCGTACAAACGGAATGCCGGGAGCACGGGAATATTAACCCGTTCTCCATCGGCTGCGCCTTTCGGCTGTGCCTTAGGACCGGCTAACCCTACCACGACTGACGTTGGATAGGAAACCTTGGACATTCGGCGGGGGGAGTTTTCATCCCCCTATTCGTTACTCATACCAACATTTTCGCTTCTCGTACCTCCAGCACCGCTCACGCGGCACCTTCATCGGCATGGAGAACGCTCCGCTACCACTACACTAGGTAGTTTCCGTCTTCGGCGGTACGCTTGAGCCCCGTTGAATTTTCGGCGCGGGACCACTCGACCAGTGAGCTATTACGCACTCTTTGAATGAGTGGCTGCTTCTAAGCCAACATCCTGGTTGTCTTAGTAGTCCGACATCCTTTTCCACTGAGCGTACGCTTTGGGGCCTTAGACAGGAATCTGGGCTGTTTCCCTTTTGACGATGGCACTTCTCTGTCACCGTCTGACTCTCGGAATAACGTTAGGGGCATTCGAAGTTTATCAGGATTTGCTAAGTCTCGCGACCCGCTAGTCCTATCAGAGCCCTACCTCCCCTATTGTATGATCCGAGGCTATACCTAAATATATTTCGCGGAGAACCAGCTATCTCCCGGCTCGATTAGCTTTTCACTCCTACTCACACGTCATCCAGTGGACTTGCAGCTCCAATTGGTTCGGCCCTCCATCCCGTTTTACCGGGACTTCAGCCTGCGCATGAGTAGCTCGCTCGGGTTTCGGGTCAATCGCACGTGACTAATTCGCCCTATTCAGACTCGGTTTCCCTGCGGCTCCGGGTGTACTCTCCCTTAACCTCGCCACGTACGGATTACTCGTTGGTCCGTTCTACAAAAAGTACGCGGTCACCTTGCGGCTCCCACTCATTATCAGCACGGAGTTTCAAGGTCTGTTTCACTCCCCTCCCGGGGTTCTTTTCACCTTTCCCTCACGGTACTCGTTCACTATCGGTCCCATACGCTGTTTAGCCTTGGAGGGTGGTCCCCCCTGCTTCAAGCCGGATTTCACGTGTCCGACCCTACTCTGGATATGTGCGGCGGCGGGCATGATGACGTTTCGGGTACGGGGCTTTCACCCTCTCAGACAGGCCGTCCCAGACCTTTCCCCTGCGTATCATGCGCACCGTCCAGCGTTTCGGACGCTGGTACGCTCACTCCCTACAACGCCAATCAAGCAACGCTCCGAAGCTTGGCACTTGATTGGTTTGGGCTTTTCCCGTTTCGCTCGTCACTACTCCGGGAATCTCGTATTTTGATTTCTTTTCCCCACTTACTAAGATATTTCAATTCGGTGGGTGTCCATCCTAAAAAGGATATCGAGGATTCTCCTCGATGGGTTCCCCCATTCGGGCATCCACGGGTGTAACGCCTGTTGACGGCTCCCCGTGGCTTTTCGCAGTCTTCCGCGCCCTTCTTCGGACGTATGGGCCAAGGTATCCGCTCCGTGCCGTACACGTGTCCAACGTGCGTTTCCCATTTCTGGGAGAACGCGGCTTTCCGCCCTCTCCGACGGTTTTCACCACGGAAGGCGGAACCCGGGCTTCCGACTTTCGTCGGGAACCCGGAGGATCCTTAATTCTCTGTTAATCGGTTTTTTCCATTTCGAAACGGCATGGATGCCGCCGGAATTCCCTAAGGATTCCGGAAAATTACCCAAAATTACACGACGGTCTTCCAAATCACTCTTCTTACCGTATTTTCCTCGTACAGATGTTAATGA
>CAYZVC010000004.1:0-209633 GCA_964482035.1 uncultured Candidatus Peribacteria bacterium | reverse complement strand
CGTTCCAGTCTCATCCAGTGAGCGCGGTCTGGTTCCCGTCGACGTAGACGAAGGCGCCCGAGAGCGCGTAGTCCGTATCGTGCACCACGTAGTGCCGGGGCGAATTGTTCGTGATCGCCGCTTCCGAAGAAATCGCCGTCTGCAGCGACCTCACGTTCGCCTTGATGGCGGAATCCTTCGCGTCCTGCGAATACCCCGAAAGCGCCAGGAACCCGATGGTCGCCAATATCGCGAGTATCGTGATTACGACGATGAGTTCGACGAGGGTGAAAGCGTGGAATTTCCACGTCCGATTTCCGGCTTTTTTCCAGATGCCCATAACGGAAATATTCAATGTTAATATTACGTTGTATCCTATCGTAATTTCCGTTTACGTAAAGTTGAAATAAACCGCTTCGGAAAGGCGTTTTTGACAAAACAAATTCTTTTCTTATAAAAACATGAAACCGCTATATCTCAAAACCCGATCATATGAGATTCATGCCCGAATTCCTTACCGGAATCCTCGGAAGGAAGCCATCCGAAAATTTCGTCCGGGCTTCCGAGCGGGCGAAGTTGAGAAGGGCGCAGGAATTGAATTTTGACGACCTGTTTCAAGACCAGTCCGAAAACCGGAATTCCGTTTCTGAAAAATCGGCTTCCCGTTTTTCCGGTCTCGATGCCAAGACTCTCGTTTTGGCCGTTTCGGTTTTAGCGAACGCCGGACTCGCCGGAGTGCTCTATGGGAAATCCGCGGCGACCGAAGAGAACGAACTTTTGAAAAAAGAAGTGGCGTCCCTCCGCGTGGAAAAAGCGAAGATGTCCCGCGCTTCCGAAGGAAAGATCACCCTCGCTCCGAACCAGCGCGTCGTCACCGTGGAAACGCTCCAGAGTTTCGCGACTTCGGCACAGGAAACCGTAGATACCGCACGTGCGCTTTCTTCCCGGGTTCTCGAACTCGAAGGCCGTCTCGCGAAATACGAAGGAACGAAGCGGGCTTCGGCAATCGTGCCCTTCTCCGCACGGGCCGTCGGAACCTCCGATGCCGTCGCCGTTCCTCAGCCTTCGGCATATGCGAAAGCCTCGGAAGTCGTGAAAGCCGTTTCCAAAGATCTTCCGGACGGAGTGACGCTCAGAGTCACCCAAAATGCCGGTCTTACCGCAGTAACCTATTCGGACACTTCCGGATTTACCCGGTATTTTACCGCGGAACGTTCCGAGAACGTTTCCAAGCTCCGTCCACAAGGGCTTGCGAAATGGGTGAACGAGAAATATATGGATTCCCTCGACGCTCAGGCGAAAAAAGAAGGAACCCTTCAATAATCCCCATACGAAAACCCCCGGTTCTCACCGGGGGTTTTCTTTTGAACGGAACGGCGGCCCGCCGAAGCGGAAACCGGCTAACCGACGTTGGGCTTTTTGACCATCTTGGAAGCGAGCGCCTTTTCCATGACGTGCGAAACTTTGAACACGGCTTCTTCCCCGAGACGCGGGCCGAGGATCTGGAGGCCGATGGGAAGTTCGGTCTGATCGCCGGAGCCGTCTTCGGTTTTTCCGTACCCTACCGGAAGCGAAAGTCCCGGAAGCTGGGCGAGGGAAGCGTTGACGGTGAAGATGTCCGAGAGGTACATCTTGAGCGGATCTTCGCTCTTGTCGCCGATCTTCCACGCGACCGACGGGGAAGTGGGAGTGAAGATGACGTCGACCTCCTTGAATGCTTCGTCGAAGTCGCGCTTGATGAGTTCGCGGACCATGGCCGCCTTCTTGTAGTAGGCGTCGTAGAAACCGGACGAAAGTACGAACGAGCCGAGCATGATGCGGCGCTGCGCTTCTTTTCCGAAACCTTCGGAACGGTTCTTCGCGATGTCGGACGGAACGTTCGACGAATGCCCGAAGCGGAGTCCGTCGTAACGGGCGAGGTTGGTGGACACTTCGGCCGGCATTACGACGTAGTAGACGGCGAGGCCGTACTCTGTGTGCGGGAGCGAAATCTCCTTGATTTCGGCGCCGAGTTCGCGGGCCTTTTCGATGGCGGCGCGGATTTCTTTGGTCACGTCGGCCTCCATTCCGTCGACGAAGTATTCCTTGGGGATTCCGATTTTCACCCCCTTGAGGTCGGTGGCGTTCCAGATGTTCGCGTCGAGCTTTGCCGGAAGGTCGAGCGAGGTCGAATCGAGCGGGTCGTGGCCGGCGGCGATTTCGTAGAGCGTCGCGGAATCCCTGACGGTACGGGAGAAGAATCCCGGAGTATCGAGGGACGACGCCATGGCGATGACGCCGTAGCGCGAAAGGCGTCCGTAGGTCGGCTTGAACCCGACGATGCCGCACATCGACGCCGGTTGGCGGATGGATCCGCCGGTGTCGGTTCCGAGCGCTGCCGGAACGAGCCCCGCGGCGACCGCGGCGGCCGAGCCTGCCGAAGATCCTCCCGGAATGCGGTCGAGCGCCCAAGGGTTCTTAGTGATGCGGGTCGCGCTGTTTTCACCCGATCCGCCCATGGCGAATTCGTCCATGTTGAGTTTTCCCATGCTGACGGCGCCGGCCGCCTTGAGGCGGGCGGTGACGGTAGATTCGTAGGGCGCCGAGAAATTCTCGAGCATCCTGGAGCTCGCGGTGGTTTTTACGTCCTTCTCGCAGAAAACGTCCTTCACGCCGATGGGGATTCCGGCGAGCGGAAGGTTTTCGTCGACCGTCGGGAAGGTGTCCGAAACGAGGTTGAACGCTTCGATTTTAGCGTCGAGTTCCTTGACGCGGCCGGCGAAAGTTTCGAAAACGGCGGATTGGGAAAGTTCGCCCGAACGGATTTTTTCGACGAGTTCGGAAATGGAAAGGGTTTCTACGCTCATGGGTGCATGAAAAAAGACGAATCGGAGTGTATACGAAAAACCCCGGAAATCGAGCGTTTTTCACGTTTTCGATTTCCGGGGAGTTTCCGTTTTTAGCCCATCGACGCTTGGGAGAACATGTCCTGAAGCGTTTTGACCCAATTCGAACGGCGGTTGGAATCCACTCCTTTCTGAACTGCGGCCACTGCTTTCTTGGCTTCCGGTACGGGGACGAATTCGTCAGCGGCTCCGTATTCGACGCGGTTGCGCCCTCAGGTTTTCGCACGGTAGAGGAGCGCGTCGGCGCGATCAATGACCTCTTCCACGCGTTCGGCAGGCGACCGGCATTCGGTGACCCCGATACTGGTGGTGATAGAGATTTCGCCCTTCTGGGTCATGACAGGCTCATCCGCGATGATCTTTCTCAGACGTTCGGCGATGGCGACGGTTTCGCGTTCGCCGGGGGATTGGCAGTAAATGACGAATTCTTCGCCGCCGAAACGCGATACGACGAGGTCTTTCCTCCAGGAAAGGGTTTCGCGGAGTTTCGACGCGACGTGCTTAAGTACTACGTCGCCGGTCTCGTGCCCGTATTCGTCGTTTACCGATTTGAAGTGGTCGAGGTCGATGGTGATGGCCGAATAGTTCGATCCCGGGTGTTTCTTGCGCAGCGCGGAAACGTTTTCGAAAAATCCGCGGCGGTTGGAGATGCCGGTGAGCGGATCTTCGCAGGCGAGACGGGTGCGTTCTTCGATGAGGAGCATGCTCTGCACCCGTTCGAGGCGGGCTTTCATGGCGCGCATGACTTTGCGGATCTGTTCGTGCGGGGCTATCGAGCGCTCGGTTCCCGGTTTCGGGGGAGTGAGCTCGACGTATCCGATCGTGACGTCGACCGTGCGGCCGGGAGTTCCCCCGAGTACCGAATTCTCAATCGTGATCGGGTAGTATTCACGGTCTTTCCGCTTGTTCTGGAGTCCGTCGAGATGGACGCTGAAATGCCGGTCGGTTTCCCGTTGACCGGACGTCCCGTTATCGAACCGGCTCATGAGGTATGCGGAAAGCGCGTTTCGGAAAATTTCGCCGAGGTCGGTGACCTGCGGGTTCCTGCGGTACGCTTCGGATTCGACGGCAAGGCACTCCGACATGTCGACGAAATGGAGCTTGGTGCCCCGTCCGAGTTTGAGGGGCAGTTTTTCCAACACGTATTCGAAAAGGTCCGAAATCGAATCGATATGGTCGATGTCGTAGAGGACGTCCTCGATGCACCATTCCGTGCTCATCGCCTGTTCGAGGGAACTGCGGTTTTCCCGTTCGAGCTGGAGTTGTACGCGAAGGCGCATGACCTCTTGGATAAGGTCGGTCTGGCTGAGTTCGGCGAGGCTCGGTGGCGCTTCGTGGGTGCCCGAAACCGCCGCTCCGACGGATTCGGACGAGGCTCGGCGCGCGGATGCGGCGCGGGCGGACGCAGGGGTTCGACGGGTCGCCGAAGTCGAGGATGACTGGTTGTCGAGGGGGCTCATGTCGAAAGGGTTCGGTCAATACGCACCAATGCTAACACATCGTCGCGAAAAGGTAAAAAAATGGCCGGTTTCCGCGAAATTATGACGGAAACGGTTGAAGCGGGATTGAATTTCCGAAAGAAAAACCGCCCGGAAACGGACGGTTTTTCAAAAAAACGATGCTTATTGGCAGGATTTTCCGGTGAGATGGGAAAAGCTGTCGGGATTCTTTTTCCAGGTCCAGAAAGACGCGTTGTCGTAGAGCGGCGGAAGACAGGAATCGATGGTCTGTATTTGGCGGTTTTGCGAGTCGCAGGAGAACGTTCCGATTTTTTCCCAATCGCTTCCGCAGGTCGGAAGCGAATTCGCGGAAGAAACGGGCGAAAGGTAGACCTTTACGACGCTGTCGCGCATCTTGATTCCGTCGCAGTACGAAGCGCCCTTGGTCACGCGCGAAGAGCAGCCGTTCGCGTAGCTGATGGCGTATCCGGATTTCGTGACTTTAAGGAGGTTTCCTACCGACCCCCCTTCGTCGAAGTTTTCCGGGGTTTTTCCATTGGAATCGGAAGTGAGGGTGGCGATGGCATACGTGCTGATGCCGAGGCTGCCGATGAGTTCGACCGTGGCGCCCGGAAGCGGAGTTCCGTTGGAATCGTAAACGTAGACCGTTATTCCCGAGCCCTCGCCGCGCTTCAGGCAGGAAGACTTCTGCGCGTCCGGAGCGTAACCGGTCTGGCAATACCACGTACAACGGCCTCCGTTGAGGGCGTACGACCAAGAGGTGTTGGTATCGCCTCCGGCGGTAATTTCGGTATACGGACGGTAACCTACGCCCGCCCCGGAAGGGAGGTATCCTACGCAGGATTTCGGATCGGATTTCGTGCCCGAAGACTGGGTCGACGAGCTCGAAGAACTCGACGAGGACGTCGAAGTTCCGGACGCTTGGGAGGCGGATGCGCCCGAAGTTCCGGAATCCGAGCCCGCGGCGCCGGAAATGGCGGAAATGAGGTCTCCGTCGTTCGAGTCCGCGAGGGTTTCGCGGTATGCCCGGAGTTTCGAGTCGATGTAGGAAATCGCGCAAAGCATGCCGGGGTTTCGGGAATACTTCCCTTGGGCCATGGTCGAAAGCGCCGAAAGCACCGCATCCGTTTTTTTCGCGGCCACCGAAGCGTCCATCGCGGAAAGTTTTTTAAGGATGGGCGCGAGTCATTTGTCCATCGCCGCCGCGCGCGCGTCGGGCAGGCAAGAAGGCGGCGGAAGGGTCGCGGCGAAAGCCGATGCGGCAGAGGAAACCGTCCAAACGACGGCGGCGGAAACGGCGAATCCGAAGATTTTTTTCATAATCGTTCCGAAGGGAGAAAGAGAATAATCCGGCTTATTGGCGAAGCTTTTCGAAAGTATAGGTTTTCCAGAAAAGGAAGTCAAAGAAACGTCTATTCCATTTTTCGAAAAAGGGCCTTTCAGATATGATTGGACCGTTAGCAATCATTCATCAGCACCATGGAACGGGCATATCGGTTTCGTTTCGCCGCCGGAGCGCTCTGCGTCGTAGCGGCTTTCGTACTCTGAAACGTTTCGGCTTCCGCTCAGGAACAGTCTTCCGCGTTTTCCTGAACTTCGTCCACGTGATCCGCGGACAATTGGGTTCCGGAACTTCCGGAGTCCGTCATATCGGAATTCCGCAACGGCGACGTCGCGAAATATTCGCCGCCGTACGAATCGCTGTCCGATTGCGAAGCGGCCCGCGACAAGAACGCCCTCGACATGCCTTGGCTCGCCAGGACCGATTGTTTCACGTACCGGAAAACCTACCGGTACTACACGCATTCCGTAAAATCTACGAAACAGGTGGAGGCGGAATTGAAGTTTTTCGGCATCCGCGCAGGACTCCGTCCAAATCCGCAGGACATTCGGGACCGCGTTAAGGAAAGTCGCGGATGGAACGACGCCTGCGTAACGAGGAAGGGAAAGAAGAAACTCGATAGCCAGCTTTCCGCGCTTTTCTCTAAAATCGACGCCGAACCCGATCTGGAAAACCGCCTCGAAAAGATTTCAGAGATTTTGGATAAGAAAACCATGGAGCGCTTCTGAACCGAACGTACGGCGACGAATCCGGTTTCCGCATGTTCATCCGAATACGCCATGGCCCGATTGGAAGCCAAAAAGGGCGTCGTCGCCCGCGAACTCGCCCGCCGTTGGACGTCTTCCGGAGCGGTGTCGGAGGAGGCGGGTTCGACCGGTGAAACCCTTCCCGCCGACGCTTCCGCGCAAGAGGTGGAAAAAGCTACCGACGACATTTTCGCCGACCTGTTCAAAAGCTTGTAACCAACTTCCCGAATGAAATTCGTATCCTGGAACGTCAACGGCATCCGAGCCTGCGTTTCTAAAGGCTTCCTCGACTATCTCGCCCTCGAAAACCCCGACGTCATAGGGCTTCAGGAAGTGAAAGCCAAGGAAGACCAGAACCCCGTCCCGCTCGAACTCGCGGCCATGGGGTACCAGGTTTTCTGGCACGCCGCCGAACGCCCGGGATATTCCGGTACCGCCATTCTTACCAAAAAGGCGCCGCTTTCCGTAACCTACGGCATGGGCGGTGTCATTCATGACGACGACGAAGGGCGCGTGACCACTATGGAATTCGACGATTTCTACTTCGTCACGGTCTATACGCCCAATTCCAAACGCGAACTCGAGCGCCTGGGGTACCGCCAGCTCTGGGACTCGTTTTTCTTCGACCATTTGAAAACGCTCGAAGAAACCAAGCCGGTCATCGTTTGCGGCGACCTCAACGTCGCGCATAAGGAAATCGATCTCACCAATCCCAAATCCAACCGCGGGAACGCCGGATTTACCGACGAAGAGCGTTCCGGATTCCAGAAATTCGTGGACGGCGGGTTCGTCGATACCTTCCGGCATTTCTATCCGGATACGCCGGAGCAGTACACTTGGTGGAGCAACTTCGCGCGGTCCCGCGAGAGGAACATCGGTTGGCGCATCGACTATTTCCTCGTCTCGCCGATTTTGACCGAACGTCTCGAAAACGCGTTCATCCGCCAAGAGGTCCTCGGCTCCGACCACTGTCCCGTGGGCATTACGATCCGGTAAGGGGAGAGTTGGCGTGGGATAACGGAATCCGTCCCGTCTCATGCCGGTTCCGAATGTCGACGGTCCGAACCCCGTATCCGTTCCTAATCCATAATCAGAACCCATGTCCCAAGAAAGACGTGCCGTCCTCGTGGCTTCCGGTGCCGCGGTAACCCTCGCCATCGCCAAAACTGCCATCGGTCTCGCTACCGGCAGCATGGCCGTATTGGCATCCGCGGCCGATTCGCTCCTCGACTTTTTCGTCTCGCTCGTCAATCTCTTCGCCATCAAGAAGGCGGAATCCCCGGCGAATGAAAAATACCACTACGGTTTCGGAAAGGTCGAAGGCCTTTGAGCGCTCTTCGAAGGTCTCATCGTCGCCGGTTCGGGCATCATGATCGGCGTGGTCTCCATTAACCGCCTCATCGCCGGGAAAGGGCCGGAAACCCTCGGTCCGTCGCTCTACGTCATGCTGTTTTCCATCGCGGTCACCGGGGCGCTCGTCTGGTATCTCGGCAAGGTCGCCAAAAAGACCGGCAGCCTCGTCGTCGCGTCCGACGCGCTCCACTACAAGACCGACCTCTTGTCGAACGGCGCGGTGCTCGTGGGCGTGGTCTTCATGCAGTTTTCGGGAATGCTCTCGGTGGACTCGTGGATTTCCCTCGCGGTTTCGTTCTACATCGTGCATTCGGCCATCGGCATCATTCAGGAAGCCGTCGCGATGCTCATGGACAAGAGTCTTCCCGAAGACGAAGTAGCCATCGCCCGCAGCGTCATCGACGTTGAAATCGCGGCCGGAAACGCCGAAAGCTACCACTTCTTCAAGACGCGCAAATCCGGCAAAATCCGCCATGTCGAATTCCACCTCGTTTTCCGTTCCGACATCGGTCTCTACGACGCCCACGAGGTCGCCGACCGCATCGAACTCGAAATCCGCCGCCGCCTCGAACATGCCGAAGTCCTCGTGCACCTCGATCCGTACGACGATTCGTCCATAAACGATATCCGCTCCAAATAGGGGCGGATTTTCGTACCCGGTCTTGATTCCCCGGGGGTTTCTTATAAAATGCGACTAAATTAGTCGCTTTTTATTTTCCGTGCTCAAAATCAAAGACCTTGCCGTTCGTGCGGAGGGGAAGGACATCCTGAACGGCGTATCCGCGGAAATGCCTTCCGGAACCGTTTGCTACCTTCTCGGAAAGAACGGATCGGGCAAATCGTCCCTCTCGTTCTCCATCGCCGGACACCCGAAGTATTCCGTCACCGCGGGCGAAATCCTCCTCGACGGTGAAAACCTCGTCGGGCTCGCTCCTGAAGAACGCGCCGCCAAGGGCGTTTTCTTGTCGCTGCAAAACGTTCCCGAAATCCGCGGAGTGAAGCTCTCCGAGTACCTCCGCGCCGTACTCAACGCCAAGCTCAAGCGCGAAGACGCGTCGGCCAAACCGCTCTCGCCGTTCGTGGCGAAGCGCTTGTTCCTCAAAGAGGCCGCGTCGCTCGGAATTCCCGATTCGTTTCTCGACCGCGAGCTCAACGTCGGGTTTTCAGGCGGTGAAAAACGCCGTATCGAACTCTTGCAGATGAAGGTCCTCAATCCCAAATTCGTCATTTTGGACGAAGTGGATTCGGGCTTGGACGTCGACGCCTTCCGCATGGTGGCCGACCTTCTCGCTTCGCTCCGTTCGCCTGACCGCACCTTCTTGGTCGTAACGCACAACTTCGCCCTTACCGAAGCGTTCCCGCCCGACTTGGTCTTCGTCATGGAAGACGGGAAGATCGTCAAAACCGGAGGTGCCGAACTTGTGAAGCAGATCGGTGAAGAGGGATTCTCGGGAAAAGCCTAAGGACGGGAACGTAAAGGCCGGAAGCGCGTAGGAACGAAAAAGTCCCCGCCATGGGCGGGGACGGACGTTCTTCAGCCGAGGTTCACCTTTTGCCTCCTTTGGTTCCAGGTTTCGTCGGCCTTCCTTCTGGTCGCTTCCCGTTCCGCTTCTTCCGCCAGCCTGTCGGCGGCGGCCTCGCGTTCGAGTCGCTTCCTTCGGACTTCGGCTTCCCGGGCGCGTTGCTCGGAAAGCAGCCGCTCCTTCTTCTCCCGTTCTTCCCTCGCTTTCTTTCGGGCGAAGTAGCCGCGGATCATGAGGGCGACGGGGGGTTCGAGAATGACGAGCGCGAGAAGCCCCACGGCGAGTAGGAATCCTTCGGAATCCCATCTGCCGTTGAGCTTTGCGTCGTAGACGTACACGGGAATCGCGGCGATCCCGATGGTAAGACTGAAAATTCTGAGCGCTTTCGACAAGGTTTTCCTCCTTTCTCGCTAAAAGCCGTATAGCTATATCCGACGGATTTAAAAAATCAACATGGAACGAACCGCAGACGACAACTCCGTACCCGAAACGAATTCGCCGTTCGCCGAGCTTTCGCGCGAACTCTTCGACGGGCGCGACGATACGGCGTATTCGCACGTTTCCGGACCGGGGCTCACCGAAGAAATCATCCGACATATTTCGGCGTCGCAGAACGAGCCCGAATGGATGCTCGAACTTCGATTGAAGGCTTATGCGGCCTACCGTGCCAAACCTTTGCCGACTTGGGGGCCCGATCTCTCCGGTATCGACCTCGAATCCATCGCGTACTTCGCCAAGCCGGAAGGGGCGGGCGACAATAAGTCGTGGGACGATGTCCCCGATTCCATTAAGAAGACCTTCGACCGCCTCGGCATTCCCGAGGCCGAAAAGCGCGTGCTTGCCTGAGTGGGCGCCCAGTACGACAGCGAAGTCGTCTACCACTCGCTCAAAGAGGAACTCTCTGAAAAGGGCGTCATTTTCGAGGACATGTCCATCGCCATCCGCGACCATGAAGACATGGTCCGCAAGCACTTCATGCGCGCCGTTCCGGTAAGCGACCACAAGTTCGCCGCCCTCCATGCCGCGGTCTGGAGCGGAGGAACTTTCCTCTACGTCCCGAAGGGCGTCGTCATCGACGAACCGCTCCAGGCGTATTTCCGCATGAACGTCCGAGCGGGTGGACAGTTCGAGCATACCCTCATCGTACTCGAAGAAGGTTCCGCCGCGCATTACATCGAAGGCTGCAGCGCTCCGAAGTACGGCACCTCGAGCCTCCATGCCGGATGCGTCGAAATCTACGTCGGAAAATCCGCCAAGATGCGCTATTCGTCGGTGGAAAACTGGTCGATCGACACCTACAACCTCAATACCAAGCGCGCCATCGTCGAAGAGGACGGATTCATCGAATGGGTGGGTGGACAGCTCGGCTCGGGCGTGACGATGCTCTACCCGTGCTCGGTGCTCGTAGGCGACCGTTCTTCGGCCAAACACGTGGGCGTGGCGTTCGCCAACGCCGGACAGAACACCGACAACGGCGCCAAGGTCATCCACATCGGCAAGTCCACCACGAGCGAAATCATCTCGAAATCGCTCTCGAAGGGCGGGGGAATCTCCACCTACCGTGGTCTCATTGACATTAAGAAGTCCGCTTCGGGAGCGGTTTCCCGCGCCGATTGCGACGGGCTCATCCTCGACTCGTTCTCCCGCAGCGACGCGATTCCCGACATCCGCGTAGCGGCATCGGACGCGACCGTCGCGCAGGAGGCGACCGCCGGAAAAATCTCGGAAGAAGAACTCTTCTACCTCCGCTCCCGCGGGTTGACCGAAGACGACGCCAAGACGATGGTGGTCAACGGGTTCCTCGCCCCGGTGGTACGCGAACTCCCGCTCGAATACGCGGCGGAACTCAACGTGCTCATCGCGATGGAACTCGAAGGGAACGCGGGGTAATTCGGGGGTTTTCCTCCTGGCAATCCTCGGGACGGGTACGCGGAGCGTCTCCGTCTCATGCCAAAGCCTCGGCGACGTTCAAGGTCGGGGAATGCCGGGTTTGGACCGCCGACATTCGGAACCGACAGGAGGCGGGACGAATCCGACATTCCCCAGACCGGGCACGAAGTATCGGCTTCAGAAATCGACGAATCCGCTCCGCGCACCCGTCCAAAATAATTCACACGATATGAAAACCCACGAATTCCACATCCCCGAAACCCAGGGAGTCCGCACGCTCGATCTCCGCGCGTTCGCCGTTTCGTCACCTTCTGGCGATTCGGACGTTTCGAATACCGTGGCCGTGGCCGCGGGTGAAACCCTCGTCGCGGTCGCGGTACCGGAACCGGGCGCCCCGATTTTGTGCCGTTTCTATCTCGCCGAAGGCGCGAAGCTCGTCCTCCGTTCGCTCGTTCGTCCGGGCGCTTCCGCCGAGCTTTCCATCTACCTGAAGGGCGACCGGAGCGAAGCCGACGTGCGCGCGGTAGCGGTTTCCGAAAACGGCCACGCCGCTTCGTATTCTTCCAAGACCGTCACGTCCGCGTCCAAAACCCGCGCTTCTTCGAACGTCGCGGCGTTCTCGCTCCCGGGGGGCGACCTTTCGGTAACCACTATCGCCGAAATCACCGAAGGCGTCTTCGGCGCGTATGCCGAAGCCGTGCAGTCCAACGTGCTTTTCTGAGAATCCGGCCGCGTTCGCGGAATTCCCGAGCTCCGCATCGCCTCCGACGACGTCAAAGCCCGACATTCGTGTTCGGTGGAGCGTTTCTCCGACGAAAAGCTCTTCTATCTCCGCTCCCGAGGGCTTTCCGAAGAACAGGCGACCGCGTCGCTCGTATCGGCTAAGACCTCCGAAGCGTTCTCGGGATTGCCGGAAGGCCTCGTTTCACTCTCGGAAACTCTTTGCCAAAGCGCGATTTCGGTTATCGTATCCCCAGATTCGGAAAATCCCTTCCAAAGCTAACGAACCAGACCATGAACCATCCCGCCAATCCGCTCAAGGCCGATTTCCCGGTCTTCCGCAACCATCCCGGTCTCGCGTTCCTCGACAATACTTCCACCACGCAGAAACCCGACGCCGTCATCGAAGGCGTGAAACGCTTCTTGGAGAACGACTACGCCAATATCCACCGCGGCGCGTATACGCTTTCCGAACGCTCGGAGAGCCTCTACCACCGTTCCAAGGAAAAGGTCCGCGACTTCATCGGCGCGACCAGCGGATCCGAAATCGTCTATACCTACAATTCGACCTACGCCTGCAACCTCCTCTCGCTCTCGCTCGCGCGTTCGGGAGTTTTGAAAAAGGGCGACCGCGTGCTCGTTTCCATCGCCGAACACCACGCCAACGTCGTTCCGTGGCTCGTGCTTAAGGAATGGTTCGGCATCGAGGTCGACTACTTCGGCATTACGCCGGATTATGAAATCGACTTCGAAGACTTCGAACGGAAAATGACTCCCGACACCAAGGTGGTAGCCGTGACTTCAGCCTCCAACGTCACTGGCGTAACCTTCGACGTCGCCACCCTTGGCCACCGCATCCGCGAAATGGCGGACCGCGACGGCAACAAGCCGCTTTTCGTGGTCGACGCGAGCCAATCGGTTCCGAATTACTCCATGAACGTTCAGGACATCCACGCGGATTTTCTCTTCTTCACCGCGCACAAGATGATGGCGGATACCGGCCTGGGGATCCTCTACGGCCGCAAAGACCTCCTCAAGGTCCTTGAGCCCGCCATTTCGGGCGGAGGAGCCATCAATTGGGTGAAAAAAGAAGCGTTCGCCCCGGCGGGATTGCCGTACCGTTTCGAGCCGGGCACTCCCAACGTCATGGGCGCGGTAAGCCTCCTTTGCGCGCTTGAATACCTCGAATCCGTCGGCGGATACGAAAGGATCCAACAGGTCGAACGCCCGCTCATCGAAAAAACCCTCCAGCGCTTCGCGGCCATGGGCGACAAGATCCATCTCGTCGGACCGAAGGACGCGTCCAAGAAGATCGGCATCTTCTCGTTCACGCTCAAGGGCGTCCACGTTTCGGATCTCGCCGAACATTTCGCCGACCATAACGTCTGCGTCCGTTCCGGGTACCACTGCGCCGAGCCGCTCGCCATCGAACTCGGCCTCGATGGCACCGTCCGCATGAGCCTGTACCTCTACAACGACGAAAACGACCTCGACGCATTTTTCGACGCGCTCGAAGCCGCCGCGAACTCTTCCGACCTCCAATCCGCATAATTCCCATGGGCGTACTCTTCGCGTTCCTTTCGACCTTTTCCTATTCCGTCGCGAACCTCTTCGGAAAAAAGGCGGCTGCCACCTCCGACCTCGTTCCCGGATTCGTCGCCCAATACGGTCTCGTGACCGTATTTTCGGTCTTCTTCGGCCTCCTGTCCGGCCAAGCGTTCTTTTCGTTCTCCCCGGAACTCGCGATTTGCGCCGCCATCCTCTGAATCTCGGGATATTCGGGTATTTTCGCGCTCCTCACGTCGTCGCGGCACATGTCGATGGGCATCTCGCTCTCGCTCGCGTACGGCTACGTGGTAGTGCTGTATTTCGTGAACGCGAGACTTTTCGAAGCCGAAGCCCTCTCCGTCCCGAAACTCGCCGTAGCCCTCGCGTTCTTCGCGTCGATCGCGGCGTTCCTGGTTTCGGAAGGGCGGAAGGGGAGTTCGCTTTTCAGGTATCTCTGGCTTCCGGCGGTTTCGCTCGTTTCTTGGACGCTCTACTTCTGAGTAGCGAACTACGTCGTCAAGACCGGATTGGCTTCGCCGGTATGGAGTCTCTTTCTTGCGGAAGGTTCGATTTTTCTCACGGCCCTTTCGGCGTTTCTCGTCCGTAGCGTCGCACGTCTGAAAAAGGACGGGTTTTCCGCAAAAGCTTTCGGACTCGGCGATCTGTCGGCCTTTTCCAGCGGCGTTTCGATGGCAGTGTTCCTTGCGCTCTGAACGGGATTCCTGCTCGTTTCGTACTCGTCGGTAGCAGCCAATTTGTCCAATACCATCGGGCTTTTTACGACCATCCTCACTGCCGTGATGTCCGCTTGGATTTTTCGCGAAAAGCTCAAGAAATCCGAGTGGGCGCTCATCGGCGTTTCTACTTTCCTCCTCTGACTTTTCCTCATCGTTCCGTAAGTATGGCAGAAAACGACGGACTGTTCCTCGAATACGCGAAAAATCCCCCGAACAAGGGGATTTTGGAAAACGCGACCGTGACGCATTTCGAAGAGAACCGCACCTGCGGCGACTCGCTCGAAGTCTACCTCGTCATCGAAGGCGGGCTGTTGAAGGATTTTTCGTTCGAAGGAAAGACGTCCATCGTCACTACCGCGTGCTCCGCGATGTTCGGCGAAGCGGTCTTGGGCGAACGCGTCGAAGACGTCCTTTCGATGAATTCGGCCGACATGGTCGAAATCGCGGGACCCGTTTCGCCGCGTAGGAGAATGGCATCGGTACTGGGGCTTCTCGCTACGAGAAACGCGATCCACGCGTTCCTGGGCGACGGAAAGCACGACGATTTTTCGGACGTACTCGTTTAGGGGTTCGAAGGCATGGCAAGACCGCTCGGGGTTCTTTCTTCCGGGACGGGGTTCGCGGCGTGCAAACGTCCTCGGACGGAATCGGTGGCCGTCGGCACTGGAAAACAATCCGCAGACCGGCGCAAGCGCTTCTTTACGGTTGGTGAGTTCTCGCCGGTCGAGGACGTTTTCGTGCGACGGTCCCGTTCCGTCCTGCGGATTGTTTGCTTACGCTCGCGACCGCCTTGCCCGGACGAACCCCGAGCGGTCTTGCCTCCGTGCGTCCCCATAAAAAAAGCGCGTCCGAAAACGCGCACAAAAAAACCAGGGAACGGCGTAAAGGAGGAAAGCCATTCCACTGGCTCGAAAATATAATACCTAAAGAAAAGGTATTTGTAAAGTTTTGGACTTCGGGATTTTTCGAAGTTCTTTTTAGTGGTGTCCGTGATGGTCGTCGTGACCGTGTCCGTGTTCGTCATGCCCGTGGTCGTCGTGACCGCCATGGCCGTGGTCGTCGTGACCGCCATGGCCGTGGTTATGACGCCTGTCGTCTTCCGCCATGCGGACGGCGTTGTCCTTCCATGCCTTGAACCAGAGCGATTCGACGAAGATTTCCAAAACGCTGTTGAGGTGCGAAATGAATCCGAGAAAGAAGAGGATCATCGCCCCTACGACAATGATCGCCAAGGTTTTGACGAACGCGATCGAAACGTAGGTGAGGATGGCCGAAATGACGAGAGGGAAGACGATGAACGCGACTACCGTGAGGATGGTGCGGACGTAAACGAGAATGAGCGTGAAATACAGCCGGAAGGTGACTTCGAGGTTGTCGAGCGCCATGCGGACCGATTTTCCCATCGCGTCGAACGCCTTGTTGTGTTCGAAAACGATGAAGAACCGGGTGTAAGCGAAAAGGATGTTGATGAGGAACGAAAAACCGAGGTACACCGTCATCAGCACGCTGATGGGCAT
This sequence comes from uncultured Candidatus Peribacteria bacterium, assembly GCA_964482035.1. Taxonomy (GTDB): domain Bacteria; phylum Patescibacteriota; class Gracilibacteria; order BD1-5; family UBA2023; genus JANJWP01. The sequence continues at coordinate 193,933 of CAYZVC010000004.1, read as the reverse complement.
CGCATATTCCTTTCCGAAAATGCGGAGCAGGAAAAAGTAAAACGTGATGATGGAAAGGAGCTTGAACGGCGAAAGCAGGTTGTGCGCCTCGAAAATAGGGAGGAAGTTCCGTAACCCGGCACTGATGGCCTTTCCGAAAGGCTTGTCCCACGCGTCTCAGGAATCCTTGTGCGAAATCAGGTAGATGAGCCCGCCCTCCGCTATCGGCGTAATCAGGAGGTAGAGAACGAAGAACACCCCGATGGTCACGAGGGTTTCCATGAAGTACGACGTGTGCGTGAATTCGATGACCAGGCTGAAAAACTGGTCTTTCATCTTGAAGATGTAGACGTAGCTGAAAGCGACCTGGTACAGTACGATGAACGACAGGTACGCGGTCGCGAGGAGCGACGGCAGGAAATTGAATTTCTTAATGGTCACCGACTCGCTCGCGAGCTTCCAAGCCGGCATGACGATCTCTTCTCGCATGGGGGTGGATTAGCGGTCTTCGGGAACCAGGAGGGACTTGAACCAACCGAAATATCCGGAAACGCTCTTCGTTCGGAAATCCGCGAGGCGGCTTTCCTTTACGTACGAGTCTTCGAGGACGTCGTAGAGGTACGAGGACGTGGGGAGGGTTTCGACGATCCGGGCCTTGCGGACCCCGCGGTCGATGGAATACGGAACGGCCGGACGCGTGAAAGTGAGAACTACCGCTTCGCGCTTGAGGATGGCGAGGATGCGTTCGCGTACGGCACGGAGTCCGTCTTCGCCCAAGTCCTTCGATTTGAGTTCTTCGAGGAGGGTGTCGAGGTCGGGGTTTTTCACTTTGGAGAAGTTGAAACCGATTTCGGCCTGACCGGAGTGGAAGAACGGGAAGACGTTGTAGCCCATGAGACCGAGGTTCACTCCGGTGAGGAGGAGGTCGTAATCCTTCTTGCCGTCCTTTACGACGGTATCGAAATCGTCCGGGCTGATGGCGGTTTTTTCCACGGCGATGCCTACGGTTTCGAGCGAAGCGGCGATGGTGTCGGCCATGCCGGCGATTTCCGGCGCCACTTCGACGTACGAGAGTTTCAAGGTGAGGCGCTTGCCGTCTTTGCCGTAGTATCCGGTGTCGGAGAGGGAATCGTATTTCGCACGGACCTTGTTCAGTTCAGCCGTGACGAGGGCTCCCGAATTCGCTTCTTGGGCAGTGGCGAGTTTTTCAGCGGCGGCGAGTTCGGTTCGGCGGGCGTCGCGCGAGGCGGAGTCCTTGACGTATTCGATAGTGAGCGATTCGCGGTACGCCTTCTTTCCGGAGGCGTCCTTGAACGAAAGGGCATAGACGTTCTTGCCTTCCTTCATGGTACCGATGGCAATCTTGGCGCGGTAGTAGAATTTGCCCGATTTCGGGACGAAATTCTTGAGCGCGTAATCGTTCACGTAGACTTCGGTGACCGAATCCGGAACCACGCCGGAAACGAGAATGTCGTCGCTGTCGCCGCCTACGTAGACCTTGCGGTTCGAAGGCGATTGGAAGTAGCGGTTGTACGCCACCGAGACGGTCTTTTTCGCGGCGTTGTCCTTGGCGGCCTTTTCGGCGTCGGAGACGAGTTCGGCCTTTTTGAAATACCCCAGCTTGGCGAGGAGCCCGTCGTAATTCTTATTATCCGGTTCGGGAACGATGGAATCGTCGGTGAAGAACGGGTTCGAAACCGGTTTTCCGGCATTTTCGGCCTTCTCGGCGATCTTGGCGTTGCCGACGACCGAAAGGACGTAGCGCCGGAGTTCGTCCGGCATTTTGGACGCGTTCGCGAAAACGCCCACGAATTCCGGCAGGAGGAGGTTCAACGTCGCGAAACGCGGAGAGTTCACCGGCGGGAGGGTGCGGTTGGGGTAGACGAGGTTGAGGGAATCCTTGGCGGCGACGAGCGATTCGGCGTCCGGGAAGAAACGGAAGACGAATTTCGAAACGAAATGCTCGGCCGAAGCGTTGGGATTGGTGGATACCATGATCTTTTCTCCGGATTTTCCGGATTCCGGAGTGCTGTTTTCTAATACGAACGGTCCCGAATAGACGGCGTCGTTCTCTACCGAAAAATTGCCCGCGCGGACCTTGTCGGCCATCTTCGCGCTGATGATCGGGAGGGTGAACACGTCCAAGAGGTCGACGTTGGGGTTCGCGGTCTTGAAAACGATGGCTTCCCCGTCGTCGTCCACGGTCGTCTTCGCGAGCGCGGCCTGGAGGGTCTTGTTGGAATTGGTTTCGGCGTAGAGGCGGTAAGTGGCGAGGACGTCTTCCTTGGTAATGGGCGTTCCGTCGTTCCATTTCGGACCCGGCTTGAAGAAGCAGCGGATTTCCGAAAAATTGCGGCCGAGGTCGCAATTGGCGAGGTCGCCCTGCATGGTACGGGTTTCGATGTCGTACCGGAGGAGCGAACGGTAGAGGAAGCGGAGGATGAAGTCTTCGGCCGGATCCTTGCGGAACTGGATCGGGCTGACGCCCGGTGCCGAACCTACGAAACCTACGGAAATCGCCCCGCCTTTCTCGGGAACCGTTTTGGAATCCGAAAAAAGGTAGGACGTCACGAGGTGGAGGGTCGCCATGACGGCGAAGAACGCCGAAAGGAGGGCGAGGTATTTGCGGACGCTGGTGAAAGCCGACATAGCAGAAAAAAAGAAGGGCGCTTCTGGAGAGCGCCCGTATATTCTTACGCGAGGAAGAAGTGCGCTACCGCGAGTGCGGTGAAGAGCGCCGCGAGAACGATGGTGGCGGTGTGGAGGGTTTTCTCCGCGCCGCGCTTTTCGAACTTGCCGAAGTCGCCGTTCCCCGGAGCGAGGGAAAGGCCGGTGCCCTTGGATTGGACGGTTACCGCGGCGATGAGGAGGACGCTCGTTACGAGGAGCGCGTAGAGTACGAAATTGGCCATGTGGATGGGAAGGGAAATGTAGCGATTATCTCTTGAAGAAAACGCCGTAGATTGTATTGAATACGGTGAAGATGACAACCGAAATTGCGAAATTGACGAACCCGCCGGTCGAGAATTGAATGCCCGAAATGTTCAGCGCGAGGATGATTCTTTCGAGAAGGGCCAAGATTACCCCGTTGATGACGAGGATGAAGAGCCCGAAGGTCAAGATTACGAACGGGAACCCCAGAAGTTTGAGAATCGGGCGTACGAATGCGTTAAGAAGCCCGAGGACGACGCCTCATACGAGGTAGAGTTTCCATCCTCCGGTGGCGACCACTTCGGGGACGAAATAGGCGACCGCGAAGAGGATGAGGGCGTTTGCCGCTATGGAAAAGAACAGTCTCATAGTACGTTGGTAAGGGTTCGAAAGAGTTCTTAGAAGGATTTTATCCGGATTTTCGGAAAACGGTATTCCAGAAAACGCGTTTCGGCTTATACTGGGGCCAATAGTTTTCGAAAACCCATACGATGGTTCGGAAAAAAATACTCGCGACGCTCGGACTCGCTCTGGCATTTTCGTTTTCGGCGGCTCCTTTGGCGCTTGCGGCCGAATGCACTACGGCGAGTTGTCCGAAGGATTTCGTAGGCCCTCCCGCTCCTGCGGGCGGTTCCTCGGTCTGATCCGACGCCGGATGACTCGCTTCGACATCGTTCACCTTCGACGCCAATTCCATCAGTCCGTCGAGCTTCAAGTACGACCGCGGATCGAAAGGCAACATCCAGATGCTTTTCGAACACCTCTCGAACATCCTCCTCATCGGCATCGCCACCCTCGCCGCGCTCCTCATTACCGTAGCGGGCCTCCGCATGGCGGTCTCCGCCGGCAATACCGACGAAGCCTCCAAGGGCAAGACCATGCTCCGTTTCAATATCATGGCCTTGGGCATCGCGCTCCTCTCGTACGCAATCGTTAACTTCCTCACATGGATTATCAGCGCTACCTAAAACGGCTTCTGCCTTCCCTCCGCATCTGAACGCTCGTTTCCGTGGCGTTTTTCGTGGGATTCATGGCCGTATCCCTCGTATTCGCCGACGACGCGCTTCCGAAACCCGCCATCGCCGGATTGCCGTTCGCCACGAAGACCGCTTCGCAAAGCGTCGCCGCGATCATCAAACAGGTCGTCCTCTATACCGGCATCCTCGCCGTCATCTCCCTTTCTTGGGGCGGAATGCTCTTCATTACGGCGTTCGGCGAAGACGAGAAGGTGAAAAAGGGCAAAAGCATCGTCCAGTATTCCCTCATCGGCGTCGTACTCTCCATTTCGGCGTACGCCATCGTCGATATCGTCAACAAACTCGTCGTCTAACCGGATTCCGCAATGACCATCGAACAGATTCGTTCCCGTGCCGCGTCCGCGGCGAAATCCGCCCTCGCGCTTTCGGTTTTCGCGCTTTCGCGCGTTTCGGCCGTAAGCAAGGAGGCCATGCTCGTCGACGGCGGCGACGCTTCGGCGAACGCTTCCACCGACGTCACCTTCAAGGGAAATTTCCTTACTTCCGCCCAGAATCTCATGTTTTCGGTCATGGCGGTCGTAACCGTGGGCGTGTTCGTCGTCCTCGGTACCAAGCTCGTCATGGCGCGCGGAAACGAAGAAGAATTCAAGAAGGCCTGGGTCGCGCTTTCGTACGCCGTCGTCGGCCTCGCCCTCATTCCCGCGTCCTTCGCCGTCGTCCGCATCGTCACGGGCGTAAATATCTTCTAGCGGATCCTTCCCGATGTTCGCCAAAAAAATCGCAAAACTCCTCGTTCTCGCCTTCGCGCTCCCGGTCCTCGCGCTCCCGGCGGCTTTCTCGGTCCCTTCCGTTTCGGCGGCCGGATGTTGGGAAGGGCAGGGCGACATCTCGCTCTGTTTCGGCGGAGAAGGCTCGGGCATTCCCAAACCGAAAGGCGCGGTTTCCGTAGGGGACGGCGTTTTGGAAAGCGGCGTAAAAGGCAAAATCATCGCGATTTCCAACCGCATCATCTCGGTAGTCGCCATCGTCGCCATCGGCGGCATCGTCTTCGCGGGTTTCCACATGGTTACCGCGTTCGGCGACGACGAAAAGCACAAGAAGGGGAAGGAAGCCCTCAAGTGGGCCGTTCTCGGATTCGTTGTCGCGCTCATCTCGTTCCCTCTCGTCAACGCGACGATCAACCTCTTTTACGCGATGGGCGGGTAATATGGATTTCCGCTTCGAAAAACTCATTCTCAAGATCAAAAGCGCCAAACGTCGCGACGTGGCGCTTTTCATAGGCTCGTTCGTCCTCTTCTTCGTACTCTCGTCGGCCGCGCAGGTCGCGATGGCGCCGGGAACCGAATCGAATTTCGATTCTTCTTCCATCGACAATAGGGAAACGGTGACGTCGACGGGAACTTCCAAAGAAATTTTCGCCTTCGACGAGCTCGACCCCAAAGAAGCGGCTCCGCCGGAAGAAGCCGCCGTCGTCAAAACCGAAGCGCCCGCCGTAGCGAAACGCAAAGCCGTCCCTTCGAAGATATCGTTCGCCTTCCGCCCCGACGCCGTAGTGATCGACGACCGTATGGTCTCCCTCCTTCGGGCGAACATCAACGCCCGCGCGCTCCGTGAAAAGGTCACCCCGCTTTCCGTAACGGTGGATGCCGAACGCGTCGAACCCCGCGGACAGCTCTCGGGAACCGAACTCATCATTTCCACCGCCATCCCCACCGACAGCGAGAAAATCGCCGTCTTCGTCCACGAGCTCGGGCACGTGGTCGACATCCACTATCTTAAGTCCGGAACGTTCTGAGATCCCTCCGACGCTTTCTACGGCATATCCTGGGATTCGTACAAAGTGAAGAAGAAGGGGGCGAAACTCGCGGATTTCGTCTCGGGATACGCGCTTTCCAACAAATACGAGGACTTCGCCGAATCCTTCGCCTTCTTCGTCTTCCATAACGCCGAATTCAAGAAACGCGCCAAATCCAACGCCCAGGTCGCCAAGAAGTACGATTTCTTCTTGAAAAAAGTCTTCGCGTCCGGTGATTTCTCCGGAACCGACTTCTGATCCGGCACCGTGAAACCGTATTTCTGGGATACGACGAAAGTCGCCATAGATACGAAAAAATATTTGTTTTATATCCGGTAACGGATAGAATCCTCTCTTCCTCAATTTCCCTACAGAGAGCGTCCGCACAAGGCTTTCTTTCCTTTTTCTCCACGGAAGGAAACCCGCGGCGCACCGATTTCCTATGAATCCTAAATTCTTCGACGAACTCGAGTCCGAAATGGTCTTCGAAAACCCCTCCGCACCCGCCTCGGCCGCATCCGCGCCGACTTCCGGCGAAGGTTCGCGCCCCGCTCAGGGCGACCGTCCCCGCCGCCGCGGAAACTTCCCCAAAAACCAGAAGAACCAGGCCCGACAGGCCGGAAAACAGCCCGCCGATCCGCGCAAGCGTCCGCCGCAGAGGCAGAAAGGCCGCCCGGTTCCCAAGAACGTCGCCGTAGCGCGTTCGGTCGCCGCCGATTCGGGAGTCCTCGTGCTCGTGTTCCTCGCGGAATCCTCGCGCAGGACCCTCGTGCAGTCGCCCCGCATTGAAAGCCGCGGTTTCTTCCTTCCACACGAAATCCGCGAAGGGCACAAGTTCCTCGTTTCCGAATCCCGCCGTTCCTACGAGGAAACCCTCAAGGACGTTCCGGACATCGAAACCCGCGATCTCGAAAAAATCGTGAAAAAAGACCTCGAAAAGGCCGTCGGCGAACGTTTCAACCGCATGCCGCTAGTCATAAGCACCATTCTCGTCGCGTAGTTTCGCGGCCGGATGAGGCCCGTCCTTCCGAGAACGGGCCGGATTCGTCCACGAAAACCAAACCAATATATTTTTTCCAATTGCAATCCATGCAGGAATACAAGAATCCGAGCCCCGAAGACGGCGCTCCGAAGCGCGAATTTTCGCGTCCCCCCCGTCGCGTGAACAAGGCTTCCGAACAGAAGGTCTTCCAGAGCCACTCGGCAGCCGCCGACGGTCTCCAGCGCGGTCCGAAGGCCGCAGACCCGGTCCGCGCCGAACTTGCCGCCGCATCCGCGGAAGGCGCTCCGGCAGGCGAAGGACGCCGTCAGGGCGGTCGCGGAGGCAAGCCGCACGGCGGCGCTCCGCGTCACGAAGGCCGTTCCGGTGCTCCCCGCCACCACGAAGGTTCCGCTCCGGCTCCGCGCCGCGAGGGGTACTTCAAGAACGCCGGCCCGAAGGGCGGCAAGGCCGATAACACCCCGGTAGGACCGGGATCGAGCTTCGTCTCCATCCCGAAATTCCGCTCCAAGCGCAATTTCCCGTTCGTCACCCCGGCACAGGCCCTTAAGAAGCACGCTCCGTACCCGGAACACCGCGCGCACGTCCACGCTCCGGCCGACACGCTCCGCATCGTTCCGTTCGGCGGCCTCGAGCAGGTAGGTCTCAACTGTATCGGTTTCGAATACGGCAACGAAATCCTCATCGTCGACATGGGCCTCCAGTTCGCCGACCAGTACCAGTTCGGAACCCAGTGTTCCATTCCGGACCTTTCCTACGTGAAGGGGAAGAAGGTCGTAGGAATCTGTATCACCCACGGGCACATCGACCACATCGGCGCCGTTCCTTTCGCCATGAAGCAGCTGGGCCTCAATACCCCGCTCTACGCGACCCCGATGGCCTACGAGCTCATTGCCATGAAGCAGGCCGAAATCAACGCGCCGCTTTCCAACATGAAGCACTACGAACGCGACGTGCAGATCGAAATTTCGGACAATTTCTCCGTCATGCCGTTCACCGTCGACCACTCCATCCCCGACTCCGTCGGCCTCCTCATCGAGACCCCGGTAGGACGCTTCGTCCACACCGGCGACTGGAAGTTCGACAAGAACCCGCTCCCGTACCGTCCGTCCACCAACTACGAACTCCTCGAATCCATCGGTAACCGCGGCGTCCGCGCGCTCCTTTCGGACTCCACCAACGCCCACCTTCGCGGTTCCTCCATCTCGGAATCCGAAGTCATCGGCTCCATCGAGGACATCTTCGCCGAAGCGAAGGGCCGCGTCATTACCGCGACCTTCTCGTCGATCATCGACCGCGTCATGATCATCGTCGCCGCCGCCGAAAAGTTCAACCGCAAGGTCGTTCTCCTCGGACGCGGAATGAACAACTACATGGACATCGCCATGAAGCTCGGGTACGCCCGTCCGAAGGTGGGGACCATCATCACCATGGAAGACGCCAACCGCCTTCCGGACGACCAGGTCACCATCTGTTGTACCGGCGCCCAGGGCGAACGCTACGCGGCGCTCATGCGCATCGCGACCGGCGAATCCAAGGACACCTTCCTCAAGCCGGACGACACCGTCGTCTTCTCGTCGTCGGTCATCCCGGGCAACGAACGCTCCGTGCAGGGCCTCTTCGACGTCATCCTTGCTCAGGGTCCGAAGATCTACCAGTACAAGGAATCCGAAATCCACGCCGGCGGACACGCCCGCCAGGAAGACACTAAGAAGATGATCTCGCTCATCCGTCCGGAAGTGTACATGCCGATCTATGGCTATCCGCACATGCTCCACGGGAACGCGCGCAACGCGTACGACATGGAGTACCCGAAGGACAAGGTCATCATCGGCCGCAACGGACAGGTCATGGAATTCACCAAGGACTCGTTCCGCGTAACCGACGACTACGTTCCGCACCGTCTCATCGAAGTCGACGGCTACACCATCGGCTACACCAACGAAGAACACCTCCACGAGCGCCAGCAGCTCATGACCGGCGGAACCATCGCGGTTTCCATCGCGAAGAAGCCGGGACAGTACCTCATCAACTTCGACTGCGCCGGTTTCCCGGAACTTACGAATTTCCCGAGGATGGAAGCCCGCATGCGCGACTTCATCCAGATGACTCTCGCGCAGGACATCCAGAAATTCCCGGATGCCAACCACTTCAAGAAGCACGTGTCCAAGAAACTCCACGACATCGTCTTCGACGAAGTCGGCAAGGAACCCATCATCATGGTCCTCGTCCACTAATTCGAGATATGAAAATCCCCCCGGAATTCCGGGGGATTTTTCGTGCGGTTAGACGGTGGCGGTAGGGGATTGCGCCGGAGCTTGTTTCTTTCCGTAGGTAGATTCGATCTGCGAGAGGTATTTTTTCGCCTGCGCCATGCATTTGTCGGAAATGCGCTGGTAGTCCGCGTCGGTGAGCGAAGAAGTGATGTCCTTGGTCAACCCGTTCCAACCGGAATCGAGAATCTTCACTCTTCATTGCGCGTCAGCGCCGACTTGTAATTTCTGGAGGACGCTTTCCTGGTAGGCTATTTTCTCCGGGCTCGCTCATGACGCCTTCATATCTTCGAGTTCCTTCTCCAAGTGGGAATATTCGGCGTTGTACGTCGCGATTTCAAGATTGAAGTCCGAAGCCTTCGACTCGGCTTTCGATTTAAAATCCGTGACTCACCTTTCTTCGAAGATTTTTACGACTTCTTCCATTACGAAACTCTGGAGAAGGGCGTAATCCCCGTTTTTATCCCCTATTTCAAACTGCGTTTTTCCCGTTTTGGGATCTTGTTTGAATTCGGAAAGAGCATTTCCGATGTTCGTGATAATCTCGTACCTATCGGTTGATTGTCCGATGCTGTGTGCGAGGAATTCATCGATTTGTACCGTATTGGTGGGAGTGAAATCCGTGCCCTCGGGTTTCCAATACTGACCCTGATCCGGAGGAATCGGCGTTCTTGAGGGGAAATTGTATTTTTCTTTTAGGAGTCTGTGGGATTCTTCGTGGTTTACCGTGGCGAGGTTGATGTTTTCCATATCGAACGTCGCTGACATCTTCTCGTCGAACCGACCGGCTTCCGCATAGTTTTGCATGTTCAGCTCGATATTGCCTTTGTTCAAAAGCCCGTATCCGGCGATTTGGTACCCCTGTTTGTTGAGCGAAGGGTCGTTCACGATCGTGGCCGGCTGGAGTTCGGGAATGTCGTCCCCGAAAAGCGCGGTAAGCTTATCTTTGGTAGGCATTATCCGTCATTCTACCGGAATGAGGAATTCGCCGGTCATTACCGCATCCGAATTCATGTAGAATCCGGCCGCGTCCAAGGCGGTTTTCACTTCGTTCATCGCCGCGCTGAACTTCTCCCTCGTCAAAGCGGGATCGTTGTTCAGGCATCAAACCTTGTCGATAATTCCGCAGAGTTCGGGGAATTCCTGCTTGATCGCCGGATCGTTGGCGATGGAATGGATCAGCGCGAGCCGCATGCCTGGCTGGTTCGCCATGCCGCTCTCCGCCTTATGCCCGTTTACGTATTCGTTGAACTGCGAAACCCGTTCTTTCGACAGTTCCCCTTTGAGTCCGGGTTCTTTGGGTTTTTCCCATTTCGACAAATCGGGAAGTTCGGAATCGAGGCGCAAGGCGACGTCTTTCGCGAGATCGGGCTTGTCGAGCACGGCGTTCGTAGACGTTTCGGTACTCTTCGGAACCGAGTCGGCGGATAGCTCTTGAGGATTGTTGTCGAATTCGATCATCGGAGTTTTAATAAAACGATTCCAGTATGTTTTCGGCGCTTTGCGTTTTCTTCTCGTCCGCTTCCCTCTTTCGCAAATCGGAAAGCGCTGCGGCGATGATGGCCGCTTTTTTCTCTGACAACCGAGTGGAAGTCGAATCCATTACTTTCGCGACCGTCGCGAAGATGTCGTCGATTTCTTTTTTCGAGGCGCGACCGTTTTTCAAATACGCCGCGTACTCGGCCATTTTTCGCGATTCCGATGCGAGCCGTTCGAAAACGGATATGAGGTATTGCGTTTTGTCCATGGTTCCAGTCAGTTCAGTATGCCCTATTTCCAGGCCCAGCGCAAAATACCGAACGCTTTTATTAAAAAACTTTTGCTTTTCCGAAATCGTGGTACAATGACTCCCGTATAGGTCGGAACCTACCCAAAGCGATGAAGGGGGCGAAGCATATACGGAATTACTTTTCTTTTTTTTCTCCTCATGCAGGGAACCGTCAAGAAGCTCAAGAAGGAATCTGGCTTCGGCTTCGCTCGCCCGGAAGATGGATCTTCCGACGTATTCTTCCACTTCACTGGTGTTCTCGGTGGTGCTTCGGCTTTCGAAGCTCTCGAAGAAGGTCAGGCCATCACGTTCGACATCGAACAGGGCAAGAAGGGACCGCAGGCTATCAACGTTTCCGTTTAGTCAGCTCTTCAGCTTTGAAAAACCCCTCGCAAGAGGGGTTTTTCTTTCGTTCGGCACGGAACCGTGGCGGTTTTTTGCCAGCGGGCGGACGATATGGCAAAATGGGGAGGTAACTCCAAAGTCCCTATGATCGAAGAACGCCTCCGACAGGCGACGTCGCTCTTACAAGACATTCGCGAAGCCCTCGAATCCATCGCCGAGGACGCGAAATTTTTAAAGGAATACGCCCGTAACGTCACCGAATAATGTCCATCGATACGAACGCGGGCAGATCCGCACCGACGGAATCCTTGTCGAAAATGGCGGAAAACGCCCTGCAGGAGGACCTTCGCGCGTCCGAAGAGGAAGTACGTCTCGCCGACGCGGTCGACGCCATCAAGGGCGAATTTTCGAACGTCGCTACCGGAATCTCTCAACTCGAAGGGGCGGATATCGCCGGAGAAAATTTCGAGAAGGTACTCTTCATCGCCGACCGACTCTCGACGCTCGCGGAAATTTCGCCGTCGCTCGCCGTCCGTCCGGATCTTCGGAAAGAGTTCGACAATGCCGTACGGTACGTAGCCTCCGAATTCATCCGCATCGTATCGCGAAAATTCGACCAGGCCGAACTGACCGAATCCCAAAAAGGGGAATTCGTCGCCGCGTTGCAAAAGCTCGATTCGTCCCTCGACGCGCTCGGACCGAAAGCGCCGAATGAAAAATAGTCCGTTCGAAGAATGAAAAAACGCCCGCCTGATCAGGCGGGCGTTTTTTTAAAGTTTTCCCTCGGGCATTCCGCGTTATGCGGAGTACCGCTTGGAAATTTCGTTCCAGTCCACGAGGTTCCAGAACTTTTCCACGTATTCCGCGCGGCGGTTGCGGTAGTCGACGTAGTAGGCGTGTTCCCAGACGTCGCAGGTGAGGAGCGGAACGTCGTCGCCGGTAAGCGGAGTGCCGGCGTTCGAGGTCGACACGAGCGCGAGAGTGCCGTCGGGCTTTTTTACGAGCCAACCCCAGCCGGAGCCGAAGGTTTTGATCGCGACTTCCGAAAACTTCGCTTTGAATTCGGCGAAAGAGCCGAAATCCGCAGCGATTCGCACCGCGAGTTCGCCCGTGGGCTCGCCTCCGGCGTTCGGGGACAGGGATTCGAAGTAAAACGTGTGGTTCCAGATTTGCGCCGCGTTATTGAAAACCGGGCCCGGAGCCGCGGTTTTTACGATTTCCTCAAGGGATTTCGATTCGAGTTCGGTTCCCGCGGCGAGGCCGTTCAGGTTGTCGACGTAGGTCTTGTGGTGCTTGCCGTGGTGGAGCTGGAGCGTTTCTTCGGAAATCCACGGAGCGAGGTCGCCATAGCCGTAGGGAAGGGGCTTGAGTTCGAAGGACATGTTTTTGGAATTGGTGGTATTCGCCGGCTTCCGGCGGTCTTCGGAAAAAGTTCCGCGACCGGCAATAGTAGCGCAAATCGCCAGCTTATCAACCCGGGCTTTACGCAATCGTTTTTATCCCTATCATCGGGAGGCACTTTCTTTTCCCTATGAAAAAAACCACCACCGCCGCATTGGCGATCGTTTCCGCGTTCGTACTCGCTTCCTGCTCCGCCGGACCCTCCGGTACTTCCACCCTCCAGCCGGCGAGGACTTCCACCGTTTCGAAAGAAATCGAATCCCCGGTTCTCGGCAACGCGGCTTCGAAGGTCGAAGTGAAAATATTTTCCGACTATCAGTGCCCGGCTTGCCAGCGCTTCCATTCGCTCATCGAAGGGAAACTCGTGAAGGAATACGTCGATACCGGCAAGGTCAAGCTCGTCCACAAGAGCTATCCGCTCCCGCAGCACCAGAACGCCGAAGGCGACGCCGTTGCGTCGTTCTGCGCGCTTTCGCAGGGCAAGTTCACCGAGTTCTCCGAAAAGATGTACACGCTCGAGGAAGCCAAAGCGAACATGGACGTTTCCGATGCGGAACGCCTCGAAGTGGCGAAATTCGCCGGAGTCACCGACATGCCGACGTTCGAGACCTGCCTGAAGGAAGGATGGTACGTGAATCGCATGGAAAAAGACAAGAAAGACGGAGACCGCCTCGGGCTCGACCACACCCCGTCGATCTACGTGAACGACAAGATCATGGACTTCAAAAGCGTGGAAGAATTCTTCTCGATTCTGGACGCTTCGGTCGCTGCGGCGAAATAGTTCGGTTTTCATTCAAAGTCCCGGTTCCCCCGGGACTTTATTTTTTTTGGAAACGATGCGAAAACCAATCTTTCCGCATATTCGTTTGACTTAGTCAAGAGTGGCGTTATAAACGCAAGGTTGAACCGATAACATTCGCGAATGAACGCACCAGACTGACTTTTGAAACATGCCGCTTCCGAGGCAGGAAGAAAGGCGACGAAAAACACGCCGAAAGTCTCGGTGTCTTCTCGGAGGCTCCAGTTCGGATCCGGGATATTGGGAGAGCTTTCCGTGCTTGCCAAAGATTCCCAAATCGACGCGAAAAAACGTGGAGACGCCATACGCTCCGCGTTGAAGACCGTCGGAAAAGAAGAGGAGGAGGTGCAGACCGCTTTCTATCTGGCGTTTTACGAGACCCTCCGCCGATACAACGCGCTCATGAGCCTGACTCCCGAAGAAGCGGAACTCGTGGAGGTGCCGCAACTTCTCGCCATGCGTCCTCTTTCCCGCAAGAAGCTCGCGACTTTCGTCTTGAAAAACGAGATCGGTAAGCGGTACGACGCCCTTCCGGAAGAAGAACGCGCTTCCCGCGTGGCTTCCGGGGAATCCCGCGATTCGTACGTAAAGAAGCGTCTCAGAACCATCTATTCGGCCCTCTCCATCCACCCGGAGGACATGATCGGCGGATTGAGCGAAGCCGTTGGGATGTCCGATGCCGCGCTCCGCTTCCACGAAGCGTTCTTTACGAACCAGACCAGTTGGGACAGTCTCGATTCCCTCATGGACGAATTCGGGATGGACGCGGAACTCATCATCCAGTTCGCCGAAGACCACCCGGAACTCCAGATCAACGTCGCCAAACTCAAGCGTTCGGTTGGGCTTACCGATAACGACGGGCAACAGAACCTCGCGTCCAACCTCCTCGCTCCGGTGGAGAAGCCGGTGAACGCGCAGGTGGCCAAGGTGCTCGACCTCGAACTGCGCGAAGTGGAAGCCAACGGGTTCATCAACCCGAACTGGTTCCTCTACGACATTTCGACCCACCTCGGCATCAAGCTCTACGGCGAACCGAAGACCCGCTACGTTTTCGGAACGTACTTCTTCAACGCCATCCGTCAGATGGACGAGAAGTTCGATCTCGGATTGAAATACCCCGATTTCTACAATCTCTGCAATTTCCGTCTCGCTAAGACCGGACCGGACGGAAAGCCTTCGCAGAACGCCAACGGAAAGCCCGAGCTCGTCGACGTGGCGCACCACGTTTTCGAATGGGTCGTACCGAACGATTTCGATTTCGCAAAACTCAAGGAGCTCGCGGCGACTCTCCGCGGCGCCATTCCGGAACTCCTCACGGTTTCCGCCCGTCAGAAAGACTTCCGCCACCCGGTCAAGACCGTTTCCGGACGCCAGACCTACGTGGGGTACTTCACCGACGCGAAGGACTTCGAAAACACCAACCTCCTTCTCCTCAAGCCTAACGAAAAGGGCGGGGAGACCCGCGTCCGCATTTCCACGGACGTGCCGCAGGATCAGTTCCTCTACCTTCTCGCACAGACTTCGCGCTTCATCTCGCAGGGCGACTTCATCGACCCGAAGCAGCTCTGGACGCTCATTTACCGCGCGTACAACCGCCTTTCCACCGAGAACGTTACGACCTTCGACATCACGGTGTTCGAAGAACAGTACCGCGAACTCGTCCGCAACGTCATCTGGCCGCTTTCCCGCGAATACTACGAAGAGCATGGCAAACCCGGACGCGCCCACCACACCGCGCTGGTCGGCCTCTACGGAACCGGAAAATCGCAATTCCTTCTGAACCTCCTTTCGAAAAAGGAATTCGAATTCGGCGGACAGACTCTCCATCTCAATGCCAATACCGTCAACATCGGGCTCATGGATTTCGTCGACCTTCTGACGAAGAACGCTTCGGATTTCAAGAAGCGCCTCTCGGATATCCACGAGAACACCAAACTCCCGATCGTCATCATTATCGAGGATATCGACACGCTCATTAACGAAGAGGGCGGAAAATCCGACATCGTCACGCAGGCGATGACCAACTTCCTCGAAGGCGTTGGATCGATGCCGGTTACCGTCATCACCTCGTCCAACTATCCGGAACGGCTTTCCGACCGCCTCATCCGTCCGAACCGCTTCGACCGTATCGTGCCGTTCAATCTCCCTTTGCCGGAAAAGATCGTCCGCGAAGCGTTCGCCAACCACGTCAAACGCAACGGACTTGAGAAGGTCTTCGCCGATTCCGGACTCGACGCCCAGGCGGTAGCGGATGAATTCGTCCCGCGGATGAAGGATTTCACCACTTCGCACGTCGGTTCGTTCATTGAGGCCATCCGCCACGACTACGAATTCGAAAAGAAGTTCAACCCCGAATACCGTCCGACCATGGAATCCCTGAATGCGATATTCGGTTCCATCCTCGTTTCCGTCGACGATATCCAGATGCGCCAGAAGACTATCACCGCGTGGTATGAAAAACTTCTCGACCGCAACGGCAAACAGAAAATGGGTTTTTAAATCGGACGACAGTCCGATAATATCGAAACCGTAGCACCTCATTCCCGCCATATGGCTCTCAAATGCGGTACCGACATCGAGTTTGAAGATTTCCGTTCCGGGGGCGACAAGGTCGCCCCCGGGCGGATTTTGCCGTCCGTTCCTGAGAACGGTCTCGAAGTTCCGAAAGCGGCGTCTTTTACCGATCTCGTAGCGGTGCTCCGTACCAGAACGGCCGAAGACATCGTCTCCATCCTCGCTAACCAGGAAGCCGAAGGGCTGTACGGAACGCCCGAATCCACTATCCGAAACGTCGCTTCGGACGTCGAAGGGACCGACAAGGAACTCGCGTATTCGCTCTACCTTGCCAATTGGGAAAAATTCCGCGACGAAGATTCCCTCGGAAGGATCGTCGAGTTGGCGTTGAAGACCGGGCGTACGACCGACGCTTTCAAATACTCGCGCATCGCCCAATATTTGGGGGAGGATTTCAATCCGTTCGCCCTGACTTCCGCGGTGGATTACGCTCAAGGAGGATCTTTCGTCGAATCGGTTCTCGCCGGAGCGATCGTCCGCGATCCGAACCGCGTTCCGTACCTTTCCGATAGGGAAACCGCTCGTTTTCTGAAGGGCAGCCGCGAATCAGACGAAGCCGAACTGAAACACCTGGACGAGGACTCCAAAGAGGCTTGGGAAATCCGGCTCCGCGGCCTCGAATACCGCGGATTGACCCTGCTCGACCCCGTCGCCGTACGTTCGTACGTCCGCGCGCTTTCGGATATCGCGAGCGGTTCCAAAGAAGTCGAAGGCGGAGCGAGCCGTTTTCTTGCCGAGTACGCATGCTCGGCCCCTTCGTCCGTCGCCGAAGCGCACTACGGTTTCGTTACGGGCGGCGAATCGATCGTCACCGACGACCGTACGACGGTCGCGGACACGCTGTACCGCCGTTTCTCACAAGTTTCCGAACACTTCCTCGACCACCGTTTCCTCGATCTGTTCGAGGAACTCCGCATGCTGTTCACTTTGCTCGACGCGCCGCTCCCGGTGTATTCTTTCGGGAAAATCGTCGAATCGCTCAAAACGCAGGAAAAGTTCTATGCCGAATTTCCGCCCTCGGTCATCGATTTCCGTAACCGGTGTCTCGCCGAACTCTCTTCCGCGTACGGAAGCGCGTACTACCCCCGATTGAAGGCCTGGGCGTTCGGAAGGAAAATGCCGTTCAGGATGCCGAACCACGGAGTGGGCGCCCTTCTTCTCGTGGACGCGCTCGCACACGAGGAAGAACTTACGCAGGAGATTGCCAATATGGCGCACAAGCTTTGGGAATTGCCGGTAATCCCGGAAGTGGCTTCCCTCATCGCCTTCGGTTTCGCTGCGAGAGACGAATATTCGTCTGCCGCCGAATGGCTTTCGCGCTCGAATCTCGACGATCCGGAAAATTCGGCACTCCTTTTGAGGATCGTCGCGCAGTTCCGCGAACTTTCGCCCACCGCCATCGACGCCTTCAAGGCTTGAGCGCCCATCGCCCGTCCTTCGGCCGAACACGCGCTTTCGCGCGTCCGCTCGATCGTGGCGAATTACGAAGCGCCGCTCGCGAAAGAGATGCTCGGCGATAGCGAAGCGGGATTCTGAGACCCGGACAAGGCGCTCGGCCATTACGCCGAAGCGTACCGACTGGGCAACGTGCAGGCTTTGAAGAAACTCGCCGACCTCGAATACGCGATGGGGCGCTTCGACGAGGCCGTCGAGCATTATGGCGCCCTTTATCTCGATATCCGGTATTCCTCCGTCGTCGCGCCGAGACTCTGTTTGGACGCCTGCGAAAAAGACCGCATGGCCGCCGCGAAGGAGTATTACGACAAAATCGACGTTTCGGCTCCGGAGAATTTCGGAGCGATAGCCGAGTATTACTCGTACGCGGGGGATCTCTTCACCGGCATGTGCGTCCTTTCGCCGCATCCGGGAATCCTTTTCGGGGACTTGTCTCCGGAACTTCGCCGCGAATACGAAGCCTATGCCGATTCGCTCGTCGAGGACGTCCCCGCCAATGGGATGTTGGAAGAAGTCCCGTCCGCGGAAACGTTCCCGGCGAAACTCGTCGCGCTCCGCGCCATGGCGGCAACCTTCCTCAAGGGTCCGGAAGCGGGGGAGCGGTATTTCCGTTTCTTGTCGAGCGCCGTGAATCTCTCGGAAGACACTAAGCATCAGGAGGAAATTGACGTGACCGTCATCGGGGCTTTGGCTCCGTGCCACGACGAAAACGCCATCGGATTCGCCACGTACGGCGAAGACGCGAAGGAAGGGCGAGAACAAACCCTCGTCGACCTTCTCTCGTATGACGCCCGGCTTCTCGCGGAAGCGTACCGCGAATGCGCGACCGATCCGAAACGCCGTACCGCGTATTCGTCGATGCTTTGCCGATTGTCCGATTTCTTCGCCGCCTACGATCCGGAGCTCTCGGGATTCTTCCGTGAAGCCGGAGCGCTCGCGACCGGAGGGGTCGAATTCGATACCGAAGGGGAAGGGGCTCCCAGTTCCGCGATCCTGCATTAAGAGTGATGAAAAAATCCCCCCGTGAAAACGGGGGGATTTCATTATGCGGCAGGAACGTACGTAATGGTCCAATCCTCACGGACGGCCAAGTACGAAGCGTCCAAAACCCCGTTGTCCGCTAAGTGCCGGTGGAGGCCGGCTTTGAATACGGCATTTCGGGCATCGGCGAGGAGATGGACGAATTCGAGTTCGATATCGTTCGCCGGAGCCTGCGAGCCCTGTTTGTGGAATTCCTCCTTGCGTCGGGCATAGCGTTCCCGAAGTTCATTCGCGAGCGAGTCGGAAGGCATCCATGGGCGAAGCCATTCGGGAACCGTTCCGATAACCACTTCGCCGGGTCCGACGGGAAGGAAGGTCTCGCTCGGATCGACTCCGTTTACGAGAAGCAAGTCTTCTATTTTCATCTTTCGTCCTCCTATGTGTTTTTGATACTCCCAATATACCCCGAACGGAATTTTTTAAAAATTGTTTTGACAACACTTAATCGGCGTATATATTGCAAGTGTATTAAGTACACGTAATAGAAAGCGGAGACGGAAGAATCAGGTTTGCCGATGACATGAAGCACCGATTTCCGTTCCGTACGTCCTATAATAAGTGTAATAAATACATTTACATAATAAACGCAGGATTATGAAAAACCAAGCTCTCATCGTCGTCGATTACCAGAAAGACTTCATCGACGGTTCCCTCGCCGTAACCGGGGGAGCGGAACTCGCGCCGAGAATAGCCCGGCTCGTCTCGGAATACCGCGCCAAATCCGGCATGGTCGTCGCCACCCGCGACTGGCACCCGCAAAAATCCGTCCACTTCGACAGTTGGCCGATCCACTGCGTAGCAGGAACCCGGGGAGCCGAATACGGTGAAATCGATACCTCGGCCATCGACGTCGAAATCTTCAAAGGATACATGAACAAGAACGACGGGTACTCGGGATTCGAAGGGGTTAGTGCCCTCATCGGAAATCCGCAAGACGGATTCGAAAAGGCCCCGGGCGCTAAGACGCTCGAAGAAATCCTCGCCGAATCGAGAATCCGCACCGTCCGCATCGTCGGTCTCGCTACCGACTTCTGCATCAAGGCTACCGCACTCGACGCCGCCAAGCTCCGAAACGGAGGAACCCTCGACCGCGTCATCGTCCAACGCTCCGGCATCGCCGCGGTAAACCTCAAAGAAGGCGACGGCGAACGCGCCATCGAAGAAATGCTCGCCGCCGGAATAGAAATTGAATAACCACCCCATCCCATGCTCGCTCCCGCTTCCAAATTCGACGCTTCCGCCTACGCAGACGCCCGCTTCAATTTCCCGGAAATCTCGTACGCCGATTTCGAATCCATCGACGATCTCGACCTCCGCAAGGAAATCGCCGGACTCAACAAGATCCTCCTCACCGACACCTACAACCGCACCATGGCGCACACCCGGGGCGAGATGGGAAAGAAGGAGGAAACCTACACCCTCACGTTCCGCAAACCGCTCTACGAAGGAGCGCCCATCGTCGCCTACGGAGTCCGCAACATCGTGAAACGCGTACTCGGCCGCCGCATCAGCGAAGCCGAACTCGAATTCGCCCGCGACTTCTTCGAGACCCAGGCGAAAAAGGGCGGCAACGGCTACTTCGACTACGAGGCTTGGGCGAAGGTCGTCCGCGAAAACGACGGGTTCATGCCGATTACCGTCCGCGCCGTCGAAGACGGGACTTTGGTCAAGGCCGGCGAACCGATCCTCTCGGTCACCGGTCCGGGCGAAATGGCCGCGCACTTCGAACCGATCTTCCTCCGCCTCTTCTACCAGAGCGCGGTCGCGACCGAACTCAACGTTCTGGAGAACATCCTCGGATCGGGCCGCGTAGTGGAATTCGGAAGCCGCTCCGCATGGAACAACGGCACCCACTTCGACGCGCTCGAGGCCCTCGCCGTAGGCGGCGGACTCGTAGGAACCTCCGACGACGCCGGAGCGGCCGCAATGCCGAACCTCCGCGCAGCGGGAACCATCGCGCACCGCTTCCTCGCGAGTTACCCCACCGAAGAAGGGGCGTTCCGCGAAGCGATCGAAAAGAACGAGAAGATCGCCCTCCTCATCGACCTCATCGAACCGTACCGCGGTATTGACCGCGCCGTAGCGCTCAAGAAGGAATACCGCGCGAGCGGAAAGGCCGTCTGGATGCGTCTCGACTCGGGCGACCTCGCCGCCCAGGCCGTCTACGCTTTGGAACAGTGCCGCGATCGCGGAATGCTCGACCCGGCGCTCGACAAGGTGGTCGTCGCCGACATTTCCTCGGTAGCCGACGTCATCCGCGTGGAAGAAGCGGTCGCCGCCGCCGGATTCGACCCGAAGCAGTTCATCGTCTACGGACTCGGCGGTCTCTTGGTCGCGACCAAGAAGACCCGCGACGCGCTCTCTGCGGTGTTCAAGCTCACCGAAACCGAAGACGGCGTAACCGGCAAACTCTCCGCCGATGCCGGAAAGGTCGCCGTACCGGGCAAGATCAATGTCGAAATCCGCGATAGCGAACGCGTCATCGTCAACGAGGCGGAAGAAGTCCAGGGCAAGCGCCTCTTGAAACTCGTCTACTCCAACGGCAAGACCTTCTTCGATGAAAAGAGCGACGTCAAGGCCGTGGAATCCGCCCGCGAACGCGTGAAGGCCGGAGTCGCCGACGCTCTCAAACCGACCGTTTGGTCCGATCGAGTCAAGAAGGATTTGGAAGACGTGAAAGAACGTTTCTTGAAGATGGCGTAGCCTAACGGGTTTGGGAATTGACGTTCCGCCCATCGTAGATATAAACGATTCGTAACCGTTTTCCGCAATGCGAAACGCCCCTATCGAAGAAAGAGTCGAATCCATGCTCCTCTGAGTCGCCCTGGGCGACTCTTTGGGCGTTCCGACGGAAATGAAGACGGCGGAAAAAATCCGCGAACGTTTCGGCCGCGTAACGGGTTTCCTTCCGACCCGGCATAACGCCATGTTCGTCAAAGACGGCTTTCCCGCCGATAGCGACGAAGGCGGATATTACAGCGACGACACCGTTCTCACCTTCGCCACGCTGCGGGCCATGACCAAGGACGGGTATTTCGACCCACGGAACGTCGTAAGAGCACAGGTCGCAGCCGCAAAAGATTGGCCGTACGGGTTCGGAAGGGCGACTACGGAAGTTTTCGCGAACATCCGAAAATGAGCGCCGCTTCTCGAAAGCGGAATCGAAACCGCGGGGAACGGCGTGCTTATGAAACAATCGCCCCTCGCGGCGTACGAGGCGCTCTCTGGGACGAGTTTCGGTGCTATGGAACGGCACGTCGCCGATTACGCCCGCGTGACCCATAATTCGCCGGAAGCCGTGGTGGCGTCGCTGGTGCACCACAAGGTTTTGGTCGACCTCCTTCTAAACGGCGAATTCGACGCGCACGCCGCATTGACCAACGCGTGGAGCTACGCCAAGCGTTTTGAGAACGGCGATACCGCGAAATGACTGAAAGACCGGGTGACGGACCGTATCGAACGCCTCATGGACATGACCGACGCCTCGACGGGCAGGGTGGTTTCTTCTGATACCGTCATCAAATCCGCTTTCGACTGGGGCGACAAGATGGGCGCGTCGTGCCACGCTCTCACGACTTTGGGTATTTCGTACGCGCTTTTCTTGAGGAATCCCCATTCGATCGACGCCATGTTCGATGCGGTGAATTTCGGCGGCGATACCGACAGTTACGCGGGAATCGTAGGATCGATGCTCGGTGCCGCGAACGGGAAATTCTTTTCGGACGAATTGTTCGGAGGCGTGCGGGGCGGGGAAGAGCTGAAAGGGGAAGTGGGGGAGTTTTTGGGGAGGTTTTCGCGTTAGTTCTGATGGTTGTCTATCGCGAGAACGTAAAGAATATCGCCTTCTAATTCGCATAAGGCTCGAAATTGCCGATTGATTCTGAAATACCAGATTCGATCTTTTTTCGGTTCGCGGATTTTTAGGTCGACATTCGAAAAATGACCCGAAAGAATAAGGGATTTCGCTTTGAGATACTGTTTCTCCAGTTTACGGGATTTCAAATATTCGAGCGAGTCTTTTGAAATTCGCATTCCGGATATGACGACCATATTGCTAATAATCGATAAACGTATCCTTGGATTGGGATTTAGCCTTGTCGAACATCCGTTTAGTCTCCGGAGAAAGCTCCGCATAGTCAACGGTTCCAAACTCGACGAGCGCCTTTTGCATTTGTTCGAATTGGCGCATTCCCAGAATTACCGCTTGCGGCTTGTTGTTTACGAAAACGTACTGGGCTCCCATGTCAGGCGCCCTGCGAATGATGCCGGAAGTGTTTTTGGAAAGTTCCGTTACGGATACGCATTGTTCGGTACGCATGTTTGATATGGTGAATTTACTGGCTAATAATACTGTGAATTTACCATATTCAAAATATAATCGGGACAATGCGAAGATAACGGGCGATTGATTTTCTGAAAAGAAAAAACTAAGAAATTTCTTTCCCACCCATAGAATTCCCGTTTGCGCCTTTTTTACGAAAAGATACAATCCGCCTGCCAAGACAGTTGTATTCTTTTCTTTTCATTCGACCTTATTCAGCAAACATTTAAATAACGGAAAGGGCGGTTGATACCGCTCGCCGCTTTTTCGAGATTTAAATGTTTCGGATAGGGGAGAATGGAACTGTCTTGGCAGATTGTTTCACTGAGGGTTTCGACCGCCCTTTTTGATTGCTTTCTGCCAAGACAGTAGCCCGGAACTCCCGTTCCAAAAAGAAAAAATTAAGAAAACTCCCCTTGGCAATTACAACCGTAATTGCCTTTTCTATGCCCGAAACCAATCCGCCCGGAACGATCCGGGAGGAGTATTATGCCATACGTACCGAGACCGTTTCGGAATTGCGCAAGGTGGTGGAATCTTTGAAATCCGCCCCCGAGAACGGAAAGAATTCCGAACTCCTTGCGGAAATCCGAAAACTGGAAGCCGAACTTAAGCGACTCAAGAAAACCAAGCGCTACGGTCTGGTTTGGGAAGAAAAACCCGAAATGTTCGAAGCGGAAGCGAAAAATGCGTTGCCCGTCCTCGAAGAAGTCGGCGAACTCACCTTGGACGACGGTTCGGAAAAACCTCAAAACCTCATCATCGAAGGCGATAATTTTCATTCGCTCGCGGCCCTTTCGTATACGCACAGGGGGTTGGTCGACGTCATCTATATCGACCCGCCGTACAACACGGGGAACAAAGACTTCGTTTATAACGACCACTACGTCGATAAGGAAGACGATTTCCGCCACTCGAAATGGCTTTCCTTCATGGAAAAACGCCTCCGTCTCGCCCGTGATTTACTCAGGGAGACGGGAGTGATTTTCATCAGCATCGATGACAACGAACAAGCACAGCTGAAGATGCTTTGTGATGAGGTGTTTGGGGAGGGGAATTTTGCAGGAACCGCTATTTGGTACAAAAAGCGAAAATGATCATTCCTTACCGATAAAATGATCAGCCTAACAGAGTATGTTCACGTATATGGCAAGGATTATTCATATCTCAAATTGCTTTGAGAACAATCGGATAATTCAGAATCACAACCATTAGTAAAGCGTACCAATGGAATTAAAGAATTAAGATTCCCGGAGTCCACCGTTCTTACCAAACTTGCTGATGGGGTTTATCATGCGGGATTATATGGAACCTGAACGAGTTGAGTTGAGCTTTTAAATGAAGTAAGAATTAAAGATGGCGTGTTTTTGGATCAGGTATCGATACGCGGGCCATTCACTTGGTCTCAAGCCTTTCTGGATGCAGAATTGGAAAATGGAACCGAAATTTTTATCAATACATCAAATTTTCAACCAAGAGTCATAAGGCATAATTCCAAATCCCGAAAAGGAATGCCTTCGTTCATAGATTGAAGATTGTCGTCAGCGACCAACGAGGACGCATATGCAGATTTAGGAGAATTGCTCTGAGAGGGTGCGTTCCAATATTCAAAACCTAAAAATTTAATTAAATTTCTATTGCAACATGCCTCAAGCACTTCAATAATCCTCGACTTCTTCGCTGGTTCCGGAACCACCGGACACGCCGTTCTCCAACTCAACAAGGAAGACGGCGGGGACCGCCGGTTCATCCTCTGTTCCAATAGGGAGAATACCGCCGAAAACCCGGACAAGAACCTCTGCCGCGACGTCTGCTACGAGCGAGTGAAGCGCGTGTCCCAAGGATACGCCGACTCCAAGGGCGAAGCGGTGGAAGGCCTCGGCGGCAACGTCCGGTATTTCAAGACGGCGTTCGTTCCGCATTCCAAATCCACCGACGACCTCCGCCACGCGTTCGTCGACCGGTGTTCCGACCTCCTCCGCATCAAGGAGGATTGTTTCGACGCCGTTCCCGGCCATTCGGACGACGCGTTCCGCACGTATTCCGGCAACGGAAAAAACCTCGCGCTCGTATACGATCCGTCGGATCTGTCCGAGTTGAAAAGCTATCTCGCCGAATCGTCCGGCCCGGTCACGGCGTACGTCTTCGCCATAGCGCAGGATCCGTTCGTCGAAGAACTCTCCGAGTGGTCCGACCGCCTCGTTCTCGAGCCTATCCCGGACGGTATCCTTTCGACATACCGCAAGGTATACGGCATCTAACCACCCCCAACCATGATCCGTCTCAGGCAGTACCAGGAGAACGCCGTGCGCGAACTCCTCACTAAGTCGCTCGGACTTCTCGACAAGAAAGTTTCCCGACCGATGTCGCTCGTTTTCAAAGCCCCCACGGGTTCCGGCAAGACCGTGATGATGCAGGAATTCCTTAAGCGCCTTTCCGACGTGCCGGGAAGGAAGTATTCGTACGTCTGGCTCTCCATCGGAGACATCGCAGGGCAGTCCAAACGGAGTTTCGAAAAGACCCTCGAAGGCTCGAAACTCCGGTTTTCCGAACTGTCCGACATCAGGGGTAACGAACTCGGCGAGAACGAAATCCTCTTCGTGAACTGGGAGAAGCTCAATAAGAAATCCAAGGACAAAGAGACGGGCAAAGAAGAATGGAAAGTCCGCGCCATGCGCGACAACGAGCGCGACGACAACCTGCCGACGTACCTCGAAAACTCGCGGAAAGCGGGGCGCGAAACCGTCCTGATCATCGATGAAAGCCACCGAAACCTCAAATCCGACCGGGCGCAGGAAATTCTCGCCGAATTCATCCGTCCCAAGATCCAGATAGAAGTGAGCGCGACGCCCGATTCCCCGGAACCGGACGAAATCGTCAAAGTCGAACCGGAGGAAGTCATCGAAGCCGGCATGATCCGCCGGGAAGCGCTGATGAACGAGAACATCGGCCTGTTTCTGAACGAGACCGACGGCAGCGACACCGTCCTCATCCGCGCGGCGCTCGAAAAACGCGACGCGCTCGCCGTCGCTTTCGAAGCGGAAGGTTCCGGAGTGAAGCCGCTCGTACTCGTGCAGTTGCCCAGCGACTCCGAAAAAGCGTCGGAACTCGACCTGACCAAGCTCGACCACGTCGAACGCATCCTCGCCGAATCGTTCGGAATCACCCGCGAAAACGGAAAGCTCGCCGTCTGGCTCTCTGCCGACAAGACGCCTGATTTGGACAACATCGCCGAATGGGATTCCCCCGCGGAAGTGTTGGTATTCAAACAGGCCATCGCCATCGGCTGGGACTGTCCGCGCGCGCAGATCCTCGTGATGTTCCGCGAAATCAAATCCTTTTCGTTCTCCATCCAGACCATCGGGCGCATCCTCCGAACGCCGGAGCAGAAACACTACGGAAATCCTCTTCTCGACAGCGCCTACGTCTATACCGACCTCCCCAAGGTCCACCTCAAAATCGACGGGGACGTCAAACAGTACCTCAAGACCAAGAACGCCGTCCGGCATCCGGATTTTCCTGGCTTCGCTTTCCCATTGCCCGTCGAAAGGTCCGTACGCACCGACTACGGCGACGTGGGGTATTCGTTCTACGCCGCGCTTTCGAAGGCGCTCCTGGACAAAGCCGGGGGCGTTTCCGGCGAACGCGAAAACAATCTTTTTAAACTTGCGAGCGCCGTCGACGTATCCGTGGCGCGCGTTTCGGAATCGCTGCTTTCGGACGGGAAAATCGCCCTCGACGTGGACGAGCGGTCGGAACGTACGATAGAATCGGCGTTCAGCGTGGAAGCGCTTTCGGAAGACGAACGCACCCAACTCGCGTTCGACGATTTCGTGCGCCGTTCGGTACGCCCGCAGTTCGGAAACGTCGCTCGGTCGTACCCGGTCATGAAAGAGGCGTTGTATTCGGCTCTCGAAAAGGAATTCTTCCCGAAAGGCACGGCCCGCTCGAAACTGCAGGCCGTCATCCTTACCGGAAGGGAATTCTTCTCGGGCGTCTTCGAAAAGGCCAAGGATTCCTACGTGCCGCTCCGGTCGTCGGAAATCTCGTCGAGAACCGACATCAAGCGCGGCTTTTGGACCGTTCCACCGGCATTGGAATTCCCCGAACTTTCCGAAACCGGGAACTTTAAACGGTACGCGTTCGAACCTTGCTGGATTTCCTACGATTCGGCGGGCGAGCGCTCGTTCGTCGAAAGTTACCTCGAAAATCCGTCCATTCCGGTTAAGCGCTGGCTCCGCAACGGCGATGGGTCGGAAAGGTATTTCTCGGTCGTCTACGAACATGCTGGAAAAACCGGGAACTTCTATCCCGATTTTCTCGTGGAATACGAAGACGGTACTTTGGGATTCTTCGACCCCAAGGAGGGGTTCACGTTGGAGACCGAAGATGCCCGCGCAAAACTCGGTGCTCTGAAGACCTACGTTGCGAAGCTGAACGTGGCCGGGCACAAGGCGATCTTCGGATACGTGACGAATTTTGGCACGAAGGACGACCCCAAGTTTTACACGGCGGAGGATATCGAATACGTTTCTGACGGTACGAAAGGGTTTAAACCGTTCGCTTAAACGCCATTTCGTTCGTAAAATCCCCCCGCTTTCGCGGGGGGATTCGTATCTCGTCCGAATCTGGGAAATGCTCGCGCATCCCCAAACTTAGGACTGTCCTTCCGCATCGGCCGCGGCGGGTGCCTGGGCTTCTGCGTTGGGCGTTTCTTCAACCACTGCGGCGCCTTCAGCGCCTTCGGCAACTTCTGCCTTGGTTTCGTCCGCCGCCGGGGTTTCCTGTGCGGCTTCCACCGCGGCTTCCACCGCGGCGCCTTCGACGACGGCGGCTTCGCCGGCGACGACGACTTCGCCTTCGAGCACGTTTTCACCCGTGCCAACTGCTTCAACTTGCGCGACTTCAACCACTGCGGCCGCTTCGATCACTTCAACCGTTTCTTCGACGACGGCGGCCGTTTCTTCAACTGCCGCCACGACCGTTTCGGCCACTGCGGCGATTTCCGCAGCCGGAGTTTCCGACACGATGACCGCGTCTTCGACCGCCGGTTCGACCGCTGCGCCGGCTTCGACCGCCGGGGTTTCTTCAACCGCGACCGCGGCGCTTTCGACGACTTCGGCCGTTTCCGCGACTTCCGCCTTGGCTTCGACCACGGCCGGGGTTTCCGGTGCGGCTTCGGCTGCGGCGCCTTCGACGACGGCGGATTCGCCGGCGACGAGGACTTCGCCTTCGATAACCGGGGTGCCGGTATCGACGGCCACGACCTGGGCGGCCGCGTTTTCGTTGTTGTCGTTTTGACCCGCTACGCCTTCTGCTTGACCGGCGTTTTCATTATTTTCCATCACGTATCTCCTTTTGTTTGCACTTTCGGGGAATCCGAAAGTTGGCTGAGTCTACGGTTTTGCCCACGGGAGTCAAAAGAATGAGAAATCCCCCCGCTTTCGCAGGGGGATTTTTAATCGCTCGGTACGTCGGCCATACTTCAGGCGGGAAAGAGCGTCTTCCAAGCCCAAGAGTAAACCGGATACAAAAGCGGAGCCGTTATGACGAACGCGTAGAACGTGCCAGGCAGCATGGCTGCGCCTACCTTGGCGTAGAGGTCGTTTTTGCGAATGTTTTCGTACGACCAGTCGTCTTCGAGCCGGCCTCCGAGGTATCCTCCGCCGTGGCCGTGGTCGAGCGCTTGGTCCACCTGTTTACGGATGAACGCGGCTTTCCGGCCGGGGAGTTGGAGATACAAGTCGTCGGCGAGGGCGTAAAGCGGAAGGAAGAATCCTCCGCGAGTCCCTTCGTAGCTGAAGTTGTACGCGAACGTGCCGTAGACGAAGTACCAAGCGGCGAATACCGCCAAATAGTTCCAGGTCAGCGCGTGCGCGACGATGGGATGGTAGCCTTCCATCGCCTACAGTCCGCCCAAGATGTCACCGGCAGCGCTGCAAACGCCTTCGACTACCGCTCCGCCGCATTCGAGCGCGCCGATGGCGACGTTCCCGGCGCCTTGGAGTACGGCGCTCCCGGCTTCGACGACGAGTTCGAGCGCGCCGTCGAGGATGCCTCCGGCGACTTCGCCGACGGCATCGCCCGAAGCGGAAGCCTGTTGGCGGACGTTTTCGTTCTGCGTCTGTCCCGCTTGACGCGCCGCTTGGACCAAGGCGTCCGCTTGGTTTACGGCACCTTCGGTTTCGTTTTGCATGGATCGCTCCTTGTGTTTGGTTTTCGTTTCCGCGAAGTGCGAAAAGACCTCCGAATCCTAATCCGGAGGTCTCGAATGTCAAACCGCATAATTACGGTTTTCAGATTGTCAACAAACGTCGTGCGGGCGATTCCGCCATATCGGACTACGCCATCTCGCGGAGCTTCGCGATTTCGGCGCGCATGTTTTCCCGAGCGCGTTCCTGAAATTGTTCTTTTCCGTACTGCGTGACGAAGAGGTTTTCGTCGGCGATCCACTTTTCGAGCATTTCCAGACGTCCTTTGACGAATTCGCGCCCCGGATAGATGCCGAATTCGGCGATGATGTCGGAAACGTAGAGCGCGTAGCGTTCCGGCGAAGAGCCCAAGATGGACATGTCCAAGTCGTGGAGGATCATCGAGAGGTATTCTTTGGGTTTTTCCCCGCTCGCGTGCGCGGTATCGCGGATAAGCTGGTACACGTTGTCCACCCGGTGGCTGCCCACTCCGCGGGACGAAAGGGCGCGTTTCGCGTATTCGGCGCTGTGGATTTCGTTGTCGCGGTAGTACGTGCGGTTCACGTCGTACACCGAATCGTGGAAGAGGATGGCGACGCCGAGCGTGGCCATTTCTTCTTGCGGCATGTCGGTGGCGACGGCGCGTTCGAAAAGGTTTCCGAGGAGTTCGACGATATGCTCCCAGGTGTGGTAGAAGCGGTGGGGTTCCTCGTGTTTTTTCTTAAGTTCCGCCACGAGCGCCGCGGATTCGAGTTCGCTGATTCCGAACAT
This sequence comes from uncultured Candidatus Peribacteria bacterium, assembly GCA_964482035.1. GTDB lineage: Bacteria > Patescibacteriota > Gracilibacteria > BD1-5 > UBA2023 > JANJWP01. The sequence continues at coordinate 164,312 of CAYZVC010000004.1, read as the reverse complement.
TCTCAAGGCCATTTGCGCGCGAAGTTCGCCGAAAACGTCGATCTTGGCGAGGATGTCGAAAAGCGCCTTTTTCGCGTCGACCGGGCTTTCGCCGTTGTCGTACGCGAGGACCGAACCGTTTTTGTTCTCTTCGATGGTCGACTCCAGTTTGGCAATCTTGTCTTCTCCCGACATCTGGAGCGAGAACATTTTGAGCACGTCTTCGCGCGACATGGTGCGCCCGCCTTTCGCGTAGCGGGGAATGACGCGTTCCACGCGGGTTTCTACCGGGGCCGTAACGACCACGGCGTGGTGGTTGCCCAAGTGCGTGAGTCCGAATTCCACGAGGAGCGCGGCGTCGACGAGCACGATGCCCCGCTTTCCCGCGACCATGTCGCCGTAGCGGAGGAGCATGGGCTTGCGGAGGATCGAATTGAGGATTTCGACGCTTCCGGGATTTTCCCGGACGATGCGCGCGAGTTCGGCGCGGTCGATGAAACCGTCCGCCGTCACGACCGATTCGCCGAACGCTTCCGCCACTTTTCGGCGGGTTTTTTCGTAGATCGGATCGGTGAGCGAGAAGTAGATTTCGTGCGCGATGGAATCGTAGTCGACGTACGTGCAAGCGATTCAGAGTTCGCGGGCCGTGTCCGCGATTTTGCGCGAAAGCGTGGATTTTCCCGCACCCATTTCGCCCGTGACGCAGACGGGGTACTGCCGGATGATCCGCGATTCGAGCGCCTGTTTGACGGTCGACGAAACGAAGCTCGAAATGTCGTGCCCGACCTTGAGGCATTCCTTTACGCCCGAGGAGCTGATTTCCGCGTACGGAGAATCGGCTTCCGCGTGGATGACGTCGATGAAAAGGTCCGGATTTTCGCGCAGGTAGTAGAACTTGAGCGTGGTTTCGGCCGCTTCGTCCAGAACGTTGCGCACGCCGCGGACGAGGTTGGGGATGTCTTCGCACATCATGTACTTGGCGAGCGATCCCGGAACGAGGCGCACGTCTTCCGGCGGAACGTCGAGGCTTTTCTGCGCGAGGCGGAGGCGTTCCCATTGGGCGAAGGCGTAGTTCTTCTTGGGGTCGTTCGCGATGCCGACGAGAACCCTGCCAGTATATTTTTCACGGGCCTTGTCGAGAACCGAAGAATGGCCGAGCGTCCACGGGTCGGCGGAGAGGGCGTACAGGGCTTCGGGCGGGAGCGGGCGCATGCGGTTGCCGTAACGGGTATTTGGATATTTATACTTGCGAGGCGGAAAAGGTCAAACAGTTTGGCGCAGGCAGGCCGGGGCGGGATTTCGAACGCAATAAAAAACCCACCTCGCGAGAGGTGGGTTTCGAAACGGAAGTCCGCGTCGGTCAGGTCGCCATGTTCTGCTGCTTGCGCAGTTCGAGCATGAGACGCTGGCCTTCGGCGAGTTCCTTGGTGGCTTCGACGATCTGCGCCTTGGCCGCCTGTTCGGCGGCCTTGAGGTTTTCGACCATCGTGACCGTAGTCGCGGCCAGGCTCTTGTTGAGCTCGGCCTGCTTCTTGGCGTTCTCGGCCGCCATGCCGACGGCCGCGACGGCGACTTCGCCCAGCACTTGCGCGCCCCGGCGGCTCAGAGAGGCCGAGACGTCGCCCAGATCCGCGTTGGCCCGTTGGAGCGCGCGGGTCTGGTAGCCCTGGGTAAGGTCGAACGCCGATTGGCGCAGCTGGATGAAGAAGCCGTTGGCCGAACTCATCACGTTCACCAAGGTGGTGACCGCGCCGTTCAACCCGTGCTTTGAACGGACCATCCGGCCCGGAGCGTCGCCATAGAGACGTCCCAGGAACACCAGTCGCTGGGTGAGAACCCCGATGCGGTCGATCTGGTCCTTGCGGGCCATTTCGGGCAGCGTGGGCAACGCGGCGTTAGCCGCGTCCAGCACTTGGTAGCCGGCGCTCATCGTCGCCGCGAGCAGGACTTCGTGCTTCTTGCCTTCGGCGATCGCGAGCTCCCAGCGACGGATGCCCTCGATTTGACCACGGCAGGAATCCTCGGTCTTGACGCGGATGCCGTCGATCCATGAATTGATCCGCTCGCCGCCCGATTTGAACTGGGAGGAGATGAACGCGGAAATCTGTGGAAGGCGTTCGCGGTCCATCTTCTTGGCCCACTTGTCGAAGCCGATGGCCGCGATGAGCTTCACCAGGAAGGGGCGTTTGAACTGTTCTTCGGCTTCCTTTTCGATCTTGGCCAGGCCGGAATCCTGCGTTTCGGCGCCGGACATGAGCGCGTTCGCGACTTCGAGGAAGACGTGAGCCTCCATCTTGCCCGCTTGTTCGTTCATGACGGCATAGAAACGTTCGATTTCGGTTTCGACCTTGGAACCGAACTTGATTACGTCCAGGCTGGACGCGAACTTGGTGAGGTCGCCCCATTCGCCGACCATTTGGGCGGCTTGCGGCGCGACGTCCGGATGGTCGAGAATGACCAGGCGGGCGACGCCGGAATCGGCGGACGCGGGGATGAATTCGCCGGACACGGCGCCCGTACCCGTGGGGACGAGCGGCTGTGCGGAGGGCGAATCGAGAACTGAGAACACCGACGACGGGACCGGGGCTTCGGCCAGCGCGGTTGCGGATTGGCCTTGGCCGTCGGTTGCTTGTTGGGCTTGTTCGTTCATGGAGTTTCCTTTCGTATTTTTCGCATTGGCCCTTCCGGAGGATTCCGGAAGGGCGGGTTTTTGACGCGGGGCCTATTTGCCCAAAACGGACTTGATGAACGCCTTGTTGGCTTCGGCGGTCGGTTGCGTGACCGCGGCGCCGATGGACGTCGCGACCCCGGGAACCGGCGCCGACTTCGAATCCATCCGGATGCCTTGTCCCGGCGTGCGCAGACCGTGTTCGGTCCATGCGACGGCCTGGATTTCAGGGTCGGAGAGGGCGTTCAAGAAACGCCGCCCGCCTTCCGTCAGGACGATCATCGTGTGGTGTCCCCAGGCCGCGGGTTGCGGATAGAGGACGGTGAGGTTTTTCTTCATCGCTTCGGCGCTCTTCTTGGAGTTTTCGTCCCCGTCCGCGAAATCGTGCACGATCCGGAGATACGTGCTTTCGAGTCCGAAGTTCAGATCCGTGCAACCCGTCGAAAGGCAGACGTTCAAGAGGTCGTTCGTCGTCTTAGGCAGTTGACCCAGGCGGTCGACGATCGGCTTGATCTTGGCCGTCAGCGCCGGAACGGTTTCCGGCGTCACCGGTTCGTCGTTATTGAACGCGGCGACCAGCAAATGCACCAGGGCTTGGCCAGAAGTCGTGGACTCCAGAGCCGTGCCCCGTACTTTCACCGGGCCGTATTCGTTGATGCCGACGCTCTTCCATGCGGCCTTGGTCGCCACGAGGTCGGCCACTTTCGCGAACGGCAGGAGCAGGCTCCCGTCGTTTTGTTTGGTGGCGTAGCCCTTGGCGACGAGCGATTCTGCATGGCTCGAGCGGGTGAACGCGATGAGCGGAGTGGAAAAGACCGGCTGCGTCTGGAGCGACTTGCCCGGATAGGTCGAAGCGATGAGGTCGGAAGCGGGAATCAGGAAATCCTGCCCGCCTTCGGCCGCGTTCGCCGCGACGGTTTCCGAAGAGGTCGATTGGACGCAGGTCGGTACCACCTTGTGGTTCTTCCGCAGAATTTCGCGGATCTTCGGGTTTTCGCAGAGCGCCACGAATTCCTTCGTGGCCTTGCCCTTGATCTCCACCGTGTCGACGCGTTTGAAGGCGTCGGGGTTGGAAGAGGCCTTGTCCCAGAAAGTCAGCGCGAGGCCGACGGTGACGAGGAGCAGCATGCCCCCGCCAAGACCGATGAGTCGGGAGTTCATACGTTCATTCCTTTTCGAAGTTGAGCACGGCCATGTAGGCTTCCCCGTCGATGCGGAGGTCGTCCATACGGCGCAGCTTGAGTTTTTCGTAGAAGTCTTCGAAGCCGTCGGCGACGACGTCGAGGATTCCCTTGAGCTTTTCGATTTCGCTGCGGATGCGGTCGGTTTGGAGGCCGTCCGCGATGTCCGCGTATTCGCTCACGAGTTTGGACACCCGCGCGAGATGGTAATCGGCGAAGGACTCCACGCGTGGAATCTCCGCCGGCTTCCGCTTCGTGCGGTCGGCGATGGCGTCGACGAGTTTTAAGACCCGGTCGATTTTTTCCGCCGTCTTCGGGTGTCCGAGCCGCTCGAAAGCGAGTTTGGACGCGAGGATTTCGGAACGGTAGGCGTCGATCTTGGTGACGACGTCTTCGCGATCGGCTTCCGTCAGTCCGGCGTTCGTATCGATGACGACTTCGTCCGCCCCCTTTTTCCGGGGGATGACGAGGTACGTACCGACGAAGACCGCCGCGCCGACGCAGAGGCTGATGCCGAGCGAATAATGCAAAGGGACGTACGCCCCGAGACACCCGGCCGTAGCCGTGAGTCCCGAGACGATCCCCCGGAGGGTTTCCTTCATGGTTTTCCTTTCCCCGGGGTTCCCCGGAGGTCAGTTGTTGGCACGTACTTTGCGGAAGCAGCCTACGAGGTCTTTACGACCGTCGCAGACGTAGGCCTTGGCGAGCTCGCCGTTACCGCCCACTTGGTGGCTGGCGATGTTGACGAGCTGCGTTTGGTCCGCTTCCCCGAAGAGGATCGAGTAGGTGGCGACGCCCCGTTCCTTGAAGGCCCTTGCGAGGCCGTCCATGGCTTGGTTGGCGCCGTCGTTTTTCGATACCCCGTCGGTCATCAGCACGATGGATACGGCGTAATCCGACAGATTGGGAAAGCGGTCGAGAGCCGCGAGCGCGGCGTTCAGGCCGAGATACATCTCGGTCCCGCCGTCGGCACGCAGGCTTTCGATCTTGGCGATCGCCGCGGCATACGCCTTGGGATCGTTGCCACGCACTTCGATGGAGCCCCAGACGACGTGCGAGAACGGAATGAAAATATTCACGTCCTTCGCGGTCGGCTGGAGGTTCCATTTGCGGGCTTCGACGGGGTCGAATACCGCGCGCATGGCCGCCTTCAGATCGCGTTCGCCCGTACTTTGGCCCATGCTCCCCGAGAAGTCCGCCACGTAGATCGTGAGGCTCGGTTTGCGGAGGGCCGACTGGTAGAGGTCGACGGCTTTCGCCACGACTTCCGAAGTGGGCATGGTGACCTGTTTGATCGGACGGTCGGTGTCCCAACAGGGGTCGTAGGCGGATTTCTGGGTGCTCGCGAGGAGTCCCATTTCCGCCCGGCGGCCGTTGTCCTTGAGGATCTGTCGGAATTCCGGCGACTTGAGGTAGGCGACGAGTTCTTTGTAGAACGCCGCTTTCTTCGCGTCGCCTTTGTCGACGTATCCGACGGGATGGTCGGCCACCACGACGCCGTCGGCGGGCATGAGGGCGCAGAACGCGTCCTTTTTGCCCGATCCGGCGAGTTCGCGGTTGGCTTCGAAGGCGAGGCCTTCGTAGTTCAACATCGCGTCGTACGAATCGAAATTGGCGACCATGAAGGTCTTGAGCGTGCCCGAAGACGCGCTCGACCGCGCGACCTTTTTCAAGATCGCGGCCGTACGTTCGGCGATGCCTTTCGCGTCGAGGTCCGAAGCCTGGAGGACTTCGGGGTTGCCCGAGAGGCTCGAAAGCATGCCGAGGTACGCGGCCTGCCCAGAGAAGCTCTGTGAGGCCGAGGTCATGCCGAATTTCAGCTTGCCCTTGGTGACGGCGTCGTAGAAGTCCGCGTTGGTGAAGTTCTTGCCCGTCCAGCCGAAGGATTCGGCTTTGGAGCGTTTGACGATGGGCATGACCGGGGATACCGACACGCTCACCGAGTCTTTCACCGCGTGGCCCTTGATGCCGTCGAGCACTGAGGAGCTCGCCGTCCAAACGACGTCGTACGGCGCGGCGGTACCCAATGCGAGGTCGTTCGCCAGGTCGACCGAGCCTTTCGACACGAACGTGACGGTTTGGCCCTTGGATTTGGCGAAGGCCTCGATAGCGGGGTAGAACGCCGCGTTTTCGGAACCCGAACCGATGACGACCGGTTCGGCGCGTTTTCCGCAGCCGGCCAAGAGGACGGTAGCGGCGACGATTGCTGAAAAATAGCGTAGGGAGCGCATGCGCGTCCTCCTTCTTTGTGTAAAAACGAGAATGTTAACGATCTCCGGAAAAGCGGTGTTCCGGCCACGCGCAAATATAAGAAGGATTCACTAAAGTCAACATCTAAATCAACAAAAAACAACTTTGTCAAACAACCGACGTTTGACGAGTTGGATTTCTTCATTATAAATCCGAACGTATTCATTAGGAAACAAGTTGGAAAACACATCGTCCATACCTTCCGGAACCCATATCCTCGCCAATTTCTACGGCTGCGATTTTTCGTGAATCCGCGAACTTGGAATGGACGGAGTGGGCGAGCTGATCGGTTCCCTCGTAAAAAAACGCGGCCTTACCGAAGTCGCCCGAAAATACCATTCCTTCGGGGAAGACGCGTTCACGGGAGTCAACGTGCTCGCCGAATCGCATGTCGCCATCCATACGTGGCCGGAAATTTCCTTCGTCACCGCCGACCTCTACGTCTGCAACGTCTCCCGCGACAACTCGGCGTCGGCCGAAGCGCTTTTCCGCGATATCGAGGCGTTTTTGAAGCCGTCGGAAACCAAAGTCCAGTCCATCGTGAGATAGGGAGTTGACAATGTCGATTATTTATTGACAGACACCATTTCGGACTTATATTCCGCATGGTCGCCGGCACTGTCGGCGTGATCATTAACAAAACCCGAACAATCCAATTTTTTGGAAAGGAAAAAAGAAGATGGACACTATGACGATCCTGATCGTAGGGCTGGTCTTCGCGCTTTTGGCACTCCTCGCGTTTGCCGTTTTCAAAGCCGCGTCGAACCGTCCGAAAGATCCGCAACCCGCCCCCGAGGCGCCCAAAGGGGCCGAAAGCCCCAAGAAAGCGTCCCCGCGGTTCCGCGAAACCGAAGAAAGCCTGCTTGCCCTCAACCAGTACTCGCGGCTCGAAATCCGCCTGACGGAAGGGGAAACCCACGGCATCGAAGAAGTCATCGACGTGGGATTCCGCGTAATCGCTTCGGTCGAACGCAAGTTCGCCGAGAGCGCGATGACGACCGAAATTTGCCGCATCCTCTCGCATTGGCTGCCGGACCACGTGAAGCGTTACGCCAATCTGGCCGACGCTACGCGGAAATCTTCGGCCGCCATGTTCGTCAAAGCCCTCTCCGACATGCGTGACGAACTCCTCGAGTTCGAACGCGTCGCCGACCAGGGCAGCGAAATCGAATACCTCGCCAACTTGGACATGATCCAAATGAAATACGGAAAAGGAGCCTGACATGGATAGCACGCAACACGCGCGAATCGGAATCATCCGGAGCGTCGAACGCTCCCGTCTGGTCCCGCAAAGTGCCAGGTTCAATCCCGATTTCGCCAAGGTCACGCCGGGTACGGTCGTCGGCATCGAAGGAAAGACGTACTGCGTCTTTTCCGTCTCACACTACGACGAATGGTCGTGGAGCTTTAAGAAAGACGAGAAGTTCCGCGTCCACGAGTGGGGGATGACCTGTCTCGAAACTGGTGAAAACGCCTGGTTCGAGTGGGAAAAGGACGACGTCGTGACGGCATACATGTCGTCGCGTAAGCTCGATTCCGACCCGTCGGTTTTCGGCGCGAAGGACTGGAAGTCGTTTTTGGACGACGACCGCCTCGACCGTTCGTTGAAAATCCGCTTCGAAGGCGGCGTTTTCACCTACGACGACGAGGAGTCCTGGGCGGCGAAGTACTACCGCGACGGCGCCGGCGAGCCCCAACTCGTCCGCGCTTACGAATTCGGTTCGCAAGGGCCGGAAAACCTCACTATCGAAGTCTGGGGGAGAGATGGAAGCGGCGGCGTGGAAATCTGGCTCTCGAGCCCGGTTCCCCCTTCTGCCGTCACGCTTCTCGCCCGCGGTTCGTAATCACGTTTCGGGCGCTTTCGGGCGCCCGTGAAAGGGGAAATATGAAAAGGATGCTCGTAACGCTCATGTTGCCGCTCCTTCTCGCGGCTTGCGGATTGCCCAAGGAATCGGTGGAACGGTCGAAAACCGTCGCCGCCGAAACGAGCGCGTTCGCGGCCTTGCTCGACAAGGAGGCCCAGACGTTCCAAAAGTTCGCCGCGTCCCCGGACGCGGCGCCGCTCGTGGAAACGTTGAAGCGGGAAGATTGGCAACAAACGGTGTTCGTTAAGGCGGGCACTTTCGTACGGAGCGCCCAGGCGAGGAGGGAAGAGACCATCGACCCCTTGCTGAAGCGCAATTCTTCCGACGACGCCGACAAGCTGTCGCAAGCCCTCGCTGCCTGCGTAGGCGACCTCGGAAAGGCGAAAACGGTGCTGGCCAACTACCAGAACCGCAAAACCGCCCTGCTCGCGCTCGTGAAAGACTCCGACACTCCGCTCTCCGACTCGGTGAAAACCGTGGCGGCGACGAAGGAACGGACCAAGTCTTTCGTGGCGTTGGCCGATTCGTCGTCGAAGGATTTTCCGGATAAGAAAGAAGCCATCGACGCCGACGTGAAGGTCGCCCAGGGGTTCTTGGACACGGCCGAAACCGCCCTTGCCAAAGCGAAGGCGGAACTCTCGAAAAAGGCTAAGGACTACGGCATCGTCGCGGATTCGTTCGCGATGCTCGCCAAGGCCGACGCCGATTCGAAGAGACACGTCGACGTTCGGGGAAAACGGGTCGGGGAGCTTCGCGAAAGCCACTCCAAAACGCTCGTCGACATGCGCGTCGATTATTTCGCGCAGGTCACCCGGGTCAGCTGGGATGAGGATTCCGATTGGTCCACCGACAAGGAACACGTCTATCCGCAGGTCCAGATCGACGAAGAGACGGCCCGCGTGCTCGACGACCCGAAATGGGACGAAACGCCCGTAGCCACTTCTTCGAGGCGAATTTTCGGATCCGACACTACCGCCCTCGCGGCTGCCGTTTGGTCCAAAATCGCCGTCGATCTCTGGTACGACCGCCCGGTCTCCCACGACATGGCCGAATACTACGTCGACACGTCCGAAAAGTACTACCACAAGTACCGCATCGAACGCAACGGCAAGGTGACGACCACCGACTGGATCGCCGTGGGTGAGAACGAGTTCGATTCTGCCGAAGATTTTCTCGGCATGGCGCTCGTTTCCAAGGCGTACGGCATGTTCGAAGACGAAACCGTCAAGGTTCCGGCTCCGGACGGCATGGAATTCGTCGGCAACCCGGCATACGGCAGTTGGCAGAATTCGCCTTCGGGCGGAGGAAGCCTCTGGCAATGGTACGGGCAGTACGCGTTCATTCGCGACGCGCTCGGCGGGCATTCGTACTCGAGAACCGAATGGGACGCTTGGAAGCGCGATTACCGCGCGAAAAAGCCCTATCTCGGATCGGAAGACGAGGAAGACCGTTACGGTACGGGCGGCTCGGTGACGGGCGGCTCTGGCCATTATCGGGGTTCGCACTACGTTCGCACTGGCGGGGTCGACCGCTGGAGGTCCTACGGGGCTTCCGGCAGCGGCTCGCAGCGCGGTTCCGGTCCGGATTTCCGAGGCCGTGGTCCCGGCGGTGCCGGCAAGTAAATTACGAAAGGGGTTTCCCATGAAGATCAACGTCTTCGAATACCTGCAGTTTTTGTTCTTTTCGGGCGAAATGCTCCTCGTCCTCTATCTGGCGAACGTCGCGTTCAGCCGGGCGTACGGTCCTCCGGGGCCGATTCTCTCGGGCAACGTGGCGGTCTCCATCCAGAGGCTGGGGTATTCGTTCGGCTGCGCGATGGCCATGCTCACGGCCATCGAACACGTGCACGCGGCGGGCTTCCTCGTAACGGCGGGAGAAATCCTGCTCTACGGGGCGATAGCGTCGGCGTTCGTTTTCATCGCGTCGGTCGTGAATGACAAAATCATCACGGACGAGGTCGACGACAATGCCGAAATCCGCGAACGGGGCAACGTCTCGGTCGCGGTGGTGGACGCTTCGGCGGCCATCGCTACCGGTTTCATTACCGCGGCATCCTTCTCGACCAATGGCGAGAGCCCCTGGTTCGCTCCGGTGGTCTTCTTCGTTTTGGGCCAAGCGGCGCTCATCGCGTCCGCGAAGCTCTTCATGAAGGTTTCCGGCATCCAGAGTTCCTGGTTCTTGGGACTTTCGAGCGAACGGAGCCCGATAAAGTCGGTCGGCAATCTCGCCGCCGGCATCAGCTTGGGCGGCATGCTCATCGCTACGGGCATCACCCTCCGCAACGCCATTTCCGGGCCGTTCGTCGGCTGGACGGAAGACCTGCTTTCTTTCGCCGCGTCCTACGCGGTGGGGATGGCGGTGCTCTTCTCGGTGACGGTCTTCGTTCCGAGGCTGTTCTTCGGCAACGCACGTCAGCGGTACGGTGACGAGATTTTCCGCAACAACGCGGCGTTCTCGCTCTTTACCGCGACCTTCAAGATCATTCTGGCCCTCGCGGTCGGCATGGTCGTTCCGTAACGCTCCGGGCTTCGGGACCGTCCATCGCGGACGGTCCCGGGGGTCCCGGAATACGAAAGGAGTTTTTCCATGCAGCTTTCCGCTACCGCTCCGGCAATCGAATGCCGGGCGAATCCCAAGACCGCTACTTTCCTCTTGGCCGTCACCATGTTTTTCACCGGTGCGGCCGGGCTCGTCAACGAATACGTCCTCGCGACGGTTTCGACCTACGTGCTCGGGAATTCGGTCGAGCAGTTTTCCATGGTCATCGCTACCATGCTGCTCGCCATGGGTGCGGGAAGCTGGATGCAAAAGACCGTTTCCGACGAAGGCCTCGTCGAGAAGTTCATTCTCATCGAAGTGGCTCTCGCGCTTCTCGGTTCGTTCGCCCCGACGCTCGTGTACGGTGCGTTCGCGCACCTGGAAGACCATTTCTCCCTCGTGCAGTACGCGCTCATCGTGGGCATCGGCTTTCTGGTGGGGTTCGAAATTCCCATCGTGATCCGGCTGAACCAGCAGTTCTCGGAAAGCCTCAAAGTCAACATCGCGACGGTGTACGGCCTCGATTACCTCGGAGCCTTCGTCGCCGCGCTGCTTTGGAGCAAATACCTGGTGAAGGAGCTGCCGCTCACCGAGACGAGTTTCCTCGTTTCCGGCTGCAACCTCTTCGTCGCGGTCATCACGTACGCCTATTTCGAGAAATCGGGGTGGGTGAAACGGCCGAGGATTCCGCAAATCGCCATGGTCGCCGCGACGGCGCTGATCGTTTTCGGTTTTACCCAAAACCGCGAATGGAACGCCGCCTTCGAGCAGAAGATGTACGCCGATCCGGTCGTGAGCGCCGAAACCACCAAGTACCAACGCATCGTGGTCACGCGCAACTCGAAACTGGACGACGTCCGCCTCTACCTCAACGGCAACCTGCAGTTCTCGAGCGTGGACGAAGCCCGCTACCACGAGCTTCTCATCCATCCCGCCATCCTGGCCCATCCGAATCCCGAAAGGGTGCTGGTACTGGGCGGAGGGGACGGGATGGCGGTCCGCGAACTTCTCAAACACCCGGGCGTCAAAGAGATTACGCTGGTCGACTTGGATCCAGAAATGATCCGCATCGCCCGCGAAGATCCGACGCTTTCCAAGCTCAACGGCGGCTCGTTTTCCGATGCCCGCGTACGTGCTACGGCCGCTCCGGTCATCGAATCGGGCACCCGCACGCTCTTTGTTTCCGACACGGTGCGCGCCGCCTCCGACCGTAAAAAACGGTCGAAGAAGGTGCGCGCCGAGAAAGAACCGTACGCCGACGTGACGGTAGTGACCATGGACGCCGACCGCTTCGTTCGCGAAATGGCCGGAAAAGGTCCGTGGGACGTCATCGTGAGCGATTTGCCCGACCCCAATTCGGTAGAACTCGCCAAACTGTATTCGCGTGAGTTCTACCGCGGGGTCAGAAGCCTCCTTTCCGAAAACGGGTTGTTCGTGGTTCAGGCTACCTCTCCCTTCCATGCGAAGGAGGCGTACCTCTGCATCCTCCGAACCATGGAGGCCGCGGGATGGGGTACGCTCCCATACCATGCCAATATCCCGAGTTTCGGGGATTGGGGGTGGGTGATGGCCTGGAACAAAGACAAAAGAAGCGCTCCCGACCTGCGAAATCTCGCGGTGACGGTGCCGACTCGTTCGATTACCCCGGAAACGGTGGCGGCGAGCCTGGCGTTCGATAAGGACGCGCTCAAAACTTCCCGCTGGGAAATCAATACGAGAATGCATCCGGTACTTCTGAGTCTCTACTCGGACGGATGGCAGATCGATTGACCCAGGATCGGAATCCCGTCGCATTCGTGCGGCGGGATTTTTTTTGTCTCCACGAAGCGGCGGAAGAGGGGATTTCGCATATTCGTTTTGACATCCGAATCCTTCCGTATACATTTACGAGTGTATTAAGTACATTTAATAGAACGGCACGGACAAATATTCACACGTCCGATTTGTATTCAAACAAGTGTTACTAATACATTCGTTCATTAACATTCGCGAAACTACCATAAGGAGGCTTTCATGCGAAACCTATTCCAAACCGCGGGAGCCTCCGTTCCCGGAAGCGACCACACCCAAGTGGGGAAGCCCTTTTGGAAAAACGATCAGGATGCCTATTTCCTGTGCCAAGAGGAATTTTTCACCATCGGGATCGTTGCTGACGGCTGCGGATCCGGCGAATCGAGCGAAGTGGGCGCCAAAATCGGCGTCCGGCTCCTCGCCAAAGAAATCGCCGATTCCCTCATCCGCGAACTCCCGCTTTTCGAACCGGTCATCCCCTGGTGCCTCATATCCTGCCGTCTTGACGCTTGGATCGCCAACCTGGCGGAAGCCATGGGTGGAAGGACTGCGAAGACGGTGGAGGAATTCTTCCTGTTTTCCTTCGTCGGATTCGTGATTACTCCCACGAAAACCACGGTTTTCCACTGCGGCGACGGCAGTTACGCGGTGAACGGGAACGTGACCAATCTCGGTCCCTTTCCGAACAACGCGCCGCCGTACTTCGCCTACCGGACGCTCCGGATGAATCCTGGGCTCGAAATCGGTACGGTCGAATTCGCTACGGAGGACGTCGAATCGGTCGCCGTCGCCACCGACGGAACCGACTACTTCGCCGACTATCCCCAAACCCTTGGGGAATGGCTTTCGACCGACGCCGTTTTTCAAAATCCCGACGCGCTTCGCCGGCGGCTCGCCGTCATGAACCGCGAAAGGATCATGAACGGTCTGCTCATCCCCGGTCCGCTGAAGGACGATACGACCCTCGCCATCGCGAGGAGGAACGTCGCCCCACCGGATTAAAATTTCTTTAAGCCGCAAGGCCCGCCAAACCGCCGTTCATTCCCAATAACGAGGAAGGACGACAAAGGAGAAACGACATGGAAATCCTGCTCGACGGAAAACTTCTCCGCCTGAACCCCGCGAAAACCGTGGGCAAGGGTGGGGAAGCCGACGTATACGGTATCGGGTCCGGGCGGGCGGTGAAAATTTTCAAAACCCCCGACCATCCCGACTACGAAAACAACCCTACGGAAATCGAAGCGGCCCGCGCCCGCATCGCCGAACACCAGATCAAACTTGCGGCGTTCCCCAAAGGAATGCCCGGGAGCGTCGTCGTTCCGGCCTCGCTCGCGCTCGACGCCAAGACGAAGAAGGTCGTCGGCTACGCCATGCCGCTCGTACCGAACGCCGAGGCCCTGCTCCGGTTTTCGGAACGTTCGTACCGCGAAAAGAACGCCATCGGGGATTCGGACGTCGTCCGTCTCTTCGAACGCCTCCGTCTCGCGGTATCCGGCGTCCATAACGCCGGTGCGGTCATCGGCGACTTCAACGACCTGAACGTGCTCGTGACCCACAAGTTCGAGCCGTTCCTCATCGACGCCGACAGCATGCAGTTCGGAAGCTACCTCACCCGAGTCTTTACCGCGCGCTTCGTGGACCCGATTAAGTGTGATAAAAACACTCCATCAATCCAACTCGCGACGCCGCACGACGAAAACTCGGATTGGTACGCCTACGCGGTCATGCTGATACAATCGCTTTTGTTCGTCGGCCCGTACGGCGGCGTCCACGCCCCCGGCGGATCGAAACCCAAGCTCAAGGATTGGGAACGGATGCGGAAACGGGTGACGGTCTTCGATTCCGAAGTCCGCTATCCGCGACCAGCCCGCCACTATTCCGTCTTACCGGACGACCTCCTCCACGCGTTCGAAGAAATCTTCGTCCGCGACCGGAGAGGGGAGTTCCCGGCGTCGCTCGTATCGGGCATCCGGTTTTCGAAGTGTCCGGTCTGCGGAAAGGTCCATGCCCGCGCGGCATGTCCCGACTGCGCTCCGGCCACCCCATCGATGACCAAGGAAGTCGTGACGGCCAAGGTCGAAGCCCTCAAGGTTCTCGACACCTCCGGCCGGATCATCTACGCCACCGTCCAGAACGGCCGGGTGAAATACGTCGTCCACCAGGGCGACGGGTATTACCGGGAAACGGGCGAAAAGGTCGTGTCGGGAGACGTGGACCCAACGCTCCGCGTACGGATTTCGGGCAAGAAGACCGTCCTCGCGAAAGCGGGGGCGGCGGTCGCGCTGTCGGAAGACGGCAAGGCCGACCGCATCGCTTGCGATTCGTTCCAGAACAAGGTTTCGAGCGTCGACGGCAACTCGCGCCACGTGTTCGTATCTCAAGACGGGTTCCTGAAGCGCTTCGGCGACGACGGGCTCGGAATGGAATACGGCGAAACCTTCGGGGAAGTCCTTCCGGGACAAACCCTTTTCTGGGTTTCGGACCGCATGGGATTCGGGTTTTACCGGGCCGGAACGCTCTCTCGGGCGTTCGTCTTCGACCCGGAAATCCGATCGCTCGGAAACGAAGCGAAGCTCCCTGCCATGTCCGGATCGCTATTGGACGCGACGGTCGCGTTTTCCGAAACGCACTGCTGGTTCCTCGCGTCGCTCGACGTATCGGGCCGCCGCGTCAACCGCGCGGTCATGTTCGAAAAATCGGGCGTGCTCGTCGCCACCGCCGAAGCCGAATCCGGCGACGGTTCATGGCTCGGGACCATCCGCGGCAAATGCGCCGCGGGCAAGCAGCTCTTTTCCCCCACCGACGACGGCATCGTCCGTACCGAGGTTTCGGGGCAGGGGATGGCGGCGACGAAAGTTTTCGCCGACACCTCCCGGTTCGTCGATTCCGAAACGAAACTGCTTTTCGGGAACGACGGAATTTATGCCGTATCCGCTTCACGCATCTGGCGCATCCGCGCCAAGTAACCCAAACCACCAAGGAGAAACATCATGGCACAACTGCCTTCATTCTACGACCCCGCCAACGCCGCCAAGTGGGGATACGATCCGAACCTCCGCGTTCTTGCGCAGCAGGCCCAGGATTTCCGCACTTCCGGCAAGATCAAGGCTTCCGGCCTCGACGGCAAACGCGTCGCGCTTCTGCTCATCGACGTGCAGCGCGACTTCTGCTTCCCGCAGGGCACGCTCTACGTGGGCGGCCGCTCGGGAACCGGCGCCATCGACGACAGCCGCCGCATCGCCGAGTTCGTCTACCGCGAAATGGGCGCCCTGACCTCGGTCATCCCGACCATGGACACCCACTTCCCGTTCCAGATTTTCACCCCGTCTTTCTGGGTGGATCAGGACGGTAACGAGCTCCTTCCGCACGACATGATCGACGGCAACCTCGACATCCTCCGCGGCGGCCAGCCCACCGGCCTGAAAGCCCGGACGAACCCGGCCATGGCTTCCTGGCTCTCGGGCGGCAACTACGGCTGGCTCTTGAAACAGGCCGAGCACTACGTTTCGGAACTCGCGAAGGGCGGCAAATACCTGCTCTACGTGTGGCCCGAACACTGCGTGCTCGGCTCGATGGGGCACTCCCTCGTCGGCGTCGTGCAGGAAGCCCGCATGTTCCACGCCTACGTACGCGGTTCGCAGAACGAAGTCGAGGTGAAAGGGGGCAATCCCCTCACCGAAAACTATTCCGTTCTCGGGCCGGAGGTCGTAAGCCGCTGGGACGGCAAGGGCGCTATCGGGCAGAAGAACGCCCGCTTCGTCAAAACCCTGCTCGACTACGATGCCGTCGTCATCGCCGGCCAAGCCTCGTCGCACTGCGTCAAATCCACCATCGACGACCTCCTCGGCGAAATCCAAGCCAAGGATCCGGAACTCGCGAAGAAGGTGTACGTCCTTCGGGACTGTACCTCCGCCGTGGTCGTTCCGGGGGTCATCGATTTCACTCCCCAGGCGGAAGCGGCCCTCGACCGTTACGCCGCGGCCGGCATGAACATCGTGGAGTCGACCTCCCCGATGCTCTCCTGGCTGAAATGATTCAAAACGTCCGAATCCGGAGTTTCGCGCAAGCGACTCCGCAGGACGGAAAGGATTGGGCGGACCTGGCTCCTAACTGAAGTTAAAGTCGCTGCGGTTCCGCCCAACCGCTTTCCGTCCGAGGACTGGAGCGAGCAAGAAAGCTCCGGATCCGGACGTTCCAAACCCATTCCATCAAGGAGAAACATCATGAATTCCCAAAGCGTAAACTCCCTCTTCGGCAACGCCGCTTCCGACGGTGCCATCGGCGCCGGCGCCGTGGCCGTGCTTACCGCTCCCGATCTCGGGGCGCAAATCCAAGCCGGTCTCGGCGTCTCGGTCGACGACGTTTCGGCCAGTGAGGTCGTGCTCGTCACGCTCCTCGTCGACGACTCCGGTTCCATCGACGCGTCGGGGAACGAACAGACCGTCCGGGACGGATGCAATTTGGTCATGCAGGCGCTCGCTTCTTCGAAGCAGAACGACGGCATCTTGGTTTCCATCCGTTACCTGAATGGCACCGTCCTCACCCCGTTCGTGCCGCTGGACCAGGCTCCGGTGCTCGATTCGCAAAACTACCGGGCCACCGGCGGCACCCCGCTCTACGACCAATCGGTCGTGGCGCTCGGGGGAGTCATCGCCAAGACCCAGGAGTTCCTCGACTCGGGCGTCGGTTGCCGGTCGGTCAGCCTCATCGTTTCCGACGGCGCCGACATGCATTCCCGCCGTAACAAGGCCGCCGACGTCGCCAAGGTCGTCCGCGACATGCGCCTCACCGAGTCGCACATCGTGGCCGCCATGGGCATCGACGACGGCTGTACCGATTTCCGCAAGGTCTTCGGCGACATGGGCGTGGACGCCAAGTGGATTCTCACCCCGGGCGACTCTCCGGCTGAAATCCGCAAGGCGTTCCAGGTCTTCTCGCAGTCGGCGGTCAGCGCTTCCCAAAGCGCTGGGTCGTTCAGCCAAGCGGCCGGTTCCGGCTTCACTTCGTAGTTTCGCGAACCGAAAAACAAAACCCGAAAACCCCGAATCCCAGCGTTCGAAAGAATCGCGAAAGATCGGAAAATTTCCCCGCACCGAAAGGAGCGGGGTTTTATTTGACTATCTCCATGCGGTATTTATAGTTCATGCACGTTCATTCACATTCTCGAAAAGAAAGAAGGCAACCCATGTCAGACCATCCGGTTTTCCACCAATCGGGCGCTCGGCCCTGGTACGACGAATCCCATAACATCGAAGCCTCCCTCAAAGGGTACGTCGAATTCGCGGCGCTCGTCGCGGCGCGGCGGGAAGTGTTCGAAAAAGCCCAGGAAATTTCCGGGCAGACGTTTCCCCGGGTCATGTCCGAATGGTACCTGCTCGACGGGACGATTTGGCTTGACTACCAGGGCAACGCCTGTCCGAGTTCCGGCTCGGATCCCTTACCGGAAGAATTCCTGCAAAGGCTTCCCAATCGGAAGATCGTCAGCAAGGAGGAATTCTTCGACCAACTTGCGTTCTGGAAGCAGGACCACGAATCCGATCCGGAAAAATATCCGTACGTCTCGGTAAGCTACGCCCTGGGCAAACGGCTTCCGCCGGTTTCGATTCCTTGCGCCTGCTGCAATCGGGCATGGAGAATCGAAGATATCGCCGGCATGCACGTGCAGAGCGAAGTCGTCGAATTCCGTCCGAAAAAGTCGGAAATCGGCAAACCGCTCTCCGAACTTTGGAAGCGGTTCGAAGGACGCACCGACGCGAAGTTCATTCCGATGGAAGCCACCTACGCCGTCCGCAACATCCGGCTAATCGACCACTCGCCCGATCCCGACAATCCGCCGTTCGAAATCAACCTCCGCGGCTATTACCGGCTGAAGGACGGGGAATCGAAAGGCCACGTTTTGCGGGTGGGCGACCAGGTCGAATTCCACAAACTGGAATTCGTTCACGGCGATTGCCAAAAACGGCGGAAGAACCGGTATTGGAAGAATACGTTGAAACAGGCGTTCGTTCTGGCCGGCTACCAAAAGGTTTCGTTTACGACGAAGCCCAGCGGTTACCATTCCGGATACCCGGATTGGTACGACGTCACTACCGAAATCGGCGTCGTCGAAATCGGTCCGCGCAAGCGGGTAGTCCACATCGGCGTGCAAAACGTGCCCCAAGCGGCCCGGCTCGACATTCTTTTCAAGAAGGAGGACGTTACCAAAACGGAACGCTACGTACATGCGTGGGACAAGGATAAGACCGCGGAATATCTCCGCAAGATCCGTGAATTCGCATTGTCGCAGCGTTCGACAATCGAACTCGACGCGCAAAAATAGCAGCCGTCGTCATTCAAACGAAACCCCGCACCGAAAGGCGCGGGGTTTTTCTTCGCCGTTTTTTGCGAAGGGCGTTCGGGAATGGTAGAATTTCCCCGATATTGCCCGAATTCCCATGAATACAAACGAACCCCAGTCCTCCGCCGAGGAAGCCTACGTCGCGCAGAACCGCGGCAGCGCCGAAGCCTACGAAGCCTACTACGCCGGAATGGACAAGACCGCCCAAGGCAAGCGTGCCGCGGCGAGCGTGCATTTGCCCACCGGTCCCGGAAAGAAGATCGCCGACATGGGCATGGGCTCGTGAAAAGCGTCTTTCCTCCAGGCCGCGCTCGATTCCGATACCGAAATCGTGGGCGTCGACATCAATCCCACCGCGGTCGAATACGCCCGCGGCGCCTATTCGCTCCCGAACCTCGACTTCCGCCAGGGGGACATCGAGCAGATGATCTTCCTGCCGGAATCGCTTTCCGGAATCCTCAATTCGTCGTCGCTCCACCACGTCCATTCGTTCAACGGGTACGATAAGTCCCGGGTGCGCAACGCCATCGCCAACCAGGTCCGCCAACTCGAAACGGGCGGAGTCCTCGTCATCCGCGATTTCGTCGTTCCCGACGAAGGGCTCGTGATATTCGAAATCCCGAACCTGCCTTCCGGCGAAAATCCCGACGCCGAACTCCTCGTCCGCTTTTCGAAAACCGCCCGCGCGCTCGCTCCGGAATCCGACCGCGGATTCTTCTTGGAAGAGACCGACGGCGAAGAAGGTGCCCGCGCGTTCCTCATAGAAGCCCGCCATGCCGCGGAATTCGTCCTCCGTAAGGACTACCAGGACGACTGGGATACCGAAATCCTCGAAGAGTACGGGTATTTCACCCAGTCCGAATTCGAACGCGCCTTCGAAGAAGAAGGGCTCCGCGTCGTCATGTCGAAACCGTTCCGAAACCCGTGGATCGTCCGCAACCGCTTCCGTGGAAAATACCGCGCCATGCGTCAGAACGGGGAAGAGCTCGATTTCTTTTCGACCAACTACGTCATCGTCGGACAAAAGGTCGCCAAGGGGGCCGGAGTGCGCCTTCGGGAAAAATCGCCCGTGGCGCTTTCTTGAGACGGATACCTGACCTTTTCACGCTACCGCGACGCCGTTACCGGAAAAACGTTCGACTGCGTCCGAAGGAAGGGCGAAGTCGCCGACCTCTTTCCGTATTCGATGAAAAACGGACGTCCGCACATCCTCCTCAAAGTGGGGGCGCCGCGTCCGGCGCTCAATGTCGTTCCGCGCGGAAACGCCAACATCGACAAGGCCCAGTACTCAGGATACGTCACCGAACCCATCGCCGTCGCCGCCGAAATCGCCGAATTGGCCCGCCGTACTTCCGAGCGCCTCTCCGAAGCTATCGGAACGGCCGCGGCTCCCGAATCGGGCATCGTCGGGTCGTCCTATTATCCGTCGCCGGGCGGCATCGACGAACTCGTCGTTTCCAAATTCTTCGAAGTCGGATCCGCTTCCGACGGCAAGGAACTTTCCGCGTGGGGAAATTTCACCTCCGGCGGGAAGACCAAATTCATGGACGCGCAGGAAATCCTCCGCGTCGCTCAGACCGGCGGGCTCCCGGAAGCGCGCACCGAACTCGCGGCGTACTCGCTATTGAAGAAGCTCGGCATCGCGCCGGATCCTTGGATCGGGGACGAAATCCCGGTCGTTACCGGCGAAATCGGAAAAACCGCGTCCCTCGACGAACTTTTCGCGCCCGAAACTTCGCGCCGTTTCGAAAAAGCCGGAGGGGAAGGGGATTTTCTCCGCCACGTCCGTTCGAAATTCGTGGAAGAGCGCCACGAGGGTGGAACGTTCACGACCGTTGCCGAAAACGAAATCGATTTCGTGGTGCCGAAGAAGCTCTCCACGAACACCGTTTCCGCGTTGCCGGTCGTACGCGACGCGAACGGCGAGGTCTTCGTGGGCGTCGAGAAGCGTTTCCTTCCGGTTTGCGAAATCCACCGGGGTTCCGCTGGCATCGTCGCGGTTCCGGCCTTCAGGACGGACAAATCCGTCGATTCGTTCGCCAAGATCGAAAAATTCCTCTCGAAGACCTTCGGCGTCGACGTCCGCGACGCGGCCCCGCTCGGCGAATCGTTCTTCCCGAGCATGGGAATCACTCCCGAGAAAGTCTACCCGTATTCCGTTTCGGGCAAGAACGTCCGACTTCCGGAAGACGTCGCTTTCGTTCCGCTCCGCGAGTTGTTTTCGAGGTCGGAAGAAATCCGCGACATGCAGCTTCTCGTATCGGTATTCCGCCTCGCGCATTCGACCGGACTTTGGAAGGAATTCGAAAAACCGTCCGCACCGGCCAGAGCCAAATAGTTCGATAAACGAAGGGGCGTGTCACGACCGCAAGTTCGGGGTATTTTTGACAATCATGATAACGTACTTACTATTCATCAGTTCCCCGTAAGATACGGGGTCGGTCTTTTACGTTCGCACTTCAAACAAACACGGGAATTTTTTCCTTGGGAACCACGCCGTCCAGATATGGGCGGCATCCAAAAAAACGAAAGGATGATTTTGAAAAACCAAACCGTACGGAAGTGGGCGAAGTACCCCTTCGTCCTCGTAGCCACGGCGATTCTCCTCTTTGAGGAATTCGTCTGGTTCGCGCTTTTGGCGTTCATGACGAAGATCGGCAAATTGCCGGTACTGCGGCAGATCGGAGTCTGGATGGGGACGCTCGGAAAATGGGGAAGCCTCGCGCTCTTCGTTCTTCCCGTAGCGGCGCTTTTCCCAGTAAAGATCTTCGCGCTTTGGCTCATGGGCGTTCACCATCCGTTCCTCGGAGCGGTGACGTTCGTTCTCGCGAAGATCGTGGGTACGGCGCTCTTCGCCCGCATCTACACCATCGCGGAACCCAAAATCATGCAGTTCGAACGTTTGCGGAAAGGGCGCGACGCCTTCCTCCGCTTGCGTAAAAAATTGCATGATTGGCTCCATGAGCAGCCGTTCTACGTCAAAAGCAAAGCTTTTGCGGCGCGTATCCGGGAAGATTTCCGGAACGAGAGCGAACATTGGGCCAAACGCCGCCTTCGGGCTGCCAGAATCCAAACGCGCAAAAACCGCGACCGGGAATAATCCGAAACGAAACCAAGAAAGGGGAAAACGTATGAAAAGTCTCAAAGAGCGCATCGAGGCGCTCTACGCCGCACAGGGCGACACCGATAGGGAAATCGATGCCGTCCTCGAAGTTACCGAATCGCTCTTCGCGGATAACCGTTTCGACCTCGTCGACGATTTTCTCCTGAGCGTTGACGCATGCCGTCTCGGGCCGCTTTCGCTCGAAGGCATCCTGCGTTCGGCGTACCGCTTCCAGCGCGCGCTCCCCAATTGGGAATATTTCCTCGGCGAAGCCAAGGGATTACTCAAAAGCATGGGACACGATGCGGACTTGCTCCTCGCCGGCCTCGTGCCGATTTCCGAACTCAAGCCGCAATCCGCGGCCGCGTAGGGAAGAGATGCCGAAGCCAAAATCGCCAATATCCGCCGCAAGCGATTGCGGCAACCACCAAGGAAGCCTTCGGGCTTCCTTTTTTCATGTCCGGAATCTCGAATATTTATAAATTGTTTTGACAACACTTATCGCCCGGATATATTGCAAGTGTATTAAGTACACCACAAAGAACGAAAAGAGGACGGAAAGCTTTATCGTAAGCGGATCGAACTCTCCCAAATAACTGTCCGACTTAATAAGTGTTAACAATACAATATATGGACTCCATCGCACTCGAACAAATGGTAGTGAAGGCAGGAAACCCGGAAGCTAACCTCGCCCGCATCCTCGCCGGAATCGAACGCGCCAAAGAAAACGGAAGGAGCGTCGTCGTCTTTCCGGAGATGGCCGTTCCGGGATACCTCCTCGGCGACGAATGGGAAAACGACGCCTTCGTCCGCGAATGCGCCGATATGAACGCCGAAATCGCCGCGGCCACCAAGGACGGCATGGCCGCCATCTGGGGCAACGTACTCGTCGACCAAAGCGCGAAAGGGGAGGACGGCCGCATCCGCAAATACAACGCCGCCTTCGTCGCCCAAAACGGCGAAATGGTCGGCAACGGCGTCTTCGACGGGCATACCGTCAAATCGCTCATGCCCAAGTACCGCGAATTCGACGACGAGCGCCACTTCTATTCGCTCCCGAAACTCGCCTTCGAAAAAGGCGTGAGCGCCGAATCCCTTCTCGAACCGTTCGAACTCGTCATCGCCGGCGTCCGCCGCCGCGTCGGCATCGTCATCTGCGAAGACATGTGGGACGAAGACTACGCCCTCAAGCCCGTGGAAATCCTTAAGAAAAAGGGTGCGGAAGCCATCATCAACCTCTCGGCTTCGCCCTACGGAATCGGAAAATCCGCCAAGCGCGACCGCCTCATCGCCGGACACTCCAAGGGAACCCGTTTCTACTACGCCAACAACGTGGGCATCCAGAACAACGGCAAGAACGTCTTCCTCTTCGACGGCGGCAGCACGATCGCCGAAAACGGACGCATCATCGCCGAAGCGCACTCCTTCCGCGACCAAGAGGTCACCGAAGGCTCCGGAACCTTTTCCGGAGAACGTCCCGAAATCGCCGACGTGGCCGAAGGGCTCGTTTCCGGAATCCGTCAGTTCATGGCCGGTATGGGCAAGGAGAAGATCGTCATCGGACTCTCCGGCGGCATCGACTCGGCCGTAGTCGCTACTCTTGCCGTCATGGCCATGGGATCGGAAAACGTCGTCGGCGTCAACATGCCGTCGAAACACAATTCGGATACCACCAAGAACCTCGCCGCCCAGCTCGCCAAGAACCTCCGCGTCCCGCTCTACGAGGCCGGAATCCAGGACAGCGTCGACGCTACCAAAACCCAGCTCGAATCGGTTCTCGGCATGCCGATGGACAAGGAAGGACAAACCCTCAACTTCGAGAACGTCCAAGCCCGCGACCGCGGTTCCCGCGTGCTCGCCGGAATCGCCTCGATGGTCGACGCCGTCTATACCAACAACGGCAACAAGACCGAAGTCGCCCTGGGCTACGCCACCCTCTACGGAGACGTGAACGGCGCTTTCGCCCCCATCGCCGACCTCTACAAATCCCAAGTCTACGAACTCGCCCGCTACCTGAACAAGATCTACGGCGATTCGATTCCGAAAGGCATCATCGACCTCATTCCCTCCGCCGAACTTTCCGCCGCCCAGAACGTCGACGAAGGCAAGGGCGACCCCTTCGACTACCCGCGTACCGACGCCATCCTCCGCCGCTTCATCGAATGGAGGAAAGATCCTGAGGAACTCCTCGAATCGTACGTAAACGGGACGCTCGCCGCCGAACTCGGCCTCGGACGCGACGTCACGCCGAGCAAATCCGCGACGGAACCGTCCGCTCCGGGTCTCGCTCCGTTTGGGGGGAAGTCGCTCGACACCGGAGCGTCTGATTCCGTCGCGCTCTTTCCGGACGCCGCCGCGTTCGTCGCCGAGGTCGAACGGCTCTGGAAACTCTACAAGATCAACTACTTCAAGCGCGTACAGGCTCCGCCGATCATCACCGTATCCAAGCGGGCGTTCGGTTTCGACCTCCGCGAAGCCCAGAACGGGGTCCACTTCACCCGCCGGTTCCAGGCTCTCAAGGCCCGCATCCTGGGCCAGTAAGGAACTCCGCACCGAACGGGAATGCCGGATTTGTCCCGCCTCCTGTCGGTTCCGAATGTCGGCAGTCCGAACCCGGCATTCCCGCCGTACGATAACCAACTCCATCATGTCCCGCCTCGAAACCCTGAACGTCGCCGGAAGAACCGTCGTATTCGACGCCCGGCTCGTCGAACGTAAAGCCGAACTCCGCGAAGCGCTCGCTTCCGACGAGTTGAAGAAACTCCTCTCGAAAACCGGTGAACGCACCGTCGCCGTCCTCGGTTGAGACGGCACGATGCTCCGGGCTGTAAAAGCTTTCTACGGCGAAAACGCCCCGTTCCTCGGCGTGAACTTCGGAACCAAGGGGTTCCTCCTCTCGGATCCGGCGGTCCTCGGGCGTTCCGACGCGAAATTCATGGAATTCGAATACCCGCTCCTCGACGTGCGTTTCGAATCCGAGAATTTCTCCTCCGAGGGCAAAGCCTTCAACGAAGCCCAAATCAAGACCGCCTGAGGCCACCTGGTCTCGTTCGACGTCGAAATCGGAAGCCACTCAGGTATCCGGCTCCGCGGCGACGGGCTCCTCGTGGTCACCCCCGCGGGAACCACCGGGTACAACGCTTCGGCCTGAGGCCCCGTCCTTCCGCACGAATCGCCGCATCTGGTCGTCACTCCGCTCCTTCCGTTCGAACCCAAACGCCAAGGCGCCACGGTCTACGACGGACGCGAAACGGTCACGGTCCGCGAGCTTGGCGAACGTCCGGCGGAATTCTCGGTCTACGCCGATGCCGATCCGGTCGCCGAAAGGGTGGTCTGACCCGCCGTCGTCACCGTGAAGAAGGCCCGCGAAACCGTCCGCATCCTTATCGAAGAACGCGACGTCGCGGCGTGGAAAGCTCGAATTTTCCGAGAACAAGGATTTGATATCCTCGATTAATTGTATATATTACATTCAATAATATGAACGCACTTGGTATGGCAGGCGGAAAGGATGAAAAAAAGAAGATCCCCGTCGTCCTCTACGGAGGCGCCTTCGATCCGCCGACGCTCGCCCACGAAGCCGCGGTCCTCACCCTTTCCAAAATCGCCGACCGGGTCGTCATCGTACCGTCCGGCCCCCGTTCCGACAAGGCGTACAAGGTCTGCGAAAAGAGCCGCCTCCGCGTTCTCGGCATATTCGCCGAACGCTTCGCCGGTTCCAACGTCGAACTCGATACGGATTTCCTTTCCGGGAACTTGGGCGAAACCACCACCCTCGGCATGGATGAGCATTACTCCGCCAAATTCGGCGTGCGTCCGTACCAGGCGTTCGGGTCAGACACCGTTCCCAACATGCCCGTTTGGGATCCTTCGCTCGAAGTGCTCCTGCGCTTGCCTAAGGTCCTCTTCGTCCGCCATGGCTACGACGTCGACCTCTCGGTCGCCGCCAACTACGTGCTCGCCGATATCGAAGCCGCCCACGACGTGCGCTCGGTCTCCAGTACCGAGGTCCGCGCCGCCATTTCCGAAGGCTGCATCCCCGAAGGCCTCGCCTCCGAAATCCTCTCCCATATTTTCGAAGCCGGACTCTACTGAGCCCCGCTCGCCGCCTAACCGAACCGGATATGAACCGATCCTCCGCCCTCGTCCCGCCCACGTGAACCCCCTTCGAATTCGGCGAACGAAAGATTATCTGACAAGGCCGCCACGTGACGCTCGTCAGCGACCGTGCCCAAGCTGCCGGGAAAAAGCCCGTGGACTACGAAATCGCCGTCCGTAATAACGATCCGCGCATCGTCACCGTGCTTCCCATCACCCAGGAAGGGGAGGCGCTCCTCATCTGGCAGTACCGCATCCCGCACCGTCGCTACGTCTTGGAAAACGTCGCCGGACTCGTGGATGCCGGAATGACCCCGGTCGGTACCGTCATGAAGGAAATCCTCGAAGAAACGGGGTATTCCGTAAGCGAAAAAAACGTCGTCAATTTGAAAATCACCACGCCCACGTCTTCCGGGGCGACTACCGAGAAAGTGGAATGTTTCGCCGCTTTCGGCGCGGAATTCGCCGGAGAACAACGGCTCGAAGCCGCCGAGGAAATCTCGGTCGTCCGCCTTCCGCTCGCCACCGCCTTCGAAACCGCGCTCGCCACCGCCGCGGCAGGGGAGCTGGTCGACGCCAAAGTCTTCGCCTTGCTCGCGGTGGTGAAAGAAAGGTTCGAGAACGCGTTTAAACGCTAAATTTTCGTTGATTTTCAAAAGAATCCCTCGTATTATGCGAGGGATTCTTGTTTCGATAACCGCGAACTATGCGAACTTCCCATTCAAAATGGACAGAAACCTTCGCCGATCTGGTTTCTTTGCGCGTTTCGAAGACGCTCAGGAAGAAAAGCGCGCGTAAGTTCTCCGCTTTCACCCTCGTCGAACTCATCGTCGTCATCACGATCCTCGCGATTCTGGCGACGATAGGCTTCTTGGCGCTTTCCGGCTACTCGCAGGACGCCAAGGATTCGGCCATCAAGGCGAACGTCCGCTCGGTACAGACGGCCATTTCATCGGAGTCCGCTTTGACCAACAATTCCCCGAGGTATTACGTGGTCCACGACACGGGGGCATCCCTTTCGGGCGCCTTCGCGTATGTCGACGGGAACCAGACAGCGCTCACGGGATGAGACTGGAACGTTTCGGGCACGAACTACTCGGCCGGAAACCCGGACTACGCGAAGTTGAAAATGAATCCCGAGAAATTCAAAGTCTCTTCTTCGGGTTTGCCGGGCGGGACGCTCGGAATTTTCGCGCGCGCGGCCGGTTTCGGTTCCGCGGAAGCGGCGTACGATGCCCGATATCTCACCGTGGGCGCCATGGACGCGGTACCCTCGTCGTCCGCCGGAGGAAAGAAGCGCTCCGTCTCGTACTTCCAAGTGGCGGGAATTTCCCCGGCCACCGGTGCGGTAACGGTGTCGGGAAACTACCCGGCGTCTTCCGGATCGGTTTCCGGCCTCGTGAAGGATCCGAAGTCCACCTCCTCCACCGGCGCCCTCTCCGACGGCGCGATTTCGGGAATGGGTCCGCCCCCGGTCCCGGGAACCTGCGGCGCCGCGAACAGGGCGTACGTGTTCTCGGCCTCCTCCTTCGGCCCTGACGCGTTCTGTCCTTCCTGAGCGGTTCCGTCCCCCGCGTCCCCCGCGTTCCCC
Source organism: uncultured Candidatus Peribacteria bacterium (assembly GCA_964482035.1). Taxonomy (GTDB): domain Bacteria; phylum Patescibacteriota; class Gracilibacteria; order BD1-5; family UBA2023; genus JANJWP01. The sequence continues at coordinate 136,911 of CAYZVC010000004.1, read as the reverse complement.
GCCGCAGGCAATTCGGTTTCCTGGACCTGCCCCGGACAGAACGGCGGCGCTCCGGCGTCGTGTACGGCGAGCCATGGGTCTTGCGCCGCCAACCCGTCGTTCGCGAACCTCTGAACGCTTACGGTATGAGATCCGTCGGCATCGGCGACGGCATGGTCCTATTCCGCGACACCGGGGAATTGCACGTATGCCTGCGCGCCGTGATATTCGGGAACGTCGTGCCTCGTACTTTCCATAATGGGCGACGACGCCTCAGGACGCAAATGGCTCGACGGTTCGTACGCCAAAAGCTGTAAAGAATATCGAAACCCTCCTGCGAGCCGTTCATATGCCTGATCGACCGGCGACGGCGTTTATTGGATCGATCCGGACGGGGCGTGATCCATTGCCGGCTTCAAAGCCTTTTGCGACATGACGACCGATGACGGCGGATGGACGCTCGTCATGACCGCTACCAATGCCGCGACGATTCCGGCATGAACGACCGGGGATTTCAATTCTTCCGTATTTCCTTCCAAGGGGCTTGGCGCCAAATATTCCGATGCGGTCATAAATGCCGTGTATTCCAGTCAGTTCAGGGCGACTTCCACCCATTCGTCCTTCTCTTCGTACAAACTCTACGGCGCGATGCTTTCCGGGAAAACCTACGTCCATACTTCCGATTGGTTCATGACGGAACATATGAAGACGTCCCCCGTTTACGACGCCTCGGCGAACTACGTCAACCCACAGGGGCTTTGGAGCGTGAATACTACCGACTATTTCGTTTTCAACCATTGGGGCGACAACGATGTCTGGTTCAACTACGCCGGCATCACCCGCTACCACGAAAGCCCGTGTTGCGTCACTTCTCCGGCCGTCTTTCTCTGGGCTAAATAATTTCATCAAGGAAGGCTCTTGCCTAATCGCGTATTCCGGTAATAATCGTCCGGAATACGCTTTTTCTTTTCCGACCCAATGGCAGACTCCGCGCTCCAGAAGAAGTTCAGCGAGAACATCTTCGGCCTCTCCATCCCCGTCCTCGCCCTCGACATCGTCATCTTCACAATCTACCGCGACGAATTCTGCGTACTCATGGTCGAACGCGACCACGAACCGGAAATGGGAAAATTCGTCCTTCCGGGCGGAATTGTCAAGAGCGGGTATTCGCTCGAAGAGAATTTCGATGACATCCTCAACCGCCGCACCGACATCAAAGCCGCCGATGCCGGCGTTTACAAAGAGCAGCTCTACGCTTTCGGCGCCCCCGAACGCGACACCCGCGGACACATCGTCTCCATTACGTACTACGCGCTCGTCGAATCGTCCGACCTCCTGAAAAACGCCGACATGTCCAAGGTCCGCATCGTTCCGGTGACTTCGCTCACCGAAAAGAACGTCGCCTTCGACCACTTGTCCATCGTCCGCTACGCGCTTTCCCGCGTTCGGGCGAAGTTCGAGTACACCGACGTCGTAAAGAACGTCCTTCCTTCCGAATTCGGGCTCTCCGATCTCCAGCGCGCATACGAAATCGTCATGGGCAAAGACCTCGACAAGCGGAATTTCCGAAAGAAAATCCTCTCCCTCGACGTTCTGAAAGAAACCGGAAACCTCGACAAATCCAAATCGAAACGCCCTTCCAAACAGTACTCGTTCGCATCGGCGAAGGGGGAGGCGCTGGCGGTGGTGGAAATTTTGTAAAGATTGCGAAAACTTATCATCCGTAATAATGTCCACCGTCGATTTTTCCAGAAAGGTATCGCGATTGCTCGTCAGAAAAGCGGCCGGAGCCTTTTCGGCCTTCACCATCGCCGAGCTCGTCGTAGTGGTCACCATCCTCGCGATTCTCGCCGCTGTGGGCTTCGTGGCGCTTTCCTGATATGCCAAAGACGCGGCCGATTCCCGTGCGAAATCCAACGTGCGCTCGGTGTATTCAGCCATCGCATCCGAAGCCGCGATTACCGGAAATTCTCCGAGATACTACGTCGTCCACAATCCTTCCGCCGAACTTTCCGGATGATTCGTAACGTTCGATGCCGCGTATCCGCCCGTGACCCTCACCGGAGGGGATTGGAACCAAGCCGGAACGAATTATTCCGCAGGAAATCCGGACTACGCGAAACTCAAGCTCAATCCCGAGAAGTTCAAGACATCATTGGCTTTTCCGTATTTCCTCAAGGCGTTCGCAGCCGCTTCATATGATTTTACCGCGCCTTCCGTAGGCGCGGCGGACATCCGAATCGCCAATCCCTCTTCCGCTGCCAGGTCGGTCAGCTATTTCCAGACGGTCGCGGTCCAGCCTTCGTGATCGGTTTTCGTCGTGGGGAATTATCCGTTGAACGCCACGTGATCGGTCCTCGGTCTCGTGAAAGACCCATCTTCGCCGAGTTCTACCGGAGCATTGGTGGAATGATCGGCCCCCGGAGTCTCGGTAGCTTGCCTGCCTTCCACGATCAACGGGTATTCGTTACCTTGACTTGCCGACGGCGCCTCGTCTCCGGTCTCGAAAACGTTTTCCCACGGTATTTCGACTAATGTTGCGACCTGTAATGCCGGATCGGTATCCCTCGCTTCCGACGTCCCCGTTTGCGATTCCTGATACGGATGGGACGGAAGCGTTTGTCAACCGAGCGCGGAAGGAGTTTGCGGAACCGCCAATAAGACATACGCCTTCGTCGCTTCTTCGTACGGTACCGACACTTATTGCTCTTCATGAACGCCTTCGGCTTCTCCTCCCTTCCCGGCGGCCGGTTCTTCCGCGACGTGGACGTGCGGAGGGATCCATGGGGGAGCTTCGTCACCGACATGTTCGGCTGTCCATTCGGCGCCGGTGAACTGTGCCGCGTCGAATCAGGCCGTCAACGGGCATTCCTACTCGGTCCCGGCAATCGGCCACGGCTCGACGGCAAGCCCGACGGTGGCGGTCGGAATGACCAACGGAACGCGGACATATCAGCAAACCTTTTCTTGCTCGAACGGAACGGTTGTGACGAGCGGTTCGGAATCCAACACCGCCAACGCGTGCAACTCGGGATATTCTTGGAACGGCTCGTCATGCGTCGCGAATTCGTGGTCTTCCGGGGCGTGGTGAGCATGCTCCGGAGAAACCGCGACCTGGTCGTATTCCCTTTGGGGAACGTGCTCCGCGGGTTGTGGTGGATGAACCCAATCGCGAACCGCCACTTGCGTTCGTGGAAATGATGGAACGCAATCCCGTACTGTCCAATGCTTGAGATACGATGGAACGGTGCTTGCCGATTCGGATTGCCTTTCCGCCAAGCCTTCGTCTTCCCAAATTTGTTCCCAAACGACGACACCCTCGTGCTGAACCGTCTGATCGACCAGCCAATCGTGCAACGTGGCCGCATGTCCCGCTACCATGTACAACGCTCCGTCATGCTGGAATCCTCCGACCGCCCAGCAATACGGCGTATTTTACAGCAATTCCGACGCGTCTTTTTATTACAGGGTTTCATGAGGATCGTGGACCAAGTACGTTGGAGTAAGCAGTTGATGGTCGGCGAAGACGTATGGGGCTTGTTGGAGAAACGAGGGCGAAATGATCAGAATCAACGCCTTGACGGATTTGTGAAACGGTTACGTGCGGGTGAATCTCATCTGATGGGACGCGTATTCCTGAGAACGCTTCAATTGGAACCTCGATATCGTGAAAGCGTCGCAATAGTCTCTTGCGGGGCGGGACGAAAGTCCCGCTTTTTTCTTCGCCAATTCCGCATATACTCCCCCCATCCTCCGAAGGCTTCCCGATATTTTCGCGAAGACGCGCACCGAACCTGCCAGGGCGAGAGTCCTGAAGACGAAAGGTTCGTTCCGAGTTTTTGCGAAAAGAGGCGGCCGGAGGGATATCCTTTTACCGGCATTCCATGATTCCCGGACTCTCAGACGCCAACGTCGTCGATAAGCGCCCCGTTACGAAAACCTACGAAATCGGCGGCAAGAAGTTCACTTTCGAATCCGCTCGTCTCGCGCTCCTCGCCAACGGCTCCGCCGTCATCAGCGACGAAGCGGGAAACTACCTCCTCACCACCGCAGGCCTCAAAGACGAAGCCAATCTCGCGGCATCGTTTTTTCCGCTCACCGTAGAATTCCAAGAGAAATACTACGCCGCCGGTAAAATCGGTGGAAACCGCTTCATGAAGCGCGAAGGACGCCCGAGTGAAAACGCCGTGCTCAACTCCCGCCTCATCGACCGCCCGATCCGCCCGATGTTCCCCAAGGGGTGCCTGAACGAAGTGCAGATCATCTCGACCATCCTCTCGTCTTCCGGACTTTCCGATTACGGTTTCCACGGAATCACCGGCGCGTCCCTCTCGCTCCAGCTCGCCGGAGTCGTTGAATTCGAAGGTCCGGTTTCGGGCGTCCGCATCGCCCTCACCGAATCCGGATTCGTCTTCGATCCGACCTTCGACGTGCTCGAAAAGGCCATTCTCGACCTCACCGTCGCCGGAACCTCCGACGCCATTACCATGGTCGAATCGCAGGGGCAGGAAATCGACGACGAAACCATGTTGAAGGCGTTCGAATTCGCCCACGCCCTCATTAAGGAAGTCTGCGCCGCGCAGACCGATTTCGTGAACGAATACAAGAAGGTCCACGGACTTCCGGAATTCCGCTTCACCGTCAAGGAATCCGACGCGGAACTCGAAGCCTTCGTTCTTGAAACCGTCACTGACGAACTCGTCGCCCCGCTCTTCAACACCGGTAAGGCCGAATTCCACGACCGTCTCCACGACCTCGAAGACGCGGTCGTCGAAAAGTTCGACCTCGCGTCCTACGCCGAAGAAGTCGCCGAAAACCCGACCCTCCCGAGCGTTAACAAGGTCGAAGCCGAACTCCGCGAACACGTCTACGGCGCCGTGAAGAAGAAGATGCGCTCCAAAGTCCTCTCCACCCGCGTCCGCCTCGACGGCCGCGCTCCGGACGAGGTCCGCAAGGTCCGCGCTTCCACGGGAATCCTCCCGAAGGTGCACGGTTCCGTGCTTTTCGAACGCGGCATCACCCAGGCGCTTTCCATCACCACCTTGGGCGGCCCCGGCGACATCCAGATCGTCGACGACATGTTCGAAGAAGACACCAAGCGCTACATCCACCACTACAACTTCCCCCCGTTCTCGGTCGGCGAAGTCAAGCCGCTCCGCGGCGTAGGCCGCCGCGAAGTCGGTCACGGACGCCTTGCGGAAAAGGCCCTCGAAATGGTGCTCCCGCCGCTCGAATCGTTCCCGTACTTCATCCGCGTAGTATCCGAAATCACCACCTGTAACGGTTCGTCTTCGATGGCTTCCGTCTGCGGTTCCTCGCTTTCCCTCATGGACGCGGGCGTGCCGATCAAGGCGATGGTGGCGGGCGTAGCGATGGGCATGGTCTACGACGACGATTCCGGAAAATACGAAGTCCTCTCCGACATCCAGGCGCAGGAAGACTTCCTCGGCGACCTCGACTTCAAGGTCGCGGGTACCGAACGCGGCATCACCGCGCTCCAGATGGACTGTAAGATCGCCGGACTCTCGCTCGAGGTCGTGAAGCGCGTTCTCGAACAGTCCAAGGGCGCGCTCGGCTACATCCGTGGCGAAATGGCCAAGGAACTCGCCGCTCCGCGTAAGGAACTTTCCCCGAACGCTCCGTCCATCCTCTCGCTCACCATCCCGGTGGAACGCATCCGCGAACTCATCGGCAAGGGCGGCGAAATGATCCAGAAAATCTGCCGCGATTTCTCCGTCGAAGTCGACGTGAAGGACGACGGATTCGTCTCGATCACCGCGAAGACCCAAGAAAACGGCCAGGGCGCGCTCGCGTTCATCAAGGACCTCCTCCGCGAAATCGAACCGGGAGAACTCCTCGAAGGCAAGGTCGTGAAGATCCTCGAAGGCGTCGGCGCCATCGTCGAACTCGGCAAACAGTCGGGCATGATCCACATCTCCAAGATCGCCAAGGAGCGCGTGGAAGTCATCGAGAAGTACGTGAACGTCGGCGATATCGTAAAGGTCAAAGTCCTTACCGTCGATAAGGAGAAGGGTCGTATCGGTCTCGAACGCATCGTCGCGGAATAAGGAGGACGGGCTCCGACTCCGCCGCCCAGTAACCCCGAAATCCCATGTCCGACAACGTCGTCCGGTTTCCGGGCCTTACCGACATCGAGCGCGATCTCGTCGATCTCGAACTCGCTACTCCGGCCTCCCTTATGAAGGTTCGCGAAATCCGCGAGCGGACAGGGGAGGTGGTTGGCTTCGACTACCTTGCCGCGCTCTTGAACCGGCTTTCCCGATGAAAGCCGGTTTTGCCGGAAAAGTTCGACCCCGCTACGGATCCGCTTCCGCACCAGTACGCCCACCATTTTGACCTTCTCGATCTCCACGACCTCGATTTTTTCCGCCGGTTGGCCGACGTCACGTTCCGTGAGGACGACGTCGTTCCGGTCCGGGCGAAATCGGATTTGTTCCATCTCCGCTCGGAGGCGCTCCGGCGTATTGCCCGAATCGAAGCCGAAACGGGGGAGAAGGTCGTCCGGCGGAAAAAAATCGGCGGAACGGCCGCCGAAGTCATAGAACCGGATTTTCAGGCAAAGAAAAAGGGCAACCCGTAGGTTGCCCGTGTGAAGCGTTCTTTTCCGGAGACGCGCAAGGCGTTCCTTAGGTACGTTCGCGAGTCGCCCGAAGGCCGACTAACCATCCTTTCGGAAGTTCCGAGGGGAAGAACGCCTTCCTCGGTACGAACGAGATGGAGCCGAGGCTCCATCACCTCCTTTCTCAGAATACGGTGGGAATGGCGGGGGAATTCCCACCGGGGATGACTGCCTTGGATTGGCCGATACCCAAACGTTTCATGACGAGCTCCTTCTGAGATTTTTGCCTGGAAGCGGAACCCTACACCTTCAGATTCCGCAAGAAAAGTTTTGTTTGACGTCGGTTGCGAAGATACTCTCCTCGTTCCTACGGAAAATCCCGTACCAATTCCTTATAATCCCACCCCTACAAATGTCAAGGAGCTTTCCCATATTCGCGTTTTCCCTCGGTCGCGAATTCAAACTCTCGGTGGCGGAAATCGCTTCGGTATGCGGATTCCATTCGATTATCGCCGTTTCCCCGCAACTCGCGCTCGTCCGTTTCGGCAACCGCGAAGACGCGATCGCCGCGTTCGCGAAGCTCGGGGGATCCATCCGCCTTTTCGAAATCCAGTCGGAATGCGTTTCCGGAGAATTCGCGACCAAATCGACCGAATATTTCAAAAAGACCATGTCGCCCGAAGGCAAGCACGCTTTCGCTCTCGCGACGGTAGGGGCCGACCTTCCGTTGACCGAACTTTCGCTGCGCGTGAAGAAGTTCCTCCGCGACGGCTTCTCCGTTCGGGCGTGCAACGTTTCCGATCGTACCATCAACGCCGCCGCGTTTAAGAAATCCAAGCTCTCCAAGACCCTTTTGGAGACCGCGTACCTCGAAATCGACCGCAAGGGGTACTTCGCCGTCACCCTCGCTTGTCAGGACGTGGACGCCTTCGCCGGCCGCGACATGAACAAGGGCCGCGACATGGAAGTCGGCATGCTTCCCCCGAAGCTCGCCCGCATGATGGTCAACCTCGTTTCCGGCCGCGGCAATGCCGAATCGTCCGACAACGCCAAGCACAACTTCGCCCCCACCCGCATCTACGATCCGTTCTGCGGACTCGGAACCGTCCTCATCGAAGCGTTCGACCTCGGTTTCCGCGACCTTCTCGGTACCGACATCTCCGATAAGATGGCCGAATCTACCGCCAAAGCGCTCGAACCGCTCTGCGACCCGATCGAAGCCCTCTACCGCACCTTCCCGATGGACGCGAAGAAGATCGCGTCGAACCCGGAATACGTCCGCGGCGCAGCCATCGTCACCGAAGGCTTCCTCGGGGAAATCCAATCGGCCAAAACCGTCACCGCGGCTTCCGTCGCGGAACAGAAAAAACTTCTCTATCCGATCTACGAAGGATTCTTCCAGGGGCTCCGCCAGCTCGACTACAAGGGCACCGTCGTCATGTGCGTGCCGTTCTGGGAAGTCGACCGGAAATACGTGTTTTTCGAAGAGTTTTTCGAAGTCTTCAAGAAGTACGGATTCTACTCCGACAGCCTTCTCCCGAAGGAATTCTCAGTACAGGCGACCAAGTTCGGTTCACTCCTCTATAAACGTCCGGGGCAGACCGTCGGCCGCGAAATCGTCCGCGTAGTGCCGGGTCGCGTCATCCAAAAAGACCGCAATTCCGAAGGACGAGGACTCTACGAAGACCGTGGGTACGGAAAATCCGAACGCGGCGAACGGTCCGAGAATACCGAAAAGCCGGTATGGCACGAAGGCAGGCCGTCGAACGACCGCGGAGGCCGTCCCGATTACTCCAAGCCCGCACCGGGCGGACGCCCTTCCGGCGACCGCAAGCCGGCCGACGGGAAATCCAAGGGCAATCCCAACGCCAAGCCGCCGGGCTTCGTAAAGCCGGGCTTCGCCGGCGGACGCGATTCCGGAGGGTTCGGCGGACGTTCCAGCTTCGGCGGGGGGCGTACCGGCGGACGCCCGGATTCCGGAACTTCCCGCACCGGCCGAGGCGCCGGACGGGGGCGGTAACTGACCGTCGGGTTTTCCGGATTCGGACCGCCGACATTCGGAACCGACAGGAGGCGGGACGAATCCGGAAAACCCGAAGGCAAGAGAAAACCGCTCGCGTAACGCGAGCGGTTTTTTTGGCCGTCCGAAGTCAGATTTCGACTTCGATTTCGCCTTGCAAACGGTGTACCAGTTCGGCTTCGCGGCCGTTCACGAGGATTCGGAAACGGTTCGCGTTGTTTTCGAGCTTGGCTTTCCCGGAAGCGTCGGTCATGCGCTGTTGGTCGTATTGGCTGAAGCCAAACGTGGAAACGGCTTTGACCTCTGCTCCTTTGACGGGCTTTCCGTTGCTGGTAACGATGACGGTCGCCATGAATATACCTCCCTTTCGTGTTGTCGTTCGATGGCTCGGTCGAAGATACTTGAAATTCTTCCGACGCGCAAATTTTCAGCCGGAAAACGCTGATTTTTGACAATCCCCCACATGCGTGGTTAAATGGAACGACAACCGTTAGAACCGAACATGGATACCAGACAGGACGTCATAGAAAAAGCCTACACCCTCCTCATGATGATGGAGAAGGTGACCGGTTACGCTCCGGGAGAGGATTTTTACAAATCCGTCGTCGCGAGCCTGAATGCCGCCCCGGAAGAAGAGTTGCCAAGGCTGTTTTCAGAAATCGCCGAAATCGTGACGAATTCCGTCGACAAAGCCGTTGCGATAGCGACGACCCTTGGAAAGGAAGCCGTTGCGGATAGGGAATCCGAAGACCGATCGAAAGAAATCGGCGACATAGCCGAACTTCTGAATTTTTAAAAAAGACGTTCATAACCATAGAACCACATGGCAGGAGAAAAATGGGAGGCAGCGAAAAACGAGGCCTTGAAAAGCGGGGAAGTCATCTCGAATTTGGACGTAAATGCCGTTTTCAACAGTGCGAAAGACAAGATTAAAAAGGGTCTGAGCGTAAAGGAGAAGGCGATGGGCGTATTCGGGGACGCAGCGGGCGAGAAGCTCGACGCCAAAGCCAACGAAGCCATCGCCATCATGAAATCCGAAGGCGCGGCTGGCGCGGAACGCGTAGTCAACGCCCTTTTCCGCTACGAGCCGAAAGCCGGGGATTTGAACTTCGGTGCCGCACAGCGCGAAAATCAGGCGAACCAGCCGAAAATCGCGGCAGCCCCCGGCGCGAACAAGCAGGAGACTCATACCGCCGGACTCGGAAACATCACCGCGTACGCCGGCGGAAGCGTCCGCGCTCAGCAGATGAAAGAAATGGGAATCTAATCCACGAACCCGAAAATGCCGCCGAGCTCCGGAGAATCCCCGATATTTAACGAAATAATCGCCGATTTCATTGAAACCGGCGATTATGACGGCGAGGGTAGGGGAATGGTTTGAGCTATCCGGTACCTTACCAAAAAAGAATTGGCGGGGCTGAAGTCCTCTTCCGAAAAGGAAGCGCTCTCCCTTGAAATGTTGAACGCGGCGGCGGCGGAACGCTCGCTGCTCGGCGCTTTGGCCGACTATCTCGAAACCGGGAGCGCCACCGTTCCCCTCAGCAAGGAAGGGAAAGCCACGCTGAAACCGTACCTCGCAGAAATCAAACTCCTCCTTTCGCTCCGCAACCGGTCGAATCCCGAAGAGCTGAAAAAATTGCCCCTGCTCGGAGCGAAATCGAAATCCGCCGATACCGATCTCGTCTTCCTTTTCCGAAAGACTTCCGAAGGCCGCTTCGTCATCCGCGGAATCCGATTTCAAAAGCGAGAAATCGAAAAACCCGATTCCAAAGCCCCAAATTCCTTCATTTGACCGGACGGAACGTTCGCTTAAGCGTCACTTTCGAAAAAGGCCCGAATCCGCAAAAACGGAAACGGGCCTTTTCTTCATGCAATTTTCACATTCGTGTCTTGACATCGTATACATATATGGGAAAATCTGCGCAAGAAGAGCCGGAAGTCATTACGACTACTCCTTTCCTTTTTGTCCCATGGCAACGCAAGATCGCGTTCCGGGCAACCAGCTCTCCCTCGAACTCGAGGCGAGCGCCCGGAGATACCGCAACGCCCCATCCCTGCAGGACCGCGATACCGTACCGGACTACTCGCAGCCCCGTCATCACGAATCGCCCAAGCGCAACGTGTTCCATCCCGAGGGCAGTTTCATCGGTGCCGACCGTTTCGCGCTGAAGATTTCCCATCTCGGCCAGGCATACCTCATCCAGGGCGCGTACCATGCCACCGTGGAACGCTCGTTTTCGGACGGTTCCGTCTACGCCGTCATCGTTGACCGCGTATCGGTGGACCGAATCTACTTGTACCGCAACGGCGCGTACGTTTTCGTCCCGATTTCCAAGCACGTTTCCGATAGGCTTTCGCACGTCGCGCTCGAGATTCTGAAAGATCCGGAGCACAACCGAACCCTTTCCGAACGCCGCTCGTAACGCCCTTCCCGGATTGGCGCGGAGAAACCGCGCCCCGGCTTGATTAATTCAGGAATTCCGTATGATGTCCAGGCTTCTTCGAAAAGAGGAGGCCTTTTCCTTTCGGGAAAAGCCGCAGAGACCCGTCCCGCCCCTGTAGTTCAGTGGATAGAACAAGGCACTCCTAAGGCTTAGACACAAGTTCGATTCTTGTCGGGGGCACCAGTCTCTCCTTTACACCATCATATTCCGTATGGACTATTCGTCCTTAGCGTCTTTCCTCATACTTCTCGTCCTCCTCGCGTTTTTCGCGGGTACCGAGATCCCTTTGATGTCGGTTTCCGCCCATAAGCTCGAGACGTTCAAAAAGCTCGGCCGCGTAGGGGCCAAATCCCTCGCAGCCATCCGGAAAGACCCGGAACGCCTTCTCATCGTCAACCTCATCGGTACGACGATCGTCACCATCGCCATATCTTCGCTTTCCACCGTGGTCGCCATCGAGGCCGCCGCAGGACTCGAACTCTCCGGCGACCAGGCTGTCGCGGCCGCGGTGTTCGTCGCATCGGCGATCATTCTCCTCATCGGCGAAATAGCGCCGAAAATCATCGGCGTCCGTTTCGCGGATTCGACCGCGCTCCTCGTCGCGCCCGCTTACCGGTTCCTCCTTTTCGTCACCACGCCGATCAACTTCCTGATCCGCTTCTACGTAAAATTCCTCTGATTCCTTACCGGAGGAGACGCGAGCATCCATTCGCACAAGATGTCGCAGGAAGAACTCGAGGCGTTCATCGACTTCTCCAAAGAAGAAGGCGCGGTGGACGGTGGAGAACATAAGAAAATCAAGGGCGTCCTCGACCTCTCCGATACGGAGGCGTCGTCCGCCATGACCCCCCGAGTGAAGGTCGACTTCATCCCGATGGACTGCACCATCGACGAATCCATCGACATCTTCCTCGCGTCGTCGCACACCCGTCTCCCGGTTTCCGGAGAAGATACCGACGACGTCGACTACGTCGTAACCCTCCGCGAAGCGCTCGCTTGGCAGAAACAGGGAATCGGCGCGACCAAGTTGAAAGACCTCGATCTCGAAAAGATCATCAAGGTTCCGCTTACCAAACCGCTCGACCAGATTTTCGAAACCTTCCAGAAGGCGCGCAAGCACATCGCCCTCGTCATGGACGAATACGGCGGAGTCGCGGGCGTCATAACGCTCGAAGACATCGTCGAAGAAGTCTTCGGCGACATCAAGGACGAAAAGGACCGCGAAGAAGTCTACATCCGCCGCCGCGGCGACGGATCGCTCCACGTGAAGGGCGACGTCATCCTCGAAGACGCGCTCGAACATTTCGGCAGGCTTGATCTCGAACGCTACGGCATCGAAGAATACGAAGGCGAAACCGTCTCGTACCTCATCATCGCCCTCCTCGAAAGCTTTCCCGACAACGGTGAGAAAATCGTCGTCGGAACCAAGGATGACGGCTATGAATTCACCGTCGAAAAGGTGGACGACAACGCCATCGAAGACGTCCGCATCGTCCGCTTGAAAAAAGAGGAGCCCTCCAAAAAATCCAAGAAATAGCAACGTTCTTTCACCCCTTCCCGCATGCTCGCGAGAATCACCATCGTCGGACGTCCGAACGTCGGTAAGTCCAGCCTCTTCAACGCGATGGCCGGAATCCGCATCGCGATCGTCTCCGACATCGAAAACACCACGCGCGACATCGTCGAACACAAGGTTCGCGACGAAGAGCACGAGGTTTCGTACATCCTCGCCGACTCCGGCGGTCTCGCCTTCGGTACCGACGACGAAATCCTCCGCGACGTCCGCAAACGCGTCGAAGAATCCATCGGCCGTAGCGACCTCATCATCTTCGTTCTCGAATACGACAAACTCACGTCTTTCGACGACGAAATCGCCAAGCTCCTCCGCCGCTCGGGCAAGCACGTCATCGTGCTCGCCAACAAGGCCGACAACCCGGAACGCGAACGCGAAGCCTACGAGCTCATGTCGATCGGTTTCGACGATTTCGCCGTAGCTTCCGTCGCCCACGGCCGCGGACTCTACCAGATCCGCGAAAAGATCGCCGAATACATCAAGTCGAGCGGCCTCGAAGCCAACGAACCGGAATACGCCGAAGAAGTCCTCAAGATGGCGATCATCGGGCGTCCGAACGTCGGCAAGTCGAGCCTCATCAACGCGATGACCGGCGAAAACCGCGTCATGGTCCGCGACATGCCGGGAACCACCCGCGACGCGATCGACACCGAAATCATGCACAACGGCGAACAGGTCGTCCTCATCGACACTGCCGGAATCCGCCGCTCGGGCAAAATCGGCGCCGGAAACATCGAAGACTGGAGCGTTCTCCGTTCGGAACGCGCCATCGAACGCGCGGACGTGGCGGTCATCGTCATGGATGCCGACGAAGGCATCACCGGACAGGACCAGGCCATCGTAGGCAAGGCCATCGAAGCCAAGAAGGGCCTCATCTTCGTCTTCAACAAGTGGGACAAGGTGCTCGCCCGTCCGGATTCCGATCCTACGGAAGTCGGTGCCCGCTACCAGCGCTACATCGCCAACCGCCTCGATTTCTGCGACTACGCCGAAGCGCTCTTCACTTCCGCCATCGACGGCAAGAAGATCGACGACATCCTCGACATCGCTCTCGCGATCAAGAAGGAACGCCGCAAACGCGTAAAGACCGCCGTCTTCAACGAATTCCTCGAACAGGTCACCCTCCAGCACGCGCCGACGGGCAACCGCAAGTCGCACAAGCCGAAGGTCTACTACGGTTCCCAGGTCGACATCGAACCGCCGCGCTTCGTCATCTCGGTCAACAACGCCGGACACTTCCACTTCAGCTACCCGCGCTACCTCGAAAACCGCATCCGCGAACACTTCGGTTTCGCCGGAACCCCGGTCGAAGTCGAACTCAAGGGCCGCGCCAGCATCTTCAAAAAGGGCGGAGGCATCAAGGAGCCGGAGGAACTCGCCGCCATGAAGGCCGAACGCGAGCTCGAACGCACCAAGGAAAATCTCAAACAGCAGAAGGAACGCCGCAAGAAGCATTAAGAAAAAACCTCCGGGATTCCCGGAGGTTTTTTTGATCGAACGGAATTACCCGCCCATACGCATGATGTTTTCGAGCGCCTGTTTCGCCTGCGTGAGGTCGATTTCGGTTCCCGTCGCCCGGGCTCTCGCCAAAGCTTCGGCTTCCTGTTCTTCCATCCGTTCGATTTCCGAGGAAGCGCGGTACTCGGCGAACGCGACGTCGTTTTCTTGCACGCCTTCCATCCAATTGAAGTCGATGACGCCGTTGTTGCGGAATCCGATTTTCTCAAGCAGCATCACGAACTTGTAGAGGGCCTTGCGGATGTCGGAATACTTGCACGGATACGGAATCTTGAAGTAGACGTTCCGGGCGGTTTTTCCGCTTTCCCCAATCGGTTCTTCGGTGAATTCGAGTTCTTCGACCGCGAACTTTTCCAAAACCCCGGCTTCTCTGATCGCCCGGAGTCCGGCGAGTTTCCATTGGTCGTCCGTGGTGACGCGGGCGATGACTTCGATATCGCGCCGGTCTTGTCCGATTTCTTGGATTTCTTCGTCGGTGAGCCCGCGCCCGAAATAGAGGTCGAGTTCGTTCACGCCTTCCGTGAGCCATCTTACGCGGAACGGTTGCGGATCGGGATTGCCGAAGACGAAGTCGAAGAACTTGTCTTCGAAAGCGTCTTCAATGGCTTCCCTATAGAATTTCGGACGGTTTTCTTCTTGCGGATCGCGCCGATTGAGGGCCATGTTATTGTCGTTTGGTGGTAATCGCCTTTATGCGAACGTATGACGCGCGGGCGTCGGAAAGGTCGGCGATCGCGAGGTTCTTATAGAACTTGTTGCCGGTGCGTTCGAAGCTCGAAAGGTTGGCGAAGTAGTTGTCGAGGGAATACGCGAGGGTACCCAGTTCGTTCACCGTATCCGAGAAGCGGTACGAAGAGATGCGCCCGTCGACGTAGCGCTGGTAGGCTTCGCTTTTCACGCGGGTAAGGAAGAAGAGACTGTCGCGGTAGGACGCGGCGTTGGTTTCATTTCGGAACGAGTACGTTCCGATGCCGATGCTTTCGATACGGGCTTTTTCCGGGGAATTGTCGACGACGCGGTCGAGGAAAAAGTCAGCGGAGGCGGACGAAGTTGAAACGAGCGCCAAAATCGCTAAAATCCCAGCAGAGAACCGTTTCATATGAAAAAGGAAAGGGGGTATTCAATCGTTTTATAGATATATCGATGCATTTGTCAACCATATTCCGGAATTCCGCCGGAAAGTCCTTTCCGTTGTCTTCGCCCGACCTCGTCGGAATCCTCTCCATCGCGGCGTTCGTCGCGGGGTCCGGGTATCTTTCCGGGCCGACGTGAGCGTTCCAATCGGCGCTCGCGTACTTCATGTACGGATGGCTTTTCTACCTGATCCGCGTCTTCTATTGCTGGATCGCCCGCAAGGATTTTCCCAAGGCCCGCGAATTCGTACGGACCTACGTTCGGAAAGTCGGATCGATTACGCTCGCGGTCGTCCTTTGTATGGGCGCTTTCGCGTACTACCAGAACGAAATCGATCCCGCGACCCTTCCTCTGATAACGATATCCAACGGCGATAAGACGGTACGTTTCCAGGGCATGGCCCACGTCGCCTCGCAGTCATTCTATGCCGGAGTGAAGAACGATATCGTCGCTTCGCGCATAGAGGGGTACGTCCTCTTTTACGAGGGGGTGAAACCGGGCTCTCCGGAGAATTCGAAAAAGTTCGACGGCATCATGGGATTCAAATTCGACAAGAACCTCTACGCCGCAATGTCGAAGCTGTACGGCCTCGTTCCGCAGAACCAGGCGGAAATCGCCGGACATCCCGATCCCCGTGACAAGAACGTGGACGTGAGCATCGACGACATCGTGAAGGCGTACGAAAAGCGCCGAGGCAGCGTTTCCGGACAAGCGGTCGCCGCTTTGGACGGTAACGAGCAGATGGCTTCCGATTTTTCCGCGGAACTCGTGAAAGAGGCGGATTCCTACAATCCCCGAGAGCTCGCCGTAGTGAGGTATTTCCTCCGCGCCATGATGAGTCTCGTCATTAAGAACCGGGATACCGGGGAAGCCGCGTTCGCCGGACTCGGAAAAGTCGATCTGTTCTCTTCCATTCTCGACGACCGCAACGAGGTCCTCGCCGACGCCATCGCGTCCACGGACGAAAAGAAGGTGTTCGTAACCTACGGCATGCTCCATTTCGACGGAACGTTCTATCTCCTGCAGGAAAAAGACCCGCGCTGGAAGATAGTCGGCCAACCGAAAGACGGGTACCCGACGTTGCCCTAACGGCTTGCGTTCCCGCGCGTTCCCGTTAACATACCGAATCAGATTTTCCATTTTCCCATGACGAAAAACCCGAAAGAAACCAAGAAGAAGCCGCTGGACAAAAAGTCTACCGAAAAGAAATCCTCCGGCATCCTCCGCAATCCGCTCGCCTCTTCGCCGAAAGGCCCGGGGAAGAACATGTCCAGAAAACCCAATCCGCTCGCGGTATTGGTTCTTTGCGCCGTTTTCGTTGCCACTGCCGTCGCGTTGTTTTCGCGCGGGATCAACGAAGAAATCAACGACAAAGCCGCCTTGAGCGAAGTCATCGCGAAATACCACTCCGGCGCTTATTCCGAAATCGTCGTCGAAGGTTCGTACCTTTCCGCGAAAAAGCCGGAGAAGGAAAAGATCGTCGGCAACGCCGTTTTGAAATACGTCGAAATCGACAAGATCCTCCTTCCTCCCAACGACGGTCTCGTAGCCCTCGGATTCAACGACAAATCGGTCGCCACCAAGCTCACCGTCAAAGACGACTCGCTCAGCAAAGCGTTCGTAGAACTCGTTCCCACCATCATCGGCGCGATACTGTTCCTCGGAATCGGTTTCTTCCTCTTTACCCGAATGGGCGGAGGCGGCAGCAATCCCGTGTCGTTCATCAAATCCCGCGCCAGGGTATACGATCCGACGGCCAAAGATAAGGTGACGTTCGCCGACGTCGCCGGATCGATCGAAGAAAAAGAAGATCTCGCCGAAGTCGTCGACTTCTTGAAGAATCCCAAGAAATACCGCGACCTCGGGGCGAAAATCCCGCGCGGCGTGCTCATGGCCGGTCCTCCGGGAACCGGTAAGACCCTTCTTGCCCGCGCGGTAGCGGGGGAAGCGGGAGTGCCGTTCTTCTCGATTTCCGGTTCCGAATTCGTCGAAATGTTCGTCGGCGTCGGCGCGGCCCGCGTCCGCGACCTTTTCAAAGATGCCAAAGAGAAGGCCCCGTCCATCATCTTCATCGACGAAATCGACGCCATCGGTAAGAAGCGCTCCCCGGGCATCGGCGGAGGACACGACGAACGCGAACAGACCCTCAACCAGATCCTTACGGAAATGGACGGTTTCGACAACGAGACCTCCGTCATAATCCTCGCCGCCACTAACCGCGCCGACGTCCTCGATAAGGCGCTCCTGCGTCCGGGTCGTTTCGACCGCAAAGTCGTCATCAACCTTCCGAATCTCGACGACCGCAAGAAGATTCTCGAAGTCCATGCCAAGGGCAAACCGTTCGCCGCGGACGTCGACCTCGCGAAGGTTGCCGCCACTACCGTGGGATTCTCGGGTGCTGATTTGGGCAACCTCCTCAACGAAGCGGCCATCCTCGCCGGACGCCTCTCGTCGCCGGAAATCACGGCCGACATGATTCAGAAATCGGTAGAAAAGGTCCTCATGGGCAATACCAACAAGTCCCTCAAGATGACGGAGTTGGAGAAAAAGATCACCGCGTACCATGAAGTGGGGCACGCCATCGTCGGAAAAATGCTTCCGAACGTCGACCCCGTCCACAAGATTTCCATCATCCCGCGCGGCAGCGCCGGCGGCGTGACCTGGTTCCTTCCCGAAAAAGACCGCACCTACGTATCCAAGGCCAAATACTTCGACGAGCTCGCCCGTAATTACGGCGGCCGCGCGGCGGAAGAAATTTTCTTCGGCGCCGATTACGTCACCACCGGCGCGTCCAGCGATATCGAACACGCTACCGAAATGGCCCGAGCGATGGTCATGCGCTACGGCTTCGACGAGGATCTCGGTCCGGAAAACTTCGCCGGAGAACAGGTTGCCGGAAACTATCTCGGTGCCGAAGGTTCCGGAAAAATCGTTTCGGAAAAGACGCAAGAAAAGATCGACGAGAAGGTTCGTACCATCCTCAAGGGCGCATACGCCAAAGCGAAGGAAATCATCCTTCAGAACAAGGAACTCCACGAAAAAATTTCCCTCGTCCTTCTGGAAAAGGAAGAAATGCTCCGTGAGGAATTCGACGCGTTCTTCGTGGACGTGGAAGGGGTTCCGACGAAAACCGTAGCGTAAATTTCCCATGTCGAACCAACCCGTTCCCCTCGAAAAGGCGGCCGCGCATCTGCGTGACAAGCTCGCGAAGAACCGTATCGACGCGGGGGTTTCGAGGCAGGTGGAAAAAACCGCCGCGAAGGTTTTGGACCTGCGTATCGAAACCGATGCCGCCCCCGATCCTGCCGCGTACCGCGGGGAACTCGAACGTTTTCTCGCCCAAATCGAGAAGGAAGTCGAAATGCTCGACGGCAAGGTCGCCAACCTGTTGGACAAGCACGGGGTGACTTCGGAAATCATCGAGGTTGGATACGGCATCCTCGATTCGGCGAAGCCGGAGGATTTCGTTCGGGAAAAGACCGTCGAGGCTCTTGAAAAAGGCAACGTCCTCGAATTGGGGATGAACGGTATCGGCGTGTTCCGCATACTGAAGGTCGCGGATACCGGAGCTTCGTTCGAATTCTCCGATCCGGAGAGCGGCAAGGTTTTTAAATTCGAGCGCTCCATCTGCTTGGTCGACCTCCGTTTCGAGGGAGGGAAGCGCGGACGCCGAGAACTGCTCGTCACTTTTCCCATCCGGGAGGGCGAACTGCTCGTGAGTCACGATCCGCGCACGCAGGAATTCCTCATGAAAAAAGAGGTGCTCTGGGCTCGGTTGAACAAGAAAACCGTCGCGGACAAGCTTATCGCCCTTATGGCGTAACGCACCCGCATTTAAAAAAAATCCCCGAAGGTTTTCGGGGATTTTTCCATGTTTTTCTCCGAACGGAACGGAAAATGGGACGCGTAACTCTCATATCCATGACCCGCTTCAAATTCCGTCGGCCCGCGTTCGCCATAGCCGGTATCGCCGTATCCTCGGTCTTCGCGTACGCGTATTCGGCCCCGTATTTTTCGGAAATCCTTCCGAATACCGAGAACGACGCCGCGCTCGAATATTTTACGCTGCGCAATCCCGCCTGCGTTCCGTTGTCCCTCTCGGGATATTCCGTCGTCGACGCTTCGTGAAAGGCGTACGCTTTCGCTTCTTGAGCGTCCATAGACGCGCTTTCTTCCGCGTCGTTCTTCCGTCCCGAAACGAAAATCACCCTCAATAACGAGAACGAAACGCTTTCGTTATTCGATCCGTTCGCGGTCCGCGTCGACTTCTATTCATACGCCATGAGTGCCAAAGGCGCGGCTTTGATCCGTACGGGATTCGCGGACGACGTTTGTCAGGTTCCCGTTCCTGCGGGTTCAGAAAGTTCCGCCTTGCCGCCAATGGAAGTCGTCCCAGACGTCCCGGTTCCGGCGACGGATGCGCCCCTTGAAGAAAATCCTCCATTGGAAACCTCGGCAACCCAAGAATCCGCACCCGATCAAGTCGCCGAGGTTTCCACTTCAGTGGAAGCGTCCCCGGCTACGGACGAATCCTCCGCCAGTTCCCGGGACGACGTCCCTAACGACGACGCGCCGTCGGGAGTTCAAAGCTCTTCGGATATCGCCCTCGAGAGCGCGCCTGCCGAAACGGGTACGACCGAAAGCGTTCCCGATGCCGGGAGCCTTTCCGAACCTGCGGCAGAAACGTCGCCCCCTCCGGCTTCCGCCCCCTCAGTTTCCCGTGCCCTCGCCGAATCTCTCGAGCTCGTCGATTCCAACGGGGACGGGCGTTTCGACTTTGCCGACGTGCGATATTCGGAGAATCTTTCCGGCACTGCGGACCCGTCCGAATATTTCCTGTATTCGAATACTTGATGACTCTACGCGGGGAGGGTGGCGACCGCGACCGGATTCTTCTCGACCGCCACGATATCGTGATCGGTTCTCCGGTTGTGATTCAGCGGCGCAACGCTCGTTAAGACGTCTTTCCGAATCGATTCGTCCACGTCTTCGGAGTTCCGCATAAAGAATCTTTCCACGGCTTCCCTCAGAACCGCGTCATCCTGATTGTTTGCCGTTCCGCTCACCCTTACGACGTCGTTTTCCGGGTATTCCTCCGACCGGATTTCTTTCTCGCCGGAATTTCCCGAACTAGAAACGGCAACGCCTACCGACGTTTCCGGGCTTCCGGGCGGGAATTCCGCGATGCCCGTCGTTACGGTTTTTTCCGGCTCGTCTCACCCTTCCGTCGCGTCAACCTGAGCGGTGCTCGCGAGCGCCGTTTCCAAAAACTCGAAATCCGCGAAGAAAGCCTCAAAGCCTTTAGGATATTCTTCCGAACCCATGCCGGATCCGGACGGTTTTTCCATCGTCCCGTCCTCATGAATCGACCTCATGCCGTCCTGAAAATACCGGTACGTCTGCTATTCTTCGAGTTGCCCGGTGTCGTTCAAGGCGGAAGGCGTTCCGCTGAAATCCCGTTCGTATTGGCTTTTTTCCGATGGCAGGAAGAGATTCTGAACTTCCACTTCGACGCTCTGAAAGACGGTTCCGGCATCGTACCGGCTCGCGTTCGTGATCGAAACGTCCGAATGAACGTCGGAAACTTCCGTGGAAGTTTCCGTAATTCCGGATAATTCGACGAAACCGGGGACCTCCGCGGCATCCAAATCTCAGAGCGGATCGAAAACGACGGCTTCCGCGAAGAAAGCCGTAAAGTCCGTCGCGTCGTCCTCGTCCGCATCCTCGAGCAAAAAAACCGTCTCCAAGACTGATAAGGCCGCGGAACCGAAAGCCAAGGAATCGGTCGGAAAAATCTCGACGGGCGCTCCGGCTGACGCGGATTCCCCAGTTTCCGCGAACCCTGGCTACCGTACGGTTTCCGTCGCTTTGGCTTCGGTTTTTCTCTGACTTTCGGCATGAGCCGGATGGTTCGCGCTCCGCCGCCGTTCTTGATTGCCGGAGGAAACCCCGTAATATCGGGGCATGGCATCCAAGATTTCCAGACTCCTCCGTTGCGCGCCCTGCGGCTTTTCTTTCGCATTGGGTACGACCGGTTTCGCCGCGGCGTTCGCGTACTACTTCCATTACGACCTTACGGCCGGAAACCTCTGACGGACGTACGCGCTCGCGGAGATGTTTTCAGCGGGGCTGAACGCCGCGCTTTTCGGAGCGTATCTGGCGATGGCGACTTACCGTTTTTCCATCTACGGCAACGCCTCGAAAGGGCATTCGTGAATCGCGGCCCTCGGAGCGTTCCTCACCGCGCTCGTGGCCGGATGTCCGGCATGCGCGCCTACGCTCGCTTCCGCACTCGGTTTGTTTTCGGTCGTGTCGGTGTTTCCGGGCGGAGGGCTCTGACTCAAACTCGCCGGCGCGGGGTTCCTTGCGTACTCGGTCGTAAAAACGTACCGCGGACTCGACCATTGCGCCGTTCCGAAACGAAAAATCAGCAGCTAGCCATCTCTCTTTCGGAGCTGCGTGCCCTCTTTTAAAAACATTCCCGCCCCGCTTGGCAAATCGGGTCTTTGCGGTATGATTCGGCGCGTTATTTTACGCGCAAAACCATGCATATGAAACCGATTACGAAGTGCGTCATCGCCGCCGCGGGATACGGAACCCGCTTCCTTCCCGCAACGAAAGCCATGCCGAAGGAAATGCTCCCGATCGTCGACAAGCCGGTATTGCAATACCTGGTCGAAGAGGCCGTAGCTGCCGGAATTACCGATATAGTCATCGTCACCGGTCGCGGAAAACACTCGATCGAAGACCACTTCGATACGTCTTTCGAACTCGAACACACCCTCGTCGAAAAGAAGAAACACGCGCTTCTCGCGGCGGTGGAGAACATCCCCAACCTCGCGCGCATCGCCTACGTCCGCCAGCCCATCCCGCGCGGCGACGGCGACGCGATTCTCCGTGCCCGTTCGTTCATCGGCGACGAGCCGTGCCTCGTGCTCTTCGGCGACGACCTCATCAAGGGCGAAAAGGGCGGCGCACAACAGCTCGTCGAGGCTTTCGCTCGCAAGCAGTCCCCGATCATCGCCCTCGAACGCATTTCCGACGACAAGGTTTCGTCGTACGGAATCGTCGAATCCAGCTCGGCGGAGGGCAAGATGCACAAAGTCGACCGATTTCTTGAAAAACCCAAGGCATCCGAAACCGCATCCCGTCTCGGCGCGATCGGAAAATACGTCATCACTCCCGAAGTGTTCGACTATATCGAAAGCTCGGGAGGCGCAGCGAGTAAAGACGGCGAACTGCGTCTCGCTGACGCCTTCGCCGCCATGGTCGCCGACCGCGACATCTACGGACTCGAAATGGAAGGTGCCCGCTACGACACCGGCGATAAGCTCGGGTTCATCAAAGCGACCATCGATTTCGCGCTCGAACGCGAAGACCTCGGACCAGCGCTCAAGGAATTCCTCAAGACGAGGGTCTAGTCCATGCGTCTCGACCTCTATCTTGCCGAAACCCGCTCCATCTCCCGTAACCGGGCGAGGTTTTTGATCGAGGAAGGGCTCGTGAAAGTCGGCGGAATATTGGCGAAAAAACCTGCGCTCGAAATCCTTGACGAAGCGCCTCAAGACGTCGAAGTCGCCGAAGATCCGCGGACTTCGTACGTCGCGCGAAGCGCCGTGAAACTCGAACGATTCTTCGCTTCCGAAAACGTCCGTCTGGACGGCGTCGAATGCCTCGACGTCGGTTCTTCCACGGGTGGTTTCGTGCAGGTCCTCCTTGCGAACGGGGCCTCCAGGGTCGTGGCGGTCGACGTGGGTTCCGACCAGCTCCATCCTTCGCTCCGGTCCGATGCGCGTATCGAAATCCGCGAAAACACCGACGTCCGCGATTTCAAGCCGGGCAGGGGATTCGACTTCGTTACCGCCGACCTCTCGTTCATCCCGCTCGAAAAAGTCTTGCCGGACATCGTCCGCCTCGCCTCGAAGGACGCCCGTCTCGCGCTTCTTTTCAAGCCGCAGTTCGAGGTGGGAAAAGAAAACCTTACCAAGAAGAGCTACGTAGCCCGCGATAAAAAGGCGGTCGAAGTCGCGCTTTCGAAGTTCCGTTCTGCCGCGCGCGGACTCGGGCTCGAAGAACTCTCTTTCCGCGAATCCGAACTCCCGGGCGAGGCTGGAAACCGGGAGTATTTTTTCTTGCTGAGAAGGTCCTAGCTTAGGGTTTCGAATCGTTCGGATCGACGACATTCGGAACCGACCGGAGGCGGGACGAACGATTCGAAACCCTAACCATACCTTCCCATGCTCAAGCGCATTACCGATTTCCTCTTCGAAACCTTCCACCTCAAGAACATCAAGCACGAGGGGTGGCGTTTTTGCGGAATCCCGAACCCCGATTCCGTTGCCGAACATTCCCTCAATGCCGCGCAAATCGGCTACGTGCTCGCGAAAATGGAAGGAGCGGACGCCAACAAGGTCGCGGCTATGCTCGTCTGGCACGATTTGGCGGAAGTCCGTATTGGCGACCATCACAAAATCGTCTCGCGCTATATTCGAAACAAGCGCGAAATCGAAGCCGAAGTCATGGCCGACCAGCTCGCCGGTCTCGATTTTTGACCCGATATCGCCGATTTGTTCGAACAGTACGAAGACCGTACGACGCTCGAAGGAATGATCGCCAAAGACGCCGACTATCTCGAACAGGCCTTCCAGGGCAAGATTTTCGTAGAAACCGGCTACCACGTCGCCCAGAACTGGATCGACAACGTCGGCAAGGCGCTCAAGACCGAAAGCGCCCGACAGGTTTGGAAAATGATGACGGAAAGCCATTCGACCGACTGGTGGTTGAAAACGACGCTCAAGCACCTCGAAGACGGGTCGAATCAATAATCCGGCAAACGGTTATGAAACGAGGGAAATATGAAGCGAGCAGAATGAAAATTTTCCTTCTCGTCATCGCTTTTTGAATATTGGGAATAGGACTTTCCTATGGCGCCAACAGACTTGCTTGGTCAATGGTAAGTCCGCGAATCGTCCAGGAATTTCCACGCCTCCAATGTGATGGTAGTCGTCGCAAGCATGGGCCGGCTAAGTGAATTTGCGATACGAATCTTCGCGAATTGAACGCCACGGCCACCGATTACGCCGTCATATACAACCGTCAAGCCATCACTCTTCTTCCGATCACGGTCGTGATCATCCTGTTCTTTTACGTTTACAATTTCCTTTTCTTGGAAGAGGCTTCCAAAATTCAAGAATAAAACGTAATTACCGTATTCTGGGGAACCGACTCATCTTGCCTTCCGGCCGACTCCGGCTAGAATCCCCACTTACGTATTTTTCACCGTCGAACACCATGGGACGCTGACCGGTAGTGCAACGCCAAAAAGAACTCGCCGCGAAGTCCCGCGGAAAGGTTTTCAGCATCCACGCGAAACTCATCGCCCTCGCGGCTCAGAAGGGGAGCGATCCTTCTAAGAACGCCCATCTCGCCGACGCTATCACCGCGGCGAAGAAAGACAACGTCCCCGCCGACAACATCGAACGCGCCGTAAAGCGCGGCGCCGGCCTCGATAAGGACGCGGCCCAGATCGAAGAGGTCTACTACGAGGGCTACGGACCGGGCGGCGTCGCGATCGTCGCCAAGGGCCTTACCGACAACCGCAACCGTACCGCCCCGAACGTCCGCCACGTTTTCTCGAAGAACGGCGGAAGCCTCGGCGAAGCGGGTTCGGTTTCCAACTTCGCTTTCCGACACAAGGGCGTGGCACATTTCGGTCCCATCGCCGATGCCGACAAGTTCGAAGAAGCCGTCATGGGAACCGATGCCGAAGACTACGGCATCGAGCCGGAAGGTGCGCGCGTCGTTTGCGATTCTAAAAAACTCGCCGCCGTAGTATCGGGAATGACGTCCGCGGGATTCGCTCCGGAATCGTACGGATTCGAATACCTTCCCAATGCGGAAGTGGAGGTGGGGGAGTTTGACAAGGCCTTCAAAGTTTATAGACTCGTAAGCGATCTCGGCGAAGACGAAGACATCGAACACGTCTGGCATAATGCCGAATTCTCCGAGGAAATGATCGCGAAGATCGAAGAAGCACTTGAATCATCTCGTTTCCGCACCTAGCATGTCCGAACAGAACCAGAACGAAACCCAGGACAATTCCATTTTTCTCGAATTGTCGACGGTCCACCCGCTTTCCGATTTCGACGAGGCCTCGTTCATCGACCTTCTCGAACATTCGCTTTCCCTCTCGGTATTCGAGAAAAAGCGCGTAATCGACGCGATTCCGACCCTTTCCCAGTTCCAGATCGACGAACTCGTAAAGGTTTTCGAGGACGAGCGCGAAGAATTCAAGAAACTTCTCGCGAAGGAGGGTGAAACCATTCGCGAACTCGTCGTAAAAGCGAAAGAAGGATGGGGACAACTTCGCGACATCTATTTCGCGGAACGCACCGCCCGTGAAAAGGCCGGAGAAGACCAGGCGAAAATCGACGCTCTCAAAGCCGCTCTCGGCGAAGAATAATCGAATTGCAAACAATCCCCCGCATGATACAATGCGGGGGATTGTTAAATAAGAGCGAAAATCATGGAAATCACCCGAATGCGCACATTTTTTCGAAAGAGGATTTCCGCTTTCACCCTCGTCGAACTCATCGTCGTCATCACCATCCTCGCGATTCTGGCGACCATCGGTTTCCTGGCTCTTTCGGGGTATTCGCAGGACGCGAAGGACTCCGCCATCAAGGCGAACGTCCGGTCGGTGCAGACGGCGATTTCGTCGGAGTCCGCCCTGACGAACAATTCGCCCCGGTACTACGTGGTGCACGACACGGGAGCCGCGCTCTCGGGAGCTTTCGTCTACGTCGACGGGAACCAGACCGCGCTCACGGGATGAGACTGGAACGTTTCGGGAACGAACTACTCGGCCGGCAACCCCGACTACGCGAAGCTGAAGATGAACCCCGAGAAGTTCAAAACCGCGCGCGCGTTCCCGAATGCCGCAAGCGTTTTCGCGGCATACGATTCCCGGTATCTCACGGTGGGTGCCATGGACGCCGTGGCGGGTTCGACCAGCGGCGGCAAAAAGCGGGCGGTCTCGTATTTCCAAGTAGCGGGAATCTCTCCGGCTACCGGAACGGCAGTCGTTACCGGCAACTATCCCACGTCCTCCTGATCGGTCGCCGGACTCATAAAGGATTCGAAATCACCGTCCTCGACCGGAGCGCTCACGGACGGTTCGCAAGCGGGCACCGTGCTTCCGCCCAACGGCTGCACCGCATCCGGAGCTACGGTTAACGGAAGGGCATATTCCGTTCCGGCGTTGGCTTCGGGCGCTTCGTCGACCGTGCAGTCTTCTTCCGCGGTCACCGGCGGAAGCCAGGCGTATTCGCAAGGGTTTTCGTGTTCGAACGGCACCCTCTCCCTTTCGGGTACCGAAACCGCGGGCACCACAACCTGCGGTGCCGATTTCGGGCTCAATTCGAACGTCTGCGTTCCGAAGAGCTGCCGAATCCAGAAAGAACAGGTCAATACGTCGAGCGTTTCGGGAAATTATTCCATAGATCCGGACGGAACCGGAGGGAACGCCGCGTTCACCGCGTACTGCGACATGACGACCGACGGCGGCGGATGGACGCTCGTATTCTACAGTAATTCGACGAGCGTGGCCCGTTCCACCATCGCTTCCTGAGATTGGAACGCCGGACCTTCGGTGAATTTCTCACGGCTGTATTCGATGAAGAACAGCAAGAACGCCGCGGGTCTGTACGAATTTTTCATAAAGGACTCCTCGACGGTCGGAAGGTACATGACGTTCACTCAGACGAACGCTTACGACGGCAACCCGGTGGGAAACTCGTTTACGAAGAAGACGGGAAATTTTTACTACTCTTCGCAAGTCGCGGGCACTACCTGGTACGGTCTCGCTCTTGGAAATTACGGAAATTCCGCCTTCAACGTCAACTGTACCCTCGCGACGGCTTCCGAAGGCGGCTCTTGGACGTATTGCCTTCAAGACCAGTACGCCGCCGATTACGGAACGGGTCCTTGGTTTTATGACGCGGCCGCAAACCCCTCCACCGGCTACGACTCCGGCGCGCAAGCCTGGGTACAGGTGTACCAGAAATAACACGCCCGCTCTATCCTTCCGGCGACAGGTTCGAATATCGGGCAATCCGGTATCATGACGGCGTTTGGTCGATGGCTACCAATCCCGTACGGACGGCATCGAAATCCAATCAGGATTTCTTGCAATACAGCGAAACGGCACGAAAGAACGCGTGCCGTTTTTTCGTAGTGAACGATTCGGCGGCGCTTCACGATTTGGCCGAACGCCGGAATTTCACTTCGAAAAACCAGAGCCGCCCTTCGCGATCATGGGCGATGACGTCGATCTCCGCAGCCCATGCCGTCCAATTGCGTTCGGTAATGGTAAAACCCGCGCGTCCGAGGTGCGCGCACGCGAGATCTTCGCCCGTGCGTCCGACGCCGCTCCTGAGGTTTTCTTTTTCGGGACGATCGCCCTTTCCGTGTTTTTCCATGTCCGGATGCTACGTGCCGTTCGGCGAAAACCGTTGAAAAATCCCGGAAATATTTCCGGGATTCGAGTCTTCTTTTAACTAGGCTTCGAGGCCGAGGCTTCCACTTTCCGAGCGGAGCTTGGTTTCGCCGCCGAGCTTCGGGTTGTAGTGGTCGATGAGAAGGCGGATGAGTTCTTCTTTCTTCAGTTCTTCGCTTTTGAGTCCGATGGATTCGAGAGAGGTCTTGATCTGGTTGGTGCGTTCGAGGTTGCCCTTTTTGAGAGAGTCCGCGCGGCGGCGCTTTTCGCGGACGGACGCGACGCTTTCCTCGCTCGTGATGGCGGACCAGAACGAACGGAACATGCCGAACATTCCCGTGTCGCGGACACTGCGTTCGAGATCGGTGTCGTACGGCACGACGATGTAGAAATCCTTGCGCATGATCTGCGCCATGTCTACGAGGTTCGTAAGGAAGTCGATGTAGCGGTAGGTCTGTTCCTGAAGGAGGGGATTCTGCTGTTTTACCGCGAGGTTCTTGAGTTTCTGAAGGTAGCCTTCGATATCGACTTTGAGCGAGCGTACGATGATCTGGATAGGGAAACGGAGCGAGTTGAGAAAGCGCTGGTAGCCCATGATGATGGCATCCTGCTCTTCTTCGCTCTTGAGGTTGAAATTGAGCGCTCGCACGCGGAGAACCATGCGGGACGAACCGTCCTTCATGAAAATGCAGTTGTCGCGGATTTCCGAAAACGGCAGGTACTTCTGCGTAGTGGAATCCTTCTGGGGGGATTTCGCGGATTTTACGCTGGAGGTCGACTTGTCAGCCATGCTTCGCTAGATTTTAGAGAGTTGGTCTTCTACGTTTCCGAAGGCTTCGGAAGAATTTTTCGTTTCTACCTTGGTTTTCGCGTTGGCGAACGAGGTGACGAACCCGATATCGACGAAGGTCGAATACGAGTCGGTTCCCTTGCTCCAAGCGCGGGTTCCGACGTTCAATTGGAGCCGGATGAGATTGAGGATGAACGGCAGGAACGTCATCTCGGAATTCCTGAAGAGCGCGATGATGACCCCCATCGCCGCGAAGAAGATCGCGGGAATGAGCGCGGCTTCGGTTCCTACGGCGGGTTCGAGTTTCTTGAAAATCGAGTATCCGATTCCCGACAATACCATGATGATGCCGAGCTGGCGTATGGAGAGTCAGAGGAATATCGTGTCCTCGTTTTCGATTTGTACCGGAATTTTGTATTGCATGGATCGCGGTTTATTCGCCTCCAGTATACCCTATTTCGGGTTTCCAATCAAAAACAAACCCCATTCCGTTTTGACTTAGACGCGTCCCGTTCGTATAAATACCCCCGAAAACCCGGAATCCCGGGCTACGTAACCGTTTTTTATGCGCTTCGATTACATCAAGAACCGCTTCGCCTTCTACGGCATCGCGGGATTCCTCGTCGTTTCCTCCGTGGTAGCCGGCCTCACCATTCCGCTCAACCTCGGTATCGACCTTACCGGCGGAACCACCTCCGAATACACCTACGAGGGCACTCTCGACCTCGCGGCCGCCAAGGCGGTAGCGGAATCCGCCCGCGAATCCGCGAAATTCGATGGCAAGGAAGTCGTGAACAACGTTTCCGCTTATAAGGTTTCCGGAGAAAACGTCGTCGTCGTGGAAGCCGGTTTCTCCCGTCTCGACGGAATGACCGATTCCGATTACGAAAAGGCCAAGACCTCCTATAAGGAATCCGTCTCCGCCGCGATCTCCAAGACCGCGCAGAAGGTCACCCTTTCCAACTATGTCAACATCGGCGAATCGTTCGGGGACTACATCAAGAAGACGGCGTACCTCACCCTCGTGATGGTCATCCTCTTCATCTCCGCCTATATCGCGTACGCTTTCCGCGGATCCATCGAAGGCTTCACCAGCTTCTCGTTCGGTTTCGTAACCGCCGTTTCGCTTTTCCACGACGTCGTCATCGCCTTCGGCTTCTACGTCGTCGCGTCGTACTTCTTCCCGGAGTTCAAGATCGACACCTACTTCCTCACCGCGATGCTCACCGTTCTCGGCTATTCCATCAACGACACCATCGTCGTCATGGACCGCATCCGTTCGAACCTCAAGATTCCGGCAAACAAGAAGAAGGATTTCGGAACCCTCGTCAACGACTCGCTCAACGATACGTTCACCCGTTCCATCTACACCTCGTTCACGGTATTCATCACCCTCGTAGCGCTCTACTTCTTCGGGCCGGAAGCCATCAAGGGGTTCGTCCTCGCGATGATCTTCGGTACCGTCGTGGGAACCTACTCTTCCATCTGCCTCGCCGCTCCGCTCCTCTTCGACATCAGCAAGGACGGCAAAGCGTCCGCCGCCGCCAAGAAATAATCGTCCGGCGAAAAAGAAACCCCCTCGGAAGAGGGGGTTTTTCGTCGAGGGATTCCGCAGGTCACGCGGCCTTGGCGGCTTTCTCGGCCAACGCTTTTTGAACCAGTTCGGCGACCGCGCCGACGGTTTTCGCGTTTTCCGCTTCGCCCTCGGGGAAGGCTACGTCGAATGCTTCTTCGATCGCCATGACCGCTTCGACCTGGTCGAGCGAATCGAAACCGATGCCTTCGTTGTCGAGAGTGGTTTCCGCCGTGATTTCGGACGGATCCTTCTCGGCTTCCTTCGCGAGGACTTCGATGACTTTCGCGAGAATCTCGCTCATATCCATGTGGTACTCCTTTTCTTTCGTTTTTGCGCGTTCCCGACTATCGGAAACGTCCGACGCATCGTAACGGCACTTTCGATTTCGTCAATTTCGAAGATTTTCGAAAATCGATTTTACAAAAAAATGCGTTCCGATATACTCCCTCTCGCTTCTCCGAACAGGAAGAAATCCGCCCTTGTAGCTCAGTTGGATAGAGCGCCTGGCTTCGAACCAGGAGGTCGTGGGTTCGATCCCTGCCGGGGGCACCATGAAGAAATCCTCAATCAGAAACCGAAGTATTCGCCCTGCCCGGGTGGTGGAATTGGTAGACACGTACGCTTGAGGTGCGTATGCCGAAAGGTGTGGGGGTTCAAGTCCCCCCTCGGGCACCATGAAAAATCAAAAAGACTCCCTTCGGGGAGTCTTTTGTTTTTCGCGTCTCGAATGGACGGAAGGCTTGAAACCGCTTGAATTTAACAATTTCAAAATCAATCTTTGACGTAGTATTGACACTCGGCAAGCAAAATATTATCTTACGGCCGCGACGTCTTTATTACCCATCCTCTTTTTTTATGGTTCAGAGCAAAAAAGCCACCTCGGCGGAACACGAATCCGCAGTGTCGGAAACCCACAAAAAGATCGACATCGAAGAAACCCTCCGGGTCCTCCTGTCTGAGAAAGAAAAAAGGGACAAAGATGAAAAAATCAAGAAGTACGTCTGGATCGCGATCCTCGTAGTCTGCGTCTACAACGCGGTGATCTTCTTCAGCATGTATTCGTACTTCAAGAGCCCGGAATTCCTGGAAAGCCTCAAGTACCGTGCGATCGAAGTCATGCCCACCATTGGGCAAGAACTGGGAAAGACCGCCGAAAAGAGCGCGCCGATCCTCTTCGAAGAACTTAAAAAACAATTCGAAAACTATCTCCCGGTCATGCAGCAGAAGGTGCTCGACCGCTACAAGGAGCTCAACGAACAGGCCGTCGAAATTTCCAAAAAGGAATTCGAGACCGCCGTGAACGCCCAGCTCGAGAGCGATTTCAACAAGCTGAGCAATTCCACTGGCGCACAACTCACTCCCGAGCAGTTCGCCGATCTGAAGGCGACTATGATGGAACACGTCGACAAGACCGTCGGCGACATCGTTACCAAGAGCGTGGGAAGCCAGCTCAACATGTGCGTCGAGGGCGTAAGCGTCATGAGGGAAGTGGGTGAAAACCTCGCCCAGAAGACCGACGACATGAAGGGGAAGATCGATTCGAAATCCGAAATCGAACGCAAGAAAATCGGATTCGACATCTTCCGTTCGTTCCTCGACGCCATCGACCACAAGCAGACCGGACGCCTCCCCGAGGGGATGACCGCTCCCGCGGCTGAAGTTCCGGCAAAATAAGCGGTAAGTTCGCCCCCGTTCCGATTTGGAAAAACGGACACAACCGTTATAACTGTGGGATACGTATCATTTAGGAAGAAATTCCAACATATGTCCACCCCGAGCCAATTTCCGAAAGCGTCCGTAGCGCATCCCGCCGCTGCGGCGACCGCTCCCGCAATGGCGTCTTCGAAAGAAGGGAACGTCACTTCCATTTACCGTAACGTCGCGCAAGGAGTCGACGCCGCAATGGCCGTCAGCCCGACGGTTGGCCTTTCCGAAGCGGAAATGCGCGAATTGGTCGCGAAGAAGGTACAAAACCTTCCGCCGCTCCCGAAGACCATCGTCGACATTTACGCGCTTCGAAGGTCTCCGGATCCGGATAGGGACAAACTTTTGGGGATTATCAAAAAAGACGTCAGGTTGGCTAGCAATTTGGTCAGGATTTCGAATTCGGCGGCCCTCGCCCTCTCCAGGACGATCAAAACTCCTGACGAGGCGCTCACGTACCTCGGTACCCGCATGGTCATAAACATGGCGATGAGCATGAGCATGAGCGCGCACCTCGAGCCCGACCTCAGTCCGTACGGCATGAGCGTCGAATCGTTCACCGAAACCACCGCCCTCCAGGGTACGATCATCAATAAGTGGCGCGAGCCCAAGTTCGTCTCATTCACCGATGACCTGCAGTTTGCCGCATTGCTTCAGGAAATCGGAGCTCTCGTCCTTTCGAAAGTCGCAATAGACCGAAAAATTTCCCAATCGTTCCAAAAGGCGTTGGCGGAGTCGGACGATCGGATCGCCGTAGAAGAATCGGTATTCGGATTGTCTTCTTCGACGGCTGCCGCGATGGTGTTTTCCGAATGGAAATTCAGTCAGGACATAGTCGATTACATCGGCGGTTCCGACAAGCCCGAATCGGTGCCCGAATCGGCTCTCGTTGGTGCGAGGGCGTTGAAAATTACCAAGATCCTCGCTCCTCTCGGCAGGCCCCCGGTATCCCCGGAAGCGACCGAAAATACCCGATTGTCCCCGGAAGCGGTCGAAAAAGCCCGCGAACTGGCGATCGAATACGGATTTTCGGAAAAGAAGTTCGATGATATGGTCGAAGCAATTAACGGCTAGCATGAAGGATAAACGAAAAGGCTCCCGATTCGGGGGCTTTTTCGTTGACGTGCGATTCCCAGGAAATGCGGTATCATTCGTGCGCCTATTTTCATTCCGGCCATGAACTCCGTCAAGCATGCGATCTTCCGTAAGCCAGACTTCCGTTTCGTCGTCTACGGAGCCTATTCCGCCGTCATTTGCGGATGGTTCGGCAGTTTCCATTACGTCGCCGACCTCTTTTCGCATTTCTATTTACAGTACGCCGTCGCCCTTTGCCTCGTGCTGCCCTGGTACGCGTACCGGCATTTCAAAAAAGAGGCGGCCATGGCCGCAATCGGCATCGCGTATTTCGCGTATTTTCTCGCGGGCGCGGATTTTTCAGGCTTCGGAAACCCGGCTCCGCGAATCGGAACCGACTTGCTCTACATGAATTCCGAATACATGAATTCCGACATCGGCCCGATTCTCGATTACGTGAAGGCTTCGAATCCCAAAACGGTGGCAATGGTCGAGCTCAATGAGGAGTTGGCCGAAAAGCTCCGGAAGGATTTCGGTTTCGAATACGCGTTCCATTATCCTAAAAAGGTTCTGTCGTTCGGGTTCTTCACGCATGAAAAAGTGCTCGAACAAGAACTGTTTTTCATCGGACAATATCCGGTAGGGCGTTTCCGAACGGAAAGCCGAGATTACTACGTCGTCCACCCGCTTCCGCCCATGAGCCCGGAACTGTATTCCGCCCAGAAAGAGTTTTTCGAGAAAATCGCGGAGCGGACATCGGGAGAAACCGATTTCGTCATCGTGGGGGATTTCAATTCGACTCCGTTTTCCCGGGTATTCCGATCGAGTTTCGGACGATTTTCCGACGTCACGGCTTACTCTTGGGGAACGCGGTCGATTTTTACCATCCCCATCGACCACGCGCTCACCGACAAGCCGGCCGACGTGCGCGTCTGACCGAAACTCACTTCCGATCACAATCCGCTTACGGTAAATTTTTAAGTTTCTTTTTTAACGAGATTTCAGCATACTTTGAGAAACGCCCTTCACGATTCCGGATATGGCAGAAAAAATCGAAGACACTCGAGACGAAAGCGAGGAAAACGCTTCTAAACCGAGAAAAAAGGACCGCAAAGAGCCGACCGGAGAATCCCAAAGCGACCTTCGCGCGCTTTTGCTGATCCTCGTACTGACGGTCATCGTCTTTTTCATCCTCCTCTACAAGCAGAAGCATCCGCAGGAATACGCGGATTCGGTCGTCCAAGCGAAAGAAAACGCCGATGCCGCGTATTCGAAAGCGGAGGAAATGCTTCCGAAGGCCTATCGGGGAGTCGGGTGATTTTTCCAATACGTCCTCGATTACGGAAAGGCCGCGGATTTGCCTCCGGAACTTCCCAAGGTCAGCATCCCCGCCGATTCCGTCGTTACCCAAAACGTCCCGGAGGCTTCTTCCGGTTCGGTCTCGTCCACCGGTTCGATTTCCGGAACGGGATCGGAATCCGCTCAAAACGAGGCGACCGGCGCGCTGGTGATGCCGGTTCCCCTGGTGGTGGAATTTTCAGGCTACCGGCTCGAATTCGATCGTCCGCCCGTCGAATCCGTCACCGTTACCGCAGGCGGTGCCAAAATGACCGTAGGTCCGACGACTCACGAGAAGAAAGATAATTCCCAGAAATAATGAAAAAGCGTTTCTTCGTTCCGTTCGGATTCACGCTCGTCGAACTCATCGTGGTGATCGCGGTGCTTTCCGTATTGGCCACGATCGGATTCATTTCCCTTCAGGGGTATGCCGTGGACGCCCGCGACAGTTCCAGATTGACCGTCATGTGATCCGTGGAACGCGGATTGTCGATGCGTTTCATTACGGCGGATTCCTACCCCATGCCGGATTCTCCGGTTTCCATAACCGCTTCGGGGTACACCATCGGATACCAAGGGTACGCGTGAGGGGGAGTGTTGTCTAAAATTGGCATGGGGAACGTTAAAGACCCATCCGACGGAATTCCGTTCACCTATTCCGTCAGTTCCGACCTTTCGAAATTCCAAATCCTCGGTTTTCTCGAGTGAGGGAAACAATCGGCTTCTTCCGCGGTACCCTCGGCATATGCCGCGGCTCCCGATTATTCGAAGAGGTTTCCCCATCTTCGCGGAAATTCGCTCGGCATCGTCCTGAAAGCCGACATGTCTCCGATCCACTTGGGTTCCGTTTCGGTCGATCTCGTGACCGCTACGGGAACGTACGCCATCCAATACGATGACGAACTCCGTGCCGTAGGGACGTGAACGGTCCTTCGGTGATGAATCGGATGAGGCGGGTTGGTGGGATATTGGAATTTCGAAGAAACCTCCGGCAACGTCGTGAAGGACATTTCCGGCAACGGCAGCGACGGCGTGTTCAGCGGATCTTCCGTTCCTACGAGAAACTCCGGACAGGTTTCGAACGCGCTCGATTTCGCTTCGAATTCCTGAGTGGTTTCCGCGAGCGGAGGGTACGTGGATTTCGGTACCCTTACCGGTCTGAAAAACACTTCCGCGGGAACCCCGCATTCCATAGTGGGTTGGGTGAGGGCGTCGAAGGACCTTTGTACCGATACCCTCGCTTGCCGGCAATGGATTCTCCTGCTCGGTTCGCCCGGAACGGGATCCCACCATTGGCTCATCTGATCGCTTCATGGTCCGACGCAGTTCGGAGTCTGGAGCTGACCCCAGATAAAAGGGTTTTCGTACGCCCCCGGCACATGGCAGCATATCGCGATGACGTTCGACGGAAAAAAACTGGTCGGTTACGTGAACGGCGTCCAGGTGGGCGCAAGCGGCGTATCGAACGTTCCGTTCAACATGAGCGATTTCCGCCTGAAGGTGGGGTGAGGGGTTCAGGAATCCCCGTTCGACGGAAAAATCGACGAGCTCCGAATCTATTCCCGGGCGCTGAGCGAATCGGAGGTGACGAACCTGTACCGCACGTCCAAATAACCGTTCGAACGCGGATTTTCTCAGGAAACTCCGAACCCCGCTTGATTTCGTTCGGCTTCGGACTACTATCCCGGCTTCTTCGCGAATTTCCGAAGAAGCGAGCGCCCGTCAACTATGAGAAAGGATACCCGATGAACGCCGGCGAAACACCCAGACAAAAAGAACTTTTCCCCAATCAGCCCCAAACGGGGCAGGCGAAACCGGCATCCGCCGGTTCTGACTTCAACGTCCGCCAAGGGCAGGGCGACAATTGGTCCGTAGAGCTGATCGACCGGCTCGTCGGTGCCAAAAGCGCCCATTCGATTCCGAGCGTGAACTGACCTCCGGGGAAGCGCGCGACGAAAAAACGGACCCGCACACGGTCCGTTTTTCTTTTGGCTTTCCGCCAATTTGCCCCTTCCTTCCTTACGTCCTTCGGAGGTTAAAGCAGGAACATTTTCCCATTCTTTCCGGTCTTGGGCAACGAAATGGACTTGACGGTTGATTATTTTGTCGTTCGGGTTACTATCGCCCGAAATCTTCCGAATCCGTATGAAAACGCCGTCCGCAACTCCGCAATCCGCCCCGCAGGCAAAGGCCGCCAAGCCGTCTTTGGCTGAACAGATCGCCGCATCCAAGGCGCAAGGGGGGAAGCCTCCGGTCGCCGCGCCGTCCTCGGTTCCGAAAGCGAAGCAGCCCGCAGTTTCCGAAACCCCCGAGGAAATTTCGCGCGCCGCCGAAGTTCGCGCCGCGCTCGTAAAGGAATGGAAAGAGCTCTGGAAAGACCGTACCAGCCGCATCGTCCTTTTGGGTACGGCCGGAACCATCGCCCTCGGTATCGCGGGCGGCGCCGCGCTGTATTCGCGTAAGCCGGTCGAGCCGAAGAAAAAAACGGATCCAGCTGCCCTCGTGGAAAAGGAAGCCGCGAAACCTGAGGATCCGGTTACGCCGAAAGAACGGTACGCCATCCATAAGAGCATAATCGAGGGAAGTCCGTACGTGGCCCCGAGGCCTGAAAACGCCGAAGCGGAAAAACCCCGGAAAACCGAGGATCCCCAGCCGGCTCCGGTGACGGCGAAACCTGACGATGCCGAGAAACTCCGGATCAAAAGGGAAGAAATCGCTACCACCGGTCAGCTCAAAGTGTCCACGAATCCCGAAGATATGAAGGCGACGATGGACGCGCTCAAGGAATGGAGCAGACAGGATGCGGAATCGGCGCGTGCCAAGGCTTCGAAGCGTTAGGTCCGCCATTTTCGACTCGCATTAATATTTGCCAGAGGCGACCTTTTCGCTATAATTCGCCCGCCTTGCCCAGGTGGTGGAATGGTAGACACGCAGGTTTCAGAAGCCTGTGGGGGCAACCCCGTGTGGGTTCGAGTCCCATCTTGGGCACCATGAAGTACGTAGCTTTCAGGAAGTGGCGCAATTGGCTAGCGCACCAGCATGGGGTGCTGGGGGTTGTGAGTTCGAGTCTCATCTTCCTGACCATTTTTTCGGGCTTGCCGCCCTAGCTCAGTCGGTAGAGCAACGCACTCGTAACGCGTAGGTCGTGGGTTCAAGTCCCATGGGCGGCTCCATCGATTTTTTTTATCCCGAAAGGGATTCCGGCTGCGGCCGTTTTTCGCCACAAAGCGTCCATATCATCCTTTTTTCTTTCATGAAGACCGCTCTTCAGTCCCGTCCGGGAACCGTTCTCAAGATCGGGAACGACCTCATGCTCGTCGTAAAGTTCGAAATCCACCGCGGCGGCCGCGGCGCTACGAACATCAAGATGCGCCTTAAGAACCTCATCGTCGGCAATACCCAGGACCGCGTGTTCGATTCCGAAGAAAAGTTCGAAGACATCAGCCTTTCGCGCGTGAAGTTCGAATTCCTCTACGAATCCGCAGGAACCTACGCGTTCATGAACCAGGAAACCTACGAGCAGATCGAACTCACCGAAGACGATCTCGGCGATGCCGTGAACTTCCTTACCGAAGGCCTCATCGTCGACGTCCAGTCCTACGAAGGACGCTTCGTCGGAATCATCCTCCCGGCTACCGTCAAGCTCGAAATCGTCGAATGCGAACCGGGCGTCAAGGGCAATACCGCAGACGGTAAGATTACCAAGGACGCAAAACTTTCCACTGGCTACACGGTAAAGGTTCCGGGCTTCATCGAAAACGGCGAAACCATCGTCGTCAACACCGAAACCGGGGAATACCAGGAACGCGCCAAGTAGTTTCCAACAAGAAATCCGCTCGAGAAATCGGGCGGATTTTTTAAATTCGAAACCAGTGTCACCGACGCGCTTTGACATATTCGTATTTTTTATTATAAATCCTCTAGTTCCAACATTTTTGCAAAGGAGCGAATCGAATGCGCGAACTAGGAACGAAGTGCTTGAAAAGACTGGTTTTTCCGAATTCTTCGGACGCGACCCGTTTCATACGTGAGTTTTTCCAATCGGAAGCCGGAAAGTCGAACCGCTTTTATCTTAAGGCGGGCCCCCAGTCGGCCGACGATGTCGAAACCCCATCCGATCGGGACATTTCGATCTATCCGATCGATCCGATTCCCGGCAACCAATCGACGGATGCCAAGCGTCTCGACGTTTCGTTTCTCGACGGAATGCTCCGTCACTGGAAACACCATCTCGCCCCCATGGCGGATTGTGCGCCCATGGCATAGCTTCCGCCGAATCGTCCAACATATGAAAAAGAAAGGGGTTCAATATGGCCGAAAGTCCGCTGCGTAAAAACCAGGCAGTCAATTTCAATCTTCCGGGAGACCAGCGCTTGCTGCATTTTCTCGCCGACTGGATCGAATCAGAGCTGTCCAAAGTTTTCCGTCTCGTGGTAATTACTCCGTGCGATGGTACGCCGAACGTCGTGCAAGCCATTCCGCGCGGCGAATCCGCCGCGGAAGACGCCACGTATCTCCACATGATCGACCGTTCCCTTGAAAACGGGTATCTGCGTGATTGGAAGATTCATGCGGAATTCCTTCCCCGTCTCGAAACGGTGGCAGGAATTCCCCTTGCCCAACCGCACTGAAACCGCCAGTGTGGAAAACGCCCCTCCCGGGGCGTTTTTTCTTAGGCTTCCAATTCGGCAACTACCGTCATCGTGAGATCGTGTTTCCTGACCGTTTCCGCCATTCTAGCAAACGGCTCAGGATCGCCCGCGAGGACGTCCGCACATTTTCGCGCCGCGTTAGGCTCGAACGTTTCCGCATTGAAAGCGCGGACGGCTTCCGAGTAATTCCCGAAGCCCCTCGGATCGACGAAGTGCGGTCGTACGAAATCAAGGAAATCGCCGATTTTATCCTCGTGCGCCCCGTTGGACTCTTTGTAGAAGTCCCAAAGGAACGGCTTGCCCGCGAGCATTGCCTTTATCGCGCTGTTTTCGCCCCGTACGACGTTCGCGGAAAAGTTTCCGAGCATCGACGCGTATTCGTCGAAACGCACGTAGGGGAGAGGGATTTCGGCATCCGCGTTTCCGAATTCGGCGAAGCGGATGTTCGGTTCGGCTTCGCGGATGAGGCGGAGCTTGGAGAACGTGGTCGGGTAGTAAAAGGCGCTCGCAAGAAGCGAATCCGGTTCGAGATGTTGGGTTCCGGTTCCGGGCATCCGAAATTTTTCGGAGCCACACGGCGCTTCGCTCTTTCTCCAAAAAATTTCGAAACCCGGAATCGGAACCTCGCCGTCCGAAATAGGACCGTTCGTTCTGATATCCGCTTTGCGCCCCATTACGACCCCGGCCCCTCATTCGAGCGGCGACGGTACCAGGTGGACGACCTCGTCGTTTCCGAGCCGGTACCGCGTCCCGTTCATCGACGGGACCCCCGGGTCGAACCGCAAATACGAAAGTTGCAGGATCTTTTTCGGATGCGGGAACTTCGCGAAACGCGCTTCCGGAAGCCTGCGATCGAAAAAGGAGATCACCGATGCCGAAGGTTCGGAATTCTCGTATTCGGAGAGTTCGAAATACGAGACTTTCGTATGCGTCCGTCCGTCGGTGAGTCGGTCGAAAAGGCCGCGGTCGTCGGAAAAGAACCGCACGTTCCAATCGGGGCGTTCGGAAAGGACGGATTCGGCGAGATCGAGCGCGAATCCGGTGTCGCCGAAGTTATCGATGACGGTCACGAGGAAATCGAGGGTTTTTCGGGTCATTCAGGAGGGGCTCCGGGCATTTACTTTTCGTCGGAGTCGAGTATACCTTCGGACGTCGTTTTGTAAAAAAGCGCGCCCTATTTCGCCATCATCCTTTTTCCGCATGACGAAGCCGCTTCCCCCCGCGTTTCTCAACCGCCTTTCCGAGTTCCTCTCCGAACCCGAGTTCCGCGCCGTATTGGCCGGGTTTTCCGCCGAGCGTCCGGCGTCGTTCCGTATCAACCCGTTGAAATCCGACGCGGCCACCGTGGAGGCCGAGCTCGTGAAAAAGGGCATTCCGTTCGAAAAATACGCCCCGATTCCGGGGGCCTATCTCATTCCGAAAGAGAGTGAATACGCCCTCAAGGGAACCGACGCCTATTACGGAGGAAAGATATACGTCCAGGGGCTTTCCAGTATGATTCCGGCGCTGTACCTCGATCTGAAACCTGGCTCCCGCGTGCTCGACGCCTGTGCCGCGCCCGGTTCGAAAACCACCCAGATTTCCGCGATGCTGAAGGGCGGTGGAGAAATCGTCGCGCTCGAAAAACACCAGATCCGCTACGACAAGCTCGCCCATAACTGCCGCCTCCAGGGCGCGACCAACGTCCGCCCGGTAAAGACCGACGCGCTCGCGTATCTCGTCCACGGCATGAACGGCAGCTTCGACGCGGCGCTCCTCGACGCTCCGTGTTCCGCGGAAGGACGCATCCGCACCGAAGACGAACGGACTTTCGGCTTCTGGACCGAAAAGAACGTGCTCGAAAAGGCTGCCGCGCAGTCGGAGCTCCTTTCGATGGCGTTCAAGTCCCTGAATGCCGGCGGATCCCTCGTCTACGCTACCTGCACGCTCGCACCGGAAGAAAACGAAGCGGTCGTCTCGGCGCTTTTGGCCGAATTCCCGTCCGCCGTCCTCGAACCTTGCGAGCTCGACGTCCCCGAAGCGAGAAAGGGGCTTTCGAATTTCCGCGGAATGAAATTCCCGGCGGAAATGTCCCGCACGCTCCGAATTTTGCCGTCCTACTGGTTCGAAGGGTTCTTCGTCGCCAAAATCCGCAAACGCGCGTAACCGCGTCCGTTCGAAAAAGCCCGCATATCCGCGGGCTTTTTTTTACGTGACGGTTATTTGAGAACGAAATCGTTCAGCTCCGGCAACAGGGCTTCGTCGGCGGAGCGGTCGTGGCCACGCTTCTCCGCTTCGGGATTCTTTTTCGGCGGTTCGTAGCGCTTTCTGGCCGGTTCGCTCTTGATGCCGAATTTTTTCTTTACGCGGTCGATGATTTCGCCGAGCTTCGCGAGACGGACGTCGCTCGGGGAAAGCCGCCTGGCCTTTTCGAGGAACCTGCGGGCGAGTAGGAACCGTTCGTCGTCCCATCCTCCGTTTTCCATCGCCTTGAGAAGGATTTGCGAAGCCATGAGCTGCGCATCGAGATTGCCCGGGAGTTTCTCCGCGGCCTCCATTGAGAGTTTCGCCGCGCCTTCCCAGTCGCCTTTCTTCGCGAGGTTGATCCCGGCGTGCAGGTTTTGTTCGAGCACGTCTTCCATTTCGATGAAGAGCGTCCTGACCTTCGTTTTCGTCGGTTCGTCGGGACAATACCCGAGAGCGGCCTCTTTGAGCGCCGCACGACGGTTGGAGTTTTCGCAGACGGTACGCAAGAATGCCGCCGCGTCGTCGTATTTTTCGAAGATCAGGCAGTCGACCACGAATCGGAGGACCGAATTCGTGGGAAAGGGGAGTCACGGGTTTCCGGAAAGGAGCGCCAGGGCGGTTTCGAAATGCTTTTCGCTCGCCTTTTTGTCGCCTTTGAGGCGTTCGCCGTCCGTGCGTCCCACCGCGAGGCAGAAATCGGCGACCGGATTCGATTTGAACGCGCTTTCGTACTTGCTCTTGTTCGCGTTGTCGATGGCTTTCTGAAGCGAATCGAGCACTTCCGCGGCCTTCTTCGTTTTTCCCGTTTTCAGATTGATTTCCGCGAGACGGAGATAGGCTTCGGGATTATGGAAGCACGACCCCGCGCCGTGAGTCACGATCTTGGTGAACGCCTTTTCGGCGGTTTCGAGATCGGCGTTGCGGATGGCGATCTCACCCAGCTTCCCTTGACGGTCCATACGGAGAGGGGATTGTTCCACTGCCTTTTCTATCGCCGTCTGAGCGGCTTTGTCGTTCCCGTTCGCTTCGTGGAATTCGGCGAGAAAATCGTGCGATTTGAGATAGGTGGGGAACGTTTCGGAAACGTGTTCGAAAAGCGCTTTCGACCGTTCGACCTCGCCAAGATGCAGAAGAGCCCTTCAGAGGCCGAGCTCCGCCCAGGCGCGCGGTTTGTCGTGGAGGATGTCCTCGAAGCACCGCGCGGCGTCCTCGTAGCGTTCGAGATCGAGATAGGTTTCCGCCCGGATGCGTTCGACGGTTACCCGGTGTCTTGCGGAATCCGAAGCGAGGCGCTTGTCGCAAGCGGAAAGAACCGCTACCAGGTCTTCGCGGTCGAGCGGTTCGAGGATGTCGAGGAGTTCGTATTTCTTGCGGAACGCCGCCATGAGGCGCTTGTCCAGCTCGTTCGCGTTGAACGGTTTCAACAGGTAATCGTCCGGAGCGTATTCGGCGACCGCCATGACGTTTTCATACGCTTTTTCCGCCGTGACCATCATGAAAACGTCCGAGTGGCGAATGGCTTTCGCAACGCGGGCTTCTTCCAGGAACTGTTGGCCGTTGCGGCCTTCCCCGAGGTTGTAATCGCAGAGGATGACGTTGAAGGCCCGTGCCCGGATCGCGCGCATCGCGTCGGGTACGCGTTCGGCTTGGGATACGTCGGCTACGCCGATGTTCGAAAGGTGCACGCGCAGCATGTCGCGCATCGCTTTCGAATCGTCGAGGATCAGGACGCTTTTGTTCTTCAGTGCCGACATTTGTGGAAATGGTTTCAGAATTGGTATTTCTATGGTTTTTTCAAAAAACGCAAGCCCCGTTTTCCGATATCGTCTGCAAACGCATGCGCCAGCCGCCGGTATTTGGGGAAATCCGATTTGCATCCGCCGCGCGATTCCATATACTGCCCCCGTTTTCTACTAAACGCACGTTTTTACGTCCTTCTTTCTTTTCGTATGACCTTTTCTCCCCCGAAAAAAGCTTCCAAGGTCCAGACCGCAAAGCGCCACGGCAAGTGGCAGCTCCTCAAGGCGAAAAAGCTTAAGGATCTCGTTTCCCTCCAGTACGACGAACAGGGCAACGCAGTCGGCCTTTCGCACTTCGCTTCCGACGTTACCGGAACCTACAAGGGTCGCAAAGTCTACAGCGTAGGCAAGGCCTCCAAGGTCACCACGGTTCGGGCCTAATCCCGAAGGGGCCGGCTCCTGCCGGTCCCTTTTTTCGACCGTCCGTTTTTTCGGACGGTTCAACATTCCCAAAAAGTTCCTTTCCTTCTCCGACCCATGAAAAAAGCGAGCCGCCATGAAACGCGCGAATGTCTTCTCCAGGCACTCTACGGCCGAAGCGTTCTGGGCGAGCGGTTCGATATCGGGAATTTTTTGGAATCCTATTTCGACGAACGCTTCGAACACCTCGCGACCGACGCGTATTTTTCCGAAACCTTCGCCGGAGTCGTTTCCCACGAGGCCGAACTTTGCTCGGTAGTGCGTAAGTACGCGCCGAAATTCGAAATCGAAATGATGCCGGTCGTGAACATCCTTCCGATTTTCATCGCCGGATACGAAATGCTCTACCTCGAGTGCGACAAGGTGCCCGAGCGCGTTTCCATCGACGAAGCCATCGAACTCACCAAAAAATTCTCCGACGAAAACGCCAAGACCCTCGTAAACGGAGTTCTCAATTCCCTGAAGAACGACCGCGAAGCCCTCAAGGCAGAACTCGCCGAAAAGAAGGGCGACACCCACGGGATCTTTTAGTCCATCATTTCGGCCCATGGCCAAGAAAACCTTCCGGTTCGACCGTAACGGGTTCGAAAGCAACGTCGCCGAAATGCTGAAACGTTTCGGGATCGAATCGCCGGTCCAGGCGTTCGTTCCGGCGTTCATCCACCGTTCGGTATTGAACGAATACGACTTTCCGGAATCCAACGAACGTCTCGAATTTCTGGGCGACGCAGTTCTCGAACTCGTAGCCACCGAATTCCTCTATAAGAAATTCCCCGAGAAATCCGAAGGCGAAATGACCGACATCCGTTCCGCCCTCGTCCGAGGAAAGAACCTCGCCCAAGCCTCCGAACGCATCGGATTCGGAGAGCTCGTCCTCCTTTCCCGCGGGGAAACCCTCGCCGGGGGAGACAAGAACCCCTACATCCTCGCCAACACCTTCGAGGCGTTCCTCTGAGCGCTCTACCTCGATTCGGGATTCGAGGCCGTACGCAAGTTCGTTACCGAACACGTGCTTCTC
The DNA here is from genome assembly GCA_964482035.1 of uncultured Candidatus Peribacteria bacterium. Classification (GTDB taxonomy): domain Bacteria; phylum Patescibacteriota; class Gracilibacteria; order BD1-5; family UBA2023; genus JANJWP01. The sequence continues at coordinate 92,570 of CAYZVC010000004.1, read as the reverse complement.
GAGACCGACGACATCCTCGAAGCCTCGCTCCACGTCGATCCCAAATCGAAGCTCCAGGAAATCTCGCAAGCGAATTTCTGAGCGGCGCCCGAATACGAACTCGTTTCCGAGTCCGGGGCCGATCATGAAAAGACCTACGAAATCATCGTGAAGGTCGGCGGGAAACCTGTCGGCAAAGGGTCGGGAACTTCTAAAAAGAAAGCCCAGTCCGTCGCTGCCGAGAACGCTCTCTCGCAGGAATCCTCTTGGAATCCGACCGTCTCGTAGGCGACTTCCGGAAGCCCGAAAAATTACGATGGTAAAATCCGAAATCCCTTTGACTTAGGAATCGGTTTCCATACAATTCACCCGCTACTTAATCCGAAGGCGGCTTCCTCGTCTTCGGTCATTCATTTTTTCCGCTATGATCGGTAAGTTCAAAAAGCGCAAGCGTCTCCGCTGCCACGGCTTCCTCGCTCGTTCTGAGTCCAAGGGAGGACAGAAGGTTCTCGCAGCACGCCGCCGCAAGGGTCGTTGGGTTCTCGCCGTAAGCTACCCGAACCGTTTCAAGGAGACCAAGGGTAAGTCCAAGCTCCACATCGTCGCAGGCGGTACCGCTCGCGTCGTGCAGTACCCGGGTTCCAGCGAACACTTCCGCGCCCGCTAGTTTTTCATAGAGCCGTATGATCAGTAAGGATCGGAGGCTTGTCGAACGCGAAATTCGAAAGGTTTTGAAATACAAGAAACCTTTCTTTTCGTATTCGCTCGTTGCCAACGTCGCGTCGAACCGCGCGGGATTTCCGCGTTTCGCCGCGATTTTTTCCGGAAAATCGGTAGTATGCGGAGTGAGTCGGAATTTCTTCCGGCGGCGCGCATACGATTTGGCGCGCCCGTATCTCGAAAACAAGCTTTCGAGCGACGTCGTGCTCGTGCCGAAAAAGGGCAAACCCCTCGATCACCGAAACCCCGAAGCCGTAAAAACCTTCGAGGACGACGTCCGGCACCTGTATAAGAAAATCTTCACCGAACTTCCGAAAGCTCCGGTGAAAAACCCGTAATACGAACCCCATTCCAAAAACCATGAAAGACCGTCTTCTGAATTTCCTCCTCGCGTTCTTCGTCTTCCTCGTCGTTTTCAACTACTTCATGCCGAAACCGGCCGACAAGGCCGCCGTTACCGGAGTGGTCGTCGCCGTCGCGGAAAAAACGTCGACCGTACCGAAAATCCCGGTCGTGACCGTTACGAACGGTACCGCTGCCGCCGTAAAAATCGATACCTGTAAGGATTTCGAAATCCTTAAGGATTACCGAAAAATCGAAATCGACGGCGCGTTTACCGCGTTCTGCAAAACCGTAGAAATCGCCCCTGCGGGCTATGGGAAAATCGATTTCGCCGTCATTTCCAAAGTGTTCGCCAATCCGGGGCAGTACGCTTTCAAACTCAAGGCGAACGGTACGGAATCGGTAGCGGACACGACCTTGCAGGAGCGTGGCGCGATCCGGAGCTTCTTTACCGAAATCTTTTTCCGCCCGGTATTGAACCTCTTCGTGTTCCTTATCGAAACGCTCCCCGGCCACAGCCTCGGTCTCGCGATCATCGCGATTACCGTGCTCATCCGTATCGGCCTCCTCGTACCGCAGCACCACGTCCTCGTTTCTTCCCGCAAGATGCAGGCCATCCAGCCGAAGGTAAAGGAAATCCAGAAGAAATTCGAGGGCGACCAGGCGAAAATCTGAATGGAACTCATGGATCTTTACAAGAGGGAAGGAGTCAATCCGCTCGGATCCTGTCTGCCCCTCCTTATCCAAATGCCGATTCTCATCGTGCTGTATTGGGTAATCGAGGGAATCGGCGATCCTACGAACAGTTTTTTCCTCTATCCGGCACTTTCGAACTTCGATCCTTCCATGGTATCCACCCAGTTCCTCGGAATGGAACTGAAGGCGGTCGGAGGCATCGCGGGCTTTCTCCTCGCGGCTCTCGTCATGGGCTTTACGTGGCTTCAAATCAAGCTTTCTTTGGCTCGGACCCCGGATTCCCAGGCTCCGCAGGTTTTTGAAAAGAAGGAAGACGGAACCCTCGTGGCCGAGTCCCCCCTCGACCCCCGGATGATGAATGCGGCCATGCTTTGGGGAATGCCGGTGATGATTGGCGTATCAACCTATTTCTTTCCTGCGGGAGTAGGAGTATACTGGCTCATAGGTACGCTCTTCATGCTCGTACAACAAGCTGTAGCCAACCGCTTCGTCGACGCGAAAAAACGTTCGTAATCCTTAGGTAACCCACATTATCATGCCTATTCTCATTATCGAAGACGATACCGAGATTTCCGGAAACGTCGCCGAATACTGCTCCGAAAAGGGGTATTCCGTAGAAACCGCCGATAACGGAACCGACGGCCTCGCGCTCGCGCTTACCGGCCGCCATTCCTGCATCGTTACCGACCTCATGCTTCCTGGCGTGGACGGAGTTTCGATCATCCGCCGGGTCCGCGAAGCGGGAATAACCACCCCGATCATCGTCCTTACCGCCAAGGGCGAAATCTCCGACAAGGTCGAAGGCCTCGACGCCGGCGCGGACGATTACCTCGCCAAGCCGTTTTCGCTGCGCGAACTCGAAGCCCGCATCCGCGCTTTGGCCCGACGCGGTAACGGAGCCGGTCACGAAGCTTCCGACCGCGTATACAAGGTCGGACCGCTCTCGCTCGATACCGCGACCAAGGAGGTCACCCGCGAAGGCCAGGTCATCCCGCTTTCCAAAAAGCACTTCCAGCTCCTCGAACTTCTCATGAAGAACGCGGGCCGCGTAGTTTCCAAAACCGAAATCGAAGCCGCCCTCTGGACCGACGCTTCGGATCTTACCAGCGACGTCGTCCGTACCCACATGCAGATGCTCCGTGCCAAAATGGACATTCCGTTCGAAAAGGGGCTCATCCGCAACGTTCGCGGAATGGGATACGTCATTAAGGAAGATTAATGAACCGGCTTTTCGCCCCCCTCAAGATACGAACGCGCATCGCGGTGCTCTTTACCGCGGCGTGTTCGTTTCTCATTTCCGTCTCCGCGCTCGCGACCTACTTCGCGTACGCCCAGGCTCTCCGTATCGAAACCGAGGAACTGCTTTTTTCGCAGTTCCTTTCTTTGACCTCGACGCTTTCCGATACCAAATACGACGCGTACGGCGTGAAGATCAGCTCTTCGGCCGTACAGCACATCAAAGCGGCGTCATCCGTGGGGATCATGACCGTGCTTCGCGATACCGAAGGGCTCGCCATCACCGCGCCCGAACAGGCCGACGACGACGTCGTGCAAGGGCGTTCCGGATTCTTTTACGGGAAGATTTCGAACGATTCGTTCATTTTCTACGGAGGCCGTTTCTGAAGGCTCGAACTCGCGGTGGGCGTTCGGGAAGATTCGTACATGCTGAACAAACTCGCGCTCAGGGCGAACATCCTCGCGTTCATCGTCGCGACTTCGACGCTCTTCGCGTTCTTCGTTTCCTACCTCGTCACGTCTAAAGTCCTCTCTCCGGTAAAACGACTCGCGGAATTGGTGGAAAAGGCGGATCCCGAAAAGGAATCCAGATCCGGCCCCATCGCCGACTCTTTCCCTAAGGACGAAATCGGCTTCCTAGCCCAATCGTTCGACCGCTTTACCGAAAGGATACGGGCCTCGATCGTCCGTGAGAAAGAGTTCGTTTCCGATGCCGGACACGAACTGCGCACTCCGCTCACGGTCATACGAACTTCAGCGGAACTCCTTCTCGCGTCCGACGGAATTCCGGAGAAGGCCCAGTCGAAACTCCGCAACATCCTTACGGCGGCCGATAAGATGGACCGTTTGTCCTCGGGGCTTCTCGAACTCCGCAAGGAATCCCGTACGTTCGCCGAGCCCGAAGAAGTGCGTTTTCCCGAACTCCTCTACGACATCTCCGATCCGCTCTTGCCGTTCTTGGAAGAAAAGGGGATTGCGCTCGAGGTGCTCGACCTTCCCGGATTCACGAGCATGCTTCCGGTATCCGAACTCGAAAAAGTGGTTACGAACCTCATCCGCAACGCCGCCATCCATTCCGGTTCCAAACGCATCGACCTCTCTGCCTCAGGGGACGTCGTCCGCGTTCGCGACTACGGCATCGGCATTCCGGATTCGGAAAAGCAGAAGATTTTCGGACGTTTCTACCGTACCGACAAATCCCGACCGCTCGAAGGGTTCTGACTCGGTCTCGCCATCGTGAAAAAGATCGCCGACCGTGAAAAGTGGGATATTTCCATCGTCGATCCGCAGGGCGGCGGTGCCGAATTCGTCATCAAGCTGACATCTTCCGAAAAAATCCGCAAAGCCTAAAAAAAATCCGCAAGCGTTACGGCTTGCGGATTTTCTTATACGAAACGCGCCCTTTTTTCCGTTCGAGCTCGAGGAGTCAGAACGTTTTGGATTTTCCTCAGAAGTCCGCCGAACAGAACCGGAGCATTTCCGAGACCATGCCTTCGGAAAGGCCGATACCGCCTTCGTTGGCTTCGGCGTACAATCGGGACAGCACCTCCTTCTTAAAGAAGGTCGTCAATCGGGCGAAATCCGCGATTTCCAGGGTTTTCGGCTCCTTTTGGGAATCGAGATACGCGAAGACTTCGTTCGCGAGATATTCGTCCAATTCGAACGCGTATTCGGCGAACCGTGACACGGTCGAGGAAATGCCGGGATTGAACGTCTCGATTTCGGGAACGATGCGGTTGCGGATACGGTTTCGAAGATACGCGGAGTCGGCATTGCTGGAATCGGTGCGGAAGTTTTGCCCGAGTTCTTCGAGATAGGCGAGGAGCGTGGATTTTTTCAATTCCAGAAACGGCCGGAGAATCCTTCCGTTTTCCTTGGGGATTCCGGAAAGTCCGCGGAGCTTCGAGCCGCGGAAGAAGTTCGCGAGCACGGTTTCGGTCTGATCGTCGGCGGTATGTCCCGTGAGAATGGCCGCGAAACCGCATTCGTCGGAAACGCGCTTCAGGAAACCGTACCGGAGTCTGCGTGCGGCGTCTTCGGTGCCGGTTTTTTCTTGGGAGGCGAATTCGGCGACGTCGCGTTTTTCCATGACGAACTCGGTGCCGAGGCTTTCGCAGAGGTTCTTGCAGAATCCCGCATCGGCTTCGGATTCTTCGCCGCGCAGACAATGGTCGAAATGCGCTCAGACGACGCGGTCTTTTCAGAATTTCGAAACCGAATAACGGAGGAGCGCGACCGAATCGCTTCCTCCGGAGAGAGCTACGACGAATCGCCCGTCACGTGGGTGGCGGGAAAAGAAGTCGTCGGCAGCAACACGGACAGTATCGGAAGGTTTTTTCGGCATGGCGCGGTTATCTCGGGGGAAGTTCGCGCGCGAGCCGTTCGCTGCGGGCGGTGATGAACGGCAGCAGTTCGTCGTCGGGAGCGGTCTTGTTGGCAATGCGTTTTTTGCACTTCACGCACTCATGGATGATGACGTAGCCGCGGTTCTTGCGGACGTCGAGGTCCACGGCTTTCATCTGCGCTCCGCAATCCGACGCGCGGTCTCCCGGAAATTCCGCGTCGACGTGGAGCGAAGTCAGGCAGAAGGGGCAATGGTTGCGTGCCGAGCCTTCCGGATGCGCGGTGACGTCTTTTCCGCAGCTCGCGCAGCGGAAGGACTCGTTTTTCATTACGAAGGACATTCTTTTCAGTTCGGTCGTTAGATTTCCTCGTCGCTTTCGAACGAGGCGCAATATTCCCTGATGCGTTTGATGATGCCTCAACGCGAGACGCCGTAGCGCTCTTCGAGGGTGCGGATGGAGAGGGAAGTGTTGTTGAGGGCGAAGAAATAGTCGCCCAAGTGTATCATGGCATCGAACACGGGGCCGTCGCGCTTGAGGTCGAAGACCCCTTCGCGATTGGCGAGCATGCCGCGTTTGAGCAGGCTCTCCACGAAATATTCGGTTTCGTGGATGATGGCTTCCTCATTGGGCCCTCAGAGCCGGCACGATCCGCCGTCGTAGCAGTGGTGGTAGACCAGCCGGTATTCGTGCCCGATTTTCTTCAATACGCAGAGTTCGTCGAACACGACGTGCCCGAAGTCCTTTTCCAAAGTGAAAAAGAACGATTCCGCCCTTTCCGGCAAATGCTTGGACTCGAGGAAGGCGTCTGGTCTGAGAAAGCGGTAGGACATGTCCGCGAAGAGTTAGACCTTGAAGAAGGCGAGGTCGCCGGTGCCGTTGGTGCTTGCGGAGAGATAGTTGGTTTTTTCGCGGATGATGCGGAGAACCGTGAACGGATCGGGAACGAGGCGCATGGTACGGACGTCGTTCTTCTGCTGTTCGATGATGAGCATGCCGAAGTTGAGGACGTTGGGAAGGAGTCCGTGGCATTCGACGTCGATCTTCATCACCTTGGAGAGTTCCATGATTTCTATGTCTTCCTTCAGTATGAGCGAACTCGAAATCAGGATGATGCGGTCGCGGACGACGATGATGAGCTTGTTATGGTACCGGATGATCCCGAAAACCAGCTGGAACATCGCGTAATTCACGAGGACGAGGACTGCCGGGAATATGAAATAGTGGATGAGGTCGGCGGGAACGTCGGCCTTGTAGACGGTGAAAATGACCGCGAGACCGAGTCAGACCGTTCCGATGAGCAATCCTTTGACCGCCATGTAGAACAGGTAGATCGGATGGCGCGTGATGATGGTGGAATCGTTTTCGATAATCGCGTTCATACCCTAGTTCGTCATGAAATAGATGACTCCGAGCGAGACGGCCATGTTGGCGAGCATGACCGTCCGGAGGGCGATGCGCTGGCGCTTGTCGAGCCTGCCGAGACCGCGCTCCCCGAAAGGCGCGCATTTTTCGACGTGGCGGCGGTATACGACGTTCAGACGTTTTTCAAAAACGGTCCATACGAACAGCAAGCAGACTGCGTACGAACCCATGAGAGCGAATGTGACGAGCGGATTTCCCATATTCGGTACCGTGAATGATAGGGTCGTCTTCGTTTCCGAAGAGTATATCGAACTTTCGGTTTTTGCAATAACGACAGGGGTATGGTACGATTGTCGTAACTACTCTTTCCGCATCCTGATGCGCTTATGTCGGTAATTACCAACGAAGAAGAATTTCGAAAAGTCAAAGACGCCCTGGTTTCCAAGGAGACTTCGGCGACTTTCCATTCCGAACGCTTCGTGGAGCTTGCGAAATTCGTCGCCGAATCGCTCGAGCGCCAAGACAGCGACCGGGCGCTCATCGTCATCACCCGCGGCGCCCTTTCTTTCGGGTGTTCGGACGTCCATTACGACCTGACCGAAACCGATACCGTCGTACGTTTCCGTATCGACGGGTCGCTCGTTCCGGTGCTCCATTTGAGCCGCCGCGAATACAAGCTCATGCTCGAACGTCTCAAGTACAAATCCGAACTCAAGCTCAACATCACCCATATTCCGCAGGACGGAAAATACCGCATCGAAGAAGATGGGCAAAAGATCGACGTGCGTATCTCCACCCTCCCGGTCAAATGGGGGGAAAACGTCGTCTGCCGCGTGCTCGATTCCTCCGGTTCGATTCCTAAAATCGCCGATCTCGGGTTCATGTGGACGAGCAAGCGCCAAATCGACAAAAGCCTCTCGAAAACCAGCGGCATGGTGCTCGTAACGGGTCCGACCGGTTCCGGTAAGACGACCACGCTCTACTCGATGCTCCAGGAGCTCAATACCGAATCGCGCAAGATCATCACCCTCGAAGACCCGATCGAATACGAACTCCCGTGAGTCGTGCAGTCGGAAGTGGACGAAAAAGCCGGATACACCTACCAGTCGGGTCTCAAAGCGCTCCTCCGCCAAGACCCGGACATCATCATGATCGGCGAAATCCGCGACCTCGACACCGCGAACATCGCCGCGCAATCGTCGCTCACCGGCCACTTGGTCTTCTCGACCCTCCATACCAAATCCGCCGCGGAAACCCTCGAACGCCTCATGAACATGGGCGTGCCGTCGTACATCCTCGCGTCGTCCATCGACATCATCATCGCGCAGCGCCTCGTCCGCAAGCTCTGCCCGCACTGCATCGAATCGTACGAAGCCGACGTCGCGCAGTCCGAAACCATCCGTTGGATGATGCGCGAAATCGGTATCGGCGCGGTCGAAAAGGCCCAGAAGCAGGGGTACAAACTCCACCGTTCCAAGGGGTGTGAACACTGCGGATTCACCGGATTCCGCGGCCGCGTGGGCGTCTACGAAGTCCTCCACTTCTCCGATTCCGTCCGCGACCTCGTCCGCAAGGGCGAAAGCCCCGCCCGCATCCTTGAGGAAGGGCGTAAGAACGACCTCATCCTCATGCGGGAAGACGGCGTACTCAAAGCCATGCGCGGCAAAACCACGCTCGAAGAAATCTTCGCGGCGATCGGATAGGTTCGTACCGAAGAAAAAATCCCCCGGAAATTTCCGGGGGATTTTTCGTGCGCGGCTATTTCTTCGTCACGTCCGCGAGCGGAACGACGACGCGGGTACGGAAATATTCTCAGGACTTGGGAACCTTGTCGGTTTCGAAGACGGCCGAAGGTACGTAGAACTCCGTCCATTTGCCGTTCTTTTCGGCGTACTGGAGCGAATACCCGATCTTCGCCCGGGCCATGGGGATTTCCACGACCGTAGCGCCGGACTCGGATACGGGCGCCGTCGCGCTTCCTCCGTTCGAGAGCCGCGCCGTTACCGCGTCCCGGTCGATTTCGGCAACCGATGACGTCTGGACGAGGGTCGAAGTCTCGATGCCGATGACCTGTTGCACGCGTTTGGAGAGGTGGTTCACGATGAACGTGATTCCGGTCGGATATCCGGAGTCGTCCCAGATTTCGAATCATCCGACCTTTCTCGGGAAGACGACGGTGAGATTCTCGGGAACGATCCCCGACGACGGGTCGGAGGTTTGGGAAAGGGCGTTCTTCCAAGAAGAATCTACGGTCGGAGTTCCGTATCCGGAGAGGTCGATCCCCATCTCTTTGGCGAAGTCGGTAGCGATGCCGACGATGACGGAGTCCGCGGGAACGTCGCTTTCTTTCAAGACCTTTCCGCACGAATCGCCTTGGCACGGCGTTTCCGGCCATTTCTCGTAATCGCGCATGACGGTCGAATATCCGTTTTCCGCGTCTTGGGAAACCGTCATCCCCATTCAGGCGGCCTTGGAGAAAGCCGGGAGCGGGGATTTCGGAACGCGCTCGTACGTCGGGAGCGCCGTCGAGATTTTCGGAAGTTCGCCCGCGAAGGAATAGCGGTATTCGGTAACCGCGACGTTCGAGGGGTTGGCCATTTTCAGGGCGCTTCCGCCGGCGGGCGAAGTCATGGCCATCGGGGCGGAAAAGTCCGCCGAATCCGCCATCGGAATGGCAGTGGTCGTGCTTTCGGCAGCGTCTCCGACGATGTTGGAGATTCCCGAATCGACGCTTTCGAGCGTACGGTCGGCCGCTTCGCTTTTCGACGGATTCACCGGTTTCGTACCCGCGTCGGTTTTCACGGTTTCCGTGCCCCTGAGGGACGGGAGGGGGTTCGTCTTCGGGGCGGTGGCTCCGGCCGGAGCCCGTGCGGTTTCGCCCGACGGCGTTTCGTTATCCGGAGCGACGGCAACCGGTGCGGCCTTGTCGCTATCGGTGGATACGGCCGTTACCGGAACGGAAGGTTCCCGGGTTCGTTCCGGTTGTTTTCCGATGTCCAAGAACCCGAGCGTGCCGGCGATGGCCGCGATTCCCGCAAGCGCTACCGGAACCGAAAGGAACTTCGCGAAGGACTGCCAGGTTTTCCACCATGGCGAAGCCGCCGGTGCCGAGGCTTCGAGAAGCAGCCGGCTCCTGAGATTTTCCAAAAACCGCGGATCGGCTTCGACCTTCGGTTTGCCCGCGACCATTTTGAAAATGAGGTCGAGGGTCTTTTCATCGTCGGCGGAAACGAAGCCGTGGACGTCTTTCAATTCGGAGAGGATTTTCCGAGCGTCGTGGATTTTCATGTTCGGAAATTTATCGGATGAGGAGCGCGAAGAAAAACAGGTACGCCACGTTGGAACGTACGTTTTCGAGCATCCGCGAGACGATCTTTTTGCAGTTGTCGACGGATTTTCCGGTAATCTGCGAGATGTCTTCGTAGGCGAGGTCGTCCCAAATCCTGAGAATGAGGATTTCTTTGTATTCGGGATTCACGGTGTCGAGGTAGCCGAGGATTTTTTCGACGGTCGCGCGGTCGTCGATATTGGCCGAATGGTTTTCGCTGTGGCTGATCTTTCCCATCGAATCGGCGTCGTCGAGATCGTCGGTGAACTTTTTCGAACGGTAGCGGTCGATGACGGCGTTTTTCGCGACGGCGTAGGCGAAACGGCGGACGGATTCCCATTCTTCGGGGAGTTTTCCACTCTTGAGGATTTTGAAGAAGACGTCGGAGACGATTTCTTCACGTTCGAGCGGATCTTCCACGCGGTATCCGACGTATCGGAAAATATCTTCGGAAAGCGCGTCGAAAACGGTACCGAACGAGCGTCGGTCGCCAGAGTTGAATGATTTCGCCGCTTCCTCGATCTTGGCGGTGTCGGTCATGTTTTTGAATAATTCGTGCGGTCGCACCCGGTATGACGGAAAGATTGTACCGAACGTGACGAAAAAGTCAGAAAAATCCCCGGGACGTCCCGGGGATTTTCGAAATTCGACGTTTTTACTGAGTGGTAGAACCGGAGTTGAAGATCGCGTCGATGATTGCCGAATCTTCGCCGTCGACGGGTCCGAGCACGTCTTCGACGATAGCCATGACGGCTTCGAGTTTCGCGACGAGCTTGGCATTGCCGGCGGTTTTCGCTTTTTCGATCTGCGCGCCGATTACGGTTTTCGCACGCTGGTAGAATTCGTCCTTCTTCTCATCCGGAATCGCACGGAGCTTGGTTTCGAGCGATTTGCGGAGTTTCGGAGAAAGAGGATTGGCCTTCTGCATGATTACCGGCGGCTTCTTGTCTTCGCGTTCTTTCGGAACGTTCTTCTTCCTTTCCTGTTCCTGGGGTTTGCGGTCGTCGTACTTGGGCGGAAGGTTTTTTCCGTTTTCGAGTGCTTTCTTGACATAGGCGGCGACTTCGGTGAGCATTTTTTCGGATTTCACACGGAACGCGTCCGCCTTGGCCGGATCGACGTATTTCGCGATGAGGGTTTCCATGTTCGCCTTATGGAGTTCCACGATTTTCGAAACCTTTTCTTCGACGGACAGGGTTTTATTGTCCAATACGTACTTCGTGGATTTTCCGAGCTCTTCCATGGTCGCCATGAGCGCCTTCATCTCTTCGGACGTAATGTCGGCGCGGAGATATTCTTTGAGCTCGCCCCCAAGGGGAGCGCCGTTTCCGGACGTCGATCCCGAACCCGTTTTCTGGAGTTTCTTCACTGCCTCCCAGAATTTCGAACCGTCGGCGATGACGTCTTCGGTAATGGACGAAACGTCTACGCCCTGGGCTTTGAGTTTTTCGAGGAAGGCGCGACGGGCTTCGATTTCGTGGGCGTTCATAATCTTTTTGACCGCGTCCCAGAATTTTCCCTCGTCCGTTTTGGTCGCGTCGAGGAGATCCGGGGTGATCGACGAAACGTCGAGCCCCTTTTCTTTAAGTTCCGCCACCTTCTTCGCACGCATTTCGGAAGACCTTTTCTGCATTTCCGCTTTTTTCGCTTCCCAATAGTCGCTTGATTGCGACCGTTCGTAGGAAGACGAAGAATCCGAAGAGGATTCCATTTCGGAGTTCGCGAACGCGTGGGCTCCGAGAGCCGAGGCCGCGAGGGTTCCGGCGAGGATGAGGCTTGCGTTTTTCTTCTGCATGGTAACGGAGGTTAGGATATTACCGCACGTATTGTCGCACGCTTTTTTGCGAAAACAAGCGCCCGGAATTCGGGCGCTCGTTTGGCGGCATTACTTGCGGATGAGGATTTCTTTCATCGGGGACCGGCTTTTCGGACGCTGGACGTCGTCTGCGGCGCGGTAGCCGATGGGGAGGACGAGCGTCGGGAGGAGATTGCCCGGGAGTCACAGGATTTTCTTATATTTTCCCGGACGGAACCCTTCGAGAGGGCATGAGTCGATGCCAAGCTCCGCGCAAGCCGCCATCGCGAAGCCGAGGTGGATGTAGGTCTGCTTGGCCGACCAGGAAGTCGCCGAGCACGTGAGGTTCTTCAAAACGAGCACCATGCGCACGAGCGATTCGAATTTCGAAAGGGCCTTCCGTTTTTCGGCGTCGCCTCCGGACAACCGAGCGAATTTTTCGTTCTTCACCCGAAAGAGGTCTTTGCGGGCGCAAAGCACGATGACGTGGGAGGCGGTAGAAACCGATTCTTGGCCGAAAGAGGCTTCGCGGAGGGCGTCCTTGGTCTTCTGGTCGGAAACGACGACGACCTTGTACGATTCGAGACCGAACGAAGTGGGAGTCATGCGGACGGCTTCGAGCACCGCGTCGAGATCGTTTTCGGACACGCGTTTCTTGGCGTCGAATTTCTTGGTAGCGTAGCGCCAGTTCAGTTGGGAAAGGAATGACATTTGGAAAATGGGTAACGGAAGGCGGTATGATATCCGTTTTCCGCCATAAGAAAACCCCCGCTCGAAGCGGGGGCGTGGGTCAGTTCGCCTGGATGGCGAGATAGATGGGAACGTGGTCGCTGACGTTGACGGAATTCGTGCCGAAGATTTTGTCGGTACGGATTCGTCCGGCTTCGCAGACCGAAACGTTGCGGAAATACGCGTTGTCGCGTTTCCGGGAAACGCCGTCGCCGTTTTTGCGCAGGCTCGTCGCGCCAGATACGCCCGCTTGGAAACCGCGCGGAACGAAGGCTTTGTCGAGTTGGGTTTTGGAGAGGTTGAAGTCACCCAGTACGACGGTCCCGATTTCGGAAGAAGCGCGCTTCGAGCCGAGATGGGCCGCGACCAAGGCCGCTTCTTCCGTCGCTCCGGAGCCTTCCGGCCTGGCGTGGAACGAATAGAATTCGACCTTGCCGAGCTTAGAAGTAGTAGCTTCGATACGGTAGGGTTCGCGCGCTACCGTGGGAGCGAGTTCGGATACGAGCCCCGAATTCAGCGCGCCCATGGAAACGGCGTGCTGCTTCCAATACGCGACCATCCGTTCGGAAGTGTTTTTTCCGGCGGGTTCCGCAGTCGTCGCATCGGAAACGGCGATACGCCATCTCGCCCCTTTGCGCATGAGTTCTTCTTGGAGCATGGCCGCGGCCTTGGGACCTTGGAAGCTTCCGGAGACTTCGAGTACGAACGCGAGTTCGGAATATCGGAGGATTTTCGCCAACGATTCGATCCGTTCCGCCGGTTCGTTCCCGCCGAAATTCGCGACGTTCCACGATATGACCACGAAGGCGTCGGGTCCGCATTTTTTCGCGGCGACGTAATCGGGATCGATCGCCCCGAGGGACCAGAGTTCCTTATAGTCGGCCTTCGCGTCGAATGCGGTCATGACAATCGCGACGAGCGCGGCGAAAAGCCATTTTTTGGTTGAGTAGGACATTCCATCCCCTTTCGTTTGTGTTTTTGACGGACGTACCGTAATGACGAATGGGAAAAAGTAAAGCCCCGGCGTTCTTTCGGGCCGGGGCTTCATCCCTCAGGTTATTTTCCGTGCAGGCGCCGGGAGAGTTCCTTTTCGAACCGCAGCGCGAGCTTGGGGGAGACGATTTCTTTCGCGGAAAGGTCTTCGAGAATTTCCTCTTCTACTTGGATGAGCGATTTTTCAGTGAGTTTCGCGCTGAGTCGGCGGAGTTCGTCCTTATGCTCCTTGAACAGGGCCCTCCGGATTTTTTCCGCGTTCGAACGGAACCCTTCGTAGAGTTCCACGACCTCGCGGAATTCCTCACGATTGCCCACGAAGTCCACTTTCCCGAGTTCCACGAGCCCCTCCAACGCTTTTTCGATGACGATATGGATAGTGCGGAGCTCGAGGTATTTTTCTTTTACCGGGTCGATTTTGGGTTCGAGACGGTCGACGAAGTATTCCGAAATACGTTCGAAGACGTCGGTTTTCGGTTTTTTCAAGCGTACGCGATCGATTTGCGATTCGCCCTTTTCGACGCGGCGGATCTGGAGCGCGACCCTCTTCATGATCTTCTTGAAGACCGGTTCCGGGATTTCGTTGTACTTGTAGAGGTGTTTGAGCCAGTATTTTTCGATTCCGAGCGCGTGGAGCGCCGCGACCCGGCGAACCAGGTTGCCGAATTCGTCGCCTTTCCTCTCCATGAGGTTGCGGGCGTCTTGCCGCGCTTCTTCGAGGATTTTGGAATATTTCGCGGTAAGCAGGCGTTCTTCTACCGAGTCGACGTATCCGTCCTTTCGGACCTTCTTAATCTTTTCGAGTGCGGCGGAAGCCATGAGGATGCGGCCTTCGGCGTATTCGAATTCTTCGATTTCATGGAGCTTGTCAATCTTGAACCGGCGGATGAGCGGACCGATGGTGAGCGTTTTTACGAAGACGCTGAACACTACGCAGCCGAGCGTGAGCGAAAGGAGGAAATCGCGTACCGAAACCCCTTCGACCGACCAATGGGGGAGAGTGAGGCTCTCGGGCACGAGCAGTACCATCATGACGGCCAAACCCCCGCGGAGCGCTCCCCACGAGAGGACGTGCTGCCACGATTTCGGCACCCGTTCCTCGGTTCTCGAGAAGTTCAGTACGAAAAACATCGGGTACACGCTCGTCGCGCGGGCGAGGATGACCGTCGGGACGGCGAGCAGGATGGGGAGGAGCAGGGGCTTCCAGTCGGCATTGAGGTTCACGAGCATCATGCCGACGAGCACGAATACGAGGCCGTTGGTGACGAACGCGAAGAAGCTCCAGTATTTTTCCATGACTTCTTCGACCTTCGGGCTGATTTTATAGCGCCCGTAGTTGCCGAGCACCATTGCCGCCGCGACCGTGGCGACGATGCCGGATACCGGCAATACGTAGTGGTTGACCGCTTCCGCGAGAAGGAACGTGGCGTGTGCGAGAGCGAGCGAAAGGGTGATTTCGAGATGTTTCTCGTTGCGGATTTTCTGGATGACTTTCGAAAATCCCGTTCCGACGATGGCGCCCAAAAGGATGCCGAACCCGATCATCGATCCGAACGTCGCGAGCCCTTCGGCGACCACTTGGAAATTTCAGAAATGTCCGCCTATGCGGTCGAAGAATTTTTCAAAAAGGCTGAGGTGTTCGGCTTTCGGAACGCCTGAAGAGGCATGCGATTCCACCACGCCGAGAACGATGAGGAAGAGCGCGATGGCCGTGCCGTCGTTAAAGAGGCTTTCGCCTTCGAAGATGAGGTTGAGCCGGCGCGGAACCCCGAGTTCTTTGAATACCGCGAGGACCGCGGCAGTGTCGGTGGAAGAGATGAGCGCGCCGAAGAGGAGCGTAACCTCGAACGGGACGTCGATGCCGAAAAGAAGGAGGCCGTACCGGAGCGCGAAGCCTACGAAAAACGCCGAAATGACGAGCGAGACGACCGAAAGGAGCGTGACCGAGCGGATATTCCGAAGCAGTTCCTTATATCGGACGTTGTACGCCGATTCGAAAAGGAGGATGGGGAGGAATACGTAAAAGAGGATGTCGGGAGTGAGTTCGAAATCGTCTAAGAACTCCGCGAATCCGAACTTCGCCGCGATCGCGATGAGCATTCCCACGGCGACGAGGGCGACCGTAGCCGGAATTTTCACGCGCTTGGCCCAGTACGAAACCCCCGCCGCGATGACGAGGAGGCTGACGAACGAAAGGGTAGCGAGAAAAAATTGGGACATGGCGGGATTCTTTCAAAATCGTAAATACGCTGTCTTTACTACTTGCGAGAGCGGGGAAGTCAAGCGTAAGGCTTGGGGACAGGGTGGAAAAAACGAAACGGGGCCTCCGGAAATGCCGGGACCCCGTTTTCGATACGTTTCGGATTAGCGGTTTTTCAAAACGTCCGCCTTGTCCGTTTTCTCCCATGTGAACAGGGCGTCGTTGCGACCGAAATGGCCGTATGCGGCGGTTTTCGCGTATCGGGGCTTCAAAAGGTCGAGCATTTGGACGATCCCTTTCGGACGCAGGTCGAAATGTTCGAGAACGAGCTTTTCGATTGCCGAATCCGGGATGATTCCCGTGCCGGCGGTGTCGACGGAGACCGAAACCGGTTTCGCTACGCCGATGGCGTAGGCGACTTGGATGGTGCAGCGTTTCGCGAGACCCGCCGCGACGATGTTTTTCGCGACGTAGCGGCCCGCGTAAGCAGCGGAACGGTCGACCTTGGACGGGTCTTTTCCGGAATACGCACCGCCTCCGTGCGGAGCGGATCCGCCGTAGCTGTCGACGATGATTTTGCGTCCGGTAAGTCCGGCGTCGCCCATAGGGCCGCCGATGACGAAGCGTCCGGTAGGATTGACGAGGTATTTGGCGTTTTTGCGGAGGTTTTCCGGGATTACGGGCTTGATGACGGTTTCGATAATCGCTTCCTCGATTTGCTTGTGGCTGACGTCCGGGTGGTGCTGGGTGGAAAGCACGACGGTGTCGATTTCGGTCGGCACGCCGTCCACGTATTTGAACGTGACCTGCGATTTGGCGTCGGGACGGAGCCACGGAAGGGTCTTGTCTTTGCGCACTTGCGACTGGCGCTCTACGAGACGGTGCGAGTACCAGATGGGCGCGGGCATGAGGTCGGGGGTTTCGTCGCAGGCGAACCCGAACATGAGGCCCTGGTCCCCGGCGCCCTGGTCGAGGTCGATGCCCTGGCCTTCGTTGACGCCCTGGGCGATGTCGGGGGACTGTTTGTCGTAGCAGACCATGACGGCGAGGGTATTGCCGTCGTAGCAGAGTTCGGAGGAATCGTAGCCGATTTCCACGATCTTCTTACGGGCGATTTGGATGTAGTCGACGTTCGCGGTGGTGGTAATCTCTCCGGCGAGGACGCAAAGCCCCGTGTTGACGAGGGTTTCGGCGCCTACGCGGGCGTACGGGTCTTGGGTGAGGATGGCGTCGAGAATGGCGTCCGAAACCTGGTCGGCGACCTTGTCGGGGTGGCCTTCGGAAACGGATTCGGAGGTGAAAAGGAATTCTTTGGACATGGTGTGGATAGGTGGTCGCGCCCCGGTGGCGCGGCGAAATAAAACCCTCTTCCTTGCGAGAAGAGGGTTTGGGATCGTTACCTGAAAGGGGCATCTATCGCATCTCTCCCCTCGAAGGGGCAGGAAGTAGCACCGGTTTTCCAATCCTTTCGGACTTGTAGTTGGTTGCTGCGACGCTCGAACGGGCCTGTTTCCCTCGCGTCATCTCTTGATGTGCGGCAAAGCCTAGCCGAATTTCGAAATCCGGCAAGCGAAAAGATGCGCGGAACTCGAAAACGTGATAAAATGGAAGGGAATTGACTTTTTCGCAATCGCATTAGGATTGCCAAGTTCGAAACTCCGCGCGACCCTTATGACGACGAATCTTCCGACATGACCGTACTCCGCTCCCCGTAAAGAAGAAACGGGGGACTGAAACGACGCTTCTGGGCTCGACGAACTCATGATTTCCGCAGTCTCGGATTTTTCCGGTCTCGACGGCATCATGTCCGATCACCGGGAAGAATCCCCGGTGGTCACGAGGTTTTCCCATATTCCCGAATTTCCGGAGCTTTTGCCGGAAGTGCGCGCGGAACTCGAAGAAATCCAGGCGGCCATGGACGCGGCTAGGGCCGAAAGGGAATCTTCCGCCGTTCCGGACGTCCTCTCCGATGCCGTATCCGACGAAGTCGACCGGATTATCGCGGTGCCTTTCGGAGAATCGGTGGATACGTCCGTTCCCCAAAGTTCGCACGTCCTTCCGGCTCCGTCCGATAGGGAAACCGTCACGGAGCTCGGCGTTCCTTCCGAACTTCCGCCCGAAGCCGAAGAACCGCCAAAGATCCGATCCGCCGTCGATACCGTCCGTCGCGCTCAGTTCGACGCCCTTAAATCCGAAATTTTCGGAATCCTCTCGGAAGACGCGGATTTTCCCGCGTACCACGTGAAGACGATACTCGACCTATCGGGCAGGATTTCGGTAGGCACTCCGGAATCGGAACTTGCCGACATCGGAACTTTCCTTCTTTACCTTTCGGAAACCCTCGGCGTATTTTTCGACCGGGAAGGGCAATGGAACGACCACAAGCATTCCTACGTTTCCTCCGCGGTACGCTCTCCCAAGACGAAGTTCCGGCTCAAGGCCATTCGACTTCTCACTCCTTCGGACGAGCATAGGGATTCGGAAGATCCTGAAATCCTCCGCTCCGCGAAGGCTTCGTTCGACCGGGATTACGACCGGTGGCGTCAGAAATTCTCCGGCCTCATGCGGAGGAACGGAGGCAAATCTGTTACCGCGTTCCGAACCGATTTCTCTACCAAACCGTACGGCCGCACGGCGGAAAAATGTCTGGAAGCGGGTTTCGCCCTCTGGAAAGACGTGTTTCTCGAAAACCGTCGAATCCAAGCCGAACTCACCAAGATCAAAGGCAGCGTGCTGCTTCGGAAAATCCGCCGCATCGAAAAGGAATTCGATTTCAGCGACATCGAGCGGCAAGAAGAAATCGAAGCCGCGCGCCGTGGAGTTTACCGTCCGAAAAAGCGCCACAGGAAAACCGGCGAACCGTCGGTGGTCGATTCCATTCTGGAATCCGATTGGTCCGCTTAAAAATCCCCCGGTTTTCGGGGGATTTTTTTAAAGGGAATTCATTTGAAGACCGACGGAATACGCGTACCATCCCCACCGTTTCCGTAACGGCCCGCCATGAAATCCTCCAATCGCATATTTTTTGTCTTCGCGGCGTTCTTCGCGCTTATCGCCGCGTCGCCCGCGTATGCCGACTACGGCATTTATTACGGTACCAGCCAAACGTACGCGAACAAGACCTTCAAGCTTTCCCCGGTCATCGTCCAGCCGTACAACTTGCCGCTCTACGCCAAATATTCGGGTCCGAAAATCTGTTACCTTTCGGTAGGCGAGTTCGACGGTTCATCCGCGGAACTCGGTTCGCTCGGCCTTTCCGGCGCAGTGGTGGGGTTCAATCCCGATTGGAACAGCTACGTGATGGACATGGGCGCCGCTTCGTGGACCGGATATCTCGTAAAACAGGAGGCTTCCCTCAAATCCAAAGGCTGCACCGGACTGTTTCTCGATACCGTTTGGCAAAGCGGGTACGAAAACCAGGCAGTGGCGCTCATGAAGACGTTGCGGTCGAATTGGAAGACGGCGTTCATCGTCGTGAACAACGCCCACGACATCAAATACCGGATAATGGACGACGTCGACGCCTTCATGTTCGAGAATTTTTGGAATCGTGGCACCGTAGCGTCGAGTTCCGACGGACAGTGGTACGTCGCGCAGATGGCCGAATACGCCGATCTGAAAAAGAATTTCGGAAAAAAGCTCTATGCCCTCAGTTACGGCAACCCCTTCACGTACGCGTCTTGGGCGAAAACGGTAAAGTCGTACGCGAACGTCCATGGGTTCGACCTCCTCTTCGCCAATGCGAACCTGACGACGATAACGGGATATCTCGACTCGAAGACCAATAGCATCCTGAAGCCGTAGGGAAATGGAAAGAAAGAGAGTGCGCGTCGGAATCCTATCGGATTACCGGCAGGAAACCCATGGGGAAACCAATCGCGTAACGTTCCGGTACGTTACCGCCATCGAAAAGGCCGGATGAGTCGCCTATATCGTGCCCTGCAATGCCGAAGCGGTTTCGACGTACGTCGAGGATCTCGACGGTTTCGTATTTCCCGGCGGGGCCGATATCTACCCCGCGCTCTACGGAGCCGAGCTTTGCGGAGCGGTGGAGTTCGTTCCCAAACATGACGGGTTCCTTTTCCGGTTCATGAAAGCCGTCATCGCCGCCGAAAAGCCCGTGCTCTGAATTTGCAAGGGCATGCAGCTCATCAACGTGTATTTCGGGGGTTCGCTCATCCAGAACCTTTCCAATAGCGAGTTCCATTTCCGCCCGGACGAACGGCACGAAAAGATTCACGAAGTGGTGATTTGCGGGGACGGAGGATTCCTTTCGGTAGCTTTCGACGAATCCCGGATTCCGGTCAATTCCATCCACCACCAGGCGATCGACGTATTGGGCGATGAGTTGGAAATCATAGCCAAAAGCGCCGAAGACGGCGCGGTCGAAGCCATCCAACACCGCGAACTTCCCGTGTACGGGGTTCAATGGCATCCGGAGTGTCTCGAATCTCACGCGCCGATTTTCCGGGCGTTCGTAGGGAAGTGCGGAACTTAGTATTAGAAACCCCGCATTAAAAATCCCCCCGGAATTCCGGGGGGATTTCGTATGTCGAGTCCGCGTGTCGTGAACCGGATTTTCCGGTCGCGTCACGTCGAGTCCGTCGCCGTTACTACTTTTTCGCAGCCGTATTGGGAACGGCTTCGTCGATTTTCCGTACGAGGATTTCGTTACGTTCTCGAATCGTCTGCATTTTCAATTCGGCTTCGAGTTCGCGCACCATGAACGCTTTCTCGGCGCTTGCCAATTTCAATGCGACTATCCGTTTCCGTATTTCTCGGATTGTTTTCCTGTAGGACTCAATCGCGCGTTTTTCGTAGAAGTCCCGCGCCTCCTCGACTTCCGATTTTTTCCTTTTGTCGGAATTCCTTCTTTCGACTTCGTCCAAAAGGTACTGAAGCTTCGTCGTCTGGATTTCGAGGTCCTTTTCAAGATCGCCGTATTCTTTCAGCATCTGATTTCCGAGTTCTTCCAGCTTCTTGAGCTTCAGTCGAGTTTTTGCCGATTCCGGAGCGAAATGCGGGAAATATTCGGCGAGAACGAGCGGCTCGTTCCGGGCGACCATGGAGCCCACCAAGACAACGGCCATGATTATGATGGCAACCGCCAATTCGGGTTTGATTTTTCCCCACATTTCGTACTCCTTTCAATCTTTTACGTATTTGATGAGCCATCTCCGGAGTCCGGTGTAAATGGCGTTGGTAATCCCTCCGATAAAAGCTTCGAGGGCGATTTCTTTGAGAGTTTTCCGCATGGCGGCCTCCTCTTACGGAAAGCGGGCGGACGGTTATGGATGGCGTCCGCCCATTGGGGATTACTTGGAAGGAAAACGTTCCGCGATTTTTGCCTTGATGGCGTCGATCGCTTCGGGTTTCTTTCCCAGCAGGATGCCGAATGCGGTAAGCATAAGGCCGAAGATGACCAGAATGGCCGCCTTCTTTTTGGTATTGGTTTGGTATTGCATGATTGCCTCCGATGGAAGTTCAGGGGTTTTGCGAACGCAGGATTCGTTGCAATTGACGAAGTTCTTGTCCGTCTCCGGATTCGGAACCGTTGGGTTTTCCGATGTGCCGTACGTTTTCAGGCGTGGCGGCTTCGGTTTTGTTTCCGGAGGCGGGATCGTATGCCCAATGCTTGGGAACCGTTTTTCCACCATCCGGAGTACGTACGACGTTCACGAGATTCTTTCCGGTTTTCGGATCGAAGTTGAATCCGTCGGTTTGGAATCTCGCTATGCCGAATATCGCGACGAACAGCAAGGTGCCGATTACGGCGGCCCTCGCTTTCGATCCTCGTCCCCATTCCCGGAGCGCGAAGAGCGTTCCGAGGGCGAAGAGCGCGGAGAGCGTCCTTGCCGTCCAAGGGTCGATGCCGGTCGAAACCAGCGTATCGAAAAAGTACGGGTACGCGAAGGTCGTCGTGATTACTGCGGCAAAGAACCAGGACGTGAGGAATCCCCACGCGCTCAAGGCCGCAATAAAACTGATGACCGTGTAGGTAATGATTCTCATGTCCGGTTCTCCTTTCAGAACTTGTCTTTCAATTTACCGAGGCCGCGAAAAACCTTCTTGGCCAGCCAAACGGCGCAGATGATGAAGCCGATGACGAGGCCCAGCCCGATGAGCAGTGCGTTGGCAATCATGGTGTTCTCCTTTCGAGAGCGTTGACGTTAATGAGCGACTTGCACGGCATTTGTACTTCGGCTCGAAAAGAAAAAACCGGAAGAAAAAAGAAAAAGAACCGCGATGGCGGTTCTTTTTCTGAGAACTTGATCCGAAGATTATCACAAGAAGCGCTTTTTCATTTTCGAAATGCGTCGGATCGTTGTGCTCCAACGATCCTCCAAAACGAGAAGTTTCGAGAGGTCCGTGACCGGAGGGAGCCTTCGTGGGGCGCGGTAGTCGAACAAAGTGGAATTGGCCCAGATTTTCCAAGGATCCCTGCATTTTCCTTCCAGGCTTCTGGCTCATTTCAAGGCAATCAATTTGGCTTTTCTCGTCCCCATTTCGAATATGGAGCGGTAAATCCAGCGTGCCGGCGTGTAATGCCCGCCTTCCATCATCTTTTGAGCGCCCTTTTCCGCGATTTCCAAGGACAATCGCGAAACCGGTCCTCCGGCGATCGTTTCGTACATTCTTGCCATGTCGTCAACCGACATGTATTTTATGCGTGATTCGATCGCGCTCATGGATGACTGGGTGCCGATTGCTGCCAAATGGAATTCGAAATCCTTCTTCCCTTTGTGGAATTTTCAAAATACCCCTTGGACGTCTTCTCTTCTGAGATCCGCCTCAAGAGCCAGGAAATCTTCCTCGGAATCGGGAATCGGCATGAAAAGCGACAGTCTGAGTTTTCGGACCACGTTCTCGATCTTATCGGCCGTCGATACGGACAACGGGGTTCCCATTGATGCGAGGGCCTTGCACAATTCGGTGATTCCGGACATGGGATCGTCGGCGCCCACCTCGCTCGCTATTCGGGGTTCGATGGCTGATTTGAAGACGTCGATCGTCCTTAGGATAAGAGGCGAATCCGCACGGTCAGTCCTCTTGGCGAACTCCAATATTTCCTGGTAGTTTTCTCCGATCCAAGTCGCGTCGATTTCGGATACGTCATTTTCGTACTTTTTCCGAATCTTACGAATCTCGGGGAGTCCTAAGAACTCATTCGGAAGGGCGTGCAGAATTTCCAGTCAGGTAATGAACGGCGTCCGTCCGACCGAAACCGAATCCGTACCTTTTCGCTTTTTTTCTACCGGAAACCGACGCAGCTTTTTAAGAAATTCGGCAAGCTCTTCGATTTTTCCGGAATTCGCAAGGATTTCGGCAAGGTAGATAAGCGAGTTCCGTTCCGAGGTTAAGCCGTTCGGCAATCCTTCACGGCCTCCCCGTTCGAATGATTCCGGATTTTCCGCAAAATGCCTCGCGAGGAAATACTCGTAAAACGAGTGGTGCGCGAATTCGTATTTTTCGGTCCCTTCTTTTCGGTAGAGAAGTCCTAAATGCGTATCGGAATATCGGTCCGCCCCGATTTTTTCGGTTCCCGAAAATTTCTCGTAAGCGCGCTTGCCCAATTCTTTCATCCATCCGTCCACGTCTCTGGACGGATCGTAATCCTGTTGTCCTTTGGAATCCTTGGAATGTTTCGAAAGGACGTATTTCGCCGCGTTTTCGTACAAATCCGCCCTATTTCGGAAATCGGGAGAATCCGCGCGGTCGCCGTTCTCGGCAAGCATGCAAGCGAAAGCCAACAGAAGCGGGTCAGCTTCCGTTTGCGATGATTGTGCGCTTTCCGAAAACCGCATGCCCCTAATGAGGATCCGTACTTTTTCCCTATCCCGTTCATCGTCGAACCGCTCTTCGAGAAAATCGTCGAGCTCCATTCCCGCGAGACGGACGGTGGCATGTTTTTCGGAGTGTTCGGAGTATTCCGAGGGCCTCGATCCTATGATGAAACGTTTTCCGAGAGAATCGATTGCCGATTTGATTTCGTCGCGCGTTTTCGGATCGCGGATTTCATCCATCCCGTCTACGCAGAAAAGCGCTTCCGGAAAATTTTCGAATTCTTCGAAAATATTTCCTCCTCGCTGGAAAGATTTGGGCAAAAGGTCCCGTGCTTCGTAAAAGCGGATTTTTTGGCCTTTGACAATCGCGGACTTGGCGAATTCGCAGAGCCAAAGGCTTTTTCCTTCCCCGATCGTACCGAGGACCACGACGTTACGTACGGTCGAGAGTTTCGCGATCCCTTCGAAGTTAAGGTATTCCCGACGTTCGGTCCCGTCTCACCGTGCGGTATGCGCGTACCTTTCGGCGATAGCTCCCTTCTTGCCTGCGCGGATGGCCGGATCTACCGACCGCTTCTGCTTTTGTCGAATCTTCCAGTATTCGTACGCGTCCGCGAAGAGTTCCTTCATTCCCTTGACGTTGATCGATTTGGCAAAAGGTCCGAGATCGCCCGTCGGCCCTTCTTCGGAATCTCAAAAATACCGGATGACCATTTCGCGGTACCCTTTGGTCGCCATCCATTCGAGCGCGCCCGTCGACCATTCCCATTGCAGCAGGGTTTCCCATGGAAATCAGTTTTCGATGAGCCGTTCGAAAACGTACGCTTGCAGTTCGGGATCGTGTTTCCCTTTGGCGTCTTTCCATTCGCAAAGCGAGCGCAAGACGGCCAAGTATTGCGCACGATCCGTCTTCTCCAGTTCCGCAATCACTTCGTTGATGGCTTCCTGAAGCATGATGAGCGGAAATTCCGAAAAAGCTTTCGAAATCTTCGCTTTCCTCCCGGTATCGTCACCGGTGTCAAGAATGGCTTTTTCGATTCCGTCAAGGTTTTCCAACGTGACCCTGAGCGTTTTTCCATTTTGGATGAGAACGGGTTTCCCCGTCGCTTTTTCAATGTCCAAAAAATCGTAACCGAGACGCTCCATTTGGTCGGTATGGTCCTTTTCGCTGTAACACGGCCGTCAGACGCGAATTCAGAACGCGTGAGAAGGCGTCCTGTTGCCAAAAATCACGCCGTCGCCTCCGTCTTTGTCGCTCGTCCAATCGTCCAGTATGTTCTTGATTTCCGAAAATGCCCGAAAGTTCTTTTCCCCATTGTCGTCGACCTTTTCCGTCGTGATCTTGAATCTTTTGGTAACGAGCCAATCCTTAAGTTCTCCCGAGTTCGCTACCCACTCGTAGGTCATCTTGTTTCGGGTCGCGATGCTTGCTTCGATATCCAGATACACCGACGTTTTCGTTTTGTCCGGCCGTCCCCTGAGGGATCATAAGAGGATCTTCTGGATGAACGGATCGTTCACGTTCGCACGCACTTTTTTGCTGAGTTCGTTGAGTTCGTCGATCTTTTCCTTCGACATCTTGCTCTTGTCTTCTTTGGATCGTTTCACGTATTCCCGCGCTTCTTCCGAGTCTTCGTAGTCGAAATGGCGGACCAGCCAGATGCGGCGGTACTTGCCTCAGGTTTCGGCCACACGGTCGAGCGCCGATTCGAAAATCGCCGAAACGGCGCCCTTTTCCAATTCGAGGGTTCATGTGACGTGTCGCGATACGTTCGTCGACAAAACGTCGGAACCCCATTCCGGAGTTCCGTTTTTTCATTCGGTTTCGATTCGGTCATTCCCGTTCTTTCCGTCGCGCATTGCAATGTTCGGTTACCCTTCCATTTTGCCCGAAAACCCCGCGAAAAACAAAAAACCGGGACCTATGCCCCGATTTTTTTTACGTATCCGATTTTCACGTTCGTTTTTCCAAGTTCCATGACGAATTCCGATACCGTCCCGGAACAGGTGAGGGGGATTTTCTTCCCAAAAGCCTCTTCGAAGACTTTTCCTACCGGTCAGAGGATTTTCGACTGCATTTCGCTGCGGTTTTTCGAGTAGCTCGAAGCCGGGAGTTCGTCGTTCTTCACCGTTCATTTCGAAAGCAGCGCTCCGAAGAGTTCGATGGTCGCGTTCTGGGATTTGAGTTGCGTCGAATTCGCCGCCTTGCCGAGGATGTGGATTTCTCCGACGGCCTCGCAGAACGCGATCCCGTCGGACGCGTACTCGAGAAGGTCGGAGAGTTCGCCGATCTTGAACTGTCCGGCATTGTCGCTGTAAATGAATCCGCCGCCTTCCTCAAGCTCTTTCGCTACGAATCCGTTTTCCAAATCCTGACGTACGACCACGGCCGTTTGCGATCCGCTTTGGGCGTAATTCGCGTACTCGATCTTGGCGTTCGGATATTGCGACCGAATTTCGTCAACGGCTTTCAACAACGCTTCGCGGCCGGTTTGCGGCTTCATGACGAAGAGGTATCCGCCGCCCATTTTCCCGCCGTATATCGGAAAGATTCCGAAATCCGCGTCCGGATGCCCGACGCTGGAAAGAAAGGCCGTTCGCAAGCGGTCGGGAAACCGTTCGGGTTTCGAGAGCATGGCTA
This sequence comes from uncultured Candidatus Peribacteria bacterium, assembly GCA_964482035.1. Taxonomy (GTDB): domain Bacteria; phylum Patescibacteriota; class Gracilibacteria; order BD1-5; family UBA2023; genus JANJWP01. The sequence goes on along the minus strand of CAYZVC010000004.1, from coordinate 66,420 downwards.
CGGCTTGCCGGTAATTGTTCGCCGCGTCGATGATTTCTTCCGCGAGATGTTCTTCGTACCCTTCGGCGACCAACTTCCGAAGATAATAAGCCATTTTCACCGACGTCGCCGAAACCGAATCGGCAAACGCCTGATGGACCTGTCCGGGTTCGGAAAGCCTGCCGAGTCCAGATTCGGATTTCTTCACCCCGAGCGTCTCCCGAAGGTACGTCGAAAAACGTTCGAGCTTCCCTTCGTCGGTTTTTTTCTGGTTTTCTACGGCCTTCGTGTCCGTTCTGAGGCCGGAAAACACGATTCCGTAATCGAGATACGGGGGATTTTCCGTGCCGACGGAAAAGTTGTCGGACGCGTCGGATTCTTCGGAAACGGAATTCGATACCTGCGCGATGAACACTTGTCACGGCAAGAGCGCCGCAGCCGCGTTGGATCCGGCCGTTCCGTCGTACCGCATGACGCTCATGATCCTGAACGCGAGCGCGAATTCGTCGGCAAAGAGGGGAGGGCGTGAAGAATCCGCAGGCGAGAGTTCTTCTGCCGAGACTTCTCCGGCAAGTTTGAAGAGCGCTCATGAAAGCGCCGCGGCCATCGTTCATGAGAATCCGAACCCGTGTCCGCGCGCGGTTTCGGAAAGGATGCCGATTTCTACCGGGGGCAAATCGGCGGATTCGAGGAACTCGTCCACGATTTCGAGTACGCGGGCCGATTGGTCCGAGAGTTTTTCGAATTCTACGGTTTCGAACGCGTCCTTTCGAACGTCGTAGTTCGTTACCTTGGCGAAAGACGATTTTCCGTTTTTCGCCGAACGGATGCCGACCAAGCATTCGAGCGGAGTCTTGGTGCGAAGGAGTACCCGCTCGGTTCCGCCGTCGAATCCGCTCGGACTCCAGCTCACGCAGTAATTGGCGCTGGTTACGAGGTCGTATTTCGCGAAGAATTCGCGGTAGGCGTTCGCGTGGGACGCGCGCACTTCGTCGAGGTTCGAAAGGTTGCTTTCCATGTTCGATGCGGGATTACTCGCCTGATGATACGGAATTTTTAACGTCTTGCCAGCCAGTCTCGCCACCGTTTTCTTTTTTTTTCCGATTCCTTCCCCGGAAATCGGATTATACCGGTGCCGTAACCCCATCCCATATGTGCAAATACCGTCCTACCTCTGACGCGGTCACCGTATCCTCGGGAGTTCCTGGGCCGACCGTCTGTATCATCGGCGGAGTCCACGGAAGTGAAAAATGCGGAGTCGAACTCCTCCATTATTTCCGCGAACACCTCTTTTTGAAACGCGGTTCCGTCAAGCTTCTCTATGGAAACCTGCGTGCCATAGAACGTGGAATCCGCCAAACCGATGCCAATCTCAACCGCATGTTCCGTGATGACCGCGAATTGGACGAAACGGCCAAATCCGCCTACGAATACGTCCGTTCCCGCGAGATGATGAAGGTCATGGCCGGGTGCGATTACTGTCTCGATCTCCATTCGAGCCCGACGCCCGGAAGTCCGACGGTGGCAGTGTGTTCCGAAGCGGCGTTTCCCCTCGTTTCGAAATTGCCGATCGAAATCCGCTGCGTCGGATTCGAAACCGCCATGCCGGGCGGAACGGAAGAATGGGCGACGAAGAACGGCATCGTCGCGGTAGGGGTCGAATGCGGCCAGCATTCCGAACCGAAGACTTTTTCCAACGCCCGCGAAATCGCCACCGCCTTCCTCGCGCAGCTCGGCATGGTCGACGCGCCGGTACGGGAATACGCGCAGCGCACGATGAAGCTTTCCCGCGCGTATTTCACGAAAACTTCGGAATTCAGGGTGGTGAAGGAATTCGCCGATTTCGAGCCCGTAAAGAAGGGACAACTCATCGCCCGCGATTCCGGAAAGGAGGTTTTCGCCAAGACCGACGGTTACGTGCTCTTCGCGAACGACCGGGATTTGGTGGGCGTCGAAGGGTTTCTCGAACTCACCGAACGCCGTTTCTTTTAAATTTTCCAACTATATCGTAAAATCGTACCCATGAGCCATAACGCGACCGATTCCCATATTCTCGTCACCGAATCCACCGACTGCCGCATCGGCATCGGCGAGGGATTTTGATGAGGTCCGAATTTCCATGGCGTCCAAGCGCGCTTCGAGGACGGAACGGTCAAAAATTTCCCTTTCTATACCGTGCTCGGCGGTTATGTGGACGGAACTTCGAACGTCGTGTTCTCGCAAGACGGGAAGCCCGTAAAAACGCTTTCTTTCAGCGATCGCGCCCTTTTCGAGGCGTTTCGTAAATCTCCCGACCTCCAATCGGTCCGAACCGCGGTTTTGGACGGGGTTTTGAATGCCCTCGCGGAAAAAAGGGTCGAGTACCTCCCGGAAATCGATTCCAAGGGCCGACTCACTTCTCGCCTCGTCGACCGAAAAGTCGCCCACGAAGAAGGGATAGGCCATATTTCCACCCACTATTGGGCCGTAAATCCCGACGCGTACCGCGACATCGGCGACATCGGCATCTACATGGGCAAGCGTTCCGCTGAGAAATCGGCCACCGGCAAAGCGCATTGGCAAAGGCTTTGAGGCGGGCACGTGGGGTACGCGGTTTCCGAAATCCCCGCCGCGCCAGGAAACGGTTCCAATGCGTACCCGGCCGACGGCTCGGTGAATCCGGGGCTCAGGAAATACGTTTCGTTCACCTCGGTGCTCCGTGAAATCGAAGAGGAGACCGGCATCCGTCTCGAACGGACTGAACGCATTCCCACGGTTTCGGCTTCGGGCGTCATCGATTTCGATTCCCTCCTTCCCGAGGTCCCGGCTTTGAAACTCGTAGAATTCAACGCCCCGTACGCTTCCGTCACGAAAAAGAACAAAGAAGGACGCGAAATCGTCGAGGACAACAACGAACGCGTCGACGTGTACGCGTTCGAATTCCGCGGCGAGGTTACCGGTTTCGACCGTCGCGAAATCGACGCGGTCGAACTCGTACCCTCGTCGAAAATGCTCGAAATGCTCGAAAACGAACCGGAAACGTTCTGAGGCAAGACCGACGGCAGTTGGAAAACTTCGCACAAGTACCTCATGGCGAAATCGGTTATTGAGAAATTACGCAAGGATTACGGAATTTCCTAAAGTGAAATCGACCCCCGTTCGAACGGGGGTTTTTCCATTGATTCGAAATCCCGGATGCCGTATCATCCCGCTATGAGAAATTTTTGGAAATTCCGTCCTTCGCAAATCGTTTCCGCCGCCCTTTTCGTGCTTGCCGGGTACGCGGCCGTTTGCGCCGCAGTCTTTTTCATACAGAAAGACCTCGTCTTTTTCCCGTTGCGCCAAACTATCGATTTTCCCACCGGTAGCGGATATTTCTCCGAGACGTTCTACAATTCCGACGGACAGGCGCTGTCGGCTTTCGGAAAGGATTCCGGCGCGCCGTTCACCGTTTTGTATTTCCATGGGAACGGCGGGAACCTCGAACGGGCGTACGACGAGCTTTCCACCATCGTTTCCGCGGGTGCGGATTTTTACGCGGTCGATTACCGGGGGTACGGGATGAGCTCCGGGCGTATCGAAAAGGAAGGCGACCTCTATGCCGACGCGTTGTCGGCATACGACCGACTGGTCGCCCGGTGAGTTCCGCCGCGAAAGATCGTCGTATGGGGAAGGTCGCTCGGAGGAACGGCGTCAATAAAAGTCGCGGCCTCGCGGAAGGTTGCGGGACTGATAGTCGAATCATCGTTCACCTCGATGGACGACATGGCCGAAAACCAATACCCGTACCTCCCCGTCCGCCTTCTCAACCGGTTCCATTTCCGTTCCGTCGACGACGCTCCCAAGATTTCCGTACCCACGCTCGTCATCCATTCGAAAGACGACGACCTCATTCCTTTCGAGCAATGAAAAGCCCTGTATGCGGCGATTCCGGCCCCCAAAACCTTTCTGGAAATTACCGGCTTCCATAATGGCGGACATTTCGAAAACAATGGTATAATCGCGCAAGCGACCGAGAATTTTCTCAAAGGTCCGGTAACGAACAGGACTCCGTAATGAAAGCCATCTCCCAATTCTGAGAAGAAGTCGGCGTCGTCGCCGACGAATCCGCCGCGCACCGCGGAAACGAAGCCGAACTCCGCAAGGCCGTCATCGGTGACAGCCCCGTGGATTTCGAGCTCGATTTTCCGAAAGACGCGTTGAGAGTGGGTTTCTTATCGAATGGAAAAGAAACCGGAATGTATGCCGCCACCGATTTTTCGTACCTGGAAAACGCCGGTGATTTCTTTCATATCTACCACGTGTTCAGAAGCCATTTCGAAATTCAAGAATAGCGGGGTGACCCGCTTTTCTTTTTTCTTCCGATTTTTTCTTTTTCGCCTCGGGTATTTTCATGGTGCTTTCGGTCGCCGGCAATCCGTACGACCTTCTACCATTCACTTATTCCGTTATGAACGCAGCACTCGATTTCCAAGATGACGAACGGTGTCCGGAATCCGAAGTTTGTGCCCAGCTGGAATCCAAGCTGTCCGATCTCATTAAGCGATACTCGCACACCGTAGGGATGCTTTTGAATATGAAAGACGCGAGCGAGGCCATGTTCTCCGAAGTTTTTGGAAAATACGACGGAAAGGTGGCGTTGTTTTACGATCAGATCGAAAGTACCTTGGGACAACTTGAGAAGCTTTCCATGGAAAATCGGGCAAGCAGGGATTCCTTAGGCGCCCTAGCCCAACTCCGTGACGCGCTCACCGGCGCGGACATGCGTGAAGAAGCCGACTTCGATTCTGAAAAAACCCGTAAGGCCCTGCTTTTGGAATACGTCATGCCTTCGTGGGAATACTACGCCACCTGAAACGTCGCCCCTTCGGCGACGGCTGGAAAAACCGTCAATGCCGCCAGCGCTATTCTGCAATAATCCGCCCCGTTACCAACCGATTTATGAACTCCAATCTCAAGCCCTCAGAAACCGTCGGAGAAAACTCCGATTCCCGGGAAGTCCTCCAAAAGGCGCAAGTCGTCATGGATTCCGTCGTTACGCTCGAATTGCTCATTCAGGCGAAGGCATGCAAAGCGGCGGCCTTCGCAGGCATCCTCGCGAATTTGAAGAAATACGAGCCAACGCGTTTTCCTACCATATGGTCGAATTCGAAGGAGGAACTTTTTTCAACGCAAAAGGAAATATTGGAACTCATTGCCAACTACCGGGACGCGCTCTCCAAATCTACTGGCGGAAATCTTGGAAAGGGGTATTCGGAAGCGCTTTTATACGGGTACGTATCCTCTGAAATCCGGCAAGAATCCGATTTCGATTCCGATCGCCCCGCGAATCTGGCGAAATTCGCGCGCTTGGTGCTCTCGTGGGAACGATCCCCAAAAGGGGATATGTCTCCGTCGGCAATTCTTGCGCGCTCGATCGCTACGAGGATATCGGAAGCTTGCGGGGAAGCCGGATAGTTTGCCATAGATAAGAAATCCCCCCGTTCGATCGGGGGGATTTCGGTCGTTTGGCAATAATGGCTTACGCGATGCGCTGGAAGAGCGGTTCGCCCTTTTCGGCGACGGAGAACGCGGTTTTTTCCGATACGACTTCGCTATATTTTCCGGCAAGCAGGCGTTCGCGCTGCGAGGCGAGACCCATGCGGTCGAGAAGTTCGGACATCTTCTCGGGGAAGAACGGCATGAGGCAAATCGCCATGGCGCGGAGTCCTTCGCCCACGGTGTGGAGCGTATCGACGACGCCGGTGGCTTCTTTGTCCCAGGGTTTCTTCGTGTCGACGAACTTGTTGAGAACGTCGCCGAATTCGAATGCCGATTCGAGCGCCGCGCGGAGGTCGAAGCATTCCATCGCCTTTTCGAACGCAGCCACGAATTCGAGCTTCTTGGTTTCGACTTCGCCGTCCATGGTTCCGTCGATTTTACCGCCCTGCTTGAGCGAAAGCACGAGGAAGCGGTTGAGGAGGTTGCCCAAGTTGTTGGCGAGCTTGGCGTTGAACGCGTTGACCGCCTGCGTTACCGAGAAGTCGCCGTCCTGACCGATGGGGAAGGACGTGAGGAGGTAGAGGAGGAGAAGCTCTTTAGGGTACTGCTGGCAGAATTCCACCGGATCGATGGCGTTGCCGAGGCTCTTGGAGATCTTCTGTCCGTCGATGGTGAAGTGCCCGGTAGCGAGGATGTTTTTCGGCAAAGCGTATCCTGCCGACATGAGCATCGCCGGCCAGAAAATGGCATGGAAACGGATGATGTCCTTACCTACGACGTGCACGTCCGCCGGCCAGAATTTCTCGTCGCCGCCCTCGCAGGCGCTGACGTAGTTGAAAAGCGCGTCGTACCAGACGTAGGTCACGTGGCTGTTGTCGAACGGGAGCGGAATGCCGAAGGTGCTGCCTTCGCGGGAGATCGAGAAGTCTTCGAGCCCTTCTTCGATGAACTGTACGACTTCGTTTCCGCGGGAGCGGGGAACGATGAAATCGGGATTTTTTACGAAGAGCTCCTTAAGCGCCGCTTCGTACTTGGAAAGGCGGAAGAAGTAGTTCTTCTCCTTGATGACGTCGGGCTTCTTCTTGTGGTCGGGGCAGAGGCCGTCTTCGGTGAGGTCGGAAGCCTTCTTGAACGCTTCGCAACCCACGCAGTAGAGGCCTTCGTATTCGCCCAGGTAGATGTCGCCGTTGTCGAACGATTTCTGCAAAACGCCTTGTACGAAGGCTTTGTGCTGATCGGTGGTGGTGCGTACGAAATCGGTGTAGGTGATGCCGAGCCCATCCCAGATGGCCTGGTGTTTGCCAGCCATGGAATCGCAGTATTCCATGATGCCCATGCCCGCTTCGGCGGCCTTTTCGACCACCTTCTGGCTGTTTTCGTCAACGCCCGTCGAAAATTTCACCTCGTATCCGAGGTTGCGGCGGTGCTTTGCCAAAACGTCCGCGATGAACGAAGCGTAGGCGTGCCCGATATGCGGGATGCCGTTGGAATAGTAGATGGGGGTGGTGACGTAGAAGGTTTTCATGATTTCGGGTTTGGAACTGACGGATTATAGCGAAACGGCGCGAAATCCAAATAACACTCTTCCCATCTTTGCATTTGAAATCTCAAAAATATGAAATATCATACAAGTATGTTTAGTCATACTTCATAAAGAAACGTAAGATGTCCGAAGGAAAAAATTGAAACAAGCTTTCCCCTTCCGGAGGAAAAATGCGCCTTTGCGGTACCGTCATCGTCGGAACCAAGGGGCAAATCGTCATTCCCAAGGACGTCCGCGACAAACTCGGCCTTCAGCCGGGTACCGGCGTCACCATCGTCGTAAAGGACGAACGCGCAGTAGCCCTCATCCGCAACGACGACCTGCTCAGCCTTATCGAATACGCCCGCGCCGAAGGCGTCACCCTCGAATAATCCAAATCCAGCATGCGAAAATCTCCCGTCATCGCCGCCGTTTTTTGCGCGGCGCTTCTCGCTTCCTGCGGAAAAACCCAAGAAGCCGCCACTCCCTCCGCCTCGAGTTCCGGTGCGACGTGCGCCGAAACCTTCCAGGTCGGTTCTTCCGGCGACCGTTCCCTCACGCTCAAAGCGAAGGTCCTTTCCGACAACGTCCGCAACCTTTCCGCCGGTAACGGCGGCACGGTGGAATCCCTCTCGTGCGAAAAGGGGAAGAAGGTCCGCGCGGGTGACGTGGTCGCCAAGATCGTTCCCGATTTTTCGGACGTTTCCGTAAAGAACCAGATTTCCCAAAAGGAATCGCTCTCTTCGCAGCTTTCCAATACCCGCGAAATCCTCGCTTCTACCAATTCGAACTTCGCCACCCAGCTCGGTTCGCTCCAGACGCAGAAATCCAATCTCGAAAACCAGATTTCCATTCTCGAAGACACGCTTTCCAAGATCGAGGAGCAGCGCGGATTCGGCGTTTCCGACATCGACAAGCAGCTCGACCTTCTGAACATCCAGCTCTCCACGCTCGACACCCAAATCGCCGACCTCACCGCTTCCAAAGCCAAGCTTCAGGATTCCCAAAAGGCCGATTTGGCCAAGCTCGATTCCAACCTCGCCAATGCCCGAAACCAATCCAAGGCGCTCGTAGCCAACGCGCTCACCGTTTTGGACGAAACCTACGGAATTTCCGATAAGAACCGCGAAAAGAACGACGCCTACGACACCTACTTGGGCGCCAAGGATTCCTCGTTGAAAAACTCGGTAGTTTCCGGATGGTCCGCTGCCAATGCCGCGTTCATGAAGTTCGATTCGATGGACGCCGACGCGCAGTCCGCGTTCCTCGGTTCCGTCGCCGACCTCTTGGGCAAAGCGAAGGAATCGGTGAAGGGATCGGTCGTTTCCACCAACTTTTCGCAATCCACCATCGACTCGCTTTTCGGCACGCTCGTCCAATTCGAAAACGGCATCCTTACCGCCAAGGGAAGTTTCGACGCCGTCGGCAAGAGTTTCGACACCGTCCGTAACACCTACGACACCCAGATCCTTTCGCTCAGCACCCAGATCAACGGCGCTGAGAACAGCAAGAAGAGCGTATTGGCCAATATCGACAACGTGAAGTCGAACAAGCTCGGCAGCTACGTTTCGTCGCTCGACCTCCAGAAAAACCAGTCGGTCTCGTCGCTCGCTACGCTCAAAACCAACCTGAGCGGCGTGAATTCGCAGATCGAATCGCTCCAGTCGCAGAAAGAAATCCAGATCAACCAGTTGAACAACCAGATCGCCCAGCTGGAAAACGGCCTGACCAATGTCGCCAACGCCCTCGTGACCCAGTCGGTCGTCTCCGACATCGCGGGTACCGTAAAGGAAAAATCCGCGAGCGAAGGCAACAAGGTCGCCGCAGGGGCCACCGTCTGCCAGATCGTTCCGGACGAATCGGGCTTGAAAATCCAGGCGTATTCCCCCGACGACCTCCCGTTGCCGCTTCCGGTTTCGTTCGAAATCGACGGCAAGAAGTATTCTTCCGAACTCAAGGCCAAGCTCAGCTATCAGGATCCGGTAACGCAGAACTCCATCTACGAAACCTCGTCGTCCGCGGTTCAGGACGGCAAAACCGTCGGACTTTCCTCGGTCGTTTCCGAAGGGCGCGTCATTGACGTTTCGGCTACGGCATCCGGCTCGGCGCTTTCTTCGGCGAAGATTTCCGTTCCGGTGAATTTCATTACCAACACCATCGGCGGGTTCCGCGTGAAGGCCAAATCGGCCGACGGTTCCGTCACCGAAAAGACCGTCGTCTTGGGCGACCTCGATTCCGACCGCGTAGAAGTCCGTTCGGGGCTTTCTTCCGGCGACGTCCTCTGCCGCTAAAGCCCGTATCCGATTCCTTCCATGTTCGAAAAACGCTTTTTGGCCTTTAGGCCGTTCCTCCTCATCGTCATGATATTGCTCGCGGCCATCGGCTACGTCAGTTTTACGACGATGTCGAAGGAATCCATTCCGGAAGTGAACCTTCCGTTCTTCAACGTCACCGCCGTCTACCCGGGCGCCGACGCCGAAACCATCGAACAGCAGGTCATTTCGAAGATTGAGGACAAGCTGCCGTCGGTAAAGGGCATTTCGACGTTCAAATCCGTCAGCACCAACAACGTCGGGGTCATCAACCTCGAATTCCAGCGCGGCGTCGACAAGGGTACGGCGTACGCCGATCTCAAATCCGCCGTCGACGAAGTGCGCGCCTCGCTCCCGACGGGCGTTTCCGACATCGCGGTGACGAAGACCGACCCCAAAGACATGCCGGTCTATTCGTTCTCGGTCATGGGGCCGTACTATCCGTCGGTCCTTTTCGACAAGGTCGGAGGAATGGAAGACGAATTGAAAAAGATTCCCGGGGTCGACAAGGTCGCGGTAGTGGGGAAATACGTTTCGCAAGTGGAAGTCGAATTCGATTACGACAAGCTCCGCGGGTACAACCTCCGCCTTCCCGTGCTCGTGCAGATGCTTTCGTCGAGCATCGAACAGAAGCCGGTCGACAAGAAGAAACTCGAAGGCAACCTCTACGGTTTCGAGGTTCGCACCTACGGGCGCACCTCCGGCGACGTCGACGAACGGCTTTCGAAGTTCCGCGACTTCCTCGAAAACGTGCCGCTCGTCAACCAGAACGGCAACGTGCTCCGCCTCAAAGATTTGGCGAAGGTCTCCGTAACGCACCCGTTCTACCAGCGCCTTTCCTACGTCAACGGCGAAAACGCGGTGACGTTCATGGTCTATAAGTCTCCGGGTTCCGACATCCTCAAGGTCATCGGCGGCGTCAAAGACTACCTCGCCGGCAAGTCCGCGGAATTCGCGAAGGACAGCATCAAGGAGCAGGAAATGTTCTCGCAGGAGATATCCATCAAGCAGACGTTCAACGCGTTTTTGGACGGCTTCCGCGACACTTCGGTGCTCATCGTCATCATCGCCACCATCTTCCTCGGTCTCCGCGGATCGTTCGCGGTCGCCATCACGTTCCCGTTCGTCTACCTGTTGTCGTTCATCGCGCTCAAGCAGATGGGCTACACGTTCAACAGCATCGTTTCCGTCGCGCTCAATCTGTCGCTCGGAATCATGGTGGACAACCTCATCGTCATGGCGCAGGGCGCCGAAGACGGCATGCGCAAGGGCTACTCGAAGTTCCGCGCCATCCAGCACTCGTTGTCCATCTACTGGAAACCGCTCCTCATCGGAAACCTCGTCACGATATCCATGTTCCTTCCCATCGGATTCGTGCTCAGCGGAAAGATGGGCGAATTCATGAAGTTTTTGCCAGTCACGGTCAACCTCACCCTCGCGTTCTCCATCGTGGTGGCGTTCGTGTTCTTGCCGCTCGTGCTTTCGTACATGGATCTCAAAGTCCGCAAGGGCGACGGACATGGAAAACTCGAAAAATTCTTCTCGCGCTTCGAAAAGCCGTTTGACCGAATGTACGAACGCATCCTCAAAACGCCCAAATTCTTCATCACGGCGTTCTACGCGCTCTTCGTGTTCGTCATCATCGCCTTCGCCAAATTCGGCGCGGCCGACTTCATGCCGCTCACCGACAAGGACAACATCTACGTCAACGTTTCCTATTCCAAAGATACGGGCATGGAAGCCAACCAGGCGGCCACGGCGAAACTCTCGGACCTTATCGAAGAATTCTTCAGCGAAAAGCACCCGGGGGTCGTAAAGAACCTCGAAATCAGCCTTGGCGAAAACTTCTCCCAGTCCGCGCTCGACAACACCGTCTACCGCTCCAGCTTCAATCCCGACCTCACCAAGTTCAACGTCGTTCTTACCGATACCGACAGCCGCGAAGAAAAAGACAACGCGGTCCACATGTATTCCGAACTCCACGAGTTCCTCGGCGAAAAGATCGCCGCCGACCCCGAACTTTCGAAACGCGTTTCTGACGTGACGGTCATGATCCAAAAGTCCGGTCCGAGCGAAGGAAAGGACGTTACCTTCAACCTCTCGCTTTCCGGTTCGGAAGGGGGAATCGAAAAGCTCGCCGGAGAATACGAAAAGATGCTCGGCGAACTCAAGGCCATCGACGGAACCTACGGTTGGACCAGCAGTCTGCAACACACCAACGGAAAGGTCGAAATGGTCTACGACCTCGACCGTTTGGCCCAGCTCGGCATCGCCCCCGCCGAACTCGACGCGTTCGTGTATTCCATTCATCAGAAGGGGCAATCCAACGCCCTCACCGAATACAAGGGCAACGGCATTTCGATTACCAGCCTCGGCGACTTCGGCAAAGACGTGATTCCTGTCCGCGGATACGTGGCGTACCAGTCCGGCTCGGGCGCGAGCGTCGACTTCAAGAACCTCGTCATCCCCGGTACCAACGCCTACCTTTCCGAAGTACTGAAAGAAACGCGTCTCCAGCCCCAGCTCAAGAGCTTCCAGCACCTCGACGGAAACCTCGTCGTGCGCGTAGAAGCCAATAAAAGGAACGACCTCACGCTCTCTGAGGCGACCGCCAAGATCAACGCCATCGTAGCGAAATATCCGGCCGTCCAGATGGCCTACGGTGCCGACGTCAAAGACATGGAACAGTCCGGAAAAGACCTCGGAATGGCGTTTCTCGTGGGCTTCGTGCTGATGTTCGCCATCCTCGTGCTCAACTTCGGCAATTTCCGGCAGCCGGGAATCCTCGTCGCCACCATGCCGCTCTTCCTTACCGGCGCGCTCGCGTTCCTCCTTCTGAGCGGACTCACCATGAGCTTCATGGTCGACCTCGGGTTCTTCGGGCTCATCGGCGTAGGGTTGGCGCACATCATCTATCTGGTCAACCGTTTCAACGAACTCTTCGAGAGTTCCGGAGGGAAGGGCGACCTCGACGCGATCATCGTCGAATCGGTCAAATCGCGTCTCGAACCGGTATTCCTCACTACGGCCATCACGGCGCTCGGGCTCTTCGTCCTCGCCGCTTCCGACGAAATGTGGAGGCCGTTCGCGTTGGCTTTCGCCGGCGGACTCATCGTAGGCACCACCATCACGCTCGTCTTTATTCCTTGCGCACTCAAGGTGCTCTACCGCGAAGACGTGAAACCCAAGAAGAAATCCGCCTAATCTTGAAAAATCCCTCCCCGCGTCTCGGGAAGGGATTTTTTTGAACCAGTTATTTCGTCAGCACGTATCCGCTGATCGACCAGTACCGCGAACGCTTGTCCGGATCTTGGATTTTCGGATTCTTCATCGCGAACGATTCGAAGACGAACTTGTGCTTTCCGGTTTCGAAGACGAGGTACGAATTGGGAATTTCGCGCTGCGAGTTTCCTTCTTGGGATTTCGCGAGCTTTTCCACGAACGGCGCGAGATCGATTTCTTCGCCTCCGCCCGCCGTGACGAGGGAGAGTTTCATCGAATCGATGTCGTAGCGGGTTCCCTTCGCGTCCGTATCGTAGGATCCGACCGACAATTTCCGCATTTCGGAATATCCCGCCACGTTCATCGCGGCCTCGGTATCCATGGCACGGTAGGTAAGGATGCCGTTTTCGCTGAAATCCCCCCACGAATATTTCGACTTGATGCCGAGTTCGTTTTCGAGGATTTCGAAAAGCCGGTAACGGTCCGGTCATCGGTATTCGCCCTTGGCGCCGCGCCTCGTTCCGGAATGTCCGAAAGACGAGAGGTTCTTGTCGAAATCGGATTTTCCTTCTGCGTACGCCTTGGAGTACTGCTCGGGGAAGACGTCTTTCAAGGCCGCCGTTCCCGCATAATCGACGAGGTAATCGGCGCCTTCGTAGATTTCCACCGAGAGTTCTTTCGAAAGCGGGGTTACGGGTGCCGAAACCTTTCCGTCCTTCAACATTCCGGCGATTTCGAGAGTATGGACGAGCCGGGCTTCCTGCCTTGCCGACGGAAGCGAGAAAACCGACCACGGACCCACCGATACCGCCGCCGCGAAGGCGACCACCGCCACCGGAATCGCCACGAGGCGCTTATCCTTGGAGAAGGCGAAATACGCCGAGAGCGCGAGCAGCATGGCCCCGAAAACCACTACGAAATAGCGGTTGGCCGTCAGGTCGTACTGCGCGAGGCGGAGATAGATGGCGTACGCGAGCATGACCGTTTGCGGCATGATGGCGAAGGGGAGCGCCTTACGGAATTTCCTTACGAACGCCACGTCCTTTTCGAGCCCGTAGGAGAACGCGTAGGCGAGGTATCCGAAAAACGAGAAACCGATGACCATCCACGCGACTTCGCCCTTCGGCCACTCGGAGAAATTCGCCAAAACCTTCGCGCTGTACGCGTAGAGGATGAGGAAGTAGATCGTTACGAAAGGAATCGCGACGTACTTCACGAGAAACGAGAAGAACGTCGTTTCCACGTATTTCGAAGCGTCGAAAGTGGATTTCGCCGGAACCGACGTAAGGGCGAAGAACGGGGTCGAAAGCACGAGCGCGAGAACCATCCAGTCGCCTACCATTTTTCCGGTAACGGCGTGCGGGATGTCGAAAAGCGTGCCGGTCGCGAAGATGGCGATATTGCCCAACGCGGTAAGCGCTCCTCAGAGGATAGCGGAGAAGACGAACACCGTGGCGATTCGTCGGAAATACGCGTAGTAGGCGTCTTGTCCCGGTTTCTTGGAGAACGGGTTCTTCGCGTACGGAGCGAAGAACGTGAAGCCTACGAGAACGGCGAACGTGAGCGCGAAAATAAGCGCGTTTTTGAAGCCTCCTTCGAAATCGAAGACCCAAAAGAATCCCCCGGCTACGGCTACGGCGCCAAGTTGCGCGGCAAGGGTTCGGGTTTTCGAAGCCTTCGCTCATTCGCAGAAAAGCGCGATGGCGACGCTTGCGAAATACGCGGCGGCCATAGCCATTCAGAGCCGCGCGAACACGTTTTCGTATCCGTCCGGAATCGCTTCGTGAACTCCCGAGAACGCGAGGCACGCGCCGAACGCCAACGCGAGAGTGGCGATAGGGAAGCGCCGCACCGCCTCGGAAGAGGATTTTTTAAAATTCTCGAGGGATTCGGAAGAAAAGGGGTTTCGCATATGCGATGGGGTAACGGTCGGTCGAAAAGGTCGGCCAAACGTTTCCATTATGTCCGAATTCGAAAAAACGCCAGAGCTCCTGATTCCTGGGGCGGCGCTGGCATTTTTTAATCAGGCTTCTTAGAACTTCACGCAGGCTTTGAGGCCTTCGCGGATGGCCGTCTCAATCGCTTCGACGTCGAGAATCGAGAATTTTCCCACGAATTTGGTCTCGGCTTTGCGGGAGAGCCCCGTAGTGACGAGGTCGACGTTGATATAGCCGTACTTTTCGTCGGAATGGTGGTACCAGAAGACGCAGTTCACCAGAAGCTGTCCGCCGTATTCCGGGTCGCTCACGCGGAAGCGGATGTTGTTTCCCGCCGTAGCGATCGAATCCATATTGAAATGCCCCCAATCGGTCTCGTTTTCGAAGTTCTCATCGAGAACGTCGTAGAGTTTGGCGAGCTCGTCTTTGTATTTTCCAGAGAATTTGGCTCTCGAATTGATCGATTTCCTTCCTAAATCGTCGAAGCTCAGTCGGTATTTCAGCACGTTCGCAAAGGGTTCGTAACCGGCTCGTTGCCGGCGGATAACGCTTGGGAGTATATGGAAAACGCGTGATTTCCCAAGACCGAAGGCATGAACTCCGCCATGGAAATTGACAATTCCCAGCCGGTCGATAGATTTCTTCCAGCGCCTAACGCGAAAACATGCGAAAGATTTTCAAAAACACCTGTTGCATGACCTCCGGAATTCGGGGGATTTTTTCGTAGCGCCGAGCTTTCAGAAAAAACCGATGCCCCCGTTTTCCGGGGGTTTTTCTTTTGTTCGAGAAGGAGTGAAAAATGAAGACCAACCGTTGCGAAAATCCGGACACCCCGTTCGGCTTCGATCCCAAAAACAAAAACGTTCCCCCGCGTCAGAAATGATCTCGGGAGGGGGTGAAAAACGAAAAGAAGGCCCGAAGGCCTTCTTTTTTGTACGCGTTTATTCGATGCAGCAGTCCACGGCCTTGCGTACGAGTTGGCCGAGTTTTCCCATGAATCCCGGGCGGGGGAGTTGTTCGGAGGTTCCGGTGGACGCGGTCTCGACGGAAACTTCCGTCTTCGTCCCGCTTACGCGAACGACTTCCGGCGCGGGGATTTTTTCTCCCGACACTTCGCTCGCCACGGCTTCGACGCTGCCCGGGCCGATGACGTTCATCTGGAGTCCCCAGAAGAGCGAGTAGAGGTCGTAGGACTTGCCAAAATAGTCGTAGGCATCTTGGGTTTTCCCCATGCTTTGGGCTTTGGTTCCCACTTCCAAAAGCCGCATCGAGGCGGAGAGGAGGTGTTTGGAAATGCACCATACTTCGCCTTCGTATTCCTTGATGACGGTCTTGAGCAGGTTCTTGCGCATTTCGCGCACTTCGGCGACGAGGTCGTAGAAATGGGTCTTGCCGGTCTTCGCGCCCGAAAAGATCAGGTGTTCCTCAATGGAAATGAGGTTCATGATCGCGATGGTCAGGTCCTGGTCGCTCGAGAGGTCCATTTTTTCCTGTTTCTTCATCGCGTCGTAGCGTTCGATGAGCGCGTTAATGTCTTCGAACTTCTTGGATTCCTTTGCGGACATGGCCTATTTGAGGGTGACGAAGTAGAAGACGGCGCTGGTGGCGGCGAGGCTTGCGAGCGGGATGAACACCTTTTCGAAAGGGAAGTGGGCCTTTCCGCCGTTCTTCGCTTTGAGGAACTGGTAGAACTTCGAAGCGGCGACGAGCACGATCGCGCCCGCTACGGAACTGAGCAAGATCTTGTCGGCCACGATCGACGGAACGAATTCCGCAAAATTCTGGGAGATTTTGAAAAACACGTTACGCGGCAATCCGATGACGCCCGCGACATACAGCGACGCGCCGGTGAATCCCACGTAGGAGAGGGCGATCAAGGTATCGCGGAACTTGAAGCGGACGTTCTTGTTTTCGAGGTACGCGTTGGTCATGGCGATGAGCGCCACTACGACCGCGCCGATCCAAACGCCGACGACCGAGTCGTCCACGCCGAGATAGCGGGAAACGGCCAATCCGGCCACGACGCCTACGGTACAGAGGTCGCATACGAGCGGAACGAACGCGAACGATTTCGCGGGGATGGCGAGAAACGCGAGGGCTAGCGCGGCCTTCGCGGCAATGACGGATTTTTTCTGGTCCATGGTGGTTCGATTTTAAAAACGATAGGGAAAGTATAGCGAAAAATCCCGGTTCGCATAATCGCGGAACCGCGGATTAATTCACCGCCCCCAATCTCGTTCCCGCTGCCGTCCAAGTGACTTTCGCATTTCCGGTTACCGCCGCTCCGCCGGCTCAGCCGGGCTGGGGTCCGATGGTGGCCGATGCCGCTCCTGCCGCACCGGGTCCTCCCCCGCCTCCTCCGTAGTAGAATCCTCAGATTCCTCATGCCGTAAGCGTTCCTACGCGGCCGTTGGGTCATTGGCCGTCGTCGTATCCTCCGCCCACTCATCCCACTCATCCGTCCGCGCCGGCTCAACCGCCGCCGCCTCACCAAGAGAGGTCCGGCCTCGATCAGCCTCCTCCTCCGCCTCATTGGATGGTTCAAAAATTCGTGACCGAGATGGGGTATTGCGCACGGAACGCAGGACCTCCAGCGTCTCCGGCGTACGAACGCCCGGCACCGCCGCCGTTTCCGCCGCGTCCGCTGACGTACGCGCCGGTTCAGACGACGAGCTTGAGCGTCGAGCCCGCAGCCCATCCCGTTCCCGTATCGAAGGCGTACTTCGAGGTCGTTGAAGCTCAGAGCACCGTCCCCGGAGCGAGCGTTACCGTAACGGAAACCGGTCCGGAGGGGGATCCTGCGGCAACGAACATGTCGTAGTCGTACGAATTCGACGAAACCGTTACCGTCACCGGGCCGCTCGTCGAAGAGGAGCCGGCAGTACCGCCCTCGACCACCGCGCCCGTAAGGCTATTTGACGAAGGATCTTTCACGAGTCCCGAGACCGAACCCGAAACCGTCGTCGGGTAATTCCCCACGACCACGTACGAACCGGAAGGCTGCGCTCAGACGACTTGAACGTAGCCGACCGAACGGGTCAACCTTGCGCCCGAGGATCCTTCCGTCATGTCCGCCGCGCCAATGACCGGCTGTTTGGTATCGAACGCTTGTGCCGAGTCGAAGAATCAGAACGCCGAAGCGATGCGGAATTTTTCAGGATTCAGCTTCAGCTTCACGTAATCGGGATTGCCCGCCGAATAGTTCGTTCCGGGCGTATTCCAGTCGCCTCCGGTAAGGACGTTCGGGTTTCCGCTGACGAAGACGATTCCGCCCGAAAGGGCCGCGTCCGGATCGTGGACGACGTAGTACCGGGGCGAATTTCCGGATACCGCGCTTTCCGCGGTGATTGCGGTATAGACCGAACGGACGTTGGTTTTCACGCCGGCGTCCTTGGCGTCCTGCGTATAGCCGGAGAGCGCCAAAAAACCTATCGTCGCCAAAATGGCGAGGATGGTGACGACGACGATGAGTTCGGCGAGGGTGAAGCCGCGGAAACTCAGGGTTTTCTTAACCGCGGGCTTCGTATGGGGGGTTTTTGCGGGCGGCATGTTCCGAAAAAGGTTACGTTATCCGACGATCCGTTGGACTTTTCCCGATACGCTCTTGGCAAATTCGATTTCCGACCGGAGTGGAAAGTTCGATGGCTCCTTCGGCTGATTCTGGAGCGCGAGCCCCATGCGGGGGATATTTACGGATATCGCGTCCATAGTACACGAGTTCGCTCGACAGTCCAATGGCGCGCACGTTTTGACAAACGTGTCTCGATTATTATAAGTAAGTTCAATACCCACTTTGGCAAACAGGATGAACGAAAGCCGTATGCGTCTCAGCGGAGACTTCTCCCTCATTCGATTCGCGCCCGAGAATGCAGAAAGGATTGCCGGATCCCTGGCCGTGAACGACATATTTTCGAATTGGAAAAAAGCCGGCGTAACCGTCGATCTCGTCAAAGAAAACGTGGAGTACTACGTTTGATATCTCTGTTCCGAAACCGCGCAGGAAGAATTGCGAAGGAAGGTCACCGAGGAATACGGCATACGGGAGAGCGACGAATATTGTGTGACCCGCGAAGGCGAGTGGATCGGGACGTTGACCCACCGCCAGTTCCGCAACAGGTCGGACGAGCGCCGACTTTGAAATCTCGGCATCGAGCTTTTCGACGCCTACTGCGACCAGGGGCTCTGAACGGCGCTGATCGCGCAATGGCTGAGGCACGTTCAGAGAGTTTGGGGATTGTCCGGGCTTTCGGCTTGTTGCAACGAAGACAACTTGCGGTCAAAGGCGGTGCTGTCGAAGTTCTGAGACCGCGCGCGCAAATACGACTACGTGGACGCCCTTACCGGCGACTCCCGGGAAGCGTTTTTCTTGCGGTAATATGGAGCGGTAGGGATTCTTGAATAATCCCTACAACGTCGCCGTATCGATGACGAAGCGGTATTTCACGTCGGATTTCAGCATCCGTTCGTAGGCGGCGTCGATTTGGTCGGCAGAGATGGTTTCGATTTCCGGAGCGATGCCGTGTTCCGCGCAGAAATCGAGCATTTTCTGCGTTTCGCGGATTCCGCCGATAAGCGACCCCGAGAACGATTTGCGCTGCATGATGAGCGAGAAAACATTGACGGAGAGGGCTTCCGCCGGAGCTCCCACGTTGACGAGCGAGCCGTCCACCGCGAGAAGCGAAAGGTAGGCGTCCACGTCGATTTTGGCGCTGACGGTATTGAGGATGAGGTCGAATTTTCCCTTCAGTTCGGCGAAGGTCGACGGGTCTTTCGTGGAGCGGTAGTCTTTCGCCCCGAAGCGAATGCCGTCTTCCTTTTTGCTGAGCGACTGCGAGAGGACGGTGACTTCGGCGCCCATGGCGCTCGCGATCTTTACGGCCATGTGCCCGAGTCCGCCCATGCCCACGACGGCCACTTTCCTTCCGACGCCGGCGTTCCAGCGGTTTAGCGGGGAGTACGTGGTAATGCCCGCGCAAAGGAGCGGAGCGGCTTTGTCGAGCGGAATAGAATCGGGGATGCGCACTACGAAATCCTCCGTCACTACGATATGGCTCGAATATCCGCCTTGGGTGGGGGTTCCGTCTTTTCCGACGCCCCCGTAGGTGTATACGCAGGCCTTGCAGAACTGTTCTTCGCCGTCGTGGCAGTGGCCGCATTCGCGGCACGAATCCACCATGCAGCCAACGCCCACGCGGTCGCCCACGGAGTGTTTCGTGACTTCAGAACCTACGGCCGTAACGATTCCGGCGATTTCGTGGCCGGGAACCATCGGGTACTTAGAACGCCCCCATTCGCCGCGGGCGTTATGGATGTCGCTGTGGCAGATGCCGGCGTATTTGATTTCGATGAGCACGTCTTTTTCTCCGACTTCGCGGCGTTCGAGCGCGTAGGGTACGAAGGCTTCGGTAGCGCCGAAAACGGCGCGGGATTTTGTCTGAATCATGGGGTGGGGGATTATTTTTTCGAATTCTTCAGCTTCGCCGCCAGTTGCCACGCCTTTTCGGACGCGGCGTTCTTCGCGGCTTCGTCTCCGGCTTCCACGGCGCTCCAGTAGGCGATTTTCACGTCTACGTATTTTTGCCGGAGCACGACGGATTCGGCTTCTTTCGCAAGGAGTTTCTTCTGCGTTTCCAAAAGCGACTTCTGTTCTTTGGCGGCGTCCTTTCCGGATCGGAAGTTGTCCAGGTATTTCCGCATGTCCGCGATCGACATCCCGGTCGCGCTCAAACACGCGATCCCCACGATGAGGTTCACGTCGTCTTCGCCGTACGTGCGGTGCTTGCTGCTCCCGTCGCGCTCTATGGGGCCGATGAGACCCATGGTTTCGTAGTAGCGGAGGGTGCTTTCGGGGAGTCCGCTGAGCTCGGCGGTTTCTTTGATGGAATATCGGCGCATGGGAGGTTTCGGAAATACCTGCGCACAGTCTAATAACTTAAAGTGCTTTAAGTCAAATGGGAAATGAGGGGGGTCTTAATTGATGTTGTTTACTGAGAAAACTTTTCGGGAAAGCGGTATTTTTCCAACCTCGGAAATGCGTTTCAATGCTAAAAATGGCGGATATTCCGTCAGTGGAATTTCTCGGTAGTATTCGTTGTGATAGCTTATTGCCTGCCTTTGGACGAGTTCGTAGAGCTCGGGGTTGGCTTTCAGGAAGGAGTTCAATTCTTTCGGATTGAATCTTCCAATGCCTTGGAGAAGTACGGCCGATATTCCCGGTACGTATTCTCCGATTAAGCGCAAAACGTATGGCATGATCCAGTCCTCTTCGTGGAGAGCAAGGAGTTTCGCTCATTCTCCCCTCAGGTGTCCGTCGACGTGTCGAGAGAGCATGCAAGCGTAAATCGTAGCGCTTTCCTTATCCAAGGGCGTATCGTCCAACTGATCGAACGTGATCCTTTGAGGGATTTCAAATTCCCGTCCATTTACGAAAGCTTTGAAAAACGAAATATTTCGATTGTAGGGAAAATCGGAGAAACGCATCGAGGCAGACAATTCGGCAACAGCTTCGTTCCATGTATCGGGGAATGCTTTGGAAAATGGCATGTTCGGAAGAGAGGGAATCGTATTCCTACTATGGATTTTACTCGATTATGGCGCTTTGGCACGAAAATCCCCCCATCCTTGCGGACAGGGGGATTTTGATTGTTCTTGGAGGTCTTAAAGGGTCGTAATCTTCGAACTTTCGTGGAGAATTCCAAGAAGGCTTTATAGCGCTGATTCAGTACCGTGTGTTATTTCAGATTTTTTAGGTAAAGTGTGTTTACCTAAATGCGACCGGTAAAAATGAATCACATTGGTCCTAATTACATGACTAAAGCGAAATCATATGGCTAAAGTGAGGACGGCACCGACGGTTTCTGAGATGTATTGACCCGCAAGACTTATAATCCCAAAGGAGAAATTCAAGCAGACTATCAAAGATCGAATCAACTCCTGACGTGATTTATACGACGAAGAGATTCGTCGAGAGGAGGAGCTTGAAGAATTGAAACAAAAATACTCAAAATGGGACCATTGGAACAGGGAATTTCTTAAGGTGAGTTACAGCTATCAAGAGAATCCGTATCTTGAGGAATACGAATCGATTTGAATGGTGTTTGTATGATGATACCGCGAAATCTACCTATCCGAGAAGATCAAAGACCTTAAGGACGACATAAAGAAGAAGATACATATTGGAAATCTTGCTAAACAAGGCCGATCTTATCCCTATTAACGAAGAAGTTTACGAGAATGAGGAAAAGGACGCCCTTGCGCATATTGCTAGTTTATGCGAATGATTTCACAAATGCGCTCAAGAGCTGAGATATAGGCATGCAAATAGGGAGACCTTGTCCATAAGTGACGAATATGATGTTCAGGATTTACTGAGATCTGTATTGAAAATGTTTTATTGAGATGTGAGAGCGGAGGACTATTCGCCAAGTAGCGCATGATGAAATTCGAGAATAGATATGGTCTTGCCCGAAGAGGGGATCATCATTGAGACGAAAATGGCTTCTGAGAAATTGAAAGATAAAGAGTTGGGTGAACAAATCGCCATTGACATAGTCAGGTACAACCAGCACCCGAGTTATCGCACCCTTTTGGTCTTTATTTACGACAAAGGGGATTACGTTCGGAATAAAAAGTGACTTATCCAAGATTTGGAGGGGCAATCAAAACCGTGAAAGGCCGTCAAAGTTATAATCAATCCAAAATAGTGGCTGCCAGTATCCTGGATTGATTAATCGTTAGCTGGATTGTGTTCGCTCTATCTCTATTGAACATCAACGCATGACATCACAAGATGTGGAATTTACTTGGGAAGACGTAGAAGACCGTGTTCGGCAATTTACCGTGAAAGAGAAATTTTTGTTATGCCAGGATGTGAACGAAAGGTCGATTACCCATAAATTAGCGGAATTTATAGTCGATCTTTTCCCTGGGTATGACATCGATTGCGAATACAACAAAATGTACCAGGTTGATGAAGATGGCCATTTTATGGCCAAGCGCCTTAATTTGGATGTCGAAGATACCGATTCTACCGATGAAAAGTGAACGACAGTATTTCCAGACATAATAGTGCATGACAGGACTGGGAATCAAAAAAATTTGCTTATTATAGAGGTTAAGAAGAAAAAATATGCTGATGCCACTCGTAAATCAGGCGAGACCTATCGGGATTTTGATAAACGAAAGATAACGGAGTACACCGTTCAACTCGGGTATAAATTTGGCCTGTATATCGAGTTTAACGAGACTAAAACAGAAATGGTTAGATTTGTTCGGGAATCTGGTAATGGTTCCATGAGCATTCCGGTGTAAAATAGCGAGCCCTCATTACTGAAACCCCCTTCTCGAAAAGAAAAGGGGGTTTTTGAGTTGTCGCATATGTCTTACTTACGCTCAGAGATGCCGGTTGAATTGCCTCGAATCTCTTGATCGCTAGCAATCACCCTTAGACTTTTGATATTAGAAATGTCCAGATTCATCTGGAAAACGCTCGGACGAGTCTCGTCGAACGGATTATTTCTGATAACTGCACTGACTGTTCTGAAACACCAATCCCTTTTAGTGTATTTCGATCATCGATACATGGCGCGCTGGTTGACTACAGTTTTTCCATCCTTCAGTTCCACGATGGTTACAAGTCCTTTGATCGATTCGAAATTCTTTACATGGGATAGTGCCTTGTCCACCATTTCCTTTTTTGTTGCCATTTGATAAGCGGTTATTGATGAATTAAGGATTTACCGCATCCACAATCTCGGGAAACGTTCTCTTCAAGTATTTGAAATCCCTCGGATTCTGCGAAGATTCGCTATCCAGTTTCTGTTTGAGGAATTGGTATTTCCAGCGAAGATTTTGCAAGAGTTTCGCCCAACTATATACCCAGACTTCATAGTTATCCTGTAACATTGAACATCCTTCGGGAAAACCTTTTTGATTGATTCTCCGTCTGACTTGGGAATCCATGTCATCTCCGATTAGGATGAATTTCCACTTGACTGATTCCTTGTCGAACCTTGCATCTTCAGACACCTGATCGGCATAGTCTTCGATTTGTGAAAGCTCATTTGTCGTAAGTTTCAACGACGGTCTTTTAAGTTCGACCACAAGGTGTTCAAAGTGGCTTTCCCTTGTTTGCGGGTACTGCCTGTAAATAAAAAGATCTGGCCTATCGTTGGAAACGGAGGATAGTGCTGCTTCGTCGATCAGGTCTTCTCTTCCGAGTAACCTTATATGCGTCTTCAGTACGTCCTTCATCGTTCTGTCGCTCGTTCATTCGGTATACCCATCTCAGAAAATCCACAGCTCTCGTTCGAGTATCCTATGGAGATGTTTCCTTTCAAGGGTTTTGCCTTTAAATTCGGGATCTTGAATAAGAAGACCCAATTCCTCGATCAAAGAGAGCTTGTCGGTAATGATTCTCGACAGTTTGATAACGTAGGATAAAGAGTATTCATCTATGAGCTCGATCAAATCATTTATCTCGTCTTGTGGAAGATTCAGGACGCTCTGGAAGATTGGAATGATAGAAGTGGCATCCTTCTCTATGGCCTCCTTCAGTAGGTTGAGCATTATTTTTTTAGACTCGGCGCTATCCTTGTGGAATTTTTCGGAATTGGAGGATATCGCAAATAAGCATGCGTCGAAGACCATGCGTTCGTCCTTCTCCACCGGCGTATCAGGCGTGTCCTTATAAGGGTACACTCCAGCCTTTTTGAAGGCTTCTATCGTCGGGGCGATCTCCTTTTTGAAATACTCGCGATAATACCCTTCTATTTTTTCCTTCGCAGCATCGCTGATATGGGCGAAGAAAGGTTCGGAGGTGAAAAGTTGAAAAACGTTCGCCTTTTCCTCGATCACGGCTCCGGAAATGTAGATGGAATGTCAGAAGTCCTTTCTAGTGACTCAGGTATTGCCGTCTTCGTGTATGATTGAAAAATCCGAATTTACGAAATAACGGGCATGGACTCATTTATCTTTCCAATGGTATATGGCGAGCTTGAACTGATATGAGTTATTGTCAGTTGGATTTCTTGCGGAAAAATCGACTTCTTTTGGTGAGGAAGCCAGTGCGTCAGAGATATTGAGAATTTCGCCATCTACCTCGATTTCGATGCCATCCTTCTCATAAGTCTTGAGATAATGTGCGAATTCAAGCAGAAGCACCTGTTTCAGTTTTCTAAGGTCGATTTGTTTCGCGATCTCATCGTTTATTTCGGTAACTTTCACCGTAACTCAGGTCTCTTTGTTCGAGGTTTCGATTTGATCCGATACGGAAAAATTTCTTAATGAGCTGGAATTTGAGATCGAAAACGAGAAGGCTTTATCCTGAATCTTATCTAAATACCGGCTTTCCCAGGTCGTTTTTCCTCAAAGTCCTATCGTATAGGCCCGTCATTCGCCGTTCTTTCAGTGCACGAAACGACCGCTCCTATTCTTCATTCATTTAACTTTCGATGATTTTCATAAGTGCGTGAATGCACCATTGACGTCAATCAGGTCAATCCCATCACCGTTGTCCTCGATGATGACGTCTCGAATTACTGAATATTCGCCCTCTCAAAACAATCACCCCTTTCCAAAAGAGATCTTTACCTTAGTCGCATTGGCATCTAGCGAATTCCAAACCAGTTCAGATATGGCTTTCCCAATATCCTTGCAGTACTTGCGCTTTATGAATTCGTCGGAAGTTCAAAGAACGAAATTGGTTGACACGGGCACATGGCATTAGTTTTTAAAGACTTTGACCAAACTGCTTTCCAGTAATTTTTCGCTGTTTTTTAATGATCGTTCGGCTGTTTTTCCCAACTTGTCGCAATCGGATATTAGTTCACTAACTTTTGCGATAATACGAATCTGTTCCGACATGGGTGGTACGGGGATCGGGAGGGATTCAATCATGGCCTTGCTCAATTCTATTTGATTCGTGGATCAGCCAACCCCGTTTATGAGACCTTGGATCCTCGGGGTTCGTAGGAATAGATTGATGTAACTGTTTGAAATGTACGATCTTAGTATGGTTACGTGACTGTCGGCAATATATGTTCTTTCTTTTATTTGATTCACCAAAAGGCACCTTCAAATAGTTCATGTTCCGGTTGAGTTTAAAAGTATGTCGTTACTTCTAATAAAACGACATTCATCCAACTTTGATATTAGATCCGTCTTGTAGTATTTCGTTACGTGTAAATCCAATCCACTCCATTGGATGCATTTTTGATTAATTATCTCAACTTCACTCAGTTCTGCGTAAATAGCGGATGGTCAACGTTGAACGTAGGTGAGTATTTCTCATAGCCTCACCCATGCCCACCCCTTCGGTAACTCGAAAGGCACCTCTTCCGGCGAAATCGGCGGGAGGTTCTTTTGCTTCTTGATCTTTCCGGTTTTCGCGAGCGTTTCCTTCTCTTTCCGTATCCGCTCCAAAAGTACGCTGGCCGGTTCGTCGGAAGGGTTTTGCGGCACGAGTTTTCCTTGGATGGCGTCTTGGAGGATGGAGGAGCGGAGGTTTTTGATTCATTCGCCCGCAGCCTCCAGCTCGCTCCTTGCGGCAACCATCATTCCGTTCAAGTGGCCCACTTTGTTCGCGATCCTTTTCTGATCTTCGATCGAAACGGGAACCGTGATTTCGGCATCTAAAAATTTCGTCTCATCGACATTTTTTCTGTTCGTCGTGCCCGAACTGTTTCTTCTGCATATGTCCTGAAACTCTCAGGAATTGACAAAAGAAATGAAATATTCCCGGTCGACGATCCCCGTATTAATCTCAAATGCGAGAAAGCTTCACGTAATAATTGAGCCGTCGAGATCTTTTGAGGCCAGTCAGAAAGCCCCATTTCTCGCATCGATTTTGGATATCAGGAAGTCGCCTTCCTTGACGAGGAATTGTTGTTTTGTTCAGATGTCCTTTCCAAGAACCTCATCCCTCTTTACAGCCCCTTGTTTATTCATCCGAATGGTCACGCGCCTGTAAAGGCTATCGTCAAGAATGGGTACTGGCGTTTTTCGCCTTTTGAGCAGATCGCCTATCTTTACCGTTTGCATTTCCATATTACACGCTCGTCTTAATTTTCTCCAAAATTGCCGCCGCTTCCTTGAAATTCGCCTCGATAGCGTCGATGAGTTCTTTCGTATCCAAGATTTCTTTCTCTTCCTTCCGATTCGGGTTCTTAATGTCGAGATTGTAATCTCTCGCCTTGATTTCGTCGATGCCGACCTTCCAGGCGTTTCCGGTTTCCTTCCGGTCGTTCCACCAGGATTTTTCCAAATCGAATTCCTCGATACGGAGCGGGTTCGATCGGCTGTAATTCTTGATACCCGCCGGAAGCGGGTGGTCGAAATACCAGACTTCCTTCGTCGGTTCGCCTTTCGTGAAGAAGAGGAGGTTGGTCGTGATGCCGGTATACGGGTTGAATACCCCGTTCGGCAAGCGGACGACGGTATGGAGGTTGCAGTCGGAAAGGAGTTTTTCCTTGATGCGGGTGGCCACGCCTTCGCCGAAGAGGAAGCCATCCGGCAATACCACACCGGCACGTCCTCCGGATTTAAGCAGATTGATGATGAGCACCATGAATAAAAACGACGTTTCCGCAGTCTGGAACTGACTTGGAAAGTTGTGAATGATGCCGGGTTTTACCTGTCCGCCAAAGGGCGGATTCGTGACGATTACGTCTACCGCATCTTCGGGGCCGTAGTCTTTGAGCGGACGCGAAAGTGTGTCGTCGTGACGGAGTCCCGAGGGGCATTCGATACCGTGGAGAATGAGATTGGTCGTTGCGAGAAGGTGCGGAAGCTGTTTGAGTTCTATTCCGCGGATGGATTTTTGAAGAGTTTCTTCGTCCTTGCGTTCATGTACGCCGTTCTTGCGGATATGCTCGATGGCGCAAGTAAGAAAGCCGCCCGTGCCGCAGGAAGGGTCAAGAACGGTCTCGCCGAGTTTCGGATCCGCCATGTCTACTAAAAACTGAGTAACCGAACGGGGGGTGTAGTATTCCCCGGCGTTCCCCGCGGATTGGAGATCGCTCAGGATTTTTTCGTAGATGTCGTTGAAGACGTGGAGTTCGGTTTTCTTGCTGAAGTCGATTTCGCCGATCTTATTGATTACCTGCCTAAGGAGCGTTCCCGATTTCATATAATTGAACGAGTCCTCAAAAACGCCGCGGATAATCCCGGTCATCGGACGATTCGCGTCATAAGGGAGGCTGCGGAGTTTCTTGAAGAGGGTTTCGTTAACGAATTCCACGAGCTCGTCACCCGTCATCCCTTCTTTGTTGGCTGCCCAATTGCCCCAACGGCAATCCTCGGGCACGGGGGAAACGTAGTCGTCGAGAATGACTTCGAGGTTACGATCTTGATCGTCGAGAATTTTCAAAAAGAGCATCCAAGATACTTGGCCGATGCGCTGGGCGTCGCCGTCGACCCCGGCATCCTTGCGCATAGTGTCTTGAATGGATTTTACGATCGCGGAAATATTAGACATGGTTCCTTTAGGATTTCTTATTGGTAAATAGCGGCTTCGAGCTCTCTAAGTGCTGCCTTGTATTGGGCCTTTCCTCCGAAAAGCGTGACGATTTCTACGGGTTTTCCAAGGCGCGAGAGCGGACTGACGGTGAGAATGCCCATGTCTTCTATCGCACCGATTCAACGGTCCGCATATGTTTCGAGAAGCATGTTCAACACTTCTTTCGCCTGTTCCCCGTATTTGGAGAAATAGTCGGATTTTTTCGCTTTGTCCGCCCGTTGTTTGCGAGTGAGCGGCGGACGGTCGTACGCCAGGTGGCACACCATGTCGAACGGATCGTAATCTTGTCCGACTTCCTTTTGCATGTCCTCGAAGAATACGCCCTTTTCTTCCAATGCGGATACTACGGCGAGCTTCTGTTCGACGTGGTTCCATTCGTTCAGGAAATCGTCTAGGCTCGCATATGCCGAGAGGATGTTCTTTTTCGAGTAGTCCTTGAGACTCTCGGTAATGAGTTTGCCGTCCGGTCCGATGTATTGGACCCGTTCCTGGGAAACACTCACGGGCACTCAGCGGACCATGATCTTCTTCTGTCCTCCACCGGCTCATCCTCCCGTACCGTCCCCGATGATTACGGTTCATCCGCCGTTTCCATCGTCTTCGTCTCAAACGGTTCAGACATCGCCGCCGTCGACCGGTTCGTCGGGTTTGGGTTTGTAGATTACGACGGGTTCGCCGTCGAAATCTGGATCCGCGAACTTGTTCGTCGCCTTACGGAAGTCGAGGATGGTGAAGTAGTATTTGCCGTAGGTTTCGTTGATGCGGGTTCCGCGACCGATGATCTGCTTGAATTCCGTCATCGAGTTGATGATGGCATCGAGGGCGATAACCCGGCACGTCTGCGCGTCCACTCAGGTGGTGAGGAGTTTCGAGGTCGTGGCGATGACGGGGTATCGTTCTTTCGGATCGATGAAATTGTCGAGCTCCATTTTGCCTTCTTCGTTATCGCCCGTGATGCGCATTACGTATTTCGGATTCTTCGCGACCTCGTCCGCGTTTTCGTTCACGAGGGCTTGGCGCATACGTTCGGCATGGTCGATATCCACGCAAAAGACGATGGTTTTTGAATATCGGTCTGTCGCTTTGAGATACTCGCTGATTTTCTTGGCAACGGCTTCGGTACGCTCCCGGATGACGATGTTCCGGTCGAAATCCCCAAGCTCGTATACTTTGTCCGGAATCTCGGCGCCGTAATAATCGAGCTGCCCTTTGTAAGGTCTCCAGCCTTCGTCCACATCCATTCAGACGCGAACCACTTTGTACGGTGCAAGAAAACCGTCTTCTATGCCCTGTTTGAGCGAATATGTATAAATAGGGTCTCCAAAATACGTATGCGTCGATACGTCTTCAGTCTCTTTCGGGGTCGCGGTAAGACCGATTTGTGTAGCGCCTTTGAAATAGTCGAGAATGGCCCGCCATTCGCTGTTTTCCCTCGCGCTGCCCCTGTGGCACTCGTCGATGACGATGAGGTCGAAAAAGCCCGGCGAGAACTGTTTGAAGACGTTCTTGTCCTCTTCACCGCCGGTGAGGCCTTGGTAGAGGGCGAGGTAGATTTCGTACGAAGTATCTACTTTGCGGTTCTCGATCTTAGCCATTTTATCGCCGAACGGTTTAAAATCGTTCGTAATCGTCTGGTCGACGAGGATGTTCCTGTCCGCAAGGAAGAGGATTCGTTTTTTCTTGCGCGCTTTCTAGAGACGCCAGATGATTTGGAAAGCGGTGTACGTTTTTCCAGTACCGGTCGCCATGACGAGGAGGATACGATCCTGTTCTTTCGCGACTGCTTCGATTGTTCTGTTGATGGCGATTTGCTGATAATAGCGCGGACCCTTTCCGCTAACGTCCTCGTAATACGGCTCCATTACCGTTTTTTCGATTTCTTCATCGAACCCCTTGGCGACCCGGTAACGGCGGTACAGCTCGTCGGGAGTGGGGAATTCGTCCATGCGAAGTTCCCGTTCGACCGTTCAGGTTTTTTTCGTCCTATCGTGCTCAAGGAAGCCGTCGCCGTTTGATGAATACACGAACGGAATGTCGAGCGTTTCTGCATAACCGAGAGCCTGTTGCATACCGTCCCCGATGGAATGGCAGTTGTCTTTGGCTTCTACGATGGCTATCGGGAGATGGTTCGCATGGTGCAGGATGTAATCCGCGCGCTTTGTCTCCCCGCGAGAAACGGTTTTTCATTTCACTTTAATCCGCCCTTTCGTAAAAGAAACCTCCCGGCGAATCTGGGATTCTTGCCAAGAGGCTTCATGAAGGGCCGGCGTGATGAATTTTGAGCAAATGTCGGATTCCGAGAGATTTCTTTTGTCCATGGAAATTTGAAAGAATTGCGACAGGACATTCCCAGATTTCATACGAAGCGGGAATAGCCTTTCTCCTTTATGCAAAGCGGACGGAGTATACCTTATCCGAGCTCGCATCAAAATTGTTTTTCATGAGTATTTCTTAGATTTTCTTTCGTATATCCGACATGGGCTCCAGTCATCGTTCCCTCACGCTCCACCTGCCGGCTCCGCTCCGGGAGACGGGCCGGGTCGGGCGTGCCATACTAGGCACGCCCTCTTCGCTCGCCAACCCATTCCCAGTACGCAAGAAGCCTATCCATGGCTCGCTCGACCCTCTATTCGACTCCATCGGGAATCCCGAATTCTGCTTCAGAAAAACCTCCCCGTTTACACGAGGAGGTTTTCAGAATCAGTTTGGAGGCACCCAGCGGAGTCGAACCGCTCTCCACGGCTTTGCAGGCCGCTGTATAACCGCTCTACCAGGGCGCCAGGCGGATTAGCCCGGCCATTATAGGGAAAATCCCCGGATATCAAGCGATTTTGGCTACTTAGCGCACTGGAAGCTCTTGGCGAGGTTCTCGTACTTCGAGGTCGAACCCGAGTTGAGTTCGATGCCGATGGTGACGAGGTAGACCTTGTTGTCGCAGATCTTGGCGGTCTGCACGAAACGCTTCTTGGGGGTGTCGCGGTTGTACTTGGCTTCGAAGACGTAGAGGTTGGAGACGTCGGCGTCGGGGTAGGTGATTTCCTTCTCGTCGATCTTGGTATATTCCTCGTACTTTCCGGTAGTGAGCGCCTGGTTGACTACCGAGTACTTCTTCGAGGTCATCTTTTCGCCGTTTTCGGCGGCATTGAGCGTGTCTTTGAGAATGAGGATGTTGTTCGCGAAGCCCGACGAAATGTCCGCCGAGGTCATGGCGAGCGCTACCGAACCGTTCTTCGGGGTGGGGATGTCTTTCGATTCCTTGGCGATCCAGCTCTTGGGAACGTCGATGGAGAACCCTTCGCCCTTGAAAGTGGTGAGCGACGCGGTGTCGGTCGAGGTGCTGCCGCAAGAAGCGAAGAACAACGGCGCCGCGGCGATGGCGGCCAATGCGAGGAGACGGGATTTTTTCATGGGAGTGCGGATTAGGACGGCCAGAAATGAACTACGGTACCAAAGACGAACATCGAACCGCAAACGCCCAGGGCGATGTAGCGGAGGAATCCCATGTTCTCGGCGTAGACTTTCACGCCGTAGTTCACGAGTTCGTAAGCGAACGCGTAGGTGGCCAAGAGGAAGGCCGGATAGGTGAGGTAGGCGATGGGGCCGGTGATCGACGGTTCGAACCCGCCGACGGCGAACAGGTAGAACGAAAAATACAGGCTCGCGGAAACGATGAAAACGTTTTTCGCGACGGAAAGGCGCACGGCAACGGCGGAGAGCTCGTCCGGAAATGCGGCGGTGCGGATTTTGGCGAGGAGGTTCGCGTTGATTTTTTCCATCGAACCGATAGGATGTTCGGGCTCTAAATTGTCCTGAAGCATACCGAAAAATGTCCCTCACGCAAGAACAAATCGCCCACATCGCCCGACTCTCGCGCCTGTCGCCGTCGGCCGAAGAGCTCGAAAAGTACCGCACCAACCTTTCCTCGGTGGTCGACTACGTCGAGGTGCTCGCCTCGGTGCCCGCCGAATCGCTCGCCGGCATCGAACCCACGTTCCCTTCGGTGCTTCCGCTCCGCGAGGACGTGGTCAAGGAAAAGAAAGACCCCACCCGCAAAGAGCTTCTCTCCCGCTCGCCGCAGCGCGTGGTGGCCGACCAGATTGCCATCCCTAACATCATGGGGTAATGCGGGTCAAAGAGATCGCCTGCTACCGGTTTAAAAACCACTCCGAAACGGCGGTTCCCCTCCACGGGCGGACCGCCGTTTGCGGTCCCAACGGTTCGTGAAAAACCAATTTTCTCGAAGCCGCCTATTTCGCTTTGAACGGCGCCCTCCCGCCCGGCAAGCGCGCCACCGAGCTCGCCGCCGGTTTCGAGGGCGCGTTTTTCGTACGCGCCAAGCTCGAAAACCCCGCCGGTCTCGAATACGAGTTCCGCATTTCCTGCGATACCGAGAAGAAGGCCGTCTCGTTCGCCATCCAGGGCGAAAACGTCTCGCGCGCGAACTACCTTTCCAAGCTTCCCGTCCGGGCGATGCTCTTTTCGCCCATAGAGATGAACGTGCTCTATCTCGGCCCTTCGCTCCGCCGCGACTTTTTAGACGAGCCGGTTTCCCTCGCGTTTCCGGAGTTCGCCAAAGTGAAAAAAGACTATTCCGCCGCCCTCAAGAACCGCAACGCCCTGCTCAAGAAGATTTCTGAAGGGGAGGCCAAGGCCGGCGATCTTTCCGTATGGGATCCGCTTTTCACCGCCAAAGCCGCCGAATATTTCCGCTATAGGATGCGCTTCGTCGAATACGTGCGCTCGCGCTCTTCCGACATCTCCTCGCTCCTCGACGGCAAATACGAAGTCCGCTTCGTTTACCAGACCAAAACCGACGAAGCCGATGTCGAAGGCAGCATTTCCGCCTACCTCGCCAAAAACCGCGACCGCGACGTGGTGCTCGGCCATACCTACGTCGGCCCGCACTTGGACGACTTCGGACTTACGGTCGTACTGCCTTCCGGCGAGATCCGGTCGGAAGACTACCTGTCGAGAGGGGAGAACAAATCCCTGCTCTACGCCCTCAAGCTCATCGCCGCGGATTTTCTCATCGAAAAGGGCGGTAAGCCGCTCGTGCTCTTGTTCGACGACCTTTTCTCCGAACTCGACCCGCACCGCTCCGATCTTGTGTTGAAACGCGTTGCCGACAAAGATTTCATCATTGCTTGACAAAATGTCTCCGATGAGGTCGTAAATAGATTCTCGATGGGGCGATTTTCCTTTGCCTATTCGGCAGGGTTTGAGTCGGATTAATACTTACGAAATACAATTGCCATTTGTAAAGGGCAATCCTTTTTCAAAGGCGGGTTTTTCCGATAATATCGGGACGTATAGGACGAAAATACCTTATTTATACCAGGGACCACTCATATGAAACGTCTTTTTGCCGCCCTCCTCTCCCTCGCCTTCCTCCTTCCTCACCCGGCCGTGTTCGCTGCAGGAAAGGTTGCGAAGTTCTCGCTTACCGTAAACCAGTCCGCCAAGGTCGGCGAGGCTCTCGACCTCACCGTCAAGGCCCTCGATAAGGACGGAGGCAACGTCGCCGACTACGCCGGCACCGTCTACGTCACCGTCGACAACGACTCCAAGGCCACCCTCCCGTACGCCGAAGGCTACACCTTCGTTGCCGCAGACCAGGGCGCCAAGACCTTCTCGAAGGGTCTCGCATTCTCCAAGGTTGGTAACATGACCGTCTCCGTCATCGACATCGACGACGACAAGGTCGAAGGCACCGCAAAGGTCAACGTCACCGAAGGCGACGTAGGACCGGGCGTTTCCGGCAAGGAAGCCGTCACCGTCACCGCACCGGAATCCGGCAGCACCATCTCGGGCGCCGAAACCGACGTCGTGGGTACCACCAAGAAGAACTCCAAGTTCCAGGTCTACCTCAACGGCACCAAGACCGGCGAAGGCCAGTCCGACGACCAGGGCGCCATCCTCTACAAGCTCAAGGGCATCACCGAAGAAAACAACGTTCTCGAAATCAAGGTCCTCGACGGTTCCGACAAGGAAGCCGGAACCTCCGGAAAGATCTCCTTCAAGGCCGCTGCCGACAAGGGCCCGGCGTTCAAGTCGATCACCGTGAAGGAAGGCAAGACCGTCAAGTCCGGAGCCGTCCTCAACGTCACCGTCACCGCAGAACCGAAGCTCAAGGAAGTTTCCGTTTCCCTCGGCGACAGCGTGGAAGTCTTCAAAGAACAGACCTCCGGCGTCACCGCCGGTAACGTAACCGTCGGCGGAACCTCCGAAGGCGTCTACGTAGGCACCCTCACCGCTCCTACCGCTTCCGGTTCCTACCCGATCGACGTGACCCTCACGTCCGACCTCGGAAAGAAGACCGTCAAGACCGCCGCGGAAACCATTACCGTCCTCGAAGCTCCGAAGATGGCGTACGAAAACGTGAAGATCGAATCCGGCGACAAGCGCGTCACCTTCACCTTCGACGTCGTGAACCCGGTAGAATCCGTCTCCAAGTTCAAGTTCTCCTACGGCACCGACTCCGGCGCCCTCACCAAGGAATCCATCACCTTCGAAAAGTCCAGAATCGCCTTCACCGGCACCGGCGCTTCCGCTTCCGGCTCCACCTATAAGTGGTACGTCGACGGTCTCGAACCGGGCAAGTACTTCTTCAAGATCGCCGCACTCGACGTAGCCGGATCCCCGATCACCGCTACCGAATCCGACGTCTTCACCGCAGACATCGCTCTCAACTCCGCCGGAACCTGTTCCATCGCCAACGTCTCCGGCCTCAAGGTCGCCAAGTCCGACGACCAGAGCGTCCTCTCCTGGGATGCCATCCCGGAAGCCCTCAGCTACAACGTCTATAAGAAGGATTCCACCGGTGCTTACGTCCTCGTGGAAAACGTGAAGGTCACCTCCTACACCGTCCACCTCGCCAAGGACGCCGTCAAGTACGAAGACTTCGCCGTCAAGGCCGTCTGTTCCGACGCTACTACCGAATCCGCCGACTACGCCGAAGCCACCAAGGTCCAGACCGGACCGGCCCAGGTTCTCGCGCTTCTCTCCCTCGCGCTCGGTATCGGGTTCTTCATTACCCGCCGCCGCTTCGGCCTCCGCGGATAATTCCCCAAGAGTTCAAAAATCCCCGTCTCCCGAAAGGGCGCCGGGGATTTTGTTTTTGTGGATGAAACGGATTTGACACCCTAGACGGATTCCATAGAATGCGCGTACTTTTATGAGGCGCCCCCGGGACTTTGCGTCTATTATTCCGGGCGTTTCTCAATTTGTACTTTTATCATCCGTTCCGGAATGCCTACGACGAAATCCGCGAAGAAGGCCCTCAAGCAGAGCGAAAAGAACCGCTCCCGCAACCGCCACTTCTCCGAAATTTACAAAGAGTCGGTTAAGAAACTCGAACGCGCCGTTGCCGCTAAGTCCGGTAATTTCGCTGAACTTCTTTCTGAAGTTTACTCGCGCATCGACACCCTCGCCAAGAAGAACATCATCCACGCGAACAACGCTTCCCGCAAGAAATCCGCGTTCGCTAAGCTCGTAAAGTCCGTTCCGGGTGCCGACGCTCCGGTTGCTGCGAAGCCGAAGGCTGAAAAGAAGGCTCCGGCAGCCAAGAAGGCTCCGGCAGCGAAGAAAGAAGCCGCTCCCAAGGCCGAGAAGGCTCCGGCAGCCAAAAAGGCTCCGGCTAAGAAGGCCGCTACCAAATAACAGTGCGGATGTCCAAACCGGTTTCTAAAGAGAAACAGCGGAGAATCAACTCCGACATCATCGCGAGCCGCCTTCAAGTCATTTCCGAAGAAGGCGAACCGCTCGGCATTCTTTCCCTTTCCGAAGCTTTGGCCATGGCCGAAACCAAGGAACTCGACTTGGTAGAGATGGGAATGAAAGACGACGTAGTCATGGCCAAGATCATGGACTACGGAAAGTTTCTCTTCAAACAGCAGAAGACGCAGGCGTTGGCCCGAAGCAATTCGAAGAAGGCCGACGTAAAGACGCTCAAGCTCACCTACAAGATCGGCGACCACGATATCGACATCCGTCGAGGGCAGGCGCTTAAGTTCGGTGCCGCGAGCCACCCGCTCAAAATCGAACTCCGCCTTCGCGGACGCGAGAACCACTACGAGACCCACGCGATGGACAAGATGAAGGAATTCGTCAACTCCCTCGCCGACGTGTACAAGTTGGACGGAAAGATCACCCGCGCAGGGAACACTCTCTCCATCCTCCTCTACCCGAAAAAGTAGCTTACCAATCCCCAATCATCGAGAATATGAAGTGCAAGACCCATTCCAGCGCCAAGAAGCGCGTTAAGATCTCGGGTTCCGGAAAGTTCATGCTTCCGAAATCCTGCAAGCGCCACCTCCTCGCCAACAAGTCGAAGAAGGCCAAGGGCCGCAACAAGTACGGCTTCGAAGGATCCTCCGCAAACGCAACCGCTCTCAAGCGCTGCCTTCCGTTCGGTCGTTAAACCAAACGAGTTACCTATCTAATATCAGAGTACTATGACTCGCGTAAAACGTGGTCTCGCCACCCATAAGCGCCACAAGAAGCTCATCGCACGCGCGAAGGGCTACCGCTTGATGAACGGAAACGTCTTTTCCCGTGTAAAGAACGCCCTCGCCAAGGCAGGAACCAACGCCTACATCCACCGCCGCACCAAGAAGCGCGATTTCCGCGCTCTCTGGATCGTCCGCTTGAATTCGGCTCTCCGCCCGCTCGGCCTCACCTACAGCGCTTTCATCAACCTCGCTTACAAGGCGAAGATGGAAATCGACCGCAAGAACCTCTCGAACCTCGCAATCAGCCACCCGCAGATTTTCGCGAAGGTCGTAGATTCCGTAAAGTAATGACCAACCCCCGCGAAAGCGGGGGTTTTTCTATGACCGGTTCGAAATTCGGCTCCATATTCTCGGATATCGTGAAACTTCCCGCACGTGGGGCGGTTTTTTTGATTCGTGCCTACCAGAAAATCCTTTCGCCCGACCATTCGTTCTGGGCGAAGGCGATGGGCCGTCCGCCGTACTGCAAACATATCCCTTCTTGTAGCGAATACGGCGTCGAAGCCTTCGAGAAGAGGGGTTTTATCGTCGGGCTTCTTAAGACCTCGTGGCGGGTGCTCCGGTGCAATCCTTGGACGAAGGGCGGATACGATCCGGTGGAGAAAGGACCCGACAAATAAGGCCTTCGGAAATCCGGCCCAATGAAAAGCCCCGCGGTAAGCGGGGCTTTCGTTTTGGCCAGTCAGGGGCGGCAGTTCTTGACGAACGCCGTCACGACGGATTTCGCGTCATGTTTGCTCGCGTCGGGGAAACGCTTCAGCAAGGCTTTTTGCATCGGACCGTAGTCGCGGAGGGCGTGGTATAGGGCGGATGCCGCGTATTCGCCCCAACCGTGCTTGGAGAGGGTTTCCACGTGCCTGTCGAAGGCTTTGGCGAAGACTTTTTGGTCTTCGGCTTCGAGCGCTTCGGCAATCCACGGATAGTGGCATTCGACGTAGGTCCGGGCTATTTCGAGCAGTTGGACCGAGAGGGTGTAGTTTTCCAGGCTTTTGACGCCCCAACAGCTGAGGAGCGCCAGGTCTGCGTAAGCGAGGTGCTCTTGCGGAAATCTTGGTGCCGGCATCGCGGACTCCTTTCTATATTGGTTTTGATTGGTGTAAAATACGTACCGAAACGATTTTGTCAAAAAGTATGTTCTATCGAACGAAGAGCCATCTTTGGGAAGCGACTTCGTAGTGGTACGAGTACGTGGTGTGTACGAAATACGGGCAGTTCTTTCATCCCGGCACACCGTTTCCTCAGCAGATGTTGCTCTGTCCGGCATCGTCCCAGATTCAAAACGTCGCGGTCGCGGGGTTGACGGTTCCGGTCGTCCATCCCCTCGAATGATGGTAAAGGGCCGTACTTCCGTCGGCATTGAGCACCCCGTCGAACGTTACGCTCATGGCAGTGGTTCCCGAAGGAAAGGTCGCGAATCGGCTCCATGCGCCTTTTTGGCCCACCCAGCTTGAATTGCCTCATTTGAAGAGCACTTCTGAATAGGAATTTACCGTACCGTTGGTAAGCACGGGGTACGTTGCCGAATCGGACGTATAGGTCTTTAATGGCAATCCCTTGATGACGACTTGGTTCGCCGTAAGGTCCGCGCTTCCGTCCGAAGGCATCGAGGGTGCGTAGAAAGTGAGCGTCCATCCTCCGCCGTCGGTAGTCATGTCGCAATATGCTTGGATGGGTGCGTTTCATCCTTCGCCGTCGGGATCGATGGAGTACGTTCCGTCGGCGCTTCACGCTCCGGCGTTCTTGATTTCCAGACAGCTTTTCGAAAAAACGGTTTTCGTAACGTTGCCGATGGTTTTCCCGTCGACGACGAATCCGGTCGCCGTCGCGGAATCGCTGGGATCTTTGATGAGCCCCATGGGATTTCCCGCCTGATCGGACGGAAGGTTTCCGGCGACGCTCGCGATTTTCGTTATCGGAGAAACGCCCGCCACCTGAAGGAATCCCAATGGACGGGGCCTTCCTGAAGTTCCGCCGCGGATTACGTCGGCCGCTCCGGCGATCATTTCCTGGTAATTCGCGGCATGCGCGACGGAGAGGAATGGAAACCCTTCCGTCCCCGCTCCGGATATTCGGAATTTGGCGGGATTCATTTTCAATTTTACGAAGTCGGGTTTTCCGGCGGAATAATTCGTTCCCGAAACGTTCCAGTCGCCTCCGGTAAGCGCCACCGGATTTCCGTCTATGGTGATGAAGGCTCCCGAGAGCGCCGCTCCGGTATCGTGCACGACGTAGTACCGAGGGGAATTCCCCGTAATCGCGCTTTCCGAATTGATCGCGGTATATACGGATCGGACGTTGGTCTTTACCGAAGCTTCCTTCGCGTCTTCCGAGTACCCGGAAAGGGCGAGGAATCCGATGGTGGCGAGTATGGCAAGGATCGTTATCACGACGATGAGTTCGGCGAGCGTGAATCCCGAGAGTCGGCGGATGCTTTTCGGACGTTTCATTTTTTTGGGATTTAGCGGTTTTTCACTGGGATTTTAGCCTTCCGCGAACGTTTCGGCAATCCCTATTTCAAAATAGGCGACTCGCCTTGGCGTTTTGGGGATTCTCCTTATTCTCGACGGGTAACTTTTCCGTCATGATTCTCGATACCCTCCAGTCCTTCGACTCCGCCGCATTGGCGTCCTTCCGCTCGCTCGTCGATCCTTCGTCCGCTTGGCAGACCGGCCTCGTGCACGCTTTCGCCGACATCGAAGTCGTGCTCGTCGCCTTCGTGCTCGTGGGATTGTGGCTGAAAGCGCGTTTCCTTCGCAACGACGACGCCGAACTGAAAAAGGACGCCCTCGCGTTCTTTTACGCCGTCATTTTCGCATTCCTGCTCTATTGGGTGTTGAATTTCTGACTTCCCGCACGTCCGCGTCCCGAAACCGCCTCGTCCATCGCGCCGCTCATCAACCATTTGCCCGACAATTCGTTTCCTTCCGGACACGGCATCTTCGCTGGCGCTTCGTTCGTCGCGGCGTATCGGATTTTCAAAAACAAGGCCCTGGCGTTCACGCTTCTGGCGTTCGGCATTCCCATGCTCTGCGCAAGGGTCCTGGCTTGAATCCACTATCCGGGCGACGTCGCCGTGGGCTTCGCGGTCGGCTCGATCTTCGCTTCCGTCGCGCTTCGGTACCTTTCGCGAAAAGAATGCCGCGATTCCAAACTGTTCACGGTTCCCATGTCGATCGCCGCGTTCGTAAAGCTGTAGTCAAATCCCTTCACTTCCGAATCGTATGTTCGCACAACTCGTAGAATCCGTCATCAACGCCTTCGGCGGACTTTCGTACGCAGGGATTTTCTTTCTCATGGCGCTCGAGTCGAGCCTGTTTCCCGTTCCTTCGGAACTCGTCATGATCCCGGCCGGGTACTTGGCCGCTGCGGGAAATCTCAATCCGTACCTCGCGGTTCTCGCCTGAGGCGCAGGAAGCCTTCTCGGCGCCACCGCCAACTATCTGCTCGGCAAGTACGTGGGCAAGCCGTTCATTGAAAAATACGGCAAGTATTTCCTCATCAAAAAGGAAAAATACCAAGAAGCCGAAGCGCTTTTCGATAAGAACGACAAGCTCTATACCTTTCTCGGGCGCTTCATTCCGGTAGTTCGCCACCTCATCTCCATTCCGGCCGGAATATTCAGGATGCCGTACCCGATATTCGCCGCGCTGACGTTCGTGGGCGCCACCATTTGGTGCGCGTTCCTCGTGTGGCTCGGTGACGCCTTCGGCGAAGGCGTCATCGCCACCGTACGGACCTATTCACACGAAGCCAGCATCGTGGCGGCCGTGGCAACGGTGGCGTTCTTCGCTTGGTTCGTCTTCCATAAGACGAAAAAGCGCGGATAAGGTTTGGATTATCCAACCGATAGGATAGGATGGGGCGTTACCAATAACGCCCTTTTCTTATGGACCTGAACAAGACCTACCGCGTCGTTTCCCAAAACGGGGCGCGCGACGCGAAACTTGGCGAAATCCTCGCCGCGTCGCCGCGGACGCTTTTGTACTTCTACCCGAAAGACAACACTCCGGGCTGTACGCTCGAAGCGCAGGATTTTACGCGTGCCAAGGCCACTTTCGCGAATGCGGGAATCGCTATCGTGGGCGTTTCGCTCGACGATGAAAAGAGCCATGCCAAGTTCTTGGATTCGTGCGCGCTCGGCATCGACCTCA
Source organism: uncultured Candidatus Peribacteria bacterium (assembly GCA_964482035.1). GTDB lineage: Bacteria > Patescibacteriota > Gracilibacteria > BD1-5 > UBA2023 > JANJWP01. Next base: position 25,811 of record CAYZVC010000004.1, on the reverse strand, counting down.
TTTCCGACGACAAGACCCTCCACGACGAGCTCGGCGTCATCGGCGAGAAGAAGAATTACGGCAAGGTCTACGTGGGCGTCATCCGCTCGACGTTCCTCGTGGATTCCAAGGGCGAAATCGTGAAAGAATGGCGCAACGTCAAAGCCACCGGACACGCGGCGAAGATCGCGAGGGAACTCGGGATTGAGGCGTAGAATTCCCTCTTCCCATTTCGTCGGGTTTCCGTACAATCGCCGCATGAAAATCCTCATATTCTGAGACGTCTTCTGACGCATGGGGCGCGAACTCGTCGCCCGGCACCTTCCGAAAATCCGTGAGGATTTTTCGCCGGATTTCGTTATTGCCAACAGCGAGAACATTACCAGCGGCAAGGGGCCCGTTCCCGAACACGTCGCATTTATGAAGGACCTCGGTTTCGATTGCCTCACTGGCGGAAACCACGTTTTTTCCCACGTGAAGGATTTGGCCGACGAACTCGCCAACCCCGATTCCATCCAGATCCGCCCGGCGAACTACTACGAGGTTCCGTGATACCCGATTCCGGGGAAGGGCACCCGCGTCATCGAAAAGAACGGCAAAAAGGTTCTCGTCATCAATCTCATGTCATCCACCTTTTTGAAGGACGACGTGTACAACCCGTTCCTCAAGGCCGACGAAATCCTCGCTTCGTTCGCGAATGAAAAATTCGACGCGATCCTCGTGGATTTCCACCGCGAAACCACCGCCGAAATCTACTGCATGGCCGAATACCTTTCCGGTCGCGCCACGTTCGTGTACGGCACCCATACCCACGTGCAGACCAATGACGAACACGTTCTCGAATCCGGTACCGGAATGATCGCCGACGTCGGCATGACCGGTCCGCTCCACAGCGCCATCGGGCAAGAGTTCGAAGGCCGGCTCCCGGCGATGCTCACGGGCATTTCGATGTTCTCTAAAAAACCGGAACCCCTTACGGACGGCCCCGGATCGCTGCATGCGGTATTGGTCGAAATCGAAGATGGGAAATGCTTGTCGGTAGAGAAGATCCGGATACGCGACTAGGACTCTATTTCCAAACGTCTAACAAACTCGAACTCGCCGCGTTCAACGCGGCGTTTTTTATGAGCACGAGAATGAGGATGCCGAACGCGACCGCGTTCCAATCGATCTGTTTCATTAGGTCAGGATCAGGATGAGCGCGCAGGTCGCGGCATAGGCGTAGTAGGTCCAAAAAACCTTGCGTTCGTCGTAGTTTTTTCGAGTTACCGCCCAGCCGAACGCCAAGCCGGAAACGATTGAAGGAATCCAAATCCGGGAAGCGTATTCCGGCATGGCGAAAGGAATCCAAACGAACGCTGCGAATCAGAGGGCGGCTATTATTCGCTTGCCGTTTTCGAGTCAGAAAAGCGTGGGAATCGTCCGGACCCCTACCTTGCGGTCCCCGTCGACGTCCTTGAGGTCTTTGAACGGCGTTGCGAGCGTGAAGGTGACGAGAACGAGCGCGGCGGCTCACGACGGAAAATTCGCGAGCCCGTTCGGGAATACCAGAAGGTATCCCGCAAGTACGGTCAAAAGGTACGAGAGAGACAATACGAAATTGGAAACCAAAGGAATCGCCTTCAGTCGGAACGGACGGCCCGAATAGAGGTAATGGAGCGCCATCTTAAACGCCACCGCGACGAAAACCGCATGTCCGGCGAGATTGGCGGCATACAGGGCTCCCGCGCCGGCGAGCAGCGCGTACGAGGCCATTTCCCCGCGGCCCACCATGCCCGAGGGCAGCGGCCGGTGCGACATCGAGAGCTTGTCGCCTTCCTCATCTTCCAAATCATTATGCCCGACGGCGCACGCCCATTCGAGCACGAGTGCGAGCGCGACGACGGCAACGGCCATGGGGTCGAAAATATCGGTCCATCCGAATGTCGAGCCTTCCGTCTGAAAGCCGAGGAATAGTCAGAAGACGTAGAGAATGAGAACGTTGGCGACCCTGCCGGCCCTGAGGTTCGAAAGAAGCGCGTCGAATTTCTTCGAATTTACCGAACGGAGCAAATACGCGGAAAGCGCGGTCACCGAAAGCAGGTACGCCAAATCGCTCGGTCACAGCCCGGTGCCTATGGCTTCCGGAAACATCCTCGCGTTCTCGGACGTGGGAAACGCTCATGCCAATACTCAGAGGAACATCGGGAACGAAACGTAGACCATGAATCCGGCGTTCATGACGAAGAACGCGGCAATCGTTCTTACCGCGTCGCGGGTTTTCCAAAATACGTACGAACTCGCGATAGCGAGGATGAGGTTCACTTCCACCCTGATTCCGAGGTTCTGCCCCGAACGCATGGCGTTCACGTCCCCGCCGAAGAAGATTCCGTACGGTCAGAAAAACGCGAAATCGAGCCAGTACGTCAAAAGATCCTTAATGGACGTGATGCCCGTGACGGGGTCGTAGACGATGGGGGTCGAATGGTCCGATAAGGCCCGAACGACGAGGTCGACCGTGGGCGCGACGAAGATCATCGCGGAGAGAACAAGGACGAAATTGAGAATTTTCGAAGCCTTTTCTCCCGTGAATATCCGAACGATCGCCGCGAGTCCGAGAAACGGAAAAAGATAGGAGAGGAAGGTGTGGTAAAAGACGAAATTCGTCACGACGTGTTCGGTCGAGGCCATCATGCCGTAGTTTCCCGTCGACCAGGTTTCCAAAAAGTTTCGTACGCAAACTACCGCTGCGAACGCCGCGACCCATCAGAAAACGCTGATTTCCGAAGATTCGAGTTTCGTGATCTTCTTTGCTGCGAAGGTTCCCAGATCCTTCGCCTTTTTCGTGATTCGAACCATTTCCGAAGTCGGTAACGCTTTAAGATTTTCCTACCAGCGTCGCCGAAAGCGTCTTTATGAACGCTTCCTTATTTCCGGCGTCCGCGAAATAGGCGCCCACTATTTTTTCCGTTGGGCGTCCGAAAAGGTAGGGGAGCGCTTGTCCGATGACGAAGCCCAGATTGTTGGAAACGAATTCCTTTTTGAATTTCTTGGCGGCTTCCGGCGTTTCGCCTCCGCCTTCCGGCATCTTCCAGTCGCCCAAAGCGGGCAAGAGGCGCGAAACGAGTTCGAATGCTTCTCCGGCGAGAAAATCCGCGCGCTTCTTGTCGATTTTGCCTTCGGTCGCTGCGGTTCCGGCTTCGATGAGCGCGTCGAGGCGCGAAACGGTTTTTCCGTCGGGAGTGGTGACGCTTTCCTTTTTGAACGATTCGAGAACGTCGCGCACCTGCGGAAGTTTCTCGGCGGCGAGTTTTTCCGCACCGGTAAGTTTCGAAGGATCGGCGAGTACCGCGAGCTTGTCCTTGTCTACCGAGAGGAGGAATTCGGCTCAGAGCTTCGCGGCCTTGGCTTTGTCGAAATTCGCCGCGAGGGAAGCGAGTTCCGCCGAATGGGCGTTTACGAACGCGAGCGCTTTTTCTTTGGGGACCGCATGGCGGATCCGATCGAGATGGTCGACGGCGGTTCCTCAGAAAACTTCCATTTCGAGGAGTCCTTTCATCTCCGGGAACGCGGCCTTCGTTTCGGCGATCATTTTCGAATCCGACGCGAAGTCCGAAGCGTACGCGACGTCGACCGCGACGGGGAGGAGTTTCGCCGCATCCCGTTTCGGATCGATTTTTCAGGAAAAAATTTCACCGAAAACGTCCGAATGTTCGGAGACGAGTTTCAGTACGCGTTCTTTTCCGAACGCTTTGAAGAACGACAGTCCGTATTCCGCGGATTTCGGGTTCGCTCCGATCGCTTCGAAAAGCGGTTTTCTCGAATCGGCATCGGTTTTTCCGACCGTTTCCATGACGAGCTCCGCGATTTTTACCGCGTCTTCTTTCGACATGGGTTTTCCATCGCCTTTGCGTTCGATCGACAGGCCTTTTTCCAGAAGGCTCGGCGAACCGTCGGGACGCTTTGCGGAAGCCTTGTCCAAAAGGAGCGTGAGCTGTTCCTTGGAAAGCGATTTCAAGAGGTCGCCCACGATTTTCAATACGTTCACCGGCGGCGTGAGATTTTCTTTGGAAAGGATTTTCGTGAGCGTCTCTTTCGGAAGGATTTCCCCGTCGCGGAGGATGTTGACCATTTCCGTCACGTCGCGTCTGTCGACCGCGACGGTCCCGTCGGTTTTTTTCAGGTATTTCGCGAGCCCGGAAGTCTCGAGGTTGTTCGATACGGTTTCCGCGATGTCGGTGGCCGGCATCGCATAAAACGCGTCGATAGCGAATTGGCGGGTGCGTTCGCCCACGTATTTGTTCCCGAGCGGATCCTTCATGATTTCCGCGACGATCGAAGCGAGCTTCTCCATCGAAGTGCCGCTTTTTCCGGCTTCTCCGGCGAGCTTGCCGAAAGCGTCGGCCGCGAAGAGGCGGAATTCGATACCCGTTACTGCGGTTTTCAGGGCGTGTTTCGGAACTTCCGCGCCTCAGATTTTCACCGTATTGCCCGGCATCGAATCGATGGCCGCGGCCGCCGCCTTGGAAGCCCGGTCGGCCAAAAGTTCTTTCGTAATCCTCGCGGGGCGGTCGGGTCAGAAGAACGTAGCGGCCATTTCGGCGAGCACCTTGTTCGAAAGGGCGTCTCCCAACGCCGCGTTCTGCGGAACCTCCGACACGGCCTTCGATTCGGGTTTCGCCATTTCGGAAGCCAGTTTCGCTTTGAGTTTTTCCGAGAACGAGGCGAGATCGATTTCGATGACCTTTTTCAGGCGTTCGACGAGTTCGCCCTTAGCCATGCCGATGTTCTGCTCGAGAACCCTTTCTTCGACGACGAAACGCACGACGTCCTTCATGGTCGAGAGTTCTCCCAGGGCGTACCTTTTGAGCGCTTCGAAAAGCTTCGACTTATTGTCGAAAAGAAGCTTCACGAGTTCGGTTTTGCTTTTGATTTCCACTCATTTCCCGTTGCCGCCGTCTTCCGGACGGAACATCGAGGCCATGACGTCCGTCACGAGCGCTTTGGGGAGCTTGTTCGAAAGGGAAGATACCAGTTCCGCCGCCGAATTCGCGTATTTTTCCAGCTCGGCTTCGTTCGGGGGATTTTTCGTAAAGACCGCGATGCCTTCGTTCGCTTTTTTCACGAGCGCGAAACGGTCGTCGTCGGAGAGTTCCGGGCGCTTCACGAGCTCGACGAGTTTCGAAGCGACGGGATTGTTCTTCACGGCGGAAAGCGTCGAGATGCCTTCGATTCCGCTCTTCACGGTTTCTTTCGTGAGCGCCGATCCTACGAGACGCGCCGATTCGTGGACGATTTTCATCGCCACTTCGCCGCGTTCCTTGTCGCCCAGCTCCTTTCCGCTCAGAAGCGAAAGCGCGGGGGCCTTGATTTCGGAAGCGAACGAATCGAAAGCCGCAAGGAACGTCTGCTTGTCGACGTTTTTCGCGATTTCCGGGAGGATTTTCACGAGCACCGTCTCCATGTCCGGGAAACGGGAAAGAAGGTTCGCCGCTTCGGGGACCTTCTTGATTTCGTTCATGAATTCGCCGATTTTCTCCGGCTTCTTTTTCGCGAGGTCTATCGAAAATCCCAAAGTCGAACGGATGGCGCCCATTCCGGCGTCGAATTCTTTCGGTCCGGCGTTGAGTTTTTTCCCTTCTTTCGCGACGGAATACCCTTTTTCGAGCAGCGTGCGGATGAGTTCGGCGCCTTTTTCTTCCGGGGTGAGGAAATTTTCGACGATGAGGTCGGTGGTTCCTTTGAGGGCGTGTCCTTCCGGAAGCTTCGCGTCCGTTTCGCGGAGCACGGCGACGACTTCGGCCCGGTAGGTTTTCGCGTCCGTCGGCATGCCTTCTTTCGAGGCCACTTTCGCCATGACGCGGGAAATCGCCACGTCCGCCGCGGATTTGAACGCTTCGCGGAGACTTTCGGGGACTTGGCGCGTTTTTTCTCTCGCCTCGCCCTTCGGCAAAGACTCGGCCGCCGCCGGTTTGTCGGCCGCCGAACGCGAGTCGCGTTTTTCGGAAGGTTCGTACGTCGGTATTTCCGCCATGGATCGGTGTGATACGTTTCGCACATGGTACCACATGCGCGTACGCGAGGCAAGAAACGGGCATTTTCAAGGTTGCCCTTGCTCCGCGTTTTCGAAGCCGTATAATCCGGCATCGTACTTAACCCGATTCCGCATGTCTCCCGTAAAGGCGATCGTCGCGTCCACCGTCGTGTTTTCCATTGCCGCCTCCGCGGTGGTTTCGTTCGCGTTCCTCAAATATTTCCCCGATTCCCGAACTCCGGTGGAAATGCCCGTGCAGACCTTCCAGACGCTCCGTACGCAGTGATCGGTCACCGCTGCCGACATCGAATCCGACGTGAAGGACGTCGCGTCCCGCGTAGGGCCTTCCGTCGTTTCCATCGTGGTCTCCAAGGACATGCAGACCTACCGCACCGACCCTTTCGGATTCTTCTACGAACCGGCCGGAACCGTCCGTCGGAAAATCGGCGGCGGAACGGGTTTCTTCGTGCGCAAAGACGGCTACGTCCTCACGAACAAACACGTCGTAGCGGATCCGCAGGCGAGCTACGCCATCGTCCTTTCCAACGGCGAAGAGCTCGACGGCAAAGTCCTCGGATTCGATCCCACGACCGACCTCGCCATGGTGCGGGCTTTCCGTAAGGATGGCAAACCCTACGAATCGGCCGTTCCCGTAACCGTCATTCCCAAAACGGGGGATTTGTCCGTGGGTTCGTTCGTCGTAGCGATCGGAAACGCCCTCGCCGAATTCCAGAACACCCTCACTTTCGGCGTCGTTTCCGGACTCGGGCGTTCCATCGAAGCCGGCGACCAGTCCTCCGGAACCTCCGAACAGCTCACCGGCCTCATACAGACCGACACCGCCATCAATCCGGGCAACTCCTGAGGGCCGCTCGTCGACCTTACGGGCCGCGTAGTCGGCATCAATACCGCCGTCACCCAAGGGGCGAACGGCATCGGCTTCGCCATTCCGCTCTCCGAAAAGATCGTGAACGGCATCGTCGATTCGGTGGTGAAATATTCCGCAATCAAACGCTCGTACCTTGGTATCCGCTACGTTTCCGTAACGCCGGAGGTCGCCGAAAAGGCGAAGACTCCCAAGATTTCGGGGGTGCTCGTAGCCGGGGACTCGAACGGCCCGGCCGTAGCGCCCGGTTCTCCCGCGGAAAAAGCCGGAATCAAAGATGGCGATTTCATAACCGAAATCGACGGGAAACCCCTTTCGTCCGCGTTCGGCGTAAAAGAGGCCCTGTCTGAGAAATTCCCGGGCGAAAAGGTGGTTTTCAAGATCTACCGAAAATCCGCCCTCGGGAATTTCGAACCGAAGAGCGTCGAGGCCGAACTCTCGGATCGGTAGAATCGCGTTGATTTTTACGAGCAATAGCCTAAACTCGATAAGTCATAACTGGTTCGAACGCCAACTTCGAGCCTTTTTTCATCCTTTTCAGAGCTTTTTCCAATGTCCCCATCCGTTCCTCAGAAAGTCCGTGGCATGCAGGATATCTTCGGCGAATACCAGAGATACTTCAACTTCCTCAAGAAGGTCGCCCGTCACGAATTCCGTAAGAACGGGTTCACCCGTATTTCGACCCCGATCATCGAAATGCAGGATCTCATCGTCCGCTCCGCCTGAGTCGGAAGCGACGTCGTTTCCAAGGAAATGTACGCCTTCCAAGACCGCAAGGGCCGCGAACTCGTCCTCAAGCCCGAATCGACCGCGGGAGTCATGCGCGCCTACCTCGAAAACTGCATCGACGAACCGCAGCCGGTGTATTTCTACTACATCGAACCGCACTTCCGTTACGACCGCCCGCAGAAGGGACGTTTCCGTCAGTTCCATCAGATCGGCGCCGAAATCATCGGCGAAATCGATCCGGTTCTCGACGCCAAAATGATCCACATCGGCTGCTCGATTCTCGACAACATCGGTCTCGAAGGCCGTTACAAGCTCAAGATCAACTCCCTCGGCGTTACCAAGGAACGCGAAAAGTACGTCCAGGAACTCCAGGCGTTCTTCGAAGCCCGCGCGCACCTTCTCGACGAAACCGACCTCGCCCGTCTTCGCGCGAATCCGCTCCGCATCCTCGACTCCAAGAACGAAGACGTCCGCGAACTCCTCAAGGTCGCCCCGAAGCTTTCCGACTTCCTCAAGAAGGAATCCAAAGAATTCTACGGCAAGGTCAAGGCCTACCTCGACGTGCTCGGCGTAGCCTACGAAGAAGACCACACTCTCGTGCGCGGTCTCGACTACTACAGCCACACCGTTTGGGAATGGGTCGACGGTTCCGGCCGCACCCAGGACGCCTTCGGCGGCGGGGGACGCTACGACGAACTCTCCAAGAACGTCGGCCACAAGGAAGCCGTTCCGGCCGTCGGGTTCGCCATGGGGATGGAGCGTCTCGTCGACGCCATCGTCGATACCGGCGTGAAACTCCGCAACAAAGACGCCATCCATCTCTACTTCATCCAACTCGGGGAAGACGCTACCAAACTCATCCTTCCGCTTTCCATCGAAGCCCGCAACCGCGGTATCAATTCGATGCTTTCGCTCGGAACGCCTTCGCTCAAGGTGCAGATGAAGAAGGCCAACCGTCTCGGCGCCCGCTACGTCGCCATCATCGGCATCATGGAAGCGAAGAAGGGGATTTGCCAGCTCAAGGACATGGTTAACGGCACGCAAGAAGAAATGAAACTCTCCGACCTCCTCGACCGCGTCGTCGCCAACATCGATGCCAAGCAGCTCGACTTCTATTCTCCGACCAAGGACTTCGTCATCGAAGAACCGGCACCGCAGGCGGTCGTAGAAACCGTCGCCGAAACGGACGCGGAAGAAGATCGCGCATAAATCGGAAGTTTTAAAAAGAACCGGGAAACCGGTTCTTTTTTTATTGACTTGCCGTTTGAAACAAATATCGTCCAATTACTTTCCCAAAACAGGAGGTGTCGTGATGAATTTGAAAACAAAACTCGTAATCGTCGCTATGGTGGCGGTGTTTTTCGGCATTTACGCCTACGAAGCCGTCTCGGCGCTCGGGGCACTGTCCGCACCGGACGCCGCAATCGCCGTCGCCTCGGTGGCGGCCGTGAGCGGATTGCTCTACTTGCTGGGGTACGCTTCGAACTCGGGGGGATGGAAAGCGTTGCCGTTCATGATCGGCGCGGTATTCCTCGTCATCCACGTGCTCGCTTTGCGCGCCGCTCCGGCCGGAAACCCGCAGTTTTCGTTCATGTTCTGGGCGCTGCTCAACTTCGGTCCCGCCTTCTTCGTCGGCGTGCAGTTCGGCGATTGGAGCTACGAAAAACGCTCGCGGAGGGAGGTCTCGCACGCGTAACTTCCATTTGTCAGAAAGGGGTCTCCGGACCCCTTTTTTCTTCGTCCTCACGAAACCTCCCGCCCTTGTCATTCCTTCTGTCCGTTTCATAATTATGAACACCGGGCGCGTGGCTTGTATTCGGGGAGAAACGGGGTATACTGCCGAGTAAGAAATTCTTACCGCTGAACCGTGTCTTCGAAAGCGAAAACAGCCTCGATACTCATCGTTCTCATCCTTGCTTCCGCGGCAGGATTTTTCGGCTTCCGGTGGCAGGAAAAAGTGGAGTTCGAAGAAGACGTGGCGAATTTTTCCAAAATCGCCCAAAACGTTTCCGATCCGTCCGCGTGCGCCGTTTTCCATGGTGCGGATTTTCGTTCCCATTGCGAGGACGCGGCCGTTTCGAATTCGGCTTTCGAATCCAAGAATCCCGAAAATTGCGCGTCCGTAAAGGACGCGAAGTTCCGAACGGCGTGCGTGAAGGCCGTCTCCGCGACTATCGGCTCATCCGCCTCTTCCGTTGAAGCGTGCTCCATCCTCCAAGGCGAAAACAAAGACCTTTGCGTCGACGCGTTCGACATGTACGCCGGACTCCAAAAAAAGGATTACGACTGCGCCCCTCTCGTAACCGATACGATGAAAGCCCGTTGTAAGACCCTTCTTTCCAACGCAAAATCCGTATGAAAAAAATAACCGCAGGATTCCTTCTCGTTCCGCTTCTCCTCTCTTCCTGTTCCTGGGGGTGATCTGCCGACGTGACGAATTCGGGTTCCGTAACCGCTTCCGGCACCAAGTTGCCGGATTTCAACGTTTCCGGACGCCCTCCGTACGACCCGAAAAACGTCGAATCGATCACCGTGAACAACCAGCTGGACGCGGGCGTCAGCTATCCGCAGGAGCGCTGGTTCCGCGAACGTTTCCGGAGCATTTCGGCAGGATATAAGGATCCCAACGAGCTGATGAAATCCCTTCAGTTCCAGCAGCTCGCCAAGGACATCCGTTCCGAGTTCACCCGCCTCAAGCAGGAAGACGCCGAAAAGAACGCCAAGGTTCTGGATTACATGTTCAACGGGATGATCCCGTACATGGTCATGGACGAATGGGTGAAAACCGACAAGACCGACGAAGTCGAGGCGGAATTCATCCTCCAGGCGATCAAGCGCGTCAACTACCTTACGCACGAAGAGAAGCTCCGCATGGCCGACAAGTACCTCGCGTACGTCGAAAACGCGTTCTACGCGAATTTCAAAGTTCCCGTAGGCGTGGACATGAAAAAGGACGAAGACTTCCGGAAGTTCTTTCTCGATCCGCACGACGGCGCGTTCTATAGGAATTTCTCCATCCGTCAGGACATATCCAAAACCGGCGTAGGCTTCCGTCCCGACGAATCCGAGTACGAAATCATGAACTACGTCCATGACAAGTTCCGTACCGTCGTCCTTAGGAAGTCCGGCGTTACCGAAGCGGAATTCCAGTCGAGAACCAAAAAAATCATGGGATTCGAAACCCAGGAACAGCTCGCGGAACTCGTCCGCAAAGATTTCGACGCCCTTCGGAAGAAATACAAAGTGGACGGGGTCATTCCGCTCGAACACAAATGGCGCAACGACGAAATGGACGACGCCTACCAAACCGACGACAAGCGCGACGCGATCCTTACGAAAATGGCGAACGGCAAGGATTTGGGGGAAATGAAAAAGGACATCGAAGCGTACCGCTTGAAAACCTACCTTCTCGCGTACTTCGGCAAAGACGACCAGACCGACTACGGACAAGGGAAAATGCTCGGCGTCTGCCAAGCTTGCGGAATGTGGTCGACCCAGAGGCGCATGAGGTACCTCAGTCCCGAAATCTGAGGCGGCATGGTCAACGTGTTCAACGTGTCCCGGCACTTGGACGGTCCGGTTAAAACGAAACTTGACTTTTCCTTTAAAAAGTAATGACATAACCGCATGAAACGACCTTCCAATACCGTCATCCGGGCGTCCGCCGCCATTTTCGTACTCGTTGTCGCGGTACTCGCCGCTTTCTATTTCCGCCAAGAACGGAAAATCGAACAGCACCAGACCAACTATATCGATGCCGTCACGAATTTCGTCGACGTCTCGAAGACCGGCCAGCAAAACTATTCCAATGCGGCCGTACAGACCGGAAAACAGTATTCGCAGAAGGATTTCGATCAGACCGACGCCCAGCTCACGTCGTACGTCCGTACCGTTTGCGCGTCCCTCCCGAACAAGGATACCGTCATCGACACTCCGACTTTCCGTTCCGTGAAGGCGAAATTCGATCAGGCTCGTGACGGAATCTATAAGGACAACCAGGAGATTTTCCGCTATAACCGCATTTCCCGCATCGTTTCGGCGGCGTGTCCCGACAAGGGGACCGACTATGTCGATACCGTCATCAACTACCTCCAGTACGAAGGGGTTCTCCGTCCCAATCCGAACGCCCGTGAAAATCTCGGACAATTCCTCGTGAATCTCCCGCAATCGTTCCCGAAGGTCGATTCGTGAGCGCTGGTAGGGGAAAAGGAGTTCCAGAAGTACTTCTTCGAAGACAATAAAGACCAGCTGCTTTCGTACTACTACCCGTACTACGAGATGACGAAAAACGACGCGGACAAGTTTTTCTGAAAGCCCCTCGACACGCTCGAGCAGTCGGTAGCCGTCAAGAAAGACGGCCTCTCCAAATTCAATACCGCGCTCGGTACCGTCGGGATGAATATCGGCATCTTCCGTACCCGCGTACAGAAACTTACCGGCACGCTCGACAAGGAGGGTCTCGTCCAGCAATTGAAAAAAGACTACGACGCCCTTATCGCGGCGGATCCCAAACTCGAAGACGACCTTTCGAACGTTACGAAATTCGAAGCGTTCGTAAGATCCGGCGGAGTTAAGAGACTCGAATCGAATCCGAAAACGAAAGACCTCTACGAAAAAGTGATCCTCGAAATGACCTACTTCGTCACTCTTTCGGAAGACTGGGCCGGCGGCGTGTACGAAACCTGGTCATGAGTCCAGTTCATGTGAGACGAGAAGCGCGGAAACGGAGTCATCCGACTCATGTTCGCATCCCTTTTGGAACCCAAGACCCCTTAATTCCCCCATATATGCCGGCACCGAAAAAGAAGAACCTCCGGGCGTTCATCGTCGAAGAGGACGGTAAGACCATCAAGAAGAGCCTGCTCATCGCTTCGCTCGGTTTAGTCACGGGTCTCGGGCTTGCGGAATCCGCTTCCGCCGGACACTCGAACAACCACTCGAGCACGATGGCGAGCGCCGCCCACTCGTCCTGCCACGGAAACCACAACAACCATTCCTCTTACTAAAGGCATATGAAATTCCGATTCCTGCTCGCCGCGTTCCTTCTCTTGGCGCCGGCATTCGCTTCCGCGGAAAGAGGTTGGGACGTCAAACCGGAAGCCGTAAGGTGGCCGAACTACTACTACGCCACCACGTATTCGTGCCAACCCGCCGTCCGCCAGAACTGCATGACGGGGTACCGCATGGACAATTACGCCTACGGAACCTACTGTCCGCCCCAGTCGTACGACGTCTGTGACGCTAACGGCTGTACCGCGCACGGCTTCAACCTCACCAATTGCGATACGAAGCACGGAGGCTGGATTTCGGTATGTTCCGTCATGCCTTGGAACGACGGGTACGGAGGCATCAGCTGTGGGGGAGGATGGACCGGAGGGCAACTCCTCGGTTCTTTCTGCAATCCTTCTTACGCCTCGTACACCGAAACTTCCCGTCCGGGCTGTACGTCCGGCGCGTACCAGTACGTCCCCGGATCCAAGGTCTATTCCGAAGACTCGAACAACGTCTGCCTTACCGGCGCGAATTCCAAATGTCCGGCCGGCTACATCCTCATCGGCATGCACCGCAACCGCGGTATCGACCGCGAAGGAACCGCGACCTGTTACCGAAACGACGACTCCGCGCCCACCATCGTTTCCTCGATGGTAAAAACCGACGGCACGGCCTACGTCAACGGCACTTGGTCCAAACTCAACGTCACGCTCACCTTCACTCCGAGCGATGTGGGCGCCGGGCTTTCCGCCGGCTGGGCCTACGTAAACGGCAGCGAATTCGTTCCGCTTACCCTCGGAACCAATTCTTTGACTTTCGACAAAGAGGGCGCGTATTCCGTGGCCGTCACCTACCGCGACAAGGCGTCGTACAACGGTTGGGACGGTACGAACATCGGTGGAGGAAACGAACAGACCTACTATTTCTCCGTAAAAATCGACCGCTCGAAGCCGGTTTACCAGGTCGCCGTCAGCGATACCGGGTACGATTGGCGCTCCGGACGTCCGAACGTCGAGTTCGCGATGGTCGACACCTATGCCGGAAAGAATACCGTTTCCCGTGACTTCACGTGCGTCGGCAAGCCTGCCAATTCCCGTTGGTCCGGCCCCGGAATCGTTGATCCGGTCACCGGTGAATTCAGCGGCATTTGCGAAACTTCCGCAACCCAGAAGTGCGATTCGCCGAACGGAAGCGAATTCGCGCCCAATCTTTCGAACTGTTCTTACGTCTGTGAAAACGGGTTCACGAAGGGGGCCGACGGACTTTGCTACTCCCCGAGGGCGGCGAACGTCTGTAACAATACGGTAATGCCGTCGTCGATTTGGCGATACGACTCCGCTTGGATCATGACCGATGCCGGAGCCTCCAACAAGGGTTCCAACGGTAACGGCGACGCGAGCAAGGCCTCCAAGGTCGTTTGGTACGAACCTTCGAATGCCGGATACGCTCTCGACCAATTCTCCGGAATCTTCCAGGCGAACTTCAATCCGACCATTTCCTCGTACCTTCCGCAGGCGACCGACTGCCGCTGGAAGTGTGCCGACGGATACCATAAGGAAGGCGCCGAGTGCGTCGACGATTCCGCCATGTTCTGCTGTACCCAGGGCGCGCTTGAAAAACGCACCTCCGTCACCGTGGGAATCGACTGTTCGACCTGTGTCGAAAACGCCGACGGTTCCTACGCATGCTGGGACGCGACCAACAACCAGACCGTCTACAATCCGGGACAGTGCGCAAAGAACGCCGCGTGCGGAAACACCCGTACCCCGTCCATTTTCGCGTATTGGAGGAACTCCCGCTGGGAATTCGAAAACAACAACGTCGTCTATACCAACCGTCAGACCGCTTGCGGAGGAAACACCCAGGCTATCGCGAATTCCAACGGTACGAACTGCAACACCGCGTACTACCTCGCGACTTCCGCTGCCGCCGGCGGAGGTTACGCGTGCCAGCCGATCAGTCCCGCGGGAGACCGAACCCGCAGTCTCGGCGTTTACGCGAATAACGGACATATCGATTCCGCCGGAAAGGTGGTCTCCGGCCTTCAGTACTGCAACGGAATTTCCAAGGAGTCCGAACGCATTTCCATGACGGGAAGCGTCCTGTACACGACCAACGGCGCCGGTGACGCGTCCTGTCAGACCGTATGTAATTACAACGCCAACTACCGTCTCAACTCGATGGGCATCTGTACGAACGACCGCGCGACGAGAAAGTACCAGTGGAGAATCGACTTCGACACTTGCGGATGAACCCCGGACGTCTTCGGAAAGGGCATTCAGAAAGCTCTCCGCCACTACTGCGTCGACACCAAGAACAACGAAGCGGAAGTCGCCGACGGATACTGTGAGAACAGCATAGGCGGCAACAATAACGACGGAGTGGGGTACTGGCCTTCGTACGCTACGTACGAAACCGCTCAGATCGCACACGCTTGCGACTTGAACGCTCCTGCGGGAAAATGTCCTTCCAACTACACTTGGAACGGAACATCCTGCGATCCGAAGTCGAAGACCGTCAACTGTATCAACCTCGCGGATAACGCGCAATGGAATACCGTCTCATCCATCCTTCAGACCTGGAACGGATCGGATTGGCTTCCGAGCGAAGACTCCGTTTACGACACCAACGCGTCGAATTCCCAGTGCCGTTACAAATGTAAGAACGGATTCGGATGGGACGGAAACTTCTGTATGGCGGCGGTCGACGGACAGTGCGGATCAGCGGCTGGCGGCGATTCCTATTCCTACCCGACGAAGAATTTCTGTGCCAGCGGTTCGAAGACCGACATCGATAAGATCGGTGCGGACGGTACGTTCGGATGGACCTGTTCCGGAGCGTACGGAGGCGTAACGGTTTCCTGTATGTCTTACAAGAGCGTGAACGCGTCCTGCGGATTGTCCGACGGAGGAACTTTCTATTCGAAGCCCACCATGGGCCTCTGCAATATCGGAAGCGCCTCGAACGTATCCGGAACCGGACCTTGGACCTGGACGTGTGCCGGCGTGCATGGCGGAACCAATGACAACTGTTCCGCGAACGCGTATCCGGTGAACGGATCGTGCGGTTCGTCCGACGGTGCGGATTTCTCGAGCAAACCCACTAACAACCTCTGTGACGCAGGCAACGCTTCGAACGTATCCGGAACCGGACCTTGGAACTGGTCCTGTAACGGTACGAACGGCGGCTCGAACCAGAATTGTTCCGCGAACGTCATTACGGTCAACTGAGCTTGCGGAAGCGCGGACGGAGGATCGTTCCCGAGCAAACCCAGCAACAACCTCTGTTCCGCCTGAACCCCGTCGGGCGTAGGCGGAGGGGGCAACGGTCCTTGGGACTGGACGTGCTACGGAGCCGGAGCCGGTACCGACGCGACCTGTGGCGCCACGAAACAGTAAGGTTCCGCAGTTACGAATAACTAACCGATTTCCAAAGAATGAATTCCCACGCGAAGATCATGGCCGTTGCCGCAGCTTCCCTCACGGTCCTCCTTACGTCTTGCGGCAATTCCGACGAAAGCAAAGTCGTCGCTCCGGTCGCGCAGCAGACCAAGACCGTACAAGAAAGGGCCGAGATGCCGAAACCTCCGGAAAAGCCCCGTACTCTCGACGAAGTGCTCGCGGTTCTTCCAAGTGACGTCAAAGACTCCAATACGTTCCGCATTTGCGCCGCGCGCGCCGTCGAATCCTGCGAAAACATGGCGGTAACCGAGGAGGCGAAAACGAAATCCGACATTTCCCTTTGCGACAAGATGAAGTCCGAGGAGAATCGGGAATCGTGCAAAAATTCGCTCATCGCCGAAGAAGTGAGGAAAACCGGCGACGCGACCAAGTGCGAGGCGCTTAAGACGGGGAAAGAGGATTGCGTGAAAAACGCCGTCTTGGCATCCGCGCTGAAAACCGGCGACGCGACCAAGTGCGAGGCGCTCAAACCGAAAGACGGAGGTCCCCGTATCGACGACGCCGTCGACATGTGCGTAATCCAAATCGTTCAGGCGACCGCGAAATCTCCGGCAGACGAAAAGAAGTGCGCCCCCATCCAATCGGAGGCTATCAAGACTTCTTGTGAAACCTTCGTACGAACGAAACAGTACGACCGATAACGTAAAACCTCCGGGAGACCGGAGGTTTTTTTACGCTTCGGGCCTATTCGAACGTTTTTCCCAGGAATCCGTCCGATTTGAATATCGTCCCGTCGATCGAGACGAGAAGGCATTCCGTTCCGTACGCGAGGGGGGCGTATCTTTTCGCCGTTTCGTATCCCATGGCGAAAAACGCCGTCGCCCATGCGTCGGCGAGCCATCCTTCCCGTGCGTGTACGAACGTCGCGAGCATCCGGTTCGCCGGTTTTCCGGTCGTGGGGTCGGCGATATGTCCGTGCCCGCCACCCCAGCTTCTGCGGTTCGCGGAACTTCCCGCTACGAACCCCCAATCGAAAAACCGAATCTCGCCTATGGCCATTTCCGGATCCAGCGGATGTTCGAGAGCGATAGCGAAGGGATTGCCGGAAACGTGGCGTCATTTGACGAAGACGTCACCGCCAGCGACGACGCAGACGTTCGCGAATCCCTCGAACCCCGCTTTCGCGAGATCGAGCACGTAACCTTTGCCTACGCCTCAGAAATCGATTCTGGCATCCGGGCGGAAATTTTCGGTTCCGTCCGCGGCAGGGGACCCGTCTTCCTCGAAAACGTCGCGCCCCACTGAGAACGCCGGGTCGGAACGGTATCCCCAATCCGAAATAACGGATTCGATCCGGGCGTCGAAATACCCGTCCGTCCGTTCGCGCATGCTTTCGCAAAGATTCCAGAGTTCCATGAACGTCCGCGATACCTTCAGGGGATTGCCGACGTTCGCGTTCGCGTTCCAAACCTCGGATCCGGGAAGGAAACGGGAGAACCGCGATTCGAAGCGCCGGACTTCGTAAAAAAAACCGTCGACGGCCTTTTCCGCCACGGCGATGTCCGACCGTTCGCAGTTGACGGTCGCGGTTATCGCGGTTCCGAGCGCCCGGATGCTTTTTCGTACCGTTTCCATGCTATCGGCTCGAAGCGGCCTGTGTCCGGATGCTTTCGACGGCAACCATGAATCCCCGGTAGGTGAGCGTGGAACCGCTCACTCCGCCGAGGCTTTCGATATCGGAAATTTTTTTCCCTACGACTTTGCGGATGTCCGTGGAAAACCGGCTGATCCATTCGGCGTTCATGGAAAGGGAATCCGCCACCGGCTGTATCGAGAGTCCCGCGATGGTGCCATCCCCGTTGGCGAGCGTGACGCTTACGGCGATGCCGTCCATGCCGATGGGCGAAGCGAAAGGGCCGTCCGCGCGGTAGGTTCCGTCGGCATAGTTCGTCGCCGCGCCGGATTTGTTCGGAACGGATGCCGACCAATCCCCCTTGGGCGCGGAATCGCCGCCGTTCGAGCATCAGGCGAATACCGCGGCGCAGGCGGCGGCTATGGGAAGGGTTTTTCGCATGGGAGATTTTCGTTACGCGTTCGGGGGCATGATATCCGATGCCGTACCGAATCCGAAATTAGGTTGGGAAAAAAGCTTTCCAAGCGAGCGTCGAGATCGAAAGGACGTATCCCGCATAAAGCGCGACGCCCATCTTGAAACTTTCGTACGCGCGGACTTCGAGGCCGAGGCATCCGCGTTCTTTCGCGGCTTCGATGAGTTCGTACACTTCGTCGCCCTGGAGCGGCGACTCACGAAGGACGATGCCGGTTTTTTCCGATATTTCGCCGAAGGACGCAGAAGCGACGATGTCTCATTGCCGGAGTTCGCCGATAGCCACGGGTTTGGTGTCGACGGCTTCGAATACCGGTTCGGATTTCGCTTCGAGCCATTTGAAAGCCAAAGTGAACGCGATCGAAAGCGCGAAACCGTATTTGTTGCCGAAGTACGCCGAAGACGCGACCGCAAGGACGGGGAGTGCGAACGCGGCTTTCTCGTTGAACAACTTTCCGGCGAAGGACATGGCCACGAGAAAGAACAGGGTCATGGCGAGGAACGGGGATTCTTTCGGAAGGTGGGGTCAGACGAATTGTCCTCAAAGGTAGACGAACGCCGCTACGTTCAGATGCGCCGCCCGCCACCAGGGGCCGGATTTTCGAATCGCCGTCCGGTTCGCCCGGAGTTTTTTGAAGAATTCCCAACTGACCGCCAAGAGAAAAAATCAGAACGACGCGTAGGTGAAGTGGTTCAGAACCCCGGTTCAGAGTCAGAATCCGCGTTCGAGCACGAGGAGCATCCACGCGAGCACGACGTAGTATTTTCCGTCTCACGCCCCCCATCGGTCGTAGTGATAGAACGCGTATCCGAAGCCCAGCGCGATGCCGAGCGAAATAGCGAATCCCGCATCCGCGCCGTTATTCATGGTCGCCATCGCGAGCACGCAGAGGAGAAAAAGCGGCGCGATGAGCGCGTTCCTGATTTTCCCGAACTTATAATCCGTCCAGGCTCACCAGGCGGGAACGAGCGCCAGGGGAACGAGAACGCCCAATACGGCGAATTTTCAGAGAAGAACGGTATTCACGGGGAAAGGCTGTTTACGTGGAAATTATACCCACTTTTCCGTATTCCGGGAGTCCCGCTCGGATTGACATTCCCTCCCAAGTGTAATAGCATCTGGCGTGACGCTTAACAAAGCGCATTACCTTTCTCCGTATGTTCGAATTTTCTTGGGTTCGAAGCGCGCACCGGAAGCTCGTTCCGGCATTTTTCGCGTTTTCGGTACTTTTCGCGTTTTCCTTGGCGAACGAAGCGGCGGCGTACGTGCCGTCGACTATCCCAAGCCTTACGAAAGCTTGTTACTACAAGGTTTACGGAACGAAATACGACGGAGCCGCTTGGAGCAGCGGCGATTGGAAAGTCATCGCCTGCGGAACCGCCGCGGCGCCTTCGTCCTTGAATTTCACGACTTTGCCGAATTCGTTCGGAACCATACCGGACGGCGTCTACTTCATCGAGCTCACTTCCGTCGACAATGCCGACAACTGGATGGACTCGACCAAGTACGGACCGTACCGCGTGGATACTACGCCCCCGAAATGCGACATCACGGACGTGAAGCTGATTTCCGGCAACTCCGGCAACCAGTACTTCGATAAGGCGACCAATACCTTTTATTACAAAGGCACGGGCGGCGAAGGCAAATTCTCGGTAACCGTCAACTCCAACGCGTACACTCCGGGCGGAGCCGTTCCGGCGAAAACCTGCGGAGCCGGCGGAAACGAGTACTGTTCGGCGCCTCTCGATACCATCACGTTCGAAAACACGATCGGGCCGGGAAGCGACTATAAGTTCCCCTACGACGCCAATCTCACGTCCGGAACGTTCGCCAAGACCCAGACCCACGTTTACGACTGGAGCGGCAACAATACCTACACGGGCAACCTCCTCGGCGGCACGTGACCGAGCGGTTGTAAGGACGCGGCAGGAAACGTCACTTTCTTCAAGCCTACCAACACCAAACTCACCTACGAAGACGGCGGCCTCGTAGTTCAGCCGATCGGTTGAATGGCCTTCGTTCCCGACTCGACCGCTCCGTCCCTCGCGACTTCCAATTTCTATTTCAAGTCCGGCGATGACGGAAGCGGAGCCAACGAGCTTCTCTATTCGGGCAACAACGTGAAATACATGTCCGCCCTCTCGACGCGCAACGTGTCGGCTTCCGTTTCCGACGGGGGAGCCGGAGTGCGTCCTTTCGACGTGAACGTAGAAAAGGCCTTGAACAGCGCCGCGTATTCCACCTATCCGTTCGCGGCGAGTACGTACCTTTCCCGAATACCGGGACCGGTGGCCATCAACATCACCCACGATTTCTCCAACGCCTGAGGAACGAATTCGTACGACCTGAACGCGAACGGCTATCGTGCCTACGACTGGAACATCAACACCAAGGCCATCGATGGAACGACGTACATGACCGACTGGATCTGTGACATGGTAGGAAACTGCAACCCGTTCCCGAATACCGAATTCCGTATCGTAGCCAACGCTCCCGACGTATCGAAAACCCAATACACGGCCTCCGTGGCGACGAAAAAGATCGCGAACGGAAGCGACCAGCACTTCGCTCGCGTCAAATGGCGCGACAAGTACGACAACTGGGTCATCCCGGTCAAGGGAGTCAAGACTTTCACTACGGACGTCAATTTCACTAATACCCTCGGCCTCGACCAGGTAACGAAAACGGCCTCCGACGCGAACTACTTCACCAAGGGTACCGGCGTGGACTTCTTTATCGAAGACGGCTACAACGGAGCTCTCGGCGGCGCGACGCATTCCGCTTCGGAAAAGAAGGACTTCAAATTCGTTACCGACGATCCGTCCGACTTCGGAATGGGCGAAACCTGGGTCAAGCTCGCGAGCTACGTCCCGACGTATTCCGATTACAAGGATACCCGTAACAACGTTTCCATCTACGGTTCCGACGCCACCCGCGCGAAGCTCGACCTCAACCAGCTCAAGCTCACCGTCGCGGCACAGAACGGGTACACCTCCGTTGGGCAGAAGACGTTCCCTTGCGTCGGCTCTTCCTACCAGTGTTCCGGCTGAGCTTCGCAGTTGAATTATTCGTACGTGGCGCCCACGTATTTCAGCAGCCTCGAAAAACTCGAACCGGTCGTCGAGAACAAGATCAAGGAGCTCGACCTCGCGCGCACTTCGAGCGGTTCGGCGAATCCGGTGACCGGATACCAGCTTCGAACGATGCTCCTGACGAACAACCCGTTCTTCGGATTTTACGACTTCCAGCTCGACGGTTCGGGCAACAAGCGCGACGACAAATACTTCGTCGCCGAATCCAACTCGACCTGGCCGGCCTCCCAGTTCTCGAGCGTGGATACCGATTCCACCGAACGCGACGTATCCTTCGCGGGCGTTAACGGCACTTCCACGCGCGTGCTTTCGTTCATTCCGAAAACCGTCTGAGGCATCACCAACGCCAGCCAAAACGTCGCGCTCGTAACGACCATGCGCTACAAGGTGAACGGCCGTTACGTACAGCTTCCGGGCGTGCAGTCGGGCCTCGCGAACTACGACAAGGTGTACGATGCGCTCGTCACCCCGGGATCCGTCGCGTACGGAACCGGACCTTCGTCCATCTATTCTTCGACGAGCAAGCTCACGCTCTCCGAAATCGACATCCGCGGTATCGTCCAGTCGAAGAACGACGGTTCGACCAACGGTACCAACGCCGTCACCACTTCCTCCGCTTCTACGAAGTTCCGCGACTTCTCGTCCATCACGCTCTACGACGTGAAGACGAACATCCAGAAGAACGTCGCGGCCCTCATTTCCGGCGCCAACGTGTCGGCAGGGGATTTGGCCGGAAGCAAGAAGACCATTTCCACCAGCTTCTCTTCCGTGGCCGGAGGCCTGAAGCTGCAAAACGGAAACGTCCTCTACTTCAAGAACGGCGACGTGGTCATCGACTGCGGAGGCGGCGATGCCGTCTGCGACGTCTCAGGCGCTAAAACCCTTATCGTCGAGAACGGGAACCTCTATATCAACAGCAATATCAAGTACGCGGACGGAAAGTCGATCCTCGGTCTCATACTCGTGGGCAATAAGGACGGCACCAAGAGCCACGTCTACGTCAGTGAGAAAATTACCAACGTATCCGCCGTCGCGTACGCCGAAGGCGCTCTGCAGAGTTATGATGGAAACGCTTCGAGCCCGAAGGTCTACGACGGCAAGAACGTCGGAGAAACGAGCCTTCTCAACCAGCTCCACTGGTTCGGAAGCCTCGCTACCCGAAATACGATCGGATGAGGAATCAAATCCCCGTACAGCTGTCCTTTCGGCACTCCGGAATACCGCAACGCCACGACCTGTAACGACGCGAAATCCCACCAGTACGACCTCATCTATCTCCGCCGCTACGCGCGTGCCGATTCCACCGAATACGCCGGAATCGTAGGCAACCCGATGGGTGACGGAAAGATCCCCGCCGGCATCGACAAATCCGACGTCAAAATCGCCGGAGGCATCAAGTTCTCCATGACGACCGGAGCGAAGACTGCGGGTTCCGCCGGACTCAAAACGTTCTCCAATCTCGATACCCCCCTCGCGGTCGAATACGACTCCCGTCTCCAGACTTTGCCGCCGCCGGGTTTCGAAAAGAGCAATTAATTCCGTTATCCGCTCCGGCGGTCCGCCCCATCCATGAACAATAAGAGCACTCTCGTTACCATCGCCGTCGCCGTTTTGGTCATCATCGTAGGCTTCGCCTTCATGAGCGGCGCGTTCAAATCGAAATCCTCCAAATCCGGCGAGCAGGCCATCCACCAGGTTCCGGCCCTTTCCGATGCCGAAAAGGCCGATGCCGACAAAAAGGCCAAAGAAGTCGTGGTGAATCCGCTCATCGACTCCGGTTCGGGCGACGCGATCGTCGAGGAAACGAAAAACGAATGTGAGAAATACGAAAAGGCCGACGATAAGAAATCCTGCTACCGGTCCCAGGAACGCGATCTCATGTACACGTTCGCGTCCATTTCGGAATGTTCCGCCCTCAGGTATTCCAAATCGGATTGCGAGGACTATTTCTACTACAAGTCCGCCGAGAACGAGAAAGATCCGAAGTATTGCCAGATGATCAGCGAACCGAAAGTCGCCGCGGCGTGCGCGGACAAAGTCGGCTATCTCGCGGCCGTCGCCAAAACCGACGCGACGTACTGCGAACCGATTAAGAACCTTTCGTTGAAGAACCAGTGCGTCGTCGCGGTGAAGTCCGCGGCGGAGCAGAACGCCAAGGTCGTGGCGGAAGAATCCGCTTTCAATAAGGCGTCCACCCAGGGCGATACCGCAGCGTGTTCGGCCCTCGTCGACCCGCTCAAGGTCGCGAGCTGCATCGAACCGGCCGTCACCGCGAACCTCGACATCGCCCTCTGCTCGAAACTCCTTCCGAAAAAAGAGGATGCCGACGTCTGTTACAAGAAGCTCTCGTACGACTACGACCGCATGGTCATCCGCCGAGCCCTTACGGACAAGAACCCTGCGGTGTGCGACAAGGCATACGACGCGGCGATCCGCACGCAGTGCAAACAGATGAAATTCCAATAAGCCTGCTTAAGAAATCCCCCGGAAACCGGGGGATTTTTCTTTCGGGTTATTTCAGCGGTTTCCGGTAGGCGTCGTCGAGTCCGACCGCACAGGCGTCGCCAAAGGTCGTGAACTCGTAGTCGGTATTGGAATAGAGGAGGAAATTGCCTTTGGAATCGAATTCGTCCATTCGGAATGGGACGATGCGGAGCGATTTGTCGTAGGCGGCTTTCGGCAGCAGGGCCTTTTCTTTCGAAGTTCCGAGCGGAATGAGTAACCGAGCGGATTTTAACGGATCGTACTCTTTCAGTATGCGTTCGGTCAGCTTGGCATCGAGAAGGGAATCCGTTACCGGTTGGACGATTTTGGCTATCCGTTTCGCGTCGCCCAAGTTCACGATGCGTTCCGAGGGCGTGGTTTTAGTGAGGTACTTCACGCGCAATCCGGGATATTCCTTAAACGTGAAGAGGTACGACTCGGCGAGGAAAGAACGGTCGAGAACGAATTTCTCGAATTCCGCGGAGACGTCGTCCTTCACGGAGAGGGTCTTGGGGAATTCCACCGTTTTTGCGAGCGTGCCCAGATAGAAGGGCTGGTCGTTGGCCGAGAGTTCCTGCGCTTTGAATTCCTTGATACCGACTTTCAGGGTTTCCGGATAGGGGAGTGATCCGCTTCCGGCGAGCGCGGTAATCTCCATTCCCGCGTCGGAAAAGATTTTCTGAGTCCATTTCGACCCTCCGCACCAGCTCGTTTTCGAGAATGCGGCATATCCGCCCGGTATTTTGGAAGTTTCTTCGAAACGGTACCATTTGCCGTTACGCTCGGTGATTTTCGCGTTCTTCAGGTTCTGGTCGATCGACACGAGGGTCAGCCGGTCGCATTTCGGAAGCGCCCCTTCGGGAATCGAAGCGTCCCGGATGTCGGCGGGAATTTCGACGAGATACGTTTTTTCTCCCATGGAATCGCATGAGAGCTGCCTGAGCGCCGATCCGCTTCCGGAAAAAGCTTCCGTCTTTTCGACGCACGTGCTTCCCGCGCAGGATTTCTCCCCGTCTTCTACGAAATCGGTAGGAGAGGCGGGCTTTTCGATTCGGGTAACCACGGGCGTCGCGCGGAGCTTCTCTTCTTTCATAATCGCTTCGCCGTTAGGCGTGGCGTCGCTTCAAACGGTCGCGCAGGCCGAGAGTGCCAATGAGGCCAGTGCGGCGATGGCCGGGGTGCGGAAGTTCATGACGGTACGGTTACGGATTTTTTCGGTTCGTTCGGAGCGTACCAATTTGTCGTGCCGTTTCAAGATTGCCGGTATTGCCATGCGCGCGTACGTGCGTATGATTTCCCGGAATTCACCCATCGCCCATGCCTTCCCCTTCCGAAACGCTCGTATCCCGCCTTTCCCGCGCCGTCTCGATCTTCGACCGCGCGCTCGCCCCCGCTACCGGTTTCGTATCTTCCCGCAGGGAAAAGATTTCCACCGTCCTCCTCTTTCTTTCAGCTGCCGCGACGCTCCTGGTTTTCGTTCCGGAGCTTCTGAAGGAAACCGGGTCTTGGGCCCTTTTCCTGCTTTTGGCCATCATGTTCCTTTCGCCGCTTGCCGCCATAACGGGTTCCCGTTTCCTTAGGACGCTCATGCCCTTTCGAAAGGAGTTGGGCATCCTCATGGGCGTCATGGCGGCCGTCCATGCCGTAAAGACTTTCACTACGGGGTTCGCTTCGCCGGCGCTCGCTGCCAACCCGATGATCTGGATTTCTTCCTCGACCCTGCTCACGCCCCTCGGATGGGGATTGGCCGCTTTGGTTTTCGTTCTCGCGCTCACCGTGACGTCGAACCGGTTTTCGATGCGCCTGCTCGGAAAGAATTGGAAACTTCTCCATAGGACGGCGTATCTGGCCTTCGTTCTCACGTACGTCCACGTGGGCTACATTACCGGAGAATTCGCCGCTTCCGCAGCGGTCGTAACGGTCTATTCGGCGCTCAGGATAGCGGCCGCGAAAGGGGTGAAAATACCTCCCTACGGCAATTCGTAGAAAAAAACGGTTTTTCCTTTTGACACGTAGGCCAAAACCCATAAGATATGCGGGCTCTTTTCGAAGGGTCCGTTTTTAAACGGGACGCTCATTAACATCCGACGCACAGGAAGGCCAATGGTCTTTCTGTCCTTTCCGTTC
>CAYZVC010000003.1:0-231645 GCA_964482035.1 uncultured Candidatus Peribacteria bacterium | reverse complement strand
GAACGGAAAGGACAGAAAGACCATTGGCCTTCCTGTGCGTCGGATGTTAATGAGCTGCGACCGAAACCCCGATGGGCTCCGAATGCGCCAAAGAGTTATATGGAAATCGGAAAGGGAGTCAAAACTTTTTCGGAGATAATTCTGTTTTTTCTGTGAATATCAGATTCGTAAAACTCGATTTTGGCTTAAATAAGCCAAAAACCCAAATATTGACTATTTGTGTTAAATATTTCTATTGTGAACATATTCTTTATTCGGTTTCAGATCCTGACTCGACTTCCGCAACCCCCGTCTTCAGGGACTCGGCAAAGGCCACTATGCCCTTCTTCGTCTCCGGGATGCGGAAACTCCGTCCTATGAACGATATTTCGGCGTACGCGTTCCCTTTGTCGTCGTATCCGTAGTCGGCCTTGAACCGGCAACCGATGAACGAACGGTAATGCCCGACCTGCTTGGCGGTACGCATGGGGAGGTGTTCTTTCAAATACGCCTCCAACCGCTCGCTGAACTCCGCGAAGCCCACGGTGAAGTCCTTCGACCGGAAAGGTATCCGGAACGTCTCCTTGCGGTAACTCACGGTACGGAGCTCTTCCTTCTTCACGAGTTCGGCGAGGAAGCGGTTGTTGGGAATGAGGATGAGCTCGCCGGTGTGTTCGGCGTTCTCATCCTTTCCGACGATGCCTACGTACAGCGGGCGGATGTAAATGATCTCGCCCTTCGCAGATCCGATAGTGACGGATTCGCCGACGCGGTACTGCGAAACGATGAAGAAGAAGGCCGCGAACGAAAGGATGATGTCCTTGAAGGTCACGATGACGGCTCACGTGGCGATGACGAAATAATTGGCCGCGGAGGGTATGCGGTACAATACGAAGGAAAACGCCGCCACGAAGAACACCCCGATGCGGACGAGGTCGATGACTTGGGATTTCCGGTAGTACTCGATGTAGTATTCGGAAGCGCGGGGATCGGAGGGATCGACCTTCTTTTCGTACACGGAAGACTTGATCCGCGTTTTCGCGGCACGGAAAACGAGTTCGAGGAGAATCCAGCCCGCCACTACGAAAATACCGGCGATTTCCTCGCGGGTGAGGGGGAATACGAGGCCGTAAATCTCTTGGAACATACGCGCGCGATTAATAGGTAGGCCGTTCAATGTATTCCGAAACGCGCCCGGGACAAGCCGGAACGAAAAAACCTCCGGAAGGAATCCCGGAGGTTTTTTCGAATCGCGTAATTTGGTAGGGGCACCTGGGTTTGAACCAGGGACCAACCGGTTATGAGCCGGCTGCTCTAACCACTGAGCTATACCCCCATGGACGCGAGCGGCCGAAGTATACGGAATCCGCACGAAAGTCAAAAGGGCGGAAAACCCTTTTTCAGACGTCCAACGGAAAAGCGCGCCCCCTTTCGGGAACGCGCTTTCGAATACGACTGGCGGTGAGTGGGGGATTCGAACCCCCGCGGCACTTTGCAGCACCCTACAGGTTTAGCAAACCCGCCTCTTCAGCCACTTGAGTAACTCACCAGAACGACGGGGAAAACCCGAAGCCGCGGTATCCTAACGAAAAAAACGCGGGAATCAAATCGGAATGCCCCGGCCCGAACTGGCCTATTCGGTGGATTCGAGGAATATCCTTTCCGAGAATCCGCCACGCTTTTCCCGACGTTCGGTTTGGACCCTTTCGACTTCTTCCGAAGGGATGGCGAACTCCGCGGCGATCGCGTCGAGGACTTCGCGGACGTCGGCGATTTCCTTGGCAATTTCGACGGGATCTTCGGATTCGACGGCTTCGCGGACTTCGGCCGTTTCTTCCAACGCCTTCGCGAGGAGCGCGGAAAGGTATTCGGCACGGCTTTCGACGATCCGGAAGTTCGCGGTTTCGCCGTTCGCCCGGACGATTTCGGGAATGCGGTCGCGGACAAGCTTGTCGTAGACGGTTTTCGACATGTTGGACAAAGGTTAGCCGGACGCTTCCATATGACGGATCATACGGCGGCAATGCCCCGATGATATCGAACATCCGGAAAAACGAAACCCCCATCGTAATGGGGGTTTTCATATCGATCATGGCGGAGAGACAGGGATTCGAACCCTGGGTGTCTTTCGACACGACGGTTTTCAAGACCGTTGCAATCGACCGCTCTGCCATCTCTCCGTGCGGCCGGCGGATGATACGCAAACCCGGCGTCACGTCAACCGCGCGCACGCTCGTTTTCTCTCGCGTTTTGGCGAATCTCGATATAATCCGCCCGATGAAAAAACTCGGCATACTCGTTCTTCCGTTCGTTTTCGCCTCCTGCGCTTTGCCGGGGGCTTTGGGAGGTTGGCTGAAAAACGGCGGCGATTCCATAACCAAAGTTTCCGCGCCGCCTACGGACGGAAGCGGAAGCCAGACGGGAAGCGGCTTCATCGAACGGCAATCGAAAGAAGAGAAGGTTTCCGAAGCCAAACGCCGCCTCAATCTCCGCTCCCTCATTCGCAAAGGGGATTACTATTCGGTAAAGAACGACAAGGAAGCGGCCCTCCGCTACTACGAAAATGCCCTGTCGAAACTCCAGAAGGACCGAGTAGTCGAACAGAAAATCGCGGACGTGCTCTACGAACTCAAACGGTTCCCCGACGCGTATTCGCACTACAAGAATCTCCCGCTCAAAGAAATCGACGCCGTCACCAAGGAGCGCCTTTTCGCGTCGTTCATGTTCGACGAGAATCTCGCGGACCGCCAAGCCCAGCTCGATTCGATGCCGTTCGACCCCGCCGAAAAGGAATACTATTCCTATGTGGGAACCTGCTACACCGGCATCCATAACTGCGTCACCCGCCTTCAGGAATACAAAGGCTCCGAGCCCCGTCTCGGCGAACTTTTCAACAACGTGAAGGACTACGAAAGCCTTTCGGGCGATTACCAGTACCGCAACGCCCTTCTCGCCGGTACGCTCTTCAAACAGAAACAGTACCTCGCCGCCGCCAAGATCGCCGAAGAAATCGTCAAGATCCGCCCCGACTACCGCTCGGCAGTAAAAATCGCGGGGTTCTCGCGTTTCGAACTCGGGGACTACGACCAGGCGAATTCGTGGCTCCGCAAGTACTTCGACACCGACCCGAAAGACATCCAAGTCGCCTACGCCCTTGGCATCATCAACTACTACACCGGGGACTACGCCATGTCGAACCTGTACTTCAACAACGCCGTCATGAACGGCTACCGGCCGAAAACCGAACTCGAACGCCGTCTCGTATACAACTACTACCTGATGGACGATAAAAAGGGGACGTTCAAAATTTTCCGATACCTCCTCGAAGAAGAGGACGCCACCAACGAAGACTTCGAAATCGCCGTGTTCACCGCCATCGAAGAGAAGGAATACGGAAAAGCCTACCTCTGGGCCGAGAAGGGCATGGCGAAGTTCCCCGAAAACGACCGCCTCATAGCCATGCGCGGCTGGGTTTCCGAAATCCGAGGGGAAGACGACAAAGCCGTAAAAGACTTCGCCAAGGCGCTCGATATGAACCGCCGCAACCCCATAGCGCTCCTCCGTTTCGGAATCTACCACAAGGACAAAGGAAACGCCGTTCTCGCGAAGAGCTATCTCGAAGCCGCCAAGGAAGCCGACACCTCCGGAACGTTCGGCGACGACGCGGCGAAAGCGCTCGAAGAACTCGCGAAGGGGCCGCAAACCGCCACGGGATCGACGGACGCCACGGGATCGACGTCGTCCTGAACTTCTTCCGGATGATCCGGAACCGAATCCCGCTAACCACTTTCCAACATGTCAGAATCCAAGAGGGACGACGAACTCGGGGGCAAGCCCCGGTCTCCGGAAGTTTCCGCCGGCATTTTGAAGGAAAAGGAACAGAAAGACCTCGAGGGGCGCATAATCGACACGATGCGGAGCCTCGGTTCCCGTCTTACGAAAAAGGAAATCCTCGCCCTCGCCCAAAAAATCGAAGTATCCAAAGGCTTGGACGAGCTTCGCAAGAGTCTCGAAAGCGAGGCGAAGTTGTCGAAGGAAATCCCTGACGACGTGCTCCAGGAAGTGTTCCACCTAATTCAGGAAGTCCGTGAGCTCACGGAATCCTGACTAAAGGAACTCAAGCTCGAAATTTCGAAAATCAATCCTTCGAAAAACTACGAAATCGACCAGGCTGCCTACCTTTCCCACCGCTTCCCTTGGGTGAAGCGCCTCGAAGAGACCGAACTCTGAAAGAACGTGGTCATCGACATCGAAGGGTTTCTCGTAGGGGCACTCGACAGTGCCGCGAGCGTCGTGAAACTCCTCTTGGCCCTCATTGGAGACCTCGTGCTCCTTCCGAAACACGCCTACGAGCACCACAAGCAAAAAAAATCCGCTGGAAAATAGCGGATCGGGAAGAAGAATCCTTCTGGACTACCCCAGGAACCTCGCCACCGTCGCGAGGTTCCTTTCGTTTACGGTCGATTCGAGAACTTCCCAGCCCGCGGAGCGTAACTCCCCGTTCAATTCGGATTCATCGAACGCGAAATACGCTCTCGGCTTACCGGAAAACGGAATCTTGAAAATTCCGGCTGAATCCCGATATTGGCCATACTTTGCCAAGTTGGACGTCGAAAGGAGATTCCAATTAGTCATAAGGAGAAAACCTCACGGAGCCAGTACCGAAGAGAATTCTTTCAATGTCGCGGCCCTGTCGGGAAACGTGAGGAGGTGGTGAAAACTCGCCACGGCGAACACGGCGTCGAACGGGGCCGCGGCGCACACCTCGGGGGATTTTGAAACCTCACGCATGTCGGCAACGGCGAAGGTTCTCGACGGGTGGTCGGTTTTCGCGACGTTTACCAAAACGCGTGACGCGTCGGTTCAAACGTATCCGAAATCCGGGAAATACTCGGCGAGCTGCTCGAGCAGCCTGCCGGATCCGCAACCGACGTCGAGGACGTTCGGTTTGGGATTCCGGCTTTTCAACCGTTCGCAAAAACGGTCGACCTCTTGCCAACCCATGCCCTTGCGCGTTCTCGCGAAAGCCTCGCCGAAGGCATCGTAGTCGGTTTTTCCGGAAGGCACGTTCGACATCTTAGAGCTTCGTGATGGACAAGATGGACTCGAATCCGCGCTGGAGGTTCTTGATGACCGGAGCGATGGTGCAGTGTCCGGACGCGGAGCACCCCTTTCAGGAGCAGAGGGCGATGGAAAGGTTTTCCCCTGCCGCGAGCAGGACGTCTTTGACACTCACTTGGGAAGCGCTGGCGGAAATGCCGCCGGAACGCCCCTTCTTTGAAAGAACGATTCCGCTTTTTTCCAGCTTCGACGCGACCTTCCGAAGCATCGGCAAAGGAATCTCCGTATCGGCGGAGAGCTTTTCGAGCGTATGGATGCCCGGGTGTTCGGAGAGGTGTTTCACGAGTATGAGGGCATACTCGGACGAGGCCGAAATCTTGAACATTATTTCAAAAGGGAATCGACGAGCTTGTTATTCTTCTTCCAATGCGGATCCACCTTTACGCGAAGCACGATGAACACTTTGCGGCCGTAGATCTTTTCGAGGTCGAGGCGCGCCTGCATGCCGATTTCGCGGATGATTTCGCCGCCTTTTCCGATGACGATGCGCTTCTGCGAATCGCGTTCCACTACGACGTAGGCGAGCATTCGGAGCATTTCGCCGTCCTGTTCGAATTCTTCGACTTTGACGTAGAGGTCGTGGGGGATTTCTTCGGAGAGGAGTTGGAACGCCTTCTCACGTACGATTTCCGAAACGCGGGTGTACGGGTCCTGGTCGGTGTAGTAGTCGTCGCCGTAGTACGGAACGCCTTCCGGAAGCATGTCGGTCACGGCTTGTACGAGCTCTTTGAACCCGTCCTGCGTCACGCTCGAAATCGCGATGGAATCGCCCTTGTCGAGTCCCTTCATCGCGACGTCCCATTTGGAATACACGCGGAGCACCGGCTTCTTACAGGTGTCCACGAGTTCGTCGATCTTCACTTCCTCAGCGCCGTACGGACGCGAGGAATCCACGAAACGCACGACCGCGTCGGCGTCGCCGATGGCGCGGGTGGCTACCGAATTGATGCGGACGTTGAAATCGTCCTTCGATTCGTGGATGCCGGGAGTATCGAAGAAAATGATTTGGCGAACCTCGTCCGTGTATATTCAACGTACGGATTTTCTCGTGGTCTGCGGGCGATTCGAAACGATACCGACCTTTTCATCGATCAGAGCGTTGAGAAAGCTCGATTTTCCGGAGTTCGGACGTCCGACCAGCGCGACGTAGCCTACTTTCATGCGTTTTCGGGGTTATTTCCGCCGGCGTTCCGGTGGGATTTTCTAGAATTTTCGGGCGTTACGGGAGCGGATCCATCGGTTCAGCGAGCCTCGGCCTGTTTCTGTCTGCCGAGTTCCGCGAGCTTCCTGAGGAAGACTTCGCTGGCCTTTACGGGATTCCCTCGGGTGAAGAGTTCCTTCTCGTAGAGGAATACCGGACCGTCCTTGCACTGTCATCGACACATGCATTCCTCAATGGCGATCTTGTCGTCCTTGTCGAATTTGTCCTTATCTCCGCGAAGCCGCGCGAGAATGTATTTGGAATAGCGTTCCGAACAGGACCGTCCGGTACATACCGTCATCGTTGGCATTATTCGTGTTCGGTAAGGGGTTCCGGATTGCCTTTCCACACTCAGTGGACGCTGCAGCAAACCCGGATTTCCGCGAAATCGTCGCGTTCGAAATCTTCGAAGAGCAGGTCTTCGGAAGGGTTGGGTCGGATTTTGAAAGCCACGTCTTCCCCGTCTTCGTCAACGAGTGCGACCCACTCGAAAAAGTGGGAATCCTCGTTCGGATGGGGGGAATCGTCGTTCCCGATCCGTACGACGACGCCCTCGGGCGTTTGTCGGAACCGGGCCACATGCTGTCATTCTTCTTCGGAAAGGTCGTCGTAATCGAAAGGTTCGTTCACGTATTCGGTCACCGCGTGGAAAAACTCCTCCGAAGCCCCGCAAGAGGGACAGGAGAAGGAATCCGCGACGGATTCGAAAGGGGTTCCGGGAGCGATTTCCAGCTCTTCTTCCCCGAATGCGGGGCGGTAGAGGTAGGAACACTCCGTGCAGGCGAATTTTTTCATGATTTTTTCCGTACCCTCCGTATAGCGGATTTTCGCCAAAATACAAGGTTCGTACCCGGGCGCGCGGTTGACTTTCGTTCATTTCGCGTATAGTGTCGACGCTCGGAATTTCCGATTCCGGTGCGACAAACGTCCGAAAAAACCCATTCCAACGCCCGACAGGGCCATTTTAACGAATCCAACCATGCCTCCGGAACTCATCGTCGGCGTGCTCCTCTCGGGAGCCGCGGGCGCAGGAGTCGCGTATTTCTTCGCGACGAAGAAGAACGGCGAATCCCTTGAAAAAGCCAAGAACGAAGCCTCTTCCATCCTCCGCGACGCCGAAGGGAAGGCCCGTCGCCATAAGGAAGAATCCGACCGCCGCATCGAAGACGAGCGCCGCAAGCTCGAAGAAGAACGCCGCGAAAGCCGCGAACGCCAGAAGAAAGTCGAGGAGATCGAAGCCCGCATCGTCGAAAAGGACGAACGCATCGACAAGAAACTCGAAGAACTCGACGTCCGCCAGACTTCGCTCCGCGACCGCGAACGCGAAATATCCGAACTCAAGGATTCCCAGGAACGCCTCAAGGACGAGCTCCGGTCGAAGTTGTCCGAAGTGTCCAAGATGGACGAAAAGACCGCGAAGGAACTCCTCCTCAAGCAGGTCGAAGAACGCTACGACAAGGACATTCTCGGCCTCATGGGCAAGAAACGCACCGAACTCAAGCTCCGCGAACGCGAACTCTCCCAGGAAATCCTCATTAAGTCCATCCAGCAGTACGCCGGCGACGTCACGGCCGAAATGACCCAGACCATGGTCAAGCTCGAATCCGACGACGTGAAAGGCAAACTCATCGGAAAGGAAGGCCGCAACATCGTCGCCTTCGAACGCGCCACCGGCGTATCGCTCATTATCGACGACACTCCGGACACCGTCTTCATCTCGAGTTTCGACCTCTTCCGCCGCTTCATCGCCAAGAAATCCCTCGAAGCCCTCATCGAAGACAAGCGCATCCAACCGGCGCGCATCGAGGAAATCGTCGAAGAAAACCAGAAGGAGGCCGAAAAGCTCATCTACGATCTCGGAGAAAAGACCGTCAATGAAATGGGTATCGTCGGCATTCCCGACGAAATCGTGCCGCTCATCGGCAAGTTCCGCTTCCGTACCAGCTACGGGCAGAACATCCTCATGCACTCCAAAGAAGTCGCCTACATCGCGGAGGCCATCGCCAAGCAGATCGGCGCCGACCCGGCGCTCGCGCTCAAGGGCGGACTCCTCCACGACCTCGGCAAGGCCATGGACCACGACATCGAAGGCACCCACCCGGAAATCGGCGGCAAGATCGCCCGCAAGTACGGTCTCGACGAAAAGATCGTCAACATCATCGAAGGGCACCACGACGACGTTCCGTGCATCTGCATCGAAACCAAGATCGTCCAGATAGCCGACGCCATCTCGGCCATCCGCCCGGGAGCGCGCCGAATGAATGCCGAAGAATACGTGAAGCGCATCCAGGAAATGGAGAACCTTGCCATGAGCTTCTCCGGAGTGTCCAAGGCGTACGCCCTCTCGGCCGGACGCGAAGTCCGCGTCTTCGTCGACGCGTCGACCGTCTCCGACCTTGAAGCGGAAAAGCTCGCCGGGGAAATCGCCGGAACCATCGAAGCCAACCTCTCGTACCCGGGAGAAGTGAAGGTCAACCTCATTCGCGAAAAGCGCGTCATCGAATACGCGCGCTAAGCGATAGAGGCACGAATTAGTCCTAAAAACCGGCATGTACCCGCAAATCGAACTCCCGTTCGGCATTACCGTCTATACCTTCGGTATCGCCCTCTCGATCTCGTTCCTCCTCTTCTTCGGAATGCTTTACAAGCTTTCGGGGAAATTCGGAATCAACACGAACTTCTTCATCGGAAACGCGCTCCAGCTGTTTTTGGCTTCGTTCGTACTTTCGAGACTGTTCTTCCATCTCTCCGAATTCAAAGACGTCATTTCCGAAGGATTTCTGAGGTTTTTCGTCACTTCCGACTATAACTTCTCCTTAGCGGGCGGAGCGCTCGGTTTCTTCCTCGTGCTCATCCACAAACTCAAAAAGCATAAGCTCCCTCTGGGAAAATACCTCGACGCGGTCGTATTGGCTTTCCTCTTCGCCGGGGTAATCGGGTATTTGGGCGCCTTCATCGGCGGCCAAATCTACGGAAAGCCTACCAATCTTCCGTTCGGTATCACCTATTCCGATCCGGAAAGCGCCAATCCGTACACCTCTCCGGTCGTACCGTTGGCACTCATCTACGCGTTCTTCTGTTTCGTATACTTCGTCGTCCTCTACATCGCCCGCGCGGCGTTCGTGAAGATCGACGGCCTCGTCGGCTACTTGGGTCTCTCGGCGTTCGCACCGGTCCTTCTCATAGGAGAATTCTGGAACGGTGCCGAAGACTCGTTCAAAGGCATATTCTTCCTTAATTTGACGCAGATCATGGCGGTCGTCTGCATGCTCTTCGCATTCCGATGATTCGCCAAAATGATTGCCAAAAACGATTAGCCGACAGGTTTTCGTTCGCCGTCTTCTGTCTTTCCGCCACCGCTTCGGCGATCGGGTACGGAATCTGGGGCCTTCCCGGAATCCTCGTATCCCCGGTCTTCGTCGCGGTGGCTTTTGTATCGTCTCCGAAAGCCGTCGCGAGAACCCTTCCGGCCGTCATGGCCTGCATTTTGGGAACGAGCGTTTTCGTCGTTTCTTGTATCATCCACGAAGAAGCTTCGAAAGCCGTAACGGACGCGTTCTTCCACGTCGCGTCCGTCTCGTGAAGCGCCATCGGGGCTGAGATCGGTTCCGTGCGACCTTCCGGATTCGACGCCCGGATCCTTTCAGTAAACGGCACGCCGTTCGACGGAAATCTGGAAATCCGGTTTTACGCATCCGTAGACCGTCTTTCCCAGGGAGACGAAGTCGAGATAACGGAATGGAGGAAAAACGTCGCCACGGGCCGGAAAACGACGCTTCCCGAGATACGGGCGGACGTCGTCACCATCAAGACTCCGCATCCGGATTCCATATCCGAAACCCGCTCTTGGCTCGGTAGCATGACCGACCGTATTTTTCCAAGAAAAGAAGCCGGCCTCGCCAAAGGGATCCTCTTCGGCGACGGAACGGGGATATCCGAAGAAGAATACGCCGGATACCGGACGAGCGGATTGTCGCACCTCGTGGTCGCGAGCGGGGGAAACGTCGCCGTAGTCGGATGAATGCTCGCCGTACTCGCCAAACGGCTGCCGTTTTTAACGAGGGCGGCGTTTCTTCTTTGCGGGATTTGGGGATACGCGGCGCTTGCCGGTAGCGGAATACCCGTCATCCGAGCGGCGTTCATGTCCACCGTGGCCACGCTCTGCGAACCGGCATTCAAAGCCGATGCGGTACCGACCCTCTTCGCGGTAGCGGCGGGGACGGTCCTCTGGAATCCGCAAACGGCATCGGACGCGTCGTTCCTCCTCTCGTTCGCAGCGACCCTCGGAATGTCGGCGGTCGCTCCGAAAATTTCGGAAAACCTGTCGTTTGTCCCGAAATCCCTCTCCTTGAAAGAAACGGCGGTAGCGACCCTTGCCGCGACCGTAGCCACGGTACCGGTGACCGCCGCCGCGTTCTGATCGCTTCCGTTGTTGTCTATATTGTCGAACGTGGCGACCATACCGGTTTTGGCATATGCCGCAATACCGGCGCTTTTGGCAATCCCCGCGGAAGCGGCGGGCGCCCATTCGATAGCTACCGCATTCTGATCGGTCGGATATTCGGCACTCGCGTGGACGAACGCCGTATCGTCAGGGGTTTCGGAAATACCGTGGGCGACGGTAAAACCCCTCGGCACGTTCGAATCATCCGTCACCGCTTGGGCGGGAGCGGCGCTTTTAAGCATCCTTTCGTTCCAGACTCTTTTCTTAAAAATCCGCCGTTCTTAAAAACCTGCGGCATCCGATACCGGCGCGGGCGGATATTAAAAAAGAGGGTTACGGCCCCTCTTTTTCCCGTTCGATCTTCGATATGCGGTTTTCCAATTCTTTCAACAGGAACGCGGAGAGCGACCGCGCTTCAGATTGGGGAACCGTGACGTTCTTCGTATTGAAGAAAAAAACGAGCACGCCTTCCGAGGCCGTTACGAACGCTTCGCGGAGTTTCGGAGAAGAAATTTCGGAAAGGAACTTGTCGGTCAGTACGTACGACGGATCTTTCGTCGCGACGAGGAATACGTCGGCGATCCATTCGTTGATGCGGTCTCGGAAATCGGGACGGAGCTTGTTGGGATCGAAATCTACGCGCTCCGACTCGGCGGCCGGTTCGGATTTCAAAAGCGGCAGCGACGGATCGTAGGCGCGGCGAATGGAAGATGAGGCCTCGCGGGATACGAGTGAAAGGAGTCCGACGACGTACGGCGCCGGAAGGTTCAGCCGGAGGAGCCCCATTACCGGCTCGATGAGCGGATCGAAACGCGCGTCACGCAAGAGCGCCACGAGCATCGACGTCAAAAGATCCGAGGCTTTACGCCCCTTCGATTCGTCCTTACGGGTACGCGCGATGCCCGCCAGAGCCTTGGAAGAGGCTTGCTCGCGGGCTTTTTCGGAAACCTGCTCGGGCGCTTGGCCGAGCCCGGTCTCCGCATCGGGCGAAAAATCTCCGGAATCGAGACCCATGTTTTAGCGGTAGATAGGGAATTTCCAGCAAAGTACGGCGATTTCTTTCGCCAACTCTGCCAACTTCGACGCGTCTTCGCGGTTCTCGATCGCGTCGTTCATCACGCGGGCCACGGTCTTCATTTCTTCGACGCCCATTCCGCGGGTAGTGATCGCGGGGGTGCCTACGCGGATTCCCGACGGGTCGAGGGGTTTGCGCGGATCGTACGGGATCATGTTCTTATTGACCGAGATGCCCACGGCTTCGAGGGCTTTTTCCGCTTCTTTACCGGTCGCGCCCTTCGAACCGAACACGTCCAAAAGGAGGAGGTGGTTGTCGGTACCGCCGGAAACGACGCGGAATCCGTGTCCGACGAGGGCGTCGGAGAGGGCGCGGGCGTTTTTCACGACGTTCGCCGCGTACGCTTTGAACTCCGGAGTCGAAGCTTCCTTGAATGCTACGGCCTTGGCCGCTACGGTGTGTTCGTGCGGTCCGCCCTGGACTCCTGGGAATACGGCGCGGGCGATTTTCGCCTCAAGTTCCGCCTTCGACATGATCATGGCACCGCGCGGACCGCGGAGGGTCTTATGGGTGGTGGTAGTCACGACGTCGCAATACGGAACCGGGTTTTCCAAAACTCCGCCGACGACCAATCCCGCGATGTGCGAAATGTCGGCCATCAGGTAGGCGCCGACCTTGTCGGCTATTTCACGGAAACGCTTCCAATCGAGACTGCGCGAATATGCCGAGAATCCGGCGATGATCATCTTCGGCTTTTCCGCCAAGGCGATGCGCTCGACTTCGTCCATGTCGATAAGTTCGGTCTCGCGGTCGAGCCCGTAGGAAACTATACGGTAAAGAAGGCCCGAGAAATTGAGAGGATGCCCGTGGGAAAGATGTCCGCCCTGATCGAGGCTCATTCCGAGAACGGTGTCGCCCGGAGCAAGAAGCGCGAGGTATACGGCAAGATTCGCCGGAGAACCCGAGAGCGGCTGTACGTTGACGTATTCGGCACCGAAGATGGCCTTCGCGCGTTCGATAGCGAGATTTTCGATTACGTCGACATTGATTTGGCCGGCGTAATACCGCTTGCCCGGATACCCTTCGGAATACTTGTTCGTAAACACCGAGGCGTTCGCGGCGAGCACGGCTTCGGAAACGTAGTTCTCACTCGCGATGAGTTCGATTTCGGATTCTTGGCGGCGTTCTTCGGAGGCGATGGCGTCGGAAACGGCGGGATCGAGGGCTTTGAGCTTGGCGAAAATGTCCATGGTTGTCTAAGAAAGGTTACTTGTCGCGTTTGACGGACCCCGACGCGGAAGTCTCGGAATCCTTCTTTTCCTCCTTCGTTTCGGCGGCGCGCTTCGCGTATTCGTTCAATACCGAGGTCCGGTCGGATTTTTTCAATTTTTCGATGACCTTCTTCGCTTCTTCGAGCTGGCGGTCGTATTTCTTTTCGTAGTCTTCCTTTTCGAAATTCACGAGTACGTCGGGATCGATTCCGATTTTGTCGATGCCGTGGTCGAGCGGCGTGTACCACTTGGCTACGGTCACCTTGAGTTCGCTGCCGTCGGAAAGGACGAACGGCTGTTGGACGGAACCTTTTCCGTACGTCTTGGTTCCTACGATTACGGCCCGTTCGTAATCCTTGAGGGCTCAGGCGGTGATTTCCGAAGCGGAAGCCGTGTTTTCGTTTACCAAAACTACCACCGGAACGTCGATATCGCCCGGACCGTACGAGAAGTACGAGCGGTTGTTGAACGAATTTTTTTCTTTGGTCGTTACGAGGAGCTTGTCCTTGGCGACGAAGTTGGACAAAAGGTTCACCGCGGTTTCGAGTAATCCGCCACCGTTGTCGCGGAGGTCGAGAATGAGGGAATCCGCACCCTGTTTGCGGAGATCGGCGTAGGTCTTGAGAAATTCGAACGCGGTCTTTTCTCCGAAAACGGAAAGCACGATATGGGCGGTCTTGGTGCCTTCGATCATCTTCCCTTCGACGGAAGGGACGGTAATCCGCCTGCGGGTGACCTTCTTAATGATCGGGGCGGTTTCTCCGGCACGCAGGATTTCGAGTTCGACCACGGTTCCCGCCGGACCGCGGATGTGGTCGATGGCGTCGGAAAGAGTGAGTCATTCGAGTTTGTTCCCGCCGGCTTTCGATATGATGTCGCCGTTGAGGATTCCGGCTTCCTTCGCCGGCGATCCCGCGAGGATCTGCTTCACCGATACCCCGAAGTCGCTTTTGTCGACTACGGCGCCGATGCCTTCGAAGTCACCGGAAAGGGCTTCGTTGAATTTCTTCGTCTCATCGATGTCGAAGTACGTGCTGTGCTTATCCCCGAGAGAATCGACCATTCCCTTGATCATCCCGGACTCGAGGTCGTTTCCGGCAACGGAGTCGAAACCGTAGTAATTGTCCTTCAGTATGCGGTACGCCTCGTCGAACCTCGCGAGGTTCCCGATGGAATCGGCGGTGTTCGATTCCGAGACCGGGGAAGCCGTTTCCTGAGTCTTGCCGAGAACGTACTTGTCCACCGCGATTTTCGCGTACGGGGCAGAGAGTATCCCTATACAATACGCGATGACGGCGAGCGATGCGACGAGCCGCTTCGATTTTGAAAAATGCATGGAAGTTATTTACGAAACGAGCGTCCTCCGTCAATAACCCTGACATGGAAACACACGGGCAGACTGTACGGATTTTCGAAGACAAAACAAGTCAAACGGGAATCCCCGTTCACAATTCGACATTGTGAAAAACGTTATGAAAAACCGCTTCCAGAAAAGCTTCCCGGTACCGAACGAAAACAAGCTCCGTCAAAAACGTTTTCACGGAAACCCGTATCGTTCCGACACTGTGAAGTTAGAATGCCCGGATTAATATTCATAATAGATTTAATAAATTAATTTAATTTCTTTTCATTTAATAAAGACTCTTCATTTGTGAATTGCGAAAACCGTACTTATCCGATATACTTGCGGAAAGGTACGTTACCGAATCCAATGTTTCTCTCGAACATCCTGAAACGGATACGGGAAAAGGGCCAAAGGAAGACGATTTTGAAAGAGCTGATCAACAGCCTTCGGATCGACGAAACCCAAAGGTACCTTTATCTCGAATCCCTCGAACTTCTCGACGACGAAGGCATGACGGCGTTTTACCACCGCCTCGTGGCTTTCGTAGACGAGACGGAAGGAAGACAGATTATCGCCGAAGGGGAAAAGCGTACGGGTTTCGTCCGCGATATCCGCTCGGCCGAAGCCGAAGAACGTTCCAAAGAGGCGGACAACGCCAATTTCCTATTCGATAACGTATAACGGATATGGCTGATAAGATTTCTGAGAACGCCGGGCTCGAATCCGGAAAAATCACTCCGGAACAGCTCGTCGAGGCGATCAAGCTCGTCGGGGATTTCGCGAAAAAGAACCCCGAAGCGGCCGTAAAGCTCGTAAAGGAATCCCTCGCGGCGAACACGACCACTCCTGGAGTCTCCAATTCCAGGGGCTCCGTCACTCCGGGAGTTCCCTCGGGAGCA
Source organism: uncultured Candidatus Peribacteria bacterium (assembly GCA_964482035.1). Classification (GTDB taxonomy): domain Bacteria; phylum Patescibacteriota; class Gracilibacteria; order BD1-5; family UBA2023; genus JANJWP01. Next base: position 216,370 of record CAYZVC010000003.1, on the reverse strand, counting down.
AATTTCTAACCGACCCGAATAGCGCGCATGGCAAATTTCGTCGCCATATGTTCGAAAAACGGACAGCGTGTCGAGCTCTCCCTCGTTCGGGCGAATATCGAAGACGCCAAAGCGGAACTCCATAACCAGGGGTACGCCATTATTGAGATCCGCGAGGCCGCGGAATCCACCGACCAAACCGCGAACGCCCTTGCGACCTTTTATTTCGACATCCTCGTCGAAGGAAAGCAAAAGAGCGGGCAAATCAAGTCTTCCGACTCTTTCCGCGCCTACATCAAACTCGTCGACGACCTTCACTACCAGGTTCTCGCCATCTATGACAACCCCGCGGCAAGCGAAGAGGAACGCCGTTTTTTCACGAACAAGATCCGTGAAATGTACGCGGTGTATAAAGAACGGAGCAAAGGCCCTGCGAAACCTACGGAAGAACCCCAGAACGGAGGGAAGGCGAAACCTACGGAAGCTGACGAAACGCGCTCGGGTTCCCTGATGGAACGCCAGGTCGCGAAGTACCACTCGCTGATCGAAAAGGTCGTACTGAAGGTCGAATTCCTTTCCACCAACTATTCCGAGCAGCTCGGAGAAGACCGGTTGTTCCGTCTGAAGGAACTCATTACGGCGCTCAAACAGCTGAAGAACATCCAGAATCTCGATAAACTGAAAATCGTCGGCGAAGCGGCTTTGGAAAGGGTCGGGCAGCTCGAGGTGGAATTCATCGAAAAAGGGTACATCCGCGAAAAAAAAGAAACCCTCAAGGATACGAACGCCCTTCTTAAGGGCATCGGTTCGAGTAAAAGGGTCATTTTGCCCGAGGACGATTTCGTCGTTCAGGTCAAGGTTCTCTGGAAAGGGTTCCGTGAAAACTACCTTTCCAAAATGGCGAAAGGAACCTCATCGCAATCGTGAGCGGGGGAAATTTCTACGAACGAGTTCCTGTACTTTAAAAACGTTCGCGAACTCAAGGCGTACGAATCGAAAAGAGCGGAAATCAATCACGAACTCCTGCGCGGCATGTTCTCCCTCAAGGGTGAAAAGCGCGATCGGCTCGTATTGAAACGCAAGATGATCGAACAGAACATCGAACTCCTCTCCAGCCGCATCAAGAACCGTTCGGTTTCCTATGTGAAGCTCAAGCGCGGCGCTACGCAGTATTCCGAGTCGTTCTTTTACCTCTGTCGTTCCTTCGGGGATTTCTTTACGTATTCCGTGTTCGCTTACGCGGTCGTTTTTTCCGTTGCGTATCCGATTTTCAAGCTGCTCTCGGGAACGGCGCTCCCCCATCGTTTCATCTTCGCCTTCGCGTCGATTTCCTTCATAGCCTTCTGTCTGAAGCAGGCGAGGTCATGGGTTTCCTTCTGAACGTTCGCCGCCGTGGCGTTCACGTTCGTTTCGGCGCTCTGAGTTAACTTCTAGGCGGGTGTACGTCCTGTTCCTCTTCATACACCTCGTATTCGCCGCGGTTTTCTATTTTTTCGGACGGTTTCCGGAAACCGTCGTTTTTCTCGTTCTCTGAGCGGTGTTTTTCTTCGCCTTCTGACCGTTCGATTTTAAGAAAAAGAAAGAAGACGCACCCCAGATAGGGGCCTCCAAAATCGCTTCCGAAGCTAAGGAGCACGCGGTGAAATTCCTCAAATCCGGCACGTATTACCTCGGGTTCCTGTTTTTCTACCTTTCGCTTTACGGTATCGCGTATTCGTTGTCGTCGTCGCTGGGATTCGTGCCCAAGGAACTCTACGGTTGGCTTACTCTCGCGCTCTCCGTTATCGCCTTCGCCACGTTCGCCATCCTTTGACCGAAGAACGACGTCGCGTCCAAGATATTCCGATCCAACGCGTTCGTGTTTTCCACGATCCACTTCGGGCAGCTGGCGTACCGGCTCTTCAGCGACGCGGAAATCGACTGGCTGTTCGTGACCAACGTCACTCTCTCGCTCGTTTCCGTATCGACCGTCGTCTTTTTCTGAGGATACGCCGACGCGCGCCAGCGGAGTCTCGGATATTTGTTCCTCTTGGCGTACGCGTACGTTTGCGCTTTGGCTTTCGCGATGAGAGTCCTCGGTTTCGACGCCGTCCGCTCGGCGCTCGCTCTCGTGTTTTTGGAGGCAGTCGCCGTGTTCGACGGTCTTACGAGAATACGCCAGCTTCGCGAATTCCGTTCCGTGGGGGCGTACGCCTGAGCCGTTCTTTCATATTTCGCGGTCATAGGCACCTTCGCCTACGTCCTCGCCCGCTGAACCGACGGGTACGCCCTGCTCCTCGCCTTCGCGATTTCGACGTTCCAATTCTACCTCCATGCGAAATACGAGAACTACCTTTCGCTCGTCAGCGTATTGGCATTGGGCGGATTCCTGTACTTCAAAGCCTTCTATCCCGACGTCGTCGACGGTTTCTTCCCGTTCTTCCTTTTTGCTTTCGGTTTTCCCGTCGCGGTCGCGGCTTTCGCCAAATGGAAAACTTTCCACCATTTCGACCGGCATTTCCTCTTTTGATCGGGAATACTCCACGCGTTTTCGTGTTTCGTAGGGTACTTCTTCCGTTTTTCCGCGTTCTCGATCCTTGAAATATCGCTCCTGTCGCTCGGATTCTCTGTCCTTCTTTTCGCGAGTTTCCTCGGACTTCGGAAATAATTCCGCGAATTCGCCTTGCGCGAGCGCCGTTTTTGCGGATATAATCGGTTTCGTACCGATTTTTTTTACGCCGTCCCGATATGTTCAAACTTTTCGACCTCCGCCTTTCCTCCGATCTCCTACGTTCTTCCGGCGACCACTTGGTCTTCGAAATCGCGTCCGAAAAGGATTTCGAATCCCTTTCGACGCTCGGATTGTCCGAAGCGTTCGTAAAAGAGGTTCGGAAATCTTTCGCGAAAAAAGAAACTTTCTCCATCGATACCTACGGCCCGTTCGGAAAAAGCGACCGTGTCCACGTATTTTTCGCCGGCTCGGAAGAAGCGTTTTTCGAAGAGGCGGGAAAACTCCTCCGCAAACTCGGGGGCGATATCGTTTTCCGTTCGGCTTTCGGCGTAGATTACGTCAAACGTGCCGACGCGCTCGCCCTCTGTTCGTATTCGTTCGACGCGTACAAGAGCGATAAGAAAGATCGCGAACGCCGTTTGGTACTCGTTCGCGAAGACCGTACGAGTTCCGCCCAGAAGGCGAAATTCGAAGAACGTGTCCGATTGCTTTCGTGCGTCCGCTTCGCCCGCGATCTCGTAAATACCCCGCCGTCCGACAAAAACCCGTCGAAAATTCTTGAAATCGTCAAAAACCTCCCTTGGGAACGCACCGACGTCGAAGTCATCGACAAGGCGGCTATGGAAAAGGCCGGATTCGGCTGTCTTTTGGCCGTGAGCGCATGAAGCGACCAGCTTCCGTATTCGCTCGTGTTCCGTCGAAAAAAACGCGGTGGCGGGCCGAAAAGGGCCATTATCGGCAAGGGCGTCACGTTCGATGCGGGCGGGCTCCAGATTAAGGACGACAAGTCCATGGAGGATATGAAATCCGACATGGCCGGAGCCGCGGCGGTCATTTCGACCATGTGGTACTTGGACGCGTATGACGATCTTGTCGAAGATGTCGTAGGTGCCGTCGGACTGACGGAAAACCTTCTCGGCGGCAATGCCATGAAGCCGCTCGACATCCTGAAGGCGCGCAACGGGAAGACCGTGGAAGTCGGACATACCGACGCCGAAGGCCGCCTGGTGTTGGCCGACGTCGTGGCCCACGTCGAAGAAACCGAGTCGCCGGAATCGATCGTCACGGTCGCCACTCTCACCGGCGCTTGCATGTACGGCCTCGGATACGATTATGCCGGTATGATCGGCGACGATCGCAAGATGGCCAAACGCATCCGCGAGACGTCCGAAAACGACGGTTTCGAACAGTTCTGGGAACTCCCGTTCGACGAACGGATGAAGAAAGCGACCAAAGGCACGGTTTCGGATTACCGCAGCACCGCCCGTGAAATGCTTGCCGGTGCCAGCATGGGCGCCGCGTTCATCGCGAATTTCCGCGGAAAGGCCAAATTCACTCACCTCGACATCGCGGGACCGGCGTTCCGAACTTCCGAAAACGGCGTTTTCCCGAAGGACGCCACCGGATTCGGCGTCGCCACGCTCTCGGGACTCTTCCGTCCGACGAAATAACCGCGTTTTCGGCGAATCGGACGATGATTTCGGATATTTTTCCCGGAATTTCCGTCTAAAAAAGGAAAAATGGGCCGAGAAAGCCCATTTTTTTATGTCCGATGGCCTATTTTTACCGAATTTCGAGGGCTTTGCGCCCGTTTCGCGGCATTTTCGAGTATTTGCGCAACGCGCTCTCGAAAGAAGAAGAGTCCCGGTATGCGGATTTCATGGCCGACGCCTCCTCGGAATACCGGAAGGAAATCCCCGGGTTTCCGTTCGTATGCGCCTACGTAGCCCATCCGTACACCGAAGCGTTCGCTTTCGACCTCAAACGTTTCAAGTACCGGGCCGAAAGGGCGACGGTTTACGGTTTTGACGAAAGCCTCCGCAAGCTCGCCTCAATCTGTCGTGACGTAGTTCCCAAAGGCGCTTTCGTCGCGTATCCGCCGTCTCCCGCTTCGAGGACGCTGATCCGCTGATACGACCATACCGCGCTCCTCGCGGAACTTTTTGCCAAACACGCGTGACTGCCGGTCGTCCGCCTCGTGAAAACGCCGTTCTTCCGACCAAGACAGGCCTGATGATCCCGGAGTGAGCGGTCGTCGAACGTTGCGGGAAAGTATTTCCTCCCTTCATGGGCTTCCGGGTATTCCGGGCGTCCGGCAGTGTTTTTCGATGACGTCGTTTCCACCGCTTCGACCGCGATGGAATGCGCGAAAATCCTTACTGACAACGGGAATTCGGAGATATACGGTTTCTTTCTTTCGTCTTCTACCGTCCAAGCATCCCGATAAATCGTCAATCGACAATTGACAAGTCCGGTGTCGAAAGTATAAGAACCTCTGTTCTACTTCGAACCGATGAGGATATGAAAGCATCCAAAGAACTCGAAAAGAAGCCGGGTACCGCACTCGTAGCAACCGGCGCCCCAATCCAGATTCTCCGTCCGGATCCCATGTCCGACGCCGTTTCCGCGTTGGTCGAAGGGAAAAAGACCAAAGTGAAGCTCCATCTCGAATATCAGGATCCCCTCGAAGTCGAGCTCGCCGCGTTTTTAAAGTCCCGCGTCCTCTGACAGGAGGCCGCTATGGAAAAAGTGGCGAAAACCGTAGCCGCCCGCATCGCGCAGATCGGCGACCGCGAAACACCTCTGGCCGTCATATACGCCGGCGGTCCGACGGGCGTCGGTAAAACCGAAACGGCCGTCGCGCTTTCGGAATTCTTCCTCGGCATTTCCAAGGGGTATACCAAAATCGAAGGCAACGACCACCAAGACCACCACACTTCGCGCAATCTTTTCGGTTCGCCGAAGTCCTACGTCGGTTACGACGATCCACCGAAGCTCAACGAAGCGGATCTCCAATCCTTCCACCGCAAGGCTCTCGAATCCGGAAAGACCCACCAGTCGGTCTCCGCGCTTTCGAAATTCGCCATCGTCCTCATCGACGAGGCCGACAAGATGCACCATTCCATCTGCCAGAATTTCCTCGGCATTTTCGACAAGGGCGAATTCGAATTGCCGACCGGTGAAGAGAACGACCCGAATCTCACGTATTCCAAATACACCGATTTCCGGCAGACCATTTTCATTCTCACGTCGAACGCCGGAGAGGCCGAACGTCGGGAAAAACTCGATAAGAATCCTATGGGCTTCGCTCCTGCGTCGAGCCATGAGGCGCGCCATGAAGAATCCGAAGAAGCCATCAAAAAGGCTTTGAAACAGAAATTTTCTCCGGAATTCACCGAGCGCATCGACCTCTTCCTTTCCTATAAACCGCTTACGGCGCACGTTGCCGAAGGGATTGCGCGCCGCGAAATCGACAAACTCCGGAACGGTTTCGTAAAGCGTCGGACCGGAAATTCCGTCGCCATCGACGTTCGTCCGGAAACCGTCGCTTCCCTCGCCAAGGCGGGGCTCGATCCCCTCAAGGGCGCTAGAAATTTCAACCGTTTCGTCGAAGACCGGCTCATCATGCCTCTTCGTAACGTATTCCTTTCCGGACAGCTTTCCGGCATTCCGGAAGGCAAGGCCGCGACGCTCAAGGTCGAAGGTCCGTACGACGCGATTTCCGTGTCGCTCACCGGATTGAAAACGAAAGACGCCACTATTTCCGATGCCGTGGCGTCGGTCGTCGAAGAAAAGCGCAAAACCATCATCGGACGCATCGAAGACGTGCACTCCAAGGTCGAGGCCTACCGGCGCATCTACGAAATCGCCTTCCTCGAACACTTCAGCATGTCCAACGAAGCGGCGCGCCTCGAAAAGGAGCTTCTTGATGCGGGCATTCCCCAGGCGGAAATCGAAGCCATCCGCGACGAGGTCGTCGAAGAAATCGACCGCGCCGAACGCGAAAGGCAGGAGGGGGATGGGGAAATCGGAACCGAGAACGTTCCGTACGCAGGTCCGGAACCGGATGCCGTAACGCTCTTTTATCCCATCTCCCCCGAAGCCGTCTACGAAGTCATCCGTTTCTTCGTGGTGAACGCCGAAAAACCGCTCAAGCAGCCGCACCTTACGGAACTCCGCAACGGCTTGGTGGTCCTCACGATTATCAACGCGTGTGAAAAACTTCTCTGAGGAAAGCTTAATAAAGACCAATACGACGCGATCCGCGCGGAAATCCACCGCTCCTATCTCCGTATGAAGGGGAAGACGAAATAGGTTCCGAAACCGGAATGCCGCCCTCCGCATTCGTGTCGGAGGGCGGTTTCGTAAGAAAAGTTTTCGTCCGAATCGAAAAAAACGCTATACTCACGATTCGTCTCGTTTTTGCGGGCCGAACGCTATTTTCCGGTTTCCCCCATGTCTGAATTTCTCGAAGTTATCGGTGCTAAAACCCACAACCTCAAGAACGTCCGGGTAAAGATCCCGAAACACAAGCTCGTCACGGTCACGGGAGTTTCCGGATCCGGAAAATCGTCCCTCGCGTTCGATACCATCTATTCGGAAGGTCAGCGCCGCTATCTCGAAAGCCTTTCGACGTATGCCCGCATGATCGTGTCGTCCATCAACGACGACACCAAGGTCGACGAAATCCGCGGCCTTTCCCCGACCATTTCCATCAACCAAAAGACCGTTTCGTCCAATCCGCGCTCGACCGTGGGGACGATCACGGAAATCTACGATTTCTACCGCCTGCTCTTCACGACCGTCGGAACCCCGTACTGTCCCGACCATCCGGAAGTCGCGCTCAAGAAAGACACGGTTTCTTCCGTCGTTTCGGAAGCCCTTTCCGCAGTCGCGGGGGAAAAGCTCTACTTGCTCGCTCCGCTCACGAAAAACCTCGAAAACGCCTCTTTCGCCGACGTTTCCGCAGAGGTGCTCGAAAAAGGTTTCGTCCGCTTCATGGTGGGTGAAACCCTCTGTTCCGTGGGCGATGCCGAGGGTCCGGCTCTCGCGCCCGGCGAACGCGCCTACCTCGTAGTCGACCGTCTCGTCGCCAAGGACAAATCCAATGAAGAGTACGAAGAATACGCCAAGCGCCTGCGCGACAGCGTCGAGTTGTCGTACAAGGCCGGCGAAGGCGAGTGTTATCTGAAAAACCTTTCCACGGGCGCGGTGCGCCGTTTCCGCCAAAAAGGTTCGTGTCCCGAATGCGACCACGGCATTCCCGATCTGTCGATCTCGAATTTCAGTTTCAACTCGCACCACGGCGCTTGTCTCCGTTGTCACGGACTCTGAACCGAAGTGGCGTTTTTGGAAGAGAACGTCATCAATCCGCGACTTTCCCTCGCCGAGGGGGCGATCCTTCCTTGGACTACGCACCCGTACTACACCGCCATTCTCGAGGCGATGTGCGAACGTTTCGAAATAGACATCAATTTGCCGTTTTCCAAGTTGTCTAAGTTCTCCCGCGACCGAGTGCTTCACGGCACCCCCGGCGAGACTTACGAAATCATGAGCGAATTCGAACGCGGCGAAACCGGAAAGAAGACCATCAAGACCAAGTTCGAAGGCGTCATCCCAAACCTTACCCGCCGCTACCGCGAATCCGACGTCGAAGACCCGTACATGAAGCGCATTTCGCAGTACGTGACCGAAGTCGCCTGCCCCGAATGCGACGGCTACCGTCTCAAGCGCGAATACCTCTCCGTAAAGTTCGGAGGAAAGAACATCGGCGAAGTCGCCGAGCTTTCGGTCCGACATTCCCTCGACTTCTTCAAGTCGCTCACCCTCACCCCTTCGGAAGAGAAGATCGTTCGCGACATCAAGAAGAACGTCGTGGAACGTCTCGAATTCCTCTCCGGAGTCGGTCTCGACTATGTGACCCTTTCCCGAAGGGCGAACACCCTCTCCGGCGGCGAATCCCAGCGCATCCGACTCGCCACGCAGATCGGCACCCGTCTCGAAGGAATCATCTACGTGTTGGACGAACCGTCCATCGGCCTCCATCCGCGCGACAACGACCTCCTCATCGCCAACCTCAAGAAGCTCGCCGAAATCGGCAACACCGTCATCGTCGTCGAACATGACGAAGACGTCATGAAGGCTTCGGATTTCATCATCGACGTCGGACCAGGTGCCGGAAAGCACGGCGGACAGATCGTTTTCGAAGGAACCTACGACGAAATCCTTAAATCGGATTGCGAAACGGGAGCCTATCTCTCGGGACGCAAGCGCGTACTCCTTCCGAAACGCGACCGCACGCCTTCGGGATACCTCGAAATCCTCGGCGCGACCGAAAACAACCTCAAGGACGTCGACGTGAAAATTCCGCTCGGCACGTTCACGGCCGTAACGGGCGTCTCCGGTTCGGGAAAATCCTCTCTCGTCATGGACATCCTCGCGAATCGGGTCCTTCGCAGCTTCGGGCAGAACGCCATCTCCGACGTTGGAACGTGCCGCGAAATCAAGGGCATGGACAACTTGGACAAGGCGGTCATCATCGACCAGTCCCCCATCGGCAAGACCCCGCATTCCAACGTGGCCACCTATACCGGCCTCTTCACCCACGTACGCGAAGTGTTCGCTTCGTCGCTCGAGGCCAAGAAACGCGGCTACGGATCGGGACGCTTCTCGTTCAACACCAAGGGCGGCCGTTGCGAAATCTGCGAAGGCTCGGGCGTGAAGAAAGTGGAAATGCATTTCCTTCCGGACGTGTACGTCGAATGCGAATCCTGCCGCGGCAGCCGGTACAATCCGGAAACCCTCGAAGTGAAGTTCAAGGGCAAGAACATTTCCGAAGTCCTCCACATGACCTGCGAAGAAGCGCTCGCGTTCTTCGGCGCGTTCCCGCGCATCGCCCGGGTACTCCAGGTACTCGTGGACGTCGGTCTCGGCTACATCTCGCTCGGACAGCCCGCTCCCACGCTCTCCGGCGGCGAAGCGCAGCGCATCAAGCTCGCCTTCGACCTCTCCAAACGTTCGACTTCCAAGACCCTCTACATCCTCGACGAACCCACCACGGGCCTCCATTTCTCCGATGTGGCGAAGTTGCTCGACATCCTCGACCGCCTCGTGGAGAAGGGGAATACCGTCATCGCGATCGAGCACAACTTGGACGTGATCGCCAACGCCGACTACCTGGTGGACATCGGTCCTGAGGGTGGCGATTCCGGCGGGCTCCTCCTTTTCGAAGGCAAGACCGCGGATATCATGAAGGTGAAGAATTCCTATACCGCCCGAGCCCTCGAGCGCTACTTGTCGAAGTATGAAAATCCCAAAGCACGCGCGTAAGGTCTTCGGATGAGCGGTATTCGACGTCTACCAATGGCCCGAGAAGCTTTTCGACGGTTCGGTGGCGACGTTCGAAATGCTGAAAGGAACCGATTCGGTGGCCGTCATCGCGGTTTCCGAGTCCGGCGAAATTTTGTATACGGACGAAGAACAGCCCGGCCGCGCACCGTTTTTGTCGGTCATCGCCTGAGGCGTCGAAGATGGCGAAGGTCCGCTCTCCGCGGCAAAACGCGAGCTTCTTGAAGAAGCCGGATTGGAGTCTTCCGATTGGGAACTTCTTGAAATCTGGGAGAACCACGAACGCCTCGAATGGAGTTTCCACCTCTTCGTCGCCCGAGGTTGCAAGGCTAAGATTACCCCCGATCCGGGACCCGGAGAAAAGGTCACGGTACGCCGTTCCGACTGGGATGGGTTCGTTCGCGTCGTCCGCGACGATCCCCGCTTCCGAATCCGCGAACTCAACGCCAAATTCCTCCGGCTGACGGTGGATGGCGAACTTGACCAATACCGTCGAAAGGTCCTCGGCGCGTAGCCCCGTTTGATTTCGCGCCTTTTCGAGATACCATAGAGAACGTATGACGAACGCCTTTCCATCTGCCGTAGTGACCGAACGGGACGTGAGCGCCCTTTCGGCTTTTAAAACGCCCGCGAAAACGGCGTATTTTTTCGAGGTCGCCTCGAAAGCCGATCTGCCGATCCTTTCCCAAGCGGTCTCCGCGGCGAAATCCGCCGGACTTCCCGTGGCGTTCCTCGGTGACGGAACCAACTGCCTCTTCGCCTTCGACCGGTTCCCGGGGCTGTTGGTAAAGAACGCCCTCACCGGATTCCGGCATCTTCAGGATCCTACGTCGCCGTTGTATCCGGTAACGGTCGCGACCGGACGGTTCGAAGTCCATTCCGCTGAGAAAGTCCACCCCGTATCCCTGCTTCTCGCTACGCTGTGATTTACGGGCCTCGTCCCCTGGATCGGCCTTCCGGGCAGCTTCGGATGAGCCGTAGTCGGAAACGCCGGGTGCTTCGGCCTCGAAACCGCCGACGTGCTCGTTTCCACCGACGTATGGAACGTCGCCGAGGGTAAAATGGAGACGTTGTCCAACGCCGAGATGGGTTTCGGCTACCGCACCAGCGTTTTGAAGAATTCGACCGACCGCTTCGTCGTATCCGCCATGTTCGACCTTTCGCTCCGCAAAGAAGGTAACGCGTACGAGGCGATGGAAGTCGCGGCGTTCCGCGAACTCCGCAGGACCAAACAGCCCGCCGGCCGTACGTGCGGATCGTTCTTCAAGAACCCGGAATGACACTCCGCGTGAGCGCTCATAGATAAGGCGTGACTCAAGGGGGCGAAGATCGGGTGAGCCGAGATATCCACGCTCCACGGCAACTTCTTCCTCGCTACCGCCTGAGCCGATTGGCGCGACGTGGCCGCCATCCGCGACCTCGCCAAAAACGAGGTGATGTCGAAGTTCGGTGTCCAACTCGTCGAAGAAGCGCGCATCGTCACCGAAAACGGGTAGTCCCCAAAAATTCCAGAACCTTTCCGAAAACCTCCAACATGGACCATATCGAACTCGAAGAAGAACTTGGCGAAGGTGGCAAAATCCGCCTTCAGAAATACCTTTCCGGCGCGGGCATCGCGTCCCGCCGCAAGGCCGAGGAATTCATTTCCCGCGGGCTCGTGAAGGTCAACGGCGAGGTGGCGACCATCGGCATGTCGATCGTACCGGGCGTCGACAAGGTCGAAGTCGGGAATGAGGCCGTCCGCGAAATCCAGGAGTTCGTCTACTATAAGGTGAACAAGCCGCGCGGCATCGTCACCACTTGCGTTTCGAAAGGCGATACCGGGATCATGGACATCGTCGACATCCCCGAACGCGTCTTTCCGATCGGACGTCTCGACAAGGATACCGTAGGTTTGCTCATCCTCACCAACGACGGGCGTCTTTCCAACCGCCTCATGCATCCCCGTTACGAGCACGAGAAGGAATACGTCGTCGAAGTCTACGGTCCGATCGAGGATTCCGAACTCTCCCGCATGGCGGCCGGAGTGAAGATCCTCGACGGCTATAAGACGAAACCGGCCGAAATCGCCCGCATATCCTCCGGCAAGTTTTCCATCGTCCTCACGGAAGGGAAAAACCGCCAGATCCGCCGCATGGTCGAGGCTGCCGGACACGAAGTGAAAAAACTCAAGCGCGTTCGTATCGAGAACGTTAAACTTTGAGACATTCCCGAGGGGGCGTACATGCCCCTTACCGAAAGGGAAAAACGGGAATTGCTCCGCCGCTCGGGACTGCTTTCTGACGAAAGCTAGGGAAATTTTTTTGCAAAAGGCCAGAAAATAGCACTACGAAGCCAAAAAACGCCTTTGTGAATAAATGGTGAAGAGCGCTGAAATCCGTTTGACTTCGGCCCCCTTTGCGTATAATTCGCACCACGAAAAGGCGGAGTCCGTCTTCTCGCGCTCGTTAACATTCCATGCCCCTCCGCTTGTCTCAAGCGCCAGGGAACAGTAAGAATTTTTTCAGGCGCGGACACTCCCTCTTGAGGGTCGTCCGACCCACCCCTTTTCCCTTCGTGAACGTACCGTACGCATGACGGGAGGTGACGGGCCGTCCTTACGGGCTGCTCGGAACCTCCCGTTATGTATGCATACTACTAACGGAGGTTAAAGCTTTAACTTCCCAAGGAGCAATCCTTGGCGCCAAGATTCGCCACTTGATTCGGAACGGCAGACTCCGGAAAGGGAAACGGATCGAAGCGAATACTTTTTACTTTCACTTTTCTTATGGCTAGCCTTTTTAAGAAAGTTACGTCGACCGTTAGCGCGTTCGCCGTTGTTGCTACCGCAGTAGGGTCCACCCTCACCGCTTCCGCAGCATCCGAATTCGCCGCTTACGCAGACGCACTCGCAGCAGCTGGGATCATTAACTCCCAGACTACTGAAGCCGGATACCGCCTCGGTGACAATATCACCCGCGCGGAAATGGCAAAGATCGCAGTTAAGCTCAACGGAGCTGAAGTAGCAACCGCTACCGACAAGCTCTTCTCGGACGTTACCACCGCTAAGCTCGGTGATCTCGCTTCCTACGTTGAAGCCGCTGCAAACGCAGGTATCGTTTCGAAGGCAAACGCTAAGTTCCGCCCGCTCGACCTCGTTACTCGCGCTGAAATGGTTAAGATGCTCATGGCTGCCAAGGGCGTCGCTACCACCGAAACCTCCGCAGGCTTCTCGGACGTTACCTCGTCCCTCGGAGACCTCGCAGGTTACATCAACGCCGCTGCCGCAGAAGGATACATCTCCACTGGAACCTCCTTCCGCCCGAACGCAACCGCAACCCGTGGTGAAGCGTTCAAGGTAGCTGCTGGTGTCGCTGGTGTTATGGATAACGGAGACGACACCGACCTCGGTGACCTCTTCGGAACCGGCGTAACCTCCTCTGGAGTCACCTCCACTGGCGTCGTTACCACCCCGGTAGTAGTTGCCGCTGGCGACCTCAACGTCGCTCTCGCAGCTTCCTCCCCGGCTTCCAAGTCCGTTCCGTCCTCCGGAACCGTTCCGTTCGGAAAGTTCGACCTCTCTGCTGGAGGTGCCGACATTTCCGTCTCCACCATCAAGTTCGTTCGCGAAGGTCTCGGAGCTCGCTCTGACATCTCCCGCGTATGGCTCGAAAAGAACGGCGTTCGCGTTTCCTCCCGTCAGACTGTCGGTTCGGATAACGTAGTTACCGTTTCCGTTTCCCCGGCTCTCGTAGTTAAGGCTGGTGCAACCGAATCCGTTGACCTCGTTGCAACCCTCTCGGGTTCCACCGGTTCGGAACACAAGTTCACCATCTCCGCTGCAGCTGATATCGGATCGACCGCTAAGACCGTTGCTGGAACCTTCCCGGTTTCGACCTCCCTCATGAAGACCACTTCCTACGCAGTAGCAGGTGTTTCCTTCGCTAAGGCTGGTTCGGCTTCCACCTACAAGGTTGGAGACACCAACACTGAACTCGGTCAGTTCAAGATCACCAACGACGCTACCGACGACAAGTCCGTTACCTTCAAGTCGATCCGCCTTCGCAACGAAGGAACCGGTGACATCTCGAAGAACATCGGCAACCTCGCCGTATACCACAATGGTACCAAGGTTTCGACCGCAGTTACCATCGATGGTAAGTACGTTTCCTTCGCAGTAAACGACGTTGTTGCCTTCGGCCGCACCGAAACTTACTACGTTCGTGGTGACATCAACTCCGTTGAAACCACCGGTGGCGACACCTACGCGTTCTCCCTCCAGTACTCGGACGACCTCACCGTCGACGAAACCTCTACCGGATTCCGCGCAACCATCACTGGTCCGAACACCGTTTGGTCCACCTACACCGTTAACGGTGGTGACGTCATCCTCTCGAAGTCGACCTCGGCTACCTCCAGCCAGACCGTCGCTCCGGGAACCAACGATGTCGTTCTCCTCGCTGCTGACCTCAAGGTCGCACAGCCGGTAACCCTCCAGGATCTCACCGTAGCTCTTGGTACCGCTTCGCTCTCTGGAACCCTCGCTGACCTTGCTAAGGACTTTTCGTCCCTCAAGCTCGTTCTCGGTGCTTCCACCGTAGCTACCTACACCCCGGTTTCGTCTTCGGCTAACTCCTTCGTCTTCGAAGGTTCCTACACCGCAAACGCTTCCACCACCCTCAAGATCGTTGGTAACCTCCGCACCACCGCGGCTGGTAAGTACAAGATCTCCACCATCGGATTCGGTTCGTTCTCTCGCATCGAATACGTTGCAACCGGAAACTCCGTTCAGTCCGCCCAGTTCGCTGGTTCGACCGACGGTATCTCCACCACCATCGGTTCCTCCACCCTTACGCTCACCCGTAACGATGGTATCGCCGACCAGAACCTCGCAGTAGGTGCTATCAACGCAACCGTTGCTCAGTTCACTGCTCGTGCAAACGACGTTTCGGATGTTACCATCTCGAAGCTCAAGTTCACCAACGGTGTTTCCACCGGTGCAGTAGCTAACGCTAACGTTACCGCTCTCAAGCTCTACGTAGGTACTGAACTCAAGTCCACCAAGTCGCTCTCCTCCGGTGCAGCTGACTTCAACGACATCTCCATCGTAGTCCCGAAGAACACCGACGTCACCGTTAAGGTTGTCGCTGACTTCTCGACCGCTATCGCTACCAACGAACAGTTCAAGCTCTCCCTCGTTGACACCAACGTGGAAGCTCGCGACGTTAACTCCATCCAGCTCGGAACCGCTTCCATCACTGACTCCGTGACCGGTGTTCTCTACACCTTCAAGGCAGCAGGATCCGCAACCGTAGCTTTGAACTCTTCCTCCCCGTCGAAGAAGGTTCTCACCCCGTCCGCTGACGAAGTAGAAGTCGCTCGTTACACCCTCTCGGCTACCGACGACGATCTTCAGCTCACCGACGTTTACGTCTTCAACACCGGCTCCGCAAACCTTGCAGAACGTGTTAAGACCATCTCCCTCTACGACGTTAACGGCACCAAGCTCGCTGGCGGATCGGTTGTTACCTCTTCCACCGTTCAGTTCGCTCTCGGCTCCACTTCCTCGTTCGTAGTTCCGAAGAACACCTCCAACACCGTTGTTATCGTTAAGGCTTCCTTCAACGACATCACCGACTCGGCTGCTCTCGGCAAGACCGTCGCTCTCGAAATCGGAAACGGCACCGCTACCGTCGTAGACGGCACCGTTGCTGGCCTCCGCCTCGTTTCGAAGTCCACTGGCAACACCGTTTCGGCTGTTACCGGTTCCGCTTCGGCAGCTGCTCACCTCCTCGCTCGCTCCAAGGCGACCGTCGCAGTATCGGGCACCGCTACCAACAGCACCCACACCTTCACCGTTACCGCTGATGCCAACAACCGCATCTCCCTCTCCGGTGTAACCGTATCGCTCTCCGTTCCGAATACCCTCACCGGTGTTTCCTGGAAGCTTTACAAGGATTCCGAAACCGCTGGCAACGATGTTGCGTCCGGTTCTGGCGACGTTCCGACTACCATCTCCATCGCAGGTGGTCTCGAAATCTCCGCTGGTTCCACCAAGACCTTCATCCTCTCCGTCCAGTACTCCGGAACTGCCGCAGTTAACGCTAAGCGCGTTCTCCGCGTCACCGACGTTGAGTTCCTCGATATCCCGAACACCGGTCTTTCCGTGTCGCTCTCGGGTCTCGGTGCATACTCCAACGTAGGCCTCCCGACCGCTGAACAGTCCTACACCTACTAATCTAGGTTACGGCCATTCTTCGGAAAGGTTCTCGCAAGAGACGAAAAAGCCCCTCGCAAGAGGGGCTTTTTCGTGCCCTCGCGATTTTTAGATTCCATCCCACCGTCGGAAGGGCGTTCACCGAAATTTCACGATTTTACGCTTGGTACGGAGGCTCTGACGGGTATACTTCCACCGTACTCCTAAACGCACGAATATGACCCGTTTATTTCGGTCGGTTTTTCTCGCCGCCACCCTCGTCCTCGCGTTCGACCAGGCATTCGCCTCGAAGGTCGTAACCATGGAAAATAAGAACGTCCGCCCGAACGCTGGCATCGTTGAAATGCCTTCGGTATCCGTGACTGACGAAGTCGGTCTCCCGAATTCCCTTTCCGGGGCTACGAAGTTCTCCCTCGTCATTTCCACGGAGGCCAACGTCCGGCTTTCGCGAACCTCGCTTACCTCGGTAGCCGTCTCTCCCACAACCGTCCGTCCCGTTTTCATTTCGGACGACCTCCGGACTCTTTCGCTCGAATCCTCGGTACCGCTTCTTTCCGGTGCTTCGATCAGCGTTTCGGGCATCAAGGTGGTGGTTTATAACCGCTACTCCCCGCTTCACGGCTTCGATCTCGACATCGGCTCTGACGGAACCGTCGACGCGTACGACCAGAACGGTATCCGCGTAACGGACGAATACGGAGCGCAGGACGTTACGGCCCCCCAGGATCCCGTAGGTCTTACCGGCTCGTTTTCCACCGGCACCGTCACCGTGACTGCCAATCCTTCCGGCGATCTCGACTTTGAGAATTTCAAAATCAGCTTCGAAGACGCTTCGGGTTCCTCCCTTTGGAATTCCGCACAGGCATCGCTTGTCGCAAGACAGTTCGATCTCGTGTCCAACACGGATGTCGTACGTGTCCAAAGTGTCGACAGGAATGGCAATCTTTCCGTAGGCGCCATCCTTAGGAAATCCATTGTGGAAGCCGTTTCTTCCACTGGTTCGACTACCGGCTCGGGAACTGCGCAGACTTCCACCGGAACGGTCTCGGCTCCCGTTCCGCAGACTTCGACCGGATTTTCCTCTTCGACCGGCACTTCCGTTTCCACCGGCTCCGTAACCCTCGAGCCCCCCTACGTTCCCGGCTACCGCAGCTCCGGCCTTTCGGGCATGATTTCGGGCATGGACGCCTTCATCGCCGCTCACGAGGGTTCGAAGACGTATCCGGAATCCGAAAAAGCGCCCGTACGTATCATCCGCAACGATCTCGCGAGGTTCTTCGAATCGTTCTTCAAGACCCGAGTCGCCGCGAAGAAGCGCCTCTTGGTCGGACAAATCCGCGCCAAGGCAGCCGTTCTCAAGGACGTTGTCCTCAAATAATTTCGAAAATCCCGCATTTTTTAAAATCCCCCGTGAAAGCGGGGGATTTTTCGTATTTCGAAAGCGGTAAACCTCGGGGAGAATACCCGTGTTCCGATATTTGGATTTTCCACTCCATTGGGGTAGAATGGAGGAAATCCGAACCCTTCGACACGATGTCCCAAGAAGCCGTCATTTTCGTCTCCGCAGCCGTCCTCACGTTTTTCGCGTACGCCGTGTTTTTGACGTACCGGAAAATCTCCTTCAGGCGCTCGCTGGAAACGGCGTTTCTCAAGGTCATGCTTCCGCGCAAGGACAGCGATCTCGACGAAAAGAAGGAAACCGTGAGGGATTTCAAGGAATGGACGGGCATCATGGAACAATTCCTCGCTTCGCTCCGCGGGCTTTCGGAAGGCGGCCTTCGCGAAAAGCTCTTCGGAGCCGACGGGATTTCTTTCGAATACGTCGCGCAGGACGGCGAAATCTTCTTCTACGTCGCCGTTCCGAAAAAGGCGAAAATCCTCATAGAAAAACAGATCACCGGCTTCTATCCGGACGCCATCGTCGAAGAAGTTCCGGAGCCCAACATCTTCCGGGCCCGCAAGGTCGCCGCAGGGGCAGAGATGGTTCTCCACGAACACCCGTTCCTCCCGATCCGTACCCATCAGAAGCTCGAATCCGATCCGATCAACACCATTACCGGCGTCCTTGGCAAACTCGCCGACGACGAATCGGCGGTCATCCAGGTTTTAGTACGGCCCGTTCCCGACGATTGGCAGCGCAAAGCGTTTAAGAAATCCGACCACATCGGACACCACCATGGAAATTTCCTTACGAAGGCCTTCTCCGCCGTCGTATCGGTCTTTTTCGAAACCCACGACGACAAGGGCGGACACGACAAGGAAGATCCGAGCCAGAGCAAGGAACTCGTTCGCGAAAAGGCGAAGAAAACCGGTTTCGAAGCGGTCGTCCGCGTCGTGGTGACGGCACGCGACAAAGTGCTCGCGAAGGCCGAATTGGACAACATCGTCGCCGCGTTTTCCCAATTCTCCGGCCCGTCCTACAACGGCTTCGAAGCGCATAAGGCGCACGACGCGGACAAATTTTTCCGCTCGTACATTTTCCGGTATTTTCCTCGGAAATGGTTCGGACAGAAACAGATACTCTCGATCGAGGAAGTCGCTTCGCTCTTCCATTTTCCGCACTCCAAATACGATACTTCGCCGGAAATCCGCTGGCAGAATTTCAAGATCGTAAAAGCGCCCGTGAACCTTCCGACCGAAGGCATCCTCATCGGCTATAACAACTACCGCGGCGTGAAGCGCGAAATCCGCGTAAAGACCGAAGACCGTTTCCGCCACTTCTACGTCATCGGTCAGACGGGTACCGGTAAGTCCAGCGTCATCCAAGTATTGGCCCGTCAGGACATCTCCCTTGGCAACGGACTCTGCGTCATGGATCCGCACGGAGACCTCGCTTCCGACCTCATGCCGTTCGTTCCCCGCGAACGAGCCGACGACGTCATCTATTTCGATCCGGCCGACCTTTCGCGCCCGATGGGTCTGAACCTCCTCGAGGCCAATACGCCCGATGAAAAGCAGATGGTCGCCCAGGACGCGATGAACATGATGATCAAGCTCTTCGGTAACGAAATCTTCGGTCCGCGCATCCAGGACTACTTCCGCAACGGCGTTCTCACGCTCATGGACTATCCGGGAGGCTCGGCCATTACCGACATCGTCCGCCTCTTTACCGACGACGAATTCCAGAAAGAACGCCGCCGCACCCTCAAGGATCCCATCGTCCGCGCTTGGTGGGACTACACCTACGCCAAGATGGGCGACCGCGAAAAGGCCGAAATCATCCCGTACTTCCAGGCGAAGTTCGGCGGTTTCATCACCAACTCGATGATGCGCAACATCATCGGGCAGACGAAATCGTCCTTCGACATGTTCGACGTCATGCAAAAGAAGAAGATCCTCTTCATCAACCTTTCCAAGGGCGTGCTCGGCGACTTCAATTCGAAGCTCCTCGGCATGATGATGGTATCGAAGGTGCAGGTGTCCGCGATGCGCCGCCAGTCGATAGAAAAACAGGACCGCCAGGACTTCTTCCTCTACATCGACGAATTCCAGAACTACGTGACGGACTCCATCGAATCGATCCTTTCCGAAGCCCGAAAGTACCGCCTCGGCCTCGTAGTGGCGCACCAGTACCTCGGACAGCTCCATAAGTCGGACGCGCTTACCAAGTCGGACGTGAACCTCAAGGACGCCATCTTCGGCAACGTCGGTTCGCTCTTGTCGTACAAGGTCGGACCGGAGGACGCCGAATTCCTCGCCAAGCAGTTCGCTCCCAATTTCTCGGAACGCGACCTTATCAACATGGACAAGTTCAAGGGCGTCATGAAGCTCATGGTCGACGGGCAGCCGACCCCGGCGTTCAGCGTCACTCCGGTGAATCCGTATTTGGACCAAGGCAACAAGAAGCTCGCCGCCGCGTACAAAGAGCTTTCCCGCCTCAAGTACGGCCGGGAACGCGAATTCGTCGAGAAGGAAATCATCTACCGCATAGGAGCCGTCTAACACCGTCGAACATGTCCAACATCGCCCTCCGAATCCCCGTCTCGGCGCTCGTCGCCGTTTTGGCGTTTACGGCCAGCGTCCCCTCCGGAACGGTTTTCGACGGCGTCGCTTCGGCTGCCGACGCCCCCGCCCAGCCCGACGTTTTCTCCCATCAGAAAGCCTACCTCGACAACGTGAAAGCCGTGTGCGACGTCG
Source organism: uncultured Candidatus Peribacteria bacterium (assembly GCA_964482035.1). GTDB lineage: Bacteria > Patescibacteriota > Gracilibacteria > BD1-5 > UBA2023 > JANJWP01. The sequence continues at coordinate 196,220 of CAYZVC010000003.1, read as the reverse complement.
GTCCATGGGCGGGCGGCGAGTCCGTAATCACGGCCGCGTCGGTCACGTATCCGGATTTCGAAAGCGCCATGGCGGACAGGAGTTACCGTGCCGCGATCGAAGCGGTAGGCGGGGACAAGACCGGTATCGAAGACCTTATCGCGAAATCCAAAGAACCGGGAACCCCTTTCCAAATGGGGACCGACGTCAAGCTCGCGAGCGAAGTCTACAAGGAACGCATGAACGGAATTTTCGCCTGCGCCCAGATCAATTTCAAAATACGCACCCACGAAAATCTGCTCAAAACCATTAAGGGCGAAAAGGCCGACAGCGGCAATACCGCGAAAAAACTCGAGGAGCAGACGAAAAAACTCCGTCTCGAACTTACCAGAAGGCATTGCGCGGACCGAACCTCCACCGACGGAAAGGGCAACGTGATGATGAAGGGTATGGTACTCAACCAGACCGCGAAGGAATACTGCAATTACCGGCATTACCTCCAGTACCTCAAGTCCAACGCCCAGAATCGGATTTCTTCCTTCGTGACGGCGGAAGAGAAGAGACGCTCCGACGGGGCGGCCAAATCGCCGGAGGCCGGCTCGAAAGCTCTCGGCAGCGCTGAGGAAGCGGGCATAGCCGTGGCGAACTTGACCGTTTCCATCGGCCAGGAAATCGACCACACCCGCGAGGTGTTTCCGCAATCCATGCTCGCTTATAAGGAGTTCGAACGTACCTACGCTTCCCACGTGGTCATGCTTTTCGTCCTCGAAGACTACATGCTTCTCCGCGACACTTTGAAAAAGGTCATGAACCCCCTCGGCCAGGTCATCTACAAGGCCTCCAACGCCGAAAGCCCGAAGAGTCCGTAGCGGATCCGTCGGTTAGCGGCTCCAAAAAAAAATCCCCGTCCGGACAGGCGGGGATTTTCAGTTATGCGGATTCGCGGACCGCGATCAATTTTTCCATGTCGGGTTCGAAGGGGGCCTCGACCGTGACGGTTTCACCGGTTTCCGGATGCGGGAAGGAGAGTTTCCAGGCGTGGAGCATCTGGCGATCGATTCCGTATTTGCGTTTGGCGAACGAGTTCTCTCAGGCTTCGCCATAGGCGCGGTCGCCGAGAACCGGAGCGTCGATCGAGGCGAGGTGGACGCGGATTTGGTGCGTCCGTCCGGTTTCGATGTGACATGCGAGGAGCGCGTACTTCCCCGCGATTTTCGATTTGAGCGTTTCGTAGTGGGTGACGGCCGGCTGTCCGGATTCGTCGACGCGGACCTTCGCTTCGTTCTTGGCGTTTTCGACGCGGAGGAGTTTTTTGCGGACCGTTCCGCGCGGATTCTCGGGCGTACGCGTGGCGATCGTGGCGTAGGTTTTGTCCATCTTGTCGTTCTGGAGGGCCGAGAGAAGCCTATCCAACGCACGCTTCGTCTTGGCGATCAGTATGACCCCGGAAGTGTCGCGGTCGATGCGGTGGACGAGCGACGGACGGAAAGTCAGCGTGTCGAGGTTTCCGGCGTAGTAGTCGGTGACGGCTTCGATGAGCGAGTTCTCGTCGCTCTTGTGGTCGCCCGGGTGGACGTTCAGCCCGGCGGGCTTGTTTACTGCGAGCACGAAATCGTCCTCGAAAAGGACGCGGTCCTTCGTAAGGGCGAATTTCGTCCGTGACGCTCCGTTCTTCGTTCCGACTCCTCCTTGCTGGGTTTTGGTATCGAAAGGCGCGCTATCGGCCGAAAAACCGGCATTGCCGGCGCTTTGGCGTCAGAACTCGGCGAACTCTTCTTCGGAAAGGAAGAGCTTTATCGTTTGCCCGAGTTCGAGACGGTAGTCGTTCTCTCGTTTTTTGCCGTCGACTTTCGCCCGGTTGGTACGGCCGAGTTTATAGATCAGCGAAAGAGGGGCTCCCGGGAGGAGCTTCTTGAGAAATTTGTCGAACCTCGCGTCCGCTTCGGATTCTCCGACGATGAATTCCCGCATTATTGGAACACGGTGAAATCGAGCGCCTCGTTGACGGTCGTCTGCTCGACGTTCCTGGTGCGGGTCTGGCGGAATCCGCGCGAATAGCCTTCCGCGCTGACGCGGGTCCATTGTTGGGGGATCGGCGAAAGCGCCGGCGTGGTGATGCGGTACTCGAGGTACGGCATTCCGTTTCCGACGACGGTTTCGAGCGCTCGGACGATGGAAAGCTTGATGGTACAACGGACGCCTCCGGTGCAGTTGGAAGAAGCGAAGGTCGAAACGGTTTTCGTCGCGTTCGAAAGGTCGGAACCCGTAAGGGTCGAGAGGTCGATGGGCGACGTCTGGTTGACCTGGTTCGCCGTGAGTATCTGGGAGGACGCCGCGACGAGCGAGTCGCCGCTTCCGCTGACGATCCAGTTGACGATTTGGGCGGTTCCGCCGGAAAGCGCTTCGGTCCCGTTGTCGGGCGCGCCGGTTTCCCCGAGTTTTCCGTCTTCGTCCAAATCCGGAACCCGGAATTCGAACTGGAGTCCGGCCGGGCTGTATCCGGCGGGAAGCTTTATCTGAATCGGTTTTCCCGCGGAAACGATGTTCCAATTCGCGTCGTATTCGCTGTTGCCGAATCCCGGTGCCGGAATGACGGTCCCGCTTCCCACGGTGGAAAGTTTGTATCCCGAGCCCGACAAGGCTCCGACGGTGCTGCCGGTCTCCGTTCCGGGGAGGCTTCCCGAAAGGCTCGAGAGGGCCATTTCGGTCGCGCTCGAAGCCTTGTAATAGGCGACGTTGCCGTTTTCTACGCCCTTGACGTCCTTCGATGCCGGCATGAGCTTCTCGATCAAATAGACCCCCATCAGGATGATGAGGATGGTGAGGAGCATCGCGAGGAAGATGGCGAAGCCCTTACGGTCGGACCGTATCGCGTGGGAAATGCGGGACATGGGCTATTCGGAGAGGGAAACGGACGTAGTGACGTGCGCCTGGGGGTCGGCCCCGTTGTTGATGCGTTTTCTTCGGATCCAGGAGAAGCCGACGGTCATGTCTATGCGGACGTACGGGGAAATGCGGATGGAAGGGTCGGTTTCCTTCCAAGAAAGCCGGTAGTCCTTGTTGGGGTACGGATAGAAGGAAACGTGGGAAACGTTGATGTCCGCCGGAAAGACGCTCACCCATTCGGTAGCGCCCGCGTCGAACGAGCTTCCCGTTCCCACCGGAGTGTTTTCCTTGCCCGCGCAATAAAAATCGGAACGGCACTGCCAGGTATCGAGCTTTCCGTCGTAGCGTCCGGCCGAAGCCACGGAGCCGGAGTGGGACATTCCGTAGTCGCGGCCGACGAGGCGGAGCATTTCGAGACGTCCGAGGCAACCGCTTCCAGTGACGGCGCCGGTGCTCGAGGCGGAGCACGTGGCGGCCGTGGGGGCGTTCGGGTCGCGCGTCACGCTCCAACGGAGGATGAGGCGTTCGGGAATGGCGGCGTTTTTCTTTACGAGGTAGAGCTCCTGCTGGGGGAAGCCCGCCGCGAACGCCGCAGGACCCATGCCGAGTTCTTCGTCGTCCTCGTCGCCGGCGATCACGCCGTTGCCGTCCTCGTCGCCGCCGTCGGAATCCGCGTTGGAATTGGCGTCGAAGAATTGGAGCGCGTATTCGCCGTAGCGCTGCGGTCCGGCCATGCTGGCTCCCGCCGCGTTGAAAGAGGCGAGGCAGCCTCCGGTTCCCATGGCCGCGCCGTTTCCGCTGAGGCAGAGGTACGGGGGGTTGCCGAACGCGCCCGCCGCGGAAACCGTGCCGCCGTTGCCGTAGTTCCCGAAGCCGGAAGGCGAAGAATAGTGCCCGCCGACGGTTCCCGCACCGATCGTCCCCGTAACGGTTCCGGTGCCTACCGCCCTCCGGTTCCAATATTCTTCGTAGTCGATCACGCCGCCGTCCTTGACGATGCCGGCCAAACGCTCGACGTTGTAGTACAAGTCCTGCCCGAGGTCGACCCGGTCGCTCACGGCGGAACGGAAGGACGCGATCTGTCCTACCGACTGGAGGCCCATGACGAGGATGAGCGAGAGGATGGTGATGGCGATCATCACCTCTATGAGCGTAAATCCTTTACGGTCGGTTTTTTCCGTGAAACGGCGTTCTTTTTCCAAAACGAAATGGAGGAAGGTCGAAACGCTCCGCCCCGCGGCGATGCCGGTGGGGAATTTCCAGAAGTGTTTCGGTCCCGATACGAAAACGAAGTCGAGGATTTCGAAAAACCGGTTCGGCGGAAGCGGTTTCCCGGCCTTTCCGAAGAAGGCTCCGAAGAGGAGGGGGACGCTTGAAAACGCCGAATTTACGGCGTGGTAAGCGGTTTTCAGAAGGGCGTACGCCCTGTTGCGTTCGAGAGGGGAGTTCCGCATCGTGGAGCGATTTTCTAGCGTTCGCTATGTAACCACGAACCCCCGATAAGTCAAGAATTCTCCGATTTACTTTCCCGGCTTTTGCGGTATAAGTCGTGCGTTTTCTTCCCGGATCATGAACTACGCACAAAACTCCAAGCACCGCAGGCTCCGTAACCGCATCCGCAATACGGTCGACCGGCTTTCGTTCAACTTCTTCCACCTCAAAGGTTCGCAGAGGGTGGTGGTGGTCGGGCTCATTTCTTCGGCCCTCGCGGTCTTCATGAACTGGTTTTCCGTCGGCGAGGACATGTCGGGCACGGCGTTTTCCCTCTCGCTCGGATACGTAGGGTACGTGAAGCTCCTCATACTCGCGGGAGTTTTCGTCATCGTCTTTTCCCATAGGACCAAATCGGAAATCCGGTCCCGCTCGGGTCTCGCCATGAGCGACTACGCGTTTTGCCTCTTCGCTTCGGCCTGTCTCTTTTCGCTCGATTTCTCGACGATGAACGTCATCCGCGGCTTCTCGATCTTCACGAAGGACGTCGCGCTCGGCAACGGGCCGGCGCTTTCCCTCGTGGGGGACTTCTTCGTTTTGGGCGGGGGAGCCTTGGCGTACCGCGAACACAAGAAGGAACTTTTCGAAACCACGTTCGTCGAAAACAGCCGCACTACCGCCGAAATGCTCGAGGAATACGATGCCATCATCGGTAAGGAAGCCCCCGATAAGAAGAACATGAGCCTTCCCGTTTAGGGAGGCTTTTTTCTTCCTCGGGAGTTTTTCCGCTTGACTTTTCGACTAAAAAAATTATACGGACTTACATAGTATCTTCATCCCACGCTCCATTATGGCGGTTCAAAGCGCGGAGATTCGCGAGAGTTTCCTCTCGGTGCTCGCGGGTCTTACAGAGAAAGAAAGAGCGGTAATCTCCCGCCGCATCGGGCTCAACGGCGAGCGCGAGACTTTGCAGTCCATCGGCGAATCCTACGCGATTACCCGCGAACGCGTTCGTCAGATCGAAGACGTCGGCATCCGCAAGATCGGGCGCATCGTCAAATCCACCGGTCTCCACGAGATCCAGTCGGTCGGTAACAAAATTCTCGCATTGCACGGAGGACTCCTCATCCGTGACCGCCTCGTTTCGGCAGTCATTCAGGAAACCGGCATCCAGTCCGACGTGAATTCCGGCATTATCGAAGTCATCCTCCAGTCCGACTACAACATCCAAAAAAGCAAACCGCAGCTCGGAACCCGCACCTATTTCGCGCTCCCGGAGATCCAGAAGAAGCTCGTTCAGGAAACCTACAAGGAAGCCGTCCGCATCCTCAAGAAGAAGGGCGACATCATGGAGAACACCGCGCTCTACGAGATGGTGAAGATGAACCTCTTCCCGCAGTTCGGCAAGGTGGAAACCGTTCTCGTCGATTCCGCTCTCGACGTCTTCACCGACATCGTGAAGGGCGAAGAGAAGTACGTAGGTCTCGAAAAGTGGAAGATCCTCAACCCGTCGACCCTCAAGGACAAGGCCGTCTACGTTCTCAAGAAGAACAAGAAGCCGATGCACTTCGTCGAAATCACCAACGCCATCGCCGACCGTTTCCAAGAAAGCGTGAAGGTCGCGACCATCCACAACGAACTCATTCGCAACAACGAATTCGTCCTCATCGGACGCGGCATCTACGTTCTCAAGGAATGGGGATACAAGCCGGGCACCGTTCTCGACGTCATCATCGACGTCTTCAACAAGGCCAAGGTACCGCTCTCGACCGAAGACATCGTCGCCAAGGTCCTCAAGGTGCGCCAGGTCAAGACCTCGACCATCTACATGAACCTCCAGAACCGCAAGTACGTCGAACGTGTCGGTCGCAACATGTACCAGCTCAAGGCCGAAAACGCGTAAACATCCAATGCCGTAAAAAAACGCCCCCGGAAACGGGGGCGTTTTTCGAGCTTATCTCTGCCGGTATCCCACCGCCTCGGCCACGTGTTCGGCTTCCACGGTATCGGAGTTCGCCAAATCCGCGATGGTGCGCGCCACTTTGCGTATGCGGTCGTGCGCGCGGCCGGAGAGCCCGAGGCGGTCGACCGATTCGAGGGCGAGAGAGCTCGCCGCGCTGGAAAATCCGCACGAATCCAAGTCTTTCGAGCCCATGGCGGCGTTGGTCTTTACCGGATTTCCAAAACGCTCCGCCTGCCGTTTTCTCGCCGCGACCGTGCGTTCGAGGATTTCGACGCTGGACGCTCATCTCGATTTCGATCCGATTTCCGCGGAAGTCAGGCGGGGGGCTCCGGCGAAGAGGTCGATGCGGTCGAGCACGGGTCACGATATCCGGTTCCGGTACCTTTCGAGGGCCGCCGGCGCGCAGACGCAGGGTTTTTCACGGTCTCCCGCGTATCCGCACGGACAAGGGTTCGACGCTGCGAGAAGTTGGAACCTTGCGGGGTACGTGTGGCTTCATAGCGCCCTCGAAACCCGTACTTCTCCGTCTTCGAGTGGCTGGCGCAACGCATCCAGCAGGTAGGGCGGAAATTCGCGGAGTTCGTCCAAAAAAAGCGTGCCGAGGTTGGCGAGGGTGATTTCTCCGGGGCGGGCGTTCGGACCTCATCAAAGCAGGCTCGCCACGCTCGCTCACGGATGTACCGCAACGAACGGGCGGACGTTCGAAAACGGGTCTTCGCCCACTTTTCACGCGATGGAACGGACCTTCGCGAGCGTGAGGATTTCGGAATCCGAGGCGGGCGGGAGTATTCCGGCGAACGCCCGGCAGAGAAGGGTTTTTCAAGACCCGGGCGCGCCTTCGAGAAGAACGTTGTGTCATCCGGCCGCGGCGATTTCGAGAACGCGTTTCGCCCGTTCCTGTCCGGCGACGTCGCAAAAATCGGGAACGTCGCCGGCGGTTCGGGATTTTCCGTCGGAGTTGGCCGGCGGTTCGTTTTCGAACGGAACCGCCAAGCCCCGCCGCCGTTTTTTCAAGATTTCGACCGCATCGGCGAGATTCTCGGCTCAATAGGCCCGGATTCACGGAACCCTCGCGGCTTCGCGGGCGTCGGCGACGGGAAGGAGAAGATCGGTTTCTCATCTTTCCATGAGCGATGCCGAATGCGCCACGATTCCCCCTATCCGGCGGAGGCTTCCGTCGAGCGCCAATTCTCACAAGACGGCGATTCCCTCGAGATCGCGGTCGGAAAGCCCGCATTCTTCCGAAAGTACGCCCACGGCGATGGCGAGGTCGAACGCCGGTCAGGTTTTGCGGACTTCCGCGGGAGCGAGATTGACCGTCACCCGCTTCTGCGGAAAGGAGAATCACGAGTTCCGTATCGCGGAGCGGACGCGTTCGCGGCTCTCCTGTACCGCGGCATCGCCGAGGCCGACGATGGAAAAGGAAGGGAGTCCGGCGGCGACGTCGACCTCGACCGAAACGGGGTGTCACGACAAACCCCGAACCGACGAAGAAAGTACGGTTTTGACCATAAAAAAAGCGCGGAAAATGATATTTTCGCGCTACCGAAACCGATAATACCGAAAACGCCGGATTCGTAAAGACGGAAAAGGGCGGGCTTTTTTGCCCGGGAAGCCGGAATGTGGTACTCTTTTTACGAATTCCGTAATTTCAAAGGAGCGGTATGTCCGAAATCTTCGCGTCCCTGATGGGATATTTCATTCCCGTAGCCCATGCCGCCATTGCCGGCGCAGGGAAATCAGGAGTTTCTTCCCCTACGAAAACCGCGTCCGCGCAAGCCGAAAGCGGTTCTTTCACGGACATGCTCCAGACTGCCGGGGCTTTCGTATGGAACTTCGTACTCCTCGTCGTACTGTTCTTCCTTCTCGTGAAGATCGTCCGCGTCATGTACGAAATCTACTGCGCCCGCCGCCTCGTCTACATGCGCGTCACGTTGCCGCGTGCCGACTCGAAGCTCGACAAGGAACGCGAAACCAAGAAGGACTTCAAGGAAAAAGTGGGCATCATGGCCGTCTTTTTCAAATCGGTACACAAGATCGGCGACATCACCTTCAAGGACTGGCTTCTCGACACCGTCTTCGACCACATGAAGGTCTCCCTCGAACTCGTGTACGACGAAGGGCAGATATCTTTCTACGTCGTCGCGTACTCCAACGTCGCCAATTTCATCGCGCAACAGGTCACCTCGAACTATCCGGATGCCGAAGTGAAGGTCATCAAGCCGGAAGAATATCCCAACATCAAACCGGCCGGCTACACCGTCCGCGCCGCGAGCATCTCGAAGGTCAACGACGACGTGTACCCGATCAAGGCGTTCAAGAATTTCGAAGACGACCCGCTCTCCACCTTTACGAACGCGTTCGGTACCCTCAAACGCACCGACAAAGCGGTCATGCAGTTCATCGCCAAGCCGCGTTCTTCGTGGTGGAACAAGAAGGCGAAGAAGGCCGCGAACCTCGTCGCCAAGGGCAAATACAAGAGCAAAGGGAAGGCGGGATTCCTGCTTACCCTCATCCAGTCTATCCTTTCTCCGCTCTACTGGCTCGTAAACACGCTCATCAATAACGACCGTACCGCCGATTCGATGGCTCCGGGCGCGTCTTCGGGCGACTCGTACACCATCTTCAACCAGGCCGAACAGGAAGGACACAAGGCCATGGGCGAATCCGCCGGCCAGCCGGGGTTCCTCACTTCCATCCGCATCCTCGTAGGTTCCGATACCCCCCAGAGCGCCGAAATCGCGCTCCAGACGATGGTGGGCGGCACGAACATCTTCACCGACGAATACAACAACAAGCTCGACAATCCGCAGTACGAAGACCTCTTCGCGTTCCTCTTCGTCCCGATCCGGTACTTCGCGTTCCGTTTCCGCCTCCTCGGCTTCCTCCAGGGCACTTCGACGTTCTCCACCGACGAACTCTCGACGCTCTACCACTTCCCGGACATCAACTACAACCGCTCGCCGATCATCCGCTGGCTGGAGTACAAGATGCTCTCCCCGCCGCACAACCTCAAGCAGCCGACCCAGCCGACCATCCTTTCCGACTACAAGCGCGACGCCAAAGGCAACGTCTTCACGGAGGACGGATCGCTCCTCGCGGTCGACAAGAACCTCAACTTCAAACGCGACGAGAACAAGAACTTTTTCCTCGTCGACGGAACCGTCGTACCGGTAGCTACCGAAGGCGAAAACAAGGGCAAACCGGCCGATACCGGAAAAACGCCGGTATCGATGGAGCAGCACCGCACGCTTGCCGGATTCCCGCTCTACAAGGACGGCGTCCTCATGGGATGGAACGAATACCGCAACGTGAAGAAGCCCGTGTACTTCATGCGTAAGGACCGCGGCCGCCACCACTATATCATCGGTAAGTCCGGTGGAGGTAAATCCGTATTCGTCGGCTACCTCGCCCGCCAGGACCTTTGGAACGGAGACGGACTCTGCGTCATCGACCCGCACGGCGACCTCGTCGAAGACATCATCTCCTTTACGCCGAAGGAACGCGCCAAGGACATGATCGTATTCGATCCGGCCGACTACGAGCGCCCGATGGGTCTCAACATGCTCGAAATCATTTCGACCGACCCGGCGATGCGCGCCGTCGAAAAAGACCGCGCCGCGCTCGACGCGACCTCGATTTTCATCAAGATCTTCAACGAAGAAGTCTTTGGTCCGCGCATCCAGCACTACTTCCGCAACGGCTGTCTCACGCTTATGGACGACGAAGACGAGGGAGGAACCCTTATCGACGTTCCGCGCCTCTTCGTCGACGACGCGTTCATGAAGTACAAGGTATCCAAGGTTAAGAACCCGGTCGTAAAGGCCTTCTGGGACCATGAATACGCTTCCACAGGCGACCGTGAAAAGCAGGAAATGATTCCGTACTTCTCCTCGAAGTTCGGTCCGTTCATTACGAATACCACCATCCGCAACATCATCGGTCAGCCGAAGTCGGCGTTCAACCTCCGCCGCGTCATGGACGATCAGAAGGTCCTCATGGTCAACCTCTCCAAGGGTATGATTGGAGACCTCAACGCCCAGCTCCTCGGTCTCATCTTCGTCTCGAAGATCAACATGGCGGCGATGAGCCGCGCCGATACTCCGGAAGACCTCCGCAAGGACTTCTACCTCTACGTTGACGAATTCCAGAACTTCGCCACCGACACGTTCGGCGAAATCCTCTCGGAAGCCCGCAAGTACCACTTGGCGCTCATCATGGCGCACCAGTTCATCGCGCAGATCGGAGGATCCAAATCCAAGGACGGAAAACCGTCCATCAAGGACGCGGTCTTCGGCAACGCGGGTACCATCATGTCGTTCAAGGTCGGTGCGGAAGACGCGGAATACCTCGAGAAGGAATACGCTCCGCTCCTCTCCCAGCAGGACATCATCGGTATCGCCAACTTCACCACGTACTGCAAGCTCAACATCGACAACGCGACTACGCGTCCGTTCGACCTGAAGACCATCTGGGACAACACCTATAAGGACGCCGAACGCGCGAAGATCATCAAGGAATACTCGCGCAAGATGTACGGACGCAAGAAAGAATACGTCGATATGGAAATCGAAGCGCGCCTCGGCATCATGCAGGGGTAACCGCTTCCCGAAAAATCCCGTCCCGTTTTCCGGGGCGGGATTTTCATGCGGCGTCGAGGGCTTTCCGAACGGATTGGAAATCCGAAGACGACTCGATATAATGCGCCAAACGCCCATTTTCTCAACGTTTCGAAATGTCCGCCGCCTCCAAAGCCTTCTCGAAATTCGCCGTTTTCCTGGCGACCGCCCTCTCGTTCTCTTCGTTTCTCCCCGTAGCGAGCGCGTTCGAGCTTTCCGACATCATCAAGGTGGGCTCCTCGTCGAGCGAACTCGACGCGCGCGCGACCCCGAAATCCGGAAACAACAAGAACGCCTATCTCGACGAATTCGCTTCGCCGTTTTCCGGGTATTTCTTCACGGCGTCCAATACTGGCGAAAGAGGCGCGTACAACGGCCTCATCTCCATCGCTCGCGACGTGAAGAACCTCTTCATGGCCATCGCGATCATCTACTTGGTCATCTCGGTCCTCCGCCTCCTGTTTTCGAAGGGCGGCGAAGACGACGCGAAGAAGTGGAAATCGTCCATCTTCGGAACGACCATCGGCATCGTCGTCATGCAGAGCGCGTTCGTGTTCGTCACCACGCTCTACGACAAAAACATCACCGGACGTACGGCCGACGTCTTCCTGGACCGCATAGTCTACCCGTTCGTCACGCTCATGGAACTCCTCGCGAGTTTCGCGTTCCTGTTCATCGCGTTCCTCGCGTTCTTCAAGCTCGTCACCGCAGGCGGTGACGAAGACAAGGCCAAACAGGCCAAGCGCTCCATCGTCACCGGTATCGTGGGGTTCATGCTCATCAAGATCCCGAAAGCGATCGTCACGAGCATCTACGGAAGCGTGAAATGCGAAAACACGCTCATCTTCGGCGTGTGCAAACTCGAAGACCCGAATTTGAGCGGCGCCATCACCGTCATGACCAAGGTCGTCAATTACATCAACGGCTTCCTCGGCATCGTCACGGTACTGCTCATCATCTACGCGGGCTGGCTCGTGCTCACCTCCGGCGGTGATGACGAAAAGCTCAAGAAGGCCAAGGGGACCATCAAGTACATCTTCATCGGACTTCTGCTCATCGTGGCGAGCTACTCGCTCTTCAATTTCTTCCTTCTGAAGTCGTAAAGGCGCCCGTTCTTATCCGAACGCCACGATCGCGAAAACGTCTTTGCGCCGCCGGTATTGGGCGGCGCTTATCGGTTGTTTATGGGAAAACGGGTCGACCACGAACCATTGCGCGCCCGTTTTGAAAGCGAACGCCCGATGTCAGAACATCGGATGGGCGAGGGATTTCATGTAAACGTCCGCAACGGTTTTCGACTCCGGAATTTGTGAGAAATCCGAGTATTTCGGATACCGGGGGCCGTATTGCTTGAGCGACGAAATCGCCGAATCCCCCCGAGCGAACGGTAATCAGAACGATTCGCCGAGTTTTCTCGCTACTTGGGAACAAAGCGGGATTCAGCTCGCCGCGTCTATGGCGGCTTTTGGCATACGGATGCCGTTTCCTAGGAACTCCTGTCCGCTTTCGCCGTATGCTTCGGTGGCGGAGGTTTCGACGAAATCCCCATGGAAAAGGGGAAGGAAGGACTCCAGCGGACGACCGTCCCACGTGTGTTCGCGGCAAAGTCCTCCATCGAACACTCCGTAATTCCCGTTGATGACGACGGCCCGGTTTTCGGAGGCGAAAAGGTCGAACGGTTCGATTTTGGCGGGCATGTTCCGGAAGAACGAAATCCGATAGGACGCGTTTCCCGGTGCCGGAGTCCGAAGCGGGGAGTCGACGGGAACGAGCATGTCCGAAGCGGAGGCGGCGTTCCCTTTGGCGGGATTCCTGGCGAATCCCGTTCCCGCCAGTCTCAATGCCACGTATCCCGTACGTAGGACGTGTCCGGTTTCACCTTGGGAAAGCAAGCGAGCCGCATCGGGACGGACGGAGCGGATCTTGGATAGGAGGAAAGATTTTTCCGTCTCCGGAAGCCCGAGGAGGAACGCCTCCTGGTATTCTTCGGTCTTCGAAAGGAGTCCGCCGTAGTCCGGTAGTGGCTCGATCGCTTTCGCGGCCTTTGCCGACGACCTCGAAACTACGGCAAAACTAGCGACGGTGGCTGCCGACAGTTTGAGAAAGGTTCGCCGATCGGCGTCGAGCGTAGGATGTCCGCGTTTTTCCATGTTCTGATTGTACGGTTTTCGCGAACGTCGCAACCGCGATTTCGGACAAAGAAAAATCCCCGTCGTTTCGGACGGGGATTTTTCGTGGATTATTTCTTGATGGAAGCGGTCTTCTGCTGGCGAGCGTAGAACTTGTCGACCGAGGAGGTCTTGAGGATGCGCTTTTCACCGGTGTAGAACGGGTGGCACTTGTTGCAGGATTCGACCTTGATTTCGTCGCGAAGGGCGCTCTTGGTAGCGAAGGTGTTACCGCAGGAGCAGGTAACGGTGACGTCGTTGAACGCCGGGTGGATGTTCTGCTTCATATGAAGGGAGTGGGGTAAGAATATGCGCCCGCTTCATACGGTGCGCGCTCCGCAGGGGCATTCGCCCGATACGTACTGTGATTGATTGGTGCCGGAAGAGGGACTTGAACCCTCACGCCCGAAGGCAACGGCTTCTAAGACCGTCGTGTCTACCATTCCACCATCCCGGCGGACGGCAGCGGCTGCTCGTTGTTGATTTTGAAAATGGTGGGCCGGGTAGGATTCGAACCTACGAAGTCGTAGACAAAGGATTTACAGTCCTCCCCATTTGACCGCTCTGGAACCGACCCAAAAGCAAAAAAACAACATAGCTGGAGCCACTTGTCGGATTCGAACCGACGACCTACGGATTACAAGGCCGTTGCTCTACCAGCTGAGCTAAAGTGGCGCGGAACGCCTCTTTTTGAAAGATCGTGCCCGAATAAATCGAGCCGTGATATGTTATGGAAAGGGGTGGATTTGTCAAAGGAAATCAGTATGTTTCGGGAAATTCCGAAACATACTGATTTCCATGTACAGAATCATAGCCGTGACCGATTCGTTCGGGCATTTCGCCCAGGCGGTCGAAGAATACCGAAAACGGATGGGAAAATCCCTCGAAATCGTCACGATCAAGCCGGAAAAATCCGAAGATGCGAAACTCGTCGTTCGAAAGGAGACCGAACGGATCGCAAAATATCTCGCCGACAAGAACGTGAAGCCGCTCTATCTCGACATCGGAGCGAAAACCATGTCCACCGAAGCGTTCGCCGTGGAAATCGAACGCCGCCTGAGCCGTTCGGAAGGGGCGGATTTTCTCATCGGAGGCGCGTACGGAGTGGACCTTCCGGCTTTGTCGGACAGGATTTCGGGAACGTTCTCGCTCTCTCCCATGACCTTCCCGCATTCCCTCGCGCTCCTCATTCTCTGCGAGCAGGCGTACCGCGTTTCGCAAATCAAAAAAGGCAGCGGCTACCACCACGGATAGCCGTTCGAAACTCGGCATTGATTCCGACTGGCGAATCACGTACTATCCGCACCGTTCAAAACCGTAACGAATCCCATGCAAGAAGTCCTCTCCGACCGTATTTTTCCCAATCCTCACGATACCGCGCCGGGGTACCGTTTCCGTATCGCCCAACTCTCCGACAAGCCGTCGTACGTACGGACGTACGACGTTTCCGACACGACTGCGCGGGAGGAGGCCGATTTCGTGGAAAAAACCATCTCCGAGGCCGACGTTTCGAGGCCCGTCCACGTCTGGGGGATCCGAAGCGCCGAATCGGTAGCGAAAATCCGCGCGTACTACGATTCGCTCGGGTACTACGACGCCAAGCGCAACCGCTACGATTACGATTGCGGAGACGTCGCCGTCACGTTCGGATGTGACATTTCCGCCCTCGGATACGGGCCGGGGGTTCCGCCGTTGGGCAGTGCCGCCACCAAGGCCGTACGAGGCGCGTTGAACCTCGAGATCCTCAAAGGACTCCGCTTGGCCGACGCTCCGGGAACTCCTGGACGAAGAAAAAAGACCCCGTGGGAGGTCTTGTCCGAACTTCTCGATTCCGGAATGGTTTCCCCGTTCCGCATGGGTCGGGCGTTGCACTTCGACATGCTCGACCGCGGGCTCGTAGACGGGTTTTCCGAATGGGTTTTCGTAGCTTCGGCTACTGGCTGAGATTCGCGTTCGTAAGCGACCGTTTCATTTCTTCTTCGAGTTCCGTCTGGATGTCCTTCATGAGAAGGAGGTTTTTGATGGTCTTTTTCTTTTCGAGTTTCTCGCGTTCCTTCTGGCGGTAAACGGAAAATCCGTAGAAATACGGGCCGACGGCTACCGAAGCGGCCGCGGCGAGAATGAGGAATACGCATGCCGCGATGCCGAGGGCGTCGAACGACGAGAGGGCAGTCACGTTGGAGAACTGGTATGCGTAAACGGCGGAGGAGGGGTCCATGTTCTGGAAGATTCGGAGGATTTATTTAACCGGGGTCACTTCTTTGAGTTCCGCGAACACGATCATGCGCTTGAGGGTGGTTCCCACCGGCCAGCAGGTCATGAGCGAAAGCTCCTTCTTTTCCGCGTTGTCGCGCTGGAGGACCTTCACGTCGCCCGGCTTTACGATTTCTTTTTGGTTGATGACGTAGACGTATTTCTTCTGGTTGTAGTAGACGATGATCTCGTCGCCGTAGACGAGTTGGTCGAGAAGGGCGAAGACCTGGTTATACGCACCGGGCAGCCACGGGAAGTTGGACGAATGACCGAAGATGAACGCGTTTCCGTTTTCTCCCGGACGCGCGGTTCCCGGATAGCGGATGACGCCCTTTTCGAGTTCCTTCATGAAGATGTTCTCCATATGGTCGAAGTCGACGTTATTGCTCTGTTCGACGTCGACGAGCGGAACGTTCTTGCCGATTTTCGGTACGACGATGCGGTTTTCGTACGGAACGATGTCGAAGTCTACGGCGATCTGCGGCTTGGCCGGAACGAGCTTTTTAGGGGAGAGGATGTTTTCTTTGATGGCGACGTTGGATTCTTCGAGCTTCTTCTTGAGGTCGTCGGCTTCTTCGATGGCAGCGGCTTCGGCTCCGGATTCGCTTTCGCTCGCGTAGGCGGTGATTTTCGATTTGAGAATGCCTTCGACGACCGCATCGGAAGAGGCTTTTACGGAAGCCGGAGAAATCCAGTTCCAGGCGATGGTCGAGTATGCGGAATAGTTCGCGGTGAGAAGGAGTACGGCGAATACCGCGGAGGAAACGGCGACGTAGCGTACGAGGAAAGAGAAGGAATCGCGGAGGGCAGAGCTTTTCGGAACGGCGACCGGCGTGATTTCGGCCGGGGATTCGACGTTGGCGAGCGGATCGACGTCGTTACCGTTGCCTACGGAAAAAAGGACGGTCTCTTCGGCTTCGGCGACGACGGACTGCTGGACGGATTCGGTTTCCGATGCCTCGACGAAAGCGAGCGGATCGAATTCCGGTGCGTTTACGGGGAGGTTTGCGTTTTGGAGTTCCATTTTTGTCTGGGTTTTTCGTGGGGTCTTCGAAAGTTTACCATTTGATTTCCTGAAGTTCAAAAATACCTCTGGACTTTTATGGATTTTACTGTCCAAAAAATCTGCGAGAGGAGTCTTTTCCCATGCGGTAGGAACGCAAGGCGTTCATGCTTTCGAAAAGGATCCCCGATATGGTACGGTATTTTCACGTACGAAAAAAGCCCCCTAGGGGGCTTTTTTCGAAAACTGACCGAAACTAGAAAGCTTCGCGCTTGTTGACCTTGCGGTACATGTCGCGGACGATGGCCTTTTCGCGGATCTTGCGAACGGAAGGCTTGCGTTCTGCGTACTTCTCCGTGCGGAGTTTGTTTGCCGTGCGGGTCTGGAAGAACATCTTCTTGTAACGGAGGATGAGCTTTTCGTTGGACTCGGAGGCGTTCTTGAGCGCGTATACGATCATGGGCTTCTATCTCCCTCGTGGAGAATGAGGTTTTAAAGTGCGGGAATTGTATAGCGAAGGGGGCGGAAGTCAAATAAGACTCCCGTTACGCGGCGGAAAACGCGGGTTCGGGCGCGCTTTCTTTGAGAAACTGCGCGTATTCGAGATCTTCTTCGCCGATGTGTCCGACGATCCACTGCGTCATGGTAGCCATGATTTCTTCGGTTATCTCGGCCCCGTCGAGGATTTTCGACGTGAGGTCGGCAACCCGTGCGCGGATGGCCGCGTGCTCTTCGACGTGTTGCGAGAGGTTCGGGTATCCGTTTTCCGCGAGGAATTCCTCTTCGAATTGGAAGTGCTTGTCGACGTAGTCGTTCAAATACGAAACGGCACTGAACACGGCTGCCATTTCGGAAGGCGTTCCTATCCAGGAAGCTAATTTCCGCAAGCTTTCGAGAAGCTCGCCGTGTTGGCGGTCGATTTCCTGGATTCCGGTTTCCGGAAGCGAGAATGGAACGACCGGGGATTTCTCGTGGTTCATAATAGATTATTAAAATTCCGTTTAATCTAACCCGGGGACAATAATCCTTATTTTTCGAAAATCAAACGTCCTTCGGAATCTTGCGTTATCCCCGTTTTTCCGTATTTTCGCGATACGTTCCACGGGAACCTCAAACAAACCCGTATTTTGAAAAAAGAACCCCGCCGCCTCGTGCGGACGGTTCGTAAAAAGGAGGATGAAACGATGCTTGGCGCATGGTTGTTGCTGGACTTGGCATGGATGGAGGCGGAAGAGGAGTTGCGGCGTAAACTGCGAGCTTCCCGACCCGTTGAAGTCCGTTGCGAGTGCGGCTTGCCCAACGAAATAATGCCTTCGGCTTTCCATAAACACTGCTTGTGCAGCCATTGTGGAAGGACCGTATGGGGAAGTCCAGGAGAGCCTCTGGCGACGGTAAGTCGCGGACGCCCCCTCCTTCCAAACGAAATCCCCCGGTGATCCGGGGGATTTTTTCGTCTCGGCGATTAGCCCTTGGTATTCTTCTTGCGTTCGTTTTCGGTGAGGTACTTCTTGCGGAGGCGGAGCGAAAGCGGGGTGACTTCCACGTATTCGTCGTCGGCGATGTAGTCGAGACAGTCTTCGAGGGTCATGCGGCGGATCGGCGTGAGACGGATTGCTTCGTCGGCACCGGACGCGCGCATGTTGGTAAGCTGCTTGTTCTTGGTCGGGTTGACGACGAGGTCGCCGCCCTTGAGGTGTTCGCCGATGATCATGCCTTCGTAGATTTCCGTTGCCGGGTCGACGAGGATCGGTCCGCGTTCTTCGAGCTTCCAGAGGGAGTACGCCATGGTCGTGCCTCCGAAACCGGAGATCATCGAGCCGATGTCGCGCTTTTCGATGGCGCCCTTGAATTCTTCGTAGTGCGAGAAGGACGAGTACATGATGCCTTCGCCCTTGGTTTCGATGGTGAAGATCGAGCGGAAGCCGAGGAGGCCGCGGGTCGGAACGTCGAATTCGAGGTTCGTGATGCCGTTTTCGGTGGACATGTTCTTAATGATGCCCTTGCGCTTTCCGAGCTTTTCGATGATGGTTCCCGAATTTTCTTCCGGAACGAAGACGACGACGGTTTCGATCGGTTCCATCTTCTTGCCGTTTTCCATGTGGAAGATGACCTTCGGGGAACCTACCTGGAGTTCGAAACCTTCGCGGCGCATCGATTCGATGAGGACCGAGAGGTGGAGTTCTCCGCGGCCGGCGACGGTGTAGGAGTTTCCGTCGGAACCGGCGAAGTCGATCTTGAGACCGACGTTGGCTTCGGTTTCGCGTTCGAGACGTTCGCGGATGTTGCGGGAAGTGACGTACTTGCCTTCCTTTCCGGCGAACGGGGAGTCGTTGACGAGGAACTGCATTTCGAGGGTCGGCTCGTCGATGTGGATCGCCGGCATCGGTTCGGCATTGGCGTCCATGGAGACGGTTTCGCCGACGTAGATGTCCGGGATTCCGGCGATGGTGACGATGTCTCCGGCTTCGCCTTCCGGTACTTCGACGCGCTTGAGGCCCATCGAGGTGAAGATCTTGGAGATCTTTCCGGTACGGCGGACACCGTCGTTGCCGATGATGGTGACGTTCGCGCCCACCTTGGCGACGCCTTCGTAGACGCGGCCTACGCCGAGACGTCCGAGGTAGTTGTCGTAGGCGAGGTTCGCGATCTGCATGCGGAACGGCTTAGCGGTGTCGTTCGGAGCTTCGGCGACCTTTTCGAGGATGGTTTCGAAAAGCGGGGAGATGTCCTTCTTTTCGTCCTTGAGGGACTTGAGGGCGATGCCTTCGCGGGCGATGGCGTAGACGACGGTGAAATCGAGCTGTTCGTCGGTGGCGCCGAGCTGTACGAAGAGGTCGAAAACCATGTCGACGACGGCGTCCGGCTGGGCGGTCGGCTTGTCGATCTTATTGATGATGACGATCGGCTTGAGTCCGAGTTCGAGCGACTTCTTGAGGACGAACTTGGTCTGCGGCATCGGGCCTTCGTAGGCGTCGACGACGAGGGCGACCGAGTCGACCATGCGGAGAACGCGTTCGACTTCGGATCCGAAGTCCGCGTGGCCCGGAGTGTCGACGATGTTGATCTTGGTCCCGTTGTAGGAAACGGCGGTGTTCTTGGCGTAGATGGTGATCCCGCGTTCCTTTTCCTGGTCGTTGGAGTCCATTACGCAAGTGTCTACGGCCTCGTTTTCGCGGAAGGTTCCGGTCTGCTTGAGGAGGGCGTCGACGAGGGTGGTCTTTCCGTGGTCGACGTGCGCGATGATCGCGATGTTTCGGTATGCCATGGGGCAGGGTTAGAATGAATGCCGCGCTCTCGCGAGG
This sequence comes from uncultured Candidatus Peribacteria bacterium, assembly GCA_964482035.1. GTDB lineage: Bacteria > Patescibacteriota > Gracilibacteria > BD1-5 > UBA2023 > JANJWP01. Next base: position 176,616 of record CAYZVC010000003.1, on the reverse strand, counting down.
CTAAAAGTACCAAAAAAGGGACCGATGAGGTTCGGTTCCTTCGATAAGTCGCGCGCATTATACGCGAATCGCGCGGAAGTAAAGGCGGAAAATCGCCCTCCGGCACCGCACCTTCCGGCACCGGCCCGTTTTTTGACGCTCCCGAAAAAGTACGATAGCATAGGGAGGACTACCCGTAACGTCTCGACGACGATGGCGAAACTCGACTTTTCTTCCCTGAAGATCGCGGACCTCCGTTCGGTCGCGCCGGTTGACGAAAGCGCGATTCCGCGCGCCCAGCAGCTTTCCGAAACGGAAAGCTCGGTTTCCGCGAACGTCCATTCCGAACCGGTTTCGACGCCGGCTCCTTCCGTACAAGTCCAGCCGGCACAGGCCGTAGCCGTTTCCGCTCCCGCGGCACCGGTAGCGAAGGCCCCGGCCCATGCCGCCCATTCCGCGAAGAAGATTTCCCTTACCGGATTGAAGACCGGAAGCGTTTCCTTGTCGTCCGCCCCCGCTGTCGCCCCCGCGCCGGTATCCGAATCCGTTCCGGCGGTCGTCGAGACCCCGAAACCCGCCGCTCATTCCGTAGTGCCGAAGCGCGCCGGAGCGATGATCTCCCTCGGCACGAAGCCGGCGATTTCCCTTGGAAAAAAGGAGGAAACCGCAGTCCCCGAGGTCGTAGAAGCCGAAGTCGAAACCCCCGTGGCCCAGGTTTCGGAAGAATCGGACCGCCCGCTCGTGGAAGGGGTCGACATCATCCAGGCCGCGAAGGTCATCGGTACCGAAGGCGAATCCCTCGCGAACGAAATCCTCACCGAATCCCTCAAGGATCCCGAGGCTGCCAAGAAAGAAGCCGAGGAAAGGGCCGTCGCCGCAGTCGTGATTCCCGAGTCTTCCAAGGAGTTTTTCCCGAACCTCGAAATGGACGACGACTTCTTCAAAGACCCGCTCTTCGAAGGCATCGTTCCGCCGAAACCCGATAAGAAACCGGAAGTCCGCCAGCCCATCGAAATGAAAAAAGAAGAACCGGAAGCCGCGGCCGTGGCCGAAGTCTCCGAACCCGCTCAGGAAACCGTAACGGCGGAGGAATCCGCCCCGGCCGAAACGGTCGCGGAAATCCCGGCCGTCGCGGAAGAGCCGCCGCTCTCCGAAGGAGTTCCGACGGAAGAAGCCGCCGTCCCGTCGGAAACCGTCCTCGAAATTCCGGCCGAAACGGTCGCGGAAATCCCGGCCGTCGAAGTCGAAAAGGAAGCCTACGTGGAAGCTGTCGCCAAAGACCTTTCCGCCGAACGCAAGGGCGGACTCTCCAAGCTTTTCGGAGAGCGCAAAGTCCTCGTTCGCGCCATGGCGGGATTCTTCGCCCTCGCCGTCGTGGGGGTAGGGGCGTTCTCCTTCGTATCGCCGTCCATTAAGACCAGCGGTCCGGAATCGATGACCCCGGGAACCGGATCCGAAACCCCGTCGCCTTTTCCGAAATACGTTCCCGAAGGGGAGACGAAAATCGTGGGAGAAGGCGTCCGCGTATTCACCGGTCGCCGCCCCAACGGACACAAGCGCAAGAACATCGTACCGGCCGCCAATACCGGCGCCCTTTCCTCATCCGGAACGACGACCGTATCAGGAACCCTCACCGCTTCGGGCATGGCGGCCGGAACCGGCTCGACGGGGAATCCGAATTCTTCCGGATCCGTCACGCAGCAGGCTCCGCAGGTCTCTTCGGGTTCGGCCGTGGCTTCCCCGATTTCGGAAACCGGCGGAGTCCAGCCGCAGGCGTCCCCCGTACCGTCCGATCTCCCGGTCGTCCCCGCTTCCCAGCCTTCGCCTCCGCCGACTGAGACGCCGATGGCCCCGGCACCCGCATCCGAATAAGTCCGAAGCGCCCCGCGAGGGGCGTTTTTCTTTTGCCCGGAAGGGCTTTTTCCGTATCGTATGCGACGAAAAACCACTATGCGCCATCCGGTACTCAAAAAGCTCGCCTCCGCCTTCGCCGCATTCCTGAACGGCCTTTTCTTGGCCATTACGTTCGGTCTGCTTTTCGTCGTCCTGTTCAAGAAAGAATGGATTGCGCAATTTCTCGCGTACATGGAGGTTCTCGTGAACTCCTGGGGGAATTGGAACTACCTCGTCGCGTTCGCGTTCAGCGTCATCGAGTCGTTTCCCGTCATCGGGGTTCTCGTTCCCGGAATGCAGGTCATGCTCATCGTCGGGGGATTCTTCGGACGCGACCACCTGCCGGAAACCATCGCCGTCTGCGCGGCCTGAGCGATTTTGGGAAATTTCGTCGGATACGCGCTCGGGAAACGCTACGGAAAGGCGTTTTTCAAGGAATATGGCGACACTTTCTGACTTGGCCGTACCGAACTCAAATACCTCGAACGACAAATCGCCAAGAACGGCCCGGTTTTCATAATCTTCGGCAAATTCCATAATCTCGCCCGAGCGTTCGTCCCCTTCGTGGCTGGTTCCGCGGGAATGGTTCCTTGACGGTTCTGGACCTACAACGTCATCGGTTCGATCGTTTGGGCCACGACCATCATCACGCTCTCGGTCGCCTTCGCTTCGTACTACAAGGTCGTGCTCGATTACGTCGGGTACTTCTTCCTCGCGCTCATCGTCGCCTTCTCCGCCTACGTCTGGTTTTTCCGCCGCGATGCCTTCATGAGGTATTGGGAGGAGAAGAAACTCGAAATCGAAGAAAAATCGAAATAGCCCCAGCTTCCCATGGAAACCCTCGCGCAATTCTTCCACTTCCCCTCGATAACCGCCATCGTCACGATCGCTTTGGCGTCTTCGTTGACCTCGTTCGCCATCTTCCGCGGCGTGCTCCGGTATTTTCCGAAGTTCGGATTGCTCGACAACCCCGCGCCCTACGGCCATAAGCGCGCCCCGGTCCCGTTCGGGGTCGGCATCGCTTTCTTCGCCAATTTCGCGCTCTTCGCGCTGTTGCTCGTTCCCGTCATGCCGGAGTCGATGCACGAAAAACTCTACGTCCTGCTCGCGCTCTGAACGCTCGTTTCGGCCGTCAGCTTCTTGGACGACCTCGATACCATCTACAAATTCGACCGCGACGAAAAGGTCGGCATCGTAAAAAAGACCGCCGAAGAACTCCAATGACACGCCCGAAAGACACGTTTCGCCGTCCCGGCCAAAGTCCGCCTCGCGCTCCAAATTTTCGTGGGGGCCGTCGTGGGAATCACGAGCATCAAGATCGGGTACGTCTCCGGCATTTTCGGAGGCGTCGTGGATTTGGGGGATTACTACGCCGTCCTCGGGGATTTTAAGGTTTACCTGATCCCTCTCCTGTTCACGGTCGTTTGGTACGTCCTCGTTTTCAATTCGATCAACTGGTCCGACGGAGTTCCGGGCCTCACCTCCTGACTCGTGGTGATCTCCCTTATCGTCATCGCCGTTTCCACCGTCCGCTTCTATTTGGCGGACAGTACCCCCCAGCTCCGCGAGAATTCCATTTTCGTCCTTTCCATTCTCGCCGTCGTCCTTCCCACGGCCGCGGTCGCGTGGTACTACAACCTCGCGCCCAAAGTCCTTTTAGGGGAATCGGGCAGCATGTTCGCGAGTTTCCTCATCGCCTCCCTTGCCATTCTCGTAGGCGGCAAGGTGGCTACCGTCGCCACCGTGTTGGGCGTATATCTCGTCGACGCTTTCTACGTCATCGCGGCGCGCATTTACAACGGCAAGAGTCCGCTCAAGGGCGACCGAATCCACCACCTCCACTACCGCTTGCTCAATCTCGGCATGTCCGAATCGTTCATCCGCAAGTTCGTCTACTCGATATCGTTCCTCTTCGGAATGGCGGCGGTCTTCCTCGACCGCGTTGGAAAAATGATCCTTTTCGTTATTCTCGTAGTCGTGGTATTCTTCGTCACGAAGATCCTTTCTTTGAAGAAATAGCATGCTTTCCCGAAAAGCCTTCACGCTCGCCGAATTGATCATCGCGACTACGGTCCTCGCGATCCTGTCGGCGATGACGGTTTTCACGGTGGGCAAGATTTCCGACAAGGCGGTGGCCGAGTCCGTTTCCTCGAAGACGCTTTCCGCCGTCGCGGATTTGGACCGCGCGGTTCGCGACGGCACGCTCGGTTCCTACGAGATGGCGTTCGCTTCGTGAGCCCTCTGAACCGTTACGGTCACCGACTTTTCGGGGCTTTCGGCCTCTGGAACGCTCGCTTCGTTCGACTGGGTGGGCACGTCGGGTTCCTTTAAGCTCGCGGCTCCGGCCGCTGGCCAATGGGTGCTTCGCCTCGCGCAGGACAGCAAGATCGTGGAAACCGTATCGGTGACTTCCGCTTCGTCCGTCGTTCCGTTCAAATTCGATACCGGGCGCCGCGACGAATATTCCGCGTCCTTCTTCTACGGTTCCGAACCTGCGAACCGCGTCGTCATGAGGTATTTCGACCGTGACGGTCCGCTCGTAGAAGACCAGGCGAGGCTCAAATTCCTCTCCGTAACCGCCGGAACCGCCGAATACCCGGCCTTCGTTATCCGGAACGTCCTTTGAAAGAAAGAATTCCTCGCGGGCGGCGTTTCCGTCGGGCAAGTCACGCTGAAACTCGTGCGCGGCGGTCGCGAATACCTTATCGAACTGAGAAAATAGGCATGAAAATCTGATTCTTCTGAACCCCGCCCTTCGCGGCGGACATCCTGCGCGACCTCCTCGCTGCCGAAGGCGTCGAGGTAGTTTTCGCCGTCACCAACCCCGACGTCGCCGTCGGGCGTTCGGCGGAACTTAAGCCGAGCGCCGTCAAAGCCGCCGCGACGGAAGCCGGGATTCCCGTATTCACGCCCGCGAAGGTTCGTGGAAACGCCGAATTCCTCGAATCGGTCAAAGCCTTCGGAGTCGACTATTTCGTCGTCGCGGCATATGGGAAAATACTCCCGAACGAGATTCTCGAAGCGCCCGCGAAGCTTTGCGTGAACGTTCACGGAAGCGTCTTGCCAAAGTACCGCGGCGCTTCGCCGGTACAGAGCGTCCTCCTCGAGGGCGAAAAAGAGACCGGAGTCACGGTCATGGCCATGAGCGAAGGGATGGACGAGGGCGACGCGCTCGCCGTCTTGCCTATCGCCATCGATCGCCGCGACACTTCGGCTTCGCTTTTCGTGAAATTTTCCGAGGTTTCCGGTGCGTTTCTGATACAAACGCTCCGCGAGCATTTCGTTGGGAACGTCGTCCCCGTCCCGCAGGACCATTCGAAAGCCACGTACTGTAAGAAGATATCCAAAGAAGACGCCCTGGCCGACTGGTCGCTTCCGGCCGAAACGCTGTTCAACCGCTTCCGCGGATACTCGCCCTGGCCGGGGCTCCACACGTATTTCCGCGATAAGAAACTGTCGGTGGAAGCGTGCGAAGTCCTGCCCGAACCCGATTGTCCGGCCGTACCGGTCGGAACGGTTTTCACTAGCGTACAAGGCGTTCCGGTCGTCCGTACCGCCGAAGGGGGCTTGATTTTGGAGGTCGTGAAACTAGAATGAAAGAAATCGGCTACCGGGGCCGACTTCTCGAACGGATACCGGGATTTCATTGGTTCTCTTCTGCAATAATGCTCAACATCGCCCTCAATACCTTCCGCGAACTCGTCCGCAGCCGCCTTTTGGCGCTCATCATGTTCTTTTCGGTGGCCACCATCCTCTTCTCGGTCGTTCTCGCTTCGCTCTCGCTCGGCCAGACCGAACGCATCGTGCTCGACTTCGGGCTTTCGATGATCGAGGTTTCCGGCCTCATCGCCGTCGTCTTCGTCGGCGGACAGATGCTCGCCCGCGAAATCGAAGGGCGCACTATCTACCTCATCCTCTCCAAGCCGATTTCCCGCCATGCGTTCGTGCTCGGGAAATTCCTCGGCTTCGCCATGGTGCTCGCGGTCATTTACCTCGCCGAAACCGCCGTCCTCGCGGGGCTTTTGGCGTATGAAGACCTCATGCCGGGCAAACTCTTCTTCTTCGCCGCGTTCTTCTCGTACCTGAAGTTGCTCGTCACCTTCGCGGTCGTGCTCTTCTTCTCGACCTTCGCCGCGCCGATGCTTTCGATCCTCTTTTCTCTCGGCGTGTTCGTTTCGAGCCACTCGGCAAACGCCGTAGCCGACATGGCCGAAAAGACCAAGAGCGTGGCGCTCCTCTGGTTTTCCAAGGGGCTTTCCGTCCTGTTGCCGAATTTCGAAGCGCTTTCGTACCCCAAGAAGCTCATCGCGACCGACGTTCCGCTCCCGGATTCCGCGCTCGTTATGGCGACGGCCCAATCGGCGCTCTACCTCTGCCTCATCCTGCTCTTCGCGTCGCTCGTATTCTCCAAAAAGAATTTCGAAAATGCCTAATTCGTCCGGCGATATTCCGAACGGCTCCCGTCCGGGGGCCGTTTTCGACGATCCGCGACCCTACGCCTACCAGACCGGCAAGGTCGAATTCTTCTATCTGCCGTTCAAGTCCGACGAACGGGCCCTTGTGCCCCGTCTCGAGACCGAATCGCTCGTGCGCGAAGTCTTGGCGCAGACGAAATCCGGCGAATTTTCCCGCGTGGTCGACGTCTGAACCGGTTCCGGAATCATCGCCGTCTCCGTTGCGAAAAACCGGCCGGAAATCCGCGTGACCGCGCTTGATCTTTCCGACGAGGCGCTTTCCCTCGCGAAGGAGAATGCCGAGGCGAACCGCGTGGAGATCGAATTCGTCCGTTCCGACCTGCTCGCTTCGCTCCCTGAAAACGTCGGAGCCGACGGAAACGCGTTTTTCGTAGCGAACCTCCCGTATATCCGCATCGGTGCTACGGACATGTCTCCCGACACCGTTTTCGAGCCCGCCATGGCCCTGTACGGAGGGGAATCGACCGGATTCGAGCTGACCGCGAAGTTTCTTCGCCAAGTCGAGGATTTCCACGTTCTCCATCCGAACGTCGGCATCGCGGTCGCCTGCGAAGTGGGCGACGACCACGAAGACGAAATCTGCAATGTCGCCGCGGAGCTCGGCCGCGATATCCGGACCTTCGCCGACCTTTCCGGTATCCACCGTTTCTTCACCTACCGCATATGGCCTTCGTAGGGAACATGGATTTCTCTTCCGCGCTCTCCAAGCCGGCCGCGGTTTCGGCGTTGCTCCTCGCCACGCTCAAGCGCGTGCTTTCCGAAGAAGAGGCCTCTGAACTTGCCGAAGACGTCGTATCGATTTCCGAGAAGGACAACGTCGTCTCCATCCGCACCGGGGGGCCACTCGTCGCGAGCGCGTTGAAACTCCGCTCGGGGAAGATCGAAACCGCGTTCGCCGAAGCGTTGGCGAGGTTCGGACGCAAGGGTACGCTGACCGTCCGTATCCGCTAATTTCGGAACATGGACCGCATGGGACTCAAACCCGTTTGGAAGAAGCGCCTCGCGAACCTCGCCGTCGTGGCGTTTTTCGTCCTCGCGTTCGAAAACGCGCCGTGGATGGGGGAATATTTCGCCCACCGCGGCGCGGTACTTTCCGTTCCCCCGTCCGATTCTGGCGCGACATCCGCCACGGTTTCCCCCTTGGGGGCACCGGCCTCGCCGGGCACGCGCGCGGACCGGTCGGACGCGTCGTCCGAAACCTCCGAAGTTTCCGGCTCCGGGAAGGTTTCCGCCCGAGGACGTCTGATTCCCGACGCGCTTGCGGAATCCCGCGAAAAGGTCCTCACTGGGCCGAATCCCGAAATCCGCGAACGCCTCGTCGCCCTGATTCGAAACGCGAAAAAAGAGCTCCTGCTCAACGTCTACCTCCTTACCGAACAGTCCGTCACCGACGCCCTCGTCGACGCGAAAAAACGGGGAGTGGACGTGAAGGTCATCCTCGAAAAAGATCCCTACAAGCTCCCCGGCGCCAACCGGAAATCCCGCGACCGCCTGCTGAACGCCGGAATCGACGTCTTTTCGAGTCGCGACGCGTTCGCGTTCGTGCACGCCAAATTCGCCATCGCCGACGGCACCGAATACGTTTTCGCGACCGGCAATTTCACGAAAAGCACGTTCGAGAAGAACCGGGAATTTTTCGTATTCTGAAACGATCCCGCTTCGGCGGACTTTCTCCGGTCGGTTTTTCTTGCGGACTTCCGTGGTTCGCCGTTCGTCGGAAACATTCCGGACCGGTTCTATCTCGCGCCCGTCGACGCGCGGAAAAAGGCCGTGGAATTCGTTCGTTCCGCAAAAAAATCCGTCACGGTCCTCGCTCCTTCCATTTCCGACGACGAATTCGTAAAAGCCCTGAACGGCCGGGCGGACGAAGGTTTGAAAGTCCGCGTTTGCATCTTGAAAGACGCTTCCCCGGCGGATCTCGCGCGGTTTTCGGACAAGGTCGAAGCCGTGCGGACTTCCCGCGCCCAACTGCACGCGAAAACCGTTCTCACGGACGGTTCCGAACTCCTGATCGGCAGCGCGAATTTCACCACGAACTCCCTCGATAGGAACCGGGAAACAGGCGCGGTTTTCGCAAGCCCGGAAACCATTCGGGATTATGAAAACACGGTCTTTCGGGATTGCAAGTGGTAAGGACTTGTGAAGCGTGGGGCAAAAGGGTATACTCTCCGCACTATTAACCGGATTACCGACCGAATGAAACGCGTATTATTCGTCCTTGCCGTCCTCGGTTTTTCGGGACTCCTGTCGTATTTTTCCCTTTTTCGCGAACCGGACGCCCCGGCTCTCCGCTCGGATACGCTCGGAGTGGATCTCACCGAGGGCGTGAGGTACGTGAAATTTTCCACGGGCTCCGTCGACGGCGCCGACAAATCCTTCAGTGGAAAAACGGTCCCCAAAGAAGGTTATCTCCGCCTTTCCCCGATTTCCGGCGTTTCGTACGAACAGGGCGACGTTCCCAAATCCATGGGAAAGAGCGTCGTCATCGGCAAGGGGTTGTACTTTTTTTCTCTCGGGGACATCTTTCAGGACGTGACCGTGGAGAATCCCGATTTCAAAATCAAGACGCTCGGGCGGGGAAATTTCTACGTGGACTCCCGCAACCCGGCATCGGTCAAATTCTTCTCGGTATCGGCGCTCCTCACGGTCGACCTCGTTTCGAGCGGAAAAACCGTTACGACGGCGCACGTGTTCCCGTCGACCTATTTCGGATACGTACCTTCCTATAATTCCGAACTGAAGAACGCGGACATCCTCCGTATTTCGACCATCAATACCATCCGGTACGTAGATCTGAAGAACCCTACCGGAGAAGATCCGGTCATGAACGGCGATGCCGTGGCGCTTGGATTCTTCAAGAAGAACCTCGCTGCCGAACGCGCCCGAGCGAGCGAATATTCCAAGGCGTACTCGACGGTTTTCCGACTTTCCGAAAACGTGCCGGCCGACGACCTTTTCGAAGATTTCAACTGGTATTTCGTAAACCACGAAAAGAAGTCCGCCATCCTCAAGGGGCGGATTCTCCGTGACATCCGCAATCTCGCCGTTTCCGAGCGTTGCGAAAGTACGCAGAAATGCCAGAACGCGAACGTTGGCATCTCTTCGATCGCCGATACCCTTTCCAAGATGGAAGAACTCGATCCCGCGCTTAAGGAATACGGATTGGAGGCGATCCGCCGCGCGTACTACCTCTCGTATTACGAGTCGCTCGGACGCGCCGACGAGTATTTCCGTACCAAGACTTCCAACGCGTTCGTTTCCGCGGTCGTACGCACCCGTCCGGGACTGAAGATCGAGGCCGCCGACTACGCCCTCCTTTCGGAAATTCACGCCGCGTACTACTACGGCGACAAAGACGCGTCCAAACTCGACGAATATCTCAACGCCTACGTGCGTTCCCTTTTGAACGGCAAAGTCATCCGCAAAACCGAATTCCTCCCGTATTCGTTCTTCTTGAAGGAATACCTGAACCGCGAAGGTTTCGCCATCAGTAAAACCACTCTCGATATCGCGCTCTCCCTCGTGAGCGTCTCGAGCGAATACTACGACACCCTCGCCACGGACGACCAGCGATTCTCGACCCTCACCGTTTTGTACTATACGTATTCCAAAATCGTAGACCGCGTCCGAAAAGCCACGGCCGCGGAATTCTTCACCCAGAAGGACGGGGGCGCGTATCTCAAGGACGAGTATCTCGACCAGGCCGGAAACGCCAACCTTCCCGCCGGATTCGCCGATTCCTTCGATTCGCTCGTGAAGGTCTTCGAAACCGGACATGCCAAGCAGCAGCGCCAACTCTACGCCTCGTTCCTGAATAAATCCCCCGACAAGAAGGTGTCCGATACGTTGACTCTGTTCGACAAATCCCTCGACGCCCTCCGCGACCAGTCTTCGATATTCGCCGACTATCCGGGATACCTCCAGAAGATATCCCTCGACGATTCTACCCGCGAGGCGAGCGGAATCCTGTTCGACAAGAAGTATCCCACCGAAGACGAGATTAAAAAATACTTCTCCACCTTCAACGGCGTCGACCCGTCGACGCTCAAAATCAAGAACGACGTCACGAAAGACGGGTACTTCGATATTGACGTCATGATCAGTGGGCGCGAGTTCACGTTCCAGCTCGTAACCGACGAAGGCTACCTCATTCGGAACGTCACGTTCGATTCGGGCGGACAGAAGAACGAAACGTTCAAATTCACCTCCGTCTCTCTCGATGAAAAGAAGGACGAGTACGAAAAAACGCTCGGCGGACTTTCCCCCGACGATCCGAAATACCCCATCTACGTTTTTGCCAACTATTTCGTGAACACGTACTTGAGCGAAAGGTCTTCCTTTGCTACGGCGACTGACGACTTCACTCCGTCCGACGCACCGCCTTCGACGAAAATGGATGCCAGAACGCTCGTATTCGTGGAGCAGAACCTCATCCAAAAGGACTTTAAAAACGTCGTACGCGGCTTTCCGATCAGCATTGCCAATATCGAGGCGAAGATTGCCGGAGGCACGTGGGACATCGATCTTTCCGGGATTCGAAAGCCGATGTCGGGAGAAGGGTCTTCGTTCGTTCTCGAATTTAAGGGAAAATATCTTTTCGATCAGCACTCTTTCTATAAGATAACCGCGAAGGCGTTGGACAGCTCCAGCCTCACGCCGGATTTCGGAGGTGCCGAAATCCAGATATTCCCACGGGCGATTCCCTTGGCGGAAATCGAATCCCGCGCGGACGAGCTCTACGAATACGTGGAAAAACTCCGCAAGGTCACCTGAGCGAAGAATCCCGGCTTCGTAACCGTCAATCTCTCCACCAAGAAGCTCATCGTAGACGGTGCCGAGTACGACGTAACCGTAAAATAACCCCCACGCATTATGGCACGCAAGGTGTTCGCATTCGTCGTAGTGACGCTCCTCATCCTCTCTATCGTAGGATCGGCGCTCCTCGTCGTCATCTAGTTACGCTTTTAAAACCCCCGGCAATGCCGGGGGTTTTCTTTTTTCGGACGATTATTTTCCGGCTTCCGGAATGTCTTCGACGGTAATGACCGTGATGGGGGACGGCTTGATCGGTTCCGCGGGAACCGTCGGAGTCTCGAGGGCCGGCTTCTCCTCGGGTTTCGTTTCTTCGGTTTTTCCTTCCTCGACCTTCTTTGCCGGCTTCTCCGACTTCGCGACCTTCTTCGGTTCCGGTTTCTTTTCCTGCGTTATCTGGGCAGACTTGGCCTTTCCGTCGCTTCCGCAGGAGGCGCAGAATTTCCAATCTTTGTCTTTCGGGGCGCCGCAATCCGGACATTCCTCCAAGAGTTCGTGTCCGCAACTCGGGCAGAAGCGGAATTCTTCACCGACTTCGGCGTCACAGTTCGGGCAGGCCGAAACGTATTCGGATTCCGCCAATCCGGCTTCTTCGTAGTAGCGCTCGGCGAGCGTCGTACGGGGGCGGATGAGCAAATAGAGCGGGAGTCCGAGAATCGGGGTGAACACGACGACGAGAAGTACCGAAAACGTCTGGATGACGAGGTTTCCGGTGCGGTCGGTGATGTCTCGGACGGTCCAAATGACCGAAGCGAGCCAAACGGCCACCAAATAGGCTCCCGCGACTCGGGCCGCCATGTCGATGGGCGAATCGGTGCCGAGGAGGTTCTTGAGGTTTTCGTACGCCGCCGGGAGGACGTTTCCGAAATCGGGGAGATTTTCTAACATGGGGGATTGAGAAAGGTTTTTTTCCAGGTTTCTACGGTCTTCGGATTGCCGGAGAGGAGTTCTTTGGGAACTTCCATCCCGCGCCAAACTTCGGGCCTCGTGTAGTGCGGGTATTCTTTGCCGCGTCCGAGGGATTCCGAAAACGATTCTTCGGCGAGGGATTCTTCGGCGATGGCCCCCGGAAGGAGCCGCACTACGGCGTCCGCAACTACCATGGCGGCGATTTCGCCCGAAGAGAGCACGTAGTCGCCAATGGAGATGCCGCGGAGTCCGAAGTACTCGATGACGCGTTCGTCGACGCCTTCGTAATGGCCGCACACGAAGACGATTTCCGCGTCTTCACGGGCCAATCCTTCGGCCGTTTTCTGTTCGAAGCGGTCGCCACGGGGAGTAAGCAGGTATTTTTCGAGCGTCCGCCCCGCTTCCGCATCGATCTTTTCGAGGACGTTCGCAAGCGGTTCGGGTTCGATGACCATCCCCGGGAATCCTCCGTACGGACGGCGGTCTACGCGCCGGGTGGGGCGGATGGAATAGTCGGCGAGATTGTGGAAGACCGGTTCGAAACGCCCTTCGCGAATAGCCCGCCCAACGATGCTTTGGGAAAAGTATCCGGGAAAGACCTCGGGAAAGAGCGTGACGAAATGGATTTTCATTACTTGATTTCCTTGAGTTCGACTTCGAAGATGAGCGTCTTGCCCGAAAGTTCGTGCGCGCGTTCGAGGGTGACGGTGTCCTTGTCGATCTTCTTCACGGTGAACTTGTCGCCGTTGTAGAGGGCTTCGAGTCCGACTACGAGCTTCTTGCCGTAGAACGGGCTGACGAGGTTGGTGACTTCGACGGTGACGTCCTTTTCGGTGAGTTTGACGATCTTGACCTTGTTGCCTTCGAAATCGGCCTCGAGACCCACGGCGAGCTTCTTGCCGTAGAACGGGTTCTGGCGGTTTTCGACCTGGAGCGAGATCTTGCCGTCGGCGATCTTGGTAACCTTTGCGGAAACGCCCCCGGCGGTGATGGTTTCGCCGAGTTTCGGGATTTCGCGGCCCTGGTCCTTGAAGGTGGTTTCCGGAACCTGGATGTCCACGACGTCCTGGTATTTGTCGCGGGAAACGGTTTCGGTGAACTTGTCGTCGAACGCCTTCTTCGGAACGACTTCTTCGGTTCCTCCGGTTCCGTAGGCTTCTTCCGGCGGGAGGCGGAGGGTCTTCTTCTCGCCCACCTTCATGCCGAGGACGCCCTTGTCGAAGCCCTTGATCATCTGTCCGGCGCCTACGGTGAAGAGGAGCGGGGAGTAGTCGCGGTTCGGGTTGTACTTGGGGGTCTTTTCGGCTTCGGACTTGATGGAAGTGTCGAAAACGGTTCCGTCTTCAAGCTTTCCGAGGTAGTCGACGGCTACGGTGTCGCCGTCTTTGACGGTGCGGTCCGCCGCTGCGGTGGTGACTCCCGCAGGGGTTCCGGAGGTCGGCGTGGTGGCGGTTTCCGCCGATTTTCCGCACGAAGCGAGAAGGATTGCCGCGGCGACGGTGGTGACGATGACGATTTTGTTCATGGGATGCGGAAAAAAATACGTACCGATTGTACGGTTTTTACGATTTCCGCAAATTTTGAAACCGAGCTTTCCGGCTTATCTGACCATGACGTACATGGTGCCCTGGGAATACAGGTCGGAAGGGGTGACGGCGGTCGTCCCCCACGATACCGGATCGTAGTTCGCGCCGAGGCCGAGTTTGAGCGAGTTGTGCTGGCAACCGGAGCCTGCCGTAGCGTCCGGCCAGCCGCGCGCGACTTCCCAGTTCCAGTTGTTGCTGCCGTAGTCGCCGATGTGCCCGATGGAGCCGCCCTGGTTGCAGGCGGAAAGCGTGTTGGTAGAGTTGTAGAAAATCCTGGAATAGTCATTTCCGTGGTGGGAATCCTTCGCGGAGAAGTACATCGACGTTCCGAAAAAGTCCGTCGTAACTGGATTCGTGGCGAAATAGGAAATGCGACTCCATGCCGGATTCGAACTGGAAAGCGTCATGTTGAGGTTGGCACTCAGCGTCGAGGCGTTCGACGCGTTGCGGAACGTCGCCCAGGTTCCGTCGGTGAGGTTGTTCTGGTAGGTATATTTGAGGAGGACGTCCTTCGGAACGAGGGAAACCGATTTCGAAAGGTAATCGCCCGTGCCCGAAAGCGCGCCGATTTCGGTGGTGGAATTCCAAAATGCCGTATCGTCCCATTTGCGTTTGGTCGCGTCGTTGGTATTGAGGCGGATCGCGAGCGTCCAGCCTCCGCCGTCAGTCACCATGTCGCAATACGCTTGGTACGCGGGGCTTCCTCCAGCGCCGTCCGGGTCGATGGAATAGGTTCCGGAAGGCGTTCCCGGCGCTCCAGAGAGCAACGCGAAACAGCTTCCGTAGTAGACTTTTGGCGCAGAGCACGAAACTGGCGAACCGCCGCCCGCTCCGAGACATGTCCAGTCGTATGCGCCGTCGGTTCCCGAAAGGTCGGTGCCGCTCGAGGTTCACGCCGAGCAGAGGGGGGCGGCCGGGTAATCGTAGGTATTCGAACCGTTCGCCGTACCGCACGCGCCGTTCGAAACCGCGGTGGTCGGTGCGGAAGAATTCGAACCGTCCATGAGGGCGCCCGTCGATGCGGTGGAGGTCCCCGGCGCGGCCTTGATGAGTCCGGGCGAATATCCGGCGGGCGCTCAGGAAGTGGGGAAATTTCCGGTTACGGAGGCGGATTTGGTAGAAGGGGATACCGCGCCGACTTGAAAGTACGAAGCGCTGCGCTTCTTTCCGTTCGATTCGGTGCGGGCGGCGTCCACCGCGCCTACGAAGGCGGACTGGGGATCGTACGCGGCGAAGACGGATTCGAGTTCGGGAATGCGGAAAGAACCCGAAATCCTGAATTTGTCCGGATTGATCTTGAGTTTCGCGTAGTCGGGCTTTCCGGCGGTGTAGTTCGAATCGAGGGGCGCTTGCCCGACGTTGCCTCCCG
Organism: uncultured Candidatus Peribacteria bacterium; assembly: GCA_964482035.1. Lineage (GTDB taxonomy): Bacteria > Patescibacteriota > Gracilibacteria > BD1-5 > UBA2023 > JANJWP01. Next base: position 161,593 of record CAYZVC010000003.1, on the reverse strand, counting down.
TGAGCGGGATTCCCGCGCCGTCGACGTAGACCATGGCGCCCGAGAGCGCGTAGTCCGTATCGTGGACCACGTAGTACCTCGGGGAATTGTTCGTGATCGCCGCTTCCGAAGAAATCGCCGTCTGCAGCGACCTCACGTTCGCCTTGATGGCGGAATCCTTGGCGTCCTGCGAATACCCCGAAAGCGCCAAAAACCCGATGGTCGCCAGAATCGCCAAGATGGTGATGACGACGATGAGCTCGACGAGCGTGAAACCCTTGAACTTCCGAACGCCCTTCGCGATTTTTTCCATAGTCGGGATTGGTTTTGAAAATCCCCGGCAGTATACCGGGGATTTTTTCGAAAATCAACGAAGATTTAGCGCTGCTTTTTCCAAGCCAGAAGTGCGCCCATGACGCCGAGTTCGAGCTGCTCGGCCTCGTCTTCGCCGGGAGCGTTGCCCGTCCTCCAGGCGGTTTCGAACTTCACCAGGGCGGCGTAGGCGGCTTTGGAGTTACGGAATTCGGGGTCGGTCATCCGGTCGGCTTTCGAGATCATATACGCGTTACCCGAGAGGATTTCGGCGATTTCCGGATTCTGTTTGCCCGCGCGGCGGAGAAATTCTATGTGGAGCCGGTTGCGTACCGTCCAAATGATCGACGGCAGAACGGCGAACGGCGATTCTTTCGCGAGGAGCGTCCTGACGGTCGACATCGCGGAGTTCATGTCCCCTCGGATTACGTGGTCGCCGATGGAGAACGCCTTGAGGTCGGAGGATTGCGGTTCCGCTTCATCCACTTCTTTTTCACCGATGCGCGAATCGCCGTACCCGAGGTAGAGTTTTTCCACCGTCGTGCGGAGTTTGCGCTCGTCCAATCCTCAGGCGACGCCCCGGTATTTGTCGGGTTTTACGTAAACGCGGTCATAGAGCGCGAGCATCGCCCTCGGCGTGATTCCGGGAAGGTTTTCCACGATATAGGCTTTCGCTCAGGCTTCGTCCATCGCGGCGAATTCCTTTACGGTCCCTTCCGCTACGAGCTTTTTGTAGAGCGCCGAGACTTTGGCCGGGGTTTCCGATACGAAAATGGCGAACGTCGAATCGGGAATCGAATCGAATACCGAGAGCACGGCGGCTTCTATCTGCGCGGCAGGGTCGGCGGCATTGTCTTCCGTCGGAGAGTCTTCGTCGTCGGACGCCGAAGCGTTTTTGCCTTTGGGCCGGGGGACGCCTTCGAAGATGACGAGGCGCTTTTCGGCGAAGAACGGGGTCGAGAGGAGTTCCGTGGCGACCGAAGACGGTTGCGTTTCGCCCACGCGCACCGTCGCGACGTTCATGTCGCCGTACTTTTCCACGAACGACGCCGTCCACGCCGAAAGGTTCTTCCTCAAGGCGGCGGAAGAATCTCCGGTAAAAAGGATGACGTTGTTTTTCTTATCCAAAAGACGGTCTTTGATGATGGGACGATGCGTCCGTTTCGGAGACTATACCCGATTCCGTTGAAAAATCGAACGCCTATCGAAGGATGCAGCGTACCGATCGAAGCGATTTGTCGCCCGTAACGGCCATATCGAACGCTTGGAGGCTCGTTACTAAAACGAATCCGGCCACGCGTTCGCCCATGGGATCGGCGTACCAATAGTGGCCTTGTCCGCCCTGTCCGTAGTATTCGCCGTTCGATCCGTCCGCGTATCCTCCGGGAGGGAGTTTCAATACGTTCGTGAAGAGGTCGAGATATCCTTGGGAATTCGCGATTTCCTTCCCGTTCACCGTTCCGCCGGTCGTCGTTACGAGGGTTTCGAAATCTTTTTTCGTCGGCAACCGGTAACCTTTCGGACAAGACGAAACGGCGTCGGCTTCGGAAACCAGCGTCCCGAGCCATTTTCCGCGCGCGTCCTTCGCGCAGTCGGTCGTCGATCATTTTCCCGAACATGCCGAAAGCGGCTGGTAGGCGTAGGGCGAGGACGCTCAGAGGTTGCATGCCGCCCAGACTTGTCACCCGACGAACGCGATATCGTTTGCCGAGCAGTACGGGAATTTCGTCGCGCCGCTCGAGACGTAATTCGAATAGTCGTGGTTAGGGGAGGTTCGGGCTTCGGGAAGGTTTCAGAATACGACGGTGTTCCCGTCGTTCCCGTATTCACTCGCGGCGCCTTCGGTTTTCGACGGGTCTTCTTTCGAAGCCGCCGCATCCTTTACGCAGCGGTACCTGAGCCCTTGCGGGGGGAACGAGTCGAAAACGAGCGCCTGCGAATTCGTGAGGATGAGGTATCCGCCAACGCCCCCGCCGACCGTTTCCGTCGCCCAATACCCCACGTTCTTGGCGCCTGCGCCCGTATTTCTCGGAATCTTGAAGAACCGCGCGAAATAGTCGATGTTATCGTTCCCGTTGATTACGCGGTTGCCGGACGCCCCCGATTTTCATACGACCGACGCCGCGACGGACGCGTATTCGTCTTTCGTGGGGAGCCGGTATCCCTTTTCGCAAACCGCCGAACCCAACGCGTCCATGACGGCTTTGGATTGAACGGAGCCTTGGCTCGCGGGCGAAGTTTCGGGCCTGCAGGCGCCGTCTTTCGGACAAACCTTTCCGGAGTACGCCCGATACGCGCTTCTCGCGCCGTGTTCGCACGAAGACCAGATCGAACCGTCCGGCATGGCGAGATCCGGCAGGTCGCAGCCGGGATATTTGGTATCCGCGAATTTCTGAACCGGCTCGGAAACGGTCGTGGAAAGCGCGGGCGTCCTTCGCGGCGTTTCAACTGACGGATTCTGGATCCGTTGCGTCCGTTCAAACGTCGGGAATTTCCAATCCTTGGCTCACCCGGCATAGACCGCTGCGGCGATGAGCGACGAAAGCGCGACCGCTTTCGCGATTTCGAGTATCGGGGAAGAATCGTTTTCCGGCATGTGTGCGGGAATTATTTGATAGAGGCTACCGTCCGCTGTAAAAAATCGAGATCCCCCCGGTATTCCGTCGTGTCCACGCGGATTTTTCCGTTCCCCGTGAAGACGAACGTGCCGTCCTTGTCGATTTCGAGAAATTTCCGAAGGTCGGCGACTTCCGTTCCTTCCGCGAATTCGAACACGTACGAGTTGCCCATTTTGCGGAGCGAGGCGACCTTGAGTTTCGCCAAACGGATGCGCGCGCGGACGAGGAGGAAGAAGTTTTCCACCCCTTCCGGCAGTCTTTCGCGGCCTTCGAGGAATCCGTCGCGGGAGTAGTCGAGCTCTTTTTCGTTCCGTACCGATTCGAGCGAACGGAAGAAGTGGAGCTTGTCGATTTCGGAGTCGAAGAACGAATCCGGGATCCCGTAGGAGAAATCGAGGTCGATCTTGGTATCCGGCGCCCGCTTTTTGCCCGTGGAGAGTTCCGCCACTTTTTCTTCGAGAAGGCGGAAGTAGAGCGGAAGTCCGGTTTCCTTGGTGCGGCCGGATTGCTTGAGGCCGAGAATTTCGCCCGCGCCGCGGATTTCGAGGTCGCGCATGCTGATTTCGAAACCGGCACCCAAATGCGAGTTCGACGCGATGGCGACGAGGCGCTTTTTGGAATCGTCGGGGAGGATTTCCTTGCGGTAGAGCAGGTGACAGTAAGCCTGCACGTCTTTTCGTCCGACGCGGCCGCGCAGCTGGTGGAGCGAAGCGAGTCCGAATTCGTCGGCTTCGTCGATGAGGATGGTGTTCGCCCGTAGGAAATTCACCCCGTTTTCCACGACGGTGGTCGAAAGAAGAACGTCGAAATCACCGTGCTTGAATTCGAGGATGCGGTCTTCGAGTTCGGTGCCGGACATCTGGCCGTGCACGGTGGCGATTTTGAGGTCGCGGCCTTCGCAGGCGGTTCGGATTTCGGCCTCGATCTTCGAGAGCGAGCGCACACGGTTATGCAGCACGATGACCTGTCCGCCACGTTCGATTTCCATCTCAATCGCGTTGCGGACGAGGTCTTTGTCCCATCTGGCCACGCTCGTGACGATGGGTTTCTTTCGGGGTGGCGGAGTAGTGAGAAGCGAGACTTTTCGCACTCCCGAGAGCGCCAGGTTGAGGCTTCGCGGAATCGGGGTCGCGGAAAGTGAAAGGATGTCGACGTTTTCGCGGAACGCGGCGATCTTTTCCTTGTCCAATACTCCGAAACGGTGTTCTTCGTCCACTACCAAAAGTCCGAGGTCGCGGAAACGGACGTCGGTGGAAAGCAAGCGGTGCGTGCCGACGACGATGTCGACCGTGCCGTCGCGAAGCCCCTTCAGAACGAGTTTTTCTTCGGCTTCTTTCGAAAAACGGGTCAGTACGGCCACGTTGATCCCATAGGGCTCGAAACGTTTGGTGAGCGATTCGAAATGCTCGTACGCGAGCACGACGAGCGGCGATACGAAGGCGACTTGCCGACCGTTCAGAATGGAACGGTACGCGGCGTTCATAGCGACTTCGGTCTTTCAAAATCCCACGTCGCCGGAAAGCAGTCGGTCCATGGGTTCGCTTCCCGCCAAATCGGCGAGGATTTCCTCGATGGCGCGGAGCTGGTCGGCGGTATGGGCGTATTGGAAGGCCTTTCGGAAGGATTCCTCCTCTTTTTCTCTCGGAACGTTGGGCGGTCTTGAGGCGAGTTTGCGCTTGGCATATATGTCGAGCAGTTCGACGGCGACCTTTTCCGCGTCCATTTCCGCCTTTTCGACCGCTTTTTTCCACTCGGTCCCGCCGAGCTTCTGGAGTTTCGGCTTGTCTTCGCCGATGTATTTGCTGATGCGGAAGACTTCGGAAAGCGGCACGAAAAGCACGTCGTTTCCGGCGTATTCGAGGCGGACGAATTCGCGTTCGTTCCCGCCGAGGGATTTCTTTTCGGTGCCGTGGAAGATTCCCACGCCGTGGTCGCGGTGCACGACGTAGTCGCCGGGCGCGATCTTCAGAAGCAGATCCATCCGGTCGGCGACCGATTTGCCGGTGCGTTCCTTTACGAAGAGCGGGGAGAGCACGTCGTCCGAAAGGAACCACTCGGGGTAGCCTTCGTCATCCTGCGTGACGAAACTGCCGAGGCGGACGCTTTTCGGCGGATCGAAGTACGCGATGCGGGCGCCGGAATCCGCCTTCACGAGCGCCTTCACGCTTTCCGGCCTACGCGAAAAGACGTTTACCGAGCAGTTGGGGTTTTCGAGAATGGCGCGAAGCTCTTCTTCCGAGTGGATTTCCGCATCGCGGATGCCCAAATCGGTAGCGTTGCCCTTGGGGATCCCCCAGAATACCGCCGCATCGGGGAGTTCTTTTCGAACCGCGGGGAAATGGCGTGCGAAATCGGGGTCGTGGAAAAACACCGCCGCCCCTTCGGCGACTGACGCGTTCACGCTGTCCGGGGCGTCGACGAGCCGTTCTCCCGGCGTGCGGTCGGGGAACACGAAGGTCTGGATGGAAACCGGTTTGCCGCCCAGGAGCCCGGTCATCGAAATTCCGTCCACTTCGCCGTCGAAAAAACTGACCATCACGCGTTCGCGGGAAGTCCGCACCGTGACGTTATCGCCGTCGCGGCGGTACGTCCACGGGTCCGCGGAATATTCCTGGAACGCGTAGAGGAAGGTCAGAAGTTTCGAGACGAACGCGCGTTCGTCGAGTTTGTCGCCCACCGAAACGCGGAAAGTCTTCTTGTTCAAAAAGTACGCCGAGAACCGTTTTGCGTCGAAAATCCCGTAGGTGCAAACGAATTCGCCCTCTTTTGCCGCTACGAAGTCGAAGAGGCCCGCGTCGTCCTGAATCATGGCTGGAGCGCTTCCGGGTGCGGCGTTTCGGATGAAGGCCTCCGCAGGTCGGATTGAACCGGCGGACCTGGCTCCTAACTGGGTTAAAGTCGCTGCGGTTCCGCCGGTTCAATCCGACCGAGGACTAGCCGAGGACGGAATTGCCGCATCCGGAAGCGCTAGCACGTACCCGCGCGTCTCGGCGAAATGCCGGGCCGAGGACTGTTCGTCGAAGACGTGGAGGATTTTTTTGCCCGACGCGAATTTCCCGTCGACCAAAAAGGACCGGGAAAACGGATTCCCCGATCCCGAAAAGCCGTCTCACTCGGAAATCGTGCGCAAAAGTTTCAGTTGTTAATCCAATACGTCTATCTTGACGACCCTGCCCCCGAGCTTATCGCTTGATTCGGCCTCACGAACCGACACCACGTTTCACGGAAGGGTTTCGGACAAGAGGACCGCTTCTGAAAAGCCTTTTCCGTGTACGGCAACGAAACCGTACCGTCATTCGGAAGGCTCCTTTCGAACCAGGATGAGCTGATCCTCGGTATCGATGGATACGTCGAAGGACAGGATTTCGCCCGTCACTTTTCCCGCAACGAATTCGATGAGTTCTTTGGAAGACGCCAAGGGCGTCGTCCCGAACAAAAAGAAAGTCGTCCCCGAGTCCGTCTCGTTTTTCACTACGTTGAACGGGACGTCCGCGATTTCCGAAGGTCAACCGACCCTGATATTTCCGGCAAAAGAGTGCATGGCGTAAGGTTAGGAATTACACCTTCATGATGTCGGTTTCCTTCTTGGCGAGGAGTTCGTCGATCTTCTTCGATTCGGCGTCGACGGCTTTCTGGAGGTCTTTTTCCTGCTGGGCTACCATGTCTTCGGACACTTCGTCGCCCTGCGCCTTGATCTTCTTGAGGTAGTCGGCGCGGATGTTGCGGACGGCGACCTTGCCTTCGTCGGCGAGCTTCTTCGCGATTTTCGCGAGGTCGCGGCGGCGTTCTTCGGTGAGGGTGGGGATGCGGATGAGAATGGTCTCGCCGTTGTTCTGCGGGTTGAGTCCGAGGTTGGCGTCGGTGATGGCGCGGTCGATGTCCTTGATGAGGGAGCGGTCGTACGGCTGGATGGAAAGGGTCTGCGCGTCGAGAACGCCGATGGAAGCGACGTTGCGGAGCGGGCCGAGACTACCGTACGCGAGTACGGTGATTCCTTCGACGATCGCCGGGTTCGCGCGGCCGACCTGGAGCTTGTTGAATTCGTTGTGGAGGTGTTCTTCGGCCTTCGCGAGGTCGTTGTGGAGATTTTCGAGCATATTTCGAGGATGGATAAAAATCACGGGGATTATATACGGGAAGCCGTTCCCGGGCAAAAAATTTTTGACTTCCACGTACGCGGGCGTAATATCCGCCCAAGTCCGTTTTATCCCTTCCGCATCCGGTTATGAAGGCCACGTCCCTCACCCTCGCCGCCGCGCTTACTCTCGTAACGGTTTCCCAGGCCTTCGCCCTTCCCGGCGATTACAAGGAAATCGAATGTTCCACCCAGGCTTTCTTCGCCGCCAACAACTGCAACCAGTGTTTCGATGGAGGAAAGGTCGCCGTAGGTCAGAAGATTACCGGCCTCTACGACACCTGGACCAATAAGAACGCGACCGAACAGATCGCCTACAAGGACGAACAGGTTTACCCGGAAATCGTCAACCTCGGCGGCGACGCGACTTCTTGGAAGTCCACCCCGTCCGATCCGGCGACCTTCTGGAAGTACGGTTCCGAAGTCCTCTGGGTAGACTCCCTTACCGGAAGCGGAAAACAGGAATACGTCCTCGATCCGGGAAAGACCGTCACCATGATGGAAGCCGACCTCGGCGCCAACTACTCGCTCGAAAAGACCGATAAGAAGGCCGGAGAAGTCGTAGGTCTCGCCAAGTTCCCGGTCGCTTTCCACGACGTTACCGCCGCTGGAAAGGACGGTCCGGTACAGCTCCACTACGAATGTGTCGCGTTCGCGTCCGAAGCCGCTCCGGCTCCGGCTCCGAAGCCGGCACCGACCCCGGTGAAGGCCACCGCGGTCAAGACCGGTCCGGAAGCATTCCTCCTTCTCGCGCTCGCAGCGCTCCTCTCGCTTTCCCTCGTGGCATTCCGCCGCAAGAAGGCCTAATACGCAAGCCACACCCCAAAGAAAGCCGGTCCGCAAGGGCCGGCTTTCGGTTTTTTGCACGAAAGGAAAACATATAGTAAAGTCATTGGGAATAGTTTTAAAACCCTTCCCCCATGGCAGGAACCAGCCAGGCATCCAACTTCAAGGCATCCGAACTTCTCGATGCCGTTGAACGCCTCGACTCCGACAAGAACGGCGTCACCCTCGAAGAACTCCGCAAGACTTCCCGGTACTACTCCGAGAAGCTCATGGACAATCTCCGCTCCGCAGCCGCGGAACTCCGCACGGAAAAGAACCCGAATCCCGAAAAGGTCGCGGCACTCCGCTCTTCCATCGAACGCCTCGGCGCGCTCAACGGACTCAAGGCGAGCCAGGAACAGGAAATCAAGGCCCTCTACAATGGGGAGATGAAGGATTTCTACGAACTTTTCGCCGAACTCAAGACCCGTCTCGAGTCTTTGAAGGCGGAAGTTTCCGCTCCGAAGGCCGACAAGGCTCCGGGCGCCGAAACCGTAGTGGTCGCCGACGCGAAGGCCGCGAAGCCCGCAACCGCCGCAGCGGAAACCGTGGTCGTAACCAAGGACGCCAAGCCGGCCGCACCGAAGGCAGAAACCAAGGAAGTCCTTTCCGGATTCGCCGCCAAGCGCGAATTCCTTACCGCCGACGAAAGCCTGTTCCAGAACGCGAAGGGGGAACGCGTTACGGGTTTCGGCCGCATCCAGCTCAAGAAGCTTCTCGCCGATCCGCGCATCGTCGGAAACGAACAGGATTTCGACCGTCTCGTCATCCGCCTCGCCGGAGCGCCGATCAACGTGAAGAACGAAGAGGAATCCAAGAAGGTCCGCGCCGATTTCGTCGAGAACCTCTCCCTCCGTATCGTCGCCATCTCTTCGCTCTACGAACGTACCGTCGGTCAGAAATTGAAAGAGACTTCTTCTTCGGGCGGACTCCTCCACGTCCTCATGGGCAAGGAAGGCGAACTCGTGAAGCGCATGTTCGACGTTGCCGACGCGCTCGAAAAGAAGGGCGAAGGCAAGGGTTGGAACGTCACTTTCCAGGATATTACCGATACGCTCAAGTCCATCGGCCTCGGCGCGATCCTCGGTCCGGTCTACCTCGACTGGAGGACCCATAAGGGCATCGCGAGCGAAGAAATCAAAACCGGAGGCAAGACCGACAAGTTCGGTTGGGCCACTTCCGATTCGAAGCAGAACGTCGAAGTGCGCGTCACTCCGGCATTCAAGCTCTTCGGATTCGCTCTCGGTCTCGCCGTAGAAGTGAATGCCAACCTCAACGACCGCGAACGCGAAATCATCGGAAAGGTGAAAGAAGCGGCCAAGGCCTACGATTCCCTCATCGATCCGGCTACCGGAAAGATGGACGAAACCAAGGTGCCCAAGGAAAATCTCGAAGACGCGAAGGAATTCAACCGCGCGTTCGAATCGATGCGCACCGGGAATCCGGAACGCGACAAGGCCGTATCCAAGGCCGTCCGCGACGCGTACCTCCTCGAACTCACCGACCGTCTCGTCCGTTCTGACGCCGGTTGGGAAGTCAAGGGCGTAGGCGCCGGCGTGGCGCTCCTCTTCGGAATCGTTCCCGTGAAGGCGTTCGTGAAGCTCAACGGGGAAAAGATTTCCGCGAGCGTTACCGAAGGCAAGGTGGGAACCCTCGCCGCCCTCGATGCCGTACGTCTCGGAAAGGGTGGTCTCGACAAGTACGGAATCTCGCTCAAGCAGACTCCGGAAGGCTACGAATACGCCATCGACCCGGCGAAGAATTACAAACTCGAAAACCGTACCGACCTCAAGATCGAAAACGGCGTAATCAAGAGCAAGAAGCCGCTCTATTTCAAACACCTCGAACTCGTCTCGGATTCCATGAAGGAAGGCGAAACCTCGGTGAATACCCTCGTCGTCAGCGACGTTCCGCTCGACGCTGCCGGACTTCCGGCCGAAGCCGGTGCGAAGAATGCCGAATCCATCTACGTCGCCGCTTCCAACGACAAGCTCCGCAACGAAGTCTCTTCCGCCATGAAGGGCATCTCGAGCCGCAATATCCGCGAACGCCTCACCGGCATTCCGGCCCTTCAGGAAGCCATCGCCAAAGCGTACGCTTCTGGAAATCCGGAAGGCGCGTACAAGCTCCTTTCGCACGTGAAGATCGAAGGCAAGAAACCGCTCGCGACTCTCGCCGCCGCCCATGCCAAGGATTCCGCCGCAGACAAGCGCGAACTTCTCAACATGGTCCTTCAGGAAACCGCCGGCGACTGGCGCATCCGCAACTTCGACGCCATCAAGACCGACGCGAAGGCGTTCAAGGACTTCGTAGAACGCACCGGATACAAGGGTACCCAGAAAGACCTCAAGCTCGCCGACGTCGATTCCGCGTGGAACCTCGGAGGCACTTTCGACAAGAACCTCCTCGCGAAGACCGGTCTCGGAAAGGAAAAGGACCAGAAGGAGGCGCTCGCCGCTCTCGGAAAGGCCCGTGCCGAATATTCCAAGGAACTCGGCAAGCTCGACTCCATTAACAACAACACCCGTGAAATCAAGAACGCGATCGGGTTCGTCAACTTCCACCAGGTCGCGATCGGCGCGGACGGCAAGTCCTACAAGCGCTTCCAGGAGATCGTTCCGGTAGCCGGTACCGTCAAGGCGGTCAACGTCGAACCGACCAAGTTCGAAAGCGCCGCGATGCGCCGCCAGCTCGTCTCGGAAATCCCGACTTTCGTCCTCGAATCGCTTCGCGCGACCATCAACGAACAGGCGAAAAAGGTCGGAGCCGCAGAAATCGGTTCGGTCGACGACGTCCGCAAGCTCCTCTTGAACAACGGTTCGAAGGCCGAAGGCGCGTTCCGTCCGGACATCAAACTTACGAGTGACCTCGCCTACACCCGCTTCGCGAAGTGCCTCAACGACACCTACCTGATCCAGAACATCAACCTCTGCGTCACCGGACCGAACGGACAAACCACGTGCGAACCGACGATTCCGGAAGTCACTTCCGACCTTCTCGCGACCGTGGGAACCAAGGAAACCAACGCGACCAACGTCGCTGCCGGCGTCGCGTTCAATACGGGCGTGGGCGGCGGAGGAAAGGGCGGGGACAATCCGAACAATCCGAACAACAACACCACTACTCCGGGCGTGACTCCGGGCGGCGTTCCGGGCGGAACCACCGTACCGGCTACTCCGGGTGCGGTAGGGTTCTAATTCCCGCGTCTTCCGAGGGTTGACTTTCCGCCCCGTTCACTATCATCTGAAGGATACTTAACCTTTCGGTACGGTGAAAATCGGACGCATCGCTCTCATCTTGGCCGTCTCGGCCGTGGCTCTCGCTTCCTGCGGGGCCGACAAATCTACGGAAAAGGGGGCTCCGTCGCAAGACGGAGTCACTTCCGTGTCTCCGGGAAAAGACGCTCCGGTCGTCGTTTCCGGAAAGGCTTCCGAATTCTAACTTATCGCCCATATGGCCATGAAGACCCGAATCCTCCTCGCGCTCGCCGCGACCTGCGGGCTCCTGCCCCTTTCGGCATCCGCGCTCGTCGTTACCGACGTGGCTTCCCCGACTTCCAGCTGTGACGGCGGAAGCTGGAACGTGGATTTCTACGGAAATTTCCAGGGACATCTCTGGGACCGTTACAACGCCGCCGGCGAATCCTACGTTTCCGCATCCTCCAGGATCGACGTCTTCGTGAAGGGCGGTAAGGTCAACATTCCGAACGGATGGGTTCAGACCACCTCGTACGCTCCCGCACCGGGGCAGTATTTCGTGGCTTGGAACAATTCCCTCTCGAGCCTCAACCTCGCGAACCTCGTTCCCGCTGACCGCGGAACTCCCGTAGCCCAAGTGACCTACGCGATCCGTCGCGCTCCGAGGTCTTCGGGCGGCACTACCCTCAACGGTTCCTATTACACGTCCCCGTTTTCCGGAGGAGTTCCGAGCGTTACCGACCGTGGCAACCTCGGTCTCGGGTTCGATCTCTCGAGCATCACGATGGACCACGAGTGCTTCAACATCTACCCCCGCTGGTGCGGCGACGGCGTCGTCGACCCCGAAGAAACCTGCGACCCCGAAGATCCTACCGGTGCGGGACTCGCTCCGGGCGAAATCTGCGACCCCAACTCCTGCCGCCCGACCACCGTCGTCTCCAATACTTCCTGTCAGAACGCGACCGTATCTTCCGCCTCCGTCATTACGGGCGGATCCATGGTCGTCTCCTGTAACGCCGTCGCGCCCAACGCCGCGACCCAATACACCATCGAGTGCGGAAACGGAACCACCCAGACCGGTACCGGAAACACGCTCAACTGTACCTACGCAGCGGCCGGAAGCTATTCCCCGCGTTGCCGCGTAGACGCCGAAACCGCGTTCTCCGCCGCATGTACCGCGAGCGTTACCGTCACCGGCGGCGGCGGATCGAGCGCCCAGTGCCAATCCATCAGCCTCTCCGCGAATTCGTCCAACGTCGGCGCCCTCACGAGCCGCATCACCTGTAACTCCAACAACCCGCCGGTCGCCAACCAGTACGTCATCGAGTGCGGAAACGGACAGACCTTCACCGGAGCGACCAACGTCCAGACCTGTTCGTACTCCACCGGCCTCTACTCCCCGCGCTGTCTCGTAAATAACGAATCGGCTCCCGCTGCCGCATGTATCGGTTCCATTACCGTTACCGGCCAAGGCGGCGGATCTTCGTCCTCTTCCTCGTCCTCCTCTTCTTCCGGAGGCGGAGGCGGCGGTTCCTCTTCCGGAGGCGGCGGAACGCCGGGCTTCTGCGGCGATGGAATCCTCCAGCGCCCCAACGGATCGGGACAGAGCGAATCTTGCGACGCCGGTACCAATAACGGAAAAGCCGGATACGCCTGTACTTCGACCTGTACCATCGGTTCCACCAATCCGGGCGGAAACGCCAACGAAATCCGCATGACGACGACCAATCCGGGAAGCGCCGGAAACCTCTCGGTTTCCTCCTACCGCGCCATCGTCGGCGACGGCGTCCGCGTCTTCTCGGACAGCGACACCCTCTCGTTCTTCGCGACCTACCCGATCTACATTTCGGGCAAGGACACCTACGTGACCAACGCTTCCCCGGTCATTTCCGGTACCGACGTTTCCCGCGTGATTTCCGAAAGCGACCTCTGCGTCGGACCCGCGGGTTCCAACATGAAGGTCGGCTCCTCGGCGGTCGACGGATCCGGAGGCATCGTCTTCAACTACCACGACGTCGCCTGCCGCGACGGATACACCCTGTGGAACGGCAACCAGCTCGCGACCTTCAAGGGAAAAACCGCGCCGCTCGCGTCCAACGAAACCTACCGCGACACCCTTCCGGGCGAATTCTACGTCGGCATCCGCTTCCTTCAGGAAGACGTGAACGTCCGAGTCGCCAAGAGCGTGGTTTCCAATACCGTAGGCGGAAACGCGTACCTCGCGCGCGCTACCGGATACGACGTGAACACCATCGCCAATACCTTCCTGGACAATCTCAAGAAGGGGAACTTCACCACGGCTTCCATCGTCTCCGGCGATCTCGGATCCGGACGCAACCTTTCGTCCGCTACCGCTACCGCGACCATTCCGGTGGGCACGAACAAGGCCCAGCTCGGATCGCTCGAAACCGTGTCGTCGAACCAGTACTCCGGAAATCTCGAAGTCCACTCCGAAGGCGACTTCGACGCGTTGCCGCAGATGGGTGACGACGAACGCGTACGCGTGCTCTCCAACGGCGAACTCGAAATCGGATCGACGACTTCCGACGTCTCGCTTTCCAAAGTCCGCACCATCGTCGTGGAAAACGGAACCCTCCGCATTACCGGAAACATGGCGTACGCCAACAAGGACGCGAGCTACGCTTTCATCGTGAAGAACGGCCGAATCATCGTCGAGCCGGGCGTAACCAAGATCGCGGGCGCGTTCCTCGTCATGCGCGGCGACATCCGCGGAAACGGAACCAAGACCACCAACCGCCTTTCCGTCGACGGAAACGTCTACGGCAACGCTGCGCCGCTCGTAGACGAACGCACCTACGTCCGCGGTACGGTCTTCTCCACCGCGCTCACTACCGGCGTCACCATCAACTACTCTTCCCGCGCCATTAAGAACCCGCCGCCGCTCCTCACCCAGTTCGTCGAACAGTACTCGCTCGACCGGGTCGCGAAGTAAGCTTGGCAAAATAAAACCCCCTCGAAATCCGAGGGGGTTTTCGATTCTTCCGGAAATATGCAGAAGGGGATGGAGGATTGGGCGAGCGCGGCCGCAGCGACTTTAGGACCCTAGGAGTCAGGCCGCGCTCGCCCAATCCGACCGGGACGTTTACCAGATTCCCGGAACGAACCGGTAGGGAACCTTCTTCTTGTATTCGGCGTACCCGTTGTCGGCCATGAGCAGGTGGCGCTCTTCGGTTATCGCGCGAAGGTAGTAGATTCCCGTCCACGCGGCGAGCGACAGTACCGCGAACAAAAGGCTTTTCGATCCCCATGCGGCGATGACCGCCGGTACGGCCCCGATCCACCAGGCGAAGTTCTTCGCGGCATAGGCGGGATGGCGTATCCAGCGATACGGGCCTTTGGCCACGATGCCGCGGTTGGTGAGGTTGGAAGCCTTCCAGCCCAGCGCGACGGAGGCGTAGGCGTAAAACGCCATGAGGCCGATGACTAGGACGTTCAATACCAAGGTGACCGAAGGGGAATGCGGCAGTACCGGCGTATCCGAAGAATACCATCCGAGAATCGAATTGGTCGCGCCGTTGAAAGGGGGGTAGCACAAAAGGCAGACGGCCCATCCCGATACGGTGGGATCGACCGACACGATGCGGTTTTTCAATATCCCGGCTTCCAACAGGTATCCGGCCGTAAAGAAGAACACGTCGGCGAAGAGGACCGCTTGGAACGCGAACGCGAAGAACGGAACGGTCGTGAACGCGTCCCAATCGAGTTTGCCCGAGAAAAAATACCGTTCGATGCCGATCGCCGATTGCGAAGCGTGCGAAAGTACCCAGCCGATCATGAGGGGAGCGAAAAACGCCTTGAGCGCGAGCGACCTCCCGGCCTTTTTCCACTCTTCGCCGAAGTTCCGTTCCGTAAGGCCTTTGAAGAACCGGTACGCCGAAGATTCGCCCTTCTCGAACGCGTAATAGAGGGGCAGCACGGCAGCGTACGCCCAAATGACGGCCACGAACGCGGCATCGGTGGTGAACGCCGTTCAGAACCCCGGAAAGACGTGGTTGCCGGTGAACAGGTGGGCGAACCTCCCCGACCCCCAGTAGAATCCGTAGGTCAGAAAGAGGAATCCCATGGTGGACGCGTAGTTGCGCGCGGCCTCGCGAAAGCGTTTGGACATGCCGCGATTGTGTACGGAAGGGCTCCGAAGTCAAAAAATCCCCCGCGTCGACGCGGGGGATTTCGGTCTTCCGGGCGGTTAAGCGTGGCGGGAGAGCATGGCTTCGAGAGCCGATACGTCTTGGGTACCGACGATCTTTTCGACCGGTTTGCCGTCTTTAAAGAGGATCATGGTCGGAATCGACATGATGCGGAACCCGGACGGGGTGATCGGATTTTCGTCGACGTTCATCTTGGCGATGACGGCCTTGCCTTCGGTCTTCGCGGCGAGCTCTTCGAGACGCGGAAGCATCATGCGGCACGGTCCGCACCATTCTGCCCAAAAATCTACGAGAGTGAGTCCGGTAGCGGTGTCGGCTTCGAACGAAGCGTCGGTAACGACCTTAAGATTTGCCATGTTTTTGAGTTATGAAAAATGCGTTCGCCTTTGCAAGCGACGTTGGATACTACTCCGAGAAGCCGGGAAATCAATCCGTCCGAGGATTTTTCCTCGCTCCTTTCCGTTGGAATCCCTTTCCGAAAGGGAAAACTAAATCCCGAGAATCGCGAGGATGGTAGTGGCGACCACCGCGCAGAGCGCGAGCGGCGCGGTGCCGAGTTTCAATCCTCCTCCGCCTCCTCCGTGGTTGCTGGATGCTTTCGGTGCGTGCCCGCCCCCGTGTCCGTGTCCCGCCATAGTTTCAAACCTAAAAATAGGCCTGGAATCTACGTATCGGATTCGGTTTGTCAAGAAAACTTCGCGGCACCTGGAAAATAACGGTAAACGCCGCGGATCGGGAGTCATTTTTTCAATTCCTGTCCAACGTTCGGAACGAAATTCCTCTCGTTCAGCGCGATATGGTTTTCGCTCCATCCGGAAAACTTCTCACGCGTCGGCGAACCTTCGGGAAGGAGTTCGAGCTCCCGTCCGTCGTGCTTCGCGAGAAAGGCTTCGCGGACGGATTCCGCTTCGGCGACGAGGCGTGCCATCCGTTCGGATTTTACCGAATCGGGGATTTGGTCCGGCAGCTTGGAGGCCGGTACGGCATGGAGTCCCTCGTGCGGGGAAAACGGAAACGCGTGGACCTGCGTGATGTCGAAATCGCGCACGAGCGAAAGCGTATCTTCGAAATCCGCGTCGGTTTCGCCGGGGAAGCCCACGATGAGATCCGCGCCGATATTGATTTCAACCCCGTCTTCACGGACGAGTTTCCGGATTTCGGCGAGTTTTTCGCGAAGGAAATCGCGGCCGTATTTTCGGCGCATTTTTTTCAGGATCGCGTCCGATCCCGATTGTACGGAAAGGTGGACGTAGGCGTGGGAACGCGCTTTCGTGAACGTAGCGAGCATTTCGGGAGAGAGGAATTCCGGTCCCAGGCTCGAAACGCGCACTCGGCGGATGTCGGTTTCTTTCCAGAGCGTTTCGATGAGCTCGTAGAGGCGCCCGTTTTCGAAGTCGTTCGAATCGACCGATCCCCAAGCTCCGACGTTCGTGCCTGTGAGGACGGTCTCGGCACCGCCGTTTAGGGCGAATTCGTCGATTTCGTCCGTAATTTCGTCCGACGTGCGCCACTTGTGGGCTCCGCGTGCGGCGACCGTGAGGCAGAAGGTGCAGAGGTTGTCGCAACCGGTCTGAACGACCGAATATTTGCGCGTGAAGAGGTTCGACTTCGAAAGGGCGGACTTAAGCGAAAGTACGCGTTCGGAAGGAGATTTTTTCCGGTTTTCCACCGCTTCCGCGCGTTTGTTCATGCCGGAACGTTCAGACGCGCCGCTCGGCGACGGAACGCCTTCGTCCGAGGTCTCGGATTTCCCTGCGGCGTCGTGCGGGTGGTCGCGACGGAATCCTCCTTCCGCGTCGTCGGGATCTTCGGCGAGCAGTTCGATCTTGTCTCGGAGCGGGGCCAAATCGGGATATTCTTCGTAAAAACGGTCCGAAACCTTGCCTTCGGTGAGGCTTCCGCACCCGGAAAGGTAGATTTTTCCGCCTTCCGGCAAATCCGCCGCCGCCTTTTTTACGAACCGCTTCCATTTGCGCTTGGCGTTCTCGGTCACGACGCACGAAGCGACGAAAATCCCCGGCTTCGATGAGAAGTCGGGGCTGGAGAGCCATTTGTCGGTGAAGTACTTGTTCGTCTTACACCCGAAGATTCGGTATTCCATACGCCGGGAGTATATCCGGAGCGTTTTCGCTGTCAAAGCCGCCGCCACGCTCCCTTCGTGCCGGCGGGGCGTACTGGCATTCCGGCCCTTTCTCCGTATTCCCGTCATGGATTGACAAAAAAGTAACATATTGGTAATATCAGAAGAACATCCGCCGGACGAACGTGGCGAAAATTTCATTTTTCCGTATGGGAACGGGCTCAGACATGCCTAGGACATCCTCGAACGCTCTTGTGCGAACGCCGTGAGAAAAGGAAAAATTCCTTCTCCATACGCGCTCGCTCCTTTCCCATACGTATAGATCGGGGTTCATTCCCGGCATCTTCAAACAGACCCTCGAACGCCTCGATCCGGAGAATACCGGCGAACATTCCGAACTCGCGTACGCGATGTCGGAGGCGGCGTATCGGGAGATGTCGGAAAAGATCGACCTCGAATGGGAAATCGAGTTCCTCGACCTGGCATACGACATTGCCGTGGAATCCCACGAGTGAGTCGTTCGAGACAGCGGCGAACCGTACGTAACGCATCCTATCGCGGTCGCGAAAATCACGCTCGAGGAATTTCCCAATCCCACGACGTTCAAGGCCATCGTCGCCCTTTTGCACGACGTTATCGAAGACGCGCCCGATCCCGCGGTGAAAAAGGCGGAGCTCCTTGCCCGCTTCGTACGAAAAGCCGAAGAAAAGCGTCCGCAATTCGTCGCCGCGATGGGGAAGGCGGCGGCTTCAAAAAAGATTTCGTTCATGATTTCTTTCGCGGAGTCCATCGTCGAAGCCGTGGAAATGCTCTCGAAAAAACGGAAGGAAGACTACCTTTGGGCATGGGAAAAGCCGTTGCTCGCGTTTGAGAACGCCATGACCGACGTTACGAACCTCGCTCCGGCGTTCCTCTGGTGGTCGCCGCTGGCTACGCCCCCGAAAGTATGGAGTGGCCTCATGAAAGACCGTGCCGACGACGAATATTTTTCGCGTTTCGAGTTCGTTCTTTCCAATCGGCTGTTCATCGCGGTATTGTACGACAAACTCGCCGATCGGCTTCATAACCTCCGTACTCCGAAGCCCGATAAGAACGACAAGTCCAAACCTGACCGCAAGGCTCTCGTGAAGATGCTCGAAGAAACGGAAGCGCATTACCTTTCGCTCGCCGAACGCCTCGATCCCCAGATTTTCCAGCTCATCAATGCCGAGGTCGACCATTGGCGGTCGTATCTCGCGACGGAACCCGTATCGGAATCCACGAGAGGGAAAACCAAACAAATTTTAGGAAGAAGCGCGTAAAAAACCTCCGGAATCGGAGGTTTTTTCGTGTCGAAGATGTCGAAAGGAATGTCTAGGTATGGTCGTATCTTCCCGATGGGCGCTGGTTTTCTGAATTTTCAGGCATGAAAAAACCCCAGCGCGTTGGGTAACGGAGGCTGGAGTTGTCGTTTTGATCCCCAGTAGTCAGCGAAGGTCACGCTAGGTGCCATGGATGCGACGTACTGGTGGAATGGTTCCCTTGTCAGTGGGGCGGTGGAGTACCGACTCGCTCAATTTGGGCAGGAATTTATTAATCGGCATCTTTACCTTTCCGATTTGTTGTTTTTATTCTTTTGGAAGCGGACGCGCCGCAAGCCCGGAAAATTTTCCGGAGGAAGCGGTTCATCCGCTTCCGTTGGTCTGGCCGTCCGCACTGAGTCGGAACGACGTGTTGGTTTTTATTTTTTTGTTGGAGGCTGACCGATTTGACGAACCGGGGCCATTCTGATTGAGCGAGATTGTCTTAATGAGCAGGTGTCCCTTTAGGAGAGAAGCTGATTTGTGCTTCCTCGGTGGGTACGCAGATATAATACGCTACTTCCGAAACCCTGACTAAACACGAGATATTGCCATTTGTCTTATTTGTAGTCTGTAATAAATAAGCGATATCAGAAACCTCGCATGCAAGCCAAGGAACGGATTTTCTAAAAAAGAAGAACATATTTCTTGTTCAGGGTGCCGTTTTCGACGAAATTATGTATTCGCGTATAAAAAAATAAAACGGTTTCCGTTTGATTAATAAGCCAAAATCCCTACCATCTGAACGAGTTTTTCCGCCAAAATTGAGAAGAGGTACGCCCGGCCTGGCGTAACGGCCACAACATCTTGTGATTTATCGGTTTCCACCGATTTTCCCTTACCCCAAGAAACCGATTATGAAACGCGTCATCGTCATTCCCGCAGTTCTCGTTTTCGCGTTTCTCCCCGTTTTCGCCATCCAGGCGGAGAAGCTTTCCGCCCCCATTCCCGCACCGAAAGTGCTCGCGAGCGCGAATTCGGAATTCGTATTGTCGGTCCCGAAGCTCCGTTCGACGCTCGTCACTTTCCGGTATCCCGAAGTTTCCGATAAGAAATTCGCCCTCCAAGCGAACTGTTCCGCGTTTTCCAAGCCGGTCTGGTCTTCGCTTTCGACTTCCGGAATCCGCACGGAAATCGTTCCCATGTCGGTTTCCGCCGATTGTTCCGACGATTCCGTCCGTATTTCCGTTTTCCAATCGGGATTCGAGGTTCCCGGATCGGGAATGTCTTTGCCGATCCTTAAGCCGGAAGCCCTCTTCGTAGAACTCTCCGACCTCGCCGACGAGCCGCTCTTCGTTTACGCACGCGATTCCGCGGAAGCGTCCCGTGTCGCGGCCGAAGCATCCAGGCTCTCCATTTCCGCCTCGGGCGCTACGGCCAAAGAAAAACTCGCCGGCCTGTCGCAGTCGTACCGTTCCGGTCTCCTCTCTTACCGCTCGGAGCGCGTGTACGGCCTTATCAAGGCGCGCGAAAACATGAAATACGTCATTCCCGTCGCCGGAGTCTCTATGCCTACCGAATTCCCCGACATTCCGGGAGGCGGAAGACCGTACCGTAAGGACGTTACCGACGGCATTCATCACGGTTGGGACCTCATGGCCCCCGTAGGCACTCCCGTGCGCGCGGTGGGCGACGGAGTGGTCGTACGCGTCGTATCCGGCTTCGCCTGGAGGGATTTCGACCGGATAACCCGCGCGAAAGTCCTGAATTCCGATCAGGAAGCCCTCAACCTCGATATCTATCGCGGAAACCAGGTCTGGTTGAAAACCGCGGACGGAAACATCACGTTCTATTCGCACCTTTCCAAATTCGCTCCCGACGTCGTCGAAGGAAAGAGCGTGGTCGCCGGGGAAATCCTTGGAAATATCGGAATTACCGGAGTGCCGGACAGGAATTTCGGCCGCCCGCATCTCCATTTCGAAGTCCAAGTGAATCCGCACGACGGATCGGATTCCAAAAATCCGCTCTCGGTCATGCGTTGGAAATGGTTGACGCAGGGGATGGACCGGAACGCGGTCGATGAACTCTCGGCGAAACTCTTCGTGAAATAATTGAAAACCGCCCCGGAAGAAGGGGCGGTTTTTTTCATGGCGCGATACTATTGGCAGCAGACGACCTTGGTTCCGCTGATCCATTCGTCGGGACGGGAATTGTTCCCTCCTCCGTTCGCCCAGGGCCAGGGGTAATCGATGGCGGCGGAACAGGCCACGTCGCCGGCCGGATAGAGCCCATGGCTCCCGTCGGTTCGCAGTATGACGTATTTCACGCTGTTACAGGTCGTTTTCGCCCCGTCCGAAGCTCCGTCGAGCGCGCAGAGCTGCGATCCGGTTTTTCCTATGCTTTTCATGTGGACGAAAAGCGGACGGCTCGGCGAAGGACAGGCCGTCGCGACGTACGAATAGGGAAGTTCCGGCCTTGAAAACAACAGGTCGTTGAACGCCGTGGCGGAAGTTCAGACGTACACGTTGGAAGCGCGGACGTTTCCGTTCACGTCGAGTTTCGCCGTCGGGGCTCAGGACACTCCCATGCCGACGTTTCCGCCGGTCACGGCGAACGCCCCGGCGAGCGTATTGAGTTGGGACACGATGTCGTTCCAGGCCGCCGAAGAAAGCGTCGTTCCGGCATTGGGCAACGCTCCCCAAGCTGAAGCGGCGAAGGAAATTCCTCACCAGACCAGAACGGCTGACGAAACGATTCACAGTCAGACCTGCGCTCCCTTCGAAAAATTTTTTACGAATTCTTTCATATGGGGGCGGTTAGTAACTGCAGCAGCAGTAGAATTCGTCGGCGTTCGGATACGTGGTCGTGGAGCAGCCGGTCGCTCACCACCAGTCTGCGGCGTTCACTCCCTGCAGTTCCCCGTATCCTCTCGAACTTACCATTCCGCGGCAGTTCACGTAGTACGTTCCGCCTGATGCGGCGCACCGGGCGTTGCAGGTCGACGCGCTTCCGCGCTTGAAAGCTGCGACCCACCCGACCGTCGATTTCGCGACGCATGCTGAACTTGCGGCCATTTGAAGGGCTCAAAGCCCTCCGACTTCGGTATCGAAAGAGGCTCCGGACGCGAATAATCCTCACCCTACGGTCACTCTGAACGAGGGGCTCGGAGTCGCGCCGATACCGATTTTTCCGCCGGAATTCTGCAAGGGTCCAGTTCTTTGGTCGAGTTCGAGTACCGAATCGACGATACGGTTCCACGAAACCGAAGAGAGGGGATTCGTAGCCGCGGCCCGATCCGATGCCGAAAGTCCGGCAGTAAGGGCCGCATACGCCGATGAAAGCCCGACGAGCGTAACGAAAAAGACGGACGCTCAGAAGGCCGAGCGTTTCGCGATGGTGACGAATTCGGATGCCATAGCGCAAATGGGGTTAATCGGCGTTCAAGAGACGGAGTTTCGCCGTGCCGCTGAAAATCTTGTCGATATTGGAGGTCGGACAAGTGCTGGCGTTGCTTCAACTGACGATGAGATTGTAGGTTCCGGCATCCAGATGGTCGATACAGAATGCGCCGGGCGCCATGTATCAGGCGGTAGCGCCGGCTATTAACGACGCCGTTCCCACGCAGTACGTGGCCGTATTCGCCGCATTGGCGAAGGAGACGCTCAGATTATTGTAATTTCCCGTATAAAGATACGCGTCGGCACGGAGCTGGATGGCGTAAAACCCCGGCGTGGTTACCGCCAGGGTCGACCCCGCCGCGTAACAACTGCCGGAAATGATTTGGTCGATGGGAATGGACGTTCAGAGGATCGTCTGGCTTATTCCGCTCTTCCACGAGGCCACTCCCGAAGCGTCGGAAGTGAGGATTTTTCCGGCGCCGGGGTTGCCTCCCGCGAGTTTGACTTGGTTTCCCGATACGCTTACGGCTCCCGCGATGGCGTTCACTTGCGACACGATGTCGTTCCAGGCCGCCGAAGAAAGCGTCGTCCCCGCGTTGGGCAAAGCTCCCCAAGCCGAAGCGGCGAAGGAAATTCCTCACCAGACGATCGCGAGCGACGCGCAGATTCCTAGGCCGATCTGAACGCCTTTCAGGAGGTTTTTTCCGAATTCTTTCATATTTTTAGGATGGTCGGCGAGCGTCGACCGGAGCGGCATTCGAAAGATCTCGAATGTTAAAACAACGTAACGATATTACGCTTCTTCTCTCAGGATTCAAGCGAGTTCATCGAACCGTTCGCCGTTGAAGTGCTTTCGATCTTCGAATACGTGGATTTGCGCATCGGGCAGTGCGGCTTGGTATTTCGCCAAATCGGCGAATTCGACCACCGGATCGTCTTTCGAATGCCAGAAATGGACGTTCGACACGTTCTTCGACACGTTCGACACGTTCCCCGTGAGCTCAAAAGAGCCGCATTTTTCGAACGGAGCCGCAATTAGGTGCAGCCCCCCGGCTTTTATCGGATTTTCGGAGAAGTACTTCGCGAGGAAGATTCCGCCGAGCGAATGTCCGACGTACGTGGTAGTTTCGGAATCCAGTTCCGGTGCGAATTTCTCGAAAAAGAGTTTCCATTCCGAGTATTTCGCGTTCCCCGGGCACGGCATGTCGGGAATGAGGATGCGGAAACGGTCGGAGAGTTCCCGGAAGAACGTCGTTTTCCATCCGGTCCGGTCTTCGAAAAACCGTACGTCCCAGGTTTCGATGGTTTCGAGATAGTGCTTTTCGGAGTCGAAAGATTCGCCTCCTTTCATGATGACGAGGGTCGGAAGTTCGGACATGTCGTTTCGTGACGGTGTAAATCGGGGCGAGTATATTCGAAAAAGCGTTAGCGGAAAGCGTTGACGTCCTTGCTCGCGATCAAAAAACCCCGCCTTTCCGGGCGGGGTTTTCCATTACTTCGCGTTAGGGTTCGTGGTGATGATCTTTTCTTCGAAGTAGCTCGCGAGGACCTGGATGCCTACGTGTTCGCTTCCGGCGAAGAACAATCCCTGTCAGACCGACGCGTTGAGGAGGATGTATTTCTCCTGGTCGGTGAGTTTGAAGACGTTCTGGAGCACGTCGATGGACGCGGGCGACTGCTTGAGGAGCAGCTGGATGGACGAGTTCGTCACGATGGCCTTCCCGTACGAGCTCGTCATGAAGTCTTCGACGTCCTGCGTGATGGTGGTGACGCCAAGGCCGTATTTACGCGCGCGCTTGACGAGGCCGAAAAGGAACTTGGCGGAGTCTTCGTGCTGCATGACGTTCCAAGCTTCGTCGACGACGAGCAGGCGTTTCTTGAGCGAGCTTCGGGTGACGTTCCAAACGTAGCCGAGAAGCATGTACATCGCCACCGGGCGGAGGATGTCGTCGAGGTCGCGGACGGAGAACACTACGAGACCGTCGCCGAGGTCGATGTTGGTACGTTCCGAGAATACGCCCGCGAATACGCCGTAGACGTATTTTTCGAGACGTTCGCAGAGGCTCTTCGCGCCGTCCATCGTTTCGAGGACGCTGAAGAGGTCGCGCATGATCGGGATTTCCTTGCCGGTCACGTCGTCGTCCTGGTAGGTGATGCCCTTGAGCGAGTAGGTGGTAGTGATGGCTTTTTCGAGAATCGCCTCTTCGCCCGACGTACACTTGCCGAGCATGAGGTTCATGAGGCCGACCAGGTTGATGATCGCCCCGCGAAGGAGGTCGCCCGGTTTCGCTTCCGCGTCTTTGAGGGCGCGCGGAAGATCGAACGGATTGATCTTCTCGTTCGAGTTGAGGTTGATGTTGACGTACGTTCCGCCCACGGTGTCGACCAGGGCTTTGTATTCGTTTTCCGGGTCGAGGACGATGACGTTCGTTCAGAGCATGAGCGAACGCAGCACTTCGAGTTTTACGGCAAAAGACTTACCTCAACCGGATTTCGCGAAGACGACCATGTTGGCGTTTTCGGTTCGGAAACGGTCGAAGATGACGAGCGAATTGTTGTGGGTGTTGATTCCGTAGAGGATGCCGTCGTCCTGCGAGAGGGAATTCGAGGTGAACGGAAAGGTGGTGGAAAGACCGCGGGTCGAGATGTTGCGGTATACGCCCACTTCGTCCTTGGCGAACGGACCGGCGGCGGTGAACGCCTGTTCGCTCCGGAGGAACGCCTGCTTCGTGAGGATGTTGCGGCCGGAAAGGAGCGTATCGAAGGTGTTCGAAAGCTTTTTGAGGTGGTCTTCCGATTCCCCGTAGATGGTGATGTAGATCGAGAAGTGGAAGTAACGCTCCTGCCCGCGGGTGAGCGACGAACGGAGTTCTTCGACGTCCTGGATCTGGGCTTCGAGCGCCGGGTCGTTGATGAGCCCCTTGTCGGCGTTGATGGAACGTTCCGAGTGGAGTTCGGTCAGGCGCTTGCGGAGGTACTTCATGATGAAGGCGCTCTCGATCGGGTAGACGAACATCGACATGTCGAACTTCACGTCCCAGTTGATGAGCGGGGAGAGCCAGTTGCCTTCGAGGAAGTCCGGATAGGCGTAGGTAAAGAACGAGCGCACGAACACGTCGCCGATTTGGATTTTGGTCGCGTCGACGCGCATCATCGACGGGGCGATGGCGTCTTTGACGAAGGCGAGCGCTTCGCGGTATTCCTTTTCGCCGCGGCGAATTTCTTCGGCCTCCTCCTTGGTGATCTTACGGTTCGGGTCGTAGGTGTCGCTTTCTTTGGAAGAAACGCCGTTTTCGAGCGGGACGGTGACGTCCGTGCCCGTCTGCGGGGCCGGCGGAACTTCGTTGGCTGCCGGAGCTGCGCTATCTGGAACCGGGACGGGCAAAGGAGCCGGATTCGGATTTTCGGGCGTGGGGAGGAGGTTTTTTTCAAAATCCCCCGTATCCCCGGTGACCGGGGTCGAGATGAGTTCGAGAAGCGCGGAGCGAGCCTGGGCGGCCTGTTCTGCCGTGGGGTTCTGAGCGTCGGACATAAGGCGTGTGATCGGTTGTTATCGGCTTAGTACCAGTTCCATTCGGTAATCATTTCCTTGGGAATTTCCTTGAGGGCTTTCGATTCTTCGTCGTTTTCGCGGAACTGCACGGTGATGAGCGTGATGTCGTCGAATTGGCGGTGCTGGTAGCCCATGAAGCGGGAGAGCTCGATGGTGATGTGGTTGAAGATTCCCCGGGCGGATTTGTCTCCCGATGCCGCGACCGTGTTCACGAGGCGGTCGATTCCGAACATCGGGTCGCTTTCCTTCTTGCCGTTGCGGGCTTCGGTGATGCCGTCGGTATACATGACGATAACGTCTCCCGGATCGAAGGAAATCTGTGATTCCTTGATGACCTTCGATATGTCGCGCGTCATTCCGAGCGCCACGCCTCCGGTTTTCAGTTTGAAGACCGCGTTGCGTGATTTCTTATAGATGACCAAGTATTCGTGCCCGGCGCCGGACATGTAAAGTTTCTTTTCCGCTTCGTTCCAGCGGATCATGAGGCACGTCATGAGCATGTTGGACTTAACGCGAGGCTTGAGGATTTCGTTGGTGTTCGCGAGGATTTCGGCGCCCGATACCGCCATTTTGGAGAAACCGGAGATGAGCGCGTTGACGACCATCATGACGAATCCCGACGCAACGCCGTGGCCGGTGACGTCGCCCAGGTAGATGTAGCGGTTGGAACCGCGTTCGATGATGTCGTAGCTGTCGCCACCGACTTCGGTGGCGGACTTGGTGTTGGCGACGATGTCGAGCGAACCCGCGCGGACGTCGGTTTTTTTCAGGACGTGCTTCTGGATGTCGGCGGCGAGCTCGACTTCGCTCCGGAGGACGCGGCCGGCCTTGAATTCTTCCTTGAAGTTCCAAAGGATTTCGAAACTGCGGTTGAAGAAGCCGATGATGTAGGTGAGGTCCGGGTAGCCCTTGGGAGGCGGAAGGCCGGTGGAACGGACACCCGCGATGAAGTACGCGACCTGGCGGCGGAGTTTGCGGATAGGGGAGATGAGCACGATCCAGGTGAGCGCGGCATAGGCGAAAGTCTGGAGCGCGAAGATCGCTACGAGGATGTCCTGGTTCTCGATGACGAGGTGCGAATACGGGTTCTCGATGACGAGGTCCGGCGCGAAGAGGGTCGCCAAAACGAACGCGTCGAAGGCGAAAAACGCTAGAAGGGCGAGGTACAGGACGTTTTTGAGAAAGTCGGAAACGGATTTCATGGAGGCGTGCCTATCGGTCAGTGAGGGCGATTTCGAGCCAATTGTACCATATTAGGAATGGCTTCGCAAATATCGCGGGAAATAGGACTTGCCTATTTGCTTTCGTGAGTTTTTCGAAAAGTTTCCTTTGCGGGTATCGGGATTACGGATATCCTCCCTCCCGGAGCGCAATCTCATTTTTTTCCTTACCACTCTACAGCATGAACTCCCTGAACAAGGTCCAGCTCATCGGAAACCTTACCGCCAATCCGGAGGTTCGCGAAACCCCTAACGGACAGAAGGTCGCCACCATCGGCGTCGCAACTACCCGCGTCTGGAAAGACGCAGCAGGTTCCAAGCAGGAACAGACCGAATTCCATAACGTCGTACTTTGGCGCGGTCTCGCCGAAGTCGCTGAAAAATACGTGACCAAGGGCCAGAAAGTCTACATCGAAGGATACCTCCAGACCCGTTCCTGGGAAGATCAGACCGGAGCCAAGCGCTACCGCACCGAAATCGTAGGGGACAACCTCATCATGCTCTCCTCCAAGGGTTCCGGTTCCGGATCGGGAGAAGAATACTCCCAGTCCTTCGGCGAAGACGCTCCGTCCGACACCTCGGCACCGAAGCGCACCAAGGCCGCCAAGAAAGACGACGAAATCCACATCGAAGACATTCCGTTCTAAGCCGCCCGGCCGAACGAAAAAATCCCGGAGGAATCCGGGATTTTTCTTTAGGGGACGCACTTTGTCCTTTCGCGTTATTGCAATTGCGTGACCGTCATGAAACACGACATCGTCATTCCCTGCCCGTTCGCGCAATTTCCCGTTACCACGTCTCCGGCGGCCAGCGCGAAGGTCAGTTTCGCGGTCGAGCTTCCGCATGAGTTCGCCAAGTTCGGCACTGAGATTTTCTGTGCGCCGTTGACGTTGATGGAAGTGCTCACGTATCCGTTCGCTCCGGTATCGCAAAGGGCGCCGATCACGGTTACGTCATAGGTCCCGTTTCGTGGAACCGTCACGGAACTCGTCGTCGGATTGCTTGCGAGAAGGGTGTTGGCATACGTTGTCGAAACCGCGAACGCCGCCAAGGTGGTTCCTCCTCTCGTTCCCGTGACGGTTACCGTCGAACCCCGGTTGTCGAGATTCTGGAGCAAGGTGACCATCTTGTTCCATTCCGACGACGAAAGGGTTCCCGTTCCCGGAACGGCGGTCGCGGGATACGAGCCCACGTACGCGGCGAACCCCACCGACAATACGCAAAGGGTTCCGAAGAAGGATGCGGCCCAGAGAACCGCGGAGCGGATAGGTGATTTTTTTCGCGTTTCCATAAAAAAGACCGGTTACGGATTTCCGTCACCAGTCTATCCCATTGCGCTTCGACTGCAAACGGCTATTCCCGCGGGTCGACCTTGAACACGTAGTACATCCATTTTTCCCGGTTCGACATGCCGACGGTAGGCGAAGATTTGCGGTTCTCTCCTACGATGTTGCGTTCGACGTCGATCTTCGAATAGTTTTTCACCTCTTCCGCGTCTACGAGGAAGATGGCGTCTTCCCCCGGGTTTTTCCGATTTTGCGAAGCTTTCGCCACGCGGTCGAGATAGGCGTTCGTCTTAACGTACGCGAGGTACCGCTTCTTGCGTTCGATGTTCGCTTCGACCTTCGAATTTTCGACGCCGAGCACCCCGATGTAGGTATTTATCTGGAAGTCCTTGTACTTGTACCACGTAATAAGGTACATCTCATATACGGCTATGAGAATGAGGAGTGCGAGAACGTACTGGTATCGGGGCTTCATCCGCGTTCCGTTTTACTTTCGTTGCCGTTTCCGGTAGAATTGCGGGCAGAATATCCGGAATTCCGGATATCGGAAATTTTCCGCACCCGCATGAACTCCATCCTCTCGTTTTTCGCGAGGCACCTCGCTTTTTCCCTCATGGCAGGGATCGCGGTCCTCATTTTCGCGCTTCTCGCGTTCGATTCCGCGGGCATGCCGACTGCGGACAAATCCGAATTCTCCCCGCACGTGCTCTGCACCCAAGGCACCACCATCGTCAAGCGGAGCGACAAATCGGTCGTGCTTTCCGCGGAAAAAACCGCCGATATTTTCCAGGGCGATCAAATCCGCACCCGCGGCGGTTCGGCGGCTACGGTTTTTTGGACGGACGGCAGCGTCACCCGCCTTGCCGAGAACACTACTATCAACGTTTCCGAACTCCTGAACAATAAAGACACGTCCTCTACCAAGGTCGACTTCTCGCTCGTAGAAGGAAAATCCTGGTCGCGCGTCTACCGTTACCTTTCCGACGATTCGTATTTCCACGAACGTTTCGACGAAGGCCGGAAGCTTGCCGCGGTGCGCGGAACGGCGTTCGAAATCGATACTTCCAAAGGATTCCTCCGCACCCAGTCCCACTCCGTCGACGTCACCGACCCGGCCGGAAAGCTTCTCGCCACCGTTCCGGAAGGCGCGATCGTGGGCATTAAGAACCTCCAATCCCTCGTGGATGCGGCGCTCGATTCCGCTTGGGAAGAATTCAACAAGACCGAAGACGCGAAACTCGCGAAGGACATGGCGAAGAGGGCGCAGGACGAAATGTCCGCCCGCATGGCCGCACTCAAAGACCTTCCGGTCGCGGTTTCGTTTTCCGGCGGAGACCTTTCCGTAGCGCTCGCTCCCGACTACGCCCAAAAGGCCAAGGAAGGGAAAGTCGCCTACCAGGAGCTGCTCAAAGTGTACCAGGCCACCGCCGCGCTGAATGAGAACCCGGAGAACGTGAAATCGAAGGAGGCTCTCCGAGACGCGATTCTCGCGGCTGCTCCGGAAAGCGAGAAATCCAAGCTCGCCACGGCGTTCGCCATCCACGAAACCTACGATTCCTGGACTTCGCTTTCCAACGAAGAGCAGCTTCTCCGAACCCGCCAGAAGCTTTCCGAATACATTAGGGCCGGTGCCGACCAGGAAGCTGTCCGCCGCATCGAATCGAAACTCCCGACCGACAAGATGGACCGTTTCAACTCGGTAATGGACTCCCTGAAAAAGAAGGGCTTCGACACCCTTTCCGACCCGAACCTCTTCATGGCGCAACCGAAGGCCGCCCTCGATTCCGCGACCGATGCCGCGAAATCGGTGCTCGAAGGCGTGCAGAAACTCGTACCGAACATCAAATAACCGGATCCCATGTCTGCCAATAAGCCGACGGCGCGTTTCGCGATTTTCCTCATGAACAAGGTGTTCGCCGCGTTCATCATCTCGGTGGCGGTTCTCTTTATCGTAGGATTTTCGTCGCGCGTGGCGCCCCAGTCGAACCCGTTCTACCGGTTCTTCGCCAACGCCGACCTCGGCGTACGGAACATGCTCCTCCAATCGTATCCGCAGCGCGAAGCCCATCCGGCCGTCGCGGTGGTTACGATTGACGACCGTACCCTTTCGGATTCTAGCGGACTCGGGCGTTGGCAGGAATTCCGTCGCGAATACTACGCGAAGGTCATCGACCGGCTGAAAAAGGACGGAGCCCTCGTAGTGGGGGTCGACGTGCTGTTTTCGGAAAAAGCCGACTCCTGAGACGACGAGCTCGCGCAGTCGATCTCCCGCGCTGGCAACGTCGTGCTCGGGTTTTCGCGCGGACAGGCGCTTTTCCCCATTCAGAAATTCCGTTCGGCGGCTTCGTCGCTCGGGTTTTTCGACCCGTCCATCCATCCGATCAATTCCGTAGTCTATGCGGTCAACCCGGTCGGGAAGGTCGATGGAAAGTACTACGAAAGCTTCTCGTTCTCCATTCTCCGCCGCTATCTCGACTTGGTCTATGGAAAAAAGACCGAGGTTTCCGACGACCGGCTCAAATACGACAAGTACTACGAATTCCATGAGAACGAATACCGGTTCGTTCCGTACGCGCTGAACGCTTCGGCTAACGAGTTCCTCATCAGCTATCTCCCCCCGCAGGTCACCTTCCCGAAGATTTCGTTTTCGGACGTGTACCATGCTGAAACCAAGGGCGAGTTCGGGGACTACAAGCCCGAAATGGTGAAGGATAAGATCGTTCTCATCGGCGCCACCGCCACCGCCCTCCACGACGAATTCTTCACGCCGATGGGCGTGTTGGAAGGGGTGTACGTCCATGCCAACGCCATCAATACGGTGCTCGAGCGTTCGTACGTCACCGAGTCGTCCAAGGGGATAGAATTGGCGGTGCTCGCATTGTTGACGTTCTTCTTCTCGATCTTCCTCCTCCACGTGGGGAACCGCGCGTACCAGGTGCTCGTTTCGGCGGTCGCCCTCATTTTGGCCGGCGCGTTCTACGTATTCATTTTCTGGGCGTTCCGTAAGAACCTCAACTACCCGATAGAACTTTCCGTCATCGTCATCTTGGTGGCGCTCGCGTCCACGGCGTACAAGTACATGCTCGAAGAAAAGGGCAAACGCCTCCTCCGCAATGCCCTTTCGCAGTACCTCGCCGAAGACCTCGTCGCATCGGTGCTCAACAACTACGACCAAATGCGCCTCGGCGGAGAACGCCGCGAAGTCACGCTCTTCTTTTCGGACATCGCGGGCTTCACCACGCTTTCGGAAAACATGGAACCGGAAGAGCTCGTCAACTTCCTTTCGGTCTACCTGAAAGAAGTCTCGGACATCATCATGCACCGCAAGGGGTTCATCAACAAGTACGAAGGCGACGCCGTCATGGCGATTTGGGGCGCGTTCCGCGAACAAAACGACCAGGCGCGTCTCGCCTGCGAATCCGCTATCGAACAGCAGGAGAAGATCCAAGAAATCAACCGCCAGTTCAAAACCCGGTTCGGATTCGAAATCCAAGTCCGCATGGGAATCAACATGGGAACCGCGGTCGTGGGGAATATCGGCAGCGAAGGCAAGAAGATCGAATTTACCGCCCTTGGCGACACCGTGAACATCGCTTCGCGTTTCGAAGGTATCAACAAGCTCTACGGCACGCTCGTCATCGCCGGCGAGACCGTACGGGAAACCTGCAAGGACGAATTCGTCTTCCGAAAGCTCGATTCCATCATGGTAAAGGGAAAAGAAAAGCCCACCGTAATCTACGAACTCGTCGGACGCGTCGGAGAGGTCGATAACGACAAGCGCACGCTTGTCGCGGAATTCGAAAAGGCCCTCGAGCTGTACGCGCAATGAGAAGTCGCGAGAGGAAAGGAAATGTTCGCGAAACTTGCCGCGATATACAAGGATCCGCCTTCGGAAGTATTCATGAACCGCTGTGGAAAACTCGTCGAAGAAGGCGTTCCGGAAGGTTGGACGGGCGTATATCGCGCAACTGAGAAATAGCATCAGCAAGCCAACGAAGACATATTTTAAGAAATGGTCCTAAAAAAGTAGGACCATTTTTTGACAACTAATTTATTTCATGTTTTAATACATTTGTCCGCTGCTATAGAAAGGTACGCCGAAGTACCGAAGGACAACAAAAACAAATTCGGCCCGCAAGGGAACCAATTGTAAAACACATTCATCTTCTGGAGAGAACCGAAAGGATTCGATCCGAGGAACCAGCCCCTCATTCTGGTAAAACAGAGGCAAAAGCAGCGGTATCGTACCGAAACCCTTCGGCGGGAGTCGGACACACAAGAAAATCCGTACATAGGCATCATTTGATCGGTTCATATGCCTCGTATGTACGGATTTTTCATTTGTGCCCGAAAGCAGGAAGCGGGTCGGACGACGTCTGGCTCCTAGGGTCCTAAAGTCGCTGCGGCGCCGTCCGACCCGCTTCCTGAAAGTCTGTCTCCAAATAAAAACCCGTCCTATGCGGACGGGTTTTCCATGTTCTGCTGGATTTGGGCGAGCATGCCGTGGGTCTTGAGCGTTTCCATGAGCTGTCTCGAGTAGAGGGCGGCGACGCCTTTGACATGGTCGCGGCTGGTGAACGTACCGATGACGATGCCTTTCGAATCGACGACCGGAAGGACGTTGACCCCGAGGCGGTCCATGATGGCGGTTACTTCTTCCGGCTTCGAATCCAGCGTGACGGAGAATCCCTTGGTGACGGTGGGGATCTTTCCGAGCGTTTCTTCCGGATCGGAGTTGATGAGCACCGCGCTCGGGATGATTCCCAGCGCCTTGCGGCTCGCGTCGACGACGATGACGGCGTTGTAGCGCTGGCGGAAAACCTTCTGAAGGACCTTGAGGGCCGATTCTACCTGCGCGTCCTTGCCGAAGACGAGAGGGAGGTCTTCGAACACCACGCGTCCGATGTTGTCGAGGAGCGGGTAGTTGAAAAGTTCGTCTTTGCCTTTCGTTCGCCCGATTTCGGCGGCGATCTTCTGGAGGGATGCTTGCGTTTCTTCGATGACCTTTTCGGTCACTTCCCCCTTTTCGAGCATGAGCGCGAGTTCGAGGATGCGTCGGCGGGTATCGGCGAGGATTCCGGCTTCGATGTCGCGGCGGCCCTTTTCGAGGGAGAGTCCGCTGATCGAGAGCTCGGGAGCGGAGGATTCTTCTTTGTCTTCGGCATCCTTCGGAGCGGATTTCGCTTCGGTCTTCGAAAGGTCCCCGTCCGCAGGACGTGCGGATTGGGTCTGGTTTCCTCCTTGGAGGTTTTCGAGGATGTCGTTGGTGGTGGTCGACATGGTTCTTGCGGTTCTTTTCCATATTACCATGCGTGGCTCGGTTCTGGCAAAAACCGAGTATTGACACAATCAATTGAGCAATTCTAATTGAAACTCTTGACATTTTTCGGTACGGGATAGAATCACCCGTGCCCAATCCCGGGTACAACACCAAAAGGAGGCTCTTCATGAGCAACACGCAAGCCGCAACGAACCAAGAACAATCCGCTGGCACCAAGGGTTCCTTCGTCACCTCCGGTGAAATCAAGGACTGCCACTGCAACAAGAGTCTGCGCGAGGTCGTCGGCGACCGCCCGCTCTCCCAGTGCGCACAGAACATCATCCGCGCCCGCGGTCTGTCTCTGGATTCGTAAGGCCCCCACTTATCCAATCGGATAGGATCGGGATGAACCGTCCGTTTATCGGGCGGTTTTTTCGTACGTCGGAATTTTAGAAAAAGAAAAAGCCCCCGGATCGGGGACTTTCGGGTGGGCTGCGGCTTTCAGTCTTCTTGGACGTAGGCCTTGCCGGTTTTGAAAACGTAGAGCGTTCCGGTGCCGAGAACGGAATCTACCTCGGCGGAGAAGCCGACTTCTTTTTCGTTATCGTCTACGATGAGGATGAACGATGCCCCTTTTACGAGGACGCCCGTGGGGATGTCGACCGCTTTATGGGCGAATTCGATGATGAGCAGCTCGGCACGTTTGCCTTGTGCGCTACGATCGACGTTCGATTTGTGACGGACGCGATTGCGGAGCAAACGGTAGAGTTGGTCGACCGTTTTGTCCCGCGATTGCGGAAGCGACAGGTTGACCGCGTGAATGACCGGACGTTTCTTTTTGCCCATGGGGGGCTCCTTTCTGTTTTGGTTTCGTGGATGAATAGTAATTAAAAACGGAGATTGTCAAATATTCGGTGGGCGTTCCGATGGAAGGCCGGTGAGAAATGGGTATCATGGAAAAAACCCTCGCACATGAACGCAACCATCGCCAGCTTCGTCCACGTACCCAAGATCGCCCTCTCGGCATTCTTGGCATGGAAAATTTTCGAACGCGCCGTCCTTGTCCCGCTGCGCGACGGCTACGTGTATTACTGCAATTCGAAATCCCATACGTGCGGTTACGAGTATTCTCCGGGCATGGATTTTTTTACGATACTCGGATTCCAGGGCATGTTCGTTCTGGTTTCTTCGCTCATTCTGGCCGCTTTCTGCCTTTGGGGGACGAAATGGCAGAAATACGCGTCGCTCCTTTGGTTCGGCTTCTTCGGAGTCATTCTGATTTTCATCGCGTACGTCCTGGTTCTGCTCTGAATTTCGATTTTCCGCCAATTCGCCGCGTAGTCGCGGCCGGTTCTTGATTTTTTTACGGATTCGTTTAGGATTCGCGCATCCGATATCCCGTAACCAACCCGAGGGTCTCTCGAATGGTCGCACAACCGGACACTACGAAAACCACTTCCCGCACTCGGGCGACGGTTTAATAGTGCTTTCAAAAAGCTTCTTAAAACGCTCCGCTCGAAAAGGCGGGGCGTTTTTCTTTTTTCAAAATCCCCATGTCCCACCCCATCTCCACCAAGCGCCACTCGCTCGCGCACCTCATGGCCCAGGCCGTGAAATCCCTCTACCCGGAAGCCAAAATGGCCATCGGTCCGGATATCGAGAACGGTTTCTACTACGACTTCGATTTCGGCGACGTCGCCATTAACGACGAATCGCTCAAGGAAATCGAAAAGAAGGTGAAAAACCTCATCAAGCAGAACCAGAAGTTCGAAGCGTACAAGCTCCCGGTCGCCGAAGCCGTGGCTTTC
This sequence comes from uncultured Candidatus Peribacteria bacterium, assembly GCA_964482035.1. Classification (GTDB taxonomy): domain Bacteria; phylum Patescibacteriota; class Gracilibacteria; order BD1-5; family UBA2023; genus JANJWP01. Next base: position 126,473 of record CAYZVC010000003.1, on the reverse strand, counting down.
CTCGCCTCCAAGGGCGAAGACTACAAGGTCGAAATGGCCGAAGACCTCGCCGCCAAGGGCGAAACCGAAATCGGGTTCTACAAGAATATCGCCCAGAACGGAACCGAAACCTTCGTCGACATGTGCCGCGGACCCCACGTGGAAAAGACCTCGGAACTCGATGAGAACGCGTTCAAGATCGAAAAGCTCGCCGGAGCCTACTGGAAGGGCGATTCCGCCAACAAACAGCTCACCCGCATCTACGCGTTCGCCTTCGATAAGCGTGAAGAACTCGACGCGCACTTGGGCATGCTCGCCGAAGCCAAGAAACGCGACCACCGCATCCTCGGCGCCAAACTCAAGCTTTTCACCATCTCGCAGCTCGTAGGGTCGGGACTTCCGCTCATCCAGCCCAACGGCATGGTCATCCGTAAGGCGATCGAAGACTACCTCTGGGAACTTCACAAAGATAAGGATTACCTCCGCGTCTGTACTCCGCACCTCGCCAAGGAAGACCTCTACGTCACCTCCGGCCACGCGGGCCACTACCTCGAAGACATGTTCTCGGTCTACGGCGGAACCAGCAAGGAAAAGTTCCACCTCAAGCCGATGAACTGCCCGCACCACATGCAGATCTTCGCGGACAACCAGTTCAGCTACCGCGACATGCCGATCCGCTACTTCGAACCGGCGACCGTCTACCGCGACGAAAAAACCGGACAGCTCTCCGGTCTCACCCGCGTACGCTCCATCACCCAGGACGACGGCCACCTCTTCTGCCGCGTGAGCCAGATCCGCGACGAGGTATCGACCATCGTCTCCGTCATCAAGCAGTTCTACACCACCATGGGCCTCATGGAAGGGTACTGGGTTTCGCTCTCCGTCCGCGGGGAAGACCGCTCCAAGTACTTGGGCGGCGACGAAGTCTGGAACACCGCCGAAGGCGCTCTCGAAGCCGCCGCGCAGGAAAACGGCCTCAACTACAAGCGCGTAGAAGGCGAAGCCGCGTTCTACGGACCGAAGCTCGACTTCATGTTCAAGGACGCCATCGGACGCGAATGGCAGCTCGCCACCATCCAGTGCGACTTCAACCTTCCCGAACGTTTCGACCTCTCGTTCGTCAACGAAAAGGGTGAAAAGGAACGTCCGGTCGTCATCCACCGCGCCATCGCCGGATCGCTCGAACGCTTCATGGGCATCGCCATCGAACACTTCGCCGGAGATTTTCCGCTTTGGATGGCTCCGAAACAGGTCCGCATCCTCCCGGTTTCTGAAAACTTCATGGCCTACGCCGACGAAGTCTTCGCCGCGTGTAAGAAGGCGGGACTCCGCGTCGAACTCGATTCGTCTTCCGACGGGCTCGGCAAGAAGATCCGCAACGCCGAAACCGACCACGTGAACTACGCGCTCGTCATCGGCGAAAAGGAAGTGACCGAAAAGACCGTTTCCGTCCGCTCGCGCAAGACCGGCGAACAGACCGTCTCGACCGTCGCCGAATTCGTAGCGAAGCTCCAGGAAGAAGTTGCGACCCGTTCGCTCTAATTTGACAAGGTTCGAATCGTCACTATTTTATCCCGGCTGCTCTCCTAAAGGACGGCATGGGCGCTCCACGTCCATCAGACCGAATACCACTTCGGCCGAAGGGAAAACCCTTTTCCGCTCACCATCTTGAGTCTCTTCGGAGGCATCGCTCTCGAAGGCGAAAACAAGCGGATACCAGTGGAAGGTTCGCACGTCGTTGGATTTCAGACTCCTAATCGACGATTCGTGCCGCATGAAATACCGCCCGGGGCTTTTGCCCCGGGCTTTTTCTTTCCTCGTCGGATAAGGAATACTTTGACGTTCTCGAATTTTTTTATATAAAAACGAAATAACCTTCACGTCCATGAGGAATTCCCAACATTCGTCCGAGGTCGGTAAAACCGATTGGAAAGCGTTCCTCGAAAGGGTGATTTCGAAAAGCGAACGCCCGACTCCGCATATCGCCCATTTTTACGGAGCGGTTCCGGCGAGCGTGACGTTTTTCGAGGGTCGTCCCATCAAGCTCACCGCGAACCTCCTGCTTCCGGATGAAGCCGAGGAACAGGTTACCGTCTTTTTGGACGCGGACGGAGGAATCGAATCCATACGGAGCGTAAAGAGCGATGAAAACGGCTTCGACAACGGCGTCCGTCGCGGCCCGGAACGCCGAAGCCTGCGCTCCAGAATCCAACTCCGCCAGGATTTCGATGCCGAAGGCAGGCCGACCCCCTACGTTTTCGACGTTCCGGACGCGCATGTCGAGCTCTATATCCATACCCAATCGTTCGTCTGAGGCGCCGGTCATGAAACCGCGAATTCTTTTTTGAATTTTTCCATCGGTTCCGGCCGCTTGTTGCCGGCCGCCGGAAAAATGGAAGACCTCACGCATTTCATGGGGGAGGGCCGTATAACCATCACGGAACGCGTCGTCCAGGCCGTCCCGGGAGCCGCCTCGGACGTTCTGCCCGAAAAAGACGACATGCCGCGCGGAGAGGGGGTTCCGCAGGAAGTGAAAGAAGCCGCGTCCGGCAAACTCCCGTATTTCGTGGACGTATATCCCGACCGTCTCGAAGTCTTCATGGCCGACCGCCGCGTTACGGCGCTCTCGGCCCGCACTTCGTTCAATATCGCCGAGCTGGAAACCGCGATGTTTCCGGCGGGGGAGTCCGACCGGGTAATCGACGCAACCGCCACCTTGGTGGAAACCGCTATTGACCGCTAACCGCATGAACGTTTCCGAGGCTTTCGAGGGTCCATCGACCCGTCACGAAGTCCGCATCGAAGAATGTGGCGAGCCGCTCGTCGCCATTCCGGCGGACGGACGTTTCGTCTTCGCGGACCCGCATCCGTACGTTTCTCTCGGCGCCCCCTATGGGGACGCCACGCCTTTCGTGGTTCGCGCTTCGGTGAACGCGGCGCTCGAAAAAGCGGCCATGCTTTTGAACGAATTCCATCCGGGATGGAAGTTCAAAATCTACGACGCGTACCGTCCTATCGAAGTCCAAGCCTTCATGGTCGACCATGTCGCCGATTCGTACTGCCGGATGGTCGCGGGAATCCTCTTGAACGAAGCGGAAGACGAAATCCGCGAAAGGGCCTACGCCCATGCCCACGGAATCTGGGCTCCGGCCGTGGACGATCCGCTCGCTCCGCCGCCCCACTCCACGGGGGCGGCCGTCGACCTCACCATCGTTGACGAAGACGGGCGCGAACTCGACATGGGGTCGCTCATCGACGAACATGAAAACGCCCATCCCGAGGCGTTCGAGGAGAGCGACCACCCGGACGCCGACACCTTCCAGAAGAACCGTAACATGCTCAAGTCGTTCATGGAGGCCGTGGGATTTTCCCGTCTTGCTCACGAATGGTGGCACTTTTCTCTCGGCGACCAGCACGCGGTATTCGAGAAAATGAAAAAGGGGTTCGCGCAGAAGGATTCGGCGGCAAGATACGGTCGAGCCTCGCTGGGCACCATGAAAATCGACGTGGAAATCTAGGTTCTAAAAAATCCGTCCGAATTGGACGGATTTTTTAGTGGCCATGGAATGCCTAAGCTTCCGCGCCGTTCCCGACGGTGACTTTGGCATGGCGGATGACCTTTTCGCGGAGCTTGTACCCCTTTTCGAATTCGACGACCACGGTGCCTTCGGCTCCGGGAACCTGCGCGACGGCTTCGTGGAAAGCGGGGTCGAGCGGCTGTCCGGCCGATTCGAAAGCTGAAACGCCCACCGATTCGAGCGCGCGGACGAGTCCCGCGAAGGTGGATTTCACGCCTTCGTAGAGAACGCCCGTGCGTTCCGCTTCCGGAGTTCCGGAAAGGAGGCGTTCGAGGTTGTCGAAGCTCGGAAGGAGTTTCACGACGAGTTTTTCCGTGACGTATTCGCCCATTTCGAGACGTTCACGCTCGGTGCGGGCCACGAGGTTCTTGTAGTCGGCCTGTGAGCGGGCGAGGGTGTCTTTGAGTTTGGCGATTTCGGCGGCGAGGTTGTCGAAATCCGCGGCGAGCGCGGAACCGTCGTCCTGCGACGAAGTTGCCGGAGCGGATTCTTCCGCCACGTTTTCGAGTTCGTTTTCGAGATCCTGGAGATCGGACATGATTGCTTTCGGTTATCGGTTTGTACGTCGGCCTTTCGAACCAAAAGGACGCCCCCGAAGGAACGTCCCGGGAATGGTTCGAAATTACTTCTTGGCTACTTTGGCTTTCGCCTTCTTCTTGAGGTCCTTGAAGGTCTTTTCGAGATCCTTCTTAAGTTCCGCGGCGACCTTTTCGGTCTTCTTCTGGAGCTTCGCTACGGCCTTTTCGGAAGTTTCCTTCCCGGTGTCGATGGCTTCGATGGCGGTTTTCTTGGCCTCTTCGAGGATTTCGACGCGGCGGGCGTAGAGGGCTTCGACTTCGGCGAGAACCTCTTTGCGCTTGTCGTCGCCGAGCTTCTTCCAATTGCGGAGTTTCGCCTGGGCTTCTTTCTTGAAATCGGCAATTTCGGCTTCGGCCTGCTTGCGGAGTTCGGCCACCTTCTGCATGTTCTCTTCCGAGAAGATGGCGGCTTCGGCTTCGGTCCAGAGATTCTTGTGGATGTCGCCGATGTCCTTTTTGATGGATTCTACGTCTTTGGTCTTTCCGTTTTTTCCAAAACGGAGGGCGATGACCATTCCGGCGGCGTATCCGGCGGCGAGTGCGAGGAGCTTTCCGAGTTTCATAGGTGCAGGGTTAGGCGTACTTATCGAATAATACGCGAAAAGAGGGCGTGCGCAAGGGGTCTTTTTTGCCTCGTTTCGAGGAACGTGCTACGATGTACGGGTAACTCGGAAATCCATCTTTCCCATGATTGAAAAATTCCACGAACTCCTGAACGACGTCATCGAAAACCAGCTTCCGGACCTCCACGTCTCGAGCGGCTCCGCGCCTACCGTCCGCAAGCATACCGGCGAGCTCGAAGTCGTCGAAGCCTACGGCCCGATGACCGTCGAAGAAGTCTACGGCCTCGTGCGTCAGATGATCGGCAGCGTAGGGTATGCAGGATACATCGAAAGCAAGGACGTTGATTTCTCGTACGCTTTCAAGGAACACCGTTTCCGCGTCAACGCTTTCCACGACGTCAAAGGCCCGGGAATGGCCATCCGCTATATTCCCACCCGCATTCCGAATCCGGAAGAACTTTCGATTCCGAAGGCGGTCATCGACATGCTCCACCGCGAAAAGGGGCTCATTCTCGTAACCGGGCCGACCGGTTCCGGTAAGTCGACTACGCTCGCTTCGCTCGTCGAATACATCAACCAGAATTTCAAGAAGCACATCATCACCATCGAAGACCCCATCGAGTTCAACCTCATCTCGAAAAACTGCCTCATCCACCAGCGCGAAGTCGGAACCCACACCCAGTCGTTCCTCCGTGCCATCAAGTCGTCGCTTCGCGAAGACCCGGACGTCATCCTCGTCGGAGAAATGCGCGACCCGGAAACCATGCAGGCCGCCCTTACGCTCGCCGAAACTGGCCATCTCGTCCTCTCGACGCTCCATACCAACGACACTGTCCAATCCATCGACCGCATCGTCGACGCGTTCCCGGCGAACCAGCAGGGGCAAGTCCGCGTACAACTCGCCATGGCGCTCACCGGCGTCGTTTCGCAGGTGCTCCTGCCGCGCAAGGACGGCAAGGGTCGCGTAGTCTGCCGCGAAGTCCTCCTCAATAACGACGCCGTACGTTCCGTCGTGCTCCGCGGTCTCACGCACCAGCTCTACTCGATCATCGAACTCGGTTCGCAGGAGGGGATGGTCCTCATGGACCGGTACTTGGAAGGGCTCTTCATGAAGGGGTTCATTTCCAAAGACACCTTCTCGAGCTTCGTTCGAGACAAGGATTTGATCGCCCAACACCGTTAATATTTCCGGAACATGACCGAACAGAAAGACGCGCGTCCGGAGATCCGGAAAGAACTCGAACTCCCGTCCCTCCAGAAGGGGTTGGAATGACTTAAGGCGGGGCTCACCGTAACCCCGGTTTTCGCCTTCCTCGAAAAGTTCGACGAATTCACCAAGAAAAAGAAAAAGGCGCTCACGAGCGGCGAAGTGCTCTTCGAGCCGGGAGAAAGCCCGTATTTCTACATCGTCTCCTCGGGAGCGCTCAAGATCTTCCGCATCAATCCCACCGGAGACAAGAAGGAAATCGGAAAGGCCTATTCGGGTACGTTCATCGGCGAAGGCGTCCTCGCCGGACGCATGCAGAAGGACGTGCAGGCGGAAGCCTACGTACCGAGCTCCGTCGTCATGCTCACCAAAGAGGATTTCGACTATCTCGAATCGCTCTCGCCGGAGACGCTCATGCGTTTCTATAAATACCTCAACGACGCCACGAGCCTCCGCCTCTCGGATACCGGAAAGGAACTCGCCCTCCTCTACGAGACCACCGAAAAGATCAATTCGTACAAGGAGCGCGGCGAAAAAGGCCTTCTCGACGCCATCAAGCTTCTCAAGAAGTCGCTCTCGCTCGACTACATCATCGCTATCGAACAGCACGCCGCCGTTCCGGGGCTCCTCATTTACAAGTTCAATACCCGCTTCCCGTCCATCTGGCCCATCAACCAGAAGGTCGCCGGCGAAATCGAAGTCCAGGAAGACCACAGCGCCGTATTGAAAGGCGAAGTCCTCGGCTCCTCCGAAGCCGATGCCGTCCACATGCTTCCGCTCGTCAGCGCCGGCGAACTGCGCGGCTATCTCGCCCTCGGAAAGAAGGGGACGGATTCCAAGTTCTCCGACTACGAAGTCCGCATCGCGGAAAATCTCGCGCCGCTCTTCGCTTCGATGATCGAAAACAACCAGCGCCTCGCCGAGAACAAAGCCAAAGCCATGATGAGCCCGTATTAGTTGCGGGGGAGGACTTCCTCCTTATAATGCCGTTTTCCGAACCGATCGATGGAACATCACGAAGACCATAAACGCGCCGTACTCGAAGTACGGGTCGACCGTCTCAACGAGAAGGGGGTTTTCGTCGCGGAACAAATTCTCAACATCCTCCACGATACCGTCGAAACCAAGAAGGGATGGTTTTCCAAGTCGTATTCCGCGCCGAAATTCTCGTTCGAAGTCGTGCATTTGCGCGGCGTCGTACGGTTCTTTTTCACGGCTCCCGAATCGCACGCCGACCTTTTGGAAAACCAGATTTACGCACACTATCCGCAGGTCGAAATCACCCGCGTGGTCGATTACCTTCCCGAGGGCGTCCCGTACGTTGCCGAGGCCGCCCTCAAGAGCGACTACCTCAAGCCGGTAAAGATCTACACCGACTTCAAGGAACGTAGCGAAAAGGAAACCGTCGATCCGCTTTCGTCGATCACGGGTTCTTTGGCGAAGTCCGCCAACAGCGACGTGACGGTGTTCCAAACCGTTTTCCGCTCGGCGCACGACGACGAATGGAAGTCCGCAAAAATCGTCGCCGTCATGACCGGCCACGCTCCGAAATTCGTCAAAAAGATCCTCCTCTCGCCGTTTTCGCCGCTGGTGAAAGCGTTGGTTTTCCCGTTCGTGATGCTCGGCAAGTTCGCCATGATCGTCATCCACGGCGGAATGCACCACGATGACCACGCCGCCCACGATTCGCACGACGACAAGAAGTCCCCGGTTGAAGAAAAGCTCAAGAGCTTCGGGTATAAGGCGTCCGTCCGCGTGGCCACCTACGCCAAGAACGAAGCCGTGGCGCGCGCCGCGCTCCGTGAGGCCGCGACGTCGCTCTCGATTTTCGCCCGTCCGGAATCCAACGCCTTCAAGGTCGCCGCCCCGGCGCTCGACCATGCGGGCGTGCTCGCGTCGCGCTCCAATTCGGGCGGACTCGTACTCAATTCGGCGGAACTCGCCGGACTCGTGCATTTGCCAACGCTCTACGTCAAAACCCCGGGCATCAACTGGGTGACTACCAAGAAATTCGAACCGCCGGCAAACCTGCCGCTCATCCACGACCACGACGACGCCACTCCGGTGGGCACGACGAACTTCCGCGGATCGAGCATGCCGTTCGGCATCATGCCGGGCGACCGCCGCCGCCACGTCTACGTGATCGGAAAGACGGGTATGGGCAAGTCGACCCTCCTCGAAAACATGATCTACGACGACATCCTCAAAGGGCGCGGCGTAGGCGTCATCGACCCGCACGGCGACCTTGCGGAAACCATTCTCGCGTCGATTCCCAAGTCGCGCACCAACGACGTCATCCTTTTCGATCCGGGAGACTACAAGTTCCCCATCGCGTTCAACATGCTGGAGCAGGTTCCGCCGGAACTCCGTCCCATCGTCGCCTCGGGCTTCGTATCGATTTTCAAGAAGATATTCGGCGAATCGTGGGGACCGCGCCTCGAGCACATCATGCGCAACACGGTCATGACGCTCCTCGAGATTCCGGATACGACCATGATGTCGATCCCGCACATGCTCACGATGAAGTCGTACCGCCAGCGCATCGTCAGCAAGCTCAAAGACCCCAATCTCGTCCGTTTCTGGCAGAACGAATTCGACGCGATGGAACCCAAGCAGCAGGTCGAAGCGGCCGGACCGATATTGAACAAGGTCGGACAGTTCCTCTCGAGTTCGCTTCTGCGCAACATCCTCGGCCAGCCCAAGAACCCGTTCTCGCTGCGTTGGGTGATGGACAACAAGAAGATCTTCATCGTGAACCTCTCCAAGGGGCGCATCGGCGAAGACTCTTCGGCCCTCCTGGGCGCGATGATGGTCACCAAGTTCCAGATCGACGCGATGGGTCGCGCCGACATTCCGGAAAAAGACCGCGTGGACTTCTACCTCTACGTCGACGAATTCCAGAACTTCGCCACCGACTCGTTCGCCACCATCCTTTCGGAAGCCCGGAAGTACAAACTGAACCTCGTCATGGCGAACCAGTACGTCGAGCAGATGAGCGAAACCGTGCAGGGGGCGGTCTTTGGCAACGTGGGTACGACCGTTTCGTTCCAGGTCGGACACCACGACGCGACCGTCCTCTCCGAAATCATGGACGAAGAAGTCGTCACCGCCAACGACCTCCAGAACCTGAGGAAATACGACATCTACACCAAGCTTTTGGTCGACGGAATGCCGACGCCGGTATTCTCGGCGACGACGTTCGCGCCCATCAACTCGCGTGTGGAAATCCTCGAACAGAAACGCGACGTATTGCTCAAGGTCAGCCGCGAGAAATATTCGAAGCCGGTGGAATTGGTCGAGAAGAAGATTCTCGAATTCAATACCAAGGTCGTCGAAGACGAACGCAAACTCAAGAAATCGGAAGAAGAGTACAAAGAAAAGATGAAGGAAGAGAAGAAAAAGAAGGCCGATGCGGCGAAACTCGGACTGTCGGAAACCCCGAACCCCGCCGCCCAGCCCGTTCCGGCCGCCAGGCCCTCGAACCCGGCGCCGCGCCCGGGAGGAGGGAAGCCGCCATTTAAGAAGTAGGAAAAGAAAAATCCCCCCGGAAATCGGGGGGATTTTTTTTGATTTCGACTATCGCTCATGCGAATTATAAACTCCTCGTCCTCGTGCATTTAGGGTAGTTCGGACATCACCAAAAGTACCTTTCGAACTTCTTGCTCCACGTTTTTTTCATGGATACTTTGCAGTCGGGACATTTCGGCAGCGGCGCGTCTTCGGTATGCGTACAGCGCGGATAATTCTCGCATCATAAGAATGAGGTCTTTCATTTCCTCGCGACCATCCGCCCTTTGCAAAGCTTGCAAACTCAGGGTTTTCCGGTTTGGGACACCGGCACCGAGATGCCGTCCGCCCCCAGCTCCGTTATCACGTCGGAAAATTGACCGTGTCAGGCTTCGGAGAGCCATTCGACGAACGGGGAGTCGGATTTGGAGGAATAGGCCACGTATGCCCTTTCGCGTCATCTCGTGATGGCGACGTAAAACAGGCGGCGCTCTTCCGCATACGGATATCCTTTCCTGCCTCGGCCGTTCGTAAGCAGGGACAGGATGGGGTCGTCCTCGAAAGCGCTTGGGAATGAGAATTTTTCAGCCAAATCCACGAAATCGACGACGACGTAGTCGGACTCCAATCACTTCGACTTATGAACCGTCATATGGGTTATGTCGAACTGAACGCCTCACACTTCCATAGAATAGGCGTCGCCCTCCTCTTCAGAACCTCCTTTGGACTTCTCGTATTCCGCGAGGGCGTCGAAGGGTTCTCACCGGTATCTCCACTTTTGGTACCTGGTAAGGTAAAGCACGGAAATCCGGCGTCCGGCGTTTCCGTCTTTTGTAGCGATATCCGACAGAATCCTGTGGAAGTAGGAGGCTGAGCCGTCCTCCTTCCCGACCACGACGACCTTCCCGATTCTCGACTTGTCAATGGATGCGAGGGATTTCTTTTTCTGTTCCGGATTAGCAGTCACGAAAGCGGACGAAACGTCCGAAATCCCCTGGTTGAAGCGGAAGGTCCGGTCCAAAGTTATCTCCTTTGCGTATCAGAAGTGCACGTCGAAGTTCGCGAATATCGATGAGTCACTTCCGGCGAACTGGTAGATGGACTGCCAGTCGTCCCCAACGCAGAAGAGTCTGCAGTCGGACGAACCGGAAAGCACCGCCTTGACTAGGGAGGCCCTGGCCTTGGAAATGTCTTGGAACTCGTCGATGAGCACGCGGCGATATTTGCGCTCGAAAACTCCCGAAACGAGCGCTTGTGCGGATTTGCGTACCATGTCACCGAAATCGATCACCCCTTCTTCCTTCAAAGCGGCTTTGTATTCCCCGTAGAAATGATCGAACAGCCTGAGGAAAGCCCTGTTTCTGTCAGCGTTGGAGCGGTCGAACCCTGCATCAATCTTTCTTTCGAGGAATTCGATAGGGGAATCGGATTCCTCGTAGAGCGATAGGAAGGACGAAATCATCTTGTTCACTCATTCGAGCGGTTCCGCGGCGGCCGGCGTGCCAACGAAATCCTTCGGCGAAATGTACTTCGTAGGCACTCCGTTGCGTTCCAGTTCATTTCTCAGTTTTTCGAGGAACGACGGGACGCCGCGTTCGAGGTCCGCGTACCTCATGTCGACGAGACGGTTGCCGCACCGCTCGTGTCATTCGAGCTTCTTTATCGTTTCCGACAAATAGTCCAATGCGGTCACGTGCGGGGCTGTGCGGCCTTGGGAGTCGATTCAGAAGTACTCCACGTACACTCCGTGGTCCGGGAGAAAGAAATCGGGACGGTAGGCCCTCTTCTGGTTCGACGAGTCGGTGTAGTAATGGTCGGTCGGTTCGTATTGGACGGAAATGCCGTTCGCCCAGAGGAAGTTCGCGATGACGACCTCGCCGTAACTTTTCACGCTCACTTGATAGCCGTCCTGTCGCAACTGGGTTACGAGGCCCTTTTTAGTGTATTTGTAGTAGCCGTCCAAAGAGTCGAACTCCTTTGGGTCCGCCTGCGGGGAAAGGTGGTAAAGGACGAATTCCGTAAGCAGCTCCTGGGAAGCGAGGGTCTCTTTCATTTTCCTGACCACGGAGTCGAAGATCCTATTTCTACTGTTGTCGTCGATTACTGAAAAACGGGCGGAACTCCGGGCGACCGACGGTCAGTCCTCTCTGTATCCCACCCCGCTTTCCAACACCCTTTTTCAAAAGGCGTGGAACGTGGTGACGTTGGACTTGAGCCACTCCTCGCGAAAGGGAATGCCGGAAGCTTTCAGCGACCCCGAAATCCTTTCCGCCATGTCCGACCGCGACTTTTGCGAATAGGTCAGGACGAGCACCTCATCGATGGGAATTCATACGTTCCTGACGAGGTGAAGGACTTTGCTCTCTATGGTCTTCGTTTTCCCTGCTCCCGCGCCGGCATTGACCAGGACGGCATCCTCGTCGGTCAGGACGGATTCCAGCTGCGAATCGGTAAGTCAGTAACCCTTTTCGTCCAAACCTTTGAAGTAAGGGGCGAACTGCTCCTTGAGCCCAGGCATGATGTGGGCATTAAAACGATTCTGGAAGGCGTCGTCACGAAAAAACCACAGCAGCCATGGATAAGCGGGCTCCAGCTCCGAAATACGGCTCCCGAGGCGTTCGAAAGCGGGCAAGTAAGCCACTTTCAACGTGAGGTACTTCCGCCTATTCAGATACGCACGACCAATTCGGGAAAATATCTCGTTCTGCAGCTTCGAAGCCTCGGCCGATATCCTGTTTAACTCCGCTTCCCGCTCTGAACGGAGCCTCTCGGCTTCTTCGCGCCTCTTCTTGACGTAACTTACGCCATGGCGAACCATGAAAAATCCCGATGCCAGAATGACCGCGAATCACGATGCTTCATATGGATCGAACGACATCTTCCGGGGTTATGGAAGGTTGCTTTTTAGAGATTTTAGCAGTCCGGGCGTGGTAAATCAAAACATATGCGCGGTGCAAGAGGATAAAATCCAATAAGCATGAACGAATGGAAATATGCCCATGACTCTCAATTTTCCCCTTGCCCACTCCGCTTCGCGCGGTACTATGGGGACATGTTCCTCGAAGCCGTCGTCGCCGACCACTCCCTCGATTCCAAAGGGTTCACGTATTTCGTGCCCGAACACCTCCGCGGACTCGTCCGCCGGGGGTGCGTCGTCGAGGTTCCGTTCGGTGACGAATTGGTTCCCGCCGTGGTCGCCGAGTCCGACGCCCCGCCGCCCGATCGAACCGAGGCGAAATCCGTAGTTTCGATCCTGGTCGCCGACCCGGTTGTCCACCCGTACCAAATCGAAGCCGCTTATGCTATCGCCAAGCGGTATTTCATCTTCCTCCACACGGCGCTTTCGTTCTTCTTGCCGACCCCGGTTTTCCGCCGTTTCCTGAAAACGGGGAAGGGGTACACGGAACCGAATTCCGACGTTTCGTCCTCGGCTGGTCCTCGGGTCGAGAAAATCGGTGGAACCGCAGCGACTTTAACCCAGTTAGGAGCCAGGTCCGCCGATTTTCTCGACCCTGCGGAGGCCATCGGCCGAAAGTCGGAATTCGTTCCGCTTCGCCCGACCCTTGCCTACGACCACGAATGACTCGGCGCCGCCAGGCTCTTCTGAACCAAATTCCCCATGGCCGAAGGAAGCGTGCTCGTACTGCCTTCCGATGCGGCGGTGGAGGCGTTTTTGAAAGCCCGCGAAGACGCGGATTCGTTCCTCGTCCACCTCGATTCCCTCACCGAAGCCAAAGACTTCCGTCTCCGTCTCGCAGTAGCGGCCCGAGAACGTCCGTTTCTCGTTTGAAGTCGCAAGCTTTGTTCCTATAATCTCGCCGCCTACCCGAACGTTTTCTACTTCGAAGACGCGCTCTTTCCGGAGGCCCGGCACAAGTTCTTCCACACCTACGACCACGCGTTCCTTTTCGAATCGTTCGCCAAATCCTACCCGTTCCGCCTCACGGTCTCGTCGTTCGTTCCCACTTCCCGCCTCATGGCCCTTGCCGCCAAGGGCGAATGGACTCTAGAAAACGCCTAAAATTCGATGAAAAACGCCCTTAGACACTCTCTCGACCGGACGCTCTCCGTCCTTGCCCGTGCCGATCGCATCGAGCTCGTCGCCTACCTGTTTTTCGCGTACGCGCTTTTCGTCATCTGGACGACGTTCCGCTATTCCGTTCTCGAATACGACTACTACAAAGGCCTCGCCGACAAGCAGCAGACCGTCACCGTAAAGAACCCGGTTTCGCGCGGGACCATCTATTCCAACAACGACCCCATCGGCGTTTTCGCGACTTCCACCGACCTCCCCGACCTTGCCATCGACCCCAAGGCACCCGGTTCCAAAGAGCGCCTCTATCCTTTTTTGACCGACGCCACCTACCTCGACCTCTGTCAGCACGGTACGGATGAAAAGTGTCTCGAGGCCATCGCCGGTTTCGCGAAACCTTCCCTCAAGCCGGATGCCGAACTCACCGCCGAAAACGCCAAGGCCGCCATCCGCGCCGAACTCAACCGCCGCATCGAAAAGGAATTCATCGATTTCGTTCTCGTAAAAGAAGCCCTTTCGCCCGACGAAGTGAAGGACATGGAGCTGTTCTCCGGTTCCGGTTTCACGCTCCTTTCCGGCAACCTCTACCTCAATCCCCTGGAAGTTCCGGAAGATCGGAAACCCGCCTATTCGGCCAAACTCGTGCAGGCGTTCCAAATGTCCAAAGACCAGGCGGACTTCCTTCTTTCGAAGCGCCCCGTCCGCTACGTGAAGATCCTCCGCAAGATGAGCCTTTCCACCAAGGACTTCGTCGATGAACGCATGAAGGAGGAAAAGAACGCCGTGAAGAAGGGGCTTTTGAACGAAAACGACGGAATCACGCCGTTTCTCATCCTCGAACCGCACCCGACCCGTTTCTATCCGGAAAAGAACGTCGCCTGACAGGTGACCGGCTTCGTCGATAACGAAGGCGTCGGCCGGTACGGCGTCGAAGGATATTTCCATGACGAACTCCAAGGGCAGGAAGGGCAGCGCAAGACCCGCAAGGACGCTTCCGGAAAATCCCTCGGCGGCTACGACCTCGCGGAGCGCAAGATCGTCAACGGCGCCGACATCAAACTCACTATCGACCGCAACGTCCAAAAAGAAGTCACGCGGCTTTTGTCCCAGGGCGTGAAGGAATTCCGCGCGAACAAGGGCTCGGTCGTCGTCATGGATCCGAAAACCGGCGCCATCGTCGCCATGGCGAGCTATCCGGACTACGATCCCAACGACTTCGGTTCCGTCTACGAAATCGAGAAGGTTTCCTATGGCAAATACCCCAATCCGTCTTTCGACCTCCTCGGCATGCCGATAATGGTCGAGGATTCCCAGACCGGCATCGAATATGCCTACGACGGAAAGCGCATAAAGCTCCGTCCGTGCACTGAGAACGAACTCGGCAATCCGGCGGTCCCCAAATACAAGTTCAAGAACGGCCTCGGCCCCGGAGCGTACGTCAACGACACTATCGGTTCGCTTTACGAACCCGGCTCCGTCTTCAAAGCCATTACCACCGCCATCGGTATCGACACGGGCGACATCAAGCCGACCGACACGTATCTCGACAAGGGCTACGCCGAAATCGACGAATACAAGATCAAGAACGTCTCGAAGGAGTGCATCGGCCGCCATACTTACGTCCATGCGCTCGACTGGTCGTGCAACGTCGGCATGATCGACATCGTCCAAAAAATCGGAAAATCCCTCTTCGCGAAGTACGTCAGCGACTTCGGTTTCGGACAGAAGACCGGCATCACCCTCGAAGGCGAAGTGTTTGGAAAAATCGAACCGTATGAGAAATGGTCCCGTGCCAAACTCTTCACCCAGTCGTTCTGACAGGGTATCACGGCGACGGTATTGCAGATGGCGGCCGCGTACAGCGCGCTCGCGAACGGCGGCATCTACATGGAACCGTACATCGTCGATTCCATCACGCTCGGCGACGGAACCGTCATTAAGAACACCCCCAAACCCCTCCGTCGCGTCATTAAGGAAGAAACCTCCAAGCAGATTACCGCGATGCTCGTCGAAGGTGCGACCATCGGTTTCGCGAAGAAGGGTTCCGTAGAAGGGTACGATGTCGCGGGTAAGACCGGTACGTCGCAGATCGCGTCGAAGGGCAAATACGAAGATAACGGTCCGAGCCACACCATCACGTCCTACGGAGGCTTCGCTCCCGCTTCGAATCCGAAATTCGTCATGATCGTCAAACTCGACCGTCCGAGAAGCTCCGAATTCTCCGAAACCACGTCTTCGGCGCTCTTCTCGCAGATCGCCAAGTACCTGCTCAATTACTACGGAATTCCCAAGAGCAAATAACCGCTCCCTTATGGCAACTTCCCCCGGCTTTGCCGAGTTCGTCACCGACCTGCTTTCCCCGCTGGGCGAAATCAGCCACCGGAAGATGTTTTGAGAATACGGAATCTACTGCAATGGCGTATTCTTCGCCATGGCTTGCGACGATACGCTCTTCTTCCAGTGCGACGACGCGCTCCTCGCGAAATTCCCTGCGACGGGATTCCCGTATCCGGGAGCGAAACTCGCCGGAATGGCCGATGCCGATTTGCTCGAAGACCACGAGCTCCTGATTTCGCTCGCGAAGGAATCGTACCTCTATAAGAAGTCGCTTCCCGTAAAGAAAACGAAAAAGCGCCCGTAGCGGACGTATGAAAAAACGCCTCCGGAGAGGCGTTTTTTGATTGCCATGCCGACGGACGTTCAGGTGAACATCGCGAGGGTCATGAATCCGGTAACGAAGCCGATTGTCGCTCCGCCGATAGCTCCGCCTGGAACACCTTCCAGGAGGGCGAGCGAACGGGTGAGCCCGGTTTTTCTCTCCGATACGGCACGGAGCCAAGAAGAGAGGCCGACGACGAGGAATCCGATCAGTCCGAAGAAGATCATTCGGTCGATTATCCATCCGCCGGGGGTTTCGACGTCTCTGCGGAACGATTCCGAAGGGACGCTCGCGGCAGCGGCGCGGATACGGTAGGCCTGGTAGCCTTGGTCGTATTTGCCGGCCGGCGCTTCTTCGACCGCCGCCTTCAGGTCGGAAACGGATTTGCGGAGAGCATAGGCGCCTTGCGGGCCGTCTTTCTTCGCGGTCACGTACTCCATTCCTTCGTTTTCAAGCCATTTCGCGAGCGACGCTCCGTTCGCACGGATGTCGGCCACGTTGTCCGCGCCCTTCACCGCACGCATCTTATCGCGTGCTTCGAAGTAGGTTTGACCGTAGGTTTGGTTCTTGAGGTTTTTGGTCATGACGGTATCGATCGGGCCGAGGGCGGTGAGTCCGCCGACGATCCATACGATGCCGATGAGGAACGAATACGCCGCTTTTCGCGATTTCTCGCGGAACGCTTCGGTAATCGTGATTCTGGACCAGACGTTTTGTAGTTGTTGGGTGATTGCTCCCATTTTTGTTCTCCTTCGCGCGTTGGGGCGCCTTAGTGTGACGACGGCGGAAACCTTTCCCGCCGACGTTTCGAATATACCGAGTACTACCGGCAAGTCAACGGGCGTGGAGCTATTTGACTACTCGTCTTCCGCTCCGTTCGGCAACGCATAAAAAATCCCCGCTCCTTTCGGAAACGGGGATTTTTCGGAAAACCGATTACTCGGCGGCAGCTTCTTCAACTGCTTCTTCCTTCTTCTTTGCCGGAGCCTTCTTCTTCGGGGCTTCTTCGGAAGCGGTTTCCGCAGGAGCGGAAGCGTTTTCTTCGAGAGCCTTGATGGAGAGGCCGATACGCTTAGCGGTCGGATCGAAGGTGATGATCTTAGCCTTGATGGTTTCTCCTACCTTCACGTGGTCTTCGATGTTCTTGACCATGGAGGACGAGATTTCGGAGAGGTGGATGAGGCCGGAGATTCCGCCGTCGAGCGAAACGAAGACGCCGAACTGCGAGATGCGCATTACCGGAGCTTCGACGATGTCGCCGACCTTGAACTTGTCCTGGAGGATCTGCCACGGATTCGGGCGGAGGCGCTTCATGGAGAGGGAGATCTTGTCTCCTTCGATACCGATGACCTGGACCTTGACCGCGTCGCCGATCTTAGCGAACTTGGACGGGTTGGAAACGTGTCCCCAGTCGATTTCGGAAACGTGTACGAGACCTTCGACACCGTTGAAGGTGATGAAGAGACCGTAGGTGAGGATGCCGGAGACGGCTCCTTCGACGACGTCGCCCACCTTGAGGGTAGCGAGTGCCGCGAGGCGCTGTTCTTCGACTGCCGCCTTTTCGGAGAAGATGATCTTCTTTCCGTCCTTGTCGACGTTGATGACGCGAACCTTGAACGGCTTGCCGACGAGCTTGCCGAGGTGTTCGAGGATCTTTTCCGGATCAGCACCTTCGACGCGCGGGTAGTGCACCGGAGTGAGCTGGGAAACCGGGATGAAACCCTTGATGCCGTCGAGGTCGATCAGGAGACCGCCCTTGTTGGCTTCGTTCGGGATGACGGTGATGATTTCCTTGGTGTCGAAGTTCGAGTGGAGCTTCTTGATGAGCTTCATCTGGCTCGCCTTGCGGAGAGAGAGGATGAAGAGGCCCGAGTTGTGTTCTTCGCCGATGACGATGGCTTCAACGGTGTCGCCCGGGTTGAGAGCGGATGCGTCGTCGGTGGACGAGTGCATGTGCATTCCCGAGATTACACCGGTGAACTGGCCTTCGCCGAGGTCGACGAGAATCATCTTAGCGTCCGAGCGGATAACCTTGCCGGCGATGATTTCGCCGAGAGCCGGCGACTTGATCGCGGGAGCGGCCGCAAGGAGCGTTCCGAAGTCGTTGGACATGCGGAATAAAAGTTAATGGAGTAAAGGTAAGGAGTAAAGTTATCGGTCCCTTACGGGTTTTGAGAACTTTTGATCCTGAAAGGAAAAAGGGCTTCAGGACGAGGATTCGTCCGAAGCGTACGTCTTAGCATAATGGGGCGATCGAAGGGGTTCGAACCCTCGACCTCCGGATTCACAGTCCGGCGTTCTAACCAACTGAACTACGATCGCCACGTACGTGCGGTTTTGCGACCGACGACGAAATGCCGAAAAAAGGCTTGGCAATTATATGGAAACCGTGCTGAACGCAAATCCGTTTTTCCATTTCTGCGTATCGGGCTTACGGTTTGTACGCGCAGCGGAATCCGACGAGGTATCCGGCTTGCAAGGTGGTCCATTTGGTGTGCATCGTGTAAATCCCGGCGATGCCGAACTGATCTCCCCCACGAAGCAGGATGTGGTCCGTTGAAGCGGTTGGGGTGGAGTACAGGGTTCCGACGCCGTTACCTATGTTCATGCCAGGCGTTGCCGGTCCGAAAGCCGAATAGGAATACGGGGCTTGAAACGGGCATGCCCCACCGCCGGATCCGTCGCTGCCGGAAAACGAATACCAATTCGTCGTTCCCGAACAGATGGTTTCTTGCATCGTTCCGTAATTCGAGCCGTCCAAGGTGTTGGCGCCGTTTACGTGTTCCCAGACGTCTCCTGCCAAATCCCAGAGGATTTCCCCGTTCGAAAGCTTCAGTTGCCGCTTTTGCGAACATGAACTCCTGGCGCTCGGCAAATTGGCCGAGTCGGCTCCGGCCGGCGCGACGTTATCGGGCTCGTCGCATCAGAGGACGTCGGATCCGGTCCCGTTGTTACCTCTGAAAATCCCTCCGGACCCAACCGCTCATCCCGACCAATTGTCGGCAACGGATTCCGCGCTCCTGGCTGCGGTCATCCATTCGTTGTTCGTGACCAGGTGGAATCCGGTTCACATCGACGCGCATCATGCGATCGCTTGCGCTTGCGTAAGCATGGCGACGGGAGTGTTCTCGGGGGAGCTTACGTAGGTCGCTCCCGTCATGTAATTCCACGTAGTCCATCAAGTGGGCGAATTTTGCGTCTTTCCCGAAGTGTCGGCGAATTTCATTTCGTATTTCGCAAGACAGAAGTCGGTCGTGGAAAATGCCGGATTCCCGGGTACTTTCACGAAACCCGCCGGACATCAGCCGACCCCCGAAGCCCCGGTTCCATCGGAAAGCGCCGACAACGGCGCCGTTGCGGAATTCGCGGCTACGAGTCATGCGGCGGCACCGGCCGGTTGAACGGGATAGTCGCCGACCACTACGGCATTCCCCGTAGGTTTCGGCGCAAACGCGACTTGCACGTAACTCCCCGAACGTTTTTTTCACGAGGCGTTCGAAGACCAATCGAACGCGCCTATGGTGACCGCGCCGGTGTCGTAGGCGGCTTCGGCAGCCTGCCAACCGTAAAACCGGAAACCGGCGTACGCGGGGTCGGTGGATGAAACCCTGAATTTCTCTTTATTGAGTTTCAGTTTCGTCCAATCGGGGTTTCCCGCGGAATAATTCGTTCAGGATTGGTTCCAATTTCCTCATACGAGAGTTACCGGAGTCCCGTCCACGTATGCCGCGGCTCATGAGAGGGCCGCGGCCGAATCGTGGACGACGTAGTACCTCGGGGAATTTCCCGTAATCGCCGATTCCGACGTGACGGCCGCGTATACGGATCGTACGTTGGACTTCGCGGACGTCTCTTTCGCGTCCTGCGAATACCCCGATAATGCTAAAAAGCCTATCGTCGCCAATACTGCGAGAATCGTGATGACGACGATGAGTTCGCCGAGCGTGAATCAGAAAGCCGCGCGAATGCGCTTGTTCGGCAGGGATTTCGGCATGGTCGCGGCGTTGGTCGGTAAAGCTCTCCGATTATACTTTGAGCTTTGCGTAAACGCAAGGCGGCCGCAACGGGAAGGTTAACCTTTTTCGAAGTGTTGGATGACCTCGTGGGGGATTCCGGCGCCCTGAATGAGCCGACCCTTCGAATCGATTTCGAAAACGAGGGAATTGCCCGGCATGGTCTCGCAGACGATGTTTCCGTTCATGCAGCGGAGAGCCCGGTAGTACCGGGTATTGAAGGGCCTTTCTTCAGAAAACGGGAGCACGAGTTTCCGCACTCTCGCGGCGATCTTTTCATTCTGGGCTTTCAGTTGGGCCTTTTCCGGAAAAACCATCGCGTCGCGTCCGCCGAAAACCCGAACCATGTCGGAGTAGAGTTTTTCAAAACCGAAATTATAGGTTCGGTCCAAGGCGGCCTCGGTTCCGGGGTTCGTTCTCATATGGGCGTGCGTAACTGTCAAAACTCGAACATACCGGAGGGAAACCGTTTGTCAATTTTGCATTCCGGTAAGTCCGGAATAGTCTGTGCGCGACGAACGATTTACACGGTAACGCCGAACCGTCACGGGACCATGAATCTCGACAAATCCCTTCTCCATACCACGGATTCGCACGTGAAACGCCTCGCGGAAGCCGGAATCAAGACGGTCGAAGACCTTCTCGGCCATTATCCGCGCGACATCGAAAACCGCTCCGACGTTCTGGACGCGTTCTCTTTCGTGAACCTCAAGGAGAAGAATTCGATTTCGTGCTTCCTCGAAACCGTCACCACCGAGCGCACCCGTAACGGCAAAACGCTCACCAAGGCGGTATTGAAAGACCGGCACGGGTTCTTATCGGAAGCGGTGTATTTCAACAAGCCGTTCTTCCTGCAGAAGTTCCGCCCCGGCGACGCGGTCATCCTTTTTTGAAAACCCAAATACGAATACGGGCGCCTCTCATTCCCTTCGGCGGAAATGTCTTCGGCGGCGGTTTCCGGCCCTTCGGTCGTACCGGTGTATTCTGACGCCAACTACGTTCCGGGCGTCTGGTTCCGCGAGAAGATGAAATACCTCCGGCCGCATCTCGGCCTCGTGCCTTCCGGGATTCCCGAGGACGTGCGCAAGAAAAAAGGATTCCGGACCAAAGCCGAAAACCTCGCGTCGATCCATTTTCCCGCGTCGCTCGACGATTTCGAGCGTGCCAGAAACGAACTCGCGTACGAAGAACTCTTCGCCATCCAGTTCGCGGGAATCGCCCGAAAAATGGACGTCCGCAAGGCGTCGGAAGGGAAGGCCAAGGCCATTCCGCTCAATGCCGAGCGCGTGAAGGAAATCCTCGCCAAACTTCCGTTCGAAATGACCGGAAAGCAGAAAATCTCGCTTTTCCAAGTACTCAAAGACATGGAAAAACCCCATTCCATGACCCGCCTCCTGCAGGGCGACGTAGGAACGGGAAAGACCGCCGTCGCGTTCGTGGCGGCCATCCACGCCATTATGGAAGCGGGCGTGCAGGTCGCGCTCATGGCGCCGACGGAAATCCTCGCCCGACAGCACTTCAAGAGTTTCGAAAAAACGTTCTGAAGCTTCGGTTTCCGTGCGGACATCCTGGTCGGCAGTTTGACTAAGAAGCAGAAAGAAGAAGCCAAAGCGCGCCTTCGCTCCCGCGAGACCGACCTCATCATCGGCACGCATGCCCTCATCGAGGACGACGTGCGGTTTTCGAACCTCGGGCTCGTAGTGGTCGACGAACAGCACCGTTTCTGAGTCGAACAGCGCGCGGCGCTCGAAAAGTACTTCTCCCTGGGCGGAGGAATCTACCCGCACTCGCTCAACATGACGGCGACGCCGATTCCGCGCACCCTCGCGCTGACCCTCTATGGAGACCAGGACCTCTCGATCATCGACGAATACCCGGCCGGACGAAAGCCCATCGTGACCGCCGTCGTCAAAGACCACCAGCGCGAACAGGCGTACCGGGCCGTCGACGCGGAACTCGCGGCGTGACGCCAGGTCTATTGGATTTCGCCGCTCGTCGAAGAATCCGAAACGCTCGACGTCGCTAACGCGGTGAATACCGCGGAAACCCTCCGTGCGGTGTTTCCGGATTACGAAGTCGGACTCGTCCACGGGAAAATGAAGCCCAAAGAGAAAGAAGGGGCGATGAACGCCTTCTACCAGCGCGAAACGATGGTCCTTTCGAGCACTTCGGTGGTCGAAGTCGGCGTCGACAATCCCAACGCCACCGTCATCGCCATCGAGGCGGCCGAAAGGTTCGGGCTTTCGCAGCTCCATCAGTTCCGCGGTCGCGTAGGACGCGGCGAACACCAGTCGTACTGCTACCTTTTTACGACCAAAGAGTATACCGGAGAGCGTTTGCGTGCCATGGAACGCACCAACGACGGCTTCGAACTCTCCGAAATCGATCTCGAGCTCCGCGGGCCGGGCGAAGTCTACGGCGTGCGCCAGAGTGGGTTGCCGGATCTGAAAATCGCCGATTTGCGCGATCTGGCGCTCGTTTCCGAAATCCGCGAAGACATCGAGGCGGCATTTGCCTAATCTTTGACAAAAACGTACAAATATCGGATGATATCCCCGTCGTAAACTGTATTGTACGATAATTCCTTCGAACGTCTCCTCTTTTGGTCTTGGCGTGCCCGTGGGAAGTGCGTATAATCCCCGACGTTTTACCTCCTTTTCTTTTTCCTATGGTCGTCACTAAAAACGCCAAAGGTTTCACTCTCGTCGAACTCATGATCGTCGTCGCGATTATCGGCGTACTCGCCGTAACGCTCCTTCCGGTTCTCAACGGAGCCCAGGAACGCGCTCGTGACGGAGGACGCGTCGCTTCGTTGAACAACATCTCGACCGCCCTCGCTACCTACAATTCTGACGCTGGCCAGTTCCCGCAGGCTACCGCCACCAACGGAACGACCGACACCGGTAAGCTCAACTGCTTGAGCGACACCACCGGTAAGACCGCCGGCGACCTCGCCCTCCTCCTCAAGGGCGGAGTAGCACCGCTCGACCCGCAGCGCGCCAATAAGGCCGGCAACTGTGCCGAAGCCGGTTCCTACGGATACTTCCCGCTCCAGAAGGGCGCTATCGACAAGGCTTCGTTCCTCCTCGTGGCGGACGTTGAAACCGCCAAGAAGGCCAATTACAACTACTGCGACACCACCGGTACCACTCTCAAGACTGCCGGTACCGGCGTCGGTGACTCCACCGCACAGAACAAGTACGACGACTGGGTAAGCACCACCGCTCCGAACGTTATCAGCATCCTTACCGCTGAACCGGGCTCCAATAAGAAGTGCTCGACCTACATCGTAGTCAACTAATCGGCATTCCCGATGGAAACCCCGGATTCTTCCGGGGTTTTTTTGTACGCCGGACGCTTCCGGGTATACTCGGGAAAGTAGCCGAAAGGCATTCACGTTCCCCCATGTATTCTTTTGTCCGCGGTACCGTCCTCTCCTTCGACGACGGCAAGATTTCCCTTTTGGTAGAAAACACCGGTCTCGGCCTCGAGCTCCAGCCGACGCCGCTCCTGTTCGGTTCTTCGAGCCTGGGCGAAGTGATCGAAGCCCATCTCTACCACCACGTCACCGACGTTTCGGAGGCGCTTTTCGCCTTCGCGAACGCTGACGAGAAGCGCTTCTTCAAGAAGTTGCTCAAGGTCGACGGAGTCGGTGGAAAAACTGCGCTCTCCATGCTCGGACTCGGGATTCCAATGCTCGTGCGCGCTATCGAAACCGGTGACGAAAAGACGATTTCTTCGGTTCCGGGAATCGGAAAGAAGACCGCCCTCAAGGTCATCGTCGAGCTCAAGGGCGAGGTCTCGGGAAGCGATCTCATCACTCCGGAAGACGTCGCTAAAATGTCCAAGCGGACCGAAAAGAAAGTTCCTACCGACCCCGACCGCGAAGCCATACTGAACTCGCTCGTCGCGATGGGGTACGACCGCCGCATGGTCGAAACCGCCATCGACGCCGTATCCGCGGAAGGCCTTACCGTGGGCGAACGAACGGTACTTACGCTCAAAGCCCTTTCGAAGTAAACGCCCATGACCATCCACCGCATCGCCGTGTTCGCCGCCGCCTGAGCCTACAATCTCGGGGACGAAGCCATCGTGCTCTCGGAGGTTTCGTACCTTCGCGAACGGTATCCGAAATGCCGCGTTTCGGTGTTCACGTACGATTCCAAATCCACGCTCCTTCCCAAGGAATGGGACGTTCGGTATCCTTCGTATTTTCCCAACCGCATCCGCAAGCGCTTCTGGGCGAACGTCGGGTATTTTTTCCGTACCTTTTGGGAAGTGCTCATTGCCGACCTGGTCGTCATTGGAGGCGGGGGGATTCTCTACGACAACGAAGGGCAATCGTTCTTCAAACAGCGCGTCGAATGGAAGTTCCGCGTAGGGATAGCCAAACTTTTCCGCAAACGGATCCTCTTTTGGGGAATCGGCGTCGACGTTTCCGAAAAGAACGCCAGAAAAATCCGTTCGCTTTTCACATCGAAACGCACGACGGTTACCGTCCGCGACCCCAAGAGCGCCAAATTGCTCGAAAGCGTCGGAATCGTAGCGAATGTCGTGCCCGATCCGGCGTTCCTCACGCCGCCGGTACGCACTCCGGATGCTGAAATCCCCGAAAAAGTCGTGGGCATTTCCATTCGCAAGGGGTATCTGAAAGGCGAGCTCGAGAGCGTTCGCTCCATCGTGGAAACCGTCCGTCGCGAAGGGTTCGAGCCGGTTTTCCTCAACCATTCGTTCCATCCCGGCGACGCGGAGACCGACGATCGGGCACATCTTGCCCGCCTCGCGAAGGAATTGGGCGTCAATTCGACCCGGTCCCTCGACGAATCGCTCGACGCGTACAAATACCTCGGCGCGGTCATCGCGATGCGTCTCCATGCGGGAGTGCTGTCTTTCGTGAACGGTATTCCGTTCTTCATGCTTTCGTATTCCAAAAAGACCGACGCGTTCGTCGAACGTGCGGGTTCGAAGTGGGTCATGCCTTCCGCGGAGTTCGATGCCGATGCGTTTTCCGAGCGTTTTTCAGCATTCGCCGCGAGCCTTTCGGACGTGCCGCCCCCGTTTTTTGCGCTCACCGAGAAGTGTGCTAAGATAAAGGACGAATCACGTACCCTTTACGACGAAACGTTTTATGGATTGGAACGCGCTTAAGAGCAAGGCCCTCGATCTCGGCAACAAGGCCGTGGACAAAGGCCTCGTCGCGCTCGAAAAAGCCTCTTCGCACACCTACGAAGGATTGAAAAAGACGCCCGTTTCCATCAAGAACGGCGCCGAATTCGACGACGCGAAATCCGCGCCCCTTCTCATGGTGATCGTCGTCGGAAAGGAAGACGCCCCGTCGAAGACCGTCCTCGCCCGCATGCCGGTCATTTTCAAAGACGTATGGATCTACTCCGCGAGCCTCAAGGTCATTCTTGCGGAAGAAGTTCCGGATCTCGTGGGAGTTCTCGGAATCTCCGAATTCCCGGCAGTGTTCGTTTTCCGCAAAGGGGAACAGGAACGGCGTCTCGAAGGGAACGCCGCACTCGAATTCATCAAGTGCGTCGACCTCTCCCGACCTAAAACCGAAGCGGCCGCCGTTCCGGAAGGAATGGTCGACGTCCTCGCCCAGGCCGTAGCGCCAGCTGCCCCGGTATCCGCTCCGGCGCCGGAACCGACCCTCGCTCCGGCGCCCGCCGCCGCACCCGAATCCAAACCCGTTTCCTAACCTTCCGTACCATGCCGTTCAGCAACGTCGACCTTCTGGTCTACCTCGGAATCCTTTTCACGACCGTCGTGGGAACCCTTCTCACCGTCGTTCTCTGGCGCGTCCTCAAGATCCTCGGATACGCGCAGCGCATCCTCGCGTACGCCGACCATGTCCGCGACACCCTTTCCCATTGGGAAACCTTGCCGTTCAAGCTCCTCGACCGCGTGTTCGACCTCGCGATGGGCTCCGGAACCAAGAAAAAGAAATAATCCCCCCTAAAGAAAAATCCCCCGCTTCGAAGCGGGGGATTTTTCTTTAGAATCGGACGTAGAATTCGAAGTCTTGGAAATTGTTGTCCGGTCCGGTCGAAGCGACCAGGCTCAGTGGCTGCGCGTGGAACCATTGGTCAGCTTCGTATCCGACGTCCGAATACGATTCCCAGTAGAGGATCGACCGGTGGTTGAGGGACGTGGCGTAGTTGCCGGTATTGTCCGAATTGTCGCTCGCTCCCGCTGATCAGAACGCGACTCACGGTCCGCCCGAAGCGTTCCAATTGATACCGGGGGTCCCGTAGCTGCCGTCGTAGCTCCAATACACGTTGTTCGTCACGGTCTTCCATCCCGAGTTGCCGGTATTGGTCATTTTCAAATACGGGAGGAACGCGGTGTTCGGAATCGTGAAATCGCCTTCCGCGACGGTCCTTCAGAACCAGGTCGAATACGTCGAGGCCGGCATGGGGAAGACCACCATGTTGTTCGGATTTCCGGTACGCCGTGCGAGGTATTCGGTGGTTTCCGTAAACAGCGGGCGGAACTGGCGGACTTTCGAGAAGCTGGTTTTCGTGGTTTTCGCGCCGGCGTCGTAGGTTCCGTAATCGAAGAACAGCGGCTTGGCGTACGTTCCGTTGGTCGCGCCCACCGTCGCCTTCGGGGTGCCGCTGATGGTTCCCGCATAACTTACGAGCGTCCAACCGCCGCCGTCGGTCGTCATGTCGCAGAGGGCGCTGAAAGCCGCGCCGGCTCCCGCGCCGTCCGGATCGATGGAATAGGTTCCGTCCGCGCTCGACGGATAGGCGTTCTTAATCGTTTGGCAGGTCGCCGGCACGCACGCCGCGCTGATGAGCGAATAGCCGGAAAGGCAGACGGTCGAACCGCCGGTTTCCGTGCCGCTGGTCGCGACCGTTCCGTTCGAGCAGGAAAAATCCTGCGAATACGCCACGTTTCCGCCCGTTACCGGGGAGTTGAACGCCACCGGGACCGTAGAGCCGTTCGCCATCGCCGGAACCGAATACGACCTTCCGTTTACGGTTTTCGACGTAGCGGAACATCCGGCCGGCGCTGCCGGCAAGGAAGAGTTCGCCCCGTCGACGAGCGCGCCGGTGAGGCTGGAAGTTTTGGAATCCCTGATGAGGCCGGTGACGGATCCTCCCGATTGGGTCGCGGGGAAATTTCCCGTAACGACGGCCACTCCGGTAGTGGGAGCGATTCCGGCGACCTGGAAATACGATACCGCGCGCGTTTTGTTCCCGTTTCCGATAGTCGCGTCGAAAGCCCCCACTACGAGATATTTCGAGTCGAACGCGGCCGAAGCGTTTTCGATGCTCCGGTAGCCGACCTTGAATTTTTCGGCGTTCAGTTTGAGCTTCGCGTAGTCGGGATTGCCGGCCGAATAGTTGGTTCCCGCCTGGTTCCAATTGCCGCCGGTCAGGACCGTCTGGCTTCCGTCGACGTACGCGAAAGCGCCGGAGAGGGCCGCCCCCGTATCGTGCACGACGAAATACCGCGGCGAATTGCCCGAAATGGCCGATTCGGAAGATATGGCGGTTTGGAGCGACCGCACGTTCGCCTTGATGGCGGAATCCTTGGCGTCTTGCGAATACCCCGAAAGCGCTAAAAACCCGATGGTCGCGAGAATGGCGAGGATTGTAATCACGACGATGAGTTCGACGAGGGTGAATGCGGAAAGACGCTTTTTAAGCCGGAAACGTTCCATAAGGGGCATATGAGAAAAGTCCCCCGCATTGTACGGGGGACTTAACGTGAAATCAATGTTCGTATTACGACCGCATGATTTCCTCGTGGATCGAGTGCGCGGCGAGACAGCCTTCGGCGGCGCTCATGATGGTCTGTTTGAACTTGTTGGAGTTGGTGGTGACGTCTCCGGCGGCGTAGATGCCCGGAACGTTGGTGGCCTGGGTCTTGTCGACGATGACGCAGCCTTCCTCGTCGGTGGCGACGCCGAGCGGGGTGATGAGCGAAGCGTCCGGGTCGGATCCGATGGCGACGAAGAACCCTTCGCAGGGAATGACGGTACCGTCTTTGAGAAGGACGTCCTTCACTCCCATGAAATCCCCCCGCACTTCGGCGACTTCGCTGTTGAAGCGGACTTCCATGTTGGCGTGTTCGGCGATCTTCTTCACCCAGACGTCTTCGGCCTTGAACGCGTCTTTGCGGACGAGGATGGTGACCTTCGAACAGATTTCGGCGAGGTAGAGCGACTCTACGGCCGCGCTGTCGCCGCCGCCCACTACGACCACTTCGCGGCCCTTGAAAAAATTGCCGTCGCAGGTCGCGCAGTACGAAACGCCCGACCCGAGGAGTTCGGCTTCGCCCGGAGCGCCGAGATGGCGGTACTTGTTGCCGGTCGCGAGAAGAACGTACTTGGTTTCCACGGTCTTGCCCGACGTAGTGGTCACGGTGAACGCGCCCTTGGCGCCTTCTACGGAAACGACGCGATCGGTGAGGATTTCGGAACCGGACGCCGTCGCGTGTTCGGCGAAGCGGTCCATGATGGATTTTCCGCCTTCGGCCTGGGTGCCCGGCCAGTTTTCGACGCGGTGCGAAGTAGCGAGGGCACCTCCCGGCATTTCGCCGATGACGAGGTTGCGGAGCGCGTAGCGCGAGGCGTACATGGCCGCAGGAAGTCCTGCGGAGCCGGCGCCGATGATGACGAGATCGTACATTTTTGGAGAGTGAAAGAAAAGAAAAGCGGATTCTGCCGTCGGGTGCGCCCTTCGGAGAAATCCGCAGATTCTAGCGGTTCCGACCGGAAACGCAAACCGAAGTGCCTTGCGTTCCTATACGTGCCCGCTCGGAGCCGCGGCCGGCGCCGCCATGCCCTGGTGGGTGTTTTTGAATTCCTGTACGATGTTCAGGATTTCGCGGGCGCGTTCTACCGGAAACGGGATGACGTGCATTTCGAAGCGCGAATCTTCCGAGGCCGTGCGGATGTCGACGGTCCCGTAGTTGAAGATGTTGGCGAGCAATCCTTTGGAGAACGCGTTCACTTCCTGTACGCGGTCCATCGAACATTCCGAAATCGCGCGGTTGAGAAAAGAAATCTGTTCGACGCCGATGATGCGCTCGTTGGTGAATACGAAGAAGTCGAGTTCGTTGGAGAGCCAGTCGACGAAGATGAACAAGCCGAAAACCATTAGGAAAACGACCGCGAATACCGTGAGGTATCCGAGCGGAACGACGTTGGAAATTTCGTCGCGGAAAATGAACAGTATGAGCGGAATCTTCACGAGGAGCGTGAGGTATACGAACGTGCGTACCAAAACGATCCAGTGGCGCTTCATGACCATCTGTACTTCTTCTCCCGGACGGAGGTTGTCGAGTTGCGGGAAATTCGTGGGTGCCGACATGGAATCCGTATTACGTGATATGGGGTTTCTTGACGTAGAAGGGTTCGACGCGCTTTTTCGGTTGGGACAAATCGAACGACTTCACGGCCGCTGCGTAATCCGTTTCGGATTTTACTGAAACGTCGCGGTCCTCAAAATCGGTATCGAGCGCGACCCCGCGGTATTCGCCGTCCGGGACGTCGGTTTTCTTCACGACCGCGAAGCCGGCGCCCGGAGCGGGGGAGAACGCGACTTCATCGCGGTTCGCCCGGAGGACGACCCCGCCCTTCCATCCGGCGGCTTCCTGGAGTTCGGCGTAGTCGATTTCGAAAAGAGGGACGTCAGCCGCGAAAGCGAGGGTACCGAGGGTCAGCGTTACGACGCGGATGCCCGTGAACCCCGCGGGTCCGCGTACGCAGACGATCCCCTCGAGGTCTTTCGGTTCGATGCCGAGCTTCGCCGAGCTTTCGGTCATGCGGGCGAGGAAGCGTTCGAATTCTTTTCCCGCCATGTCTTCGCGTTCGGTGAGCGCGACCTTGCGGCCCGCGTCGAAGAAGACGAAGGCCGCCGGTTGGCTGATGGTGTCGACGAGAAGGAACATGCTATTTGATTACGTATTCGGCGTCGTTACGGAAGAGGATTTCCGATACGACGACCCCGAAGGAATTCTTGACCACGACGACCGGGTAATCCCCTTCGTTCTTGTACGAGAGCGAATAGCCGGATTCGAGGAGGTAGACGTTGCCGTCGCGGCCGATGCCGGCGAACGGCTTGCGGGTTTCGTTCACGAGGAACGCGCCGCCCGGAAGCGATGCCGCATCCGACGCGTTGCGCACGAAGTCGGTTCCGTCGCCCATCTTTGCGAACACGCCGTTTTCGGCGATATTGGCGAATTGGTCGGCCTTTTCGATCTTGGTGGTCGTCGGGAGCGCGAACGATTCCCAGTAGACCGGATTTCCGGATTTGTCGGAGAGCTTCACGGTCATCGGTTCTTTCGAGTTCGAGGCGGATACCGAGAGCGAGTAGTTCGGATCCTTCACGTCGATCTTACCGGTCTT
The DNA here is from genome assembly GCA_964482035.1 of uncultured Candidatus Peribacteria bacterium. Taxonomy (GTDB): domain Bacteria; phylum Patescibacteriota; class Gracilibacteria; order BD1-5; family UBA2023; genus JANJWP01. The sequence continues at coordinate 95,987 of CAYZVC010000003.1, read as the reverse complement.
TTCGTTGACGGAAGCGATCGTCCTGCCCGATTGGGTAAGCGCGACGCCTTCGCTGCCCGAGAACGCGCGGACGAAATTTCCGGAAGCGTCGGTACGGGTTTCTCCCGAACCCGAGAGTCTCGAGAGTTTGCCGGCGCGGAAGCGGAAGAGGTCGATCGGCTCGTTCGCCACGCGGACGTCGATGGAACCGTTCGCCTGAGCGGTGGACGCGGCGGAAATCGACGGGGTCGGTACGAACGCCGTGACGGTGACGTCGCGGAAGGTCTTGTTGCCGTTGGTATCGGCGGCCGTGAGGCGGACCTTGAACGTAGCCGGCGCGTTGAACGGTCAGACGTTCAATTCGCTCCAATCGGCGCCCTTCACGATGCCGGATCCGGTGGAAGCGGAATCGCTGTCGCGGTCGTTGTCGGTGATCTTGTCGCCGTCGCGGTCGACGCTCGGGTCGACGTCGACGGAGAAATCCGAAACGCCTGAGACGTCGCTGACGTATTTCTTGAGGTTGACGGTCTCCTTTACGTACACCGGAATGCGGTAGTTGGTGGGGAATTCCACGAGCGGACCTTCCTTGTCGGCCTGAATCTGGGGCGAAAGGAGCGTCAGGTTCGCCTGTGCGCCCACTTCGTTACCAGTGAAGGCGTAGAGTTTCGAGTAGTACCAGTCGTTGGATTGCGAGAGCGATACCGAGTAGGTCGGCGACACGGCTCCGAGGTCGTAGGTGGAGTAATCCGCCGGACCACGGAGGTCGAAGGTCGAACCGTCGTGGTACGCCATCGTGATTTTCGACGCCGGTTTCGCGAGGGTTACCCGGGTTTCCGCAAGGGACGGGAGGCCTCGGAGTTTCGAGAGTTCCATGGTCGAAGTCGTCGCGCTCGCTTCGAAGAGGTAGACGTTTCCGCTCTCGACCTTGAATTGGCCGGTCGCGAGGAATTCGATATTGCCGTTCTTCGGAAGTTCGCTTACCGAACCTGCGGAAAGTTCCTGGCCGGTGACCGCGTACCGGATTTTCGCTCCGCCGCCGTCGGTGTAGACGGTGCGGTTCGAGGCGACTCCGATGGTGTCGCCTTCGGTGAGGACGCGGTATGCCGGATACGTGACTTCGCCCTCTCCGGATGCCGAATCGAACCAGACGGCGTTCTTGCGGACGATGACGCCGGTGCCGGAAGCGTCGACGACGGTGTCGTCGCGCATGTCGGTCAGGAGGTCTACCGCCCGTTTCGGGGTCGTAGGCCCGTCTTCGCCGCGGACGATGCGGTCGAACCGGTCGACGTAGTCGTAGAATTCGAGACGGAACTTACGGTCGGTCGCCTTTGCGGGAGAGAAGCTGAAGTTGATCTGGTTGGACGATACGAACCCTTCCTTGAAGTAGTTCGGAGCGCTCGGATCTTTGGAATTCGCCATGAGGTCCGAGAGGTCGTACGTCTTGACCGAGTCGGTCGAATGGACGGCCGGTTTGGTCTTGAGGTTGTGCTTGATGTAGAGGCTCGAACCCATCGCGTAGACGACGTCTTCGTTTCCGGTTCCGGCCTTGTTGGTGTCGATGAGGATGGCTTCTTCATTGCCTCGGAGTTCTTCGGTGTAGTCGAAGAGGCGGGATTGCCTGCCTTCGTCCTTCACGTAGATGCCCTGGTAGACGAACTGGAGGTTCATCGCCTGCGACGCTTCGGCGGAAGCGTCGGCAGCGAGGTTGGCCTTCTCTTCATCGGCGTCGAAGCGGAACGCCTGTCCGTTTTCGAGCGTTCCGGCGTTCGCGTCGGTGTCGATTCCGCCGAGGAGCGGGAACGGGTTCGGCGTAGTGGAAGCGAGGGTCTTTTCCTTTTTGAGGGCCTCGGACGTCATCGACTCCACGCGGTTCACGATATTGTCGCCCATTTCCTTGAGGTCGGCAGTCTCGGGGTCGCGTTTGCCGAAGTAGAGGTCGGCCATCTTGTCGGCGGCCTTGTCTTCGAACTTCTCGAGCGCCTTTCCGCGTTCGGCGAAGTCGACGCCTACCGGCGCCACCGCGGCGGCGAGTGTGATGCCGTTCGAAGATTTTCCGAGGGCGGAGAGGAGGTCGGCGGTTTTTCCGTTCTTCTTCGCGCGGTCGTATTCTTCGATTTTCGACTTCATCGCCTTGGTTTCTTCGATTTCGGCGCGGATGGAGTCCTTCACGATTCCGAACTTCTCGGCGTTGTCGGCGAGGAGCGAATCGATGAGTTTCTGTTCTCCGGAAGCGTCGTAGCTCGAAGCGCGGGCGAGCACGTCGGCGATCTGCGCGACGAGCTTTTCGTCCGATCCGGCGAGTTTTCCGGCTTCGGAAGCGATGAGCGATTTGAATTCGGCGAGCGTGACTTCGTTGCCCTTCTCGCGATCGAGGTAGGCGACGAATTCCTTGAACGAGAGCGCGATGGTCCAGGCGAAGTTGGTCATGAGCGCCTTACGTTCGGCGGTCGTCATCTTGCCTATGTCCGGTACGGCCATTCCCTGTGGACCCTTTACGTCGATGCGGGTATCGCCTTGCGGGACGGTGTCCTTGAGGTCGATCTTGCTCGGCAGTCCGATAGTTTTTCCGGCGCCCTGTACCGACGAACGGAGGTCGGTGGAGAATTCGTTGATCGGTTGGAAGGTCGACTTCGCCATTTCGAGGATGAAATCCACCTGGAACTCGACGTTCACGAAGGTCGTTACGCGGATGGCGTCGATGAACGCGAGCGAGAAGTTGGGGAATTCGATATTGAAGAAGTCGAGCGGCATCTTGCCCTGGCGTTCCGTAATCTGGGCGATTTGGTCGCCGGCACGCCATTCGGGAACGAACGGGTTCTTACGGAGGATGCAGAGGATCTTCGAAACGAGCTTGAGGATCTGGAGGATTCCCTGGATCGCGGCGAACAGCTTCGGGATTTTCGGCGGAGGCGGAAGATCCGGGAGCTTGATGTTCGGGAGGCTCGGCAAATCCGGCATGTCCGGAAGCTTGGGGAAGGTCGGCGGTGCCGGGAGGCTCGGAAGCCCGATTCCGAGACCCGGAACGTTGGGAAGCGACAACCTCGGGAGGTGCGGCAGCACGAACGGCGAGATGTGGAAATCGAATTCCGGCATGAGGATGCGGAGCCCGAGACGGATGTTATGGAGGTCCAAAATGATGTCCGGCCATTTCGGGAACTGGATGATCGGTATCTTCGGAATGACCGCCGAAATGATCTTGAAGATGAAGTGCTTCAGGTCGTAGCGCTCGTTGCGGCAGACTCCGCAGTCGCTGGTGTGCTGGTAGAAAAGGTCTACCATGAGCTGCCAGGACTTGAGGATGGCCTTGAGCATCACGTAGAGTTCGACCCAAGCGCGGAAGCGTTTTCCGTTTTCGGCGATGTAGCCGCCGGTCATCTGTTCGATGGATTCGACGTTACAGAGGATCTGTTCCGCGTAGCGCTGTTTCCAGGTGAGGTAGCGGTAGAGTTTGTCCGGGAAACGCTTTGCGTCTTCGAGGAAGCGCGCCCAGGCGTCGATGGAGGCGACGGTGGCGTCGGCTTCGACGAAGACCTTTTCGTTCACGCCGTCCTTCGACGCGACCTTCGACCAGGCCTGTTTCTTATCGGAGATTTCTTTGGTCCACTGGTTCTTGGTCTTGTTGAAATCGAGGATCGCCTTGTCGACGTCTTCGTCCGAAATCATCGGGATGTCGACCTGTACGACTTCGGTTTCGAAGACGATGATCGGGAGGCTCGAAAGGAATTCGTAGGCCGAGCGCATGCCGGAGATGTTCTTTCCGACGGTATTGATGTTGTCCTTATTGTCCGCGAGGAGCGAATTAGCCTTATCGGTCGCGCCCTTCGCGTATTTCGAATTGCCTGCCGAGAAATCCTTGTCCTGGTATCCGGCGGATCCCTTGTCGAACTTCGCCTTGAGCTTGCCCGCGAAACCGTTCCAGCCGGATTCGAAGATCTTCGAGAAGTCCGGGAGGATGATGTAGAGGGTCGGCAGGCTCGTGAGCTTGTTGACGACTTCTTCGGTCTGGCGGTTGACCCAGTCCATGATGAATTCCGGGAACGCGCTGACGCGGTCGAGCTTGATCTTGAGGATGTTGCCCACGTCGAAATTCTTGAGGGCGGTGGGGTTGATGCCGACTTCGAAATTGGGATCCTGTCCCGACGCCATGCCGATGCCGACTACCGGAGAGCTTCCGCGTCCGCTCGGTCCCGCGCTGATGAACGGGAGGGCGGCGGTGAGTCCGCTCATGATCGACTTGTCGTTGGTGCTGCCGCGGACGTAGGAACGGACGTACGAGCGTTCGGAAGTGGTGAGCGGACGTTTTTCCGTTTTCGGAGTACAGGAATTCGCGTTGAAGAACCCGTCGGAATTGGCCATTCCCTGGCTCGAAACGTCGCCGTCGGAACCGTCGTCCTTACATCCGAGAAGCGGCTTTGCCGCTACGATGCAGTTTCCGCCCGGAACGACCGGGGAAACCCCCTGCGGAGGAACGCGTCCCATCGCTGCCGGAACCACGCCGAAACATGCCGCGATACCTACCGCTCCGGTGAGGGTGGGAGTGATGTAGAAGCGGAAGAAGTTCGTCGCGCCCTTGTCGCCGAGGTAACCGCCGGCGCCGATGCCGCCGCAGTATTTCGCGAGGTCGAGGGGCGAAGCCGGCCAAACGGACGGGATGCAGAGCGGTCCTGCCGGAGTGCCCGTGAGCGCCGAGAAGATTGGGAAACCGGTGCTCGGAGCGAGCGAACCGGCGGGGAAGCCCATGATGGACGGTGCCGAACCCGGAGCGAGGGGCGCCCAGTTGAACGGCATCGAGATACACGCTCCGCCGCCGAATCCGCAGCCGAGGCCTTGGACGATTTCGTCGATGGACGCTTCGATGGCTTCGACGTTTCCGCTGGTGAGCCCATCGATGGAGACGGCCCCGCCCGCGGTCTGGTCGTAGGCGTAGAGGTCGCTGCCCTTCTTGTCGTAGTCGTCCGGAACGTTGCTCGACGAATTCTTGAAGTCGGCGGTCTTCGCGGCGAGAACGTAGGCGTTGTAGGTGTACTTGGTAAGAATCTTCCAGCCTTCGCCGATGACTTTGCTCGATCCCCATTTCGGGTTCGAAGAAGACGAGAACGCCATGCGGCACGGTTCGGCGGTCTTTCCGCCGTCCTTGGAATGGGTACCGGCGGAGAAGAAGATTTCGAGTTGTCCGTTCGGAACGTCCGCGGTCTGCTTCCAACCGATAGCTTCCGGTGCGGTGACGGTCTTGTATCCTACTGTTCCGCATTCCGGAAGGGAAGCCGAAGCGGTGCTTGCCTGGGCGCCCGCCGTAAGGGTCTTAGCGGATTCGGAATAGGTCGAATTCACGGCCGATGCCGACACCGGTACGGTGACGTCGCCGGTTCCCGGCTCCGCGGAGCGCATGAGGTTGTCGTTCTGCGCGTTCGCGACGAGACGGGCGATTTCGACGTTGCCCGAGTTGACGGTCCCGTTTACTTGGTCGGTGAGCTCGCGGAAAAGGAGGATGCCGAATTTTGAGGCGTCGTACGACGTTCCGCCGCCGTTCAGGTCGTAGTAGTACTTCTTCATGTCGGCAAGGTCGGACGTCGGAACGGTTGCCGAAAGCACGTCGATATAGTCGGGCTGTCCGTTGGCGTTCATGTCGATGAACTTTCCGGCGAGTCCTCCCGCGTCGCCTTCGCTCTTCGTGAACGTGCGCGTGGTCTTCAAAAAGCTTCGCGGATGCGGAGTGGTGCTCTTCCAGAGCGTCATCGCTTCTCAACAGATATTGTTGGCGCGCATCGCGACGTCGCCGTAGGTGTCGTCGGTTTCGAGCTGCCCAACGACGAACTTGCCGAACTGGACGGTGTTGGTCTTGAGCGAATACCTGATAGTCGCCGATTCTCCCGGACGGAGGTCGAATCCGTCGAAGAGGTAGTCGTAGCTCGAATCGGGAAGCATGTCGAGAGTGCCCGTATGCGAATACGACGGAGCGTTCACCGTATAGAACGGGGTGTCGGTTTCGGAGAAGATGGATTTGTCGAAAGAATCGAGGTAGGCCACGTTCTTCATCGTGGTCGAACCCGAGTTTCCGAGGGTTATGGTGATTTCCACCGGGTCTTCGCTCCCCAGCGGATCGGAATTCACGTCCTTCATCATCTTCACGACGCGCAGGTCGCGGTCTTCGGCGAATTCGGACTTGAGGAAGGTTTTGTAGCGGGTTTCTTTGTACGTTCCGGAATTCTTGAACGAACCGCTCGCGGAAGCCGCCTGAGCGCCGCTCATAGCGTCCATGACCTGCTTCTGGAGCGCGGTATTGGGCGAGCTCGGGTTTTCCGGATCGTTTCCGATAGTGCCGGAAAGGCGGCCTTCGAGCTGCGAATTCAGGGTTCCGCCGGTATATTCGACCGCGACCTGGTAGGCGTGGACATAGTAGAGTTTGGCGTCGACCGAGGCCTTCATGACTTCCGGCGGGATGGTTTCGCCTTCGCCGGCGGCCGCGAGGCTCTGGGATTCGGCAAGGTAGCGCGCCTGGTCGGGAACGGTGGGATTTTTCAACTGCGGGATGCCGTCGAAATAGGCCGCGCCGCCGTCGCTACGTTCCGCGGAACTGAGGCGGAGGGCGAGATCGGAATCGAGGATCTTTTTCGTGAAGACGGTTTCGCCGTTCAGAACTTTTCCGTAGAGGACGTTCAATTCGCCCGATTCGTCGGAAATGACGAGGTCGGTCTTTCCGTCGCCGTCCATGTCGTAGGTTTCGAGTTGGACGACCTTTCCGCGAATTTGGGTGAGGTTGTCCTTGTCGTCGACGACGACGGCTTCCTTGCGGGTGAATTTGCCTTCCTTGTTGTCGAGGATGATGAGCTGTCCCTTGTTGGTGACGGCCGCGATGTCGGAATATCCGTCGCCCGCGAAATCGCCGACGCCCTTGCGGGCTTTTCCGGCGTCCGAAACGTAGGCGAGGTAGCCCATGTCCTTATAGCTTCCCTGGAGGTTCGAGAAGAGGCGGATCTTTCCGCTTTCGAAGAACACCACGAGGTCTTCGTAGGAGTCTCCGTTGAAGTCGAATTTCTTGTAGCTTTCGATGGTGTCGCCTACCGCGTCCATGAGGCGGGTTCCGAGGGTGCGGTCATACGATCCCTCGTTCGTCGCTTTTTTGACGCGGAACACCGGGTCGCCCAAGTTGACGGTGGAATAGGTCGAATTGAAACGGGTGGCTTCGCCTACCGAGCTGCCTCCGGCGAATTCGAGGAGGGTCTTGTTCTGGCCTTCCCATCCGACGCCCTGTTTTTCGCGGTATTCTTCGAAACCGGCTTTGTCGGCGCTGCCGATCATTTCGCGGTCGGCGTTCGAACCGTCGAGGTCGCGGTTCGAGTAGAACGAGATTCCCTTCGCTCCGCGGGAAGAGTTCCCGAGGAAAGAATCCTGCGAGAAATAGCGGGAGGAGACGGCTTCGACGATGACCTTGCCCGGATTGTCGGCGAGCGCGGTCTTGATCTGTGCCGGCTTGGTGAGTACGACGGAATCGGCGCGGAGCTTCGCGGCGAAGTATCCGACTTCCTGGTTGTTCGAGACGACCTTTACGGCGAGGAGGTTCTTGGAGTTGTCCTTGTCGACTTCGAGACGGACGCTCGGAAGCGCCGAGACGGCGCCGTTCGCGTCGATTTCGAGGATGTGCGCCCCTTTGAGGACGAGCGCGAGACCGCCCTGCGAAACCGCGGTGGCGTCGCCGTAGCCCTTGAGGAGGGTGAACGGCTTTCCGGTGGGGACTTCGCAGTTGTCGATACCTTCCTGTCCGTCGTTCTTGCAGGCGATGCGGTCGGATCCTTCGGCGAAATTGAAATACGCGCGCGCGACGTATTCCTTATAGAAGGGGTCGTAGAACCCTACCGAGGTACGTCCGGCGACGGACGAGACTTCGGCGGTGACGAGCGAATCGCCCGACGGGAGTTCGGTTTTTCCGCCCGGAGTGACCGAGAAGGTCTTCTGGCGTTCGGTGGCGTCGTTCACGAGGGTGGTGACCGCCATGGAACGGGAATCCGGGTTGAAGAGGATTTCCCCGCCCAAATAGTCGCGTTCGGTGAAGTTTCCGTAATCGGCGCCGGCGAGGACGGTGTAGAGGCCGTTGTACTGGAGCTTGCTTACCTTTTCCTTATTCCAAAGGTAGTAACTGTCGACGACGACGGCGTTTTTGGAATATCCGGAAATCGTAACGGACGAGCCGGATTTGTCGGTGACGGAGTACGAATTCGATTCGAGACCCGGGACGACTTCGGCGATGACGTACGGGCTTCCCGGAAGGCGGGTGGTTTCTACCGTGACGGTCGCGATGCCTTCTTTGAATTGGGAATCCTTCGCGAAGACCTTTCCGGGGAAGCGGAGGTACTTGCGGAAGAGCTCCGGAATCGAGAACTTCGAGGAGTACGCGCCGTCGGCGTGGTTGTACGCGAGATTGCCGTAGCGGTCGAAGAGCTTGGCGGTGACGGTTTCGGTTTCGCCGGTGCGGGCCTCGATGGCCGGCTTTTCGGTTTCGAGGGAAACGCGCATCGGAACGTCCGGATAGACGGTGAGGACGTTGCCCTCCACGTCTTTGACGCCCGGAACGTAGGTTTCGATCTTGAGGTCCTTGCCCGCGACGTACTTGGGCGAGAGGAGGGCTCCCGTAGTGGAGAGTCCGTCCTTGATGGCGACGTAGTTGGTATCGAAAATACCCGAAAGCTGCGGGAAATTGATTGCCGCCACGCCGTCGAAGCCGGTGAGGATCTTTCCGTCGCCGTCGACGAGCTTGATACGTACGGAGTGGGGTTCTTTCCCTACGACGATCTTGTCGCGGTTTTCGACGTCTACCACCGCCCGGGCGTAGTCGAGCGAGCGGAACGAAGTGGTCGCGGAGAGTTTACGATTTTTAATTTCGAGGGTGAACTTGAGGTCTTTTCCTCCGTCGCTGGTGGAAATTTCGAACGTGGTGAATCCTTCGACGATCGAGCGGTTCAGTTCGTCCGACTTGTTTTCGAGGAAGTATCCTCCGCCTTCGATCTTGCCGTGGAGGTCGACGAGGTCGCCCTTGGCGTAGTTTCCGTACTGGTCTACCACCTTCGCGAGCACCGTGACGGTCTCGTTCTTGACGAAGAGGGTGGAAGACGGGGCGAGTTCGAGCTTGGTGGCCGCTCCCGCGGTAACGGTGAGGACCTGGCTGCCGGTGACGCCTTCCTTATCCGTGAATTCGAAACGGTAGTTCGCGGACTGCTTGAGGAGGTTTCCGGTGTAGGTCCAGACGTCCTTGTTCGTGATGACCGGGTCGGCGACGGATTTTCCGGAGTCGTCGTCGGTAATGCGGACGGTGACCGGGAACGACACGGCGAGCGGAGTTCCGCCCTTGCCGATCTTCTTGATGGGGAACGAGACTTCGGAATATTCTCCAGCCTTCGCATAGCTCGAAATGGACGATCCCGAAGAGGTGAGCCCGATTTGGAGGGTTTCCGCACGGATTTCGAGTTTGGCTTCGTTGGAGGTTTTTACGAACGCGGCCTTGCCGTCCTTGTCGCGGGGGGCGACGGTGGCGTCGAAGTAGACGTCGGCGTCGCGGTCCTTGGTGGTGAGCACGTAGGTGGCCTTGCCTTCCTTCGCCTTCACGCTGATCTGTCCGAAATTGACGTAGTCTTTGACGTTGACCGAATTGCCGAGTTCGCCGGAAGCGCCGCGGCGGTACTTTTCGGTCGCGATGCCGCCGGAATAGGCGACCACCTTGGTCACGTCGAAGGAAACGTCGTTGACCGAATCCACGTACACCTGAACGCCGTCCTTGTTTTCGAGGATGGCGGCGAGGGCCACGCTTTCGCGGTACGGGGCGCGCTTGGGGGTGGCGGAGAGTTTGATGGCTCCGTCCCTCACGTATTCCGCGCCGTCGATGATGCCGTTGGCGTTGGAGTCTTCTTGGTAATCCGGGATTCCGTTGCCGTTCTTATCGGCGCCGTAGTGCTTGTTAATGAGGTCGGCGATGTCGACGGAAGAGTTCGGCGAACAGTTGCCGGCGCTGATGGTCGGCGGCATGATGGAACCGAGCCAGCAGAAAATCGCGGGCAGCCACTGCGGAAGGTTGACGCCTTCCGGAGGTCAGCATTTGAATTCCGCCTTTTCGTCCGGTCCGCCTGAAGCGACGTTGGAAGCGTCGATAGCGGCGAGCTGTTCAGCGGATTTCTGAAGGATGTCCGAAACTTCGGCTCCCGGGCCGTCCTTGGCGGCGGGGTCGAGTTTGACGTACATGTTGCGGGAGTCGCCCTTTCCTACCACGTAGGAAACTTCGTAGTCTTCCTTGTGGCTCGCGATCGGGTATTTGGAATTGCCGTCGATATCGAGGTGGTGTTCGAGCACGTAGGCGTACTTGGCGGTCGCGTTGGCGAGGTTGTTCCATACGACGGCGTCGACGACCGACTGGAGCATTTCCGCCTTCGAGGACAACTGGCCGTAGAGGTCGATTTTGGTTCCCGAAGGGTACGTGCCGTTCTTCAGCGCTTCGTAGAGCGGGCCGGATCCGGCCTCGGAAGCTATCAAGGCATTGATTTCGGCGCTCTTCGCGTCGAGGACTTCCTTGATTTTCGCCTGCGCCTTTTCGGCGGTGAGGTCTTCGTCTTCCGGAAAGGAGATGCGGAAGAGGTTGGGGTACGAAATCTTCTTGTAGTTCCCCTTGGCGCTGATGAAGTCGACGTAGCGGTCTTTATCGGCCGGGAGGGACGGAGTGAGGAAATTCTTGAGTTCTTCGCCGTATTCCTGGTCGGTGGGGGATTTGTGTTCGATGACGGAAAGGACCTTCTTGTACGAGTAGGTCTTGTCGATATGGGTGTAACTGCCATCGCCCGCATCGCACCAATCGCCCGTTTTCTTTCCGTTCACTTCCGTGCCGTCGAGCACGAGGTGGTGTATGGTGCAGGTTTCGCTCGGGAATCCGTTGTTGAAATAGTTTTCGAACGTGTCGATCTTGAGCGAATTTCCGACGGTGTCGGTGGTACAGGCGATGGGTTGGCCCGGGCGCTCGGACGGAAATCCGGAAGTGCCGCCGCCGAGTTCGCTTTCGACCTTGTACGGATCGGAAATCCAGAGCTTCTGCGCGGTACAGTCGAGCGGGGAAGCAACCGAGAGCCCCTTTTCGTTTTTGCCGGACGTAGCGTCGAGCTTGATTTCCTTAGCGCCGCCCATGTCGAACGTCGGCTTGATGTAGCCGTCGTAAGTATTGCCGATGAGCGTCATGATGCTTTCGTTGCTGCGGCTGACGTCGAGCTTCGCGGGGGTGTTGTTTCCCCAGAACGCCATGCCGGCTACCGACCTGTTCGGGAAACATTGTCCGTTCGGAAGGTCTTTTTGGAGGAGGGCGACGTCGGCTTGCGCGTTGGAAACGTCGTATCCGCGGTTGGCTTCGACCGGAAGGGTCGAACCGCGGACGATGGTGCATTCGTTGGCCGCGTTGATCTCGGACCCCTGCTTGCCGAAGATGAAATTCCGATAGGTGCGGCTCGAAGTCTTGGCCGTTCCCGAAGTTGCCGGAGCGGTTTCAGTGGCGGCGGTGCCGGCGGTCGCGGAGGCGTCGTCGACCTTGTAGGTGAGTCCGACGGCGACGTTACGCGCCAAACCGCCCTTCACGAGGGCGTCGACCGCGTCTTCAAAGGTGGTGTTGGCGTCTTTGAGCGAGCGCTTCATGAGCTCGTCGCTCTTGCCGACGATGATGGCCGGAACGTCGACGCGCACGTCGTTGCCGGTTCCGTAGCGTCCGGCGTTGTGGACGTAGCGGAGGATGTCGCCCAAGTATTTCTCGCTGAGGACCTGGAAGAATTTCTTGAGGGACTGCTCGATCGGCTCGCGGGTCTGGACGTCGGGAGCGCTGTCGAAATTGAGCGTCGCGCCAGTATTGGCGGCGAGGATTTTTCCGATTTCGGTACCCGAGGCGTCGGGAACGTCGGCGCCCATGTATCCCTGGTACGCTTCGTAGACGGTCTTGGCGAGGTGCTTGTTGAAACGGTTGTACGCGATTTCTTCGGCGTACTGGAGCATGAGCTGGTACGACTTCCATTCGGAAGACTTGCTCGAAAGCTGGTCGTGGTAGGAATCGAAATAGAAGACGTGCGGCTGGATGCGGAACTTGGAAGTCTCGAACCGGCCGGTCTTCTGATAGTATTCGTGGGTCTTGTCGAAGAAGGCGGAAACGCGCTCTTCGTCCTTATCCTTGTCTCCGGTATTGGAACGGACGATGCCGTGCCAGATTTCGGGCGTGTCGGAGGCGGCGGGGGTTTCGGAATACTCGTAGTATCCCTTATCGGCCTTGTAGACGAAAGACTTGTCTACGAAATCGACGTAGGGGAATGCCGAGAGGAAGGTTTTTTCGCCACGGTGGACCACCGGCATCGGCAAATCGCCGACGAGCACGGTGCCGACGAGACGCGAAAGCCCGTTGCCGTCGCCTTCGTAGTAGAGCTTTTCGAGAAGCGCGGCGATCTTTTCGGGCGTGGTGTCGTCCGGGATCGAGATGATCGAGACCCGGCTGCCGGCCAAGTTGGCCTGCACGTCTTCGCCGTAGCGTTCGAGCTTGCTTTTGACGTCGCGCGAAAACGAGCCTTCGTTCACGAGTACCGCGACGAGGTTGGGGTATTCGGCTTCGGCCGCCTTGGTCGTCTGGAGGAGCGGGATATGTACCGTCTGCCCGAAGAGGATGGCGAAAATGAGAAGGGACGAAACGTACCGTTTGAAACGTTCCGAGAAGAGTCTTTTTGAGGTGTTCATTCCGAGTTTTTGAGCGTATTCGTGCTATCCTCGCCAGTTTATCATTTCACGGGTGGTTTGCAAAAAAAGAAGCACCCCATTTTTTCCTTTTCCGATGAGGCTTTCCGGGGATTTGTTAAAGCGGTTCTTTTGCGAGAAAAAAATTGGACTTCGGGAATCTTTTCTTTACAATCGGCCCGCACCGATGTGGAGAGACGCGAGTTTTATCCACACCCCCGCAGCGCGGGTTCGTAGCTCAGTCGGTAGAGCAGGGCCCTTTTAAGGCCAAGGTCCCGGGTTCGAGCCCCGGCGAACCCACCATGAATCATCAAAAAGCACCCCGTGAAAGCGGGGTGCTTTTGTGATTCATTGCGGTTATCGATGCCGGGGCTCGAACGGAGGACGGATGGCGAAGCATTCGAGCGAACCAACGATTTGGTTCGCGACCTCCGCGTCCGAAGCCGCATTCGGCGGCGAGGAAGAGCCCCGGCGAACCCGCCAGGGCTTGTTTTCGAAGTGTGAGTTTTTGATCTCGAATGATTGACAATTGCTGTATTATACATATGCATAAATTATGCACAACGTCGAACAAAAAACGCCGTTCACGCTCGTCGTGGATAATGCCGTCCGGGATCGGACGCTCGCGAAATTCGCCCAATTATCCGATTCGATATGGGCGCACAAGCCCAGAAAACAGGCTGTTCTTGAGCGAAATTTTCTCATGTTGAATTCCGTGAGGGTCGATGGCGCGCCACGAATAACCCATGAAGTGCTCCAATCTGTCTGGAAGTCCTTACGTACGGGGGAAAGAAGCGAAGAAACCGTTGAAGCGATTCGCTTGGCGGATTTGCGGGCGAACGAGATGCGCCGAATCATGTCGGAATATCTCCGCGATGCCCATTGCGATTCCGTATTCCATACTTCGCGCATCACTCCGGTGATTCGCGCATCGCTCAAGGATTCGTTGGAAAGGTTCATGCTCCATTTCGGAGTGCTATCCGGGGAAATCGGGATGTTGTCCGAAGAAGGCCAATCCCATGCCATCTCGAAATTGCGCGAAGTTCACGATGAAATCGCTGACGCTGTCCGCAGCATTGCCTGACGCGTGGTAACGCGTGAAGAGGTGGAACGGACCCTGGCGGAAAAGGGCTATGACGTTTGTGACGAAACCGTCGTCAAACTTCTTGTTTACGAGACGAACCGCGCTTCGACCGATCCGCAATTTCTCGCGCTTCCGGCATACCATCCGTATAATCCGCTCATTTGCGCGGTCGAGTACGACGGCGGAACTTTTCCCGAATTGCGCCCCATCCTCTCTTTATTCGCATTTTTGGATGAATACCCGAGATAGCGATACCCGGTATGGATTGTAAAAAGCACTCCGTGAAATCGGAGTGCCTTATGTTCCTACTGAAGAATTTTTCCAATTGCCATTCCCAAAAATACGCGCAAAATCCCCGGCAGCCTTCACTTTCTTCCCATGAAACTCACCGTCTCCACCACCGTCGCCGCTCCGCTTTCCACCGTTTGGGAATGCGCCTGGAAGAGCGAACATATCGTCAACTGGTGCTTCGCCTCCGACGATTGGCACTGCCCGAAATCCGTTTCCGACGAACCGAAGGTCGGCGCTACTTTCCGTAACACTTACGCCGCCAAAGACGGAAGTTTCTCCTTCGATCTCGCCGCCCGGTACGACTCCGTCGAACCGATGAAACGCGTCGTTTACACGATGGGTGAAATGAAGGAATACTTCCTCCCCGCCGGACGCGAAGTCGAAATCACGTTCGAGGAAACCCCGGAAGGGATCCTCGTAACCGAAACCTTCGACGCCGAAGGCATCCACTCTCCGGAGATGCAGACCGCCGGATGGAGCGCCATCCTCGCGAACTTCAAGAAGTACGTGGAGGGTCTCGTTTAACAACTTACGAAAGGCGCGGCATGAGCATTACATTGGGCGGACTCGGGGCCTCCATCGTCGAGGTCCCCAAAGCTCGGCTCCAGACGTTGGAATCGGAGCTTCAGGCAGTAGCCGACACGTGCGGTGGGAGGATGAAAATCGTTTCCGAAAGGGTTTCCCGGGTTTTGAAAGCTTTCGAATTGCCGCGGTTCGACAACGTGTCGGAGTTGGACGTATCCGTCATTTCCAACGTTTTCTTCAGTCCGTTTCCGGAAATCGCGCTTTCCAACCAGCAAAGGAAGATCCTCTTCATCATGCTGTTTAAAGACGAGATGACCGCTAAGGAAATCGCGGGGCACGGAAGCATTCCCATGTCCAGCATTTTTACCGAACTCTACCGTTTGGAAGCCAAGGGGCACGTGGTTCAAAAACCGGAACACCGCTTTGCGGTAAGCGAAACGGTACTTAAGACGGTGGGCTTGCCTTGGTCCACCCCCGATATCGCGTCGTCTTCTTTCTCGAGAAGGTATTTCTGCACTCCGGGCGCGTAGAAAAGCGATATGACGCCGTTGTAGAAGTTCACGCCGAGTTTCGTGAGGTAGAGTCCGCCGTTGGTACGTTCCATGTATCCGCGAGAAAGTACGAACTCCGTTTCCCGTGCGAAATATTCTTCGAAACCCGTTCCGAAATTCTTCTCGAAACTCGCGTAGTCGACGCCTCAGAAATAGAACGATACCGCCACGAACTTCCCTACGGCGCCCGATATCGGGAGGTCGTAAATATCTTGAATCGGGAGCGCTCCGCTTTGGAGCGCTTTTTCGTACCGATCCATCTTTTTTTCCGCGGCGCCGAGATTGTACGCCAGGTATTTGAGATTGAACGACTGTGCCCCGAGCCCGATACCCAAGTACGGCATGCCTTCGATTACGCGTTTGGTCAGGTAATCGCTCGTTCAGAGGTCGCCCGGGATTTTACTGAACGTGTTCTTGCCGTCGCGGCCTTCGTATCCGGCCTCGAACAGCTTCTCTTTCAAGAATTCTCCCTGGGCGTTCGCTTCTTCGAGCGTGACGTTTTCGGAATGCGACACGACCTTGGTGCCCTTGTACCGGGTGCGGTAGAGGGTGACGAATTCGGGATCGAGCGAAAACACGTGCGCGAGAGTGGCTTGGATGTTTTCGAGATTCTGTCCGAACATCCCGTACATGAGGTCGACGTTGAACCTCGTGAAACCCGCCGCGCGGATGTTTTTAGCCGCGGCGATGTTCCAGTCGACGCTGGTTCAGAGGCGTCCGACGAGTTCCAATACCCGAGGGTGCACCGTTTGCACGCCCATGCTGACGCGCCGGATGCCCATGTCGTAGTACGCCTTCATTTTTTCCGGTTCGTTCGCGGCGATTTTGGGCGTGGTCTCGATGGAAATGACGACGTCGCTTGAAAGTTGGAAATGTTTTCTCGCGAGCGCCACGACGCGGGCGATGTTTTCGTTTTTCGCGACGCTCGGGGTGCCGCCGCCGATGTCGAACCCGACGAGCTTCTTCTTTTTGGTATCCAAAAGCTCGGCGTAGAGTTCGAACTCTTTTTCCAGAAGATCGAAATACCGGTCCTCGGAAGTCGCGATGGTCTCCGGATCGACGACCGCGTACTCGCAGAACGCGCAGCGTTTTTCGCAAAACGGGATATGGACGTAGAGTCCCATCTCATTGACGCCTTCCCAGGATTTCACGAGGAGTTCCTTTACGGACGCCTCGTCTTTTACGCGGTAGTCCCGGATGGTTTTGGTATACGCGAGGGGATAGGCGGTATTGGCGATATGGTGGTGGCGCATGCCCGCGGAAAATACCGATTCCGGGTCGTGGGTAATGGAATCCTGCGTGCTTGGAGAATTCCAGAGTTTCGACGTATTCATCTTTGAAAGTGTTATAAGTACGCTTATTAGAATACGAAAGGATGGTTAGATTTTCGTTTCGTTATTTCAATGAGGTGTATTAACGACACTTAAAAGTGTATGAACGGGGATGGGTTTGTCAAAACGAACTCGCATCAAAGGATTCGGTCTCAAATTTTTTCTTTTTTCTTCCGATTTTTTCGCAACTCCCCCGGGTATTCTCCAATCGTGCCATCGGGAAAACCCCGGGTATCCAATCCAAACCAACACCAATCAAGGAGCGACATCATGTGCGAGAAGCAACTGTTCGATTTCATGCATAACGGCGATCGCGTCAACGCTTTCACCGGAAGCGGCACCTCCGACGTGTTCTACCGTAAAAACGGCGGATCGTCCCGGAGCGCCGGCATGTACTACAAGGCCGACCGCGGCATCTTCGTCGCCACCAGCGGCAAAACCCTGAGCTGGAACGAAGCGGAATCCCGCATTCGCGACATGCTCTGAACCGGGAACGGCGGCTCCGGCCGCCCAATCTTACGCCAAGAAGGAGAAGGAATCATGACGTTCTATTCGCAAAACAATATCGGCGAGCTCACTAATCAGGATCTGATTGCCCGCTGCGTTCAAATTGAACGGCTTCGGAACAATCCTCGCGCCCATGGGATGTCGGATAATGAGCTCATCGACGAGTTGAACCGCTACCACGACGTCCTCGAGGCGCGCGGCATGAGCTTCAACGAACAGCGTACCAGAATCGATGGGTATCTCCGTTCGTGAAGCCGGAATTCGGCCCAAAGCCGATTCGCAAAAAAGACGGCTCCGGCCGTCTTTTTCTTTTTTCTTCCGATTTTTTCGCAACTCCCCCGGGTATTCTCCCATCGTGCCATCGGGAAAACCCCGGGTATCCAATCCAAACAAACATCCAATAGAAGGAGCGTTATCATGATGTATCCTACCAGCAATCTCGACGAACTTCATGACGACGCGCTCATCGCGCGCTGCGTCGGCATCGAAAAGGAACGAAACCGGATATTCGACGGAAGGAGGTCCGAGTATTCGGCGGAAGCCCTCTGCAGCGAACTGGGTATGTACTCCAGGCTGTTGGAGGCTCGCGGAATGAGCTTCAGCGAACAGCGCGCCAAGATCAACCGGCAACTGTGAGCGAGCTCGAAAATCGGCAAGCCGTCGATTCGCAAAAAAGACGGCTTCGGCCGTCTTTTCTTTCAAAGGAGTAGTGACATGACCGAAATGGAGTTGTTTCGTTTCAAACATGGCGACGACGAAATCGTGGTCTTCTCGCCGGGCGGCACCGCCCCCGTTTTCTATCGCAAAAACGGCGGAGAACCGCAGGATACGTACGCGATATATAAGGAGAGCCGCGGAAAATTCGTGGACGACAAAGGAAATGAGTTGGGCTATCGTGACGCGATTTCGTACGTTCGCGACCTGCTCTGACATTAAAAAAGCCCGCTTCCCGCGGACTTTTTCATTTGTCGGAAGGACTGATTTGGGACGCTCGAAGACTCCCTACGCCCCAATCCTCACCGTTACCGCGTTGGCGTGGCCGTCGAGCCCTTCTTTGCGGGCCATCGCGACCGTATCTCCGGCGATTCCCGCCAAACCTTTTCGGCTGAGATTCTGGAAGGTCACCCATTTGCCGAAACTTTCGACGCCCACTCAGGAAAACGATTTGGCGAATCCCGAAGTTGGGAGGGTGTGGTTGGTTCCGCTGCAGTAATCTCCGGCCGATTCGGGCGAAAACGCGCCGCAGAACACGCTTCCGGCGTTCATGATTCCACGGACGCGCTTTTCCCAATCCGAAATTTGGAGAATCAGGTGCTCCGGCGCGTACGAGTTGGAAACTTCCACGGCTTCGTCCATGTCGTCGACGAGAATCGCGAAGCTCTTTTTCATGGAACTTACGACGGATTCGGTTCGTGAAAGCCGCTTGGCTTGCACACGGACTTGCGCGAGGGTTTCGCGGATTTTTTCTTTGCAGTCGCTTATGAGAACGGCTTGCGAATCCTTGCCGTGTTCGCATTGCGAAAGGAGGTCGGAAGCCACGAACGCCGCGTCGGCGTCACGGTCGGCGATGACGAGCACTTCGCTCGGACCGGCAGGCATGTCGATGGCGCAGGATTTGGAAACCTGGTTTTTCGCTTCGGTGACGAACGAATTGCCCGGTCAGAAAATCTTGTCGACGGGCTTCACGCTTTCCGTTCAAAAACCCATGGCGAACACTGCCTGCGCTCATCCGATTTTGTAGACTTCGGTGATTCCGAGCCTTTTGGCGGCGTAGAGTACGGCGGGAGCGGCTTCCCCTTGGAGATTCGGGGGAGTGCAGAGGGCGATTTCGCGGCATCCGGCGATTTTCGCGGGAACGGCGAGCATGATTACGGTGGAGAAGAGTGCCGCGGTTCCGCCCGGGACGTAGAGTCCCACGCGTTCGATCGCGCGGAATTCGCGCCAACACGAAACGCCTTCGGCAGTGTCTTCCGGAACGGAATCTGCCGGTTTCTGGCGCATGTGGAATTTTTCGACGTTCGAAATCGCGGTTTCGACGGCGGCTTTCGCGTCGTCTTTTACGAGAGCTTCCGCACGGGCGAATTCCTCGGGGGTCACGGCGAAATTTTCAAGCCTTGCCCCGTCCAATTTTTCGGTCAGTTCGCGTACGGCGGAGTCGCCGCGGGTACGTACGTTTTTTCCGATGCTTCGGACCGTCGCTTCGAGTTCTTCGTCTTCGGAAAACTCCCTTTTCAGGAGTCCGTCCAATGCGAATTCCTTTGAAAACTCTTTGAATTCGGGGTTCTCATCTCCGATGCCGAGTACGTATTTCATGTTTTTTTGGTTAGGATCGGCATTCGTTATGCCGGATGCCGTTTCTCCAGTGTTTGTACTTGGGAATCCCAAGAACGAACCGGAAGAAAAAAGAAATTATCTCGGCAAATCGGCGAAGCGCGCGATTTGGGAATACTTCGATTCGCGCATTCCGAGCGCGGCGGCGCTTTCGGCGTCGCCTGAGGAAAAGTGCCAGAACTCTCAGGGGAACAGCCAGAATCCTTCATTGACCATCGTTCGGGCCAGCAGGAGGCGGTTTCTCATCGCCTCAAGCGAGAGGTTTTTCCAATTGAGGAACATCGAATCGCGGTCTTGGAGCGAATCGCCCGGAAAGCTCGGCACTCAGAAATCGAGTTCGCGCCCGGTGACGGAATTCCAGATTCCCACGTCGACCGCGCCGCCGGTGGGGTGCGCGGCGATGACGGGGCTCGCCACCGACAGCGAAGCGAAGGCTTCCTGGATTTTGGGCGAATACGCCGAAAGCGCGGTTTTGGCTTCTTCCATCGCGGCGAGATATCCGTCAGTCTGGGGTCAGAGTTCACGGTATCCGCATTTCACCGAGAGTCTGAAATTCGGATTTTCGATACGGAGCCGCGCGTTGGCGCGAAGCATTTTCCCCGCGATTCCGCTGCGGACGAAGATCGAATTTCCGGACGTCTGGGCGGAGAGTCCCGAAGGGAGGATCTTGAATTCTTCGGGGTCGAGTTCGATGAATTTTTCCCCGCAATCCCGAACGGCAACGCTCGCGACTTCGGATTCGGTGGGGCATTTTTCGAGCGTGGCGACGAGGAATTCTTCTTCGGAATATCCCGCGAACCCCTCGCGCAATGCGAGGAGTTCGGTATCGGAATATTCCCGGAGTACGAACGCCTGGAGTTCGTCGAGGGTTCGTCGAAGGGCGGTTGCGGACATGTTTCGTGCGGATTAGAGGACCTTCATGAGGATGACGCGGTCGCGGTCGTCGCCGTATTCGTAGACGACTTCGAACCCGTCGCGGACGAACCATTTGAACGGCACGTCGGATTTTCGGGTCGTTCGGACGACCGAGTATTTCTTCCCGAGGTTTTTCGCGCCTTCCATTTTGGAACGGTAGAGTTCTCCAGCGACGTCTTGGCCCCGGCATTCGGCGCGGACGCCGATTTCGGCGAAGTAGTAGACGGGGGATCCGTCGTATTCGGGGAAACGTTTGGCAATGTTGGCCCGCATGGCGGACAGGCCTCCGGCATCGAGCGAGAGCTTTTCGCGGTTGAGGGCGTCGAGGTCGGACGTCCAGCCCCAGGCGAAGCCTACGAGACCGTCGTCCATGATTTCGGCCACGCGCTCGACGTATCCTTCTTTTTTCGTAAGGGCTTCGAGTTCCCCGGAGAGTTCGACGTCGTCGTAGAATTCTTCGATTTTTTCATCGCCGCAGTTCCGGCAGGTTTCCGGTTTTCCGCTGGAAGTCGGATAGAGGGTTTCGCAACTTCGACAGACGAAGCCTTCGTTCCACGGCGCTTCGCCGAAGACCTGTTTGTAGAGGCGGGTTTTGGTGGAAATCGGAGCGGTTTCGGAGATGGTGGGGGTTTTCATAAAAGGAGGGGTGATCGGTTTGGTAAAAAAGGGGCCCCGTATTGCGGAAGCCCCATTCTGGAAGGTAACGTTTTCAGGTACGTTAAACGCTCCGGGGGCGATGGCCGGAGTGGTGCTTGTCGGTAACGGATTTGAGCATGGAGATGGCGTCGCGGTAGCCGCCGAATTCGCCCGAGAGGAATTTGGAAACGCGGGCGATGGTCGTGGAGCTCATTCCGGTCTCGTTTTCGATGACGGAGTAAGACGCGCCTTCGGAAAGCATTTTGGCGACCTTGAAACGGCGGGAAAATTCGACGATTTCCTTTTCGGAGAGCATGTCTCGGAGGAAGGCGAAAGCGCTGTCCGGCGAATTGGTCCTCGAGAGGATTTCGCAGATTTCGAGAGACTCCGCCTTGAGCGCCGCCGTTTCCATTTGCTTTAGTTTGATAAAGTAATCTGAAAACGACTTTATTTGGATAAAGCGGTTTGTCAAAACGAAATGAAAGCTGATTTTCATTTCTCCAGCCTTCGGATACCCTTCTGGAAATCCTTTCCACATACGGTCCCATGTTCGATATCCTCTTCGTCCGTACCTTCTCCATCGTCGGAGCGATGCTTCTCATTACCGCGGCGGTTTCCGCGTTCAATAAAGAAGCCGTAGTCGGCAGGGTCGCCGGCATCCTCGTAACGTTGGCGATCATGCTCGCGGCGATGGTTTTCCGTAACGATTACCCGGTCAACCTCGTCTTACTGGCCGCGTTTTCGGCCTGGTTCGGCTGGATGCTGGGACCGTTGATGAACATGATTTCCCAGAACGGGCGCGGAAACGCCATCACCCAAGCGCTCGTATGCACGGCCGCGGCGACCGTGGGAACCTGATGGCTCGGCATGTTTTCCGGTATGGATTTCGGCTTTTTGAAGGGATACCTGACCTTGGCGCTCTTCATGCTGATCGTTTTTTCCCTTTTGAATTCGTTTTGGCTGAAATCGTCGTTCGCCGCTCTCGTTCTCCCGTATGTCGGATCGATGCTCTTCGTTCTGTACCTCGTGTACGACTTCAACAGGCTTCAAAAAATCGCGTGAGACCGTACGTGGTGAGCGGCCGTGGATATTTCTATGAGCCTCTATCTGGACATCCTCAACCTGTTTTTGAACCTGCTGGAAATATTTCTCCGCGCCAGCGGCAATCGCTAGACGTTTCCGTCCATGCCCGACTTCCTTTCCCTTCGCCTCGCTTCGCACGCCGTTTCCGCACTGCGGTTTTCCACTCCGGAAGAAGTAGTGGCGCATTACGGCTGCATGCAGGCGCAAGACATTCCGCAATCTACTTGGGCGATCGGTTCGAGAATAGAAGGTTCGACCGAAACCGCCGTCCGCGACGCCTGTTCGCGCGGTGCCATAGTGCGCACGTGGCCGATGCGCGGAACGCTCCACTACGTCGATCCGAAAAACGTCCGCTGGCTCCTTTCGCTCTGCGCGTCGAAGACGCTTTCGGGCTTTGCGAAAAGGCGCGAATTCCTTTGAATTTCTGACGCTTACGCGGAGAAAGCGCTCGAAACCATGGATTCGGCGCTTCGCTCGGGAAAAGCGCTCTCACGTTCGGAGTTGACCGACGTTCTCAAAACGGCGGGAATTCCCATGTGAACGCAATGGACGTACCATCTCGCGTGCTACGCGGCCACTCGTTGACTCATTTGTTTCGGCCCGCCGACCGAAAAAGAAGAAACGTTCGTCCTTCTGGAGGAATGGATTACGAAAACCCCGGAACTTTCTCGCGACGAACAACTCGCGGAGCTCGCGAGGACGTATTTCCGAAGCCATTCTCCCGCTACCGTGGACGATTTGGCATGGTGGTGCGGTCTTGGAAAAACCGAATGCAAAACCGCCGTTTCCCTGATTTCGAACGAACTCGAAACGTTGAACGAAAACGGAAAAACGTATTACTTTTCGAAAACCACGGGTTATCCTGAAGAATCCGACGAAATCCGGCTCCTTGGAGGCTTTGACGAATATTTTCTCGGATACAAGGATCGTTCGCCCGTCGCCGACGTCGAACATCACGGAAAACTCTTAACCGTCAACGGGATATTCTTTCCGCTCGTCATGAAGGGTGGAAAGATCGTGGGAAGCTGGAAGCGGACGTTCAAAAAGGATCGGGTCGTCATTTTCCCGGAAATCCTTCCCGGTTTTTCGGTGACTTCCGAAGAGCTCGAAAAAGAAGCCCGCAGATATGCCGGTTTCTACGGGTTGCCCGATTTCGAAATCGTCCGAAACTAAACGCTGGATTTCTTGGGTTCGGAAGATATGATGAGACGTTTATCCTTTCCTACCATTCGTATGGAATCTCTCAATTGGCCGGCGATCGTCGGCATTTCCCTCGCCGCTTGGGCGGGATGAGCCCTCTGGTTCGGCCCGCTTTTCGGAAAACTCTGGATGAAGATCCATTGGGCGGACGGAAAAATCCCCAAGAAAGTCGCCGAAGAAGCGGCCAAAGGGCTTTGGAAGCTCCTCGTTCCGGAAATCGCGGCATGTTTTGCCATGGTTACGGCCCTCGCGTACGCCGTCTCCATCCGTCCGGACGTTCCCGGATACCTCGTGGGCGCCTTCGTTTGGGCGGGATTCGTCCTCCCTACCTATGTAACGGCCACCCTTTGGGGAAATGACGACCGGAAATGGATGTTCGCCAAAATCACCCTTTCCGCATCGTACCGCCTCGTGGTGCTTTTGATGGCCGGATACGCGCTCGGAGCGCGGTAGGCGTTTTTGAATAATTTCCAGCCGCTTCGCCGTATGGAACGGAGGTATCCCATTTTCCCGATATGGACGCGATAGGGCTCATAGAACGCGTAAACCGCGATCCGGAGGCGTTTTCGGAAGTCGTCGACGCCTATGCCGACAAACTTTTGCGGTACGTGGTGCGCATTTCGTGAGTTTCCCATGAGGAGGCTGAAAACCTCGTCCAGGAAATATTCGTCAAAACCTACCGCCACATAAACGAATATGATCCGCGGTGGTCGTTTTCGAGTTGGCTGTACCGCATCGCGCACAACGCCGTGATCGACGATTTCCGAAAACGCAAAAAGGAACACCTGAAAATCTCGCTCGAAGACGAGGAATACGCGCCTTTCGTCCAAGGACTTTCCGACGGGAATACCCCGAAAGACGATTTGGCGAAAAAAGACGTCCGCGATTGCGTGAGGAAGGCCGTCTCGCTTTTGCCGGCGGAGTATGCGGAGGCCATCGTGCTTAAATGTCTGGAGGGATATTCGTACCAGGAAATCTCCGACATCCTCAAGATCCCCGTCGGTACCGCGAGCACTTTGGTGAACCGCTGAAGAACCAAACTCAAAGAACTCATGGTAACGCTCCGCTGCGGCCAGTAACACTCTCGAAATATGAAAACTTCCATGAAGGAGAAAGTCCTCTCCGAAATCGAAAAGCGTGAAATCGTACCGCTTTCCAAAGAACGCGTCGCTGCGGAACGCGCGGGAATATGGACCGTCGTCGCCCTTTCCGGCCTGCTCTCCGTTCTTTTTCTCGCGTTCACGTTCGGGGATTTTTCCGAATATTTCGGATACGGGTACCGCATGGGCGGGATGTCGCCGTTCCCGCTGTTCTTTTGGTCGGTAGCGGCGCTCGGCGCTCTCGTCATCGCGGCCTTCGGATACCGAAACACCGCCACCGGATACCGGTATGGAACGCTTGGAAACGCGTTTGTTTGGTTGGCTCTCGTTTTCGTAGCAGCGACCGCGTTCCGATGGTTCGGATTCGGTCCGATGATGCATTCGTACCTGATCGACGCGGCTCCCGGGGTTTCGAATTTCGTGTATTCGGCGTCTTCGTGGAACGAACCGGAGAACGGACGCATGGCCGGTACCGTCAAATCGGTCACCGCAAGCGGGTTCACGCTTGAAGCTCTCGACGGAATCGAATGGTCGGTCGTGACGGATTCTGCCTTCGCCATGGGGCGGACCCGTGTGGAAACGTGAACGAAGATCCGCGTCACGGGAGCGGTTTCCGGTTCGGGCGTTTTCGTTGCCGAACGTCTCATGCCTTGGTTTGGGCAGGGGTCCTGAAAGGGCTCGCACATGATGCGCGGAGGCATGGGGAGGGCGGATTTCGAATAAGATCGAGAAATTCGAATAATTTCGGAAAGGGTTTGCGTATGAAGGGGCGAAGGCGGAAAAAAAATCCGCCCGCACCCTTCATTTTTCTTCCTATGAAATCCAAGGCATTCGCCACTTCGGTGGTAGCCGTCGCATGATTGGCACTCGTCGTTTGAGCCGTGGCGTACTCGTATTCGCCGACGCAGTTTGCCGGACGCTTCTCCGAAATGGGGCGCGGAATGCGGCAAAACGTCGTGACGGACGCGAATTTCCGTCACCAAGGCATGGGAAACCGAGCTTCGGGATCCGGAACGCATTCTCCTGCCGACCATATCGCGAACGTAGCCGCGTCTCCCCTTAGCGAAGATGAAAAGCGCCTCGTCTCATACCAGTATTCCGAAGAAATGCTCGCACGCGACTCGTATGCCAATTTCTTTAAACTCTACGGTGATCAGACGTTCCAAAACATTGCGGAATCCGAGCAGAAGCATATGGACGCCGTAAAGACGCTTCTCGACCGGTATTCCCTTCCCGTTCCTACGGGATACGGCGAACTCCAATCGACTTTCGATTCCCTGAAGGCGGAAGGCGAGAAAGGAAAAAAGGAAGCACTGGAAGTCGGATTGAAGATCGAAATGCTCGACGTCGAAGACATGGTCAGGGCCATCAAGGCGACCGACAACGACGACGTGAAGATCGTGTTTGCCAATATCGGCTGAGCATCGTACAACCACCTTCGCGGATTCTCGAAAGCCCTTTCGGCCGACGGATTCTCCACTTCGGTAGACGTTTCGAAATACCTTTCCGCAACCGAACTCCAATCCCGCGGACCTCTCAAGAACAAACTCTCCGAACGTCTCGCGAAAGAAGGCGTGAGCGTTCCCGCAGGAGCGAACGCCATGACGGAAGATTGTTTGTCCGGTAGTGGAAAAACCGGCGGACAAGGCATGCACGGTGAAGGAAAAAACCAAGGACAAGGACGCGGCATGCACGGTGACGGAACCGGATCCGGTTCCGGAGGCCGCGGAATGGGCGGACGTTGGTAAAATCCGCGAAGATGAAAAAATCCCCCGGTGAACCGGGGGATTTCGGAACTTCAGAGTTCCATGACGAGCGCTTCGCCCATTTGGGAGAAACCGACGTACTGGAGCCAGCTCGAGAATGGTTCCTCATGCGGCATCATGACGGCGACGCGTTTGCAGCCTTCGCGTTTCGCGGCGGATTTCACGGCGTCCATAAGTTTTTTTCCGGCGCCGCGCCTGCGGTATTCCTCCATGATTTTGAAATCGAGCAGGTACCCGTAGAGGTCGTTTTCGAAGACTTGGCCGGCCAGGTAGGCCACCCCGACTTCGACGTTTTCACCGAGTACCAATTTGATCCACCGTCCCGGAAAACCGGGCACGGGCTTTTGTTTCGAATCCACTATTCCCTCCTTGTACGAATCGTTGGATGAAGTGAATATGGTGACGCTGGAGAAAAAGTCAAATGCGGCGTGTCGGACTATCTCCACATGACCGCTCCGCCGATGGATTCGAGGGTTTTCGAAAGTGCCGCCAAATCCGCGGGATTCTGGTTTTTCAGAAGCTCGCCGGTGAGGTACTGCATGCGGTCGAGGGCTTCCTCGAGTTTGCGCTCGCCGCCCGGAGCGATGGCTACGAGGCTTACCCGGGCGTCGTCGGCGTTGGCTTCTTTCGTCACGAGCCCGATTTTTTCCATAGGAAGGAGAAGGCGGGTGATGCCGGACGCCGTGAGTCCCACTTTTTCGGCGAGGTCGATGCGGCGGAGTTTTTTCTCCGGGGCTTCGTTCAGGCGGTGGAGGATGATGAACTCGTTCCAGCCGAGTCCGCCGAGGCTCCCGTCGAATTTTCTCGACACGACGGTTCCGAGTTTGGCGAGGGTGAGGAAGAATTCCAATTCGGTAGCGTTCATATATTTAGTTATTTAATACTTGATAACTCAAGTATATATGAATCAGTTGGAAGTCAAAACGTTTTATGACTCTTGACATCTCCGTTTTCGTAACTAAGTTCCTACGCGTACCTCTGAAGGACAAGCAGTCCCGAAGGGGGAATTTTTCTCTCAAACAAAAGGAAGGAAGTACTCAATGTCGGGTCAAAACAACCACGGTCATACCCCCAATCTCACCGTCATCCAGGGCGACGGCGTACCTTCGGTCGAACAGATCGTCGGTGCCCGCAACCTCAATGGCAAACGCGGCCTCATCATCGGCATGGGCTTGGGCGGCATCGCCCAAGGCTGCCTCGCGGTTCTCTCGGCATACGGCGCCCAAGTGGCCGTCGCGTCGATCAACCAGAAGGTTCTCTCGAAATGCGAAGAATTCATTAACCACCATGAATTCAACGTCGCGGCTCTCCTGACTTGCGACGTCAGCAAATCGAGCGATGTGGACATCTTGTTCTCTTCGCTGCGCGCTTCCACGGGCTGGGATTCGCTCGACTTCGTCATCTTCTCGGTCGCAGGTGCCGACAAGAACGAAATCAAGAATCCCCTTTCCGAAGCCACGTACGAAGGCATGGATACGGCGATGCGCACTTCCGCGTATCCGCTCATCCCCATCGCCGAGAACTGCAAGTCCATGATGCCGAATGGCGGAACGGTCATCTCCATCGGCTACGAAGGCGGCGAACGCGTCATCGAGAACTACGACGTCATGGGCCCCGCGAAAGCCTGTATGAACTCCATGTCCAACTACCTGGCGTTCGAACACGGCCACCGCGGCATCCGCTTCAACGTCGTGTCCCCGGGTCCGATCGCTACCCGCGCCGCCTCCGGTCTCCCCAGCTTCAACAGCTTGCTGCAGAAGTCGGAAGACATGGCGATGCTGAAGAAAGCGCACGTCGACATCTATGACGTCGGCCAAGCGGTCGCGTTCATGGTGTCCGACGCCGCGTCGCACGTCACTGCGGAAATCTTCCACGTGGATCTGGGTACCCATGCCGTCGGCATGAACCAAGGCCACCACCTGGAAACCGTTTCCGAAGTTGAGCCGGTCGCCAAGTCGGCGTAAGGCGAAGCAGTTTCGTTCTTCTTTTTCTAGGAAAGGAGTGCCATGGAAGCTACGAAACCCCAGGACGGACAAAAGCGTCCGTCGGGCGACATCACTGCCGCCAAACACTTTCCGTCGCTTCAGAAAGACCGCGGGTCAGCGACCCCCGGTCCCCAAGACGCTTCGGCCATCCGCTGCTCCGAGTCGCCGCCTTCCGTTCCCAAAACCGAACGCTAATGGCCCGAACCGGTCTCCGGACCAACGAAACGCCCCCTCTCCGGGGGCGTTTTTTCTTGCCTACGCGCACGAAAGCCGTATCCTGTGCCGGCTGAATTTCCTTAAAACGGGGCATTGCCCCGTGATTTCCAAACCGTTTTTCCATGTCCGAATTCCAGACTTCCAAACCCGTATCCGGCGATAAGATCGTCCGCCTCGAAACCAACCACGGAACCGTCGTGCTCCGCTTCTTCCCGAGCGAAGCCCCGAAGGCCGTGGAAAACTTCCTCACCCTTTCCGAAAAGGGCTACTACGACGGCATCATCTTCCACCGCGTCATCCGCGACTTCATGATCCAGGGCGGCGACCCCACCGGCTCGGGTCGCGGAGGGAAGTCCGCTTTCGGCCACGAGTTCGAAAACGAAATTTCCCCGAAGCTTTCGCACATCGTGGGCGCCCTTTCCATGGCCAACGCCGGACCGGACACCAACGGCAGCCAGTTTTTCATCGTCCACGGACGCCCGGCCAAGTATTTGGACGGCGACTACAGCATTTTCGGCCAGGTGGTCGAAGGGCAGGAGGTGGTCGATGCCATCGCCAACCTTCCGGTAGATCGCAACGACAAGCCGAAAGCCGAAGCCAAGATCATCAAGGCGACGGTAGAAACCGTTTCGTAATTTCTCCCGATGAAATTCTCCAAGTTCCTTTCGTCGCTCGTCCTCGCCGCCGTAGTCTTCGGACTCGCGGTGCCGATGGCTTCCGCAGCGACTTTTACCGAACCGAAAGTCGCGAAGATCTACGCGAAAATCGTCCTCGCCACCGATAAGAAAGTCGCGAAGATCCGTTCGGTTTCCGCAGGAGACCGCGCGAAAATCGCCGCTGCCCGAACCAATCTCGAAAAGGCGTTCGTCGCCGTGGACGCCTCGTTCAAAAAACCCGCCGACCGCCAACGCGCCGTAAAACAGCTCGTCCGCGCGTATTCGGATTTGAACGTCCTCATCGCCGCGATCGCGAAAACTCCGGCGGCGGTTTCCGTTCCGTCCGCCGCAGAACCGGCCCAAACCGCAGTTCCGTCCGCCGCGTCGCAATCGGCGGTTTCGTCGCTTTCGACCGAAGCCCAGATTCTCTACTACTCCGACGATTTCGAAAACGGAGGAACGTCCGGCGGCGACCGGTTCAACCAGTCGGCCTATTCCGCCGCCCGCTGCGCCGTCGATCTCGGGCGCCTCATCCAGGTGGCGAACGGTTCGAAATCGGTCGTGGTCAAAGTCAACGACCGCCCGAGCTGTTCCAAGCATCCGGACATCGTCGACCTCACCACCACCGCGTTCCAATCCCTCGCGCCCCTTTCCAAGGGACGGATTTCCGGCTCGTTCGAAGTGCTCGGCTGGTCGCCTTCCGGATATCGGAAAGAAGCCATTTCTACCGCGGGATTCTCCGATCTCGGCGTGAAGTTCGACGCGAACATCCCCAATACCTACCTTCCCGGCGAAACCCTCAGGATTTCCGGTATCGTTACCGACGGAAAGGAAGACACCGTACTGTTCCTCAAGTCGCCGACCGGTAAGAAGTATTCCCGTTCGCTCCCGGTGGACGGAAACGTTTTCTCGTACGAAATCCCGCTCCTCGAAGTGGGAAAATACGACCTCGTCGTAGCCTCGGGAATGGGATTCAGTACCAATAAGACCCAACCGATCTACGTGCTTTCCGACGACGCTCTCGCCGGAAGGAAGGTACTCTCTTCGGCTCCGGTTTCCATGAACGTGAACGAGCTCCGCTTCGTCCGCAAGGAATCCAGCGACCTTACTCCGCTCAACGTCCTCGATCTTCCCTCCATCGGAAAGAAGGCGCTCCGTACCGTAAAAATTTCGCAGGCCGGGAAGTCCGACCTCGTCCGCCGTTCGATGGGCGACGTGGCGTTCTATCCCGAAGACGCCGAGCGTTTCGACGCGGCGAAGCCGGTCCACGTCACCGTGACCGCGGCCGAATCCTCCACCGACTTCTCGATGGACGTATTCGGAGCCGAGACCGTCGTTTTCGACGGCGACCTTCCGCTCGTTTCCGCGTACGCTACCGAACGGAAGGAAGCCGTGAACGCGTTCGTCGAGGGTTCGACCCTCAAAATCCGTACGGATCTCGCCGCGAACGGCCCGACCCTCCGTGCCGATACCTACCTCATCGCGCCGAACGGAAGCGTCTCGATCCACCGCTTCGCCGCCGCCGATCTCGACTCGAACGGGTTCGTAGTTCGCGGGCGGAAGGTCGCGCTCGACGTTCCGCTTTCCGACGCGGGACAATATCTGGTGGAAATCATGTATTCCAACGGCTTC
This sequence comes from uncultured Candidatus Peribacteria bacterium, assembly GCA_964482035.1. Lineage (GTDB taxonomy): Bacteria > Patescibacteriota > Gracilibacteria > BD1-5 > UBA2023 > JANJWP01. The sequence continues at coordinate 65,470 of CAYZVC010000003.1, read as the reverse complement.
CCGGCGTTCAACGGCCCGGTCGTCCATAAGGAAGGCGTCGTGGCCCTCATGCCCAACGAATACGATTCCGTCACGAAGGAGACTGATTCCAATCTCGACGACGTCGTTCCCAACGCCCTCCGGTTCATCAACGCCGTCCGTAAGAAAGTTGGAAAGGCGGCGCTCGTGAGCGACGATACCCTCCGGGAACTCGCACAGTTCAAAGCCAACGACATGGCTTCGCACAACTACGTCGGACACGACGATTCCACCGGACAAAAAATTACCGGAACCGCCAAGCGCGCCGGGATCCAGGTGTACGGAAGCGTCGGTGAAAACGTCGCCGGCGGCAGCGTGGGGACGGATTTCCTCCTCGCCGGACTCTCGCTCTCGGGCGGACACCGATCGAACATGCTCGGCGATTGGAGCAAAGTCGGCGTCGCCGCGGTAGTGAAGAACGGACAGACCTACTACGTGCAGGTTTTCGGAGAATAAAAAAAACGCCCGGGGAATCCGGGCGTTTTCCGTAGTGGCGAATCAGGCCGGGGAGCAAGCGTCGGCCAATAGTGCCGCAGCTTCGCCGCCGGTGATTTCGTCTACGGAGATGTCGATGACCGCGGGCGGCTTGGCCAGCAGCAGTCGGTAGTGCGACAGCAACTCTTTGTCCTGAACCAGGTTGAGGAACCCGGCTTTCGGAGTGCAGAGGAATTTTTGGCTGCCGTCGTCGGCGGGCACTTGGTCGAAATAGATGGCCAAGAGTTCGTACGACTGGCGGTTTTCGAAAACCTGGGCGAGGTCGATGCGGATGCCGTGTGCCGCGAGGGCCTTTTTGAGGCATTGGATCGCCGGGTTGCGACCGAGAATTTCCCCTTGTACGTTCGTCGTGGCGTTCGTTACTTTTTGTGCCATTTAGGCCTCCTGTTTTGTTTGGGTTTGAAACGTATCCGTTCTCGTCCGGCCTTGGCCATTCGAAGGGATAAGGCGGATAATACGAACCCTGCGGGAAATGTCAAAGCGCGATTTTGATACTTTTTCGTCACGTTCTTCCGGGGCTTCCGTTTCCCCTTTCGGAGGAGGTCGCGGTATGCCCCGGAGTTTCGAACCCCAAGAAAGGTATTGACTCCTTGCGCGACCCTCCTAAAATTGATTCGTTTACCACTTACTTCCATTCTATGAAGCGCTCCATTCTCCTTTGGGCCTTCGCCGCAACCGCCGCCGTTTTTTCGGTCACGGCATCGGTGAGCGCGGCCCAGGACGTCGTCGTGAACGGTGTCAACCTCGGGCAGTGCACGAATTATACGGACGGATGTAACAATTGTTCCGTAGGCGCCGACGGTCAGGCAGCCTGCACCATGAGGTACTGTTTCGTCGCATGAACTCCCAAGTGCCTCGACGAAGATTCCTCGCTCGACGACCTCGAGAACAGCGGTTCGACTTCGGCAGCCAAAGCCCCGGAGTTTTCCGTAAAGTCGTTCTCGAGCTGTACGAACATGGAAGACGTGCTCTCGAAGTTCATCTCGGACTACTATAAGAAAAATCCGGGAGGGAATTATTATTACGGCCGTCCGATGCCGGTCGACGACGTTCTTATGGAACGTAGCGCCGACAGCGCGAAGATGGACTCTTCGAACGCCGTAGGAACCGCCGCTCCGGGCGTCGTTTCCGCTCCGGCAGGCTCGTCCGGCGGAGGCGCGAAGGACTATTCGCAGACCAACGTCCAGATCGGAGGGGTCGACGAATCCGAAATCGTCAAAACCGACGGTTCGTTCACTTACTTCTACAATTCCGAAGACCACCGCGTCTACGTTACCGACGTCCGCGATTCCAAGAATCCGGTCATCGTGAAGAAGATCAAGGTCCCCGCTTCGTATTCCAATCCGGAAATCTACGTCGCGAACGGAAAACTCGTCATGTTCTCTTCGAAATACCAGCAGCTGAACAATCCGTACGCGTACTGGTTCGACCGCTCCAATAAGACCGTAGTCGTCGTATACGACGTCGCCGATCCTAAAAACCCGAAGATCGAACGTTACTTCCAGATCGACGGTTCGGTAACCCAGAGCCGCCGCATCGGAAACTCGCTCTATCTCCTTTCGAACTCCAACTTCTCGTTCCCGTACGAACGCTACCTCATGCCCATGGCTTCCAACGCGGCGGGCAAGCAGGCACTCGACGAAAAGCGCGTAGACAAGGATTTCAGCGTCAAAAAGGTCATGCCGAAGGTCGTCGAACTCTCTTCGGATCCGACGTCTTCCGCCAATTTCCTCCTGAAGGGAAAACGCCTTCCGTACCGTCTCGAAGCCGGCGACGCCGCGACGTGTTCCGATATCGAATACGTCCTTCCGGATTCCGCGACCCTCGAAAAGTATTCGTTCACTCCGAGCTTCACGACCCTCTCGGTCATCGATCTCGCGAATCCCACCGCCAAGACCAAGACCAAGGTGTTCTTCGGCGACGTGAACGAAATCCTCATGACGCAGAATTCCCTCTACGTCACTTCTCAGCTCTATTCCCCGACTTCGTGGAAGTGCCCCCCGTACGCACGCTGCATGATGCCGATGTGGAACGCCGGTCTCGAAACCCTCGTCCATAAATTCGCGCTCAACAACAACACGGTAGTGAAATACGCCGCGACCGCGGTCGTTCCGGGAACTCCGTTGAACAAGTACTCGATGGACGAAGGCAGTGACGGCAGCTTCCGCATCGTCACGAGCGAAACCGGTGAAAAACGCTCGACCCGCGTATCGATCCTCGGTAAGGACCTCTCGCTCCTCGGAACCCTCGCGAACATCGCGCCCGACGAGAACTTCCAGTCTTCCCGCTTCATCGGAAACAAGCTCTACCTCGTCACCTTCCAGCAGATCGACCCGCTCTTCGTCATCGACGTCGCGGATTCGAAAAACCCCAAGATCGAAGGCGAACTCAAGATTCCGGGATACTCCGTCTACCTCCACCCGTACGCCGACGGTAAGCTCATCGGTCTCGGATACGACACCAAGACCAACCAGTGGGGCGGCACTCAGAACGCCGGCCTCAAGGTCGACCTCTACGACGTTTCCGACGTGAAGAATCCCAAGCGTCTCCAAACCCTCACTCTCGGTGGTGCCGGTTCTTCGAGCGACGCGCTCTGGAATCCCAAGCTCTTCACTTGGAATGCCGCCAAGCATTTGCTCCTCCTTCCGGCGACGGTCATGGAGAGCGCGAACGACGCCAACGATCCGTACCGTTCGAAAAACGCCTTTCAGGGCACCGTGGCAATCTCGGTGAACGAATCCGGAATTAAGGAAGAAGCCCGTCTCACGCATATCGTGAAGGGCGACGTGGCCGCCGAGCGCGCCAAAGAATGCGCACAGTACGTAAAGACTACCACCGCTCCGAAATGCGAGAAGATCCTCGGCGGTGGCGAATACTGCCCGAGCTCGTACGGCTACGTTCCGCCGTACTGCTACGAATCCGCGACCGATAGCGAATATTTCGCGAACCACCTCTGGAATTACCAGAAATCGTTCGTCCTTCGCAATATCTATCTCGACGACACTCTCTATACCCTTTCCAACGAGAAGATGGTCGGGCACGACATGGCCCACGGCTACTCGACCCTCTCCGAAACCCTTTGGAAGTAACCGCCTAACTCCGAAACATGCGTAACGTCATCGCCATTTCCCTCCTTCTCGCCGCGACCACCGGCGTCTCCGCGACCCCGACTCCCCAAGTCTCCGACGACTCCGGCATGCGTCCGGTGCTCGTTGGCGGTGACCGCGACGAGCATGGCTGCATCTGATCGGCCGGATATTCCTGGGACGCGGAAAATGCTCTCTGTGCCCGTGCTTGGGAGAAGGAAGCGCAGTTCGGCAAGCCGATGGCACCCAATGCTAAGCACTACAACCGCCACGGAGCGCGCTTCGATCTGAACGTCCGCTATCCGAAAACGGGAGTGGCTGCTATCGATAAGGCCGTGGTCGCCACGCTCAGATCGTCGCTCGCCGAATTCAAGTCGCAACTTGCCGAAATCCCGGCGATGGGCGATTGGGAAGGGAAGTACTCGATGTACGCGGACTTTGAAAAGTCTTCGTACCGCGGATTCGCGAGCGTTACCGTATCGGATTACCGGTTTACTGGCGGCGCGCACGGAAACACTTCCTACAAGAACTTCAACGCCGATCTCAAAACCGGAAAACTCCTTTCGGAATCCGATATCTTCAAGAATCCGGCAGCGGCCAAAAAGAAGATTGCCGAACTCGTCTACGCGAAGCTCGTGAAGGATTTCTCCGACCGCATCTACCCGGAAAGCGCCGACGTGAAAAAGTCGCTTACGGACGCCGGCGGACTCGACATCCTGCGCTTTACCAAGAACGGGCTCGAGTTCCAATCCACCCCGTACCAAGTAGGACCCTATGCGGCTGGCGTGGTGAAGGTGGCGATTCCGTACGCCGAAATCCTCGATCTCTTCAAAGACGACGTGGCGGAAAGGCTGAAGTAAGGAAACAGTCATGAAATCCCCCGGCGAAGGCCGGGGGATTTTTTTGAATTACGCCGTAGACCTCTTCAATCCCATGTTGTACGTCGAGAACGGTATCGCGCGGCCCGGTTCGATCATGAAATTGCACTCGCGTTTGATGTTTCCCGCGTCGAAATTGTAGGCGTCGGAGAATTCCATGATGACGATGCGGAACACGTTTTCGTACGTCATCGCTTCGGGCGCAAGAAACTCCGGCCAACAGCAGAAAAGCTTGCGCTTTATGGAGTCTTTTCCGACGATAGCTTCCGATAACGCGGTGTCGAGCGTCACGGTTTCCACGACGTTCTTAATGAAAACCTTGTCCTGTTCGAACGCGATGGTGCCCTTTTGTTCGGTGATGAGTTCTTTAGGGATTTTGCCCGTGACCGGGAGGATTTTCCCGTCCTTGGTCTTGATGGCGTATCCCACCGAAATCTTGTGCGGATCGCACGGCAACGGAATCATGTCGGCTTCTTCGAACGGATTGTCGGCTGCGACGATTTTCTGCCGTACTTCCGAAAGCGTAATGCGGTAGTCGTCTCAGGCGAGGTTGCGTCCGACGTCCTGGATGGGTTGGAACACGATTCCGCGGACGCATTTCCACGTGGTGGCGTGTTCGATGAGCGCGCCGATTTCGTCGTCGTTCACGCCCTTTTGGATGACGCAGACGAGAGTGGTGGAGATGCCGTGCTTGTCGAGCATGGCGAGCGCTTTTTCGCGGATTTTCCGCACGTTTCCGCCACGAAGGCGCTTGAGCGCCGTTTCTTCGAGCGAGTCGAATTGGAGGTAGACTTCGAATCCCTTCCCGACGTTTTTCAGCGCTTTTACGAACTCTTCGTCTTCCGAAATCCGGATGCCGTTGGTATTGAGCATCAGGTGGCGTACCGGACCGGTTTTGAGGTATTTGATGATGTCCAAAAGCTCGGGATGGAGCGTGGGTTCGCCGCCCGTGATTTGGATGATGTCCGGCGCAGATTCCACCTTGAGGAGCGTTTCGTGCATCTGCCGGATTTCCTCCATGCTCCGGGGGTTTCCCTTGCCGGGTTCGGAGTTGTGGTAGCAGACGTTGCACTTCATGTTGCACTCGTCGATGATATTGAAAAGCGCCAAACACGGGTGGTTCTGGTGTTGCGGGCAAACGCCGCAGTCGAACGGACAGCCGCGCTTGATGGGCGTGAGGGCGGCTTCCGGAAGGTCGGGACGTTTGAGATAGTCGTTGCACTTTTTGAAGTACGCGAAATCGCTCGAAACCATGGCCCAAACGTTGCCGCAATCGGGGCAGAACTTGCGGAGCCAGACTTCGTTTCCGCGAGTGACGAAATGCGCCGGAATGAGGCGGTCGAGATTTCCGCACGCGTGGCAGAAAGACTCGGTGACGCCGAGGAAGAGGTCGTATTCTTTGGAGTAGTTGGCCATGGGACGTTATTTATTCGATTCTTCCTTTTCTACGGAATCCGCTTTCGCCACGGCGGAGAGGAAATTCTTGCGCACTTTTCGAAATACCAAGGCGAATATCGCGGTTCAATAGATGGCGTACGCCGTATGGCCGATTCCGGGATGCTCCTGTTCGATGAACATGAACGTCCCCGAAAATAAGAAGAACGCCACCATTCACAGTATCCAATAGCCGGCCGAACCGAGAACCCATCTCCATCACGCGTCGTATCAGAGACGGATGAGCGCGAATGCGAAAACCGCCAGAAACGGCACGGGTGAAAATGCCGCGACGAGCGAAGCGTAACCTAAATCCGCCCCTCCGCAGGTGACGAAAACTGCGCAGAAAAATGCGAATGCGGCAAGCGGAAGGACTTTCATTATTCGGAGGGTTCGGAGTCATCCGATTCATTCACCCCCTCCAGCTCCTCGATGCGTTCCCCGCGGTATTTCGCGTAGGTTTTGGCGGCATGGACGATCACGGCGGCCACTAAGGCGAATTCGCCCAGCGCCATGAGGAATTCCACCATGACCGACACGCTCGGATACTCCCTTCGAACCGAATATGGAAAAAACGCGTCGTCCATCGCGAGGATCGCTATCCACGCAACGATCGAGAGCACGACTCCTCCCGCGAATTTTCCAATCCAGCGGAAGCCGCGTTCCTTTCAGAGCTTATGGAAGAAAAACCAACAGAATCCGATGGGGCCGGAAGCGATCAGGAGAATCGCGATGAGATATGACGGGTTTCTCGCGTACGACGACATGAAGAAGGACAACGTTCCTCAGCACGATACCGCGAAAGCGCCAAGGAAAATCGCGATGATGAGGAGCGCACTGCTCCAGGCGCTCGGCTTCTTTCAGGTTTCGGACATAATTTGGCGGTTATGGGCGTTTAACGAATTCGACATTTCCTCACGACGATACGAACTCCTCCATTTTCAAGACGATTTTTTCAACCATTTCCGGCGGAAGTTCAGATCGTGCCGAAGTTACGAACCGCTCGAAATATCCGCGAAGCTCCTCAGCGGAGAACCGCGTCTTCCCGAGCTTCGTGCAGACCAGCTTGGCGATACGCTTCATTTTGTCGGTATCGATGGAGAAGGATTCGCCGCCGTTCGTCACAAACCGCACCCGTTCCAAATCCGAAACGTCCGTCCTTTCGATGGCGGATTCCACCAAATCGTTGCGGGAACGTTTTCGGAAATCGAAGAAATTCCTTCATCGCGCACCGGTGGCGGGTTTCGGTTTTCTGGGGCCGAGGTCGTACAAATAGGACGCGAAGAGCGCGAACGTGCCCAAAAAGAAAAGATCGGATTGGAATTGGCCGAACGTCCGGTCGTCGGGCGAGCCGAGAAAATAGAACGAACACGACGCGAAGCTCGCGAAAGCCGCGAATTTCAGCACTTGGTGGTCTCAGAGGAAATCCATGAAATTCCGTTTTCCGCCGCCCGTCGGACCGCTGGAAGAATTGACCGCGTCCAAAGACGCCGCCATGAGAAGTCCGATGGTAGCGAAAATCCCCACGTACAGCAACGCCTTCGCGAAATCAGCGGCGGTAACCCCGGCGATTGCCAGAGCCACCCCTCCGCACGTGATAAAGAAGCCGCATACCGCGATGAAGGCGACAAAACCGACCACGCCGAGCGCCTTGTCCATCGCGCCCTCAGCTTTTTCTTCCTCTTTTCCGTCCATGGTCGGCGGGGTTAAGAATTTCGAACCTTCCTCATCATCAGCCAGCCGTACGCCATCATCGGCAACGCGATCGCCTGGTAGGTCGAAAGCCCGAACCAGAAGGTCGAATACGGTTGGATGAACCCTATGGCGAAACGATACGCGAAATACGTCAGAACGAAAGCGTAAAAACCGTTTTTCACCCACCATGCGCGCCTTGCCGAAGCGAGGCCGGCGCAGAACGCCGCGAAGAATATTCACAGGAGGAGCATTTCGTAGAGCATGGTGGGATGGCGCGCGACGCCGTCTCAGAAATCCACTCCCCAGGGAAGCGAAGTCGGGAGGCCGTAGGTGAAATCCCGGATGCCCAGAACGTAGGCGCCTATCCTTCCGGTAAAGACGCCGGTGACGATTCCCGGAAGGAAAAGCACGCCCGTCGGACCGGTGATTCCGAGGTTTTTCTTGATGGACTCCGCCGTGATTACGCCTCAGAAAATCGCGCCCGCGATGGACTTGGAAACGATGATGGCGCTTTCGGGATTCCTACCCGGAATCATGAATCCGTCGAAAGTCGAGACGAGCGTCCCGCCGAGCATGGCACCGGCGATGACCGAAAGGTGGTAATGCCAGCGGACGGCGTCGGAAGGAAACTTCGCGCCTACTTCTCCGGACTTGAAGACGCGCCTACGAAAATACGCCGTAACGCAAAAAGCGACGGCGTATCACGCGAGATCGAAGAGGACTTTCGGGGCCCAGTATCCGTCCGTCACCATTAGGCGGCGGGTTTCTTAGCTGCGGACTTCTTAGCCGGAGCCTTTTTGGCGGCCGCCGGCTTTTCTTCAGGCTTTTCCTTTTTGGGCGCGGCCTTTTTTACGGCTGGTTTCTTGGGTTTTTCAGCCGGAACTTCTGAGGTTTCTTCGGATTCTTCCGGGGCTTGGGTTTCCCCTCCGTTGCGAAGTTTTCCACCCATTTGGAGGAACGCCGAGAAATACGCCATGAGGACGAGCCCGTCCAAGAGTAAAAAGCTCACGAACGCGAAGGCGCGGTCGTAGTTTTTCCAGGACGGGTCGATTTGCTGGCGGTCGAGGTACGGAGCGATTTCGCCGAAGAACGCGCGGTCGATGCCGTCTTTTTGGGCCTTGTGTTCGGCAATGATCGAGGCCGCCATGGACGCGTCCTCGTTGCCGAGGTCGCGGTCGATTTGGTCGGAGACGAAATCCGAATCGGTCTTGTCCTTCGCGATTTGTTCCTTGAGCTTCACCGCGCCTTCGTACATGCGCGAAACCGAAAGCGCCTGGTTGTTGGCGGTGATGACTTCTTCAGCGATTCCGGCTACGATGACGAACGGCAACACTACGAGCATGGTACGCACGACCTTGCCCTTGGTCATCGACATGCTGCGGCGAACGTATTCGCGACCAGTGGCGTATCCACCCTCTTCGGCAAGGAGTTCGAACGTGGCGAAACCGGTTCGGAAAGCGAAATAGAGCGTCGTCCAGAACGTAAGGAAGAGCGTGACCGACGTGGCGAGCCCGACCGCGTACGAAACGTCTTCCGACATCCCGGTTTCGCTATACGACCAGATGGCGATTCCCGCGAACGCGAAGATCGCCACGACGATGGGAGCGAGAACGTAGAGGGAAGACCAGCCGAGAGTCGCGGTGAATTTCCAAATGCCCTTCCAATCGAAATAGCGGTTTTCCAAAACCGGGAGTTCCACGCCCTCGGCATACGAGCGGTAGACGTTGGCCAAAAGGTAGTACCCGTAGCTGACGAATACCGAAAATACCGCAAGCACGCAGACGAAGAGAAGCGAGATGAGAGCGACCTTGCCCCCGTTTTCGTAGAGCACCGCCTGAATGAGGAGCGGGGAGATGGAATTCTGCGAAAGCATCGTCCTGGTGGCTTCCCCGGCGGGGAAGCTCAGCGCGTAATAGACGATTCCGGCGATGGCCAGAAGGAACGGGATGGAGAAAGCCAAACCCGCCAGTGCCGCGTAGCAGAACGTGACAATTTTCGAAAGGTTCCAGTGGACGAAATGGCGGTACGGGGAAACGAAGTCCTTGCCTACGGCCTTGACGTCTTCGGCGTAATTCGTGAGGGCGTTTTTGATTTCCATAAGTTTCATGAAAGTAACGCGCCGATATTACGGGTTTCGGACGAACGCGCAATTGACTTTTAGCGGGTTTGACATATTCTCCCAATCAGAAAGGCGTACGAGCGGCCAACACCCGCGAGCCGAGGGAAGAACGGGAGAAATCCCCAGTAGAACCCTCCGGAAGCCCCCGTCATCGGGCGAAATCAAGAAGGACCGGAACGTTCCGATCCGAAGCCTCGGTGGCACCTTCCCGATTCGCGGGACCGAAGCGCTGACTTTCGTCAGGCGTTTTTTTATTTGCGCGTTTTTACCACGAAACCATGCACCGAACCCATACCTGCGGACAACTTACCGCATCCGACATCGGAAAGGACGTCGTCCTCTCCGGCTGGGTAGCCAACCGCCGCGACCACGGAGGCATCATCTTCATCGACCTCCGAGACCGCTACGGCCTCACTCAGACCGTCTACGACCCGGCCGATAGCGAATCCGCTTGGAAGGTTGCCGACTCTTTCCGCTCGGAATACGTCGTCAAGCTCCACGGAACCGTCCGTGCTCGTCCGGAAGGCCAAAACAACCCGAACCTTTCCACCGGCGAAATCGAAGTCATCATCCACTCGGCCGAAGTCCTCGCCGAAGCCAAGACCCCGCCGTTCGTCATCGACGACCACTCCGAGGCCAACGAAGAAGTGCGCTACAAGCACCGCTATCTCGACCTCCGCCGCCGCAAGACTCTCGGTAACGTCCAGTTCCGCGCCAAAATGAACCAGTTCGCCCGCAACTGGTTTTCCGGCGAAGACTTCCTCGAAGTCCAGACCCCGATCTTCACCGTTTCCTCCCCGGAAGGCGCCCGCGACTACCTCATCCCGTCCCGTCTCCACCAGGGGATGTTCTACGCCCTTCCGCAGGCTCCGCAGCAGTACAAGCAGCTCCTCATGGTAGGCGGCGTGGACAAGTACTTCCAGATCGCCCCGTGTTTCCGCGACGAAGACCCGCGCGCCGACCGCCACTCCTGCGAGTTCTACCAGATCGACTGCGAAATGAGCTTCGTAGAAGAACGCGACGTTCAGAACGTAGCGGAACGCTTCGCCCAGGACCTCATCAAGCACATGGCTCCGCACAAGTGGGTCAAGCTCGACGAGAACGGACAATTCTTCCGCATGACGCACACCGAAGCGATGGACAACTACGGTTCCGACAAGCCGGACCTCCGCTTCGACATGAAGTTCGCCGACCTTACCGCCGACTTCAAGGATTCCGGATTCTCAGTATTCGCCAACGCCGTCGCCGAAGGCGGAGTTGTCAAAGCGATGAAGTTCACCCGACCGAACCTCGCCGAAGGCGCCGCTCCGATGAGCCGCTCCGAAATCGACGACATCACCGCCGTAGCCCAGGCCGAAGGCGCCAAGGGCCTCGCGTACATCATCTACGAAGAAGCCGGACCGCGTTCGCCGATTCTCAAGTTCTTCACCGGCAACGAACTCGCCGCCATCGAAGCCAAGCTCGCGCCGAAAGTGGGCGACATGGTCTTCTTCGGAGGCGCCGACCGCAAACTCGTCAACAAGGTTCTCGGCAAAGTCCGCCTCGCGCTCCGCGACAAGTACGCCCTCGTAAACAAAGACGAACTCTGCTTCGCCTGGGTGACCGATTTCCCGATGTACGAACAGAAGGACGACGGTTCGTACGACTTCGAACACAACCCGTTCTCGATGCCCCACGGCGGCGTGAAGGCGTTCGAAGGCGGAAAAGACCCGCTCGACGTCTACGGCATGCAGTACGACCTCGCCTGCAACGGCTACGAAGTCCTCTCGGGCTCGATCCGCAACCACGACATCAAGGCCTTGGTAAAGGGCTTCGAAATCGTCGGCAAGGGCGAAGCTGAAGTGAAGGCCAAGTTCGGCGCGATGTACGAAGCCTTCCAGTACGGCGTTCCGCCGCACGGAGGATTCGCCTTCGGGTTCGACCGCCTCATGATGATCCTCTGCGAAGAACCGAACATCCGCGAAGTCTACGCCTTCCCCAAGTCGGGCAAGGCCGAAGACACGATGATGAGCGCTCCGTCGCACGTCGACGAAGCCCAGCTCCGCGAACTCCACATCAAGATCCGCGAAACGCATAAGTCGTAATTTCGAACGGCCCGCCCGAAAAAGGCGGGCCGTTGTTTTTTCAGCATGGGCATGACTACCACTCAAAAAACGTTTCTGGCTTTCGGAATCCTTGCGGCTACCGTTTTCCTAGCGGCCACTTATCTTCCCAAATCGACGCCATCGGTCCAAAGGGAAGTCATTTCTTCCATGTTGGAAGAATCCCAAGGTTGAATTCCGGAATCCCTCGTTCCCGCGGATTTGGCGAAAATCAGAAAGGAGGCTGACGAGCGGGCGGATTCTCCGTCGAAAACTCCGGCGGATTCCGTTTTTTTCGCGGACGTTTGAGAAAAGGAATACGCCTTGGCCATGAATCTCAAATATGCCGATTCCGACATCGCACAGGCCGCCGCGTACCAATTGCTCGTTTCCGCTGAAAAACGATTCGACCTTTCTTCTGAAATTTCCGATTCCTCAAGAGCCCATAGGGGGAAAGGACTCGTACTCTTCGACATCGCCGATTCTACGGACGAAATCGTTGCGGAATTCAAAAAGGCGATCGAGCTCGATCCCAGGGATTCGGTCTCATATCTGAGATTGGGCATCATCTATTCGAACGAAGGGGACCGCCCCCGTGCCATTGCCGAATACCGATCGGCCATCGCCGCCGATCCGAAATTCGAAAAGGCCTACGTCAATCTCGGTGGCGAATTCCTTGCGGACAGGGATATGAAGGCGGCTAAGGAAACTTTTGAGGCGGCAGTCTCGGTTTGCAAGGAATTTTGTCACGTCGCGCACAAGAATCTTGCGAAGATCAAGATTATCAACCAAGATTACTCTTGAGCCGTCGTCAGTGCGGATACCGCCATAACCGAAGCGGAGAAGCGGGGATACGCGTACCGTGACGCCTACCATTTGAAGGGCGCGGCGCTTCTCCAGCTTCGGAAATACGACGACGCCGTAGTCGCGTTGCGGTTGAGCCTCGATTCCCCTGACGCAAGCCGGAAAGAATTGAACGACTGGAATCTGTTAAGCCAACCGTACGTCGCGGCCCTAGATTTGTCGATCGGTTATTCGCTCAAGAGGAATTATCCGGAAGCCTTGAAATACGCGCAAATTGCCAAGGAAGGAAATCCTGAAGGGAACGCCGACAAGGTCATAGAGAACATTATGAAAGCCATGGAAGAATCATCCGAATCCGGCAGCGTTTCCAATTCTAAGTAGGCAATCCCGCTATACCATCACCAAGTTCCTTCCGGCACGCTTCGCCCGGTAGAGCGCGGCGTCCGCGTTGGCTACGAGATGCTCGACCGTTTGTCCCGGTCGGAACTCCGCGACTCCGAAACTCGCGGTCTTTTTTCCGACTTTTCCAAAATCGGCGTTTTCCATTCCTTTCCGGAGATTTTCAGCAAGCATGACGGCTCATCCTTCGTCGGTATGCGGACAGAGGATGAGGAACTCTTCGCCTCCCCAGCGTCAGACGACGTCGGTCTTCCGGGTATTTTCACGCAAGATCGAGGCCGTCCGGACCAAAACGGCGTCCCCCGCTTGATGTCCGTGTACGTCGTTGACCGCCTTGAAGAAATCGATGTCGGCGATGATGACGGAAAACGGGCTTCAGAACCTTTCGGATCTCCCGGTTTCTTCGTCGAGTTTCGAATCCAGTTTCACCCGGTTCGAAAGTCCGGTGAGTTTGTCCGTAGCCGAAAGTCTTTCAAGTTCGCGATTGAGCGCGCTCAATTTCCTATTCCAATACAGTCAGGCAGCCAAGAGCAAAGCTACGCCTAAGAGGATTTTGACGACGACCGAGTAGTCCGTGCCTTTTTGGATAGTCATGGGGACATGGCGGTTCGTGGCCGCCTGCCGGTCTGCCTCGGTGATCGTGGCCACTCCTTTCTGCAGAACCGCGAGAAGCTCGGAATCGTCTTTCGAAACTCCGATGCGCAAATGGTTTTCATGTCATGAAAATTCGCCGGAAACCTTCAGGTTGAACAATCCTTGCTTCCGAATGGTGTATGCCGCGATGACGAGCGAACGCACCGTCATGTCGGCCCTGCGTTCCGAAACCATGTCTATGGCCTCGGATTCGCTTTTGGTGGGAATGACGAGGAGGTTGGGATATTCTTTTCTCAACCACTCCTCAATCGAAGTGTTGTGGGGTATAGCTACCGATTCGTTCTGCAATTCCGACAAGTCGCCGATGAACGGATGCCCTTCGCGGGTGATGACGACGTTCGGGTCTAAAAATACGGGATTGGTAAACGACAGCCATTCGTCCCGCGCGGCCGTTTGGTTGAGAAAGGCGAGTCACCGGCATTTTCATGCCTTCGACGCTGCCACGCTTTCGTCCCAATCCGCGGTTTTGAGGATTTCGAGCTTCAGTCCGACGCGTTCGAAAACCGTTCGGACCAAATCGGCACCGATTCCCACGTATTTTCCTTCGGAATCGATCTTTTCGAACGGTTCCCAATCGGGATCGACGCACATTTTCACGGTGTCGACTTTCCTTACGTATTCCTTTTCGGCCTCGGTGAGGTCGGCTTTTACTCAGCTCGCCGAGACGGATGGGCAAAACGAGACGAATGCCGTAAAAAGAAAGACGAAGGGGCGTCGGAGTCCGGTCATAGGGCGCTCTGGGGGTCAGATTTTGTCGATTGTAACGCGAACGGATTGAAAAATAAACACGGATTTTACAAAAAATCCCCCGGGAAGGGGGATTTTCAAGCTTGTCTTACCGGGAAATCTCGCAGTGGTCGTCGATATGCCGGGGTACGGCGAACGGCGAATGCTGCAACGACTCCATGGCTGAAGAAAAGCGTTTGGCGTTCTCGAACGAAGCCGAGAACCAGGATACGAACAGGTTTCTACACCCGTCGTCGAAGGCGTTTTCCAACTCCTTCCCGGCGTTCGCCGTCCCGTGCGTCGCGAGTATCGCGCCACCCGTGAGGCAATCGGCGTATCCTTTCATGATGCCGCCGAAAGGCGGTGGGAAAAACGAACTGAAGTCTACCATGGAAACCTCCTTTGAAACGTGTTGCTTGGTAGGCTTTCGGTTTGTACTCGGTATGGGCGGAATGTCAAACGGACGCCTAGTTGCAAGCCAGGTAGTACGATCCGTTTGGCGTGCCGTACGTATCATAGGCGGTCCATGCCGAAGCTTTGCTGGACCAATAGCCGTTCGTGTAATTGTACATCGCCGACCTTCCGGTGACGGCGCTCGTGGTACAGGCGTCCGCATCACTCGTACGCTTGTCCGGAAAGAAGATTTTTTCAGTCGTTTGGATTGCCCAGCCTTCGTTATGCATGCAATTCGAAGCGTTCGAAAGAGAAGGGACGTATTGGTAATCTACGTAGTTCGTCGAACTTCCGCCCATTCATTGGCATTCGGTAACGACTCTCTTCCCGAGATCTCGACACTTCTGACAAGCGGCTTCCCAGGTCGTAACCACGGGAACGCCCGTAATGGTCGCGCCGCGGAAACTGACCGTAATCGTTCCGTCGGATGGTGCGCTGACCGGGGTTCAGACGACCCCGTCGACGATCGCTCAAGTCGCGTTTTTCGTAGGATCGCTCGCGATAAGTCCTCCTACCGATCCCGACGAAGTCGGATAGTTTCACGAGACGGAAGCCTTTCCGGTGGCCGGAACGATACCGGCGACTTGGAAATACGAACCTACCCGAATCTTCCCGGCGTAATTGGAGGTGAATTCCATCGCTCATACCATGAGGTATTTTGCGTCGTACGCCATGGCGGACGCGTTGGAAAAAAGAGAGGACGTGCGGAATTTTTCAGGATTCATTTTCAGTTTCACGTAGTCGGGGTTCCCGGCCGAGTAGTTGGTCCCCGAAACGTTCCAGGAACCTCACGTAAGGATTACCGGATTTCCGTCTACGTAAACGATCGCCGTCGAACCGGTAAGTGCCGCCGCGGCATCGTGTACCACGTAGTACCTCGGAGAGTTTCCGGATATCGCGGATTCGGACGAAATCGCCGTCTGTACCGATCGTACGTTCGCTTTGATGACGGAATCCTTAGCGTCCTGCGAATAGCCGGAAAGTGCCAGGAACCCTATGGTCGCGAGGATAGCGAGGATGGTGATGACGACGATGAGTTCGACGAGGGTGAACCCGAATCCCTTCAGCGTGAGTATTTTTCTCATGGTTTCCTATTAATTACGCGTTGATATAACTCCATATGCCAACGATAGTCAAATGAAAACCGCGTACGGATTCATAAAGACCATTTCCAAAATCCCCGATTCGTATAGGCTTTGTCCGAAATCCAACCCCAACGACCTATGAAACGAGCCGTCATCGCGTTCTTCCTTTGTGTAATTTCCGTCCCGGCGTTCGCCTCGAAGGAACTCGTCGAATCGAAGATCGACGGAAAGTCCGTAAGCGTCGTCAAAGTCACGCTCGACGGGAACACCCGCATCGTCACCCCGTACGCGGAAGACGGTGGCGAAACGTTCGAAAACCTCTTGAAAAAGGCCGGTTCGGATACTGGAATCAACGGCGCGTATTTCTGTCCGGAAGATTATAAATGGTGCGGAAAAACCTATACCAACGCCGACCGCGCGTACGAAGGGAAACAGAATTTCAAATTCGGCGGCGATTTCGGCGCGAAGGGGTTTTTCGGTTTCGACGCGAACGACAAACCGCTCTTCGTTCTGGATAACGTCTGGTATGGCAAGGGTATCGACCGTTCGTACAACGTCGATAAGAAAAAAGAACTCAAAAACGGGATATCCAACATTCCCGTACTCCTTTTGGAAGGAAAGAACATCCTCCCGGAGTCCGAATCCGAAATCGATGCCAAGATGCGCGCGTCGTCGGCGAAGTCGTTCATCTGTTCGAACGAAAAGGGCGATACCGTATATTTCGGTACCGTCACGTCCGCCACGATCTACGAAATGCCGGATTTCATCAAGAAGAATTTCGGGTGTTACCAAGCCATCGGACTCGACAACGGAGGAAGCATGGGCATGTCGTACGAAGGGCGCGTCATCAGGAAGCCGGGCCGGAAAATCATGGACGCGTTCGCGGTAGTGGAAGCCACTCCCGCGCAAAAGCGGGAAAACGCGGCCGTTGCCGCGAAGGTTTCGGCGTTCAACGCGAAAGTGGCCGGACAGATCCGCGCCATGAAGAAAAAAGGCGCGACCAAGGCGCAGGTGGACGCATGGAAAAACGGGGTCAGGAATTCGCTTTCCGCATCCCTCAAGACCGCCGAAGCGAAATATCCGGCAGGTCTCGACGTCCGCGTCATGAAGGGGATGCTCACGGTTCCGGCGCTTGCGAAATAGATGGGCGGAAACGTTTGGGAAATATGAAAAAAACCTCCGGATATGCCGGAGGTTTTCATATTTCCGCGTCCCCACAGCCCGGTAGGGCATGGTTGGCGGTGGACGGCAACTGTTGCCGTGTGAGGTATTTCGCGAACCCGGATTACGAGTTCGCGCGGCGGTCTTCGCGGATCTGCCCGAGCGCGCGGTCCGTGAGGAACCGGTTGTCGAAGCGGACCGAGAGGACGTGGCCGTCTTCCGAGCGGTCGTAGACCAGAAGGGAAGATTTGCG
Source organism: uncultured Candidatus Peribacteria bacterium (assembly GCA_964482035.1). Lineage (GTDB taxonomy): Bacteria > Patescibacteriota > Gracilibacteria > BD1-5 > UBA2023 > JANJWP01. Next base: position 48,129 of record CAYZVC010000003.1, on the reverse strand, counting down.
TGCTTCTTCGATTACTGCGGTAAAGCGTTTTTGCGCGTCTGCGATGCCCGTGAACCAGGAACCCCAGAACGCCTTAATGCCTTCGTCCATAGCTTTCGAGAACGCGATGTCGGTTTTTACCGACTTCGCCCATTGTTGCGTTGCGTCGCCCGAGCACATCGCGGAGAAATCCTCCATGTGCTTGATCGTCGCTTTCGCCCGGAACGTCGGATCGGCGACTTTCGTGCCGAATTCCACTACGTCGGCCAGATACCGGTGGTACCCGGGGGCGTGGTGCTTCGCGAACGCCGGAAAGAACAGTCTTGCTACCATGATGGTTTCCCCTTTCGTTTTCGTGGTGAGCCGTGGCGATAATGTCCCGCGAAGGGGAAATGTCAAGCGGGTTTCGTTCCCGTATTTACGCGATTTCTTCACGACCCCAGTTTTTTAGATATACTCCTCGGGATTTTTCTTCCGCGAATTCGCCATGAAACTCGTCGTCTGACTCTGAAACCCCGGAAACGAATACCGCCTCACGCGCCATAACGTGGGGTTTTTGGCCGTCGACGCGTTCGCGAAGGCGAACGGGTTTTCGGATTTCGAAGACGCGCCCAAATTCAAGGGGCTTTTGGCGCAAGGGACGGTCGCCGGCGAGAAAGTGTTCGTCCTCAAGCCGCTCACCTACATGAACCTCTCGGGCGACGCGGCCGCCCCGTTCGTCACGTTCTACAAGCTCGACCCCAAAACCGACGTCATCGCGGTTTCCGACGACATCGACATGGATTTTTGAAAAGTGCGTTTCCGAGAAAAGGGGAGTTCGGGTGGACAGAACGGGCTCAAATCCCTCGCGAACCGTTTTGGAACCGAAGAGTTCGCCCGCGTGAAAATCGGCATCGGCCGCGACCGCCGATTCGAAACCGCCGATTGGGTGCTTTCGAAATTCAAACCGGAAGAGCTCGAAGAGCTCGAAGAGAACGTCCTGATCGAATCGATGGAAAAAATCGAGGATTGGATCGCCGGAGCGTAATCCTGCGATTTCCGATGAAAAAGAAAACCCGCGAATATCGCGGGTTTTTTTGGTAAGCCGCCTCCTTTAAGCGGGCTTCGCGGTTCTCACCGCATCGAGTGCTTTCGTTCCCAAATGGAGAACGAAAGCGATAATTCCGATGACGACCGCCGGCAGCCAGATGAGAAATCCGAGTACCGGATATCCCAAAAGCTGCGCGGCGACTTGTCCGTGGGTAAAGAAGCCGTCCCGGGTTTTCCAGAGCGCGTAGCCGTATCCGGCGAGCGCGAACAGGAATCCCGTTCCTCCGTACCATGCCGGAAGGGGCGAAAGCCCCATGAGGCACCAGACTCCCACGAATCCGACCAGGAAACCCGGCAGGAACGACGAGTCGCCTTCGAATCGCGGAGGGTCGTCGTCAGTTCGGAGGAAATCCATGAACGCCGCGAGCAGCACGATTGCTCCGATGCTTGCCGCGAACGACGCGCTTACGAGCAAAGGCAGCCAGAACGCCGACGTTTGCGTTATCACCCCGGATTCCATTACGCACCCCTTTCCAGCGCCCTTTTCCGCGCGTTGTTTTTAAGGTAGCGGCTGAATCGCCACGCTTTCCAGTCGTCAACTAGCGGATCGATGACTTCTTCGTAGAGTAGGAAGAGGATTGCGGGAATCCAGCCGAAGGCGAACGCGACAGTGAAAAAGAGCAAAATGAACGGGGTTTCTTCGGGTTCTTCCATTTCGCTGACTCCGAGTCCAGCATAATATCCGTACGCTCCGCAAGCGAGACTGACGAGAACGAACCAGACCGGCGGATTGCCGATAATCTGGAACGCTCCGAACAGCAGTGCGCACAACGCCAGCATTCCGACGAATCCCAACGATCCACGCTTGCTTTCGTCCACGTAATCCTGGATGAATCCGAGAACGTAAATCGTTCCGGTGGAGAACGCGAGCAACGTGGCGACGAAGGCCGCGTACCAAAGTACTGGGTGCAACGCGTAAAATTCCGTTTCCATTTCAAGGTTCCTCCTCGTAATTTCGAACCGTTCGCGAATATAACCCGCCAAATCGAGTTGTCAAATCGCGCGATAATAACGAATATTGTCAATCATACGTTCGCGCGTATAATTCCGACGTCTCTCTCGAACGAAAGGAGGTCGTCATGAGACTCGCCCTCGTAATTCCGCTGCTGTTGGCACTGTCGGGTTGCGTGACGATCGGCACGTATCCTTCGGGGTATTACTCCCAAGGATATGCCACGAGAACGCTGGTAGGTTACGACGAATGGGGACAACCCGTCGAAGCCGTAGTCGTCCAGCGTCCGGTGGTCGTGTATTCCGTCCCCGTTTACGGCTACGGCTCCGTCCGTCACGAACATCGCCGCCGCGGACATTCCCACCGGCACTGACGAACGTCAGGCGAAACGGCATCCGCCGAAAAAACGAAACCCCCGCGTATGCGGGGGTTTTCTTTTTCTCGCCGTTCAGGAATCCTTAGGATCCGGAACGAGCGAACTTTCGAGCCTCGTCGAGACGAGCATCTTGAGAAACTGCCAAGCGACGAAAGCGATTCCGGTCACGAGCCACGGAAGCCAAGCGAGCGAGCCGGCGATAGCGAGAATGGTCATCGGGACGGTTTCCGAACGCGTTTTCGTCTTAACGTCCGTGACGTACCCGAGGGCCGAGATGCCGATCGCGCCGGCAATGAGGCCATACCAAATGGGAATGTCCGGACAGACGACGTACGCGAGGGCGAGCGTCGGCGGAACCAGGTATCCCCAGCGGGCGTTCTTATCGCCTTCCGTCGCGGACGCGCCCACCGCCAAGAAAACCAAGGCGATAGCGAGCATCCACGAAGCGAAAAGCAGTTGTATCCACCAGAGGGCGGTTTGCATGTTCGGTACCTCCTTTTGCGTAATTCGAACGGAGTGAACTTAACCATGGTGACACGAATGTCAAACCATGAGTCCGGTTGTCGTTCATCCGTCGGAGGTTCTAATTCCTCAGACATCGGACCGAATATCCGAGTCCGCGAACGTTGGACCCCGAAGGATGTACCTGCGTGGCGGAGATGGTTACGTTGTGTCCGTTCGCTCCCGTTGGCGAAGAAGTCCAGTAATATCCGCTTGATCCCTGCGAATTGTAAGCGGCGGTTGAGGGTTGTCGGTTTCCTGCTGGCGGCAATTTTAAAACGGAGGCGACAAGGTCACGTTGGGCCTGAATCGTGACGGTCGAATTAAGCGCGGTTCCGGTGATGGCCGATATGGCGATTCCCCATTCCGCCTGAGTCGGGACGTGGTATCCGTCAGCGCAAGGACCTTTCATGACGGCTTGGTTTTCAGTAGCCTGTCCGGTGAACACCCCGGAACCGAGCGAAGTGGACGCTCCGCCCCAGAGATTGTCGTTTTTCGGATTGAGCCAATCGAACGGAGAAGCTCAGATCGTAATGAAGCGCGTTTCCGTGGCGGAAGTGGCGCCATCTTGCGGTCAGGCAATCTTGCTTGCGGAAGTAACGTCCACGTTCCGTCCCCACTGAAAATACCCCCCCAGGACGTTACGGATAGCGGAATCGCAATCGGTCGCTCCACCGGAACAGTTCGCAATCGTTATGCCGCCCGTCCATGCGTTGGAAGCGCCGACGTTACACGCCGCCCATATTTGGACAGTCGCGCCGGTAACATAGACGTCGTCGGTGTCGCAGTCCGGGTATCGGTGAGGCGTCACCGATTGTCCGTTCCCCGTCGCATCGCCGTCCACGAGCGCTCCGGTACCACTTGGCGTTTTCACGAGCCCCAGTGCCGCGCCCATGGCAATTTGCGCAAGAGTGGGATTTGGAAAATTTCAGACGATCGACACCGCTCCGGTGGCCGGAGCGATTCCTGCCGTCTGGAATAATGACGTCGTTCGATTCCTTCCTGCCACGGTGGGCGCAAGCGCGGTATCCATAGCGCCCACGGTTACGGCTTTGGAATCGTAAGCCGCTTTAACGAAAGCGAACGTGGAAGCAAAGCGTTCTTGGAACGAAGACAGTCGGAATTTTTCGGGATTTAACTTCAGTTTCGTCCAGTCGGGATTCCCCGCCGTATAGTTCGTTCCGGAATCGTTCCAGTTACCGCCGCTCAGATAGATTTGGTTTCCTTCGACATAGACGAACGCTCCCGAAAGTTCGGCATTCGCGTCATGGACGACGTAATATCTGGGCGAATAGCCCGTGAGCGCAGATTCGGACGAGATGGCCGAATACGCCGATCGAACGTTCGCTTTGACCGATGCGTCTCTCGCGTCCTGCGAGTACCCCGAAAGCGCTAGGAACCCGATGGTTGCCAAAATGGCCAGGATTGTGATGACGACGATGAGTTCGACGAAAGAAAAGGCGGAATACTTGCGGCGAACCGTTTTTCGTAAAACGTAAGAAATGCCTAGGTTGCCAGAAACGACAGCGAACTTTCGCATGGACATGAAATCGGGCGGTATAAAATTCGGACCACGTTGGATTATAGATCAAATTTCGCTCGAATCAAACTCGCTTCCAACGGGTGGTTTCTTGAAATTTCCGATTTTGCCACTTTCCCATATACTCGGGCATTCCCTTATTTTCCCCCATGTCCAAAAAGTACGAACTCCTGTTTCCTGCCGGAAACTTCGAAAAAATGAAGTACGCCATCGCCTACGGCGCCGACGCCGTTTACTGCGGCGTACCGATGTTCTCGCTTCGCGCACGCGAAAACCAGTTCACCTGGGAATCTTTGGCCGAGGCCGTGGAATATTGCCACTCCCGAGGCGTGAAGATCTATTTCACCGCCAACATCTACGCGCACAACGTCAAAATCAAGCCGTTCATGGCGGCGTTCGAAAAGATGCAGGCCCTCAAGCCCGACGCCTACATCATGAGCGATCCGGGGCTCATTTCGCTCGTGCGCGACAATTTCCCGGAAGCCGAAATCCACCTCTCGGTCCAGGCGAACAACACCAACTGGGCGCAGATCAAGTTCTGGCAGAAAATCGGCATCACCCGCGTCATCCTTTCCCGCGAGCTCTCGCTTCGCGAAGTGAAGGAAATCCGCGAGAACTGCCCGGACATCGAACTCGAATTCTTCGTGCACGGCGCCATCTGTATGGCGTATTCCGGCCGTTGCCTCCTTTCCAACTACTTCTCGCACCGCGACCCCAATCAGGGAACCTGCTCGCACTCGTGCCGCTGGGAATACAAGGTCTTCAAGAAGGACGCGAGCGAAGAGGAGCTCTACGACTCCACCGGTCGTCCGGAAGACTACGTTCCGCTCAAGGGCGAATTCTACCTCGAAGAAACCGAACGTCCGGGCGAAATGCTCCCGATCGACGAGGACGAACACGGAACCTACATCATGAACAGCCGCGACATCTGCCTCTTGTCGTACCTTCCGGAGCTCGCCGACGCGGGAATCATTTCCTTCAAGGTCGAAGGGCGCTCGAAAACCGTCAACTACCTCGCGGGCGTCGGAAAGGCGTACCGCATCGCCATGGACGCGCTCGAAAAGGGCGAACCGTACGACATGGAAAAGCTTTCGCGCGAAGTGTTCGCCATCTCCAACCGCGGATACACTCCGGGATTCCTCGTCGGCAATCCGGGTGAAAAGGGCATCTGGTTCGAGAAGAACGGAGAAATTAAAGAAGAGGAATTCATCGGTATCGTAAAGTCGTACGACGCCTCTACCGGCCTTGCCCGTTTGGAAGTGAAGAACCGATTTGACGTTTGAGATACCGTACGCATAATCAACCCGAAAGACGACTTCGAATTCGTACTTGAAAGGATCGTAGGACCGGAAGGAGACGAGAAGACTTGCGCCCATGGCGGAAGCTTCGACGTCGACGTGTTGGTACCGAGGGATCCGGGCGAATTCGCGCTTCTTCGCAAGATGCCTCCTAAAAAATAAGCCATGGCCACCGCCGCTTCCGCCACCGACCGTCTCGTTACGAATGCGACGGAAACCGCTTCCGCCACCGAAATCCCCAAAAAAGCCGCCATCGCCGACCGCGTGGCGGCTTTACTCGTCCGCCCGAACGAAATCCGCTTCAAGGATTTTGAAGACCCGAGTTATTCGTTCGTCTGAGCGGTGCAGGATTACTGTAATGTTTTCGCGCCGTTGACCTTGGTGACAGGCGGATTTGAAATCGACGTTTCGATGTCGATTTTAAAAAACGTAAAAAAACTTGGAGTTCCGGGGATTGCCGAATATTTCTGCGCGAAAGCCATTTCGGGAGGGGTTTCCATGGACGTCGACGGGTTGGTTGCGTGGGAAAGCGTTCCAGCATCGACGAAGGCCAAACTCTATTCCCTGTTTCACGCACACTGTCTTTCCGACTTCGACTGGAGGCAGACGAGCGTCGTCGACATGGTCGAGCAGGACGCGTACCTTCTCGATTTCCTTCTCCGCGGCGAATGGCCGGACGAATCCGACAAGAAGGCGTGCCGGCATTTTATCGAAATACTCTGAACCGTCGCCGCGCGCGCTACGCGGAGGATGCGGATTCTCGACAATCCCGAGCTCATGGAAGAGGAAATCGAACGATCGAGGAAGCCGTAGTTCCGCAATAAAAAATCCCCCGTCGTTCGGACGGGGGATTTCTTATTCGCAAGGGTTATTCCACGCTTTCCCCTTCCGTTACGCGGTCTTTTCCGTCGGTGACGACCTTGGTTCCGGCGGGCAATCCTTCGACGAGGACTTTTCCGTCTCCGCGGGCCGTGACTTTTACGGTTTTCGATACGGCTTTCCCATTTTCGACTACGAATACCGAGGGGACGAGATACCGGGTGACGATGGCCGATTCCGGCACGGTGACACCCTCTTTTCCGGTTCACGAAACCTTTACGCGCACGCGGTCGCCCACGGTCGCGACGTCATTGGGTACCGAGACTTCGGCCTTCCTTTTGGAGTTCGAAAGGGAATCCGAATTTCCTACGGAGAGCGCCGTTCCGGTGAACGATTTTCCGGTTTTTACGGATTCGAGAGGAATCGCCGATCCGACTTTCAACGCCGCCGCCGACGAATCGAACGAGAATCCGATCTTCGGGTTTTCCGTATCCGAAATCTGGAGCACGGGAATTCCGGCGGAAGCCATGGATCAGATGTCGAGATATTTTTCGGTGACGACGCCTGTGAACGGGGCGCGGATTTCGGAATATCCGGCGCGTTCGCCCGAGAGCGCGAGGCCGGTTTCCGCTTCGCGTTTCTTCGCACGGGCTTCACTCGCCTGGGCGTCGGTTTCCTTGACCTTGGCTTCCATTTCGCGCTGGGCCATCTCCGCTCCCGCTACGGCTTTTTGGTAATTCTGTTCGGCGATGGTTACTCCGTCTTCTTTGACCTTCACGGCGATTTCGAGCGCGTCGAGATTGCGCTTGTCGTCGCTTCCCGAAACGGTTTTTCCGCTCTTGGCCAAATCCAACGAGGTTTCGGCGAGCTTCACGGCGTCCCGGAGGGAGGCGAGCTGGAGTTCGCGGTTCTTTTCGAACGAGGCGATGGAAGTCTTGATTCCGTCGACCCCGCCGCCGTTCGACGAAAGGATGGACGATTCGAGGTTCGAAAGGAGCGAGTCGGTCTTCTGTTCGTATCCGGCTATCGCCGAGGCGTCGAGATAGGTGGATTCGACGGTCTTTTCGAGAACGCTTTTGAGCGCGTGGAGCGTTTCGCGTTCGAGGACGAGGGTTTTCGAGGCGCGGGAGAGCGCCTCTTTGGCGACGTCGAACGGAACGTCGGTCTTGCCCGCCACGTTGGCGTAGTACCATGCGTAGGTTTCCTCGTAGCTGCCGTTGAAGGCGCGGAAGGCCGTGTCGGCGCGGGCCATGGTAGCGGAATCCTTGGCTCAGAGGTAGTTCTCGTAGGCGTCGTTCTTGTGGCGGTTCTCTTCGGTTACGCCGATGATGCCGTCGGCGAAATCGCGACCGGAACGCGCGGTGACGAACGCGCCGGCGAGCGAAGCCAATGCGGACGACCGAAGCGAAGTTTCTTGTTCTCCGAGGAGCGAAGTCGTGTTTTCGAGCTGGCTCTTAGCAAGCGAGAGCGACTGTTCGGCCTGCGTTACGCGTTCGGACGCGGAGAGTGCCGATCAGGAGAGCGTGAGACGCGAGTTCTCGAGGTTTTTCCGAGCGAGTTCGAGGTCGCGGGCAGCGAGCGTTTTTCCGGTTTCCGCGGTTTTTACGTCGGCTGCCGAAACCTGCGCGCGGCTTTCGGCGAGGGCGCGGGTGGAATCCCCGATGGCGAGAATGGCAGACTGCACCTGTTCCAAATCGCTCGCGCTTCCCGCGTATCCGGCAGCGGAAATGTCGGCTTCGCGGTTGTCGACGGCGGCGAGGAGTTGGCCCTTTTCGACCCGGTCGCCCACGGCGACCGAAACGGCGGAAATCCGTCCCGGGGCCTTGAACGAAAGGTCGGCGACGTTTTTTCCGCGTACGACCGCGACGGTGCCTTCGGAAAGGACGACCGTTCCGGTTTCCGCGAGCGCGAACGAAAGACGTTTTTTGGGCGCTTCGGCTTCTTTTCCGCACGAAGCGAGGACGACGGCCGCGAGCGTTACGGCGATGAGGGATTTCTTGTTCATGGGATGCGTGTGGGTAATTGGTCGGACATCGCGGATTCGCGAAACGTCGAGTGCCGTTATTTCGAGAAAAACAGGACGACCGTTTCTTCTACGACTTCCTTCGGAAGCGGATCTTCGCATCCGCCGCCGCAGCGCTTTTGGGCGAGCGAGTCCGCGAGAGCGAGGAAGAGATCGGTTTTTACGGATGACCATCCGAACCGTTCGGCGAGCGTTTTGGAACATTCGCTTGATAGCGAGGCTTTGAGCGAAGCGATCTTTTCCTTGACCGAATCGATTTTGCAATAGCCCTTCTGTGAAGCGACCGAGAAGAGGTTGCGGTTTTCGGAAGAAGACTCGACGAACGTCCGCACGAGCGCGGAAGGTTCGAGCGAGAGACTTTCGAGAACGGTTTCGCGGTAGCGGTCGAACGAATCGGAAAGAATCTCGGTGAACATCGCTTCCTTGGAAGGGAAGTGGTAGTAAAGCGAGGCCTTCTTCATGCCGAGGGCGAGGGCGATTTCGTCCATCGAAAGGTCGGAAAACGACTTCTGGTAGAAGAGGTCTTCGATTTTGCGGAGGATTTCGGATTTGGAGGACATGGGGATAATCGTGAATGGTAGTGGCGGGACTTGGAGGATGGGGAGCTGTCCCCGGCTCATGCCAAGGCCTCGGCTGGGTTCGAAGGTTGCGGATGCCGGGTTTGGACCGCCGACATTCGGAACCGACAGGAGGCGGGACGAATCCGGCATCCGCAAACCGGGCATGGGCTATCGGCCTTAGAAATCGCCCGGTTCCGGCTCCCCATCCTCAAGTCTCGACAATTCTTCGCGTCCTCCTAATCCGAAACCTCCGTATCCGAAACCTCCGTATCCGAAACCTCCGTATCCGAAACCTCCTTCTCCCGAAGTTTCAGGTCGTAGAAGAAGACCGGGACGAGGAAGAGCGTGAGGAGGGCACTCGCGGAGAGACCGAACGCGATGGCCCAGGCGAGTCCGCTCCATACCGGGTCGGCAGCGATGACGATGGAACCGAGAACGGCAGCGAGGCTCGTGAGGAGTACGGGGACGAAGCGTTTTTTCGAACCCTCTACCACCGCGTCTTCCCAGCTCGAGCCCGATTCGCGCAGCTGCGTCACGTATTCGAGCATGATGATGGCGTTCCCGACGACGATTCCTCAAAGGGCGATGGCGCCGATCATGGCCGTGGCCGTGAAGTAGATTCCCGAAGTCAGGTTGAGGAGCGAGAATCCCGGGAAGATTCCGAAGAACGAGAAGAGGAACGTCATCATGACGATTCATCCTACGCGGAAACTTTTGAATTCGCCCACGACGAGGAAGTAGATGGCGAGGAGCGAGAGGATCATGGCGAGGCCCATGTCACGGAACGTATCCATGGTGAGTTCCCATTCTCCGCCCCATTCGAGACGGTACTTCTTGCCGTCTTCCTTTCCGACGAAGTCGATTCCGTACGGGCCGGAGCCGACTTTTTCGTACTTGGCGGCGAAGGCCGGTTTTTCGAATTCGCCGTAGAGGGCGAGTACCGGGTAGACGACCGAATTGTCTCCGATTTCCGCGTAGAGGTGCACGGTGGGCGAGCGGGCTTCGGTGTGATATTCCGGTCAGGCGTAGTCGGGTTCGACCGTGGCGATTTCGTCGATGCGGACGGTTTGTCCCATTCGGTTCTTCACGGTGACGGCGCCGATGGCCGACGGGTTTTCGCGGTATTTCCGCGCGACGGTCACGACCACGTTTTCGGCTTCCGGCGACTTGCCCGAGGTTTCGAGCATGCCGACGCCGTTTTCCGAGAAGACCGAAGCGAGCGCGGCTTCGACGCTTGCCGTATCTACGCCGCGCTGCGCCATTTTTTCGTTATCCAGCTTCACCCGCAGTTTGGGTTGTGCCGAGGATAGGCTGTTTTCCAAATCTTCGATTCCCCTCTCGACGGCTATGGATTTCACGACGCCCTGCACCGATTCGGCGAAGCGTACGAGCGACTGAGTTGGGAGTCCTTCTTCGCCCTTGAGTTTGACGTGGAAGGTCGCCATGGTGGGCGGCCCCGGCGGATCTTCGAGGAGGCGGATTTTGGCGTCCGGGTATTTTTCGAGGAACCGGTCGCGGAGTATCGGACGGACGCGGATGACGTATTCTTCGGACGAAATCTCCCGTTCTTCCGAAAGGCTCACCCGCAGGCTCGACTGGTTTTCCAGACGGCGGTTCTGCGACCCCCGGAAGAGGTTCGCGAAATCGGGGAGGAAGCGTTCCCCGGAAGTGTCGGACACCGAAGTGGCGACGCGGAGGTCTTCGGGGAGCTCGTTTTTGCGATCGAGAAGGATGTCCGCCGCGAGTACCGCAGCTTTTTCGCTTTCTGCCGCCTTGGCGTTGCGCGGGAGGTCGATCCAGAGGTACGCCTGTTCTTTGTCGGCCTTGGGCAGCATGCGTGCGCGGAAAACGTCCATGGCTATGGGGAGGGAAACCACGAGCAAGAGCGAAATCCAAAACGCCGGTTTCAGCCATCTTCGGGCGGCTTTTTCTTTCTTTCCGGAACCGATGAATTTTCTGAGGAAGTTCGCGTAGTGGGCGAGAATGGGCGCGTCCTTTTCTTCGTGGTGGCCGTGTCCGCGGTCGAGGGCGTGGGCCATGAACGGGTTGATGCTGAACGCCACGAAGAGCGATGCCGTAAGCGCGATGGCGGCGAAGACCGGAATGGGCTTCATATAGTCGCCCATCATTCCCGTGACCGCGAACATGCCGAGAAACGACATGATGCGCGTGATGGTGGAAAGCACGATTGAGACGCCCACTTCGCGCACGCTGTCGAGGATGGCCTGCTTTTTGGTACGGCCGTCGCGAACGCGGTCAGCGAGGTGGCGCGCGTTGTTTTCGACCACGACGATGGAGTCGTCGACGAGGATGCCGAGCGAAAGGATGAGCGCGAAGAGCGTGATGCGGTTGATGTCGAGCCCGAACACGAACGCCACCACGAAGACGATGCCGAGGACCATCGGGATGCAGAACGCCGCGTTGGCCGCGTTGCGGAGCCCGAGGAACAGCACGAGCACGCCGAAGACGATCGCGATGCTCACGAAGAGGTGGAAGAGGAGTTCGTTGGTAGCGTGACGGGCGGTTTCGCCTTCGTTGGCGACCGTTTCTACCGATACGTCGCCGGGAAGCGTTTTCTTGGCTTCGTCGATAACCTTCACGACGTCTTCCACGACGGTGACGGCATTCGATCCCTTAGCTTTTGAGACTCCGAAAAACGCGGAAGGGAAGGTTCCGTTCTTATCGGAATAGAACGCGAACTCTGTCGCTTCGGAAGGTCCGCGTACGATTTTGGCGACGTCGCGGAGGTAGACCGGGGTTCCGCCCGCGTATCCGACTACGAGGTTTTTCAGGCTTTCCTCACTCGTTCCTCCTCCGTCGAGCGCGACGAGCGTCGAGGATTTCCCATCGGAGAGCGAACCTACGGCACGGTATCCCACGCGGGATTTGAGCGCGCCCACGATTTCGGAGACTTCCGTTCCCATGCCGCGTGCCTTGTCGGGGTCGACTTCGACGGTGAGTTGGTTGGGGTATCCGCCCACGACGTCGAGGGTCGAAGTTTTTGCTACGCTTTTCACTTGGTCACGAAGCGAATTCGCAACCGCGCGGACGTAGATTCCGGCTTCGGTCATCGTCAGCCCGGTTCCGGTGTAGCGGACGGCGAAGGAGACCTGCGGAAGGTCTTCGGGGTCGATGGAGCGGATGTCCATGGCCTCGACTCCGTACGGGCGGAGCGCGTAGTTGGACGAGAGTTTGTCGTAGAGGCGGGCTTTGGCTTTTTCGGCGTCGGTTCCTACTTTGAAGCTCGCCATGACCGAGGCGCGTTCGTCGCCGGCGTAGCCGTAAAGATCGTCGATGCCTTCGAGTTCCGCGAGGCGGTTTTCGATTTCCTGGACGACGAAACGGCTCGCGTCGGCGCTGGAATAACCCCGCACCGGAAGCGAAATCTCGAACGCCGGAGCGACGATCGAGGGGTTGTACTGCTTGGGAAGGAGAACGTACGACAACGTACCGAAAAACGCTATCGCCGTAATGGCGACGAGCGTGATTTTTCGGTTGTCGAGAAAGTATTTCGCGAATCTTTCGAGCATTTTCGAATATGGTTCCACGCGCCATTGGACGCGTTTCTATACTAACCTACCAAACGGTAGGTAGAATATGGGAAATTGAAAATAGGTCAAGTTTCGACATACTGTTCCCCATGCACTCCTTCTTCATAGATAAACCCCTCTCCGCCCTCCACGTCTGGGTTTGGATACCCGTTCCTCTGGGCACTTCGCAAGAACTCGCGCATTCGGTCGAACATCGGATTTTTCTCGACCCAAAAATCGCCGCGCTCGAAGACGAAACCGTCCGGCACAACGGCATGACGTTCTGGTCGGGAATCCGCCTCGAATTCACCATACCGCCGGCGCGTTTCGAGGAACTGGAGTCCGCACTCGCCGAACTCTTTACGAAGCCGCTTCCGAAAATGTCGTTCGAAGAACGCGAACGCTTCGCCCGCGAACTCGAAGAAGGCGGCGGCGATTCTTTCGACCGGGCGCTCGACCGATTCCGCTCCGCGTTTTCGGAAGCCAACGGTTTCGAACATTCCGGCAAGGACGAAGACGCCATCTGGGCTTCGCTCGACTTCTCCGCCGCCCGGCTTTTGGCAGTGGGGGACCTGGAAAAAACGCAAATGGGGATTTCGGAGGCGGCGACACGGCGTGCCTCATGGCTCCCGTCGCCCCACCCCGACCTCGTTTTCCCCACCCTTAAAGAGGAACTTGCCGACAAGCCCGAAGACGACGGAGAATACGGTCTCGGCGATCCCGATCCGGGAATGGACTACGTCCTCGTATTGCCGTCCATCGTCGAGGACGCCCGTGATTTCGCTTTCCACGCGCTCTTCCTGCAACACGTCCGAATCCGCATGGACATCGACTTCCGCGATACCGGTCGGACCTACGACCCCGTCGTCGAAGACTATTTCGAAGACGGTTTCGCCGTTTCCGGAATTCACCTGATAACTTCCGACACTTCCAAGAAGCTTCCCACACTCCCGAAAAAGCCTTCCGAAAAGGAGTTTCTCAAAACCCGGGATTCGCTCGCGTTCCAAAACGCCATTTTCGTCGACCAGCTCCTCTACGGTTCGTATCCGGTTCTCGGAATTCCGCCCCAAGACGCCCTTGCGGCCATCGCTTCGTATCCGTACGCGGATTTCGCCGAACGCTTCGACCGTGCCACAGTCCGGGTTTCCCTATTTTGGGGAATAGGAGGATAAATTCTTATTTTTCCCATGATGACGCCTTTACAACGGCGTCATTTTTAGTATATGAAATACGTATGAGAAATGGCAAGGAATCAAACGAAACGCAAGACCGGGAATCGTCCGGTATTGTTTCGAAACTGAAAACTTCCCTCAAGGCCTCGGTTTTGATGGAGCGTTTTCGTAACGCCGCGCTCAAAATAGTCAACCTGGGCGACGCCTTGATCGCCTCGAAAGCCGGAAAATTCCTCCCCCACGCCGTTCTCGCCGCCTCTCTCGCGACCACGGCGCAGCTTTGGAAGAACGAAAAGGAGGCACTGGAAAAGGATTTCTCCTTACAGGTGACCGCCCATGCCGTGGAAATCGAGAACGCGATATCGTGAGAATTGAAGAGGTACGAACATCTCCTCGTGGGCGTTCGTGGAATTTTCGAAGCCTCGGACTACGTAAGTCCGGAAGATTTCTCGCAGTACGTTTCGTCCCTCATGCTTTCCGAAAGCCATCCTGAAATCTTGGGAGTCAGCCTTTCGTATTACGTTCCCCAAGAAGAAGTCGAAGACCATCTGAAATCCCAAAAGTACCGAAACCTTCCCGACTACGGTTCCCGGTTTTCGACAGGCGTTTCCGAACATGCTCCCGTGGTAATGATTTCCCCTGCTACGGAAGGCAATTCCAGGGTCGTCGGCTTCGATAATTTTTCCAATCTCGAGCGCAAGAGCACGATGGAGCGCGCCCGCGATTTCAACATGCCGCAGATTACCCAAGCGTTGCCCTTGGCCCAAAACTCTTCAGGAAAACTCGAACGGGGGGTGATCATGTACCTTCCGATTTACGGAAAGAAACTTCCGAGGCAACAGTTGGAGGAACGGAGAAGGAACGTCGTCGGCTGGGTGGCACTCAGTTTCTTCATAAAGGATCTCATGGACGACGCGATCGAAAAGCGCGGCCGGAATTTGGGAATCGAGGTCTTCGAAGGCGCTTCGAACGATGCCTCCGCCATGATTTACGACTCCTCGGAAGAGGCTTTGCACGAAAACCTGAAGTTCGGTATTTCGGACGAACGGGTTTTGAAAGTTTTCAATCGGGAGTGGACGGTCGTTACCTATCCGCGACCCCAGATGGAAGACCTCGTCCATTCCGAGCGCCCTCCGTTCATCCTGGCTTTCGGTACGCTGACTTCGTTCGCGCTGGCGCTCTTCTTCTGGATGTCCATCCATGGGCGCGGGAGTATGGTGGCTGCGTTGGAAGCTTTGAAAATTAGTTCGTCGAAACTTCTCGAGAGCGAAAAACGCTACCGCGCCCTTTTTAAGGACAGCAAGGTTCCCATGCTTTTGGTAGATCCCCTGAGCGGGAACATACTCGATGCGAACGACGAGGCGGTGAAGTATTACGGCCACGACGCCGACGTTCTGCGTTCGATGAACATTATGCAAATCAACGAAGCGGAATACGAAACCGTACAAGAGAGGCTCGCGCTCATACGCCATGGACTTTTGGACCGCTTCGAAACCAGCCATCGGACCGCCACCGGCGCGGTCCGTCTCGTCGAAGTTTCCGCTTCGCCCATCAATCTCGGCGGAACCGACGGAATCCTCCAGATCATCAGCGACATAACCGAGAGGAAAACCGCCATAGAGAGGATCGTCCAAATGGCGACGCACGACGAACTGACGTGATTGCCCAACCGCAACCTCCTCATGGACAGGTTGGGGCAAGCGTTCGCGAACGCCGACCGCAACGGAGGCAGCGTCGTGCTCATGTTCATCGACCTCGACCAATTCAAGACCGTCAACGATTCCCTGTGACACGACGTCGGCGACGTCTTGCTTCAGGACGCTGCGGCGCGCATGTCCAAAGTCGTACGGGCCGGCGATACCGTCGCGCGTCAGGGGGGCGACGAGTTCCTCATCGTCCTCCAAGGATTGGCGGATCCGTCCCAGGCTTCGGTGGTTGCGGAAAAACTCCTGTCCGCCCTTACGGAACCTTTCGAGGTATTCGGCCACGAGCTCCACATCGGGGCTTCCATCGGCATGGCTTCGTATCCGAAAGACGGACGCGACGCCGACACCATCCTGAAATACGCCGATACCGCCATGTACCGCGTGAAAAATTCCGGACGCAATTCGTACCGCTTCTTCTCGCAGGACATGCACGAGTCCTCCGTAGAACACCAGGCTATAGCCAACGCGCTTCACGGAGCCCTTGAACGAAAGGAAACCTCACTCCTTTACCAGCCGATCGTCAACGTCAAAACCGGAAAAACCATCGGAATGGAAGCCCTTCTCCGATGGAACCACCCCAAACTCGGCTCCGTTTCGCCCATGAAATTCGTGCCTATCGCCGAAGACTCCGGCCTCATCGTACCGATTGGGGAATGGGTGATACGCGAAACGTGTTCGAAAATTGCGGAATGGGAATCCAAAGGCATCGAAGTCCCGAGAGTCGCCATCAACCTCTCCGCCCGGCAATTCCGTCTTAAGACTTTGGTCGAAGACGTTTCACGGATTTTAAAGGAAACGGGAACCGACCCCAGGAAAATCGGATTGGAGATTACGGAAAGCATGCTCGTAGAGGACGTCGAGGAAGCGGTAGCCACTCTTGAAAAACTTGCGGAGATCGGTTTCGAGGTTTCCATCGACGATTTCGGAACGTGATACTCGAGCTTGAATTACCTTAAGCGTTTTTCGGTTGGAAAATTGAAGATCGACCGATCGTTCGTCAACGACATCACTACCGATCCGGACGACGTGGTCATAGTCAAAAGCATCATCGATCTCGCCCATAATCTCGGCCTCAAGGTCGTAGCGGAAGGCGTTGAGGACGAAAGCCAGCTCACGATGCTCCGCAATATGGGTTGCGACCACGTTCAGGGGTATTATTTTTCCCGTCCGGTCACCCACGAAGCCATCGCCGACAGGCTTTCGGAGGAAACCGTTTCGTAGCGGAAGTTCAACGTTCCGCCCCCGGCGCGCTTTGACAAAACCTCATTCGTAGGTATTGTCCGCGTACCAAAATTTTCCATTCGCAAAAAGGAGCAATTAATTGAGTCAAAAACACATACTGGTCGTAAATTCCGGGTCTTCATCCGTGAAACTCGGCGTATTCGAAAGCGGCAACCGCCTCTACAAAGGCGCGTTCGAACGCGTGGGGTCCGATTCTTGTTCGCACCGATTCACCGACGGGGAAGGCATCCTTCTGTCCGAAGGCTCGGTACCGTCGGTTTCGGAAACCCCCTCGTACGGGGACTGCGTGAAGTTCTTCGTCTCGAAACTCGAGGAACTCGGCGTCCGTATCGACGCGGTGGGGCACCGGGTGGTCCATGGCGGACTCTCGTTCGAAACCCCCGTCGTACTGGGTGCCGAAGTTCTGGAGAAACTGCACTCCCTTTCTCCGCTCGCCCCGCTCCACCAGCCTTACAATCTGGCCGGCGTGAAAGCGTGCGAAGAAGCCCTTCCGGGCGTAGTTCAGGTGGCGTGTTTCGATACGGCGTTCCATGCGGGACGTCCGCTCGAAACCCGCCGGTACTCCATTCCGCACCGTCTCACTGAGAAGGGCGTCATGGCGTACGGCTTCCACGGGCTCTCGTACGAATACGTTTCGTCGAAATTCGCCGAAGCCTTCGGGCACCAGAAGCGTTCCAAGGTCGTCGTCTGCCATCTCGGCAACGGTTCCTCGGTATGCGCGGTGCAAGACGGCAAAGGCGTGTCGTCTTCGATGGGCTTCACGGCTCTCGAAGGCGTACCGATGGGGACGCGCTGTGGGAACATCGATCCGGGCGTACTGCTCTACCTCCTCCAGGAGGAAGGCATGAGTCCGGCGGAGCTCTCCGACCTCCTCTACAAGAAGAGCGGCCTGCTCGGGGTTTCCGAACTGTCTTCCGACGTCCGCGACCTTGAAAAAGCCGCGTCCGAAGGACACGAGGGCGCCGTCCGCGCTCTGGAACACTTCGCCGAACGCATCGCCGAACAGGTGATGAAGATGGCGCAGGCGATGCGCGGCATCGAAGGCATCGTCTTCACCGCCGGCATCGGGGAAAACAGCGCGCTCGTGCGGGATTTGGTCTGTTCGAAGCTCGAATGGCTCGGTCTCCGCCTCGATCCGAAGCTGAACGAAGCGAACGCGGTTTGCGTGAGCTATCCGTCGAGTTCGCTCACGGTCTGCGTCATTCCCACCGACGAAGAGGGCGTCATCGCCCGACATGCCGATCGTCTCGCTTTTGCATAAAAGGCGGACGACGGATTCAAAAACCCCCTCTCCGGAGGGGGTTTTCTTTTGCAAAAAACTTTGTTTTCAAATTTTATGCGTACTATCTGCGAATAGTCCATACCTATTCGCAGAGGATATGCCGGAATTCGCCCGATACAAGTACTCCCTGACCGCTCCCACGGCCGAAGACGTCGCCATGAAAATTAAGGATTGCCGCGCCGCTTTGGGTGCCGGAATCAACGGCGCTCCTTTGTGCGAAGGCGAAGCGCTCAGGACCGCGGAGGATTACGCGAACAGGTATTCCGCTTGTATGGAGTGCTTCCGCGCGACCTCCAACGCCCGCGGACTCGTCGGACATACCGACGAGGATTTGAAAAAGGCGTTCGCCCATATCGACGGAGTTCTCGATGCCTGTACGGCTTCGCTTGGAGCGGCATCGGATCCGGTTCCGCCGCCCGTTCCGCATCGGAAATAACCGCTACGCGGCGGTTCCGTAGATGCGGACGTCGACGTTTTCGGAGACGAAGCCTTTGGGCAGATGTTCCAAAATCAGGGATTCCGGAAGGGGGAGGTCGTAGACCTTCCCCGTTTTTTTGTCGACGAAGTGCGCCACGTGTGAATCCATGCGGCGTTCGAAAAGCGCTTTCGATCCGATGCCGGTAAGTTTGCGGAGTTCGCCTTTTTCGCTGAGCTCCTCGACGTTGCGGTAAATGGTCGAAAATCCGGCACGCGGATGGCTTTCTTTGACCATTTCGAAAATTTCGTCGACCGTGAGGTGGCGTTTCGAACAGGCTTGGAGAATGGAATCGTGGTAGAACGGACTCTTCATATGCGTATTTTATGACTCGTTTCCCCATATTGTAGGGATTTCTTTCCATATAACAAGAATAATTCTCATTTTCATTTGTAATCCCCGGAATTCGGATTACTCTAAACGAGAATTATTCTCATTAACTTTACGACCATGGAAACTTCCGTAAAAACCGAGACAGTAAAAACCGTCTTGGACAAGGTTTTCGCCGAAACCTTCGCGCTCTACTTTAGGACCCACAGCTACCACTGGAACGTACGATCCCCGGATTTCCACTCCGCCCACTCGATGTTGGAAGGGCAGTACGACGCCCTTTGGGAAGCGCTCGACGCCATTGCCGAACGCCTGCGCGTTTTCGATCTCGCCGCCCCGACTTCCGTCGCGTCCGTTTCGGCGTTGCCGCACGGGACTTCGAAAGAAGCCATGTTCGCTGACCTGCTCGCCGGGCACGAATCGGTCATCAAAACGCTCCGGGCCGGTATCGATTCCCTCGAAGCTGCCGGAGACGCCGCGGGCGCGGACTTCTTGGTGGGCCGCCTTGCCGAACACGAGAAGACCGCCTGGATGCTTAGGGCTTCCGTTTAGTCCGCACATTGAAAATCCCCGCTTTCGCGGGGATTTTTTTGAACCGTTCGGGTTAGTTCTTGATTTCCATGACGGTGAGCGTCGATACCGGCGTCGCGTCGTAGCCAGCTGCCGCGTTGTTTTGCCAGTTCACGCTCCGGTTGAGGTATACGGTATTGGCGTCGTAGGCGGCCATCTGTACGTCGTAGGTGACTGCGGAAGTGGTGTTTGGCGAATCCATGTAGGTTCCTCCTAAGAATGCGACCTGGTACCCCTGGGTCAGCGCGGTGGGGTCGTAGGGGTTTACCACCCCCGTAGTTACCGGACGTCCGCCTTCGCCAGCGCCCAGGATTATCGGAGTTCCGTTCCTGAGGAAACGGAATTTGATTTGGTAGTTCGAGGTTCCCGCGTAAAGCGACGGGGTGAGGAGGATCTTGTTCGTCGCCGAAGACGGGGTGATGGTGACCGACAATCCGGGAACGGTATAGAAATTGTTTCCGGAGGTCGTCGCGCTCCACGTGTCGGCTTTTACGGCGTACCCCACTTGCAAAAGTTTCCCACTATTGGCGGTAAGCGTCGAAATTTTCGAATCGTGGTCGGCGAGTTCGTTGGCCATGTTGTTCCACATGTCCTTCGTGAGCGTCTGTCCCGCGGTCACGTTATTGGGAACGGGCGTCGCCCATCCCGCGTACGCGAGCGAGAGGAGGGCGAAGGTCGCGAAAAACGCCGCTCCGGAAAAGATCGGTTTTTTGAGGTACGCGAATTTTGAAAGATTCGGAGTTTTCATAAGCGGATGGTGAAGTGCCGATTGCTTCGTACCATTGTCTCGCGTTTTTCGCGGAAAGCCAATTTACCGGAACATCCGGAAGAGGGGGCGTATTCTTGAGGCATCGGACGTGGTAGTTACCCTACCTCATACAATACCGCGAGTCATCCGGATTTCCGGTTTTCGGTAACGAGCCCCCGGTGCACCACGTCTTTCCCGTAGAGGCGCTTGAGTTTTTCCATGGCCGCGGCGAGCGAATCGTTTTCGGCGTGCGCGCGGTTTTCGATGTCGAATACCGAAAGCTGTTTCGGGACGTACGGCCGCAGTTCGTCGAAACGTACGCCCGTGGTGCGGTAGAGGATCGAGCGGTCGAAAATCCGGTCGAAAAGCGCGCGCGCCGCTTTTCCGATGACCGCGCGGTCGATGGTGGGGTCGCCCAAATCGGCGCTCAGCCAAAAGACGCGGAAATCCTTGTCCTTGAGCATGACCGACACAACTCGGGTTTCCTGTTTGTCCCGCAGGAGCGCGTCGTACGCCCGTTCCAGGTTGGCGGCCAGATACCGCCAAAGGGCGTGGTATTCCGACGTCATCTCGCGGTTGAACGACCGGGTGGCCGAAAGGCTTTTCTGCCGTTTGGTCACGTCGTGCGGGCACCAGACGTCCGCTCCGTGGAGTTCGAGCCAGAGCGTGAATCCGTTTTTCCCCAGGATTTCGCGCACCTTTTCCGGCGGCATCGCGTAAAAGTCGAAGACGGTTTTTATCCCGCTTCCGAGCCGTTCGGAATTTCCTCGGGCGATGTAGGGAACGGCGCGTACCGGCAGATCCGAAAACAGGTTTTCGATATCGGTCTTGTCGAACGAGACGTAACTTCCGAAAGGTTTGTTGATTTCCGAGAACATCTTCGCCCGGATCCGGGTGCTCGAAATGCCCACCGAAACCGGTAGACCGACGTCTCGGTAAATGTCGGTCTTGAGTTTTTCGGCGAGGCGTTCATAGCCGCCTTCGGTTCGCGAATCGGCCAAAGCGGTGACCTCGGTGAAAAATTCGTCCACCGAGAACTGTTCGATGTCGCCCACGACGTCCGCCATGTAGCTCATGAGCTTGCGCGACGTTTCGCCGTAGAACGCGTGGTCAGGAAGGATTTTCACGAGGTCTTTCCCGAGCATCCGTTCGGCTTCCCACATAGGCGTTCAGGTCTTGATGCCCCGACGTTTCGCCTCGTAGCTGGCGGCGATGATGAGTTGGTCGCCCACGCAGACGCATTTACCCTTGAGCGAAGGGTTCCGCAGCACTTCGCACGACGCGAAGAACGAGTTGCAGTCGATATGCGCGTAGGCGCGTTCCGACGCCTTAAAAACCATCATGACGAAGGGGTGTGAAGCGAGAGTCGCAGAATGCCTTGCGACGCCGTTATGGAAGGATTACGCGTATTTGCGCAGCGATCCCACGACTACGCCGAGGATCTGGGAACCGGCTTCGAGCGCGATGGGCGGATATTCTTCGTTGGCGGGCAAAAGCCGCGGCGAAACGCCCGTAAGGTCGAGGTATTTGATGGTGACGTCGCCTTCGAGGGAGGCGATGACGATGTCGCCGTTCTTCGCTTCGCGCGAGCGGTCGACCGCGACGATGTCGCCCTGGAGGATGCCGGCGTCTTTCATGCTGTCGCCCTTTACGCGTACCAAGAAAGTGGAATTGGGATGGTCGATGAGGTACCGGTCGATCTCCAACGCCCCCGAAGGTTCTTCCTGCGGGGTGAACGGCAGGCCCGCGCGCACGGATTCGAAGAGCGGAAACCCCGTCATGAGCGCCGTGGGCGAGTACGAGCGGTTTTCGAATTCGAGCAGGCCCGCGGAAACGAGCTTCTGTAAAAAGCCTTTCGCTCCCGCGCGGGTGGAATACCCGAACATGGCGCGGATTTGGTCGAGCGTTCGGATGGTTCCGCCGGAACGGAAATACGCTTTGAGTTCTTCGATTTTCTCGCCGTACCTCGGGTCTTTTTTCATCCGGCATTCATTACCATACAAAAGTACGGCAATACTATGCGGAGTTTTTGGGAAGGCAAATAAAAACCCGCCGGAAAGGCGGGTTTTCTGAGTGGATTCCGATTAGAACGCGCGTGCCACGATGACGGCGACGTTGTCCGGGTTCTTCACGGTGAGGAGGGCGTCGGTGAACTGTCCCTTGTTGGGGATGCAGCGGGTGGTCGCCTTGAATTTCTCTTTGATTTCGACTTCGAACGCGGGGTTCTTGTCCCATTCGTAGAGGGCGAACTTGCCGGCTTCGAGCGCGGCGCCGATTTCTTCCATCGAGGCGCAGGCCACGACGTTGTTCTCAAGGCGTTCGCGGGAGCGGCGGCGGAGTTCTTCCTGGCCCTCGCTGAGGAATTTCTCGACGGTCGCACCGGCTTCCGCAACCGTGACCTGGAGCTTTTCGCCCGTAACGCGGGAGACGACGGTGCAGAGTCCGGCTTCGATTTCCTTCTGTCCGACGGCGATGGCCACCGGGTATCCGGAGAGTTCGAAGTCGGTGATCTTTTCGCCGAAGCGGGCGTCGCGGAAGTCGACGAGGATTTTTCCTCCGGTGCCGGAAAGCGCGCGGAAGTATTCGCCCTTCACCGGGGTTTCGACGGTCTTGCCAATAACGTTTTCGGCGATGTCGCGGACGTAGGCGTCGATGACCGCCTTTTCGCCCGATCCGTATACCGGAAGGAGCACCGCCTTGTATTCGGACATGCGCGGCGGGATGACCAATCCCTTGTCGTCGGAGTGGCTCGAGATGAGTCCGCCGATGGAACGGGTGGACATTCCCCACGAGGTGTAGGCCGGGTAGGCGATCTTGCCGTCGCGACCGAGGTATTTCACGTCGAACTGCTCCATGAACCCGCGTCCGAGGACGTGCGAGGTACAGATCTGGAGCGCCCAGCCGTTAGACATCATCGGTTCGTACGTGAAGGTCTTTTCGGCCCCCGCGAATTTTTCGCTTTCCGATTTTACGCCCGCGATGCCTTCGATGGCGAGGAGCTCGCGGAAGGTCTTGATGTAGACGTCGTTCATGATGCCCTGCGCGAAGGCGTAGGCTTCTTCGGAAGTTTCGTGGAGGGTGTGGCCTTCCTGCCAGTGGAATTCGGCGGTGCGGAGGAACGGGCGGGTGCGCTTTTCCCAGCGGAGCACGTTCGCCCACTGGTTGTAGAGGAGCGGCAAATCGCGGTAGCTCTGGAGCTGGCCCTTGAAGAAGTCGCAGAAAATGGTTTCGGAAGTCGGGCGGAAGGCGAGCTTCTCTTCGAGTTCCTTGCCGCCGCCGTGGGTGACGATGGCGAGTTCCGGAGCGAAGCCTTCGACGTGGTCCTTTTCGCGTTCGAAAAACGACATCGGGATGAGCGCCGGCATATAGAGGTTGCGGACGCCCTTCTGGTCGATGAGCACGTTGACGTGCGCCTTGATGGTCTCCCAAAGGGAAGCCGCCTTGGGGAGGAAGTAGATGCAGCCCGGGGTCGGGGAGTACTCGAAAAGCTCGGCGCGCTTGGCGACGTCGAGGTACCATTCGTTGTAGTCGGTCTCACGGGAGGTGAGTTTCGCTTTGGAGAGGTTGCGGTTGTCGTTAGCCATGGGATTGTCGTAAAGAACCGTCCCACTATAGGCAAAACGGCGGTTTCCGCAATCGATAGGCGCGCCCTATTTTACCGAAACGGTCTGTTCGCAGATGGCGTCGAATCCCGGAACGTGCAAATACGCCGTCACGTACCATTTTTCCGAGACCTCTTCATCGAACGCTTGGCGGTTTCCGGCGAAGTCGTCGCAATTCGCGGCGTACCAGGCGTCGAGTTCGGAACGCGAAGCGAAATCGATCTCGAACGGGAACTCGGATACCTGCCCCGAAACGTAGGTTACCGGTCAGGAGAGTTTGCGTACGAACGGCGTGAGGTTGGTGAAAAGGTCGTCCTGCCAGTTCAACCGGATTTCGAGATCGCCGGACATGAACGCGTCTTTGGCGACGACGGTGACCTTGCCGGAGAGCTTTTTGCCGAATTCGGCGTAGCCCGCGTCGAGGGCGAGCGAGACGGTGACCTTGCGGGCGAAAAATCAGAACATGGGAGGGGATTAGTACTCGGAACCTTCTTGGGGTTTTTCGTGGGCTTCCTGCCGGCGCGAAGAGGCGGAATTCGGCTTCTTCGGTTGGTTTTCGCTTCCGGTGAGAGAGCCGGTGGAAGAGGTTCTCGATTCTATCGCGCTCGTCGAGATTCGGGGAGCGGAACCGGGCTGGCTGCCCGCCGTGACGAGCCAAACGCACGCGCAGACGGCGGCGAACCCTACGGCCGCGGCTTTGAAATTGAGTTTCCCGGTAACTTCCGGGGCGTCGAAGATGGTGGGCGGACGTTCGGGTTCCTTCGGTGCGGGGGCCGGGGCCACGTCGAGGATGGTAGCGAACGATTCGATCTTCTCCGGCGCGGTATCGAAGGGGTTGATGTACGTCGCCGAAACGGTTTTTTCGACGTCGGCCAAGAGTGAGCCCAGCGCGGATTTCGAGTCGAGCACGGTCCGTTTCACGGCGGCTTCGGTCTTGGCGTATTCCGGCAGGTATTTTCCGAGCCAGAACGTGCTGAAACACTGCGAAAGCGTGCCGTTTCCAGCGCATTCGCGGATGAAGTTTTCCAGCGGGTAAGCCTGGTCCATTTTGACGAGGCCGGAGAAGTCGATGGCCGCGAGGCGGCGGGATTCGCAGAAATCGCGCGCTTCCTTGGAAAACCAGACGGAAGTCACGCAGATGAGGTGGACGGCGTGTTCGGCTTCTTTGCGGACGTGCGAAACGGTATCGAAAAATTCTTCGATTTCAGGTTTTTCGACGAACCGGCGGCCGTCTTCGGCGGTGGCTCCGCCGCCATGGCGAGAGAGTACGAGAATGGTGGCTTTTTCGCCGTTCTTCCAATATTTGCCAGTCGAATCGACCGGTGCGGACGCGAATTCTGACCGCACGTCGACTTCGATGCCTTCCACCGTCTGGTAGAAACTCGCCACGTAGCGCTCGAAACCGTAGGCCGTGAGACAACGGCGAAACATCTCCGCTTTGCGGATTTTCGCCTTGTCGTGCTCGAGCGAGGCCTCGAGCTTGTCGTCGCGGAGAAGGGCCATGGTTTCCGTCCCGGAAAGTTCCGGATTACGGGCAGTTTACCCTATGTTGGATAAGGGGGCAAAAACGGAGGTTTTAAAAATCCTGGTGGTCGGAAATTTTAAACACGACGAAGAGTCGTTCTCAATCTGCCCCATCCCGATAGATTCAGAACGCCCGGTATTTCTGATTGATGCGGAACTGATGTATCCCGGCATTTTTCGGTTGCCGAAGCTTGAAGTCCAGTTTTTGCGCGTGACCAGCGAGGACGCACGCTTTGCATTTGAGGTAAGCGTTGAAAATTCCGCGCTTAACAAGATACTCGGCGACCTCACGGGTCTCCGAGATTTTCTTAGGCATCATCGCATTACAGGTTTACGAGTTCGGATTCCGGAACCGTTACCGCTTTTTTCGCCCCTTCTATCAATTCGCGTTCGAATTTCCACTGTTCGACCGCTGCGACGAGATCTTCCATATCGCTGAAATGCGTGCGAGAAAGCCCGATGGGCGAATCGATGGTTATGGTAGTCATGAACTCGGGGGATTACTTAGCGTAGTGTTTTGGCGAGTATACGACAACTGGCCGGAAATCAAAAGTGCCCATTCTGGGACGTTCGAACGATATTCGTTTACAGGATGAAAAGCATGGAAAAACCTCGGAAATACTCCGAGGTTCAATCTTCATTAAAAATTCACCGAAAATTTAAGGTTTTCTTAATGTTCGTAGGTACGATGTCCGATGGATATCGCAATGCTTACCGATGGACATTCAGCAAATCAAAGATCTATGGGCGGACATGGAGGCGTATTCGCGAGACAATCCGTGGCTTGCGTACGTCTTCATGTCGGTTGTCGTATTCGTCGTTTTGGCAAAGGCGTACCGCTGGCTTTTTCCAAAAGGATTGAAAGAGCGCGCGCTTTTCGCGCGGTGTCTCAGCCGCTACAAGCCGCTTCTGAGTCCGGACGAAACCAAAGAATACCGACGTTTGGCCGAATACGTGGCGATGGCTTCGTTCAAAGTGTTTCCCAAGATGCGGTTCGTCGACGTTTTTAAGTTCAACGGACATCCCGAAGACCGGGAAGCCGAGTCGCTATTATCGGGAAAACGCATCGATTTCGTTCTCGTCGACGCGTACGGATACGTTCACAGCTGCGTCGATCTCAATAGGGCGTACGACGACATCAAGGCATACGCCTGCGAAGCCGTATGAATCCGGTACGTGATTATAAAAAGCTGAGAACCGTTCCGTTTTCTCGACGATTCGTGCCTGTCGAGCGGAATCATGATGAATTCGCCCCGTGCCGCCGCTTCGTTCGTGGTGGGTAAACATTAACTCTTTGAAACATGCTTCCTTTGGCCGACGTGCTCATCGTATTCTGATTCGCCGTAGTCTTGGCGCTGGTGTTTTTGGTGGTTGGGTAGAGGGGGCTCCCAGAAAGACATTTTTGGTTTTCCAGTAGGTACGGACCCTTCCTAAAACAACCGCAACCTGCTTGCATTGCCAACATCGATTGGCAGGATTTCAAAAATAAGTACGGTCGGCCTTTTTTCTTTGAACCCTCATCTTTTATCGGTTCTATCGATCACGCCTTTTATTACTACGGGAGGGAAAAAATGCCCGTCTTCCCTAGAGATTATCTGTTCTTTGTAGGTCGCGATATTTCCGCTGGACGGCCTACACGTCAAAATATGTCCACGATATTGAAATCATATGGTGTTTGTTCTTTCGTTTCATCTTGTGATTTCACCTTCCAGTTCTACGTATTTTCAATGCTCGAGATCGGGAAAAAGTATCTCATCCTCGGTTTCATTGTAGAAAATCTCCTTCTCTCACTCCGTAATCTCAACCTCTTCTACGGCATTTCCATTACGAAAAATTCATACTTTGAACCCCCTGTCCGCATCAATTATGCGAGCATTCTTTGATAGAATCTTTTCCGGACAGTCGACGTAAGACTTCAGGTACTGTTTCGGGACTTCAAGGTAAGCCCCATTTTTGCCAGGTATTGAAATATAGTCTTTTCAATCGACCTCTTTAAAGACGACCTCATCAAACTGTTTTTTCGTCATGCTTCATACGTGTCTGGCTATTCGAATTATCCATAAAATCGAAACCAATGCCCCATTGGCAATCTTTGCTATGTCCTTCGCGGCTCATGTTTCAAAGAATCAATCACTTCATGCTTTCGCCGCGGCCGATCAAAGATAAACTGTTAGGAACGATCATAATCATGCCCCGACCCATCATTCGAGCGTATTCGGTATTAATGCCTCCCAAGAACCTTTGCGTATCCGAACGGGGATTTCGAACTCGTATTGCTGTAGCAGGGGTTCTTCTTTGATAAGGAAATACCTCATCAGTTCATCAATTCAAAGAAGGGCTTCCGAGGATTTCCGCGCATCCATTATGCCATCGTTAACCGACGGGCCGTAATATTTGAAATATCAAATATGTTCGTTTTCCATATCGAGTCTGGAAAGAATTAACGTCAACGGTGATGTGGTTTTCGTATCGCCTTCGAATATCCTACCCACAATTCTTAAGAAAATCTTAAATTTCAGACCCAATTTTCAAGCGGGTTTCCCTTGCCTTCGCCAACGCGTTTCTCTCGACTTGCCAAACCCCTCCGCCCGCGTACCATTCCGTTAAATACCAGAATTTTTCCACATATGCGGGTTTCGATCGTAGACGACGAAAGGATCTTGGCCGGTCACATCGCCAGGAAGCTCGAAAAAAACGGGTACGTCGTGAACGTCTATTACGGGTACCGCCACTTCGTCGACACCGACCACTGAGACTCCAACCTCTACGTCGTCGACCTTTCCTTGGGCGACGGCAGCGGGTTCGACATCATCAAATGGCTTCGCAACACCAAAAAGACCGCCGCGCCCATCATCCTCATATCGGGCTACGGCGACAGTCAGAACGTCATCCACGGTCTCGACATCGGCGCCGACGACTACCTTACCAAGCCGTTCCTTCCGGAAGAGCTCGTCGCCCGCGCTCGCGCGGTCATCCGCCGCTCGGCCGTCCAACCCAACGTCGAGGCGTTCCGCGTCGGCAAGCTCACGTACAGCCCCACGAGCGGTACCGCCACCTACGACGGAAAACCCCTCGTGCTCACCCGTAACGAACGCATGACGATAGAAGCCCTTACCGAGCGCCCCAAATGGATCGTCTCTCGCGAAGAGCTCGTCGCCAAAGTCTGGGGCGGCGGACGCTACGTCGAAGTTTCCGACAACACCATCAGCGTCACGCTCTCCAACCTCAGAAAGAAACTCGGTTCCGATTGCCGCATCCGCGCTATCTACAACCAGGGCTACGTCTTGGAGGCCGACTAATTTCCGGATCGCAGAAGAAATACCCCTCTCCGCGGACGTTGGAAATCCAACCGTCCAGCCCGAAGGGGCTCAGCGCTTTTTTCAGTCTGAGAACGTTTACCCGGACGTTGCGTTTTTCCACGGAACACACGTCCCCCCATATTTTTTCGGCGAGGTACGAATCGCGCAGGAGTTTCTCGGGACTGCTGAAAAACACCGAGAGCACGTACTTGCTTCAGCGCGACAAAGGAATGGCCGCACCCCCGTATTGGAATTCGTTGCGGTCGAGGTCGTACGCCAGCTTTCCGTACCAATGTTTCGATTCGCGCGTTTCCCTTGCGGAGAGCGCGAAGTTTTTGTACCAGTTCATGATCCTGAGTTCGAGTTCGCGCAGGCGCACCGGTTTTATCAGGTAGTCGCTGGCGCCTATGTCGAACGCCGCGCGCAGGCGGTCGATTTCCGAAAACCCGCTGATGACCACGATGGGCGCGGAGATTCCCGCCTCGCGGATCGCACGTATCACCCGGTATCAGAGCAGTTCGTTGGAGCGTTCGTCCCCCAGTCGCAAATCCGTGAGGAAAATGTCGTACGAACGTATCGCCGGCATCTCGCGGACGAAGTCCAAAAAAGATCGGGCGATCCGTATGCGGTTGGCCGCTATCCTCGACTCGAAGGTTTGCCGTATCCTCCCAGCGAGGTATTCGTCGTCTTCGATGATGAGGATGTTCATATGGCGGGGCTTATGCCGTAGGGATCGTGAAGGTGAATTTCGCCCCTCAGAATTCCTCGGATTTTCCAGCCCGTATCGAGCCGCCGTGCATTTCCACGATGATTCGGCAGAGGTAGAGTCCCATGCCGAGACTCGCCGAACCTCCCGCGCCCGTGGTATACCTCTCGAAAAGTTTTTCGGTGTCCGAACTTTCGAAACCTTCGCCGTCGTCTTCCACCGAAATCTCCAACCCCGTTTCCGTGCGGAACGCGCCGAGCAGGATGGTGGGATTCTTCTTTTTCGAATGTTTCGAAGCGTTCTGCAGAAGGTTCGAAACCACCTGTTGGAATTGCAAGCGGTCGAGCTCTACGAATCAGAGGTCGCGGCTCACCCGGTCGACGAAACGGATTTCGGGCCGCATCTTCGCGTAGATTTCGAGCTCCGAAGCGAGCAGTTGGTCGACGAGGATTTTTTCCTTGAAAAGCGTTACCGAATGGGTCTCGTAATACTGTACCGAAAAGAGCTTCGTGAGGAGTTCCCCGGCGCGCACGAGCTGGGCGTTGAGCGTGGAAAGTTCTTTCTTGAGGCGGTCCTTCGGGAGTCAGGTTTCCAAATCGTCGAGGAGCCCGTCCGACTGGAATACCGCGTTGGTGATGGGGGCTTTGATTTCGTGCGAGATGACGCTGATGAACTCCTTCTGCTTGTTGATGAGGTCGTTGTATTCGATGGTCTTTTCATCGACTTTACGGTCGAGGTTGATGCTCACGTCTTGTAATTGGGCGTACGTCTCCATGCTTTTCAGCTGGAGTTCCAAGAAGAGCGCGAATTTTCTCAATTCCGCCGCCTCTTCCGAAGAATACGCGTCCGAAAGGGTTTTCTTTCAGAGGAACAGGTACCCGTCTATCTTGCCTTCGCCATGCAGGGGGAAGGCAAGGAACGCCGTAGTCGGAAGGTCTTTCTTCGCGTCTTCGGCATCCGGTTTGTCCGCCATGAACACTTCGTCGTCCATGAATTCCGAAACCTTCGGGTTCGATGTGAAAAACGCGTCCAACCGCGGTCTCGATTCGTCTTTGGCGAGCGCTACGTGGCAAAGTCAGGTTCTGAAAATCTTCGCGCCCTTGGATTTGAGCATCGCGTTGAGGTCGAACGGGTTCACGATGCCCGTGATTTCGCGTTCGAGCAAGGATATCTCCTCCTGGAGCGCCGCAATTTTGGGGTTTCAAAACAGCTTGGAGCGGAGGAAATTGGACGTAATGGCATACCCGATGAGCGCGACGATGGTCTTCGAGAGCGAATTTTCGTCCGGATTCGCCCAGTAGTCGACTATGGCGGAACGGTGGGCGAACGACGAATACAGGCGTTCGTAAACCATCGAGGCCCCAATGCCGACCACGGCCGAGGCCGCCGCTATCGCGTATTTCCCCGTGAACGCTCACGAGTGGAAATAGTACCGCCTGAGCGCATGGAAGGCGTAAACGGTGAAAGTGAGATAGAAGAACACGATTTCCTTCTCAAGAATCCAGATGCCGAACATCGGCAGCACGAGCTGGAGAACGAGGCACAATCCGATGAACGAACCCGCCGCGAAAAGAAGGCGTTTCAGTCTCACGAGGTCGAGCCCTTTCTGCTTTCCGATCTGCCTTGCCGAATCCCAGACCAATCATACGACCGCCGTAAGGTGGAGGATCGGGTGGATGGGGAAGAACGTCCCGAATACTTCGCGGTACACTCCTTCCGCGCTCGAAAATTCGAGACTTCCCACTATCGCGGGAGTGAACGAGTAAACCGCGAGAAGCGGGAAATATACCGCCGCCGCGCGGACGGTGGGGGCGTTCACGATTTTCGCGGGCTCGGTGGAGAAGTTCCGCACGAAAAACCAGAGCGTCCACGTGGCGCCGATGCTGATTCAGAAATTCAGTCTCGAAAGGAAGAGCAGCAGCGCCTCGTCTTCGATTCCCGAAAAGAACAGGAAATAGAAGAAGAACCACGAAGAAACGAAAATCGTGAAAAGGAAGAAGTACCACCCGAACGGGTTGCGGTACTTTTTGAATACGAGCGCTCAACATACGGCGGAGAGCGCGATCGCCACGACGTACGAGAGGGAATAGTAGCCCATGTCCGGTTGGTTATGCTGCGTATCGTTACGCATTTTGCGAGAGCATACGGAGAAACTTAGCAAACGGCAACTCCTTCGCGTTCGACGCGCCGAATTTTCGGCCCCCTGGTGGATTTGAGAAAATGCTTCATCCCCTTGGTGAAGTTCTCCCGGTACATAGTGACGGGATCCTCGTACGCTACGAGGTTCGATTCGTATTTTTCGCCCACGCTGGTCATTTTCGCGCGGTATTGCGGTTCGTCTTCGATGCCGAGCACGATTCCTTGTCCGATGCCTTCGGACATCCGGTACGTCACGCCTCAGCGGTGCATTTCGGTAAGTCAGGGGACATGGGATTTCTCAGGAGGGAGGATTTCCGAGAACCGGGCCAACATCGCGAACATGTTCTGAAAATTCCGGTACGGTTCGAGGAGTCAGAGCGACGAGAGCAGGAGCATGCGTTCGGGATCGTATCAGAGGACGGCCGCGATGCGGTTTCTAATCGCCGGAAGCCCCACGTTGCCGTAGTGGTCGGTCAGATCGAGTTCGAATATGCGCTCGAGGGAACTCACGTAGCCTTCTTCGAATCCCACGATGCCTTTTTCCGGATCTTTCGCGAGAACGACAAAGGCGTCTTCCGACCGGGTGAGGCGGTCGCGGATCTTGTCGATATTGGAACGTCCGTAAATCAGACGGGTGCTTCCGCCGCAATCGGGACACGGAACGTCTTCGCTCCCGAGTATCCGGAACACTTGCGCGACGGTATCGCTGGCGATTTCCGGCGGAAGATGCTTGAAGGCTTCTTCTTTCGAGACCATTTTTCCGCAGTCGACGCACTGCGAGAGCTCTCAGAGTCCGGCTTCCGAGGCCCACATGTCCTGCATGACTTCGTGTATGCCGACGATGTCGCGTTGGGAAAGGTTTTCGGGCCGTACGGCTTCAATGGTGATGGCGTTCATAAAAAATTCGCACTGAATGGATAAGCGCGAATTTTTTAGTCGTCGAAAGTTACCGAATAGTTACGGAAAAAATAAAAAAGATTTTTGTAAATTTATTCTTCACCGATTCTTCACATGGATTTTAAGGTTTTCTTAAGAATTGGAAGTATCCTTCGATTTCAAGACGCACATCACATCCATAGGCATGAATGCCATGAATCCCGGATCGGACGAAGTTTCCACCGATACCGGGGCAGATTCGCATACCGGGGAAGGCTTGCTCCGGCGCATCGAGTTGGAAGCCGAAGTCAAAGCGCTTCGGACCGCGCTCGAATTCGAAAAGCGGGTCGAGCACGTGCTCGACCTTATGGACGGCTCGCAATGAATCCGCGAACTTTTCGATTTCGCGGTGCGCGAAATCCCCGAAGCGCTCGCTTTCTGAGCCAAACTCCATCTCGTGGGAATGCGGGGATACCTCTCCAAAAACCGCGCCTGCCACATGCGCACGCTCCGCATCGACGACCTCGACGACGTTTTCCGCAGTTGCGTCGCCGCGTATTTTTCCAAATACCCGATCGACGGCGATTCGGATTTTTCCCGTTGCGTGGCCATGCACGGAGCCGGACATTTCAAGTTCGAACCCGGAAAGGCGTACGTCCCCGTCCGCATTTCCTGCCATATATCGCAGTCGTGTTCGCCGGTGGGTTTTCTCGAGGTTCCGGAAAACGGGCTCCAGGTTCCCATCGACCTCGTCGAATCGCAGCTCCGCAAGGTGGCCCGCGCCGTGCGCGCGCATTTCGAGAGGGTACAGAGGCATTTGCTCGTCGAAGAGCGCCACCGCAGGGCGTGCGAGGACCAATTGACCTCGCTCTACAACCGTCTCGGCTTCTTCGAGCGCGTGGGACATTTCAGGCGAGTAAGCCCGCACGAAGGGTTTTCGCTCGTCATGATCGACATCGACCACTTCAAGCTCGTCAACGACCAGCACGGGCATGCCGTCGGCGACCAATTGCTCAAGAGGGTGGGGGCGGTATTGAGGGAAGGTCTCGCTACGCGTTCCAATTCCGTGCTCTGACGCATGGGTGGGGAAGAGTTCCTCGTCTACCTCCACGATTGCGACGCCGAAAGCGCGCATGCCGTCGCGGAAGGGCTCCGATGCCTGCTGATGGAAAGCCATGAGCCCGAAGACGCCACGGTGAGGGCTACGGCGAGTTTCGGCGTAGCTTCGTGCCTCGATCCGGACGAACCGGTGGAGGAAGTCGTAAAAAAATCCGATGCCGCGATGTACCGTTCCAAGAGGGAAGGGCGCAACCGGGTATCGGTATTCGAAAACGGGGAATGTTGCGGAGGGGCTGCCGGAAAGGCCTGCTGCTCGGAAACCTCTTCGTCAGAGCGTCGGTTCGACTGGCATTCGGCCATCAACCGGCTCTTCGTCGCGTAACTATTTCCAGAGTTCGAGCTTGGCTTCTTCGATGTTCGTTCGGCAGAGGATTCGAAAATCCTTCATTTCGTCCTTGTCGGCGAAAACGTGCTTGGGGATGATGTACGCCATCGATTCCATGACGTAGACGTAGAACGCGTGCCGGGTTTCGCCGATTTTGAAGATTTCGTACCAGGCGAGTTCGTTGGAACTCGATCGTTTTTGGCTTTTGGATTCGAACGACATTCCGTCTGGATTCGCCTTGCAATCGACGTCGCACCCCACGAAGGGGTTCTTGTCGAAATTCTTGCGGATCTTCTCGAGGCTGCGCGAACGGAGCCACGCGATGAGGATGACCGACAGCGCGAACGGGAAAAGCCACTTCGCGAGGCTGGCGGGGCCGTAGTTCCACCCCGTTTCGCTCCCTACGATGAGCGCGTAAACCATGACGAGGACGAGCGCGTAAACGAAGTTGGATTTCCGAGTCTGGAGAATCGCGAATTTTACGTAGTCTTCCGCACTGGGGCGGTATTGGAACTCGAATTCTTTTTTCATGTTCCCCCTTTGTTACCATGATAGTTGCTAACGCGACATTTTAATCATTTTCGACTATCAATCGAATCCGTTTTCGCTTTTTCCGAAGCGGGGACGATTTTTTGTATTTCGACGCCGGATATGGAAAAATGGAAGGGTTATTTTTCTTGCAGAACCGAATGTCCACCACTTTGGATCCGAAGCTCCGCGAATCGTCGGAATCCGTTCCCGCCACGGTCGTTGCCGAGCCGAATTCCGCGCTCGATCTCGCCGATTCGGTAGCGAAGAAAGTCGCCGACGCCGTTCCGGAAACGGCCGCCATCGTCGAATCCGCCGAAAACGCCGAAGAAGGCCAACGCCTCCTCGCGCTTTTCGAGGCGCTGAAAAAGGTTTCTTACAACGCGATCACCGAAGACGAACACCGCCTGCTTCTCGAATACGGTTGCGTCTACGAACAGGGCGAACACCTGAAGAAACGCGTTGCCGACGAACTCGCGTGGTTCGAAGCGAAAAAGACGATCCTCGACGACGCCGCGGGATTCTGGGGATTCATGAAGCGCATGAAGCTTGAAGGAAAGCCGATTGCCGACTGGTTCGACGTCGAGTACAAGAAGGCGTTTCCCGACACGACGTTCGGATATTTGGGATGGGATTACGCCCAAACGATCAACGTCGTGAACAAGCGCATCGCCGTCTTGGGAAATCCGGAATTCGGAAATCCGGAATGGCCGCTCGAAACCGTGCGGGCCAAAGAATGGCGGAACCGTTTGTGGAGTCTGGTGAACGAAATCCGAAAACGCCGCGGCACCGAAGGAGGGTTTTCGGACTATTCCGATTTGTCGGACGTGGGCGGAATATGGCTTCCGGCATCCGTCATCGCGGCGTTCGCGATTTCCGGAATGTCGACCCCGGCGGACGAAGGGGGATTTTCTTTCTGAGCAGATGCGGACGGGGATGCCGACGGTGACTCGTCGGACGGCAGTTCCGACGGAGGCGGAGGAGGGGGTGGGGCGGATTAGGTATTGACAATTGCGATTACATACATAAAAGATATTCGTTCGAGCTTCCGGCAAGATTTTCGAAAACGATCGGACGTCTTGTCGGCGGCTCGAATGGTTCGAGTCGCCCTTTTCGTGAAAGGATTCCACGATGGACGCACTGATTCTCTTTGCCGTTCTCCTTCTCAACGTTCTCATCGCCGTCTGGAACTGCTACGCGGTCGGTTCGGCATGGAAGGATGCGATGACTTTGGGCGGTTGGTTCAACAAGACCGTCCTCTGGTCTGCCGTCATCCAGTCCGGCGTCGGCTTCTCGATGCCTATCCTGCTCGTTTTGGCCTACGGCTCGAGCGTGTTCCTGACTTCCGGTGCGGAACCCACCCTTTCGCCCGAACAGGCGAAGGAAATGATGCAGTCGATTTTCTCGCTTTGGTACGTCGCGGTCATCTTCCCGATTTTGGGAAGCGGTCTCGCGATTTGGGCACATTCGCTCCGCGAAGCCTACCGTCGCCGCGATTTCGCCAGCATCGCGACCGCCGGCTGGAACTCGTTCGCGCAAATCCACAATACCGTTTCCGCCGTCAACAACCTCGGCGGCGCTCTCGGGAACGTGGGCGAACTGTTCGGCAAAGCGCTCGAAGGCAAAGGTGACGGCAAGGGCAAAGTGGCGATTCTCGTCATACTGCTGGTGGTCGTTTCCCTCGTGGCGGGCTTCATGATCGCGTTCGGTTTGGTTCGTTACTTCGCGAACCGCGCCGAATCGCGCATCGAAGAATACGCCGCGAGCGGAATGGCCCGTCGCACGGCCTGACGCGGTACGAAAACAAGGATCGGGATTCTCCGTAACCGGATGGATTTCGACCTCACCAAAAAACACGGTCTTCGGACCGTGTTTTTTTTAATGCCGTCTTAAGAACGTACGTTTGGCGCGACAATAAAGAAACCCCCGTTTCCGGGGGTTTCTTTCGATGGCGAATGGTGCAACCAGCTGGGCTCGAACCAGCGACCTCTTCCTTCGCAGGGAAGCGCTCTAATCCAACTGAGCTATGGCTGCATGTATGCGAAATGCTTGCGAAATATAGCGAAGAAATGGCGTTTTGCAAATCGGATTTTCACCCTCTTCGCAAAACGCCGACCCCGTTTATCCCGCTCTCGGCAAGCCGTAGAAGTCGAAACCCTTGAGGTCGACCATGCTGCCGGTGATGAAATTCTTCTTCTTGCCCTTCTTGAAGAATCCGCGCGAATCCAAAATGCCGAGTTCGATGAGCGAATCGACGTTCTTGGTAGGGAGCTTCTTCTTGGGGAAGTTCTGCTTGTTCTCCATGTAGCGCTTGCGCTTCTTGTAGCTCGTGTTTTTGCGGACGTCGCGGTTTTCGTTGCCGGTGTAGACCGCCGCGGATTTCTTCTTGTTTTTCGCGAGTTTGCGGGCCGCCGCCTGTTTTTTGACGAGCCGCGCGGAGAGTCCGTGGGAATTTGCCATGTATGACTGAAAAATGATGGTCGGACTATATCCGAAATCCGCTTCTTTACAATGCCGCCGACCGGCTTTTGCGCTCCAGGTACTTGGCGAAGGCGATGCCCGCGACGAGGCCGGCCCCGGCGTTCCAACACGAGAGGAGCGCGGTGAGCGCGAAGGGGGCGAAGTCGTCCTTGTCGGAGAACGCCGATTTCGAGCCCATGACCAACTGGTACGCGGCGAAGAGCAGGAGCGCTCCGGCCACTCCGCTCGGGAATGCGGCGAAGTACGCCTTGAGGTGCGCCGAGAAAAAGAGCGACGCCGCGACGAGGATTCCGCCGAAAATGACGGTGGTTCCGCCCGTTTTTCCTCAGAACGCCGAATATGCGGCCACTCCGCCGGATCCGTGGCACATGGGGATTCCGCCGAAGCATCCCGAGAGCACGTTCATCCAGCCGGTGGTTTTCATCATCGTGTTTTCGGTGATTTCGGCCTGGGGATAGAGACGGTTCATTTCGCGGGTGACCGATACTACGGCATTGCCGAGCGTCACGGGAAACTGCGGAAGCGCGAGGAAAATCGCGCCGTACGCGAAATCGGAAAGCGTGATTTCGCCGATTCCGAATGAAGGCATCGAGAACGCGACGGGAGTCGAATAGACGAGGCGGAATTCCACGGGCGAAACGAGCGCGGCGTAGCCGGTGGCGAGCGCGAGGAGCCAGAGGATGAGCGGGAGCCGGGTAAGTTTCGACAATCCGTACGAGAGGAGCGGGATGCCCACTGCGCCGACGATTCCGACGATGCCGAGTTTTTCGAGGACGCTGAACGTCCCGATCATGTCCATCGCCCCGTACGGGTCGACGGTAATGAGCCTCAAAGCCTGGGAAGCGAGCGCGAACGCGAGGCCGACGGATATGCCCGCGACTACGGATTTCGGTACCCATTTCGAGATCTTTCCCGAAAGTCAGGACGCCGACACGAGCACCCAGAAGGCGCCGGTGGCGAGCGATGCCCCGGTGAGGGTCGCGACGGTCGACCCGGGAAGGGTGGCGATGCCGGCACCGATGGCCTTCATGGGCTGTACCGGGAGCGGGGCGCGGAACCACCAGCCCGAGATTACGAGCGCCAACCCGAACGCGAAGAATATCCCCGCGGGATTCGCGCCGGGCACCGCCAAATACGCCAATATGAACGCGATGAACGTTCAGAGGTCGGCGAAAGCCGCGTTCCATTCGGATTTTCCGAAGGAATTCCCGATTTCTTCCGTCATCTTTCCGGTCTTCGCCATACGGGAAATGAAAAGGAATCTTGGAAGTAAAAACCCTCCCGGCCGGAGCGGGGAGGGTTTTTGAAGTTTCTTGGAGCGGATGATGGGACTCGAACCCACAACAGCCACCATGGCAAGGTGGTACTCTAGCCATTGAGCTACATCCGCATAGAGTATATGTCATTCGCAAACTTGGAGCGGGGGACCGGGTTCGAACCGGCACACCCGAGGGTTGAAGCCTCAGTACACTCGCTCTTTTATGTTACCCCCGCGAGGAGCACATTTGCGAAGCGGGGGCATTCTATAAAAAACGGTACGAGTGTCAAAGGAAATTTGGCGCTTTTCGAGCATCGGCTATACTCCGCCGCGTATGAAAAGCGTTCCCCTCGACGTTCTCGACCGCATCCTTTCCGAACTCGCGAGAGATCGGAGCGTTTCGACGAAGGCGGCGATGGCCAAGTTCGTGAACCGGATTTCCGGCGAATCGGGACTTGCCGGCAGCGTTCCGACGCTCCTGCTTTCGGAGCGGTACCGCAACCTCGTCAAAGCGGGCGTGATGGACGACGACGCGCGTATGAAACGCCTGCTTCGCCGCCGTGCGGTGCGAAGCTTGTCGGGCGTTTCGGTAATTTCGCTCCTCACGCCCAATTTTCCGTGTCCGGGAAAATGCGTGTACTGTCCGGACAATCCCGGATTACCCAAGAGCTACGTTCCCGGCGAACCTGCCGTCATGCGCGCCGAAGCCAACGCGTTCGACCCCGTGAAGCAGGTATGGAACCGTCTCCGCGCGCTCTCGATCACCGGCCATTCCCCCGAAAAGTGCGACGTCCGCATCATCGGCGGCAGTTGGGGTGCCTACCCGAAGGATTTCCGCGAGAATTTCGTCCGCAAAATCTACGACGCGCACACGCTTTTCGCCCAAGTTCCGTTCGAAGACGCCGACACTTCGGCGACCTTCGGCAAGCATCTGCCGTTCATTTTGCCTAGAAACGTTCCCACCGACTATTCCGAAACGCTCGAAGAGGCCCAGGATCGCAATTCGAAATCCGAAAACCGCGTGGTCGGCATGGCCGCCGAAACCCGCCCCGACCTCGTAACCCCCGAGGAATTGGCGTTTTTTCGCGAATGCGGGGTGACACGGGTGGAAATCTGATACCAGACGACCTTCGACGAAATAAACCTTGCTACGGGCCGCGGACATGGCAATGCCGAATCCATCGCCGCCACCCGCGACCTCAAGGACGCCGGGTTCAAGGTGGTGGCGCACATGATGCCCAACCTTCCGGGCTCGACGCCGGAAATGGACCGCGAGTCGTTCGCCCGGGTTTGGGAAGACGAAAACTTCCGTCCTGACGAAATCAAGATCTACCCCACCATGGTGGTGGGGAACAGCGCTCTCGAACGGCTTTGGAAAGCCGGGAAATTCGAGCCGTACGCCGATGGCGTCCTCGTTCCTCTCATGGCGGATTTGGAATCGATGATTCCCGAATACGCGCGCCTCAACCGGGCGTACCGCGACATTCCCGCGTCCGAAATACTGGCGGGATCCAAAATGGCGAACCTCCGCCAAGTGACCGAGGCGGCCATGCACGAACGAGGCGAAGACCGCAAAGACGTCTCCGCCCGCGAGGTGCGCGATAAGAAAAACGATCCTTCGGGTGCGGTATTGGAAATCCTCGAGTACGTCGCGTCCGGTGGAACCGAATTCTTTTTCCAGTTCGTCGACACTGCCGATCGTACGCTCTTTTCAGTGCTCCGGCTTCGGATTCCGTCTTGGGTTTCGAACGGTGGAAAGCCTCTTTTCGAAGCGCTCGAAAACGCCGCGGTCATCCGCGAGATCCATACCTACGGCGACCAGATGGGCATCGGCGAAGCGGGGGAAGCCTCGCAGCACCGCGGTTTTGGAAAACGTCTCATCGAAGCGGCCGAGAATCTCGTGAAAAAGCGGTATCCGAACCTTTCCCGAATTGCGGTCATCGCCGGAGCTGGCACGCGCGAATACTATCTGAAACGCGGTTTCGAACTCGCCGACTACGGCTACATGGTAAAAGAAATCCCCCGGTAGACGGGGGATTTTTTTAATCCGAGATACGGATTAGCGGACATAAAGTTGCCATTTTGCCTCAGTTACTGAGGAGCCGTTCACGTAGTGCGTACCGTTGTCAAAGCAGTATCCCGGACGTCAAGTGTCTCATTGTTCGATGCACCAAGTATGTCCGTACGTCCCGTTCACTGCCGTCGCGACGTTTCATTGCCAACCGGAAGACCCATCCCAAAGACCGCCTGGCGGATAGTCGTTGGTGGTGACTCTCGCAGAAACGTTGGCTGTCGTATCGGCAAGGGATCCGTACGATTTTCGGCAATCGGCCGTTTTCGAGATGTGCGAGTATGCGCAGCCCGAGCCGTAAAACCGAACGTAGGGCGTTCAATTGAGAACGAACGGCAGTCGATAAAGTTTATTGGTCGCTATCTGGGCGATGACCGCATCGGCAAGCTTGAACGTAGAAGAGTAATCGCTTGAATACGCGCCTGCCGCGTTCGCCGTATTCCATGCCGTCGTGCCAAGGGCGTTGTCTTTATTCGCTTGCATGACGAGAGTCCATCCGCCACCGTCATTGGTCATATCGCAGTATGCGTCGAATTCGGGATTCCCTCCCGCACCGTCCGGATCCAATTTATACGTGCCGCTCGTCGCACCCGCTTGGGCCGTCTTGATGGCGAGACAAGTCGTTCCGCTTCATCCGACCGTGGGAATGGCCGGCGCCTGGGGGGCTTCGCTTTCCGTATTGATTTTCGTTATCCGAACGTATCCGCTCGCGCCGTATTGGCAAGCGAGTCAGCCGTCGTCGCCGCCTACGCCGCTTCAACCGGCTCAGTATCATGTGGCGGCCGTTCCTCAATTGGAACACGCGGTGGTTTTGGATTCGGTTCAGAAGCCCCCGCCCCCTCCGCCGCCGGCATCGTTTTCGGCCCCATAGTTGTTTGTAGGCTGTCCGCCGATTCCGTGCGATATGCTCGAATCGAAAGTCGAATAGTACGCCTGGCCGTCACACCCCTTCGATTTTACTGCCGAAGCGTCGTATCCTCCGCCGGATTTTCCTCAGCATGTGCCGCCTGCCGTATTGTTTAGGGTCGAGACGGCATTGCCGGAACTCCCCCCGTTTTGTCAGCCTCCGCCCCCGTTCGCCGAGACTATGGTTCCTACGCTCGAAGATCATCCGTTTCATCCGGTTCAGTCGACACCGCCCGATGGTCCTAGGATTCCGCCGGCTCAGACGGTAATCGTAATCGTTTGTCCGGACGTAAGCGTGGCGGTCGTCTTGTTCGCGTAACCTCCCGCTCAACCGGCTCAGCCTCCCCAATAAGCCGATCCTCCGGCTCAACCTCAGCCGACCACGAGAATTTCGTAAGTTCAGTTCGCGGGAACCAGGAAAGCGTTCGATCCGGCGGTTTTATATTCGGCGACGGCTCAGGAACAAGTCGCTCCAACGGGACACGTTGGCCAAGTCGGCGTGGCCGTAACCGAATTTGATGAAGAGGGGGTTGCCGCAACCTGTTCGTCGACCATGCCTTTCGTGGGTTCTTTCTGGTTTCTGATAAGTCAAGATACGGCTCAAGAAGAACTTTCGGCCACGTCCGGCAACGGGTAGTTGCCGTACACGACCGCATATCAGGCATTGGGAATCACCCCGGCTACCTGTATCCAAGAATCCGTCTTCGATTTCCCGTTCGACGAAGTCGTTTCGATGTCGACGGCTCAAACTAAAAATTTTTTATCGTCGAAATCGGCGAATGCGCTCGTGAGAACCGGTGGCGCTCCGGAGATGCGGAATTTTTCGGAATTGAGTTTGAGTTTCGCGAAATCCGGGTTCCCCGCCGAATAGTTCGTGTTCGGTGCGTTCCAGCTTCATCCGGTGAGCGTCTTCGGTTGACCGTCCACGAATACGAGCCCTCAGCTGACCGAAGCTCAGGCATCATGGACGATGTAGTATCTCGGTGAATTACCCGTAATTGCCGATTCGGAAGAAATGGCGGTGAGTATCGATCTGGCGTTAGATTTCACGGATGTTTTTTTCGCGTCCTGCGAATACCCCGAAAGCGCTAAAAACCCCATGGTCGCGAGGATCGCCAAAATGGTGATCACGACGATGAGTTCGGCGAGGGTGAAACCGCGGAAGCGTTTTTTGAGATGATTCGGTCGCATCGGGAAAAAGTTAATTCAACGTCTATATGATAGACATCTTTTTAAAAAAATAAAACGCGGTTGAAAAAGAAATCCCCCGGTAGACGGGGGATTCGGGCCCTCTCGGGCTGTTCAGGCGGTAACGTGGATTCGAGTCCCGACGGAACCGGACGCAGCCAACGGCTGCGGACCGGTTTTTTCGTTGAGCTTCGTTTCCTGTTGCCGCGCTTGGCGGTTGGATTCGACGGTTGCGGCTTCGCCGGCGGCGCTTGCCTGTTTGACATAGGCGCTTGCGCCGGTCCCACCGATTCCGTTAACCTGAGTGGCGTTCAATCTTCTCTCCTTTTTGCGTAATTGGGATGCGTTTCGAGGATTCGTCGAAAAACACGAATGAAAATTACCTAAGGAATCGACTTTGTCAAACGTTCTAATTCGGATACGCCGAAATCGGCGGAGTGAAGGCCGAGGAATACCGGGCTACGCCCTTGGTGATGCGGATGTCGTCAACGTATCCGTTCCAAAGGTAGCTCGTGCTGTAGTATCCGCCGATGTTCCCGTATTGCATGGTATAGTCCACGGTATTCGCGAAATCCCCGAATCCGGTATCTTTTACGCCATTGACGTACAGGTTCATTACGCCCGAACTCCGCTGGAGCGCGAAATGCGTCCATTGGTTCGACGCTATGGCGATATTTCATTGTTTTTCTCATCCTCCCGTTCATCCGTGATATACCTGCATCGTGCCGGCATACGCGGCTATGGCTATCCCCTGGCTCGACATTCAGAAGCCGTTGGAAACCGTGGAGAGCTGCAGGATACCGTTGTTCGTTCCGCTGTTTCGGTAGAACCAGCCTTCGATGGTAAAATCTCACGTACCGAAAGCGAAATTCGATCCGCCGTTGAATTCGAGATGGTCGTCCGTCCCGTCGAGCGCCAAACTTCCGTCCCCGAATTTTTTCTGGGAGAGCGAAATGGTCGGATTGCCGAAAACGGATGCGGAGAGGCCTTTCTCGTCTTTGTACGTCGGACCCGAAAAAGCCGGGATGGCCTGGGGGGTGAAGGTCGTGGAATACCGGGCTACGCCCTTGGTGATGCGGATGTCGTCGATATAGCCCGGCAAATACGACGATGCGTTTCCAAACCATCGGCCGGCATTGAATTCGACACCTCCGCCGGTAATGTCGGCGTTGTTCGAGAACTGGAAGTCCAGTTGTCCGTCGACGAACACTTTGTTATTGTTCGCGGCAGTGCCTTGCCTGACCCAGGCGACGTGGTGCCATACGTTGTCGTTCACGACCTTCGTTCCGTTATACGAAGTCGCTCAGACCCAGGCGAAAATCGCCCCGCTTCGGATTCCGAGGATGTATTCGCCCGCGGTTGCCGTATTGTATTGCGATGCGATCGCCGTCGTGACCGAAGTGGAAGACCAGTTCGTTTTCACCCATCCTTCGATGGTAAAGTCACCGCTTCCCGGGCGGATGGTCGCCGTATCCGCGACTTTGAGATAGTCTCCGGCCCCGTCCAACTCGACGCTCGTCGACCCCATGGCCTTGTTCGCCGTGGAGATTGCGGCGTTTCCGTTCGCGACGACGACGTTTCATGCGTCGTCGACTACCGAAGTGGAACCGTTGGTTCATTCCATTCTCAAATTCAGTCATACCCCGTTTCTGTTCGCGTCACCGTTGTCCGCGCGGCCGTCGAGATGCATGAGCAGGCTCACGCTTGAAGATTGGGGGTCGGTGGACGTTCCTCCGGGCGTCGAGCTCGCCGTTCATGCCGTTGAGCCGTCGACGATGGCCCCCGTCTGGCCGAGATTCGGATCGCGTACGAGTCAGGAAATCGCACCGGATGCGGTTTCGGATGCCGAGAGCTTCGGGAAATTTCAAGAAATGAAAGCCTGTTTGGTGGAGGGTGAAACCCCGATGACTTGGGTCCATGAAACGGTTCTTTTCCGTCCGTTCACTCCCGCGGTCTGTACGTCCATCGCCCCTACCGAAAGGTATTTCGAATCGTATGCCGCGAGCGCTTCCCGAAGGGTTTCCCCCAGCGCCGAAACCTTGAACTTCTCGGGGTTCATC
Organism: uncultured Candidatus Peribacteria bacterium; assembly: GCA_964482035.1. GTDB lineage: Bacteria > Patescibacteriota > Gracilibacteria > BD1-5 > UBA2023 > JANJWP01. The sequence continues at coordinate 3,855 of CAYZVC010000003.1, read as the reverse complement.
TTCAGCTTCGCGTAGTCGGGATTTCCGGCCGAATAGTTCGTGCCCGAAACGTTCCAGTCTCATCCAGTGAGCGCGGTCTGGTTCCCGTCGACGTAGACGAAAGCGCCGGAGAGCGCCGCTCCGGTGTCGTGGACGACGTAGTACCTCGGGGAATTGTTCGTCAAAGCGGACTCCGACGAAATCGCCGTCTGTACCGAGCGCACGTTCGCCTTGATGGCGGAATCCTTGGCGTCCTGCGAGTAGCCGGAAAGAGCCAGGAACCCGATGGTCGCCAATATCGCGAGAATCGTGATGACGACGATGAGCTCGACGAGGGTGAAGGCGGAGAATTTTTTCCGGTGATTTTTTTTCACTTTTGCGATTTCCATATTGATGGCGAGCTAGCGGATGCCTACTGAGACGAGTTTGTTCGTTACGTTTCCGTGGCCGTTTTGTGCGAAAGCCACGCCATGGTAAGCGCTATTGTTCGGCGAATAGTCGCCGTCATGTCTGAAATACCAAGTAGTGGTATCGCCTTCCCAGCTTCCGCAAAGTTTTCCCGTGGTATTGTACACTCAGGTGAACATGAAACCCGTCTGCATCCAGACGCCGTCGCAAATCATCAGATTGAAATCGTATGCGGGGAGAGCGTTTCCGGTCGGACTGGTGATTTTCCAAGTGACCGACTGGTCTTCGTTGTAGGGGATGCCGTACGTATTGACGGTTTTTTTTACTCCGTCATTGCGCACCATCGCGTATTTGACGCCAGTATCGTGGTTAACGTACAGGACTTCTCCGAACGGAAGGGCTTTCACGTTTCCGGAAGCGCGGTAACCGTCCGTGCCGTACGTCCCGCTTTGGGCGGCGAGAAGTTCGGTGGAAAGGTGTATCGTCGAAGATGAGGTGTATGCCATAGTCCACCCGCCCCCGCTCGTGGTCATGTCGCAGTAGACGTTCGTGGCGGCGAAACCGGCGAGCGCTCCGTCCGGATCGATGGAGTAGGTCCCGTCGGCGCTCGCCGGATAGGCGGTCTTGATCGCCGCGCACGAATTCGGAACGCAGATTCCGCCGACGAGCGCGTAGTTCGCTGCCGAGCACGTTACCGTCCCCGCCGTTTCCGATCCGCTCGTGGCAACCGCTCCGTTCGTACAGGCGAACGTCTGCGAGTACGTCCGGGCGCCCCCCGTCACCGGGGAACTCGAATTTGCCGAAGCCGTAGCGCCGTGGGTGATCGCGCTTACGGAATAGGAGCGTCAGTTGACCGTCTGCGTCGAAGCTGGGCAGTTCGCCGGAGCCGAGTGCGTAGCCGTACAAGCCGGCGAAGCCGCCCCGTTCCAGAGCCCGGCGCAGGTCCACGTCGCGGAAGCCCCCGCCGCCGGGAAGGCCGGGGAGGAGGAAGCCGTTCATTGCCCGCAGTACGCGTCGGTTCAGAAGGAGGAGTCGAGGTAGGCGTAGGTTTTGGACGCCGCGCCGCAGGTCCCGTTCACGGAAGCCTTGCACGACGAGGTCGCGGAATCCCAGCCGAAGCCGGAATTGCAGTCCCAGGTGCAAAGTCCCGCCGTAGCGGAACGCGCCCAGTTTCCCGATACCGACTGCGAAGTCGCGGTGGAGTGGGCGTTGGCGTCGGCCACCGTCCCGCCGCAGACGTCCTGCACGCAGGAAAGCGAAGCGCCTTCCACCCATCCGGAAACGCACGAGACGGAAACGTCGGGAACGGAAACGGACGAGAAGGAACAGGACGCGTTCCCGGACTTGGTCCCGACCGCGAGGCCCGTTCCGGAGAGGACCGGCTTGGAGACGGAAGCCGAAGCGCCGTGCGCGAGGGCCGGCACGGGGTACCCGTTCACGGTTCACGAAGCGCAGCCGGCGGAAGTGCCCGCCTTCCCGCCGTCCACGAGGGCTTCGGTCGAACCGGGCGCCTTCACGAGGCCTACGGCCGATCCCGAAGACGCGGGGTAGTTGCCCGTTACCGACACCGCTCCGGTCGCGGGGGAGATGCCCGCCACCTGGAAGTACGAAACGGCGCGCTTCTTTCCGCCGCTCGTCGATCCCGCCACGGCGTCCATGGCGCCGACGGTGAGATACCGGGCGTCGTAGGCCGCGTCCGCCGAGCCGAACCCGGCGATTCCCGCGAGCGCTCCCGGCAGTCCCGAAGCCGAAACCTTGAACTTCTCGGGGTTCATCTTCAGCTTCGCGTAGTCCGGGTTCCCGGCCGAATAGTTCGTGCCCGAAACGTTCCAGTCTCATCCAGTGAGCGCGGTCTGGTTCCCGTCGACGTAGACGAAGGCCCCCGAGAGCGCGGCTCCCGTGTCGTGCACCACGTAGTACCGGGGCGAATTGTTCGTCAGGGCGGACTCCGACGAAATCGCCGTCTGCACCGACCGGACGTTCGCCTTGATGGCGGAGTCCTTCGCGTCCTGCGAATACCCCGAAAGCGCCAAAAACCCGATGGTCGCCAGAATCGCGAGGATCGTGATGACGACGATGAGCTCGACGAGGGTGAAACCGAACGCGAAGTTCTTTTTGATGGAAGTTTTCATGGTTTTCGGTTTATTTTACCATCATTCTCGACTTCGTAACGGATTCGTAATATCCGAGCCAATAGTACCAGTCCATGCCGTCCGCATAGGAGCCGTGGGAACCTCCGTAATACCTTCCATTGAGATTCGACGTATGGCAGTCGCTATACCACCAAGCGCCGTGGTAGGTGGTGGCGCAGTTCGCGGCAGATATGTCGTGATCGGCGTCGTAGGTGGAGAACTGGTATCCGTTGTGGCCGCCGAGGCTGTCGCCCGCGCTTCCCGAATATCCGGAAATGGAGAGTACGTAGTTCGTACCCGATCAGCCGACGCTGAACGCCGAATATTTCGCGTACGCGGTAGCGCCCGTGTTTCGGGTCATGCTTACGTAGAGCTGCTTGCTGGTTCCTGCGATGGCGTTGAGCTTGTTGAGTCCGAGCCAATATTCCGCCGATCAAGGGGTCCCGAAACCATTGACGTACGAAGTCCAGCCGAGATAGAAGTCCTGCGCGCCATTGTAACGCTCTTGGAAAACCGTCCATCCTCCGCCGTCGGTCGTCATGTCGCAAAGCACGTTGAACGCGGCGATCGCCCCGGCACCGTCAGGGTCGACGGCATACGTGCCGTCGACGCTCGCCGGGTAAGCGACCTTGATCGCGTTGCACGAATTCGGGACGCACGCCCCGCTGACGAGCGTATAGTTCGCCGCCGAGCACGTTACCGCCCCCGCCGTTTCCGACCCGCTCGTCGACACCGCGCCGTCGGTGCAGAGGAAGGTTTGCGAATACGTCTGGGTGCCTCCCGTGACCGTGACGGCCGCCGAAGCGCCGGCGAGCGTGTTGCCGTTATTGAAGGCCGAGAGGGAATACGAATGCCCGTTCACCGTCTGCACCGAGGCGGAACAATTGGCTCATGCCGCATGGCTTGCCGAGCAACTTGCCGGCGAACCGCCGTTCTGGCCGGGGCATGTCCACGAAACGGAATTTCCCGCTGCGGGAAAGACCGGCGACGCGGGGGTCGGAGTCGCTCCCGAAGGACAGAACGTATCGGAACCGAAAGAGGATGCCGAGAAAGCGTACGCCTTGTTCGCCGTACCGCAGGCTCCGGGAACCGGCGGAGGTCCCATTCCCGATACCGCCCCGTCCACGAGCGCTCCGGTCGAAGAAGAAGTTTTCGGGTCCTTTACGAGGCCGGCTACGGATCCGGACGAAGTCGGGTAGTTGCCCGTTACCGACACCGCTCCGGTCGCGGGGGAGATGCCCGCCACCTGGAAGTACGAAACGGCGCGCTTCTTTCCGCCGCTCGTCGATCCCGCCACGGCGTCCATGGCGCCGACGGTGAGATACCGGGCGTCGTA
>CAYZVC010000002.1:0-383157 GCA_964482035.1 uncultured Candidatus Peribacteria bacterium | reverse complement strand
GACGGTCTTCCAAATCACTCTTCTTACCGTATTTTCCTCGTACAGATGTTAATGATCACGCCCTTCCGAAAAAGAGCCTGCGCATTCTATAAAAAAGGAGACTTGAGTCAAAAAGAAATTGTGAGAATTTGAAAGATACCGGGTATTGCCTATACTTACGCCCTTACCCAATGCGGAAACATTCGAAAAAATGATTATCGACGGATTGCGAATAGCCCAAAAAATACGCGCGGAACTGTCCGCCAAAATCGCCGCCGCGCCCCAAAAACCCAAACTCAGAGTCATTCTCGTGGGCACGAATCCGGCGAGTCTTTCGTACGTCGGACGGAAAGAAAAGGCCTGTGCGGAGGTGGGAATGGATTACGAATGCCTGCGTTTCGACGAATCCGTTTCGGAATCGGAGCTCCTCTCGGCCATCGCCGAAACGAACGCCGACGATACCGTCCACGGGCTCATCGTGCAACTCCCCCTCCCCGCGCACGTAGACAAGAGGAAGGTGGTTTCCGCCATCGATCCGAGAAAGGACGTCGACGGGTTCACCGAATCGAACGCGGGAAAATGCTTTCTCGGTTCGGAGGACGGGCTCCTTCCCTGCACCCCAAAAGGCGTCATGCGGCTCATCGCCGAAACGGGAACCGACGTATCGGGAAAGGACGTGACGGTCGTGGGATACGGCGACATCGTCGGCAAACCGCTCTCCATAATGCTCGCGAACGCGGGGGCGACGGTAACCGCCTGCCATTCGAAAACCCGCGACCTCGAGGCGCATACGAGAAACGCCGAGGTGGTAGTGGTCGCCGCCGGAGTTCCGAACCTCTTGAGAGCTTCCATGGTGAAGCCTGGCGCGGTCGTCATCGACGTGGGAATCAACCGCGTCGACGGAAAGCTCCGGGGCGACGCGGAATTCGAAGGGATCGAAAAGATCGCAGCCATCACCCCGGTGCCCGGCTGAGTCGGCCCCATGACGGTGGCCATGCTCCTTGAGAATACGTTCGTCGCTTGGGAGAGAAGCCGGAAGCGGTAACCCCTACGAAAAAACCCTCCCGTTCCCGGAAGGGTTTTTTCATGTCTTCGCATTAATCGGAATAGATGTATCCGCGGATGCTCGGATCAGTTTTCGGAATACGGCGGATGGTCACTTCGTTGAGACGGCGGTAGTTCATGTCCTTGACGATGATGTCGTCGCCGTCGACTCAAGCGACGATGCCGACGTGGCCGTAGTACGAGTTGTAGCCGCGTCCGGAAAGCGAGACGATCGCTCCGGATGCCGGGGTCTTGCCCGTGGGAACTCCGGCGGCTGCCGCGTTGCGGAGCCACTGGTTGGCGTTACCGCGCCAGGTGACGTTCTTATTGTTGGCGACGTAGTAGGTACAGTTGCCCCAGGCGAAGCCCTTGCCGTTGCCGGTGTAACGGACAGCATACGACTTGGCCGGCTTTTTCGCCGCGACCTTCGGCGAGAGTTTCGCGTCGGTCTTCTTGGCGGTCAGTTTCGCGTCGGTCTTCTTAGCAGCGATCTTGGAATCGGGCTTCTTGGGTTCTTCCTTCTTCGCTACCGGAAGGCGTACGCCGCCCGGAATGATGAGGGTCTGTCCGATTTCGAGATCGGCCCCGGCGACGAGGCCGTTCTGTTTGACGATCTTGTCGGCGGGAATCTTGAACTTGTCGGAAATCGATTGGACGGTATCCAGCGATTCGACGGCGTATACGACGCCGGAAACCGGAGGAATCTTTACGGATTGGCCGACGCGGAGGGAATCTCCGGAATCGAAGCCATTCGCCCAAACGATGGAATTGACGCTGACGCCGAATTTCTCCGCAATGACGGAGAGGCTGTCTCAGGACCGCACCTTATAGGCGATGAGGCGGTTGACTCCCGCGAGGTCGCGTTCGTCGTTCAGTACGACTCCCGGCTTCACGAAACCGGAATCCTGCGAGAAGAGCGATTCGGAAGAATCGTCTTCGTACGCGGTGATAATCGTGGATTCGTCATAATCCCCTACGGCCGTTTCGTCCGCGAGCCCGAAGGACGCGAAAGAAGGATAGACCGGAAGGATGAGAACGACGAGTGCGGAAAAGACCTTGAACCTCCTGATGATCCTGAATACTCCGTTCTTCTGAAATACGTGGCTTCCGCGAGCGTGTCGCTCGAGACGGGCCCGTATGTTCACTTTGAACCGCATTCGGAAAACTTAGGGATAAAAATCCCCACGGCGGACGTCGGTGAAAACCGCGCCCGGACGTGGGAACTGATCGCTACGCTACCTTAACGACTTCGAGCTTGGTAAGGTGCGCACGGAAACCGCGGGTACGGGAGTAGCGCTTCTTGGACTTCATCTTGAAGACGGTAACCTTGTCGCCCTTGAAGTTTTCAAGAACCTTGAAGGTAACCTGCGCGCCTTCTACGAGCGGAGCTCCGATTTTTACGTCGGTTCCGTCTTCCTTGGCGACGAGAAGCGGGGAGGCGGTGATTTTGGCACCAACTTCCTCATTGCGGTTGTCGACGTCGATGACGTCTCCGGCCTTAACGGTGTACTGTTTTCCTCCGATCTCAACGATAGCGATCATAATTCCGGAACGTGTAAGTAAGAATACTGGGGATTTCCCCGAATATATTGGAAACCCTTCGAAAATCAATGGAGCGGTTTTTGGAAACCGGCTCCGTGCGGTACGGTTTTGGCTGGGGATGAGGGATTCGAACCCCCGCATGGCGGAGTCAAAATCCGCTGCCTTACCACTTGGCGAATCCCCAATGTGGGATTTTTTCGAAAAAGCCCGCGCATTCTATGGAAAGGGTGCCCCATGTCAAATTAAGAAGACGTCCCGTTTTGCGCGAAGCCAGGCCGGACCGAAAAAGAAAGGTGAAAAACGGAACTTGACCATCTTGACGAAAGAATAGAATGCGGTTCTTAAAATGTTTTTCCCGAATGAATTCGTCCTCCGGAAAACCCTCCGAAAGCGCCGCGTACGGAAACAGGTCGTCAGACCGGGTTTCGTCGACCGCGCTCGTGGAAAACCGGGACGACATGCTCATCCTTCTGGAAGCGTACCGACTGAAGGAGATATCCGCCGATTCGGTGAGCGGCTCGGTGGAACTCTCGGTACTCTTCGGCTGGCTCGTGAGCGGAACGGTAACCCAAGAGGAATTCGACGAACTGGTGGATTCGCAATCGGTCCAGGAAATCGTCCTCGGGAAAGATTCGTCGGCGGACCCCTTGTCCGAGGAACCTCCGGAAATCGCGCTCATCGAGGAACTGAGGGCGAAATTGGCGAATTTTCCGGAAAAAGAGTCCGTAGAATCGATTACCGCCGCGCAATTGGCCGAATGGTCCTGAAGCTCCGAAACGGGAGTCTCGGGAGCGGGAGCCGCACTCCTGTTCGAAAAGAAAGAGGAAGACGGAGAAGGCCCCGCAGTGACGTTCGTATTGGAAATGCGGATGAATCCCGCCAATCGGGAATGATCCGACACCGTGCGGGCCGAAATCGCGTTCAGCGGGTACGACAAATTCTGAAGCTCGTCGTACTTCCAAGCTTCGGTCCCCCTCCCCATCATGAAGGGCGGACGAAGAAAGCTGTTCATGACCTTCACCGAAGCCGGGACGAACGTGCCGCTGAGAGTTCCGCCGGACGTCGCGATGGCGTTCCGGGAAAAATACCTGACCAGGATCGAGGCCTATCACGCGAAACCCCGGGCGAAATGACTCGCCGGAATGTTCTCGAAAGCGGTAGGAAAGGTCATCGGCAAATAAAAAGCGCTCCGGAGGGAGCGCTTTTTATTGCGTTAGGGGTTTTTGGACGACACGTACGCGTCGATGGCCGCGGCGAATTCCGCGCCGTACTTCTGAGTTCGGACGGTTCCGAAACCCCCTACCCCGAGCAAATCCGACGCCGTTCTCGGCTTGTGCCGCACGAATTCGCAGAGCATCGAATCCTTGGCCACGGCGTACGGGGGGACGCGGAGTTTCCTCGCCAAATCCATCCGCACCCGGCGGAGGAGATCGAAAAGCTCCGCATTGGTGTCGATGAGCATCTGGATCTGTTCTTTCTGGTTGTTCAGTCTCGAAGCCTCGAGCGCGTGCTTGCGGAGATAGTCCAAAAATTCGTCGGCGGAAACGTAATCGCGCATTTCCATGATGGAATCGAAATCCACGTAGGTGATGCCGTGGTCGTCGGCGAAAACCTTGGCGTTGGCCGTGAGGTAGTTGGTGGTCGCGTAGAACGGGAGGCATTTGTGCGCGTGGACGATGTCGGCGACGCGACCGTAGAAGGCGGCCATTTCGAGCTCGTTGATCGAGTAGACGTTCCATCGCTTGCATTGGACCGCGATATGCTCCCGACTTCCGTCCGCCAATGCCTTGCTGCCCTTGATATCGATTCCGCCGTCGCGGAAGCCGTCGACGACGAACATCTTGTACCCGAAGTGCTTTTCGAGGAAATAGGCGATGAAATAGTCGAATCCGAGCGGAGTGAGGTCGTAGGAAACCGAAAGGAGGAAATCGATCTTCGCCTCGTCGCGGGACTGGTCGGCGTATTTGAACAATTTCGCCTTCCTCGCGGCTTTCGCAGCCTGGATTTCCGGGGTGATGACGTTCAAGAAAATGTCGTGCATACGGAAAAAGTTCCGAAATATGTACGAAGTGTAAAATACATTTTACGCAAAGTAAATCCCCGGCCTTTCGGACCGGGGATTTACTGTTCGCGGATTACTTCTCTTCCACTTCCCCGTCGACCGCGTCGTCGGATTTGGTTTCGTTCACGTTTTCTTTCACACGGACGCCGTCGTCTCCGGCGGCCTGGGCCTTGGAGTAGATTTCCTGTCCGATCTTCATCATGACGTCCTGGAGGGACTTGGTGGACTCTTCGAGGGATTCTTTGGAAGCGTCGGCGTTTTCGAGAACCTTCTTGAGATCGGCGATCTTGCCTTCGGCTTCGGCCTTAAGGGATTCTTCGAACTTGCCTTCGTTGTCCTTGATGGTCTTTTCGGCCTGGTAGACGGCGCTGTCGGCCATGTTGCGGGCTTCGATGGATTCCTTCTTCTTCTTGTCGGCCTCGCGGTTGGCTTCGGCTTCCTTTACGAGCGCGTCGACTTCCTTGTCGTCCATGCCGGTGGAACCCTGGATGGAAACCTTCTGTTCCTTTCCGGTGCCCTTGTCCTTGGCGGTAACGTGGAGCACGCCGGACGCGTCGATGTCGAAGGTGACTTCGATCTGCGGAACGCCGCGCGGTGCGGAAGCGATTCCCGAGAGGACGAAGCGGCCGAGGGACTTGTTGTCGCCCGCCATTTCGCGTTCGCCCTGGAGGACGTGGATTTCTACGGAATCCTGTCCATCGGCGGCGGTCGAGTAGACCTGCGATTTGGAGGACGGGATGGTGGTGTTGCGTTCGATCATGCGGGTCATGACGCCTCCGAGGGTTTCGATGCCGAGGGAAAGCGGAGTGACGTCGAGAAGGAGGACGTCGGTGACGTCGCCGCGGATGATGCCGGCCTGGATGGCGGCGCCTACGGCTACGGCTTCGTCCGGATTGACGGAAGCGTTCGGTTTCTTACCGAAGATTTCCTCGACCTTTTTCATGACGGCCGGTACGCGGGTCGATCCGCCGACGAGGATGACTTCGTCGATCTGCGAAGCCTGGAGTCCCGCGTCGGAGAGGGCCTTGCGGCACGGTTCGACCGAGCGGAGGACGAGGTCGTAGACGAGTTCTTCGAACTTGGCGCGGGTAAGCTTCATGAAGAGGTTCTTCGGGCCCGAGGCGTCTACCGTGATATACGGGAGGTTGATGTCGGTTTCCGAAAGGGTTGAGAGCTCTTTCTTCGCCTTTTCGGCTTCGTCCTTGACGCGCTGCACGGCCATCGGGTCCTTGGTGAGGTCGACGCCCTGGTCCTTCTTGAATTCGGCTACGATCCATTCGAAAACCTTCTGGTCGAAGTCGTCACCACCGAGGTGGGTGTCGCCGTTAGTGGCGAGAACTTCGAAGGTTCCTTCCGAACCGATTTCGAGGATAGAGATGTCGAAGGTACCGCCACCGAAGTCGTAGACGGCGACCTTTTCGTCCTTTTTCTTTTCAGTACCGTACGCGAGTGCCGCGGCAGTGGGTTCGTTGACGATGCGCTTGACGTCGAGACCGGCGATTTTGCCGGCGTTGATGGTCGCCTGGCGCTGGGAGTCGTTGAAGTAGGCCGGAACGGTGATGACCGCTTCGGTAACCTTTTCGCCAAGGAAACGTTCGGCGTCTTCCTTGAGCTTTTCGAGGACCTTCGCGGAAATTTCTTCCGGACGTACGCCCTTGCCGTTGAAGTCGATGAGGCATCCTCCGTCGGGTCCTTCGGTGACCTTGAACGGGACGGTCTTGAGTTCGGAAGCGACTTCGGAGAACTTGCGTCCGATGAAACGCTTGGCGGAAGCGATGGTCTGGGCGGGGTTCATTACGGCCTGGCGCTTGGCCGGCATTCCGACGAGGGTGTCGCCGCCCTTGTTCGCGACGACCGACGGGGTGGTGCGTCCGCCTTCGGCGTTGGGAATGACTTTGGCCTGGCCGCCTTCCATGAAGGCCACGCAGGAGTTGGTGGTACCGAGGTCGATACCGATGATCTTGGACATGGGAGAATGGATTACGGATACCCCTTTTCGGGATTACGTCGGACATATTAATCGGTTCGATTCTTCTCGTCAAATCATTTTTAGCACATTTAATGATGGAGTGCTAAAACTTGCATAGAGACGTGCGGGCATTCATATGGAATTCCGTAAAAATAACGTTATAATCAGGGCCGACTATCCCCGAGCATCCTCCAATCCATGGACAATTTCCTTTCCGAATATAAGAAGCCGGCGATTTCGGCGGTCGTCTTTTTCGTAACGCTTGCCACCCTCTCCTATTCGTACGCGGCCTTTACCGCGCTTTCGAGCGTCATCACGGGACAAACGCTTTCGAAAGACGCCTGGAACGCCATGGTTGCGGATTTGGACGACCTGAACGGGCGTTCGGTTCCCCGGGGCGCCGTGATGGCGTTCTTCTGAACGGTTTGCCCGACCAATTGGTCGCCGGCGGACGGAACGACCAACGGCGTGAAGAAAACGGACGGCACTTCCGGCACGCTCGATTTGCGTGGAGAATTCATCCGCGGTCTGGACGGCGGAAGAGGCGTGGATGCCTGACGCTGATTGGCGACGTCGCAAAACGCAACTCGCGTTTTCCAATACAACTCCACCGATATCGGATACCAGGGCGGGCTCTGGGATCATGACCAGTACATTTCCGCCGACTTCGATGGAACATCGGAATCGGTAAGCTGAGGGGCGTATTCGGTAGCCATATCAGGAGGCTCGATCAGCAGTTGGTCCGTATACTGAGTGCGCGTCCGCCCCCGCAACGTCGCGCTCCTCTATTGCGTAAAAAACTAACCGCATGGCAAATTTCAAATCCATTCGCGATTCCGCGATCCGATGAGCCGTGTTCGGCTCTTTCGCCGCGCTCTTCATGGGATGAATCGCCTTCGCCCTCACGTACAATTGGACCGATCCTTCCGCCCTCCGAGGAAAGGTCACGGGCAACCAGTTGCAGTCTTCGCAATGGAACCTGCTCGTGGGGAACGTGGACAACCTCAACGAGAGGCTGTCGAGCGCGGAAAACCAAGGCTGAATCGTGCCCGTAGGGACGATTATCGCGTATAACGGAACGTCATGCCCGACCGGTTGGACCGAAGCCGCCGGAAGCGCCGTGCCCACGGGCATCGGCGGAAGCTCGACTTTGGACCTCCGTGGGGAATTCATCAGAGGCTGGGACCATGGAAAGGGCGTCGACGCGTCTCGCGCGGCACTCAGCAAACAGAATCCCACGCGCATCCGCAACCTCATAGACAACTATTCCGGATATGCGGCATGAACGTTCGCCGTTTCCGCATGGAATATCGAAACGAACTGAGGAGGGTCGGACACCGTTCCCGAGGGCGCTACCACGGCGAACCCGACCATGAGCAACACCACGTTCTACCAGGCGACCGCCGTCGCTTCGGGCGGTTCCGGAGATAACTGGGCTTTCGCTACCCGCCCCCGCAACGTCGCGCTCCTTTATTGCGTAAAAAACTAAGCCATGACTCGCAACGCGTTCCGTATCGGCTTCGTCGCATTCGAAAAAAAATTGAAGGGGCTTTCCGCTTTCACTCTCGCAGAACTCATCGTCGTCATCAGCATTCTCGCCATCCTCGCGACCATCGGGTTCTTAGCGCTTTCGGGGTATTCGCAGGATGCCAAAGACGCTTCCGCGAAAGCGAACGTGAGGTCGGTCTATACCGCCATCTCTTCCGAATCCGCCGTTACGAACAGTTCGCCGCGTTTCTACGTCGTACACGACACGGGAGCGGCCCTCTCCTGAGCGCTCGCGTTCGTGGACGGATCCCCGTTGGTACTCACCGGGGGCGACTGGAACCAGCCGAATACCAACTATTCCGCCGGAAATCCGGATTGGACGAAGCTCAAACTCAATCCCGACAAATTCAGGCTTTCGTCGGTTCCGGAGAAATTCGCGGCACTTTTCGGAATGGCGGAAGCCGCCTACGATCCGAAATCGGTTTCGGTAGGTGCCGTGGACGCAGCGCTTTCGTCCATGCCGTCCGGAAGGAAACGGACCTCGTCGTTCTTCCAAGTGACCGGAACCGCTCCGGCTACCGGGCTCGTCTCCGTCTCCGGGAATTTCCCATCTCCGACGGCTGCGCAAACGGCATCGGGGGCCGTCGCCGGACTCGTGAAGAACCCCTCCTCGACCTCGCTCACCGGAGCCTTGGTCGACGGAAGTTCATCATCCGTACCTTCCGCACCTGCGGACCCCTGCGGAACGTCCGTGGAAAACGTCACCGCGAACAACATGCTCTACTGCCGCTTTTCCGCAAACCTCACGTGGGCTGGCGCAGCATCCGTAACGCCTTCCGGATACCACATTTGCAAGGTGTCGGAATATTACGCGAGAATCGCCGGATTCCCGGCGCACACGGGCAACGGATACCTTTGGGGGAACGCGCTCGCCCAGTACTGGGGGGAATCCGCCGGTGACGTGGGAACGTATGCCTGCACCGAACCGAACGGCACTTGCCACTCGAACGAACATGGCAAACCGTACGGCACGTCCGGTGGCCACGTATACGGCGACGCCGGTTGCGCGTACAATGCCTGGGTGGCCGCATCGTACTGCAGTTCGGCGAGTTTTTCTTCCGCGTACTACTGCAAATAATTCCCGAACGAAAAAATCCCCCGGCAAGACCGGGGGATTTCCGAAACCTTTAGAACGTTTCCGCGACGTGCTTGAGAAGGATGCGGCGGTCTTCCGGAAACTTCACGTTTTCCAGATACGAAACCGCGGAAGCGAACATGCGGAACTGGTTGTCGTCCTTGAAGAGGAAGGCGTTGCCTTCGAACTTCATCGGGTTGAAATCCTTGAGGACGCCCGAGAACACGTTCTTTTCGTGGATGATCGGAACGACTCCGGCCTTCATGCAGCGGACGATGTCGAGCTCTTCGGTTTCACCGTCGAGCATGAAGAAGTCGAACGCGTACAAATCGCTCGGGGAAACCTTGTCGACCGACACCACGTTGCGGAGTTTCGGAATTTCGTCGGTCGTCACGGCGACGGCGGCGATACCGATGGCGGAGAAGCCCTCGAGGATGAAATCGCGCTTCGCCTGGTCGCTGATCGATACGAGGGCGACGGCTGCGGCGGCCTTGGGGAATCCGTGGGTATCGCGGAGGCCGGTCTTGGCGGTTTCCTTGATGGCGCGGAGCTCGGCGATGCCGGGAGTATTCTGGGGAACGTTCATATAAAAGGATTTTGGTTTTGATTTCTCGTGTCTTCCGATAGATTACCACACGTTTTTACAGCATCCCACGAATTGCGCTTGACGAATGAATAAGAACTTTTGGAAAGATTTGGCGGCCAAGGGCCCCATCGTCGCGTTAGCCCCCATGGACGGCTACACCGACGGCCCGTACCGGCTCACCGTACGTAAGACCGCGCCTAGCACGGTGGTCTTTTCGGAGTTCTACAGCGCCGACGGACTGGTACGCTCGAAACACCTCGCCAAAGAAGTGCTCCCGCATGACGAAATCGAACGTCCGGTGGTGTTTCAGATTTTCGGAAAAGACCCGGAAATGTTCCGCGAAGCCGCGAAAATGATCGAGTCCTACGGCGCGACCGGCGTCGACATCAACATGGGCTGCCCGGCGAAAAAGGTGGTAAAGAGCGGACACGGTTCGAGCCTCATGATCAATCGCGACACCGCTTTCCGCATCGTGGAAGAAATGGCGAAGGCCGTAAGCATTCCGGTATCGGTCAAGACCCGCCTCGGATGGGCGGACGATTCCCTTCTGGTGGAATTCTGCCAAGGATTGCAAAACGCCGGAGCCGACCTCATCACCGTCCACGGCCGCACCTACCAGCAGGCCTTCAACGGGAAAGCCGACTTCACCGGCATCTACGAACTCAAGCGCCACCTCTCGATTCCGGTCATCGCCAACGGCGACATTTCGGATTACGACGACGGCATCGCCAAACTCGGAAACCTCGACGGTTTCATGATCGGACGCGCGAGTTTCGGCAATCCTTGGGCGTTCCTTCCCGGAAAATACCGCCCCACCCTGCGCGAAATCCTCTCGACCATGGACGGCCACGCCGAACTCCTCATAGAAAAGAAGGGCCGCAAAGGCGCATTGGAGGCCCGTAAGCATCTCGTAGAATACCTCCACGGATTCCCGGGCGTAAAAACCTACCGTACCCGTCTCGTCTCGGTGGAAAATCTCGAGGATATCCGTACAATCCTTTCCGACATCTCGACCGAATGGCCCGACCTCCTCGATAAGATTCCCGACGGATCGGCCATGCCGAGAAAATTCGAAGGCATCGAAAACTGCCCCGTAGACTAACACGCCCATGAGCACACTTTCACGCAAAGAATTCGCCGACATCGCCGAAGAATACATCCGCAAACTCAACGAGATCGCCGACAAGCAGGGCTTCTCAGTCATTACCGCGTTCTACATCGAAGGAACCGAGACCGAGCCCATCGACTATTCGATCGACTGGCGGAACATGAGCCTGAACGAAAACCTCCACGCCCTCGCGCGCTGGACCCAGGACATCATGAACAGCTACGACGAGGAAGAAGACGCCGAACTCGAAGGCGAAGCCCCGTTCGGGGATTACCCGGCCAAGTACTAAATGGATCGCATCATCGCCGTTTACGGCCCTACGGCATCTTGAAAAACCGCGCTCTCGCTCGAATTGGCGGAGCGCTTTTCAGGCGAAGTCGTTTCCGCGGATTCGCGCCAGATTTTCCGAGAAATGGATATCGGAACCGGAAAAATCACGAAAGAAGAAGCCCGCGGAATCCCCCACCACTGCCTCGACGTCGCGAATCCGGACGAGGACTATTCGGTGGCGTTGTTCGTAAAAGCCGCGGACGCGGCCATCGCCGACATCTGGTCCCGGGGAAAAACCGCCGTCATATGCTGAGGCACGGGATTGTATCTGGACGCCCTCCTGTTCGATTTCGACGTCGCCGAAGTCCCGCCGGATTGGGAATACCGAGCCGAACTCGAAAAATTCCGCCTCGAACACGGACCGGAAGCCCTTTGGAAAAAACTCGAAGCGGTCGATCCGCAGTACGCTTCGACCATCCATCCCAACAATCACCGCTACGTGGAACGGGCGCTCGAAGTCTTCGAAAAGACCGGAAAATCCAAAGCCGAATCGCACGGCGAACGGAAGCTCAGGTTTGAAAACGTCGAATTCGCAACGCCCTACGACGGAGACCGGGCGGCGCTCTACGCCAAGATCGACGCCCGCGTCCGCAAGATGTTCGACGACGGGCTTTTCGAAGAAGCCGTAGCGCTCTTAGCGAAATACGGCAAGGAGGCATTCGGACTGAAGACCATCGGGTACGGCGAAGTGGCGCGGTATATGGACGGCGAATTCGGCGAACCGCTTGGGAAAACGTCTCCCGCGTTCGAAAAATGCGTCTCGCTCGTCGCGCAGAATTCGCGCAACTACGCCAAGCGCCAGACGACCTGGAACAAGCGGTACGAGAATCTGAAGCACTTCGAAAAGAAATAACGCACTTCGAAAGTCCCGCCCGCGAACGCGGGCTTTCTTTTGACTTGGACGGTTTTCGGGCTATAACGTCCGCTTCTTTTTTCTGACCGAAAAAGAACGCCACCCATTTCATTTCGCGCATGGAAACCGAAAACGCCACGAAGAATTCCGAGGAAAAACCGTCGTTCGCCTCTTCCCTCCCCCGACTCCTCAAAGAAAATTGGAAAAGCGCCCTTTCGGTAGCTCTCATCAACATTCCGCTTTCCATCTCGCTCGCGGTGGCGAGTTTGGGAAACGGTTCCGCTTCGGCACCGCTCGTGGGAATCCTCACGGCGGTTTGGGCGGGTTCGTTCGCGGCGCTTTTCGCTTCGTCGAATTTCAACGTCTATGGTCCGGCCGGCGCGCTCTCGGGCATACTTTTGGCTTTCGCGCTCGAAGCGGGGCCGCAGTACGTACCGTTTCTCGCGGTCGCCGCCGGTTTGGCGGTCCTCGTCATCTGGGCGCTTAAGCTCTCGCGCTACATCACCCTCATTCCGGGAGCGGCGCTCCACGGTTTCCTTTTGGGCGTAGGAATTACCATCGCGGCCTCGCAACTCAACGCGGCGCTCGGAATCGCGCCGAAAGTCTCACACCCGACCGTAGTGGCGAACTTTTTGCAGACGCTCTCGCAGTTCGGCGAAACCAACTGGGCGGCGTTCGCGGTATTCGCCACGGGGTTCGCGTTCCTCCAAATTTGGAAGAAGTTCGTACCGTCCGTCCCAGGACCGATTCCGCTCACGGCCTTCGCCATCGCGCTTTCTTTCCTGCTTGCGAAACCGCTCTCCGATGCGGGAATACAGACGATCGGGACCAAATTCCCCACCCTCGCGTTCCAGCTTTTCTCGATTCCCGACATTCCGTCGAAAGCCGACTTTTTCGCCAATCTCGAAATCTACCGCCTCATCGGCAAGACCGCCGCGGTCATCGCGGTCATCGCCGTTCTCGAAACCATGATTGCCGCGAAAATCGCGGCCAAGATGCGGAAGGAGGATTTCGATCGGGATAAGGAAATCTTCGGACTCGGGATGGCGAACCTCGCCTCCGGCATCGTGGGCGGACTTCCGGCGACGGCAGTGCTCGTGCGCACCGCGCTCAACGCGAAATCCGGTGCCACGCACCGGACGAGCGCGTTCCTCATCGCGGCATTCACCATGCTCATCGCCTGGCTCTGTTTCTCAGCGTTCAAGCTTCTGCCGATGCCGGTGGTCGCGGCGATTCTCGTCAACATCGCCGTCGGAATGGTCGAATTCGAACTCTACGCCAAAATCTTCAAGTTCGACCGGACGGCGTTCTTCCTCACTTTCTTGGTCGCGGCCATCACGGTGGTCGACGACCCGACGATGGGAATCCTCGCCGGAACGGCCGTTTCCCTCATCGTTTTCATTAAGAAAGTATCCGACGGCAACGTGAAGGTTTCGGTTTTCAGAAAAGGCGAATACTACGGGAAAATTCGCGTGAAAGAATACCTGAGGCTCCAGAAGCCGGGCGACGTGCTCATTTATCGCTTCAACGGTTCGGTCACGTATCTCAACGTCGAAGCCCAACTCGAACGCCTCCGTGAAATCCGCGAGGCGACGCACGTCGTTTTCAGCTTTTCCAACGTCTACAACGTCGACTTGGACGGATTCGAAGCCCTCGAAGCGATGATGGAAACCGTTCGGGAAAAGGGTATCGAAATTTCGGTAAGCGGACTTTCGAAATCGCTCATCGAAAAACTCGCGGAAACCCCGTTCTACGCGGAATTGAAAAAAGAAGGCCGGATATACTCGGCGAGTTCGCTCGCGATTAAGAAACTGTTTCCGGCAGGAAAAACCGAAACCGCCTAATCCCTACCATACCGTTACCGACATCCTATGAACGCATTCCTTCTCTCCGCGCTTTCCGCCATCGTACTGCTTCTCGCCGCGTCGGCGACGTACGTGCTTTCGAAAAAGTTCAAATTCCCCTACACCGTCGCGCTCGTCGCCATCGGCTTCGCCGTAGGAGGCGTCTCGATGGCGTTTCCCGCCGCCGGATTCCTCGACGATTTCCGTCTCACTCCGGAAGTGCTCCTCTACGTATTCCTGCCGATCCTGCTTTTCGAATCGGCCTACAACATCCAGTACAAGGAACTTTTGAAAAACGCGCGCTCGGTCTCGCTTCTCGCAGTGGTTTCGCTCGTAGTTTCGGCGTTGCTCGTGGGATTCTGACTCAAATTCGCGCTCGGTCTCGCAGGAATCGAAATACCGGTCATCGTGGCGCTCCTCTTCGGCGCGCTCATCTCGGCCACCGACCCGGTCGCGGTATTGGCGCTCTTCAAAGAACTCGGCGCGCCCAAGCGCCTCACGCTCATATTCGAAGGCGAAAGCCTTTTCAATGACGGAACTGCCCTCGCGCTCTTTCTCGTGGTTTTGGGAATCGCCGTGGAAATGTCGGGCGGAGGCGGGAGCGCGCATCAAAGCCTTTTCGTGATGGCGACGCACGCCGCCCATCTCGGAACCGTAGCGACCGGAGTCCTTGCGTTCGTATCGATGATCGTTTTCGGCATCGCGTTCTGAGGCCTCGTCGGCGTGGTGTTTTCGAAGGCGATCGGCAAGCTGAAGAACGAACCGTTTCTGGAACTTACCCTTACCGTCGTACTCGCGCACGCGACGTTTCTCGCTTCGGAAGTGCTCGCGCACTTCGTAGTGCCGACTTCCGGCGTCATCGCCACCACGATCGCCGCGATGGTGGTGGGCAATTACGGAAGACTGAAAATCTCCCCTTCCGTAGAGAAGGTCATGGGACACTATTGGGAATTCTTCGCGTTCCTCGCGAATTCGCTCGTATTCATCCTCATCGGCGTGATGTTCATGGAAATGCCCATCGACTGGAAATATTTCCTCCTCCCTTCGGCGCTCGCGGTCGGCGTGGTAATGGTCGCCAGAGCGGCTTCGATCTATCCGGTTATCTGACTTTTAAACCTCTCCAAGACCGAAGAACGGATTCCGCTTTCGTGGCAACACCTGCTCTCATGGGGAAGCCTCCGCGGCGCGCTCGCCGTCATCATGGTAATGCTCATTCCCGAAACGCTCGCCGTCCCCGGCTGGAGCTTGCCGATGGGAATTCGGGATTTCGTGCTCGCGCTGACTGTCGGATGCATCGTCTTCACCACCTTCGTAAAGGCGACGACGATTTTCCCGCTCATGAAAAAATTCGATCTCGTGGGCTTTGGCGAGAGCGAACGCGTCGAATACCTCAAAGGCCGGCTACGAATACTCCTCGACGTACGCTCGAAGCTCGACCGCATGGAACGCGAAGGTCGGATACCGCAGGAAGAATCGAGCCTCTTGCGAGCCAAACACGAACGCGAACTCGAAGAAACCGAAACGCTTCTCAAGGAAGTTCTCGCGCAAGATCCGAAAGGGCTCGGCACGCTCTTGAACGTAACGGTTTCGCGGCATGCTCTCGGTTTGGAAAAATTTTGGCTCAAGGAGCTCTACGCCTATAATGAAATCCCAGAAGGGACGCTCAAAACGCTCCTTCGTAAAATCGCTCGCCAAATCGACCGCCTCGAATCGTGAAAATCGGTTCTCCGATCGGGTGACGAAACCCCGGGCGACGACGTTTTCGAAAAGCTCGCGGATTTCTTCGATTCGTTCGGCGAAACCAAGCAAAGCGAGGCCGCCAAAGACTACGTCAAAGCCCGTGCCCGCGACATCGTTTGCGAACGCGTCGCGAAAGACATGTCCGAACTCGAATCCATCGGCTTCCTTTCGGAATCCTGAATCGTCGCCGAAGTCAAAGGACGCTACGAATCATTCGGCGCCAAAGCCCGCGAAGCCCGTCAGAAAATCTACAAAAAGCACAAGGACGAAATCCTCCCCCTCGATTCGAGACTGGCGGACAAAGCCCTTCTTCTTACCAAGAATCGCGTTCTCGACGAACTCGTTGAAAAATCGGTACTCCCGCAGAAAGTATCCACCAAACTCCGCGAAGAAATAGAAGAAGAACTCTTCGCGAAAATCGTATAAATCCCATCGCTTGAAACACGGACCGTTCTTCATACTCTGGATCATCTTCCTGACGAGCACGCTCTCTTCGGCGCTTTTGACGTTCTACCTCGATCCCGAGACGAATTTCACGGTCGCGTTCACGGCCATGGGAATCGCGGTATTCCTCGCCATCGCGTCGTTTTCCTCGATTACGTTCTACGGGTTCAAGAAGGTGTACTACCGCGGTGAAATCCATCCGGGGGTCTTCTTCGCTTCGGTCCGTCAGGGAATCCTCTTCTCCCTCGTCGCGCTCGGGCTCGTGGCGTTCTTCTCACTCTCGCTCCTGACTCCGCGCACCGGAGGCCTGCTGGTCTTCATCGCGCTCCTCATCGAGCTCATGCTCGAGAGCGTCAGCACCTCGTAACGGAGAAAAAATCCCCCGGTCGTAACCGGGGGATTTCGTTTGGCGCCTGGGCGCTACTTCCGACTTCCGTTGCGGGAGCGGGGTTTTCGTGCCGAATCGGTACGCGTCGCGCGGGCATCCGAGCCGTACGAATCACGATGGACGCCCCGCGGAATGTTCATCCGGGCGGAAGCGACCGCGACCGATGCCGAGGCACCGGAATGACGGCGGGAATGGTTGCGAGACGACGGACCGTAGGACGGGGGCGCCGCGTTAGGAAGGGCCGCCACCGGTTCGCTCCCCTCAATCTTACGACTGCGGACGAGGAACATAGTGGGCGGCGGCTGGAAGAGCGAACCGAGGGCAAGTACTATGAGGCGTCGAATCACGGGGTCTCCTTTCGTTTTTGGGCGATCGAGCGAGGCGAATCATATCCAACGGTTCCCGAAGTCAAGGGCTCCGGAGGCGGAATTGACTTTTCATTGGGCGTCACTACTATCCGGCTCGACCATTCTAAAACCAAAAAGGAGGAAAAACGAATGTTCGACACCCCCAGGCCGTTGCTCGAAATCCAGCAATTCATGTCCTGCGCCCGTCAATCGAGCGACAAACGCCCCCTCGAATCCCATGAAATCATGGTCACCGTCCGGGGAAGGCGCCGCGTCGAAGGACGGAACAAAGAATGGGAGCTGTTCGAAACCGTCTACTGCGTGGACGTCCCGAAGCTCCAGTCCCTCCGGGCATTGAACCGATAAGTTCGATGCCGAAAAAATCCCCCGCTCCGGGGGATTTTCATTGGCTTCGGAAATTATCCGAGACGGGTTTGCGAACCCGCTTCTTCGCTAATGCCGTCGCGGCGGATCCACTCTTCTCAAGATGCGGTGAGCCGACGTCCGCGAGGGGTGCGCTCGAGGAATCCGGCCTTGAGGAGGAACGGTTCGACCACGTCTTCGACGGTCTCTTCCTCTTCGCCCACGATGGAAGCGAGGGTATTGAGCCCGACGGGGCCTCCACCGAATTTGTACGCGAGGGTCGAGAGGAGTTTGCGGTCGAGCGGATCGAGGCCGAGCGCGTCGATGCCGAGGTACTCGAACACCTGTTCCGCGCCGGCGGAAGTTTTAACGTCCTTCCCGACGACGGCGTAGTCACGCAGGATTTTGACGAACCGGTTGACGATGCGCGGGGTTCCGCGGCTTTTTTTCGCCACGGTTTCCGCGACGGCCTGATCGAAACCGTCCATTCCGAGAACGCGCATGGAGCGGGCGGCGATGCGGGTGAGTTCGGCGTCTTCGTAGAAATCGAGCTTGAGGACGTTGCCGAAACGGTCACGGAGCGGTCCGGTAAGCTTGGAGAGCTTGGTGGTAGCGCCCACGAGGGTGAACTTGGGAATTTCCATGCGTACCGACGAAGCGCCCGTGCCCGACCCGACCATGATGTCGATGGCGAAATCTTCCATGGCACTGTAGAGGATTTCTTCGGTCTGCGGCTTGAGGCGGTGGATTTCGTCAATGAAGAGGACGTCGCCTTCGGACAGCCCGGTAAGGAGAGAAACGAGGTCGGCCGGCTTTTCCACGGCGGGACCGGAAGTCGTCTTGAGGTTCGCGCCCATCTCTTTGGCGAGAATGAACGAAAGCGTGGTCTTTCCGAGGCCCGGCGGACCGTAAAGGAGGACGTGTTCGAGGGGCGCGCGACGGGCTTTGGCCGAATCCACGGCGATGCCGAGATGGCGCTTTACGTTCTCTTGTCCGACGTATTCGGTGAGGCTCGTGGGACGGAGGGTGGCTTCTTCGGGCACGTCGATAATCTCTTCGGACGGGGCGACGAGGCGGGTTTCGGGAATCTTCTTCTTCGATTCGATGGCCATGTTTCGGGACTGCGGAAAGGAAATCCGCGAAAATATTTCGGCCACACTATACGCAAAAACCGGCGGGAACGGAGAATTTTTTACGAAAATCGCGCGAACATGGAAATCCCCCGCCGGAGCGGGGGATTTTGCGTGCCCTTTACGAGCAGCGGGAGGCGCGGACTCCCGACGAATGGAACTTGTCCGGATCGTAGAAGCCCGTCGCCGGGTCGCGGAAGTAAGTTTTGACGAGCGTGCGGCATTCTCCGCCGTATTTGACACGGAGAACTTTCTCACGGACGCCCGGGGCGACCAATTCGGTGTCTCGCGCCAAATCGCGGCTGGCGGAATCCATTTCGTTCATCGCGATTTTTTGGGCGAGGAGCACGTTTTCACGCTTCACACCTTCGAGTTCGAGCCGAACGGCCGTCACTTCTTCTCGGAGCGACGAAACCGAATTCGAGTTCGCGCGGGATGCCGCGACGGTGAGCATGACGACCGCAAGCAGCACTACGGCCAAAGTGGCGTACGTGACGGATTGGGCGGGATCGGGGAGGTATTTGTTTGTTTGGGAGCCCATTGGGAGCCTCCTTTCTGCATTTCGCTTTGAATGCCGGGAAATCCGACGAACCGAAAATACCCACGGTTCCGCAATCGTCAATACGATGTTCTCCAGAATGATTTTCCGCTTAGAGAAATGAGAATGGCGTAGTATGATTTAAATCAAATATTAACAATGCTGGACATGGTCAAGCCGAATTCTTCCGATATCGCGGGTATCGGAACGGAAAAAAAAGGGAACCCGACGAAAAATCACGTGATTCACCCTCGTCGAGCTCATCGTCGTGATAACGATCCTCGCGATTCTGGCGACCATCGGGTTCTTAGCGCTTTCGGGATATTCCCAAGACGCCAAGGATTCCGCCATCAAAGCGAACGTGCGGTCAGTGCAGACGGCGATTTCGGCGGAATCGGCGATTACGAACAATTCCCCCCGGTACTACGTCGTGCACGACACGGGAGCGGCGCTCTCCGGCGCTTTCGTATACGTGGACGGCAATCCGGTAACGCTCACTGGCGGGGACTGGAATGCCCAGAACGCGAACTATTCGGCCGGGAATCCGGACTACGTAAAGCTCAAAATGAATCCCGAGAAGTTCAAGGTATCGACCGTCGGAAGCCTCGAAAAGGCGTTTGCCGCATACGACTCGAAATACCTCTCGATCGGGGCGTTGGACGTTTCGACCAAGGGAAACAACGGAAGCAGGCGCACTACGTCCTGGTTTCAGGTGGCCGGCGTGGCTCCCGCTACCAAGGTTGCGGTGGTAAGCGGGAACTTTCCCCAGCCCACCGCTTCGGAAATGGCCTCCTGAGCCATTTCCGGACTCGTGCGCGATCCCTTGCTCGGCTCAACCGGTGCCATTAAGGACGGCGCGACGGTGGGAACGGTGAGCGGCGAACAAGCCGTCGCGTCCGTCGTGGGAATCTGAGGAAACGACTCTTCCGGAAGAACGTGGGCCGACGGAACGTACGCGGCATCCTGTAACGAATACCTAAACGCGCCCGCAGGAAAAACCTATGGCGGCACCACCGGAAACGGTACGTATTGGATCGACCCGAACGGAGGTTCGAATTCCGACGGTTACAAAGCGTACTGCGACATGACGACCCAATGAGGCGGATGGACGCTCGTAATGAAGGTCGACGGAACGAAGGCCACGTTCACGTATACCGCGGCGTACTGGACGAATACCACGACGCTGAACGACGCCTCCGCCGACATGACGAAAACCGAATACAAAGGCATGGCGTATTCGACCTTGCCGTATACTTCGATACTCATGCAATCGGATACTTCGGGCACGATCCGCAACGTCTACCTCCCTTGGAGCGGAGCTTCGCTCTACGCGAAGATCAGCCCGGACACGGCCGTTACCGAGACGTTGTAAAGCGCTTCGGTATGGAACAACTTCGTGCCGACCGGATATCTTCAAACGTCGTCCATGGTCAACGGGTACAACCGGAAACACGGATTCATCGGCGTGCGAATCTGAGCCGTCGCGGACAACACCGCGACCCTCGGCGACTCCGACTCGATGTCATGATTCGGAGGTTGGGCGGGCTACCATTCGCCCCCTGCCGCAGGCGCCCACAACTGGGACCAGTTCCCCGGGGGATACACGTCGGGGAGTAAGCCGACTTTCGGCTATCTGTACGTACGTTAGCCACAAATCCCGAGCCCCTTGCGCTCGGGATTTTTTTCATCCAAATTCGCATTGATTTTGAGCGTTCTTCCATATAATGTCCCCGCTTCTAAGTTGCCGGAACTTCTCGCAAATCCGGATTTTCATTTATTCCAGAATTTTCCTAACGGAATCCAACAATGGCAAAGAAACGCACGCCTTCCAAGGTAGTAAAGCTCCAGCTCAAGGCTGGACAGGCTAATCCGGCTCCCCCGGTCGGTACCGCTCTCGGGCCGACGGGTATCCAGATCGCAGAATTCTGCAAGCAGTTCAACGACGCAACCCGCGAAAAGATGGGTATGGTCCTTCCGGTTGTCATCAACATCTACGAAGACCGCACCTTCGATTTCTACACCAAGCAGCCGCCGATGACCTTCCTCATCAAGACTGAGCTCAACCTCAAGTCCGGCTCGAAGCTCCCGCACAAGGATAAGGTGGCTCACCTTACCATGGACCAGCTCAAGAAGATCGCCGAAGCGAAGATCGTTGACATGAACGCCAACGACATCGAAATGGCGATGAGCATCGTAGCAGGCTCCGCCCGCTCGATGGGAATCACTTCCGACCTCAGGTAATACGCACAAACGGGGGAAACCCCGTTTTTGCTCCCATCGTCTAGCGGTTAGGACACCACCCTCTCACGGTGGTAGCAGGGGTTCGATTCCCCTTGGGAGTACCAAGTAGATATCCAATTGCAAAGAGGTGTTCGAACACCTCTTTTTGCTGTACTTCAAGCCTTTTCTCGGAGTCGACCGAGAGTTTCACCAAACCGGCCTTCAGAATGCACCCTTTGAGGACGTCATCACCGCTTTCGTAGGTACCGGAGAGGTTCGCGAGGAGTTTCACCAAAACGTCGGTTTTCTCCGCCAAAGACATGTCCAAGCCCGTGAAACCGTCGACCGCGTCGTTCAGCCTCACGCGCTCCGCGAGCAGTTCGGAACGGTTCTTCGCGTACTCCGCGTCGTCGATCTTCCCGTCGCGGTACATGGAGATTATCCGGTCCATGGCGTTCTCGTTCTTCGCGCGCGCCTTCCTGGACGCCTCGAGTTCCGCGATGGTGGCGGAATGCTCGTCGTCGATCTCCTTCCTCACGTGTTTCCTCAGCGGTTCGATGAATTCTTCAGGAAAGACCCAGTTCGCCACGAGCGCCGAGAGTTCCTTGAAAATATGCTTCTGCGAGACGTTGACGGAATTGTCGGCCGAATGGTAGTAGACGTACCGTCCTTTGATGAGCGACGCCTTGAGGGGTTTTCCCGAAGGATCCGTGACGATCCCCTTGAGCGCGAAATCGTGTTTCTTGTACCCGACGTTGACGCGGGTCTTTCCGTTCACCTCGTCCCACAGGTCGCGCGCTATGATGCGTTCGTGGACTCACTCCCCCACTTCCCCGGCAAACTTCACTATGCCGGCGTAGAATTCGTTCCTGAGTATCTTGTCGACGTTCGACGACGTCCAGACGTTGCGGGAATTCAGCCGGAAGCGCGGTTTGACTCCGGACTCGTTCAGGTGGTCGGCCACCTGCTTCATGCTGTACCCCTTCTTCCGGAGGGCGAATATCTCCTTGAGGTGCTCCGCCTCTTCCGCGTCGACGACCGCGCCGCCGTCCTTGTTCCGGTACCCGTACGGCGCCTGGTACGGCAAACCGCCCTCGGCCACCATGGATCTCATCCGGCGCATGACGCGCTGCCGGAGCTTCGCGATCTCTTCCGCCCCGAGCGACAGGAATATCCCCATCGTGAGAAGTTCGTGCTCGGTATAGATGGCGTTGTGGGTGTGGGCGGCTTTCACCTTTCACTGGCGTATCGCCCATTTTATCGTACCTTCGTCCACTTCGTTGCGCGAAAGCCGGTCTATGTCCCATGCGAAAATCGTATCGGCCTTTCCGGAATAGATGAGTCCCATCATCTCGCCGAAAAGCGGCCGTCCCGGTTCCTTTGCCGTCCGACGCTCCTCGAGCACCTTTACCACCTCCACCGCCTCCCCTTTCGCCCGCAGCTCGTCGACGTACGACGAAGCCCAGGCGCGCTGGTCCTCGATGGAGGCCTTCTGATGCCTGTTGTCGTCGGTCGATTTGCGGAGGTAGATGACGGCTTTCATGTATGAAGTTATCTGTTCACTTTGTCACTTTTCCCGCGTTTTTGAGCAAACTGTTTTGACAATTCACGGGAAAAGTCATATATTTATCGCGAGGACACGTCCTCAGAAGCTTCCTCTCTGAAGGATCCGCCCCGGCTACCGCAAGGATGTCGGGGTTTATTTTTGCGGGAAAATCGTTTCCCTTACCAATTTATTTATCAGGAACGCCTCTTCTTTCGGGATGGTGGCGTTCCTGTTTTTAAATAACCGCTGCCATGATACGTACCGGCATTGCTCAATAGCAACGCAGGATCAGGCGTCAGCAAGCTTTTTCGAAGCGTAAATCGGATATCTCAATTCGCTTCAGTTTCAGTTTTTAGTAGTAAGCGGCGCGACGAAATATCCGTTTGCGAATTCCGTAAGGATTATCGCCGGGCGAATGAAATCCCCCTTGCCGCAAATCTCAGTCCCGACGTTGATTCAGAATTTCACGTACCAGACCTCGTTGATTTTGGCGTATCGGCGCTTTACGGTTTCGGATTTCTCAATCCTCTGCTTCTCCGCGTTCCACGCTTCAAAATCCTTTACGAAAGGCCTTGGAGCCAAGGGTACGACGGAAGGTAAAGGTTTTGGTGGAATTTCCCCGGACATGGCGCTTGATATTGTAGAATTGATTTCTTTCGGTACGATAGCCGAGGCCCGTAACTGGGAGTCCTAAGAACGGTGGACGGCTTGAGCCTTTCGGCAGGGGCCGTTTTTTGTTGCGCCGATGCTTATTCCCTCGAATTCGGGGGAATTAGTTGTAAGAGTCGACAATGGCATCGCTGTTTCGATCGTAGAAGCACGAAGGAGTTCTGTCGCTCCAACACCACTGCCAACTAGTACCAGCACCATAGTTAGAGGGGTTCGCATGATCGGGTAGTCAACGTAGAGCGATGAGCATATCGTAAGTCATTCCGATCCAGTATTTACCTGCAGCGATATCTTCACAGTCGCTTTTGGACCAATCGGTATGTTTTGCGCAAAGCTTTCAAGCCTTTGTCCTATCCCATGCGGCTTTCTCTGCAGCGACCTTGGCAGCAGCTTTCTGTTCGGAAAGCAAGCGCTCGGCTTCGGCTTTCTTTGCTGCCTCGGCAGCTGCCTGCTCCCTTTTTGCACGTTCAGCATCTTCGACAACCTTTGCCGCAGCCGCATCTTTCTCGCGCTTTATTTCCTCGTCGGTCTTGAGTCTTTCGACAATGAAAGAGAGTTTTGAATCGTAATACATGTTAGACGCTTCTATGTCTATCTCTTCGGAAGGATGCGGCATGCTTACGAACAATTCGAACGAACCGTCCTGCGATTTATTTACGAATTTTCAATTAACTTTCGCGTTATCGGCTCAGATGGCAGAAAAGCGGAGGGCATATCATGATCATGAAACGGTTCATGTAGAACTGAGCACGGTTATTTGCGGCCTTTCGGAAAATGCCTTTCAGGCGATAGCGTATACATCGAACACTGAAAATATAAGCAGAGGTACGGAAATGATCGCCCTCATTTTGAATTCCTTGATGCGCTTTATGCGATTCAAGAATATCTCCTCCCCCGGCCTCGGCAAAAGCCATAATGCCACAAGAATGAATAGGAAACCGGAGAACCGAAATCCCAAAAGCCAGAACAGTAGAATTGAGAATCAGCACATGACCCAAATGGTCTTTCGAAGACTCTTTGACCGAATCAACATCACATATTCCCTCGCTTCTTCTTCCGGGAGCGATTCGATTTTTATGAGTTGCTGTAACGTAAAAGAACTTCAGAATCATTCAATCTTCTCCTTTATTCATGGCAAAGAAAGCATTCGTATGCGTTCGGCTTCATTTCTTGCCGCCTCCTCCCTAGCCTTTGCCAAGCGCTCCTCGTTTGCTCTGCGCATTTCATCATTAGCAAGCTTGGTTTTCAATGCCTGTGATTTGAGCGCAGCTTCAGGAGTCGTGAGATCCGATTGGCAAAATTTACACTTTATTGCGGTATCCTGGATATCCTCAACGCAGTAAGGACATTTTTTCATGGTTGGCTATTTAAGAAATATATCTTTGATGCGCTTTTCCATCACCCACTTGGAAACTCCGAACAGACACGCCAAAAATTCGGCGTCACCACCGTAATCGCCAATCGCACGAAACAAATCACGTTCAGGAATCAGTCTTTCCCTTGCGAGTTTGTCAGCCCGTCGTTCTGCAATCAACGTATACGCCATCCCAACCGTCCCGTCTTCGAGATGCCCGAGTTCGTGAGCCACAGTAAAACGTGCGTCGACGTAATCCAATCTTCGGTCAATCCCAACGTATGGGCGGCCGCTGATGCGCACGATAACTCCGTCGATCTTTCCTTCGAAGTCGTATTTCAAGACTTTGGCGCCCATTTCCTTGGCGATACCGACGACGTCGGAAACGTAGTTATCCACGCTATTTTCCGGATTTAGTGATCATGTCGATGAATCCCTGGACGAGCTTCCATTTTTCATCGTCGGAAATTCCGTGTTTTGCTCGGAATGCCAATTCGATGTCTTCCGGTTTGCTTTCGCACGTCTGGATTCAAGACGTAGAGCTCTCCAGTTCATTCCTGCGTGCTTCTGCTACAATGGAATCGAAATCACGCTTTGCCATTCAAGCCGCAATGGCGATTTTCTCGTACCTATCGAGATTCGTTGTATAGGTTCTTCCGGAAAGAATCACGCTGATGTTCGGGGATTTTATCCCTAGACGATTGGCCACGTCTAAAACAGTGACGCCATTTTTATCCATGAAGAGTCGAATTTTCCGACCTATGTATTTCCCGATCAGTTCGGTATCAGTGAGTTTTGCCATAGTCTTTTTTACGTATTTATCATAGACCGGTTATCCGATTGTCAATAATTTTTTTTCACGATTTGTGAAAAATTATTTTGACACGTATGGTTATTATCATAATATGCATCTTGCTTGGACACATGGCAGTCAAGCCGAATTCAAGGAGCGAGAACCTGAACGCTACTAGGAGCGAAACCCTTGCAGAGTCGACCAAACAACGGGTTATCCCCGGCCTCTGTAATCAGTTGGCTATCAATACGTAAAAACGATTATGCATAATGTCATAATCTTAATAATCGACAAGCAACCAAAGAAAAAACCCGGACGGAAATCCGGGTTCAATCGTGACCTCTTTCAAAAATCACGCACTCATGATACCCATCGCACCAACCCCGTCAACCGTCGAGATATCCCCCGGCGTCACCGTCGTACTCCGGTACGGCATCCCGGCCACCCGGGAAGAAGCACTCCGGCGCGTCGAGGCGTGCTTCGGAAATTCCGAGACATTCGCGCCGATCGTAAGGGCGCTCGAATGAATCGACGCAACCAGAATCCTACCAACCGCGTAATCCCAACGCACATGCCCCACCCGTTCCCCGTCCCGTCAGTTCCGGAAATCATGCCGGAAAACATCGACGGCGAAACCAAGAAGATGATCGAAGAGTCGTCCGAAAGGATCGCCCAATACGCGAAGAACCTCGACCCAGAAACGCTGATGAACGTCATCGTCGTCGCGATGGTGGCGTCCTACCGCTGCGGCGAGACCGCCGAAGCGTTCAAATCCCTCCAATCACAGTGAGCATGTCGGGCGTAATCCTGGCGCTCGCGGTATCGTGAGCATTCACCTACTATTTCAAGGAGGTGAGACCGGCTAAGAACCGGCTTAAAAACGCCCGCCGCGTGATTTTCATCCGTTAGGCGACCCGAAGCATTCCAAGAATCCCAACGCGTCGTAAAGGCGCGTTTTTACGTATTTCCCAAAATCCCAACAATCCCACCCATGGCACCAACGCTTAGGAAAGCCGAGCGCAGAAAATCCAAGATGCGCCTCGGAATCTCCGGACCCTCCGGAGCCGGAAAATCGATTTCCGCACTCATGCTCGCTCGCGGAATCGCCAGCGACTGGTCGAAGATCGCCGTCATCGACTCGGAGAACGGCTCCGCCGACCTCTACTCACACCTGGGCGAATACAACGTCGTCCCGCTCGAACCCCCTTTCTCCCCCGAACGCTACATCGAGGCCATCAAGGCTTGCGAGAACGCCGGCATGGAAGTCATCATCATCGACTCCGTAACCCACGAATGGGACGGAAAGGGCGGCTGCCTCGAATCGAACGAACTCCTCGGACAAACCAAGTTCAAGGGCAACACCTGGTCGGCATGGTCGGTCACCACCCCGCGCCATCAGAAGTTCATCGAAGCGATCACCCACTCGACCTGCCACGTCATCACGACGGCGCGCAGCAAGACCGACACGATCCAGACAGAAGACAAGAAGGTCAAGAAGGTAGGTATGAAAGACATCCAGCGCGAAGGGTTCGAGTACGAACTTACGGTCGCCTTCAATATCGACCGCGACGGGCACGTCGCCACCGCGAGCAAGGACCGTACCGGACTCTTCATCGACCGCGATCCGTTCGTCATCACCGAGGAAACCGGAAAAGCGATCGTCGAATGGAACAGCGGAGCCGCGGAGAATCCGGAAGAGGCGAAGGATTCCAAAATGCTCGAAATCATCTCGGAGATCCTTTCGGCCGAAAACAACGACCAGCTGAAGGCGGCGTACGAAAAGGCGAAGGACGCTTCGAAGGAAATCGGCCCCGACCGGACGACGCGTCTCACCGACGCCGTCAAGGCGAGAAAGGAGCAGATCGCCGAACTGGACGAAAGCTGAAAGGCGGAAAGGCGCGATATTCCGGACGGAGACCCGAATGAATAACTCCGGAGCGTTCTGCGTGACGTGCGACGGGGTGACGGAAGAATTCCCGACCCCCGCCGCGTGACTCTCCAGGATGGACGAACTCGTCCGCCAATGAAAGGGCGGGGTCACGTACCACCGAAGGTACGGGAACGCCGTCCACTGAATCGAAAATACCAAATCCCAACCCATCCCCATGCTCCAGCCACTCAAGACCATCCTGTTCTTCGATACGGAAACCACCGGATTCTGCACGTCCGGACCTCTCGACGAACAACCTTACATCGTCCAGATCGGCTGGATACTCGCCGAATTCAACGGAGTCGACTGCTTCGAAAAGGCCCGGGGCGATTTCCTATTCAAGCCGAAAATCGCCATCCCGGCGAAAGTGTCGGAGATCCACGGGGTCACCGACGAGATGGTCGCCGACAAGCCGTCGTTCGGGACGTACGTCCCGCAGTTCGTGAAGCTCACGAAAGAAGCCGACGTGCTTTGCGGCCATAACCTCAAGTACGATCTCGACGTCCTGTTCCACGAGGTCGATCGGGTGTCGGAGGAAAGCGAAAAGAAGTCCGTATGGAAGGCCGAGGCCCGCAAAAAGGCCGTCGACACGATGCTCATCGCCACTCCGATTTGCAAACTACCGAACGCCCGCGGCGGATACAAATGGCCGAAGCTCGCGGAACTCCACCGCCACCTATTCGAAGAAGACTTCTCCGACGCTCACAACGCGATGGGCGATATCACGGCGACCATGCGGTGCTTCGTCGAACTCAACGCCCTCGGGCACGTGAAGTTTCCGGAATAACCCCTCCACCCATGGCAACCAGAGACCCGAAGGCCGTGAACACGGCCAAGAACTTCCAGCGGCTCCAATACCGCCACTGGCGTTACTGAAGCGTAGAAGCCTTCAACCGGTTCCGCGAATTCCTATACGCCAGGGAGACGAAGATCACCGAACAGAAAATCGAAAAGTTCGCAAGCCGGATCAAGAGGCTTCCCGACAAGGAACGGAAGCCGAAGATCCTCCACTACTCACTCCCGCTCGACAACGCAGGCCGCGAGACGTTCATCGTCAGCGACGCGTTCGACCGCCGGCATATTTTCTCCCCGTAGAACCCCGTGACTTTCAAAATCAGCAAGTACGTCCAGGTAGGACACAAGATCCAACTCGCTTCCGGATGGAAGAAAATCGTTGGAAAGTCGGAAGAAGGCGTAACCCTCGAGGACTGAACCGAAATGAAGTTCGGGGAAGAAATCCTCGGATGGAAGGCGTAGCAACGAATATTTCCCCGATCATCCCATACCGACCATGGCAGAAAACGCCGTACCGCAATTCAATATCGAGTCCTTCAATCCCAAGAAGGCCGAACTCGTCGCGCTCGTAGCGAAATACGAGAACCTCAAGATCAACGGAGTCGACGACAAGGACGGACTTGAGAAAGTCCGCAAGGCGAGAATCGAACTCAAAAACGTCCGCTGCGACATCAAGGCGAAACTCGAAGAAGCCCGCGCGCCGATGATCGCTTTCCAAAAAGCGGTAATTTCTCTCCAGGACGAACTCATCGGAATTACCGAGCCTACCGAAAAGGCGTTGGAGGCCGAAGAGAAGCGCATCGAAGCGGAAAAGGCGCGCATCAAGCGCGAGGCCGAGGAGAAGGAACTGAAGCGCCTCCAGGCGATGGTCGACAAGCTCGCGGCCGTCGGATATCCGTCCAGCGTCAACGCGCTGAAGGACATTTCCGAAGCGGACTTCGAAGCGCTCCTCGCCGACGTGACGAAGAGGCGCGAAGAAGCGAACCGGGCGCAAGCCGAGGCGGCAGCCAAAGCGGAAGCCGACAGGAAGGCGCTCGAGGAAGCCCAGGCGAAACTCGAGGCGGATAAGAAGAAACTGGCCGAAGAGCAGGCGAAAGTCGAATCCGACAGGAAAGCCAACGAAGAGGCGGCTGCGAAGCTCGCCGAAGAGCAGAAGAAACTCGACGAAGAACGCAAGGTGGCAGCGGAGGACGAACGGGACACAATGATGCGCGACACGTACGGAATTCCGGACGAGTTGCCACCGTCTCCGCCGTCCGAACCGGCCGCCGCCATTCCGGACGCAGTTTCGGAATCCGATCCGACTCCGGATAAGCGAGTAACGTTCAAGGAATATCTCCACGAGCTTTTCGCCAAATCGTATTTCGGAACTGACGACAACGGACCGGACGCGGAGGCAAAATGGCTGGAAATGCTGTCGACCGATGGCATTCTCGACCACATGGCCGAATGGTACGGTACCACCAACGAACCGATGCTGACGGAACCCGGAGATGACTACGACAAGACCGAAGCTTTCGTCCGCCAACTGGCTTGAATTTAATCCCGATGCCAATGCGCGAATTCGTTCCATTCGAAGGCGATTATGAGAAGAAGTTCTACGACGTCCGCCGGATATCCCGGCGCGACAAGAACGGGAATCCGGAACATGAGATCGTCGAGCATTGCTGGCCGAACGCCGGATTCCTCAATGAGATTAAAGGATCACAGAGAAGCTGGAGCGCCGAAAGCGGAGTCGAGTTCCGGATGTCCGAATTCGACCCGATGGGGTTTCCGCAAGAACCCGCTCCGGAAGAAAAGACCGTCAAAGTGTGCGCCTGGTGTCCGGACAAGGACGTGAAGACGTTCGAAGCGGAGATGTCCGGATTCACAGTGACGCACGGAGTCTGCGAGAAGTGTGCGAAGAAGCTTTAACCGACTGGCGGCCAATCCGGCCGCTTTTTATTTTTCCAGATTCCGCCCATGCAACGCGCAGATACGCGAACCTATTTTTCGCCCTCCAGGCACTCGAAGATCTCCGTCGAGCATGGGCTGGTTTTCTACCGGTCCGTTATCGAAGGCAAGGTTTTCGACGTGCTTTCTAAGAAGACTCCGGCACGCGCCGAATCCGACTGCTTCGAAGCGATCGGGGAAATCGCGGCCGGGAAGGAACTCAAGAATCCGCAACTCGTCGCCCGCTTCCTCGAACTGAAGGCTGGAGCGATGGAATCGATCGCCGCATAACTCACCCAAAAACGCCCATGGCAAAATCTCGAAAATACCATTTCCCAATTCAAGACGAAATTCGCAAATATCGATGAATCGTTCGCCAAATAGCAACGAAAGTCAGAAAGACCCCTCGCTCGGTATACGCGCAGATTTGCGGTACTCACGTTCCGAAGGTCGATCGCGTACAGATCCCGTATACGGAGGCGTTCAACGAAATCACCGGAAGCCAATTCACGCCGGAGGAACTCTTCGCTGTGACGGAGGCTGCCGATGAAGCAACCGAAGTAACCAAGACCGTCGATGAGCGAGGATCTTAAGGCGTTATTCCTCCAGATGGGGGAAAAACCGATCGCCTACCAACCGGTATACGCGAAGATCGGAGGATGATGCGCCGAGTGACTTTTGCTATCGCAGATCGTCTATTGGTGGAAGTCGAAAAAATGAGAGGAATTCTACAAGTCCGACAAGGAATTCTGCGAGGAACTCGTCATCGGAAAGAAAGAGTTCCGAAACTCCAAGGAAAGACTCGTCGAACTCGGTTTGATAACCGCTACGGTAAAGGGTTTTCCGGCCAAGACTTTCTACAGTCCGGACATCGAAAAAATCGTAGCTTCGATCATCAGTTATCCCGAAAGGGAAAAACTGGCGTCAGTTTACCCCAAACGGCAAAACAAGTTTACCCCAAACGGCAAAACTGCACCTATATATACAGAGAATACCACAGAGAATAAAGATAAAGAGAAAGCCGAAGACTTGTTTTTGCTGTTTTGGGCGGCCTATCCACGGAAGGAGGACAAGAAGAATTCCGAGAGGAAATTCGCTTCGCTTTCCGATAAGGAAAAATTGGAGGCCTACGAAGGAATCAAACGCTTCGCCTCCTATTGGAAATCCTCCGGAACGGATATCCGGTATATCCCCCATCCGTCGACGTTCATCAACGGCCGTCGGTGGGAGGACGAAATCCCGGAAAACGTCCGCCCGCGCTCGAACGAAAGGCCGGTTCCCAAAAACGTCCTCGTCGGGGAGCGCGACTATTCGGCAGGAACGGAGCAATTCGCCCCCTTCACCCGTTAGCCCATGTCCAACCTCACCGTAGACGATTCGAACCGTTCGGCCGTCGAGCTTCTTAAACGCCTGGACGCGGAGGGGTACAAGACGATCGTGATCACCGGAGGCGTCGGAATAGGAAAGACATTCCTCGTCCAAAACCTAGTCCGGCACGATTACGCCATCGACGAACCCACCTTCAAGCAGCACGTCGTGAGCAATACGGCCGTAATGATCCCGCAAGGGGTTTCCGTCACCGCCGCCACGCTC
This sequence comes from uncultured Candidatus Peribacteria bacterium, assembly GCA_964482035.1. GTDB lineage: Bacteria > Patescibacteriota > Gracilibacteria > BD1-5 > UBA2023 > JANJWP01. The sequence goes on along the minus strand of CAYZVC010000002.1, from coordinate 351,435 downwards.
CCGCTCTACCCGCTCGAAGCCCTGGCGAAATTCCCGACCGTCTTCTACGACGACATGGGAAGCGCCGACCTCACCGCGGCGCTCAGCGAGAAGACGCTCTACTGGCTCAACGAACGGATCAAGTCCAAAACCAAACGCACGGTCATCACGACGAACCTCACCCTGGAGGAACTCGAGAAGCGCGAATCCCGCATATTCTCGAAGATCTGCGAAAGGGCGGTCATCGTCGCGATGGAATGACCGGACAGGCGCAAGCAGTCCGCGAAGTTCATCCAAGTTTAGCCGGTCCCCGCCGGCATTCATTTCACTCCCATGAAATACAAAAATTCGAAAGTCACTCCGGAAGAATCCCAGGAAATCCGGAACCTCAGCCTATCCGGTCTTACGGTCGCCGAAATCTGCCGGATCACGTGACGGAGCAAGCAATGCGTGTACGAACACGTCGGCACCGGTTCCGCCCTGTCGTCCGAACCGAAATACCTCCAGGAGGAAATCGCGGAGAACGCGGCCGCCTCCGCGCACCGTGAGAAGGTCTTGGAAATATCGAGGGAGTCCGCGGAGATGCACCGCAACGACCGCTACTACCTCGCAGCGTAATCCCCGTTCCCAGGGGATTTTTTATTTCCCGTCCCATGAAAAAAGCCAAAAGGAAGTTCCGCAGGCTCCGTCCGACGATCGTCGGAACGTACGTCTGCGACTTCGGAAAACGCCATGACGTCCAAGAGTTGTGCCGGTGTTCGAAGGAACACGGCATAGCCCCGATCGTGTTCAAGTCCGCCGTCGCCGCGCTCTATCCGGGCGTAGCGTCGAAAGACCTCCAGCCGTACCAGATACGGAACGCGTTCGAAAGCATCTTCGGCCATTAACCCCGCGCCATCCATGCACACGCAAACGGACGCCGTAATCGAAGCCATCGAAAAGAACCCAGGAATCACGAGATCCCAGCTCTTCGACCTCCGCGTCGACGGGTTCCGGATCGCCAACCTCACCGCCCGTATCACGGACGCCCGGAGGATCCTCTCGAAGAGGGGCGAAACCGTCGTCTGCGAAGAAGGGAAACCCATCGTCGTAGGCCGTAGGCACGTCCGGACGACCTCTTACTTCATCCGCCCGATCGGGCAGGATAACCACGAGCAACCACCATGCGGAACACGGCAAAAATAACCATCGAGGCCGAAGGCTTCAAATACGAAAAGGAGTTCACGAGGTCGCGCGCACTGGCGATCGCTTACCAGTTCGAGAAGGAATCCGCCGGATCCACGGCGCCCCAGGAACCCGAAAAAACTCGGGGGGGGGTCGACTTATCCGAAAAACGGGCTTCCGGAGCCGCTCCGGCGAAACCCGCCGCCGAAAAACCGGAACCGCCGAAGCGCCGCGGACTCCAGAAGGGCGCGAAGTTCGAACGGAACGCCGAATGACGCCGCGTCCTCGTATGTCCGCCTGCCGACGCCACGCGGAACGGGTTCGAGGACGGGGACGATGACGACGAATAGCCGGTGCTTTTCCGCGTAGATAAGCGCGGCGGTACGCTAACGGCCTACGGGCTGAAGGAACACCTCGCGGCGATGAAGGACTGAGCGTACAAGCTCGAGATCGTCCGCGACTACAAGGAACGCACGAACCCGCAGAACAACCTCCTCCACGCATGGCTCGCCCAGCTCGAGCGCGAATCCCACGTCGGGTACCGCGCAGAAGAATGGAAGGAGGTTTTCCGCAACGCCTTCCTCGCCGAGAAGTCCAAAAGCCCGTTGGACCGCCGCAAGAAGGTCGTAACCCTACGGTCGACCGCGTCGTTGCCGACCGTCGAGTTCAACGACTTCCTCGAGAAAATCCGCCTGGCCGCGCTCACGAAAAACGTCGGCCCCGTGCTTCTCGAATACCCCGACGATCCGTTCTTCGCGGATCTCCTGAAGAATCCCCCTCCGGAACGATCCGGATTTTCCTAAACCAAAACGCAGACCCATGGCGCAAAAACAGAAGATGACCACCGAACGGGCGCTCGGGTGGGCGGGGATATCCTCCGCCCTCATATCCGCCCTCTACCTCTCCTGGCAGTGAATGTGCCTCGGGCCTTCCGGAACGGAGTACCTCATGACCTGAGGATCTTCGAACCCGTTAGCCCGCACGTGCTCCGTCTACGACTACTCGAAGTTCTTCCCGGGCTTCGAGAAGAAGACCGACTCGCTCCGAGGAATCCGCCCGATTTTCGACCGGACGATCGGAGAGTAGCCACCGCTCCCCTCTCCGGACGCGCCACCGGAAAAACGCCGGGAATTCCCGGCGCTTCCGGTCCGGCGGCCACCGGGAATCCCCCGGGGGAGGGGAGACGAAAACCAAGACCAATACCCACCCATTTTCTTACCGACCCATGTCACAGAAAACCTACAAGACCGGACAGTTCGTTAAGTTCGTCGAAGGCCACCAGCTCGTCGGAACCGTCGCCGTAATCGAAACGGTGCACGACGACAAAAGCATGAAAGTCCGGATTCTCAAGAACCAGGAGTGAGCCGGGCGCGTCTACCAGACGTTCCCGGAAGCCGTCGAAGAATTCGTGATTCCGGCCACGGAGATCCACGAGACCTCCGGCGAGACTCCCCCGCCTCCGGAATGACCGGACGAACCGACGGCCTCCGAAACGGCGCGCGCCAACTGGCCGCTCATCGCCAGCATAACCGCCGTCGCGATCCTCGCGGTATTCGCCATCTACCGGCAAGCCACCGGAAACGTTCCGGTTCCCCCGTCGGCCGTCCGGATCCCCGATCCGTCGGCGCAGACGTCGACCGGCGCGGCGCAGCTCTTCGTCGAACTCCAGACTTCGGAACTCAACCGGCTCAACGCCGAGGACGTCGCCGACATGGCGGCCGTCAAGGAGGCCCGGGAGCGTATGGAATCCCGGAAGTCGAAGAAGGAAGAGATCCTCCGTACCCTGACCCCGTACCGCTAGTCCATGGAAAACAGACTCCAGCAACTCCGGGACGAATCCCGGGACGCTGAATGCGCCAAGCGCACGTACTCGGGCATCCAGTACGCCGGACGGGACACTTCGAAGCAGGTCGCCGACTGCGACGCCATCATCGCCAAAAACGCCCGGGAGATCGACGAAATCCTCCGGGCTTTGTCTTTGGACGACGAGAACCGCGCGCAGCTCGCGCTCATCGCCGAGTACGCCGCCGAACGGAAGAAGCCGCCGGAGGCCGTCGCACTGGCATGGATCCAACGGTACTCCGGAAAGTTCCGCCAGCTGTGGGACTCCGGAATCCGCGATCCGAAATCCATCTCCACGCACCTTTACCGTTTTTAGCCACATGAGCACCGTCCAGGAAGCGCTCGACCGGGTATCCGGAAAGCGGACGCCGAAGGAAACGAGCAAAAAGAAGCGCCTTTCCCCGTGCCACGACCAGCCGCTCGTCCGCCGCAAGCTGTGAAGCAAATGCTGGGTGTGCTCGCAATGCGGGAACGCCTGCGGTTCTTCGAAGTACCAACAGCTCCAAATCGACATGAAGTAACCCCCACCCACTCACCATCCCCATTTTTATGAACTCCCTCAACAAGGTCCAGCTCATCGGAAACCTCACCGCCAACCCCGAAGTCCGCGAAACCCCGAACGGCCAGAAGGTCGCAACGTTCAGCGTCGCCACCACCCGCGTCTGGAAGGATGCGGCCGGAGAGAAGAAAGAACAGACGGAATTCCATAACGTCGTCGTCTGGCGCGGCCTCGCCGAAGTCGCCGAGAAGTACGTGACCAAGGGCCAGAAGGTCTATATCGAGGGCTACCTCCAGACCCGCTCTTGGGAAGACAATACTGGCGCCAAACGTTACCGCACCGAAATCATCGGCGACAACCTCATCATGCTCTCCTCGAAGAAGGACGGCACGAAGACCGAGGACGAGTTCCCACAGGACGACGCTCCGGAATTCGACGAGAAGCCCGCGGCGAAGAGTCCGGCCAAGAAGAAGCCGAACTTCCGGAAGGACGACGAGATCCACATCGAAGACATCCCTTTCTAGCCCACCTATGAAAACGTCGAAAACCAAAGATTACGCGGTTAATTACCGATTCCAGGGAACCGGGACAATCATCGTCTCTGGTACGACGAAGGCCGAGGCAGAATCAAACGCGATCGCCGAGCTTTCAAAAATCACCGACCGCCTCCGTCCGGAGGAAGTCCACGTGTACAGCTCGCAAATCGAAACGCTGAAAGAAGGGCACTGACGGGTTCACACCCGTTGAATGCAGGCGGTGCACGTCCAACAAGGCGACGTCTACCGGTACGTAGCAGGAACAGAGCCTTTCGATTCTGAAAATCCGAAGCCACCGAAAGTCTATTAACCGTCCATTCACTACCCACCCCATGGCAAAGCAACTTCTCATGACCCCGAAAGCGATCCGCGACCGGAAGCGTCTCGAAGCGAAGAAGAACGGAACCTACCAACCGCGCCAACTCAGCCAGTCGAAGGACAACGTCCGCAAACGCGCCAAGTACATGGAGAGGAAATTCGGATCCGTCGTGAACACGGAACCCATCAAGACTCCGGATCTGCTCGCCGAACCGAAAAAGTTCATTATGGAGCTTTCGGAATCGCACCTCGGCAAACTGTCGAGGAAAGAACTCAAGAAAATCATAAGAGAAAACGTGAAAAGCATTCCGATCCCGCTGAAAATCCGAGAACCGGGCGACCCGAACATGACACAAATCCTCCATACCGACCTCGCGAAGCTCATTTCCGACAGCCAATCCCTCAAAGACGCGAACAAGCAGGTGGAAGAGCTTACGAAGTTCAAAATCGACCTCCTGAAGGAGCGCGAAGACACCGAAGCGCAGAACGAAGCCCTGAAGGCGCAGCAGTCGACCGACATGGCGACGATCCAATCGAAGAACCAGGAGATCGCCACGCTCAAGTCCGAGATCCAAACCGCCCGACGGCAGCGCGACGACGCGAACGCCCATTCGGGCATCGTGACGAAAAAGCTGGAGGAGGCCAACGCGTTCATCGAGAAGATGAACGAATCTCAGAAGAGCATCGACAAGAAGATCTCCGAACTCGACATCGGAATGGGAAAACTCAACCAAATCGCCACCCGTTGGAAATTCGCGTTCCTCTCCGTCCTTTTCGTCGTAGCAGTTCCGGCAATCGCGACCGCTTCGGCCGCCGTATACCTTCTCACCAATCGGTAAACCATGGATAAGTTCACGTTCAGCGCTTTTATAGCGTTTTTACTCGCTGCGGTCAGCTCTTCCGCGCTATTCGCACTATGAGTACCGAAAGAAGCATTAAGGTCGCTTTTCGTACTGTCCTGGATATCCGGATTCTGCGCGATGCTCTACGTACTCCGTAATGAATCGTAATGCCGGAAATCCCATACGAAGACGCGGAGGGCGAAGCGCTCACTTGGAGGCTCCGCGCATGGATGGTCGACGAGTCGTCCGACTCCCCAGGCGTGCTGGAGTTCTCCCATATCGGGAACGAGACCGGCGTGCGGCATAAGAGCGTCCAAGTCCGGAAGAACAAACAGGGGATGCGGAAAGGCGTCCCCGACTACGTGTGCGTCATCCAGAGGGCGGACGGAACCCGTTCGCTCGTATGGATCGAGCTGAAGCGTCAGAAGGACGAAAACGGGAAAACCCCGTCCGTCGTGAGCACCGACCAGAAACGCTGGGTCCGGCTACTGAATTCCGTCCCGAACGTCGCCGCGCACTTCGCCTACGGCCACGAGGAGGCCTGCGAGATCCTCACGAAGTACATCGAATCAGAAGCTCCGTAACCCCATGCGACCATGGAATTATGCAAGCCGTTCTATCCGGAACTGGAAGACATCCGGGAGCCTACCGACGAAGACATCGACCGAATGAACCGCGCGTATTTCCGACCGGTGAAATCGTTCAACAAGAAGGGTTTTCCAAAAGGGTTCGTACGCAGGACGGAATGATACGCGATGACCGCAAGAAAGCCGCCCAAGCGAACGTCCAACCGTTCGGAATGGCTGATCGTCGCGACCTACGCCGCCTTGGTAGCCGCCCTGCTTTACCTGGCATTTTCGTAACCGTTCACCCGACCATGCGAGCATCGAAACACGACGGGAAGATTCCCGAATCCGTACGCGACGAGATCGTGGCGTCGATTTACCGCGGCGAAGGAAAGTCCGAAATCGCCAAGCGCCTTCCGGTCAGCCGTAGGACCGTGACGCGGATTTACGCGAGCATCGAGAAACGCGGGTAATTTCCCTTGACTTGTCGTTCCCACTTCCGGAGTATCCGTATCGCTGCAACGAAACCCGCCCCAAGCCCTTCGGGGCCGGGATTCCGCCGAAGAGCCGCCCAATCCGGTTCGCAAGCGGAATCCCGGTTCGGAAAAACCGGGGGTTAAAGCTTTGACCTGGAAGACGGGAGGCTTGGGAAACCTCCCGACCTTTCCGAGAACGTAACCGCTACGAGTCCGAAAGTAGGACGCAGACAGAGTCTAGGCACCGGGGCACCGGAAGATGCGAGTTCTCTTGTAAAGCAACGGGCGTCTGAGAATCCGGGGCAGTACCGGAGTAGCGGAACATTGAGCGAAGAAGTTACGCAGCGCGTTAGAGAAGCGGTCATCTTGTCGGTCTCATAATCCGGAGAACGCTGGTTCGAATCCAGCACGCGCGACCATGGAAGATTGGCAGAGAGGCTTAATGCGACGCGTTTGTGCGCATAAAACGCGTGTGCGCTACGGCGTGCCGAGCGTTCGAATCGCTCATCTTCCCCCATGATCTTGCCGGCTCATTGGTAGCAGAACCGGCACTCTTCCTCGGGAGAGTTCCGAATCTGCCGTATAGGTCTCGTGCAATGCTTCGGCCTAACTTACACAGAACCGAATAGATACGGCTTCGGAACCCTCCCATGGAACGGCGAGAAGTTAAGCCGAGTAGGCGAAAGCCGGAAAGGCCCTCAAGCGTAAGCCGTATACGGGAGCAGTGAGAGGTCCCCTCCTAAAAACCGTAGCGGTTCAGTCCGACGCGCGCGAACGAAACTCGCGGCTCTTCCTCGGGAGAGCATTGACTGGCATGCAGTCCGGTGGCAGCGATCCACCTCGCTCGGTACAAGCCCCAGTCAATGCCCTCCCATGGAGGCGGAACGAGTCATGACGAAGAAAACGAGATACGAAGTTCCGGGTGGCGCGAGTAGCGGAAAGCCGAGTCATCCGTGTTCAAGTACGCGAAAGGCACACCACCGAGGTTCGCGCCTCGGTTCCAACTTACCGAAATCGGCAGGCTGGAATTGAAACGCGAATCGACCGACGCTTCCTCATTACCCGAAACGAAAATGACCAAGCGCAAGAATCCCGAAGACAAGCTCAAGGCCGGAAGGCCGACCGATTATGATCCGAAGTACTGCGGGGAGATTATCGCCTTCATGGAGAGGACCTCACAGGAAATCGTCGTCGATCGGACTTTTTACGGCAGCGGAAACGCCGAGGTGTCATTCAGAAGGAAAGATCCGGACGGATTCGTGCGCGGGATGGTGAAAGCGGAGACGCACAAAGTCTTCGCGAGCGTGTTCCCGACGCTCGAACGGTTCGCTCATTCTATCGGCGTACACAAGGACACTGTCGTCGAATGGGCGACGGCCGAGGATGCCGAGGGAAACCTGTTGCATCCCGAATTTTCCGTTGCCTACAAGCGTGCGAAGCAAATTCAGGAATCCAACCTCATCGAAAACGGCCTCACGGGACAGTATTCGTCGAATTTCGCGATATTCGTCGCGAAGAACGTATTCGGATGGAAGGACAAGTCCGAGACGGAAGTGACGGGCAAGGACGGAGCGCCACTCCAGCAGGCAGTCATCTATCTCCCCGATAACCGACGCACCGCCGATGCCGGCACCGAGTAAAGCGAAAATCATCAAGCCCCAGCCCGGATTCCAGGAGAACTTCCTTTCGTCGCCGGCCGACATCGTCATATGAGGATCCGGCGCAGGAGTCGGGAAAACGTTCGCCCTTCTCATGGAGCCGCTGCGGCACATCACGTCCGTCCCGTGATTCGGCGGCGTGATCTTCCGCCGTACCACTCCGCAGATCCGCAACGAAGGCGGCCTCTGGGACACGTCGAACGCCCTCTATCCGCCCTTCAACGCCGAACCGAAGGAATCGACGCTCGAATGGGTCTTCCCTATCGGAAACTCACTCAAATTCAACCACCTGGAGTACGACAAGAACATGCTCGACCACCAGGGAGCGCAGTACGCCTTCGAAGGGTTCGACGAACTTACGCACTTCAGCGAATCGCAGTTCTGGTACCTCGTCGGCCGCAACCGCTCCGTATGCGGCGTGAACCCGTACATCCGCGCCACGTGCAACCCGGATCCGGATTCGTTCGTCGCATGACTCGTCGAATGGTGGATCGAGCAGGACCCCTCCAGCCCGCGTTACTGACTCCCGATTCCGGAGCGGGACGGCGTCATGCGCTACTTCATCCGAGACAACGGGAAAATGGTGTGGAGAGATTCGAAGGACGAGGTCATCGGGAAATGCCCGCACATATTCGACAACCCGAGCTTCGAAGGGTTCGACAAGCATGACCTCGTGAAATCGCTGGCGTTCATATCCGGGAGCATCTACGACAACCGCGAGCTTCTGGCTACGAACCCGCAATACCTCGGAAACCTCCTCTCCCAGGACGAGATCACGAAAAAGCAGCTCCTCGACGGAAACTGGAAGATTTCGCAGGACGGCCGAGCGCTCTTCGACCACGTCGCCCTTTCCGACCTTCCTTCTAACGTCGTACCGTCCGGAGGCCGCAGGTTCATCAACTGCGACGTCGCACGATTCGGCCGCGACCTGTGCGTCATATTCGTTTGGGAATGATACGACGTGCTTTGGGTCTCCGTGCTCACGAAGTCCAAGACGACGGAAACCACGGCGGAATTAGAGCGCCTACGTGCGAAATTCGCCGTTCCCAAATCCCAAGTGTCCGTCGACCAGGACGGAGTCGGAGGCGGAGTCGTCGACGAGGGGTGATACGTCGGGTTCGGGAGCGGTCTTCCCGCCCTCGAGGACCCCGGAACGGGAATCAAGGAGGCCTACGCGAACCTCAAGACGCAATGCTACTACCGAGCGGCCGAACTCGTCAATGACCGGCTCATGCGCGTGAACGTCGACGCTTCGAACTGCACGGTGGACGGAGTCCATTCGGACACTGTCGAGCTGAAGGGGAAGACGGTCAAGGTGGCCGACCTCATCAGGAACGACCTGAAGGCCATCAAGCGCCGTTCCATGGACTCGGACGGAAAGAAGCAGATCAACCCGAAGGAGGAGCAGAAGAACATCCTCGGCGGCCGATCCCCGGACTTCGGCGACGCGCTGTCGCAACGGGCGTTCTTCGACCTGATGCCCGTACGTTCGAACAACGACGTGATGATTTTCTAAAAACTCGGACATGAAACAATGCGCCCTTCGCTCGAAGCTCTCCGAATACGAAACGAAGCACTGACTGAAATCCTTGCACGAAAGGACCGGAATCGAACAGAGGACGCTCCTGGCCGTGATGCGCGATTCCCGAGGGAAGTACAAGGGCGTCCACCTGGACATACTTTACGATTTCTTCTGACTCCCGAAGGACGATTTTTACGTAGCGAACAAGAAGAAATGGGTGAAGCCTACCGAAAGCGTCCTCGGCGAGATACTGCGCGAAAGGCGGATTCGCAAGGGCTGGGACATCCACCACGTCGCCCGCATGATCAAGATGGACGACCGGTCCATAGCGCGCATCGAAGCCGGCGACACGCTGCCCAGCGGATTCGGGTACGCCATGGTGAACCTGCTGCGCGTCTACGAGTTCACCGAGGATGAGCAGCAGAAGATCCGTTGGCACATCGCCATACTCCACGACATCGTCGAGATGCGCCGGCGCATGATCAAGGATGACATTGGAACGGAACGCACCGAGACGACAATCGGAAAAACCACATAACCGACCCCGAACATGCCGAAGGCAAAGAAAAGCGAAAAGGACGTGACCGTCATTTCCGTGTCCGTAGAGAAGCTTTCGAGCGACGACAGCGCTTCGAAGCAGAAGGACGACTGGAAGGACGTCGCATGAATCTCCCAGCCGGAAATACCGTTCTCCCTCCTGGTCAAGACGTACAAGGAATCCTTCATCGTCGGGTGAATCGTCGAGCGCATCTCGAAGGCTGCCAATTCCTGATTCACCGAATCCGGGGACAAGGAACTGGATTCGCTCCTGAAAAGCCTCGACGCGAAGTACTGCTTCGAAAACCTCTACGTCTGCGGAAACGTCTTCCTCGAGAAGGTCCGGACGAACGACTGAAAGGTCGTAAGGCTCGTCCCGTTCATCACGCAGGAGGTACGGGTTAAGCACGAGGAGTCCGACGGAAAACGGGTGAAGTCGTACGTGCAGAACGCCGGCGGTAAGAAACAGCCCTTCGAAGAGAAGGAAGTCGTCCATATCAGGCTCACGTCCATGACGAGCCGGCACTACGGTGATTCCGTCATCGCGAAGGCGTCTCTTCAAATCGCCCTCCTGGCGCAGATCGACCAGTACTACTCGACCCACTTCGACCGCGGATTCCTCGGAACGTCGTTCCTCATCGACAAGAACGGGAAACTTACCGACGACCAGAAGAACGCTATCAAGACGGCGCTCATCGACCGCACGTCCGGACTCAAGAACGCGTTCACGGCCGCCATCATACCGACCGAACTCGAGCGACTTGAACTCGACAAGGAAACCGACACTTCGGCATTCCTGGAGTACCGGTCGGCGCTCATCAAATCCATCGCGATCGCGCTTTCGATTCCGTACGACCTGCTCATTTCGGATTCATCGAACAGGTCGACGGCCGAGACGAGCCTCGAGACGTTCAACAAGGACGTCATCGCCCCGCTCCAGGACGAATTCATGAGGCAGTTGAGGGACTCGCTGCGCGAAGAGTTCCCGAAGATCGACGAAACGGCCCTCAATCCCGTCGACACCTCGAACCAGCTCGAGGAGATGCGCGTCGCGTCCGGTTACGTCAAAGCCGGAATCATGACGGCGAACGAAGCCAGAAAGAAACTCGGACTCGAAGAGCGCGCGGACGGAAACGACCTCGTATCGACTCCGGACAACGCGCAGCAGAACGACCCGGCCGCATCCGGAATCGCGAAGGCCGAGGAGGAAATCCGGAAGCTCTACGAACAGATCACCAAATAGCCGATGCGCAAACTCGAACTCCTGAAGATGGAAATCGCCAGGACGAAGCTCGCGAAAGACGCGCTCGAACTCCGGGGGAAGGAATTCGCCCAGGCGTTCGGGCGTTTTTCCGAACTGTGGACTGGGTACTTCGAAAAACAGGCCGCGGACTATTTGGATTTCGTAGCCAGAAACCCGAACGTCTTCCCCGCCGAAGACATCAAGAAGTTATCCAACGAAGAGGAAGCGGCTTTCCGGCAATCGGTCATCAACGAACTCATCGTCGCCTACTCGCTCGGCCGTGAAAGCCAGTTCGCCGACATCGTCGCTGAACTGTCCGTCGACGTGTCCTTCGAACTCGACAACGCCGGCGCGCAGTCTTACGCTTCCGAACGTGCGGGAAGCCTCATATCCGGAGTCAACGAGACTACGAAGAAGGAGATCGGAGACCTCATCTTGAAGGCGTCGCAGGAGAAATGGAGCCTCGGGAAGGTTTCCGAAGAGATCCGCTCGAGGTTCGAAGAATTCGGAAAATACCGCGCCAACCTCATATCCGTCATGGAAATGGGAAACGCCTACGAAGCCGGAAAGCGGTCGCAGTTCGACAGCTACGCCGCGGAGATGGGTACGGTCGGCTGGAAGCGCAGCCAAACTCAGGGCGACGACAAAGTACGTCCGTCCCATTGGGCGAACCAGGAAGCCGGATGGATTCCGGCCAACGAACTGTTTCCGGGAACGCAGACGGACCACGCGCCGCACGGCTTCAACTGCCGGTGCGTTACGTCGTACCGCCTCACTGACCCGAATTCCGATAATTAGCCGAAAACGGAGTATCCGATAACTAAAAGTATCAATGCGGCCGATACGTATCCAATGAGGCTTTTTACGTCTTTCATAATGGTGGAATTGGGAATTAATGCCCTTCGGTTATCTCGTTCACTGAACGTTCCGTAATCTCGTCTCATCAGGTTTTCGCATGGATTTGGATCCAAACGATTATGGCGATAGCGGATAATCCGACAATCAGGGCGAGTACTGTTTTCATACGGTTTTTCGGTTAACGGTTTTCGAAGGTATGCCGGAAACGTGTTCTCGGCATTCGGGCAAATGTAAGAGTTTTGGCTTTGTAGTCAAGCGTTTGCCACTTTCTACCCGCTTTTCGACAAACGGGCGAAAATTGGTAAACGGGACTTTAGATGACATTGGAACGGCCGCCGCTTCGAAGAGAATCGCGGCGGTTTTTCATTTCAAGTCAATGCGCATCATCAAGGCAGACCAATCGCACAAGACGGCCACGTTCGTGGTGCTGGAACCCGATACCGAGGACAGGAACGGCGACGTGATAAGCGTAGACGAAATCATCAAGACGGCGCACGAGTTCGTTCGGAACATCTCAGAAAAATACGTGAACGTGAACCACGAGTCAGGAACGCAGCTCGAATCCGTCGAGTTCGTCGAATCGTTCGTACTACCCGTTCCGCTGGAGATCGGAGGGTCGACGATCAGGCAAGGCTCCTGGCTCGTCGGATTCCACTTCCTTTCGGACGAGCTGTGGCAGAAACTCGTTGACGGAGAAATTACCGGCGTATCGATGGAAGGCTTCGGATACGCCGAATCATAACAACACCTATCATGAGAAAAATCAGCGACGTCATCGTCAACGGAATCTCCCTCGTCCTCAAGGGGCACGTACCGGCGGTACAGCACGCGGAAAGCTCGTTCGCCATCTTCAAGATCGCGAACCGGCCTTCGAAGGAACAAATCCGGAAGCTCGAAGAGATTTCCTCGAGGCTCGGGGCCGTAGCAAATGACATTGGAACGGCTGGGGTCACGGATAAAAACGCCGAGGATATTTCGTAATTTACCGTCCATGAAAGAGTCGATCAAGAAGATCGCCGGCGGCGCGAAAGCGGCGGCCGAACTCCTGAAGGAAGGCAAGACCGAAGACGCCATCGCGAAGCTCGCAGAGGTAGCCGCGGAAGCGGAAGCCGCGGCGACCCAAGCGGAAGTGTCCGAAGCCGCAGCCGGAGAGCAGGCGCAGGAAATCGAGAAGATGAAGACGGAACTCCAGAAATGGGCCGACCTCTACGTCACCAACGATTCGCTCGCCGCGGTCCTCCAGGACATGAAGGATGCCATCGCTGGATTCAGCGGTATTCCCGGCTCCATTGCGAAGCTCACCGAGCGTCTCGAGACCGTCGAGAAGTCTACCGAAGGTTCCAGGCAGATCCAGAAGGTAGAAGAAGGGGACGACAAAGACCTGAAGCCGCTCCAGAAACTCGCACGACGCCTTTAATTCAATCACACATCACGGCCATGCCCGCAAAAGAACAGCTCGCCAAAGCGTTTGACTCCACCGGAGACAATTCCAACGCCGTACACCTCTCCCACGAAGAGGCGTCCGCGTTCATCGACCTCGTACGCGACGAGTCGACCCTCCTCAAACTCGCCCGCGTCGAAAAAGTCGACCTCGCTACCAAGTCCCTCCCGCGCCTCATTTCTTCCAAGCGCTTCCTCCATGCCGGAGGCAAGGGCGTAGCGCTCGACGACGACAAGAAGGATTCCTTCGGAACCGATAACATCGAGATCCACACCCGCGAGGTTATCGGAGCGATCGAAATCCACGACTCCGAACTCAAGCACAACATCGAAGGCCAGTCCCTCGGAGAAAAGATGCTCAATCTCGCCGCGAAGAAAATCGCGAACGAACTCGAGGAAATCGCCATGTACGCCGACAAACTCGGAACCTGGTCGGCAACCGAATCCGCATTCGCGCTCTATGACGGCTTCGTCAAGCGCCTCAAGGCAAACGGAAACCTCATCGACGCGGCCGACACCGACCTCTTCGCCGACGCCAAGGTCTCAAAGGAAAAGATGGTCCGCCTCCTCACTTCCGTGCCGACCAAGTTCCGCAAGGATCTCCAGTTCTTCCTCCACGACAACGTCGCGATCGAGTACAACGAACAGTTCGACCAGTACTTCCAGTCGCAGAACTTCGTCGGAAACGTGCTCGGAAAGCGCATCAACAGCGTCCCGCTCATGCGCATCGACGACACTACCGGAAAAACCGAAGCGATCGCTACCGACCCGATGAACCTCATCTTCGCGATGCAGGTCGAGGACGGCACCATCTCCTTCGAAAAGGAACGCGTCGCCAAGGAACGCAAGACCGTCTACCACTTCTCCATGGAAATGGACTTCCAGATCGAAGTTCCGGAGGCGGCCGGCATCATCACCAACCTCGTCACCAAGTACTAGGAAGGAGTAGCCGAAAATGACATAGCAACGGCAGGACGCCCCCGTATCATCGGGGGCGTTTTACAACTCACTTTTCCACTATGGGCGTACTGCTCGTGAATAAGAAAAACCGTTCCTACAACGGAATCAAGCTCAACGGAACCGTAGAAGTAGACAAGTCCCGCGTGGCGGAGTACCTGGCGGCCGGTTTCGAAAAGGCCGACGTTCCGGAACGTCCGAAAACTCCGGAAACCAAGCCGACCGAACCGGCGAATACCCAGAAGGTTCCGGAAACCAAGTCCGCTGCCCCAAAATCTGACGACAAGAAGCCGTCCAGAAAGAAGGTCGAACTCAAAGCGGTTACGGACGCCCCGGAAACCAAGCCGACCGAACCGGCGGCCGACATTCCTCCGGAAACCGATCCGGAAGCTCCTGCCAAGCAGACCGGCGGAGAAGGGTCGACGGAAGGAAACGAACCGAAGACCGACGCGGCAGGAGGCGAAAACGTACCCACTCCCCCGTCGGAATAGTCCGGAAATGACATGGCAACGTCCGAATCCCCCCGTATCATCGGGGGGATTTTTATCGTTAAGGCGCGAAAAATGCTCTATACGACCGTTGAGAAACTCAAGAAGCACCTCGGTATCGTCGGCGACTCGGAAGACGAGGCTATCGGCGAATTAATCGATACCGCCACCGCGCTCGTCGACGTGGAACTCGGCGACAACCTCGGAAAGGATACGTTCACGCGCAGGGTCGACGGATCCGGAGCGCCGAGGATCGTAATGGAGAACCGAGTCAATTCCGTTGAGTACGTGAGGGTATGGCGCGGAGGGTCTTACTACGAATGCCCGGTGGCGTTCGTCGACGGAAGCGTCGTACACCTTACCAAGGATACCCAGCGCGGAGAATCGAACGTGGAAATCCGGTACGAGCGCGGGTACGACGACGTCCCGAAGGACTTCGAAGCGTACTTCCTCGCCTACTGCAAGGAGCTTTACCGGTCGAACAACGGGACGGACGACGACCGCGTAAAGAGCAAGAAGATGGGGGAAATATCGGTCACGTTCTTCTCCCCTTCCGAAATCGCCTCGGACGTGCTCGTGAAGATGCGCCCGATACTCGACAAATACCGGAACTTTACTTCATTCACCGTGTAGACGATGGGCATTCTCAAGCACTTCTCGAACGACCTTCGGACGCTTTCGCTCGTCGGGAAGACCCGGACGAAAGGGGCGTACGGGGAAACCGTGGAGCACGACGTGGCCGCCGTCCAGGTGCGCTGACTCATCTTCCAGAATTCGAAGCCCAAGCCGGAGGATACCGGAGGATCCGCCGCGGTCCCTTACGTATCAAGCACGCACGTGCTCTATCTGGCCGAATGAACGGAAATATCCGAGCGCGACACGGTCGTGGACGGCTACGACGAGTACGTCGTCCGATGAGTCGACACGGTTCCGGACTTCGGCGGCGCGACTTCCCACCTCGCCGTTTATCTCGATCGCCTCAAATAGCATGGGAGCCGAATTCACGCTCGATACGGAGGAACTATACGCCGCCCTTGACTTGTCACTGAAAGCGGCTACGGTCTTCGCGAAAGACAAAATCACGGAAATCACCCCGCGCGACCTCGAGCGGCTCCCGCAGGACATCAACCGCAAGGACGGGAAGGAGCCGCACCGCTCTTCCCATTACAAACCGGTGAACATCGCCGGCAATTGGTACGAATGAGTCACCGGGACGCTGAAACGCTCCATAGGGGACGAAAAGGTCGGGGAAATGCGCTACGCGGTCGGCGTCGTCCGGTGACCGGCTTCGGAATACGCGGCGTACCTGGAATTCGGAACCCAGAACATGAAGCCGCGACCGTTCATCCGGAAGGGAATAGCGGACAACATCACTGAGATACGCGAAGAATTCCAATCGACCTTCGCCAGATTAACCAAGTAGCATGAAAGACCTCAAGGCCCACATAATCGCGAAGCTCCTTGCGGACCCGACGGTCTTCTCGATCGTGAACGACAACGTCAAGGCGTTCTCGGACGACAAATCGACGATGGAAAACTTCGACTCCAGACTCCCACAAATCACGATCGCGAGGCTGTTCGCGAACGTGAACCATCTCGGTCTCCGCTCGGAATCGGTGCAGATATCCTCGTGGGCGCACTATATGGGCGAATCGCAGGATCTCGCCAAAGAGGTGGAACGGGTATTCCACATGACTTCCGACGAGGTGTACAAATCGTGCCGTATCAGGCATTACGCCGACACGTTCGACCGGAAGACCGGCGCGCACAGCCTGCATCTGACGTTCGAATTCGTGGTGATGGACGCAGACTAGGGCCATCAAATGACATTGGAACGGCGATTTTTCCCCGCATATTCGCGGGGAATTATTTTTATCGTTCACCAAACGGCAGCCATGCAGACCAGCGTGCAGAATTCCCGTTCCATCCGTCTCGGATCCGGAACCCTCTCCATCGACGGAGTAAACGTAGGAGCGCTCGAAAAGGCGAAGCTCGACGTAACCTTCAAAGTCCTCCAGCTCAAAGCCGACAACGCGCGCCTCACCCCGCGCAAGTCCATCGACAAGGTCCAGTTTTCCGCGAACCTCTTCGAAATCCTCCTCGCCAACCTCGAGAAGATCGACGGCTTCGGAACCGCGACCGACACCGCCGGAGTCTCCACCCCGGTAACCGCGGAAGTCCTCCGCGCGTCCGGAAACTGGGCGTCCTCGGAAGCGATCTTCTTCGCGAATGCCAACGGCGACGGAAGCCAGGTGGCTTCGATCGTCGTGAAGAACGGGGCGACCACCCTCACCGCAGGAACCGACTACGCCGTCGTAGTCGAAAACGGAAAGACCGGCGTCGTCCGCATCGGAACCGCCCTCACCCTTTCCGGAATCGGCCTCAACGTCGGTTACTCCTACGTCCCGAACGCCAAGAAGACCTACACCTTCAACGACGTCGTGAAGGCGATCGGATTCTACGAAGTGAAGTTCGAGAACGTCGACGAGAACGGAAAGAAGTTCTCCATCACCATCCCGAAGGGCTTCAACACCGAAAACCTCACTCTCGAGTTCCCGTCGGACGAGAAGCTCGACGAGGCGATGAAGTACCCGGTGAAGTTCGAGGCGTACCCGGATTCGTCCAACCGCCTCCTCGTCATCGATGACGAACAGGCCGTCTAGCCGGAAAATCTGACATTGGAACGGCGAAAGGCTCCCCTACTCTCACGGGGAGCCTTTTTAACGCCCGAAAATGATTTACGACCTCAACGACGAACGAGCGGAAACCGTCCGGTTCACCGAAGCGGGAACGACTTACGAAATCGGAAGGATCCGCCCGCAGGAACTCGCCGCCATGGAAGCGCTTCCGGAACGCGCCACATGGAAGGATTGGCAGCCGATCGTGCGTTCGGTGCTCACCGAATGGAACGGAAGGTGTCCGGAACTCGACGAACGCACGGTAACCGCCGTCGCGACCCTTATATCGGAAAAACTCTCCAAATGCGCTTAATCAACGAATTTCGGTACAGGAACCGCGCATTTCGCGCCGGAGAACTCACGGTCGGGGCGTATTGGAAGTTCATCGACGATCCGGAGGCGGCGCTGCGCGATTGCCTGACGGAATTCAATCCGGAGGTTCCGGAACTCGAGGCCGGGGAAATGGAGCGGTTCGCGAGGATCCTTTTCGGGGAAAAATCGGTTCCGGGGATCTTCGGGGAAAAGAAGCCCGACGGGTCGGCCGCCGAAGACTTCCACATCTCGGTCGCCTTCTTCATGCGGGAGTTCCACCAGCCGTTCTCGGAAGTCATGGCGATGCCGCTCCGGGTGTTCGAACGGATGACGGACGACGCGAAGATCGTCATGGGACTCGAGGAGTACGACCCGGGAAGGAGATCCGCGGCACCGGACTCCAAGAAGCTTCGCGAGACGTTCGGAGGAAAGAAGGAAATCAAATCTTAACCATACGGGAAAATGAACCTCGGTGACCTCAAAGCCACTCTCTCCATAGACAAAGGCAGCATCGACGTGGCTACGACGAACGTGAAGAAGGCGCTTGAAAAAACGGGCGCTGATGCCGGGAGGGCGATTGAAGAGTGAATCGTCGACGGGGCGAAAAAAGGCGCTTCCGGAGCCGAGAAAGAATTCAAGAAAGTAGCGTCGTCCCTGGAATCCGCATGAAACGCCTTTAAGACTTTCATCAAGGCCATCGGGGTACTTTGGGTTATCGACAAGATAAAGCAACTGTGAGGGGCGATCATAGAACTTGGATCCAATCTCGAACAGTCCCGCATAGCCTTCACTACGATGCTAGGAAGCGCGGAAAAGGCCGACAAGCTGCTCCGCGAACTTTCGGATTTTTCAAAAAAGACCCCGTTCGAACTCGTCGGGATACGGGAGAACGCGAAACAACTGCTCGCGATGGGCGTCGCCCAAGAAAACATCATCCCTACGCTGAAGGCGCTCGGTGACGTCGCGTCCGGACTGTCGGTTCCGCTCGAACGCCTTACGCTCGCCTACGGGCAGGTTTTGGCAAAATGAAAACTCACCGGTGACGACCTTCGGCAATTCACCGAAGCCGGAGTCCCGCTCCTCGACGTACTTTCCCAACAGCTCTGAAAATCGACCGCGGAAATCCAGAAGATGATCGAGAAGGGGAAAATTTCGGCCGTGGAGGTGACGAAGGCATTCAACACCATGAGCAGCGAGGGCGGAAAATTCGCCAACCTCATGGATGCGCAATCAAAAACCTTGTGAGGATTGTGGTCGAACTTCAAGGACATCCTCACCTGACTCGGGGAACAGATCGGAACGTCTCTCGTTCCGAGGTTATCTAATGCCGTGCGCGCGATTACCGATTTCGTAGCGAAAAACGGGAAGCAAATCGCGGATTTCGTAACGACCGCGGTAACTGGGATTCTCGACTTGCTGCAATGACTTTTCAACGTCATCGGAACCATTGCGACGACGTTCTCGAAGGTAAGCGAAGCGTTCGACTCATTTATCGGGGTGAGTTCCGACGCACAGAAAGAAGCGGGACTGCTGAGCGACGCTATGAAGGGCAATTCCGACGCGATGGTGGATCTTCGGAACCGGTTCGATGAAGGGCTTATCTCCGAGGAGGAATATCGGAAATGAATGTCCGATTTGCTCGGACAGCATGAGCAGCTCACGTTGGCAATCGAACAGACGAAGAATGGGGCTTACGATTACAAAACCGCCATAGAAAAACTCGCCGCTACCCAGTACAAGGCCAATACCGCCGAATATCTGCGCGAGCGTGCCGAAATCGTAAAGAACATCAACGCGTCCATAGCGTTGCTCAAGGCGAAACAAGCGCTCGGAATACAGAAGGCGAAAGAGGAACAGTCGGCGAAACCGGTAACCGGAGAGGGGTCGACCATGCCGGAAAACAAACTCCCGAAATGATACGGCCAAGTTCCGCTCGACTTATCGAAACTCTCTGGCGTCTCCGGAGGATTGACGGTAGGAACCGCTCCAGTCTCTTCGAAGATGATTTCGTCCCTCCTTCCCACGTCGGCGGAGGATAAGCAAATCAAGGAACTCGAAGATTCGTTGAAGAACATCGACAAAACCGTTGCGAGCATCCGGAGTAGCTGAGGATGAATCGACGTATCGAAAATAAAGGACGGGGCAAACAGTACTTCTACATCGTCCGCCAAAGCGTCGAAAGCCGCTACCGAGGAACAGACCCGTTCGGTCAACAAACTCAAGGACTCCTATTCGGATCTGAAGTCCAAGATACGGGATTCGGAAAAAGCTGGAGATGAGTATTCGAAGGCTACCCAGAAGACGAACCGCGAAATAGCCGACTCGCTCCGGGAGGTCGGGAAACAGATGGACGAAAATGAGAAGAAACGGTCGGACGCGCTCGCGAAGACCGCCGAAGAAGCGAAGACGAAGAGGACCGGATCGACGGAGGACTACGTGCGCGACCAGGCGGTCAAGCAGGTGGAACTCGCGAAGGACGTCGCGGAGATCCAGGCGGACATCGAGAACCGCAAACAGGAGGCGGCCAAAAAGTCCGAGACCCTGCGCGGCGATTTGCTCGATAAACAGAAGAACCTCCAGAACGAACTTTCGGTCGCGGAACTCCGGAGGGCCGAATTCACTTCGAACACGGCCGAGGCCACGAGGAAAGAAAACGAGTTCCGGATCGCGAACCTCAAATCGCAGCTCGAGGAAATCAAGAACGGCTCCGGACTGAGCGACGCCGACAAGGCTTTGCTCGACCTACAGGAAAAATTCCTCGAGAAGCAGAACGCGCTCGCCGACGTGAAGTCCAACCTGAAGAACGTGACGGATTCGGAAGCCGGCAGCGCGGACGCGCTCAAGACGAAGGTTTCCGAAATCCTCGACGTGGAGACGAAGCGCGCCGCCATGTCCGAACAGAAGCGCGCGGAATTCGATTTCAAACAGAAGCTCGCGGAGATCGACCAGGAGAAAGCCAAAAAGGACGCCGAGGCCGAAGCGGACTTCCAGCGGGAAAAAACGAAGCTCGACCGGCAGGCGAAGATCTACGAGTACTTCCAGAAGAACAAGGATCTCACCGCCCGGCAGCTGAAGCTCATCCAAGACGGGGAAGATTTCAAAAACGCTTCGAAGGAGGAACAGGACCTCATCCTCAAGCTCGGCCGCGAGCGGATGGAAACCACCAACAAGAAGAACGAGAAGATCGCGGCGGAACAGGAGGTGGCCGACGCTACGACGGCGCTCTCCAACCAAGTAGGCGAGACGCTCCGGAACAACGTGAAGGCGCTGAAGGCGGAATACGTCGACCTCATCAAGGAGATCCGCGCGGCGATCGAAGCGCAGAGGGCGCTTTCCGGAACCGGCAGCGGATCCGCGAAACGCGGGTTCTCATCCGGCGGGTATACGGGGGACGGGGCGATATCGGAAGTAGCCGGAATCGTCCACCGCGGCGAATACGTCGTTCCGAACAGCCTCATCCGCAGCATCCCGAGCCTCATTCCGCAGCTCGAAGCGGCGCGGTCCGGACGCGTGGACAATTCCCGGAACGTATCCATCACCGGTCCCATCACGGTAAACCGGGAAATGGACTTCCAACTCCTGCTCGAAAGGGCGAAATTCCGAATGTAACCCACCATCAAAATGGACTTCAAGCAAGCGAAGCTCGACGGATCGGACGTCCTCAAGGACTCGTCTTCCGGAATCTACTACGTGAGCCGCGAATGGCGCCGGCTGTCGACCTCCGACGATTCCCGCCCTATCGACGGATGGCACGGCCGGAGCGTATCCCCCACTTACGCCCGCGTCCGCACGGTCACTCTCGAGGGGTTCGTCGAACGCCTCGACAACCCGAACGAACTCGCGGCCGTCGAATATCTGGAGAACCTTTTCGCACTCCAGGGGAACCTCACGGCGGTCATTCCCAAGACCCTGTACGTCAAGGACGCTTACGATCGCGAATGGACCATGCCGGTAAAGGTGCGCGATCCGGTCGAATTCACGATCGGGGACGACGACTTCCGGTCGAGCTACTGGAAATGGAGGGTGACGCTCGAAAGCGTCGAGGATCCCATCTACCGCAGCCTCAACGAAATCCTCGCCTCCGGAACGGAAGGGACGTTCGGCGGAACGGAACTCGGAACGGAACTCGGCGTGGCGTTCGACGGGTACGTCAACTTCATCGAATGCGTGACTGCCGGAAATTTCTCCGCCCCCGCGCGGTTCGAAATCACGTGCGTCGACTCCGGAGAAACCGGAACTGGCGCGCAAAGCCCGATCACCGTCCGGAACGTGACGGACGGCACGTCGTTCTCAATCGGAGTATCGCTCGCCGCCGGCGACGTGCTCGTAATCGATTCGCAGAAACTCAGGTGCTATAAGAACGGGGCCGACGTCACCGCCTCACGGCTCCCCGGAAGCGTATTCCCGTCCGTCGTTGGGACCACCCGGTTCTCCGTGACCGACGCCGACGGCGGGTTACCGTCCAACGACTTCTCCATCGGCGTTTATTTCCGTGACGCACTCATCTAATGCTCGTCGCCTACCTCTACGACCACTCGGGCGCGAACGTCGCCCAAATCTTCAAAATCCGCGATTTCCAATGCGTCCGAAAACTGAACGACGTATCGACGGCGACGTTTTCCGTCCCCGTATTCTCGGAGGACGGGAGCGTCAACCCGGACAACGCCTACGCGAACTTCAAGGAATGGAACCGCTGCAAGGTCTGCCTAGTGTCCGGAACGACGGAAAAGACGCTCATCGACGGGGTCGTCCGGTCGGTTTCGGCCGATTTGTCGAAAACCTCCGTGACCGTGAACGACCATCTTCTCGTCCTCAAGAACAAGCTCGTCTATTTCGACAAAGCCTATTCGGGCGCCACGGTCGATTCGGTAGTGAACGAGATGATTTCCGACATCAACGGGCGCGGGGCGTCCGGAATATCCGTCGACTGCGGAGTCACCACCGCCGTCACGAAAAATTACTCCAGGGGGCAAACGGTCCTCGACGTGCTGAAGGACTTGGCAGCGAGCTGATACGAGTTCGAGATCCGAGACATGGTGCTCCGGTTCAAGCAGACGATCGGAACGGACAGGAGTTCCGGGAGTTCGGCCGTAGAATTCCGCTACGATTTCGCCAGCCCGTCGGAGCGCACGGTCAACTCGGCGTCGGTGTCGTACGATTCGGACAACATGGCGAACGCCGGCATCGCGAAGGACGGCACGTCGGCGGTGGAATTCTCGGACGCCACGAGCATATCGTCGTTCTGACGCGTGGAGAAGTCCGCTCCGGTATCCGGAGACCTCACGGCGGCCGCCACGGCGTATCTCGCCGACCGCAAGGATTCCGTTCGGGAAATAGACGCCGTACCCACGTCGTCGGACTTCTTCGCCGCCGACGTGGGTGACCTCGTGAAGGTGTACCTGGACGGAGGGACGGACATCATGAAATTCGACGGATCCATGAAGGTCGTATCGAAGGAATTCCGGAACGGCGACCTGCCGACCGTGACGTTCTCGCTATCGAAAACCAAGGTCCGGACGCCGACGATCCTCGAGACGATTTCGGATCTCGCCGCGCGGACGAAAGCCCTCGAGGTGAAATAATGACATTGGAACGGATATGCCCGACCGTATCGTCACGTCGGGCATTTTTCATTTACCGAAACAAGCATGCAAATCATCGGGGTCCTCAACGGGAAAAACAAGAACTACGACTACCAGCTCACGGCAGCCGTCCGTTCCCTCCTCACCGGAGGAACGCTCGGCCCTACCGACCTTCTCGTCACCTCCGGAAGCGTGGCGGCTGGCGCCGCGCTCATCGAAGTGACCAGGACGAACGGGCAGAAAGTACTCGTCCACTACCAGAACACCGACGCGTTCCCGATCACCACCACCGGGACGACCAAGGTCTACGTGCTCGTCGACCAGGCGAAGATCGACGACGGATCCGCGAACGCCGCGGACGGAACCGGCATCGCCACCATCGCTTCCGGAGCGTCGTACCCGGCGGCGAATTTCATCCCTCTCGCGACCATCGTCTCCGGAGTCATCACCGACGACCGTTCGACGGCTTCTTTGCGCGGGCACAACGTCACGGGAGTCCTCTCGCTCTCCACGGGGGCCGACATGGCTTCGGCCACCACCTTGGACCTCGCGACCGCGACGGGCAACACGGTATACGTTACCGGTACCGCTTCCATCACTTCGCTCGGGACGGTGCAGGCCGGAGCGGAGTTCAATCTCGTTTTCGATGCCGCGGCGACGATCGTGTACAACGCCACCTCGATGCGCCTTCCGGGAACGGCGAACATCACTACGGCACAGGGGGACGTCATGCGCGTCCAGAGCCGCGGATCCGGCAACTGGAGGTGCCTCAATTACACGCGGTACAGCGGGCAGTCGCTCGTATCGAGCACCGACATAAGCGGCGCCACCCTCGAGAACGACATCCTCGGAGATACGGACTTCCTCATCGCCTACGACGTGTCGGCCGGGGCGAACCGGAAGGTCAACCCCTCGTCGATCATCGGCGGAATCAATTACTTCGGGGACGGGTCCGACGGCGACGTCACCATCTCGGTCAACACGACCCTGGTGCGCGACATGTACTACAACAACCTCACGATCAATACGGGGGTATGGCTCAAGCCGAACGGGTTCCGGGTATTCGTCAAACAGACTCTCACCCGCAACGGCACCGGTTACATCGTCGCCGCCGGAGGAGACGGGCAGAACGCCACCGGGGGAACTTCTACCGCCAAGACCGCCGGAAGCCAGGCGAACGCGGCCGGAACGCTGCCGGCATCAACCGTCGGCGGAGCCGGAGCGAACAAATGGAACGGCGGGCAGAACGCGGCCGGAAACGGAACGAACACCACGAGCGCGATCATAACGGCCGCGGCTGCTAACCCCGGAAGCGGAGGAACCGGCGGAGGATCCGCGGCGCAGGCGGCCGGAACTTCCGGAACGAACACGGGAACGCTCGCGAACCCGCTCAAGACCTACCACGACTGCTACTCGCTCATCGACTTCGGGACCGCGTACGTCCGCGCGCAGGTCTGCGCGTCTCCCGGAGGCGGAGGGGCCGGAGGGTTCGGAGGGTCGGCCACCTATTCGATCGGCGGGGACGGAGGAGGTTCCGGTTCTCCCGGAGGGATCCTCTTCGTATGCGCCCGCCGCATCGTCGCGAACAACACGAATGTCCTCTTCGACTGCCACGGCGGGAACGGCGGAACGGGCGGGGCGGGCGGAAGCGGAGGATCCGTAAACCAGGCGGCGCAGGCGGCAGGAGGCGGCGGAGGAGGGGCCGGGGCGCACGGTGGCGTCGCGATCGTCTTCTACTCGCTTTCCGACCAGACCGTCACGGCCCTCGTGAACGTGGCGGCGGGAACAGGAGGAGCGCTCGGAACCGGCCAGCCGAACACCGGAGGACCCGCCGGATCCAACGGAAGCGCCGGAAGCAACGGAACCGCCGGAGTCTCGAAGGTCTTCAAAATCTAACCGTTTCCAAACCATGAAAAAATACGCGATCGTCAAAGACGGTGCGATCACCTACGTTACTGAAGGAATCCCAACGAAACAGGAATATTTCTCCGAAGAGGAAATGGCGCGGATCCTCGAGGAGGAAAAGGCGAAGGTCGACGCCATGACCACCGAGGAGCTCCTGGATTACGCCGCCCCTTCGAACATCAAGGTTCCGGGAATCGAATACGACGAGGCGGTTCCGTTCGACTTCGAAGGGCGTCCGGTGCTCGTCGACGGAAAGGTCGTTCCGGATCCCGAACCGGCGAAACTCCGAAAGGCCGAAATCGTGCAGATGCTCGGGAAGCTCTCGGACACCAGGAAGGGACTTGAATCGCTCGGGGAGCCGACCGGAGAAGTCGACGCGGACATCGAGACGCTGAAGACGGAGTACGCAACGCTCTCTTAAATCCTTTCTATCCACACCATGGCAGAAAAACAGACCTTCACCGAGACCATCGTCACCGGTCCCATCACCACCACGTATTACGGGGAATCGAGCCTCGGAAACAGGATCACCGACCCGAGATGGAGAATCACCAAGACGGTGGCAGACAATACCAATCCGGCCTTGAAAACGGTAATCAAGCGGTTTCCCATCCAGCTCAACGGACCGGAACGCAAGAGGGGATATCCGTCGGACGGGTACGAGTTCGCCTGGAGCGACCGCGCGAGCCTCCATTACTCCCTCTTCCGGGATTCCACGGCCCCTACCCTCCTTTCCGTGCACGTGGCGTCGAACAACGCGGATCCGGCGGTAGCGGTCGCCGGGGATACCCTCACGTTCACCGTGGTGGCGAGCGAGCGGCTCGGAACCCTCACGGCGACCGTATTCGGGAAAAGCCCGAACATGGTGTCCACCGTCGACGGGGTCACTTGGACGTTCGCGTACATGGTCGAATCCGGAGACGCCCTCACTTCCGCCCCGTTCACGATCAACTTCTCGGACGTCAGCGCGTTCGTCGGAATTCCGGTGACTTCCACTACCGACGGCTCATCGGTAACCGTAATGTCCAACGTCGTGCATTACGAAGGGGATTTTTCCCTCAACATCCCGGGAGACAATTACGGAATCACCCTGGCACCGGGCGTATCGTTCACCACCCCGTTCGGGTGTCCGGACATCGCCACGCTGCTCTCGCTCTTCGATACGAGCATCACCCCCATGCTGGGGATTCCGACTACGGGCGATTGGGCGTACGTCGGCGGAAAGCTCATTTCCCCGTCGTTCGTACGTCCTTCCGGACCGTTCCCGGAAACCATCGGCTGCGGCGCTTACGAACACGGTGCGTTCGCGGACAACTTCCCGCTCACCCTCGTCTAACCCTTTCCTGCTATGTCCGCAAAAGACACCTTCGACGTTACCGACGCGAAAAAGACCGCGCGATCCGCGGCGGTCTTCTACCTTCCGGTACTCTTCGCCGTACTCCTCAGCATCCAGAACGGGCATTACGACATCCAGACGCTCAAGAGCGTGGCGTTGGCATCGGCATTGTCTGTCACTATCGACGCGCTCCGCAGGTACAAGGCGGACTCTACTTCCGCTAATCCGTAGCCCATGGACGCAACCCCTCTCATCGAAATCATCATCAAAAACGGGTCGGCCTACGCGATCCTGGTAGGAGTACTTTACTGGCTCTTCACGAAGTACATCCCCGCCAAGGACGCCCAGCACGCCGCGGACATGGGATCCGCGCACGCCACGTTCCGCGAAACGCTCACGCAGCTGGTAGAGAGTTACGAACGCACTATCGGAGCGCTCACCATACGGCTCGACCGGATCGAGGAGCATATCCACAAGAAGCGATAACCCAACGGAACCATGTTCCCCTTCAAAAAAACGCTCGCTACGGCAAACAAGTCACCGGGCAAGAACTCCAAGGAATTCGTCATCCTCCACCACACCGGGACGGCCGCCGGATCCATCGACGGAGTCATCCGCCAGCTCACGACCGTTCTCTCGTGCCATTTCGTCGTCGACGTCGACGGATCCGCGTACAAGATCGGATCTCCGGACGACGTCCTCTGGCACGCCGGGGTATCGGAATGGAACGGCCGATCGGACATGAACCGGTATTCGCTCGGTATCGAGATCATCGGTCCGACCAACGGGACGTTCACCGACGCGCAGCGCAAGACCGTCCGGGCGCTCACTCAGCACCTCATGGCTACGTTCGGAATCCCTTCGAAGAACGTGCTGCGCCATGCCGACCTCACGCACTCCGGAAGCCCGAAAGGAATCCTTTGGGACGGTCGAAGCCCGAGCCGCAAGGTCGACGTGGCCGACTCGTTTTGGAAAGTCGACCGGACGAACTTCTCGCAGTACCAGGCGAGCCTTACGCCGCAAGCGGTATAGCGAGCAACGGAGCCAAATCGAAGTCGCGGAGGCTCCGTAGAAACTGGAGGATCTTCGGTTTCACCGGCGTTCTATGTGGAGTACCAAACGAAACATCTAAAGAATAGTGGCCATCTCTTGGCTTACTATTCTTTTTTTTTAGGGTTCTAACCTCTTTTTTAGAGTGATTAGGCATGGTTAGAACTCCACGATCATATACAACCTGAAAAAATGGCTTCAGCTTGAAGTCAATCAGCTCTTTACGATAGAAAACAGCGAACTCGAAAATGACATCTGCGATATTCGCACGTTTTCTAGGAGGAAGATTATGAAAGTCTTCAGCAATTCGGTCGATGTATTCGGCAAATTCCTCAAATCTCTCCAAATCATCCTTTGTGGCCGTGGGAATCTGTTCCAATTCGGATTCAAATTGTTTTAACCTCTTATTGCTCTCCGAAAATTCGGCGCACAGCAGTGCATATATCGTATCATCGTTTTCTTTAACGATTTTTCGTTGCAAGCGATCGATAGCACTTTTTTCAGTCTCGATATTCGCTTCCAACGACTTCCTCTGAATTTCTTCCGGAGTGTCAGTCGAACCAATCCGGCTTTTGATCAATTCAAGATATAAATCCTTCTCCTCTGCCGTAAACTTTAAGTAACGGAGCACCTTATCATAAACGACCTTCTCAATCAGGGATCAGCTCGTACTCTCATTTCCGCACAATTTCGGCTGATTCCTGGAGCATCGATAGTAGTGATAGCTTTTGCCTGATTTTTTCGTTTTCGTTTCAGAGGTCATGCTTCTCATCTCACGAAAATCCGAATAATCCTCCAACTTTTTCAAACAAGGGCATCTTAAAATTCACTTCCAAGTGTATTCACGTCCGGTTGCCTCTTCTTGTTCACGTAGAACACCCTTGGCGGATGTTCTTTTTCATCTCCTGACATCCTTGCAGATTTCAAACAGACTTTCCGGAATTATCGGTTGAAAGCATTCCGGTTTATCTTGAAGTATTTTCGTATAATCAATCGTTGCGTTCTTCTGGTTTATGGATTCCAGCAATCCCCTACTGAAAAAATACTTCCTGTCTTCAAAGGCCATGTTTCGATACGTCACCTTATAGCCTCAAAAATACAGTTCGTTGGTAATGATTTTGCAGATGTGCATATAGGTGAACTCCGCAGGGCCGCCTACTTGCCTGGATTTCTTATGTCACTGGGCATTTAAATGATCCGCAATGTCTGAATAAGAATAGTTTCCGGTTGAATATAACTGGAAACATTCCTTCACGATTCTTGCAGCATCCTCATCTATGCAGAACCTCGTATTGCTGCCCCTTCCTGTAACGGAGTATCAAAACGGAGGCTTGACGGGCAATTTACCTTTCTGGGTTATTGCCTCATGCATGTTGATGCGAGAGTCCGTCGATTTCAGTTTGCTGTCCCTGACCGCATGGTCAAGATCTTCCCTGAATCGGAATTTTACGGACGTCCTCCATCACTCCGGACCATAATCCTCCTTTATCGAATAAATTTGAAAAAGTTCGTCTTCGGTAACGAGTTTTACGAGTTCATGATTCTCATCGGTATTACGCCCCAAGCGGGATGTCATGTAAACCATCACATAATCAATCCAGTCGGCACTACCTTCGACGTTTCTTTTTTTAATTTCCTCTATCATTTTACCGTACTGACCTCTCTTTCCCGAATGGAATCAACTCTCCGTTTCTTGGAATATTGAAACTATATTGAAATTATTTTTCGCACACTCAAGACGCATTTCTTCGATTTGCTTGTCTATCGAAATCGATTCATTCTTCCCCTTCTTCTCGCTCCGGCGAGCATATAGAAAGACATTTGCGGTCATGTTTTTTCAGTTATTTCGGTAAGTATCGATCCCCTAAGCCTCACCCCCGGCAATCGAATAAGGTCGTTTGAAAAAACTCTCGAAACCTTCGATGACGTCGCTGAATTGAACGACGTTTGGCGAACCGGACTTAACCAAACCATCGGGATTCAGAAAAGAACGCAGTTCGACATAATGTGCAAGAAGCCAAAGTCAGTAGCCCTCAAGCTCGTCAGTAGTCTCATTGTTTTCAAGGGCCTCGAATAGATTTTTCATGGCGCGAATAAAAAGCGCGACGTGCTCATGATATTCCGAAGAATCCGGAGATTCAAAGTATCGCAAAGGACTAACAAAGCCTTGGTTGCTTACAAAGCAACGCATTGATAGGAGAAGAAGGTCCCTGTACTCAGGAAGACGTTCGGAAATGTTCAAAAATCCGACGCGCAGCATCGTTGCATTGGCAAAAGATGAGAGATTGAATGCGATACTTTGGATTTCTTCGAAATTGCGCCCTTCATACATAACCTCCAATCTTGCAATCAACTTCGCGATTTCCTCATCATTATGAGAGATCATTTTGTAATTTTTCGCCATAGGAAGAAGGGTTAGGCTTTGATCGGAGTATCTCCCGAAAGAGAAGTTTGTCGAGTCGCTAAAATCGATAGTGAACAGATAATGGATACTTTGGATGGAATGGATATCCTTACACGAAGCGTAAAAGAATAACCAACGCAGGTAACATGGCTTCCGATAAATCAAAGATGATAGAAATGCGATATTTTGCGACCTATCAATATGCCGCATTGTGCAAAGCAGCAATATGGAATCCCTGAAATTTACAGGTGTTAGCCACTTTCTGGGATCAGATGGATATTCCGGAAGAAGATGGCTTCAAGAAATACAGCCTCCTGCATTATTTCATTGCCACGGTAATTGAGGATGATGTACATAGAGACTTTTGGCAGCGTCAAGACGAGGCCAATGGCGCTGGAGCCAATGATTTTTATGCAAACGAGATGCTGCGTTACCATTGAAGGCCCTTCAAAAGTCTCGATACCTGGTCAAAACAATTTAAAACACCAGAAGATGACGACCCGGAAGAAAAATCTGCCGAGTACCATTCGGATATGCTAATGTCCAAGGAATACGATCTGATATTCGGACAAGTTGTTGATGAGGTGTTTTTTATCCTTTTCTTAAATAGGGAGTTCCTACAGAAGTTCAATGAGTACATTTCGGAAATTCGGGCTTTTTACTTTTGATCCGAATGGCCAAAATGCGAAAGAACGTACATGCCCCAGTGGGTAAAGAATGCCGTATTTCATAGAGAGCGGGGTTATTGCGCACTATGCAAGAAGAATATCAGTTGATTGATAAGCACGAACAAGGACTGCCAGTACGACCACATAGTCCCCTTGAAAAACTTCTGAATCAACGACGTATCGAACATTCAGCTCTTATGTCAGAAATGTAACTTGAAAAAAGGTGACTGAAAACCAGTCACCTCATCCATATACGAAAGTTGGTACTAAACCCGTAGGATGCGAATATTACACTACGGGTGGCGTTTTCAAATACGCTTCGTCTTTAATGAAATCAGCGACAACGTCGATCAGTTTTCGAAGATACGCTGCGGAAAGCTCAAGATCCTGCCTAATGGAATTGGCGGAAATGGTTTGTCACACATCATTGAATGACCGCTCTCAATGAGCCAAGGAATTCCTGTAATCCCTAAGTTGCCCCAATTTATCAGGCTGTGCGATTTTGGACTTCTTAGGTAACGAAAAGCCAAAAATTTCACTCAATTCCTTAAGGGCTTCTTCAGAAACATTTCAAGATATGCTTTTGAAAGCAAAAATCTCTTTTTTAAAATCGTATCAGCAGGTGACGATGTTTGATTTTATGTCCTGCAAATATCTTGTAATGAAATTGCATATTGATGATACGTTGTTTCTTTTTCCGATAGCCTTATTGAAATCAAGTATGAATTGGGCCTGAAGATGATCCTGAAAAGCATGGAAGTCATTTCAAGAGAATCCATCAGAATAAATCCTATCCACTACCGTAACAACTACGTATTCGGCAAGGTTGTATGCCATGATCAACAGGCCTCACTTGACCGAATTTACAAACACTGAATCAAATTCGTAGGGCGATCCGTCGGTCCTTTTTGAAAATTCTTGGTTCTCAATGCTCTCAAGTATATCTATGCACGTGCGAATCTGGTCCAACCGGCTCTCAAACTCATTGACAACATCAACCATAAAAAGTGACAGGTTAAGGTGTCAGGAGATAGTCTCTGATAGCGCTCGTTCTTTCTAAGAATTTCGCCTTGAAGTTCGCCGCATCACTGCTGACTATCTTAAGGAATCCGGTAGAAGTCACAAATTCCTGTATTCATTCGGTCTTATACGTTCCGTTAGCTCCCCCGTCAGCTAATGCCAACCCTACTCATACCGCAACGGCTTCATAATATGCCCTTGATGCCGCCGTAACGTTCCCCTTCTTCCTGAATCAATTAGGGAAATGCCTCTTTACGAACTTAAGCATGTCAGTGAATCTTTTGGTGTAGTCCTGCACTTCAAATTCATATCTCTCGGGGTTCGATTCAGCGATGTCTTCGAAATAACTAGTTCTTTCAGAGATATAGTCATCTAGAAATTTCTGAACCTTCTCGTGATATTCCGAATATTTTTCGGTATACGCAAAATAACGCAGGACAAGTTCGACATCTTCTTCTCGGTCTAATTTTTTATCGGTGAGAGGACACAGTTCGACGAATTGGGGCAATCTGGCAAGATGGGCCAGCAAATCATAGAATCTTCCAGCGTATGATCACTTTCTAACTTCCATCGGTTTCAATAAATCACTCGTAGTATTGATCCTATTGAAAATTTCCTTCTTCTGGTCTTTGTCCAGATACTTAAATACAAGTATTCGCAACGGGATTCTGTCAAACTTCTTCTGGCGCACTATCGGAAGATCAGAAAACCTGAAACCAGAGAGCTCGTTAAGATATTTGAGTTCAGTGAGCCTAAATTCATCATTCATGAACGCTACAATTGTCCTTATGCGTTGAGATCAATCGACAATTTCAAGACGCTGATAGACGTTATTCTTTGAATACTCTCACGACTCATTAAGAAAAAGATACGGTATCGGGAGGTTTAAAAGCAGGGATTCGATGAATCTGGACTTCAAAGTTTTAGTCCAAGTCTCATTTCTCTGATAAGGAGGGACGAAGAGTTCATTATCGAAATCGTCCAGTCACTCCGAATATCTATTGTAAATGCTTCTCAAGTCCCATTCAACAGTGTAATATTCATACACCTTCGAGCTTGCATTAATTTGGTTCTCCGCTTTTTCCTTCTGTTCTGGTGATATGGCCATATTGATCGATTTAAGAATCGGAAAATGCTTCAATGCCGAGTATAACCAAAAAAGAGGTAAATTTAAAAGTCATTCCGTCAAGGTTTTGAAATAAACGGGTTATGCATATATTATGCCGAGTTTTTCGTCACCCAGTTGCAATGCCTACCAAAAAGAACCCTATACAGGTCATAGACCTCTTCTGCGGGATAGGTGGAATGACTCACTGATTGGTCAGAGAATGATTCGACGTCAAAGCAGGCGTGGATTTTATGGCGGATTGTAAGTTTTGATACGAGGCAAATAACAATGGGGCGGTTTTCATTTCAAGGGACATAAGGGATGTCAGCACCAGTGAGTTATTCGGCCTGTACGATACCAAGGAGTGAATCAAAGTGCTGGTAGGATGTCCCCCTTGCCAACCTTTTTCATGAATGAATACGAAAAAGGGGGATTATTTTTACAATTCCGAAAAAGCGAATGCGCGAAGCCCTTTGGATAAATTCGCCGAATTCGTAGAAGAATGAAAGCCCGATATCGTGGCGATGGAGAATGTGGCAAACCTTATTAACCAGAAAAAATACCCTGCCTTTGGGCATTTTCTTGAAACGTTGAGGAGCAACGGGTACCACGTCGAATTCTGAGTTGTTAATGCTAAGGACTACGGCGTTCCACAAAATAGAAAGCGACTGATTTTGCTAGCTTCCAAACTCGGAGAGATACACCTAATTCCCCCAACACACAAAGAGAAGCCCGTAACGGTCAGGGAAGCAATATGATTCCTACCTGATGTTGGAATCTGAGAAGCCCACCATTCGGATCCTTACCACCGATCGCAAAATATGAGCGATTTAAACAAACAAAGGATTGAGTGGATACCTAAGAACGGGGGTAATCTGATCGGCGCGCCGGAACATCTCTTGCCCGAATGTCACAAAAAAAATACTGGGAAATCATATAAATACGGCGTATACGCTAGAATGAGATGGGAACA
This sequence comes from uncultured Candidatus Peribacteria bacterium, assembly GCA_964482035.1. Classification (GTDB taxonomy): domain Bacteria; phylum Patescibacteriota; class Gracilibacteria; order BD1-5; family UBA2023; genus JANJWP01. The sequence goes on along the minus strand of CAYZVC010000002.1, from coordinate 317,474 downwards.
ACCGTCTCCGACGCTGACCACCCAATGTTTGTGAATCGGGAACGGCAGATACTGACATCCCGAACAAAATCGTGCAATTACCGTGCGAGAAGCGGCAATTATTCAAACATTCCCCAAGGAATATGAATTCATAGAGCCCTCAAGGTTGCATATGGCAGGGAAAATGGCGAAATACATTGGCAATGCCGTTCCCGTAAAATTATGAGAAGTAATCGGTGAAAGTATCAAGCAACACCTGAAAAGTATTGGCAGGTAAACTTAAAAAAGACAGGGGAACCCCTGTCTTTTTTAAGTTTACCTAACAGACGGTTTTAAGGACAAATTCCTTTTTTCCGTTGGCTCAACTCAGCGCTATTTTAAGTTGAGGAAAAATTTTCTCCAACCTATGCTTCAATCTTCGGGAATTTCCATCCCCATACTTCTCGCATAGGTAAGTCTTCTCTACCCTAAGAAGTGTTACCTCCTTTTTTAGCACAAGGTTTGCCATGACATAAATCCAAACCCATGCTCACATGCCAGAATCTGGCAAAGAAAAGACTTCAATGGGTACGTATTTCTTTAGAAAGAATTTCGATTTCTGTCATAGGGTTAACGAGTTCCAAGTCGATAGAATGGAACAATCAATTATCGCATCCCCCTGATTTCCGGACATTTGAATGGAGAAAACTGAATTGATTCAGGATTCAGAAGCGGCAATCAGTCCGACAAGCGATTCGAGATACCCCCTTCACCTAGTAATATTTTGCGTAACACCTGATGCCGCTAAAAGCGTGGAAAGTGGGATTTTGAGATTTTTTCCCATATGGAATCCCATCTCCTGTTTGGTAAGTTTCACCAGACCTAGGAGCAGCTTCGTTTCAGCTCAAGGGAAACCAGCTTCTATTATTGCATCCAATATCCTTGAAGGAATTTCAAAAGTCTTCTTATGTGATTTTCCTACTGAAATTCAGAAATGCTCACCGAAGAACGAAGACACCTTCATGCCGGCCAACGCTTTGTCCTTATGGGGATTTCAACTGTTTTCCATGGACTGTAAATAGCGGTGGAGAACGAAAGAATAAGGTCATCAGACGGGCCTCCCCTTGCCCGAGAAGTCATTAACGTAATTTCCTTCCAGATTGGCCATCCATCAGTCGGTAATCGCTCAATTTTCCATCAGTTTGACTCCCTGGTGAGAAATTCAAAGTCTGTCCAATACGTCCGAAATCGGAACGTCGTTGATTTCTTTAAGCGCTCGATAGGAAGGCTTCAGGAGTTCGTGTCCTTTAATAAGCCTGATCCTGAAATCCTTTTCGGATTCGTCTTTCATGTGTCGACTTCAGGGGATTCTGGCTATCCTAGAAACGTCCTTACAAGCAGGATCCGGTTGGATTCAAGTTGAAGCGAAAAACATCTTCCTATGTTCCGATCGGTCATCAAGATACTGTTTCACGGAATTCTGATCGGAACCGTAAGAAACGAACTGGAAACAATGGAATCAATTCCTCGTTTCCGTAATGAATTCAAACGCATCAACGATTGGTTCCATCTTCATCAAGGCTTCTTCTTTGGAAATGCCGGTTCATTTGAGATCGACATCGAAAAAGAAGCAGTTCAGCGAATTCACGGCGGAATTCAGCCTCCTTTTTCAATGAAAGCCATTGATGGTGAAAAAAAGGTTCGTTCACGTGGTTTTCGTAATGGCTTTTCAGGTGATTGATTCCTTTCTTACGGTCTTATTCGGGCCCATGAGGAACATGGATCACTTCTTTGCCCAGTATTCCACCCAAAGCTTGGCGGTTTCTTCATGGGTAAATGGGTTCTTTTCATGCATAACTGCGCGTAGATTAAAAAAATAAAGTGCTTCGTTCATATCATTGTACCAACGAAATTTTAAAAACGTTTCAAAACGGTACTGAACTTGGAATAAGCCCAAGACGAAGCCGAATCCGATTTTTTCAAAACGGTATGCCCCTTTTTCGAAACGGTATGGAAACGGGGAGGTAATCCCCTCCCCTTTCACGTTTTCCCCCGCATAAAGAAATAGAGGGGGAAAGGAGGGGACATTGACAAAAAAATAAACGGATTAGACTTCCCCTCGCCAGAAACAAGTCTTTTTACCAGCAGAACAATCCATCTTTTCGGGATAACATCCCGTTTTTAACGAATGTTGAGACCTAAAAGGAGGGCCGTATCCGGTCCTCCACTCAACGTTCATCGATGGATGGGTAGGGCTTGTTTCTGGCGAAACAGGATACGGCCCTCCTTTTTTATTGTCTTTTCAAACTAAGCGGTCGTTTTAACCACATTGGATTTATGAAATGCGTTCAACATATCGGGGCCGATGCGGTCTCAACCTGCAAATCGTGTTGATCATGACTTTGTCCTGATTGCACGAACGTCTTCGAAGCACCACTTTGCAAACCGTGCGGATTGAAAATCAATCAAGAGGAAATCGCGGTTTTAGAAAAAGAATTGATCGATAAGAACACCCTTGGAGGATTGCTGGTTGTATGTGCAATCTTCGTTCCTTTTATGACGGGATACAAATTGCATCCAACCCAGGATTACCTTGTCATAATCATGTATTCGATCGTCATTCTTCCGGCAGCCTTCTTCATGCCTTACGGATGGTCGTATATCAATTCCTCCAAAGATCCGAATACGGTAACTGTGCATACTAACGAAACGCTGATTTGATTCATCGTTCGGAAATACCTCAAATTCGCCCTTTCCTGCTTCCTTGGGATTTTCGTATGACCTTTAAGAATCTCGGAAATTAGGAAAAAGTTGGCGAATCTGAGGGAGAACGTCCAGATAATCAAACAATCGATGTAACGGCAGACACGTTTCGTCAATATTCCGCCTCAACCCGTATCAATTCAACATGGATTCCAAAGAGAAATCGGCAAGAACAACCAATGCCATCGAAGTAGCCTGACTGAAAAAGGGATACTCCTGAACCCAAATCCTCACGAATATCGGATTTTCGGTACCGAAATGATCGGTATACGGCCTCTTGGGGGCAAACGGGGCATGAAAGACGACCCTAATGAAAACGCTTTGCTGATTGATAAGGCCGGATTCGGGAGAAATCAGAGTACTTTGAAAGAAATGGGACATAGGTTCCCTCTGAAAAATAGGGGCCCTTATCGAAAGCCCTTCCCTGTATTCCGACAATACGTGAATAGAGAACATCCAAATTCACGCCCTGTTGTCGGCCGGTAAGAAAATCGATCCCGAACCGCTTCTCGAATTGGTCTGAATTGACCGAAAAGCATGGAACAGGAGCGTTTCGAAGTACTCAATGGGTATGAAACAGCGGATGGGCATAGCCATAGCGCTAGTCCATGATCCGGAAGTGCTGATTCTCGACGAACCGACGAACGGTTTGGACATAGAATGAATCAGGGAAATCAGGGACTTGGTTCACAAACTTTCCCAAACCTATTCCATCACCATCATGGTAAGCTCCCACCAGTTGGGCGAAATAGAGAAAATATGCACCCATATCTGAGTGTTGGCAAAGTGATCCATGCGTTTCGACGGTTGAATAAGGGAATTCCTTTCGCTTGGAAATAGCGCGGAGGAAGCCTATCTCAACGTTATAAAATAATGCCCTCAAAAATGTTCAGCTTACTCAAGGCGGAGTTAATCAAGCACAAGCGGAATTACGTTCCATACGCGCTTCTTTTGGGGGGAATTGCCGCGGCCACGTACGTAACCTCGTTACTGGCATCGGGAAACGATTCGGCATGGAGGTTTTTTGAAAGCCTGGAATCCAGCGTGCTTTCCGGAAAAACCCCGTTCATGTTCTTCCTGATGGCATGAATGCCCCTATGAATGGGGATAATTTCCGATTTCATAGCCTTCCCGGACAGGAACAATTGGAAAATCCTGTATTCGAAACCCATCAGGTCGGGTTATTTTTGGGGCAAAGCCGTTCTGATTCTCACATTCTGACTGGTTTCCACCGTTGCGTTCGCCTTGGCTTTCTCCTATCCGATAATAGGATCTGCGGACGTCGGATGAATCCATCCCGATAACGCAGTTCGATGAATCCTCATCCTTGGGGTTTCGGCTTTCATTCTCCAGATTCCCCTGTTTTTGTGCCTCCTTCTCTTGTCGGTTTCGACGAAAAGGGTGTTTTCCTCAACTTTCGTAGGGTTGGCACTGATGGCTTGGGCACTCATTCAAATCATGCAGGAATCCTACGTGGAGCACTCCCCTACGACTTGGGCAGTTTCAGCCTTTGATTCGTTCAGCAAAGAGGTTGGGACAATGAGGATTCCCAAGGAGAAAATCGATGGGTACGACGAATCGGTTTCTAACATAGAATCGATCCTGGATGATCTTCCGAAAGAAAAAAATCTCGAAGAGGAAAGATTCAAACTGGAGCTGTGACACCACTTCTTCCTTCCTCAGAAAACGGCGGCAATAACGGCCCTGCCGAACGATTTCTGGAAGTATTTGGGAGCTATGTGGAAGAAAAAATTCCTGATCGAATGGTTGGGATGGATGGTATGAATATCCTTACTAGTGCATGCGTACATGAGAAGAAGGCAAGTGTCCGATTAAACCGGATCCGAAAATAAACGACCCCACCCGGGGCCGTTTATTTTTTTGTTAATACAATTCTAAATGGGGTGGTTCCCCACCCCATTTTTACCCTTGTAACATACGAAAAAATGAAAACAAAAAACACCGTCTACGAAGTTTTTCCATGAACCATACAGGATGAATGATACCTGATGAGTTCCATTAAAACCGAGTTCGACGGGCTCTGTAAAACGAAAGCGTCTTTCTGATTGAATTTCAAACTGAAAAACGAAGGGTGAACCCTTAGGCTCTCCCAACACGTACGGTCGGATTCTGACGTGGGCTTCGCGTTCCTTTCCGGATTTTACACCAAACTCTACCAGAATGACGTGATATTCGAGAAATCACCCGATTGGAAACCGGCGGATTTGAAACGAAAATATTCCGTTGCCCTAAGGCATAACCACTGCTTCCAGATTAAGAAACCGGGGGAATTGTGATTGAACACCTTCGGCAGCAGTTCATGAATGGTAGAAAACATCCTGAACGAATCGGCGCAGTTCCTGCCAGTCGGGAAAAGCCTTGAGATACGCTTGCAAGTCATTCCGGACAAGCTGGATTCCATAACGAAAGAATTCCTGTACGCGTGGAAATGCCTATGAAAATCGATCGAGTACGCCGAATCGTTGGAGTCCTCTTTCAACGAAAGGCTGTGATTCTTCCTTTTCGATTTCGGAATAGCGCACGATTTCGATTCTCCGGATAGGTTCGACGCGATTTTGGACAAGAACCTTTCCCTCCGAGATTCCGATTGGAATTCGTACGTATGGAAGAAATCGAAGTTCGGAAAACCGAAATTCCCGAACAGGAAGAAGAAAGGACAGGCCGACATGTTCATCTGACAATGACTCGTCTCGTTGATCCAGAGAAAAAACCCAATCGTTTCCTCCAGATATCCGAAGCACGTTCCGATTCCCCAATCCCAAGCCGAAAATTGGTGACTCGGCCATTCGGGGAAATGAACCGAACCGTACGTCGGATTCGGCTTCAGGGGCTGGAAACTCGATGAAAAAGAACCGGCTTCAATCAAAATGGAAAACCTGAAGAACGGCCATGGGATCATATTGTGAGGAACCTGATCATGAAAAAGTTACACATCCTCCTTGGCACTGTGATGCGACGTTCTCCGTACGAGCGAACAGGATGAGAAAAACCATTCAAAATCCAAACCTTGGAGCAGGTTCATAATTGCCGATCCCCACTGATCCATGCGAGACAACTTGAAGTCGGTCGTAGGGCACGGCATCGGGAAAAAATCGAACATTTCGATTTACGAATACGGGCATGCCCAAGATTCGAATTGCGTTGAACTGAGCATGAATCCTTTGTACGTAAGGAATTTAGGCAGCGGTTCCGGGTTCCATTCGAGACTGAACAAGTCGGTCGAAGCCTGCCTCGATTGAATCAGGTGAATTCATACTTTCGCCTCGTTCTGAGCGCAAAACTCCAGCATACTTTCGCTCGTAATAGGCACTTTCATCCTTTTCAATGACGAAAGGCAGAGGCAATGGAAGGCTGGGGCCGGATCCCCTTACCTAAAAACCTACACCCTCGGCGACGTTTCGGAATTCCTTAAGGAAATCTCAATGAGCTGAGGCAAGATCGGGAATTGGGCGCTGCAGGACATAAAGGTGTGCAGGATGTCGAAAAATCAAGAACTGGCTTCGGCTATGGATAGGTACAGCACTGCACTGAATCGAATCGCCACACTTGCGAAGGGCAACAGCGCTTCCCTGTCATCTTCAATAAACAAGGTGGAGATATTCGAAAAAGGGCTTTCGAGAACCTTTGGAAAAGGGATTCCGGCCCAATGAAATTCTTTGGATTTGCCTGATTTGATGTCATGAAACAAAAATCCCCAAACCGAAGTCCATTATTTCAATCTGGGGTGATGGACGGCAGATGAAAAATCCGTCATCTCATCGTTCATACTTGCCTATTCGTTCCACTATTGAACCTGAATAGACCATTCTTCCGAAAACTGAGTTCCGAGAACTTCGGTCCGAGTCGACGAAGCCGCTTCGGTTCTGGAATCGGATTATACGATAGAGCTGGTCTGAAACGCCTTGGCGCAAATGAGGAAATACTGATACGACTTCAAATTCCTGATGCAATCTGTGGGGCAAAAAGCATTTGCGACCATTTATCCGAACATTTGAATCCTCCAAGTCTTTTCAGTCAGCGCCGATCAGTTCAAAATCATATGACCGGATATGAACGCCTGAACACCGTTCGGCCAAATCACGGAATCTGACATCGTAAACTGCAGCAGATGATGGTCGTACTGCCTATGCAAATTCTCAAACTGAGCCAATTCCCTAGCTCTGATCAGGGGATTTTGAAAAAACGACGTTCAGAAGATTTTATCCAACTAATCCAATACGAACATGGAAACAAAAACATATAAGAATCTCCTAATCACGGAGAGGGACAAGGACATCCTTTCCCTGCTTCAAAAACTGAAAGTCTCAAGCAGTTCCAATCTTAGGAAAATACTGAGCCCGGAGACCAGCCAGAACACTTTTACCAAGAGATTGAAAAGGCTTGAGGAATCGCAGCTAGTAAAGAGGACGTGAGAATCCTTCAGAAGCAGGAGCCAGCATTGAATTTACCAATTGAACATCCTCAGGAACGGGAAGCGCATCGAACAGATCACATGAAACGAAACGATTTGAAAGAACGTATGAATAAGCCATTCCAGCTACTGGCATTCGGTCAATATCTGACATTTGCTATGATTCCTATTGAAACACACCAAAAAGGCAGCCCCGGGATTCAAGTTTTCTGCGGACAAATTCATTTCGCAATACGAATTCCAAAAACGCCTAAATACCGAGTGAGACACGAAAAAATGCCCGATTGTGCCTGACGGGTTGCTGATCCAGTGAAAAGTCGTCTATTGGCTGGAAGTCGAGAGAATGAATTCCATAAAGGATTTCAGAAAGAAAATCCAATGATACTACGAGCTTTCTTTCCGTTTGGGAAAATGAAGCATGCCTTATTTTGAAAAAGGAGCGAACCACGTGCTCATCCTCATGTCCCCGGATAACAAAATCGGGTTCCATGAAAACGTCATCAAAGACGAAAACATAGAAAGTTCATGGAAATTGAAACTCATCAAGGAGAGCAAGATATTGTGAGAATCGATATAATGTCCTCCCCTTGCGCATCAAAGTACCGAAGGGGAACACCCACCACCTATGTTGGCATCTCCTGCCTGTCAGTCCCTACCTTACCTCCAAACCAACGTTTGCAGGTAAGGTAGGGACTCTAGCGACAAGTAGTAGATAGAATATAGGTGGTGGGTGATTTATTGGATTTGGACAAAAAATATTAGATCCAATAAGAAAAATAGTAGGTAGGTAGAATTAATAGAGTGGTAGAATTAATAGAGTGGTAGGGAGGAGAGAGGAGAGAGTAACAACAATAATAATTTAGAGGGTTGCTCAGAAAACATGAATCTGTATCCTGTTTCTGCGTGGACAATCTGGCGGTCAAAATGGTTCATAAGATTATCTGTGCGCTTGGAACAGATTTGAACGCATTTCCAAAATGGAAGCAAGAGAGAAATAACAGAGCTTAATTTCATAAATACTAAAAATGTCGACATTTCATAAGACTTTGCGATTTCAGTATTTTAAGAAATGGCAACTTCCTACGACTTTCGCCAACCAGCAGCTATTGTTTCCGATAGAAAAGGAGTATTTGGATAGAATCAATAAGACAGTTACTAATTCATATTATTCTCCTTTCCATTTTAAATCTGATGATGATGTCGAATATAACCGAATACTTTCATTTTTAATAGAAGCGTTAAATTTTTTGCCACTAAAAATCGATATCGCTTTCGATTTTACATGGAGAGCAATTGAATCAATGGATTCAATTTGTGCCATAAATGGCAATATTACGGAATTTCTCAACAAAATCTCTAAGCTTCTCGCTCAAACGATATCGGGGAATAATCATCTGAAGTCAACATTCGAAAACTTCACAAGAAATATTCCACTCCAAACTTGTGAATACATAGCAAAAAATCTTCTTGAAGGGGATTCAAGGATTAAGAATAGGATGAACGAAGATATTAGATCGGTACTGAATGAACTGAGCCAAAAATATAAACCCAATGGTATTGCGCTAGGGGGAGAAAATACACGAAAAGTAGGAATGATTTTCAAGAAATTGATCAACAATGAGGAACTGGTCATTGGCAATGATTCCAAAAAATATCAGCTTTCGACAGAAGACTCTATATTGATTTTAGCAAGCTGATTACTGTACACCTATCGTAATAACCGTTTTCATTGAACACATTCCTCACCTTTTACCAGCAGCAAGGCCACATTAAAGACATATTCCCATGCCCACTATTGTTTTTTGTTATGTAATTTATTCTTTCTAACGTTGTCCATTTCTAGTGGCTCAGCTATTAGCTCACTATTCAAAATGGATGAGATAGTGAGAAATCAAGACCGAAACATTGATAGCTTTGTGGAATTGTATTGAAACAAGCTTATGGACTAATACTGGACGCGCCACTTAAGAGAACGTCAGATAAATCTGAGAGCATCAGTTCAATGATCTCCAGTAGGAAACTGGTTTCATAGTCGGCCTTATGATCGTAGGAGTCTATGTGGAAGAATCTAATCGCAACAAGGCACATTTAACCTCATTGGCATCAGATGAAACAAAAAGGTGAATGAATTTCAAAAGTTCTAACTCGTATCCGTTAGGAGTACCAGCACAAAACCAAAAACCCGTCCCGAAAGGGGCGGGTTTTGTTTTGGGCGGACTCCGTCGGAAAGGGGAATCGAATAGAGGGCAAACCGCTTGCGGTTTAGCGAGCCAACGATTTGGCTCGCGGCCCGACCCGTCTCGCGGAGTCGCGAAGCGACGTGAGCGAACGATTCCCTATCCCACGATATCCTTTTTCCCTTGCCCGCCCCGTAGCTTCCCCATATACTACCGAGTCGTCACCCACCAAACCATGCACCCCTCCCCCACCCTCGTCGACTCCCCTGATTTTTCCCTCAAGCACCGCGTCATTCTCCCGACCGTAAAATCCGATGGGAAAACCCCGTGCGTCGTATTGTTGCACGGTATCGGATCGGATGAGAACGACCTTTTGGAACTGGGTTCGAGGTTCGGTCCCGAATTCCTCGTCATTTCGGCGCGCGCGCCCATCGAGGTCGCATCGGGAGCGTACGCGTGGTTCAAGGTGCGGTTCACCCCAAACGGACCAATATTCGACGTGGATGAAGCGCTCACGAGCCTAGGGCTCATTTCGAATTTCATAAAAGAAATCCGCGGTCGTTACGGTATCGGAAAAACCGTCGTCGCGGGGTTCAGCCAAGGCGGCATCATGAGCGCCTGCCTGGCGCTTACCGAACCAGAGTCCGTTACCGGATTCGCCATGCTCTCGGGAAGGATTCCTTCGGAAATCGGCCCCAAGGTCGCCCCGAAAGAAAGGCTTTCGAAACTGAAAGCCTTCGTCTCGCACGGAATATACGACGAACGGCTCCCGATTGGATATGCCCGTGCCGCGAAAACCCTCCTCGAAGGAAAGGGGGTCGAATTGGCTTACGGCGAATACGGCGCGACCCACCAGATTACGGGGGAAATGGAAAGCGATTTCGGAAATTGGATCCGGGAAACGCTTTACGCGTAACTCTCCCCTTCCACCTGGCGGAGAACGAAATTCGACCGGCATACGCCGAGCATTTCCTTGAGGTCTTCGGAATATCCTCAGAATACGAGGAGATCGGTATACAGGTCCGCCGCGAGAAACACGAATTCGTTATGCGAAGCCGCTTTTCCTCACGTTTCCCGAAAAGCCCGTTCGGTATTGCGGAGAAAACCTTCGACGTCGGCGATTACGCCCTGTGCTTTCAGGTACGTCACCACGCGAAAACACGCGTCCAAAGTCGTTCCGTCCACGACTTTTCCCAATCGGAACGAACCTCCCCTGTTGGCGTAAGTTCTTTTTAGTGCCTTCAGCTCCGTCCAGATGCCGTCCGGAGTATTCTGCAGGGAAAGTATCCGGTCGATGGTTTCGTATACGCGGTTGATGGCGTCGTTTTCCACCACGCATCGGCGGAGCTCGTCCGAGAGTTCGAACGGAACGTTCGGGTCGGTATGGGCGGGATTGAGGATCAAATCCGCGAAATGGCCTTTAAGCGATGCGGCGGATACCGGTTTTTTCCCATCCATGTGGGATAAAAGCGTGCTTTGGAGCGATTTGAGAGACATAGTTTCGTCCTGTTACTTGACGTTCTTCATTATCGATGAAAACTAAAATAGTCAACGCTTTGGAATTACTTTAGAAAACGAACTTGCACAGCGGTATTTTTTCGGTACAAACCATTTACGCCCGAACGGGCCCCAGTTCATTCACATCCTCGAAACGTACGAAAAAGGAGCTGCCATGTCTGACGCAACGCAAATGAAAGGCGGGGCCGGCAAAGGTCTCATAATACCGACGGGGCGGGAGATTTCTCTCGGCGACAACGACTTCATCGTGTCCAAAACCGACACGAGGGGGAAAATCACGTACGCCAACCAGGTTTTCATCCGGATGAGCGGCTACGGCGAGAAAGAACTTCTCGGCCAGCCGCACAACGTTATCCGCCACCCGAACATGCCGCGCTGCGTTTTCCGCCTTCTCTGGAAAACGATCATGGAAAAGCGCGAATGTTTCGCGTACGTGGTGAACCTGTCGAAAGACGGTTCGCACTATTGGGTGGCGGCCCACGTCACTCCCGAAATCACCGGAAACGAGCACGTGGGGTACATATCGGTACGGCGCAAGCCGAAGCCGGGCGTCGTCCAATCCGTAGTCGAACCGCTCTACGCGAGGCTGTTGCAAGCCGAACGTACGGGCAACATGGAAGCCGGCGAACGCCTGCTGAACCAGATTCTTGCTGAGAAAGGGGTAACGTATGACGCTTTCATCCAACCCACTCTTTAATGGGAAAACCACCGCCTGGGCGACGGTCGCCCTCTCCGTGCTCGGGTGCGCTTCGGCGTATCTCGGGGACGGTACGCCCCCGCTCTGGATGTGGATATTCCCCATCCTTTCCGCCGGTGGCGCCGCAATCGCCACCATGGCGATGAACCGTCGCGAAGCGCTCGTCCGTCAGACTCTGGAAGTTTCTGAGAACCTGAAAAACGGCATCCTCACGACCCGCATCGTCGACATCGAAGACGGTTCTCTCCAAGCGAAACTCGCATGGAACCTCAACGACGCGGCCGATCAGATCGGAACGTTCTTCAAAGAAGTGCTCGCCACTATCGACTGCGTGTCCCGTGGGGAAACCTACCGGCACGCGCAGTCGAGAGGGCTCCAGGGCGCTTTCGGCGAGGCACTGGTACAAATGGACAAGGCGTTCGAAGCGATGCGCGAAGGAATCATCCGTCAGCGTGAAATCGACTTCCACGTCGGTACTCAGAAGCTTTCTTCGGAAAGGCTGTACCACGATTTGGGCACGCAACAGGGCAAGATCGGCAAGATCGTGTCCGTGCTCGACGAAGTGGAAAAAATCGCCGACCGTACCAAGTCCGACGCACAGGAAAGCAAGGTCGCGATGGTCGAAGTAGTAGGGGCGCTCCGGAGCATTTCGGAGATGGTCATACACGTTCGCAAAGCGGTCGCTTCGCTCGATACCAAGAAAGGGGAAATCCTTTCGGTAACGGGCGTCATCAAGCAAATCGCCGACCAGACGAACCTGCTCGCGATCAACGCCGCCATCGAAGCTTCCCATGCGGGAGACGCGGGACGCAGTTTTGCGGTAGTTGCGGAAGAGGTGAAGAAATTAGCGGACAGTTCGAGACGGGCTGCCGATCAAATTGCGCAAGTAATGGGGTCGGTAACTTCCGAAATCGAGGTTCTGGATCGGGATTCCATCCGCATGACCCAGGCCGCCTCCAATTCCGAAGGGCTCGTTTCCGGAATCGAAGCCAAGTTCGAACGCTTCGTCCAGGGCGCCGACGCGACCGCTTCGCAAATCGCTTTCTGCGAAACGGTCACTTACGCCGCGCTCATCACCATCGACCACATCCTCTACAAGACGGGCGTGTATCGGACCATTCTGCTCGGCGTGGATTCGCCCGAGGCCAAAAAAGCCCGGACGCCCCACTCCGAATGCCGATTGGGCAAGTGGTACCAGCAGGAAGGACAGGAAAAATACGGCAAGCTCAAGGCTTTTAAAGCGTTGGACAAACCGCATACCATCGTCCATGACAACGGCGTCGCGATTCCGGGAATCATGTCCTCGGTCGATTGGCGCCACGACGCGACGGCGCAAACCGCCATTTCACGGCATATCGGGGAAATGGAAAAGGCGAGCGCTGAAATTTTCGCACGTTTCGAGGATCTCATCCGCGAAGCCCATCCGGGCGGAGTCGAGCTGTTCTGAGGAATTTTCAAAAAGGAGGAACCGAACCCCGAACTGTCGTTCGGGGTTTTTCCTTGGAAAAAATTCTCGCTCTTAAGGTTGAACCTTAACGCTTTTATGATACTATGAACGCGAAATTAACTTACGAACATGCGCTTGGAAAAAATGCGGACGAAATTTTTCAGACTTTCGGGTTTCACGCTCGCGGAACTCATCGTCGTGATAGCCGTTCTCGCGATTCTCGCGACCATCGGCTTCCTTGCTCTTTCCTGATACACGCAGAACGCGAAAGAATCGTCCTCCCGGGCGAACGCGAGGTCTTTGCAGACGGCCATTTCTTCGGAAAGCGCGTTGACGAACTATTCTCCGCGGTACTACGTCATCCACGATTCCGCGGCGGCGCTGTCGGGAGTTTTCATATACGTGGACGGCAGTCCCGTAGCCCTCACCGGCGGTGATTGGAACGTCGCTGGAACGAATTATTCGGCCGGCAATCCGGATTTCGTGAAGCTCAAGCTCAATCCTGAAAAATTCAAGACCTCGTTTTCGCATGGCAATCCGTTCGACGAAGCGTTCTCGGCATACGATACGAAAAAACTCGCCGTGGGTGCCGTGGATTTCGCTAGGAAATCCAGTGGAAAGAACCGTACGGACTCCTGGTTCCAGGTCGTCGCCATTCCGCCGGCCGGAGGTTCCGTAAGCATTTCCGGAACGTTCCCCGTGGGGATTTCCGGTTCGGTCGCCGGATTGGTCCGGGATCCCGCGGGTACCGTCGTCGACCCCTTGGTCGAAGGTGCCCAATCGGGAACGCCGACGGGATGTTCGGCATCCGTCGTCAGCGGATATTCCGTTCCCGCCATTCCCCATGCCGGCACCGCTACCGTAACCAAGTCCGTCGCCTCGGGCACGGGCCTGACCATAGGAACCAGAAGCGCGACCGCGACGTGCGCCATCGGCACTTCTTCGGTAACGGAAAATTCGATCGCCTGCATCGCCGGATACGTCGAAGGTCCGGCGCTCACCTGTATCGCGGACGTATGCGGAGGAACGATTTCCGACGCCAACGCGCATTCTACCGCGACTCTGCAGACCGTTACGCAGAACTGGGCCCGGTCCGCGACCGCGGGAACCTGTACTTGGGACTGTAACTCCGGTTACGGCTGGGATTCCGCCTCCTCGATGTGCAAGGCTTCGGTAAACGGGGCGTGCTGATCCGCTTCGAAAACGTACGCGTATGCCGATTCCACGTTCGGAAGCGACGTTTATTGCGGACAAGGAACCGCTTCTTCGACCCCTTCGTTCCCCGCCGCAGGATCTTCGGCGACTTGGACGTGCCTTTGACAGTGGAACGGAACGAATTCGACGACCTGTACCGCAACGCATCCTGCCGCGGCGAACTGCGCCGCGTCGACCCAGACGGTCAATGGACGTTCTTATTCCGTAAGCGCGTTCAACCACGCGGCGACTACCTCGGCGAATTCGAGCTCGGCGGTATTGGGAGGAAGCCAGGCGTACTCGCAAGGATTCTCGTGTACGAACGGGGTGGTTGCCACGAGCGGATCGGAAACCGCGGGCGCGCTCACTTGTTCGGCGAATTTCACCCTCAACGGGGCGCAGTGCCTCGCGAAGAGCTGTCTCATCCTGAAGAACGCCGGGATTACGACGAGCGGAAATTATAACATCGACCCCGACCTGAACGCCTCTACCGCGGCCCTTTCGGTCTACTGCGACATGGCGACCGACGGAGGCGGATATACGTTCTATCCAGTGAGTTCCGGACTGACGACGAGCAAATATACCGACAATGATTCGTGCAAGTCCGTAGGTCTTCACATCTTCGTGCCGCGTACGCAAGCGCACTTGAACAAAGCCCTCGCCGACTACAACGGTTACGTCATAGGCTCTACCGTCGGTGTTTACGGCTTGGCGGCAGGCAGTTATACCGCATATCCGATGAACTCCTGAAATTCCAACGTCGCAGCGAATTGGAAAGCCGTCTGATCTCTTGGGAATAATTGGTTCATGCGCTCCGTCGCGTATTCGGAACCGAATGGCGACTATACTCCGGGGTGCTGGTTGAACGTGCATAACAGCGATGCGAACGGTCTGCTTTTCAATGACTACAATTGCATGCATTCGTTCACTAAATATCTTTGTTCGTCTTCGGACAAATAAATTCTTGCCACATTGGAAAACCCCCGGACTCTCGTCCGGGGGTTTTCCTTTTTATGATTTTTTCAAACGGCATTACACCTTCTCGAAGGCAACGTTTCCGTCTTTGTCGAGGACCGCTTTGAGCGAATCCCCTTCCCCGACTTCTCCCGCGAGAATCTTGAGGGAGAGCGGGTTGATGACGAATCGGGTAACGGCACGGCGCATCGGGCGGGCGCCGAACTCGGGATCGAACCCGAGCTTCGAAACCGACTTGCGGACTTCCGGAGAGAATTCCACGCGGATGCGGCGTTCTTCGAGCATGGCGGACACTTCGTGGAGCAGGATGTCGGCCACCATTTCGAGCGCGGCTTCGGAGAGCGGATTGAACATCACCACGTCGTCGATGCGGTTCAGAAGTTCGGGGCGGAGGTATTTTTTCAACTCCTGTACCAGCGCCTTACGGCCGGCGTCGGGATCCTTTTCGAACCTCGCCAACGCTTCTTCCGGAGTCGAGCCGCCGAGGATGGCCGACGGGTCGGTCACGAGGTTGGAGGTCATGATGACCACCGTATTCTTAAAGTTCACGGTACGGCCCTTTCCATCGGTCAGGCGGCCGTCGTCGAGAATCTGGAGGAAGACGTTGAAGACGTCCGGATGAGCTTTTTCGATTTCGTCGAAAAGGATGACGCAGTACGGTTTGCGGCGCACGGCCTCGGTGAGCTGTCCGCCTTCTTCGTGCCCCACGTAGCCCGGAGGCGAGCCGATCATGCGGGCTACCGTGTGCGATTCGGAGTATTCGCTCATGTCGATGCGGACGAACGCGTGCTTGTCGGAAAACAGCTCGTCGGCGAGCGCTTTGGCGGTTTCGGTTTTTCCTACGCCCGTAGGCCCGAGGAAAAGGAACGACCCGATGGGCCTCTTGGGGTCCGAAAGCCCAGCCTTGGACCTCTGGATAGCCTCCGACACCGCTTTGAGCGCAGCGTCCTGCCCGACGACACGGTCGGAGAGCTTATCGAAAAGGCGGAGGTACTTTTCTTTCTCGGTCTCGAGGAGTTTCCCTACCGGGATTCCCGTCCATTTCCCTACGACCTCGGCGATGTCTTCGCGGTCGACGCGTTCGCGGAGCGCGGATTCGCCGCGGGCGTGGATTTCGGCGAGTTCGGCCTCAGCCTCCGCGATGTCTTTCTGAATCGCGGGGATTTCGGCGTATCGGATCTTGGCGACGTTCGAGAAATCCATCTTGCGTTCGAAGTCGAGCGCCTGGTTGGAAAGTTCGTCGATCTTCGTACGTCCGTCCTTCATGCGGTCGATGAGTTTCTTTTCGCCTTCCCATTTGGAAAGCCCGGTACGCAACCGTTCGCGTTTCGTAGCGATTTCGGCTTCGAGTTCGGCCTGGGTCGCGGCGTCGAAATTCTTTTCGGCCTTCTTGGCTTCGCGTTCGATTTCGAGGGAGCGGATTTCCTTTTCGAGCTTGTCGAGTTCGACGGGCTTCGAAGTGGAACTCATCTTCACGCTCGCGGCGGCTTCATCGATGAGATCGATGGCCTTGTCGGGGAGTTTGCGGTCGGTGACGTATTTCACCGAAAGTTCCACCGCGTCTTCGAGCGCGCGGTCGGTAATCGAGATGCCGTGGAAGGTCTCGTATTTCTCCTTAATGCCGCGAAGGATGGCGAGCGTGTCTTCGACGCCCGGTTCGTCGACCATGACCGGCTGGAAGCGGCGTTCGAGCGCAGCGTCCTTTTCAACGTATTTGCGGTACTCCGCGATGGTGGTCGCGCCGATGACCTTCACCGATCCGCGGGCGAGCGCGGGCTTGAGGAGGTTTCCGGCGTCCGCGCCGCCTTCTTGGTTTCCGGCGCCTACGATGGTGTGGAGTTCGTCGATGAAGAGGATGATTTCGCCTTCGGATTTTTCGACTTCCTTAATGACGGCTTTGAGACGTTCTTCGAACTCGCCGCGGTACTTGGCGCCCGCGATGAGCGCCCCCAAGTCGAGCGTGAGCAGGCGTTTGTTCTTGATGGCGTCGGGCACTTCGCCGTCGACGATTTTTCGGGCGATGCCTTCGACGATGGCGGTCTTACCTACGCCCGGGTCGCCGATGAGGACGGGATTGTTCTTCGTGCGGCGCGAGAGGATCTGGATGGTGCGGCGGATTTCGTCTTCGCGGCCGATGACGGGGTCGATCTTGCCTTTGCGGGCGAGTTCGATCAAGTCGATGGTGAATTTGGAAAGCGAGCCCTGGAGGGTTTCGGCATCCGGAGAAGTGACCCGCTCCCCCGCCCTCATGGCGGTAAGGGCGGTTTCGAGTTTTTTCTTTTCGGCACCGCCTTGGGCGAACGCCGATTTTAAAGACGAAGCTTCGGAAAGGGCGAGAAGAAGGTGTTCTTCGGTGACGTATTCGTCGCCCATCTTTCCGGCGAGGGCGATGGCCGAAGCGAGCGCCGATTTGAGTTCGCCGTCGAGAGCGACGTTGACGCTGCCCGACTGGACGGACGGAAGTTTGCGGAGGATTTCCGATGCCGAAGCCGCGAGCATGGCGGAGTCTGAGGCGGCGTTCTTTAAAAGCTCGGGAACGATGCTGTCGGGGGCGGAGAGCATGGCGGCGAGCAAATGCGCCGGAGCGAGCGTGGTATGTTTTGCCGAGTACGCGAGGGTTTCGGCTTCCGACAGGCGCTTCTGGGCGCTGTGGGTGAATTTTTCGAAGTCCATGGGAGCGGGGATGAAGAAGTATCCGCCTCTTCCGTAAGGGATTTTCGTAGTTTTTCAGAACAGTTCCCTTTTGGATTTAGCACGTGTATTATATATGTGCTAATACAGGAACGCAAGAGAATTTTCGAGCAAAAGAAAAATCCCGCCGAAGCGGGATTCCGAATTTCTCGAACCTCACGGAACGCAACCGGGATGCCCGGCCGCCAGGATGACGATGGCGAGCAGACCCCAGAAGATGGCGGGAATTATCGGCGACGTCGAACCCGAAGCGCGGAGCCAGAGGACGTACGTCAGCGAATTCAGACCCATGACGACGGCGGTGGCCACGTCGGCCATGCCACATCCGAAGATCTTCTCGCTCAGAAAGAGAAAAACGATGCACGTAATGGAACCGACGTGGCCCAAGACGTTGTAAACCGGATGCGCTCCGGGATTGGCGTATTTGTGTATCGCTAACATGGTACCTCCCTGTTCCAGTTTTTGACGGACCGATGATACGGAGGAAACCGCGAACGTCAATCGGCGAACGAACCATGAACGGATCGCTCCTTACGGTCGGACGGTTATGCGATCTTCGCTTCGCAGACTGGGCAGACGTCCTTTTTGGTCCGCACGGCTTCCACGAGTTGCGGAACGAGCTCCAGAAGACGTTGGAGCTTTTCGAGCGTTTCCATTTTCTCCAATTCCGGCGTAGTCGGAACTTCAATCCCGAGTACTGACGCGGCGTCGGAGATAAGCGGCTCGGCTCCGTCGATATTCGTTTCTCATTCGATGGTCTCGACGAGAAGCTTGAGATCTTCCGCCGCTTTCGCGGAAGAATCGAGATTCGATTCCAGGCGGGCCAAAGTCTCGGCGATTACCGGAGACGCTCCGGCTCGGGCACGCATCTGGGAAACGAATTCCGGATCAGTAAGGTGGCCGAATTTTCCGTGGTAGGTCATATGAAAGAAAAAAGGAGCGCGGGAGTCCTCCGCGCTCCGAATGAGAAATTACTTGTTTACGAAGATGTCGGCCTTGAGCGAATTGTCGTTTTCGTCGCGTTCCATGAATCGGCTGTCCGGATCGGCGGTAACCTCGAAGGTATGAACGCCCGAGAAGTCGATGGCGAAGCTCGAGAAGTTCACCGATACGTCGCGGCACTGGCCGGAAAGGAGTTTGACGTACTGGGTCGCGCGGAAGCTCGTACCCTTGGAGAGGTCCTTGAATCCGATGGAGAGATCCTTGAACTGGCTCATGTCGGCACCGTTGTTACAGACGGTGGCGAGGACGTTGCGGGCCCCTCCGTCGCGTCCTACGCGGGTGATGTAGAAGTTCGGATTGGCGTACTGGTTCTGGGTGTAGTACTGGTTGGCGGTCGGATCGTAGTAGGTGTTGCCGTTGTAGTAAACGTTTCCGCCGTTTGTGTAGTAGACGTTTCCGTTCGAGTAGTAGGTCGTACCGTCGGTCGAGTAGGAAGAACCGTTGTTATAGTAGTACGAACCGTTCGTTCCGTTGCCATAGTAGGACGACGAATTGGAACTTCCGCCCCAATAGTATCCGCTCGTTCCCGGAACGTACTTGTCGTAGCAGTGGGAATCCACCGAGTAGGAGTAGTTGGAATAGTCGGAGTCGCGGTACGAGTAGTTGTTGGAGTAGTTGCGGTCGTCGGTCGCGTAGTCGGAAACGTAGCGGGAATACGGTCGCCAGCTGCTTCCGTTCCAGTACCCGCCGCAGTCGTAGCTGCCCCCGTTGGAATAGTACCAAGTGCGTCCGGCATACGGATTGGTTCCTCGGTCGAGGTAGAGGTCGGAAACCGGATCCTGGTAGGTCTTACGGGAAGTCGTCGGAGTCGTCCAAGAGGTAGAAACCGATCCTCCGCTCTTCATCGTCGGCGATGCGGTGATGTTCTTGGAATTGTTCGTGAGCGAAGATTCCGGAGTGGAGCCGTTCCAAGCTACGGAAGCGATGAGCCCGTAGGTACGGTTTTCCTTACGTCCGTATTGGCGGACGTTGGGGAGCTCGACGTTGGAACAGGTGCCCGCGGCCGGAGCGACGCCGGAGAAATTGCGTTCCTGACGGTCGTTCGCGGTGCGCCCTACGGCGACGCGGAGGGTTCCGCCGTTCACCGGGGTATTGCCGCGGTTGCAGACGCGGACGAGGTACGTGTCGGAATTGTCGTACTGGTACGCCTGTTCGATAGTGAAATCCGGAGCTTCGTCGAAGTACCGGGCGAACGGCGAATAGTACGCGGCGGAGGCTTCGGCGAAACCCGAAGCGGCAATCGCCAGCGCGAATGCGGCGGAAGCGATGCGGGAGGTGGTACGCATATGCGGTAGATGAATTGGATACTCATCGCGACTATAGTAGTTTTATACGAAAGTCAACACCTTTCACGAGTTTTTTTTATTTTGTCAAATATAGACTTGCGGAAAGGTTTTTTATCATTATACCTCGGTCAGGTTCTTTAACATCCGAGCCGCGTACGACCCCCTGGCAGGGGCGTGCGCGTAAACAAATCTTCCATAGGAGGCCTTTATGGCAAACGTAAATAAAGTATTGGACGGCAAGAAACACCGCAAGCCCATCGCCGCCTATTGGACTCCTTGGGGCTCCATCGGCAACGGCACGGTGAACCTTACCGGTTCCGCCCACCTCTTCGTCGTCGAATACGACGACGGCACCGAATACCGCATCCTCGCGGACTGCGGCATCTACCAAGGTCCGGGTTCGAGCGAGGCCAACCGGACGCCGCTCCCCCTGGAGCCGTCGTCCATCCACCTCTCGATTCTGACCCACGGCCACGCCGACCATTGCGGCCGGTTGCCCGTGTTCGTGAAGAACGGCTACTCCGGAGAAATCTGGATGTCGGCATTCACTTCCATGGTCGCGAAAGCTTCCCTGGTCGATGCGGCGAAACTCACCCTCAAGCAATACGAGGCGGAGCAAACGGCGTTCACGAAAAGATGGGAAGAACTCAGCAGCGCGTGGAAATTGGTCAGCGAAAGCAAGGCCAAGGGCGTCAAACGTTCGACCGGCAACGGCGACCGCATGACGGTGACCGACGCGAAGAAGGCCAGTGCCGAAGACATCGGCAAGGCGCAAGCCTTGCTCTTCAAATACGGCATCGAGGTCCGCGCGGACATCGTTAAGGTCATGGAATCGAAGCGTCCGGTCGAACCGCTCTTCCTTCCGGAAGACGTGGAAAAGACCGCCGCCAAATTCAAGGCCGAAGCGATGGATACCTGGATCGCCGTTCCCGGCGCTCCAGGCGTTTCCGTAGCGTTCTTCAACGCCCGCCACGTGCTCGGTTCGACTTCGGTCGCTTTCCGGGTTCACGGCATCGGTACGAGCAAGCGCCAAAGCAAGGTATTCGTCCTCTCGGGCGACCTCGGGCCGACGCGCGACTTCCAACCGCACGGCGGCGCGCCGACGATTCCCGATTGGGTCCATCCGGACCTGCTCGCCGTCGAATGCACCTACGGCGGCCGTCGCCACCGCGCATGGGGAGAGACTGTGAAGGAGCTCGAGAAGGTCGTGTTGGACGCCGCGCGCAAGCGTGACATCCTCATCCTTCCCGCCTTCGCCCTCGACCGTGCGCAAATCGTGATGCACATGCTGGTGTCGTTGCGTCAGAAGGGGGCGTTCCAAGGGGAAATCTACCTTGATACGCCGCTTGGCGAAATCTATTCGGGCATGTACCAAAAACATATTCCCGCGTATGCCAAGACCCTGAAACCGGGCGCCAAGACGTTCAAAATCATCAAGAAGGACTCCCGCGACGGTATCTTGATGACGAAAGGCTTCAAGATTATCGTCACCTCTTCCGGCATGGGAACCGGCGGCCCGATCGGCGAATACTTCCGGAAATATCTGGAGGACGTCCGTGCGGAATTCCTGTTCACCGGGTATATGGCCGAAGGCACTCCCGGACGTGCGCTGACCGAAGGCAAGAAACTCATCACCTTGCCGGAAGTCGGTTCCACGTTCGAGGTCCGCGCGAAGATCGGCCGTCTCGACGGTCTCTCCTCGCACGCCGACGAAGCCATGGTCCGCGAATGGTGCGGGGTCAGCAGTCCTGCCGGTTCGGGCAAGGTGAAAGCCAAATACCCGAACGTCCGCATCGCGCTCATCCACGGCGAAGCGGAAACCCCCATCCCCGCGATGAAGCACGCTTTCGGGCGCCGCCTCTTCCCGGAAAAACAAATCCTCACCCCGGAGGTATGCGAACGCATCTACCTCTGACCGTCCGCCGAAAGGCGTCGGAAACCAAAATCACGTCCGACTAGAAAGGAGCGGACGTACCATCCAAGCCCGGAACCCCAGCGGTTCCGGGCTTTTTTCATGCTTTTTTCCGAAACGTTTCCATGTTTTTCGTTTTTTCACGGGTAGTTTTCCTTCGGCTCCGGAAGCGAACTCCGGACCCCGGGAACCGCTTTCCCGGACGGGGAGGCTCCGCGCTACCGCCTCTCCGTCCGGGGAAACGCCCCGAAGTTCGTTAACATCCGCAAACGCCTCCGGGCATTTCCAAGGAGTCCGCCATGACGCGTTTCCAAGACTATCTCAAGGCGGAAATCTTCGCCGAAACCTTCTCGAAGATCTTCTTTTCCGGTCCCGCGGGGAGGGTGGTCGCCATCGTGTTCGCAATAACCTACGCGTTTTTTTCGATAACGTTCGGCATCGTCTTCCTCTTGCTCAGAATCGCGTTCGCGATTTTGAAAACGGCCGTATCCGCGTACCTCAACAGCTCTTTTCGGATCCGCAGGAAAACCTTCCGGAGCCTGAAACGCCGGGTACGGAAATTCGGCGACCGAATGGAAATTCGGAAAGGAAACGGCTGGACGGCTTTCGAAATATCCGGAAACGGCCTCCGGTACGGCGCATTCGCCATCGCCTTTGCGCACCATGGAAAAACGGGCGCGGTACGGATTTTCCGGAGCGCGCCCAACGGACAACTCGAACTCGAAACCGACGACATCCGGCGGCTCCTCCAAAGGGAGAACGGATATCCGAGGCTCGAGGATTTTCCAGAAGCCTATTCCAACCTCAGGACCCACGTTCTCTAGAAAGGAGGCGATCATGTTCCGCAAACCCCTCACCGTCGCCATTTTTGCACTGGCGTTTTCGGGTTGCGCTTTTACTGCGCGAACCGCCGAATCCCCAAACCGTGCGAACGCGTACGGATCCGTAGCAACACCCTTCGTCTCCCAAGCTGACTTGGGAATCCGAAAACGCGAGAAGGATGAGAAGATCCGGCGGCTCCTTCGCGAAATACGGGGGGAATCGCCATGAGGAAAATCCTTCTTTTCGCGTTATGCGCGACGTTCATAAACGTATCGAACGCTTGGGCATCGGAATTCGGTCCGGAAGAAAAGGCGCTCGTCCGAACCGCGGAAGAAATCTCCGAAAGCGCAATGGGCGACGACGAAAAAATCGCGCGTCTCACGCGAATCGAAGCCCGCGTCCGGGAAATCCGGAACCGCCGAACGGTGGAAGCGGCATCCGTAAAACCGCGTATGCCGGAAAATCCGCGTCCGATATCGACGTTCGTGCGCAGACAAGTCGAAGAAACGCTCGGTCCCACCCCCGGAATTCCCGCCGACGAACGCGGTCCAACGCCGCTCGTCCGAATGGGATACTGGATCATGAGGTTCGTCGGATGGACACTCGTCGTCGGAATTTCGGCGGCCGCGCTCCTATTCCTCGCGATCGCCGTCACGGCGTTTTTCGAACGGTTCGAGACGAGCCGGGAAACCCTTTCCCCGAATGTTCGGAAAAGGTCCGATTTCATAACCCGGGACGGCGTCGTTCCCGAAAGGCTCCGCTAATCAAGAAAGGAGGACTCATGTCCGCATTGCCGAATTGGGTCGGAAGAAATCCGACCCGGTACCTCGAACGCCTCGGATACGAAGCGGAAATGCTCGCGAACGCGTTTCCGGCCTTCGTTCTCATGACCGAAGGTCCCACGCTGTACGCCGAAGGCGACTTCGTCACGCTCAGCGGCAACCGCTACCGCATCCGGGCGTTCTATCCGGAAAACTACCCGTACGAACCGCCCGTTCCCGTAGCGGTCGACCGCGACGTGGTAGAGTACTGCAAGAACCGGTCCGCCCACGAATTCCACCATCTGGGGGAATCTCCGGAAATGGGCGGACTCAAGCTCTGCACTATGCGCCGCGACGACTCGCACGGCCAAGGGTGGCTGCCGGATTTCTCAATCGTCACGATCCTGAACCTCGCCGCCGCCTGGCTCCACGCCTACGAAGTCAAACGTGCTACCGGAAAATGGATACTTCCGGAATGACGGAAACCCAAACCGAAACCAGCTTTCAGAAAGGAGCAGTAAAAATGGCAAAACCTCTCGACCTCGAAGCGCTCGGCATTCCGGGAAACCGCAATCCGACGCGCGTGAAAGAAACCATGGGGGCCATCGTCCCATTTACCCATGGGTCGGCAGATCTCGAAATCGACCATGGCGGCTCCGTGGCTTCCGCGGACAAGCCTCCGACGCAAGAACGAACCGACGGCTCCGACGACGTGGCGGACAAACATTTCCGCTCGCGCATCGGTCGCCGTTTCCGTTCGTTTTAAACCCGCCCCGGCCAAAATGCCGGGGCTTCTTTTGAAAGGAAGAACCATGAAAACCGTGAAAGCGTTTCCGTATGCCGAAAGCAACCCCCGTCGCGACGCCTTCCACCCTCCCCTCGCTGAAAAAACCGTGAGCGTCGTGGGGCTCGGAGGAGCGGCGGACATCGCGCTTGACCTCCTCAAGTCCGGCGTTACCAAATTCCGGCTGTTCGACTTCGACGTCCTCGAATCCGGCAATCTCGTCCGGCACGCCTGCGGGAGCAGATACGTGGGAATGAACAAGGCCGAAGCGGCCAAGTCGTTGCTCGAAGAATATTGCGGACACTCGCTTCCCGATGCCGTCGCCGTTTCCAAAGACGTCTTTTCTCCGGAATCCGGGTTCGAAGACGCCGTCCGTGAATCCGATCTCGTCATCGTAGGAACGGATACCGACGCGAGCCGGGCCTACGCGAACGACGTTTCGGTCGAAACGGGGACTCCGGCAATCTACGCCAGCATGTTCGAACTCGGATGCGGCGGCGAGGTTTTCGCCTACCGCCCAAGCGGATGCTGCTACGGTTGCCTGATGCTCCATCAGGAAAGGCACGAGTTTTTGGAGAAATACCAAAAGACCTCGCGGAAACCCGACTGTTCGTCGTCGCGTGACGTCCTAAGCATGCCTGGGATCGGAATCGACCAGCGTTTCCTTTCGGCGATCGCTTCCCGTCTCTCGCTCGAAACCCTGCTCGAAGGCACGAACCATTCGCTTCCGAAAATCGGTTCGAATTGGATCGTGTTTTCCGTTTCCGGCATCTCCGAAATATTGGAAACCCCGCTCTCGAGCCTGCGGTTCGACATGGATCCGCATCCGCAATGCCGATGCCGGCAGCACGGATGACCCCCTCGCCCCTTCGAAAGAAGGGGTTTTATATTTCCCTTTGCGAAACGGGACCCGTTCCCGTATTATTTGACGGAAAATTAATCAACCCCCCATGATTACCGAGCAGACGAGGAAACGGGATTCCCAAAGGATCCGCCGGTCATCCGCATTCCGCGGATTCACGCTCGTGGAACTCATCGTCGTCGTCACGATCCTCGCGATTTTGGCGACCATCGGGTTCTTGGCCCTTTCGGGCTATTCGCAGGACGCCAAAGACTCCGCCATCAAAGCGAACGTGAGGTCGGTACAGACGGCGATCACTTCGGAGGCGGCGTTGACGAACAATTCCCCGAGGTACTACGTCATCCATGACGCCGACTACGCCCTCACCGGCGCTTTGGCGTACGTGGACGGAAATCCCGCAGCGCTCACCGGAGGCGATTGGAACGTAGCGGGCACGAACTACACGGCCGGAAAACCGGACTACGTGAAACTGAAAATGAATCCGGAAAAGTTCAAAGTGTCTTCTTTGGAAGGAGTCGTTGGCGAAGCGTTGGCTTCTTACGACCCGTCGTCCCTCATGGGCGCGGGAGCCGACTTCTTGACGGCGGGGGCGAACGGAAAGAAACGCGTAACGTCCTTCGTACAGACCGCTGGGATATCCCCCGTAACCAAAATCGCGAGCGTGGCCGGTAATTTCCCTTCGACGGGAATGCCCAACGGCTACGTTTCCTGACTCCTCAGGGCGGAACCGGGAACCGCGAACGGGTTGACCGGTGCGCTTATGGACGGGGAAATCGCCAAAGCGAAATGACCCGCGACCGATCCGTACGTCGCGAACTTCGCGCTTCTCCTCCATTTCAACGGGGATACCGTCGATGTGAAAGGAAAAACGATGACCAATGCCGGAACTTCGGCGGAACCTACCATAAAAAAATTCGGCTCGGGTTCGAGGTATTTTCCAGGGACGACCGCAAACAGCCTTTTCGTTTCGGCTTCTTCCGACTTCGATTTCGGAACCGGGGACTTCACCGTGGAAGGATGGTTTTATAAACTCGATACGTTGGCGAACAGGGATCGGGCGATGCTCAGTAGCGCCTTCAGTTCATGGGCTGCGGGAAGTTGGTGGACCTGATGACATTGGAACGCTTCGCATAAGGTCATAGGAGCGTTTTATTGAGCTGCCACCACTTCCGAAACGAGTATCACCCTCAATGAATGGGTCCACTACGCATGGGTGCGCAACGGGAATACCATTTCCCAATACAAAAACGGGGTCCTCGAATCTTCCGGCACGATTCCGAACGGATCGGCGTTCGGAAGCGCGAACGGACTTTGGCTCGGCCGCGTTGGCGACAACCCCACTTGGCCCGGATTCTACGGCTACATGGACGAAATCCGCGTAACCAAGGGCATAGCCCGCTATAGCGGATCCTCATTCCCGGTTCCTACCGAAGAATTCCCCAACCAGTAGTTATCCGAATATCCGGCCGAACGTCCGCAGGGCCGCTTCGCCGTCAATGAATCCCGGACTCGTCGCCACCGTGACGAGCCGGGATTTTTTCGCGAACGCGAGCACGGCGCGTTTTTTCAGTTCGAAAGGTATGTAGTCGAGGTCGGGCGCGAAGAAATCGAGGTCGAGATTGAGCACTGTGGGGAGAGCGAAATCGATTTCGCCGTTTTCGAGCCGCGCGAGCGCGGATTCGAGTTCGTCCTCCCCTTCGATTTTCACGATTTCGCCCACGAATCCGCACCGGACGGCCGGATCGATGTAATTGCCGACTTCGGTTTTCGTATTCACGAAATCCTCCACGTACGAGGAATTCCCCGACCTTTCCAGATCGAGATCGAAACCGTTCTTCCAAAGATCGCTGTGCATGTCGACGTGTACGAGTCGGAACCCCTTGGGAAGAATTCCTGACGCATGTGCTTCGAGCCAGAAAGCGAGCGCGTAATTATGGTTGTCGAACACGTGGAAAGGAACGCCTTCCCAAACGGTGGAAACGAACGATTCGAGGCCTGGAATTTCACGGTTTCCCCCGCCTTCGACGGAGTCTCGGAACGCGATGCGGTCCGAGAGCCGGACGTCGGAAAAATCCCCGAATATCCTGCGGGGAACTTTCAAGGACAGGACGGCATCGCCTTCAATCTGTCCGAAACGGTTGTTCCCTACGGATTCGGTAATTTCGGATGGCGATTCGAAAAGGGCCATGCTACGGGCGAGCGAACATTACGGCACCCACTTTGGCGACGGCGTTTTCGAGCGTGTCGTTTACGATCTGGTAGTCGTAGAAGTCTTTCTCTTCCATTTCGACCATGGCGTTGGCGAGGCGGATGTTCAAAGAATCGTCGTCTTCGGTTCCTCGGCCGCGGAGGCGACTCTTGAGCTCATCGATGGACGGAGGAAGGAGAAAGACCGTGGATACGCGGTACGACCTGCGCATGAGCTCCGGCCTGAGGTGTGCCATTCCCTGCGGATCGACGATGTATACTGGGCTCTTGCCGTGCGAAACGATTCGTTCGAGTTCTTCGGAAGAAGATCCGTAATAATTACCGTGCACGAGCGCGTACTCGATCATTTCCCCGGCGATGATCTTCGCTTCGAACTCGGATTTCGAGAGAAAATAATAATGGACCCCATGGGTTTCCCCGGGCCTCGGTGCGCGCGTGGTGGTGGTGACGATCTTTTCGACGCGGTCGGCATGTTGGGAACGGATTTCGTCCCAAACGGTGGTCTTTCCCACTCCGGAAGGACCGGAGAGGATGAATACGGTGTGCTGGTTTTCCATGCGACGAAATTACGACGTTTCTTACGGAAATCAAGAGCAGCAGTTACCGGACTTTCGCCATTCGCGAATTGACGAATCGATAAAATATTTTGCAATGTCTTTTTCCGTGAGTAGCATCCGTCGGCTGAAATTCAAAAAAAGGAGGATATTTTGGCAACTAACGTAACCGAACGCTACGGCATCGTTTCCGGAGCGACGAAAGAAGCCCTTCTCAAATCCCTCGGTGACGGGAGCATAGTTCCCGTCGTCGTCGGCAGGGAAGGAAAAGTCGTCAACGCGAAAGTGGTGTCGATGAAATGTTCCGCCAACGCGCGACGTTTCTACGCCGTAGTGCTCGAAGGCGAATTCTGGCAAGGAAAAACCCGCCAGGTCACCGTGAAGGACTACGATACGGACGGGAGCGCCGGAGGCGACGGAATATGCGAATACCTCAAGCACGAACACGCGTACTGACCGTGCGCCACGCAATCAAAAACCCCCTCATCCGAGGGGGTTTTCATTTTTTACGGAAACGGTTATTTCGCGTTCACGGTCCACTTCTTTCCTTCGGTGCGGCCGAAGACTTCGGGATCGTAGAATTCGAAGATCTTGGTCGGAGGAACGGAGTACGTTCCGGCGTGGGTAGCGCGGAAGACGTAAGAACCTTCGTAATCGCCGGACTCGAGGACTTCGGAGTATCCGAAGTACCGGTCGTCGAGGAATTCTTCTCGGTCGAAGAAGGTGTCCTTAGCGACGGTTTTCGACTCGGTGGCGAGACGGGTGTTCACGATTTCGGCACCGGCCGGGACGAACGATTCGAACGCGACACGGTCGCGGGCGTCGGAGGCGATGACGCGGTAGCGTACGCGCACGAGTTGCCCGACGCGGACGGTCGTAATCGGATCGACGTACGAGTAGACGTCTTTGGGGTATTTGAGCTCGTCGTAGCGGATCTTTCCGGCAGCATACGCGGCGTTCTCCTCAGCTTGGAGCGCTTCGACGCGCTTGCAGTCGTTCTGGTCGTAGTATTCGGTCTTTACGAACATGCCTTCATCGCGGGCGGCGATCTTTTCCGCCGGAACCGGGTACGAGAGCGAGAGGTCGTAGTAGAGCTTTCCGTTGCCGGTCTTCGAGAAGTTCAAGGTGGAATCCACGGGGACGTCCTTAAGTGCGACGCGTTTTTCGAACGAACGGGTGAGGTCGGTTTTGGAGATGCCGGTTTCGGAAACGTTTTCGCCGTTGAGGTTGGCCTTGGCGACGAAGTTGGTGACCGAAGCCGCGTCCGAAGCTCCGCGTGCGGCGAACGAGGAGACGACCGCGAGGGTGTCGATGGTCGAACCGTAGCTGCCGTCCGACTTTTTAGCGCGGGCGAGGAAACGGGAAACGTTGTCGAGAATCTGCGATACTTCGTCCTTGTCGCGTCCGAGTTTCACGACGGCTTCCATGAATTCCGCACTTACGCGTACTCGGGAATATTCGCCGTCGTCCGCGAGGTACGCCCCGCGGGAATCGTAGACGAGCGACGATTTGAGAAGGTCGTCCACGTAGGTTCCGGCGATCTTGTCGAGCGCTGCCACGTCGGCAGGCGCAAGGCTCGGGATCTTCTTGATGCGGGCGATAGCAGTGAGCGACGCCACTTTTTCGGAAGCGGTGAATTTCGAAGCGTCGACGAGCTTCCACATCTTGTAGGCTTCGTAATCGTCGCCCTTCGCCGAGAGGACGGCGGAAACGGCGGCGAGGCGTTCTACGGTCGGATATCCGCAGGCGTCGGTGGGAACCGAAGCGTTGGGGTTGGCGGCCGGAGGCGTACAATACGGGCGTTTGTTGGCGTAGAATTCCTTCTTGAGGAACGACGCGGCGCCGTTCATGAGCGAGGAATCCACCGAAATTCCGAGGGCGCGGATTTCACCGAGGGCGCGGACCGCGTAGGAAGTCATGCGGAAATCGGATTTGTCCGCTCCCGGCCAGTATCCGAAGCCTCCGTCGCCACGGGCGTAGGAAACCATCGAAGACGAGTAGTCGGAGAGCGCTTCGCGGACGGTCTTATCGGAACGGACGCCGTTTCCGTAATACGGAACGGTGCGTTTGTCGAGGTCGAATTCCGATCCTACGGCATCGGCGAGACGTTTGAGGATGACGCTCGGCATGACGGCCGAAGTCCGCTGCTCCACGCAGCCGTACGGGTAGCGTACGAGGTAGTCGAGACCTTCGGCGGCATTGCCGAAGAGGCTTGCCGAATAGCGCACGAGGAGCTCGCCGCGATCCGGGTCGATGCCCGCAAGATTGAGTTTCTCGTCGTACGAAGCGTCATTGGTAGCGCCCATGGTCGCCACGGTTTCCCAGGTTTCGGAACGGTATACCGGAACGGTCTTTTCGACGGAATCCGACTTGTCGCCCGATTTCGCCGTGAAGGCGATTTTGGCGTTCACGCGGTCTTGTCATTGCGTTACGTCAGACGGAACCGCTTGGAACGCGACGGTAGCGGATTCGCCGTTCTTGATGAGAACCTTCTTGGACGGCTTTTCGATGGCGAGGTTGTCGGCGGTGACGGAGACGTCGAACTGCGCGTCCTTGCCGGTGCGGTTGTAGACGACCGGAGCGAGCGTGACGGAGTCGCGCGAGCGGAAAATGCGCGGCAGGTTGTCGCTGACCATGACCTCCTTCGAAGTGGTGACGGTGGTCTGTGCGAGACCGATGCGGTTGTCGGCGGAAGTCGACACGACGGCTTCGATCACCCAAGTGGTGAGGTTGTCCGGAAGGTTGTCGGTAGCGATGGTGAATTTGCCGTTTTTATCGGTAGTGAAATCCGATCTCCAGAAGGCGGTGTCTTTAAATACTCCGCGCTTCTTTTTCGCGTCGCCGCCCTTGCGGTCTTCACCGGCTCCGCCCTTCGCCCCGTTGGAGAGGTCGAACGACTTCACTTCGAGCTTGTCGACGAGGTTGTTAAGCGAGATTGCGGTCTGTACGCCGAGGTAGCGCTTCATTTCATAGAAGAACGCGAAGGGGTTCTTCTTGGGGTTGCCGAGGAGCGCGAGCACCGATTCGTCGACGACGGATAGGCTGCCGTTGGCGTTCGGTACCGGGTTGCCGAGCGCGTCCTTCACGAATACGGTGACCGAGAGCGGATCGCCCGGAGCCTTGCGGTCGCGATCGGCTTGCACGGTGACGTTCAAACGCTTCTCGTTCGGCATGACCTTCACGACGGAAAGCGCGCGCTTGTAGGTCGGAAGAACCGCCCCGTCGGCCTTGCCGATGAGGAACGCCTTCACGTAGACGTTGGGGATGTGCCGGGTTTCGAGCGGGATTTCGATCTTTTCGGCGTAGGACGAAATGTCGCGAACGAAGGCGTCGAGGACGGCGTCGTCTTTTTCGACGGTCACGAAGACCTTGCCCGAATTTACCGGAGATTTGAGCGTGAACACGGCCTTTTCTCCCGGTTTGAGAACGGTTTTTTCCGCCGTGAGTTCAGTGACGGAGTTATTGGTTCCGCCCCACGAAACGTATTTGTCCGTCGCTGCGTAGGCGTATTCGGACGCGGTGGAATCCACGCCGTTCTTTCCCGTATAGGTCGCGCGGATTTCGAATTCCCCGCCGGTCGCCGGGAGATATTCGGTGCGGTACATGCCTTCCGAATCGGTGGTTGCCGAAACGGTCTTTTCAACGGTTTCGACCATCTCGTTTTCGGAATAGTAGGTTCCGTCGATGCCGAGCTTCTTCACTTCCTTCCATTCGCGGCGGACGAACTCGACCTTGGCGGATTTTCCGGAAAGCGGTTTCGCGGCGTGATCGAGGATTACGCCGTCCACCTTGATCGCCTCGCCCTTGTTCACCCAGTACGGGGAGCGGATGCCGATGTTGGCGTCGGTGAGATGGAGAACCTTGGTAACGGTCTGCGTGACGGATTTTCCGGTATCCGGATCGGTGGTTTCGATATTGAAATTATAGAGTTTTTCTTCTCCGCCGGAAGCGAGTTCGGGCATTTGGTACGAGAGGGTCGAACGTCCGTTCGCGTCGAGTTTGCCATCGAGGGTTTCGACGAACTGGTCGGAATTGTTGCAATATCCCCAGTAGACGCAGTCGTAGTTGGAGCTCGCGGTACCGAAGCGGAACGCGGAATATTCCTTCGGATCGAAGAAGTAGTTCTGCGTCATGACCCCTACGGAGTACTTGGCCATCGAAACGGCTCAGCCGAAGTAATATTCGGCCGAGAACGGGACGGATATTTTTTCTTTCGGCAACACGTCACGGGCGGTTTCGGACGCCGAGACCTTGAACACCGGCTTCACGTACTGTTCGACGAAGAAATGCCCGTCGTTATAGACGTAGAGGGTTTCTTCTCCGGTCTTAGCCTGTGAAGTGATTTCGAAATCGTATCGTCCGGTCTTCATTCCCTGCGGAAGTTCGAACGAACCGGCGAAATTCGAATTCTTATCGGCCTTCACCGGGATTTCCTTAAAGGTTTCCCCTTCCTGGTTCGAAAGTCGGATCTTCACGTCTTTCAACGGGGAAGGAACGTATCCGTCGGGATTGAAGCGACGGAGGAGGCCTTTGAAATATACCGTGTCGCCCACGCGGTAGATCGGACGGTCGCCGTATACGTAGGCGTAATCCTTAGTAGAGGAATCCTGTCCGGAAACGTATCCGAAGTCGTAGTTGGAAACCGAGTCGGAAGACGTGGAAAGCACTCCGAAATATTTGGCGTTTTTCGCTACGACGAAAACGACGGAGCGGTCCGTTTTGGAAATTTCATATACGGAGCGCTTGGCGTTCCAAGTAACCTTCGCCTTTACGGGAACGGGATCGTAGCTGATGCCGTCGTACGAATAGGTTTCGAACGAAAGGTCGGACGGAGTTTCCTTGCCGTCGAACGAAGAAGCGAAGAGGTACGAACGGTCGGTCCCCTGTTCGAGGGTGAGCGAGAGGTTCGAGCGGACGTAGAAATTCGAGAATTCGCGGTCGCTGTCGCGGTATCCGCCGTCCGCGACGTTGAATCGGTCATAAGCGGAGCCGCGTACGAGCACGAACGGCGACTCGGCGTCGCGACCAAGAACGTCGGCTTCCACGTCCACCTGTTTGGGTGAAAGTTCCCAATGGCGGTTCTGGAGCGGAACGTTGGCTTTCGAAACCTTCTTGCAGTTCGGAGCGTAGTCCTGTCTCCACGAATTTACCGAGAAACGGAAGTATTCGTTCGCGTCGGTTTCGCAGACTTCGATATTGGCGGAATCGACGTTGACCGATTTCATACCGAGGACGATTTTGGCTTCGGCAGGAATGACGTTGATGTCCTTGGATGCGGACGAATAGAGGTACTTATCCTTTTCGGAAAGGTTTCCGGTCTTCGCCTTTCCGAGGTCGACATCCGCGACGAGAGCGTTTCAATAGATATCGACGGCCCCCTTGGCGAAACGGAAGGAATAGTCGGTCTGCGGATTCAGGCGGACGGAAACCACGAAAGCCTGTTTGCCTTGGATTTTCGGACAGGTGAAGATTTCCTTATTTTCTCCGTTCACCCATTCGTAACGGCCGTCGGGCATGATTTCACGAACCTTGGAGGCCGGGACGGTGACCAGGGATTCGGGACGGTTCTGGATCGGAGTGGTCGAATAGACGCACGCTTCAGTGGGAGAAACGAGTTTGAAATCGGAAACTTTGAATTCCGGCGAGACGACGTAATCCTTGGTGGCGTCGACCCTGAGCGACGGGGAAACCGATTTGGAAACCACGAGCTTCACGTTCGTGCCGTACGGCATGGTCCCGAGGAGTTCGCATTTGAAACTGGTGCGTTTCACCTGCTTTCCGGCACTATTGTCATAGACGTCGCGTTCGTAGGAAGAAAGGTCGCAATCGGTGCGGGATTTTCCGTCTTCGCTCACGACGTACGCCCGGCTTTTGGCGAATTCGACGTCCTCGTCGAAATCGATCGAGAGGATGCCGTTCTTGGGCGGAAGTCCGGGGACGAGCTTTCCGTATTCGTAGACGCTCGGGGTATCGATGAGGACGCCGGTTTCGGAGAGGTTCTTGTACTTCACTTCGACGTTCGAAATGAAGTCGTTCGATCGGACCTTCCATTCGGCAGCCGTTTTCATTGCCGCGTTCCCAAACGCGGGCATGAGCCCTTCGGCGACGCGGAGCTTATAGGTAAGGGAATGGTCGAGCGGGCCGTCCTTTCCGGTGATGACGAAGGCGTTGGAAACGTCGCCGCCGGAGACGGCTTTGGCTACGGCCGAAACGGCCTTACCGCTGGCGTCTTCCTTAAGTTCGAGCTTTTCGTTGAGCGACTTCGCCGAGACGTCGGTAGAAAACGCGACCCAGATGCCCTCTTTGGGAGAAAATCTCGGGAGCTCCGCCCCAGTGTCGACGAGGGCTTTCAGCTCGGGAGTGCTGAATTCCGCCTTGAATTCGTCCTTCATCGGATAGAGGAATCCGCTGGAATTCGAAACGGTGACCGCGTACTTCGCGGACCCGGCGAGCGGCTTGTCGAGAACGTATTCGAGAACGTTTCCGGCAATCCACGAACAGCGGCCCGGAACGGCCGGCTCGAATTTTACCGGACACGGGATCTTGTCTTTCTCGGAAAGCGACGCGAGCGCCACGACCGGGATGTTGAAAATGAAAATCGGGTTTTTGGAAAGTTTGTCGGTCGTTCCCGTGGGAATCGCGCGCGAAACTTTCACTCCTCCTACGGCTTCGACCTCGACTACGTAGTCGGTTCAAAGCTTCTTGCCTCGCGGAGTGGCGATGTCTTTGGAGAGCGTGAAGACGTACTTTTCGCCCACCGTCATTTTCTGCTGGAGCGCGATGGACACGACGTTGCCCGATTTGAGGGACGGGTATCCTGAAAGCCCGGAAGAAACGGTAACGTTGGCCAAATTGACGGTCGCCGGATCGAGATCAGTAGAAAAGGTAAAGTCGATCGACGGGACGTCGAACGGCACTTTGCGGTATTCGAGGCTGAAATTCGCCCCCATGACCTGGGGAACCGCGTACATTTCGGCGTACTTCATCCAGCCGAAAACGCCGCCCGCCGCTACGAGAGCGGAGAAAAATGCGACTGCCGCGCCTTTGAAGCACTTCTTTTTGAATGCCGGATCGGCGAACTTCGCCCGGATTCGGGCGCAAACGGGAAGTTTTCCGACGGTCGTCGAAGGCGATTCCGGAGGGGTTGCCGGTACGGTTTCGGGAGCGGATTTTTTCTTATTGGCCATATGCCGGACGGTTATGGGCGTATTGACGCGATATTAATCCGAATGGTGCCGTTAGCAACGGCATCTTTGACCTAATACGAAAAACCCTTACCATCGTGACATGTTCGCGAAATTTCCGTACGAAAACCTTCTCGTCTGGCATGAGAAATGCGGCCGCCATTCCCTCCCCTGGCGCAAGGGTTTGGGGGATTTCGACGAAAAGTCCCGCGGGTACCGCGTATGGCTCTCGGAAATCCTCCTCCAGCAAACCCAAGCGCCGCGGGTCGCCCCGTTTTTCGAACGCATGGTCGAACGTTTTCCGACCGTGGAATCGCTCGCCGAGGCGGACTTCGAAACGTTCTTCCCGTATTACGACGGCCTCGGGTATTACTCGCGAGCCCGCAACCTCCTCGCCGCCGCGAAAAAAGTAACGACGGATTTCGGCGGAGTGTTCCCGAAAGAAACCGAAGCCCTCAGGACCCTTCCCGGAGTCGGTCCGTATACCGCCGAAGCGATCCGGGCGTTCGCATACGGAATCCCCACCCTCCCGTTCGATACCAATCTCGAAAAAATATTCTCGCGGTACTATTTCGGATCGCGTCTCCATAAGCTTTCCGCCGAAGAAAAATCCGAAATCACGGCCGCGTTCCTGGGCTCCGGTTTCGACGCCCGGACGGTTTCGTGAGCGCTCATGGATTTCGCCAACGTCGTTTCCGTGAATTCGGTAGCGAAAGTGGAATGGAGCGGGTACCCCCTCCCCGGCTGCCGCTTCTACGAAACCCGGGGCGCGCTCGAGGACCGCCCGAAAAAACGCCCCGAACGTTTTCCCATAAAGGACAGCGTGCTCGTGGCAATCCTGGCCGACCATTCGGGAAAGGTGCTGTTTTCCGAATGACGTTGGCGTCTGCCGGATTCGACGGGCCTGGCTCCTAATAGGGGTGAAGTCGCTGCGGCTCCGTCGAATCCGGCAGACGCATCCGAACGGCGAAACTACGCCCCCTTCCTTATACAGCCGACCGAAGGCGACCCCCGGGAAGCCATCAAGGCGTTCTTTCTCGAGAAGGGGCTCGCGGTTTCGGTACGGCCGCCGTATTCCAAAGGCTTTCTCGACGGTGCTCCTCTGGCGTTCTTCCGTTGCCGCGTACAGACGGGTTCACCGCAGTCGCCAACGTTCCCGGAATCCGCCTTCGGAGATTGGTGGAAATCGGAATCCCAAGGAAAGGAAACGGATTTCGCGAAACTTCCGTAACGTTCCGTCTCGACCTTTACTTGCGACCGTTTTTAGGTTAATATCCCGTCAAGTAACTTTCCCGACCATGGATATGTCAAAATATTCGGAAACCGCGAAAAAATCCACACTCGCCGCCGCCGTGTTCTGCGCGACGGTGACGGCCGTTTCCGTTTCGTACGCCACGCTCACCGCCGGACTCACTTCGTCCGATCTCAAATCCGTCGGAAACCAGGTCTCGGCAGCGTCATGGAACCGCATCGTGAATTCCGTACTCGAACTCGACGCCCGTACGTCCCAAGTGAATTATGTTGAGGGGACGATCGGTACGAGCGCCGCGATTTCGCTTCCGATATCCACCCAGGTCTACACGCAGAATTCCATAACCCTTCCGGCGGGAAAGTGGGAAGTCACCATGGTGGCGTCCGTGGTCGGAAACAATTACGGGTACAACAATGTTTGGAACGCCTATCACGTCCACCACAACCTTTCAAGCACGCAACCGGCCTATACGGCATACCAGAACCATTCGTACTGGGCAGAAGGCGCGCCGTACGCCAATTCTCCGGTCATCCAGGTCGTAGACGTCCCGTCGACGACCACGTTGTACTGGTTCTCTTACTGGAACGGAGGGGGAAGCGCGCCGGGCGATACCGCGACATACTATTACGCATACCCTTCGGCGGTAGAAAAACCCTATTTTTACGCGAAACGCCTCCAATAATTCCATCGAATATGAAAAGTGCTTTCGGAAATTTTACCAAAGGCGTCCAAATCGGTACCGGCTTTCTCATAACGTTGATTGCCGGGTGGGCGACTCTGGCTTTCGGCGCCGCGGCATGGGGGGCTTTGCCGAACGCCTGAACGACGCTTTCTTCGTCCGCATGGAACGACATCGTTTCGCAACTCAATACGCTCGCTTGAGGAATTACCGTAACTAACGGGAACGTCGGCATTTGAGCCGCAACTGCCTGAGGAAAGCTCGACGTACGGCAGTCTTCTTCAAATCCGCTCGACCCGGTAATCTATCTCCGCTCGAACTCGAACAACTCCTCCCTTACGTATTACGGAAATCTGCTTGCCTGACAGACGAGCCCTTCCGTGGCTGTGGGCGATCAAGCCCTCATATTCACTAACGACTCTTCGGCTACTTCCTACGCCAATGGTCTGGTCATTAGCGCATGGTCGGACAAGTGAGGATTGAAACTGATGGAAAACGGAAATGTCGGAATCGGAACCGCTACTCCGGACGCGAAGCTCGACGTGAACGGCGAAATGATCCGCAACCTGTTCTATCTCGAACCGACTTCCGTAATCAACCAGAACTATACGTGAAACGCCTGGACGAACCTTCCGGGAACATGGGCGTTCACGTACGCGAAAAAATCATCCACGTCGAAGCTTCTCATTACGATCAATGCGGTGGTGCGCGGAAATTATTCAACCTCCTGATGATGGACGCAGATGGGAATGAACATCAACGGGACGAATTGGGATTTCTGAGGCGGATATACGAACACTACCGACATGCATACGCCGGGAATGTACCGCAGGGCGATTTCGTGAATCCCGAAAGGAACGGTCAACCTCCAATGAACGGTATATCCGAGCAATACCGCATGGCTTTGCATAGGTTGCACGTGAGTCCCCAACATTACCATCGAAGAAATCTATTAAATCCACGCTATGCGAAACTTCCGTCTCAAACAACCCGTCTTCGCCGCCGTCGCGTTTTTCGGGACTCTCGGAATCCTTTCCACGGGATATTCCGCCTATACGGCACTTTCGAACGTGACGGCAGGCGTCTCCCAATTGAAAGCGTCCGATTGGAACGCGATGGTCGCGAATCTCGACGACCATCAGCAAAAACTCTCGAACGTCTACTATTCGGCCGGAAAAATCGGAATCGGAACCGCGAACCCCACGACCACGTTCGTCGTACGCAGCGCGCAGCCCGCGAGCACTCCGCACCCCTATCGGGCGGGAATCAGCGCCGAAGGCGAATGATCCGATATCTGAGCCCGCGTTTCCACGAGCTACGCGTGATCGGCGGACTCGCCCATTTTCATGGCATACCGTTCGCGCTGAACTCTTACGTCCCCTACTGCCGTCTTAGGCGGCGAATACCTCGCCTCGTTTCTCGGATTCGGATACGACGGAAGCGGCTGGCAATCAGGCGGAAACGGCGGAATCAACGTCATCAGCACCGAAGCGCATACGACGACAGGACACGGAACGGCGCTGAGCTTCCTCACCACGTCCAACGGGGCCGTCGCCCTTGCGGAGAAAATGAAACTCGACCACAACGGCTATCTGGGAATCGGCACCCCGTCGCCTATGTCGCCGCTGACCGTAGAAAACTCGAACGACGGAATCGTGAGCTATAAAACGACCGACAACTCTTGGCTCTATACGCAATATCTCCAAGCCAACGGTACCCGACGGGCTTGGATGGGATTGGATGGAACGCTCACGAATTTCACCATCTGACTCGAAAACGGTACGACCGCGCTCAGCGTTCTTGGGAACGTGGTGGTGAGCGGAACGGTCACCCAAAATTCGGACGAACGGTTGAAAACCGGAATCCGTCCGCTCGAGAATTCCTTAGAAAAAATATCCCGGATCAACGGGGTGAAGTATTTTTGGAAGGATCCGAAAAAAGATCCTTCGGAGCAGATCGGCGTCATTGCCCAAGACGTGGAAAAAGAATTTCCCGAACTCGTGAAAACCGACGGAAACGGCGTGAAATCGGTAGAATACGCGAATCTAGTTTCCCCGCTCATCGAGGCCGTAAAAGAACTGAAAGCCGACGCCGAAAAGAAAGACGCCGAAATCGCCGAATTACGGACCAGACTCGAACGTCTGGAAAAATAATCTACGCCGAGTCTTTACAAATCCCCCGTTATCCGTATGTTCGAAACGAACCCGGAAACGGGAGATTTTTTTTTGCCAATACCAAAACGAAATTTCGAAAGGGGCACCGATGTCCAAGCAACTCTGCAAAGATTGGTCGGGATACACGCTCATGGACGGCATGGGGAAGGTTACCGTCCAAATCCGCAACGGGTACGTAACCACCGGTTACGAACACATTACCAAAAACCTGCCGCAGTTCCTCCGTTGTTACGAACATCCCGGCAACGACGGAAAACCGGTTCGCAAATGGGTCCACGGCGTGTCCGAAACCCCTATTCCCGATTTGGACGGCATGTATCCCAACGCCGTCGTCCAGCACTATCACAAGAAAGCCCGCGAAGAACGGGAAGCGAAGGAAGCCGAGGCCTCTCGTGCCGAAGTTCCCGCCTCTTCCCACGCAGGCTATTCGACCCGTCCGGCAGGCATCCGCTTGTCCGCTCGGGCGTAACCCTTCAGAGTCGTCCGTTACCCAACGTCCGTCTCAGGCCCCCGCCACAAGCGGGGGCTTTCTTTTTCGGATTCCCGGGTACAATCCTACCAACCGAAACTCCATGAATCTCCGAAGATTTTTCCAATACTCCGCCGTCTTCGCGTTCGCCCTCCTTCTGGCGTTCGCCGTTTTACGGTACGCGCTGCCTTTCGAACTCCCGAACGAACCGTACTCGACCGTCATCCTCGACCGCCACGGGAACGAAATCGGGGAAACGCTTTCCGAAAAAGGGTTCCGCCACCGTCCGCTCACCTATTCCGACGTCCCAGAATTTACCAGAAACGCGCTCGTTTCCTTAGAAGACCGGCGGTTCTTTTCGCACTTCTGACTCGACCCCGTCGGCATCGTCCGGGCGTTCTACCGGAATTTCCGCTACGGATGAGTGCGCGAAGGCGCCTCGACGCTCGATACCGGACTCGTGCGCAACTCCCTCTGGATCGAAAGCGACCGCACGTGGTGACGTAAAATCGCCGAGGCCGTTTACGCCCTCCGTCTCGACGGAAGGCTTTCCAAGGAAGCGATCCTCGCGGAATACCTCAATCGAGTATCGTACGGAAGACTTTCCAAGTGATATGCCTCGGCCGCGAAAAGCTATTTCGGAAAAGAACCGAAAAATCTTACGGAAGCCGAACAGATCGCGCTTCTCTCCATGGGGAAAAATCCTTCCAAATACGATCCGGTAAAAAATCCGGCCGCCTTTCGGGAACGGTTCGAAAACGTCGCGGAATCTCTCGCCGAAGCGGGCATCCTCCCGAAAGAAAAACTCCCCCTCGTCATCGCGGAAAAACTTTCGTTCCCCGTTCCGAAAAACGCGCTCCCCTACGTCGCCGATTCCATTAAATCCCGGAAAATTAGGACGGAGAACGACGGACGTCCGTTCTTGAAGACCTCGATCGACCTCGACCTGACGAACCAGGTCCAAAAAATCGCGGACGGGACGCTTTCGGAAATCGCGTGGCGCAACGTCTCGGATTACGCCGTCCTCATGGTCGACCGCCAAACGAAAGAAATCCTCGTCCTCATGGGCGGGGCGGACTATTCGTCATCCGAAGGTGGCCAAGTGAACGCCGTTTTCGCCCCGCGTCAGATAGGGTCTACGGCCAAACCGTTCACGTATCTCTTAGCTATGCAGGACGAGGACGTAAAGCCCGAAGATACCGTTCTCGACCTTCCCGTGGCTTTCGAAACCGCTGAAGGCACCCCGTACGAACCCAAGAACTATTCCCTCTCCTACCGCTGACCCGTCACGGTCGCCGAAGCGCTCGCGGGCAGCCTGAACGTCCCGGCGGTCAAGATGGCGGAAAAAGTTGGCGTGGGCGAGCTCTTGAAATTCATGCGTTCCATTGGGATTTCCACGCTTGCCGAAGATGCCGACCACTACGGTCTCGCGCTTACGCTCGGGGTCGGCGAAATTCCCCTCTACGAACTCCTGCGGGCCTATACGGTGTTTTCGGACGCCGGAAACTTCTGCGACTTCGTCATCGTGCCGGGCGAACGCGCGTCGTGCCACAAGGCCGCCAAACCGGAGGCGGCGCTGAACGTCGAAAAAATCCTCACTAACCGGTCTTTCAAGCTCCGGGAATTCTGAGCGTTGACCGCGCTCGATTTTCCCGAACATTTCGTGTTCGTAAAAACGGGGACTTCCCGTAATTTCCGCGACAACTACGCCGTCTGATATACTAAAAAATACCTCGTCGCCGTTTGGAGCGGCAACAAGGACGGTTCGAACATGAAGGGCGTATCGGGCGCAACCGGGGCGGGAGAAATCTTCTCCCGAATCGTCACGACGCTCGAAGAGCCGGGAGGCGCTCCCGCCGACGTCGCTCTCGAAGCTGACGCCTGAGGTTACTTGGAAATTCTCTCCCCTCTCGGCGGTACGCGGTATTTTGCCGATCCGAACCTCCCAAAAGCCACGCAAGCGACGCTCCCGAAATTCGCGACCGGCATCGGATTCGACCGCTCCGAATGGACCCTCGACGGCAAGTCGATGCCGAAAACGGGAATCACCGTTCCCGATTTGAAAAAAGGAGGTCACGAACTTACGATCACGCTCTGGAGATGACGCTCGAAAGTCGGGGAAAAAACCGTGGAATTCACGGTGGACGAATAGGTCCTACCTCTTCTCGAAAACCGCGACGGCCGAAGAAGCCGCTATCAGGAAAATGAAAAGCACCGCCACCGCTTTGAAGCCTGCGGCGAGCGAGAATTGCAAAAACGAAACCGAAGCGATTCACCCCCAAACCGCGGGGAACGCCACTACGGCAGCCGCGAGGAAGGCGGAAACGACGTAGAACGCGAGTGTATGGAGAGATTGCCGCCTAAGGAATTTCTTCGTCGCCCCGATGGCTCGGTAGGTTTTTTCGCGCGCGTTTCGGAACCCCTTGAGCGACGAGAGCGCGGCGATTCCGACGGTGACGGAAAGGACGGCGATCGCGGCAAGAAACGCCCAGACGGCAGGCAGGATCCTATCCGCGGCCGAACGTACGATTCCGACCGCCTCGCGGACGTCGACGAACGAAACGTACGCCCCCGAAACCTTCAGCGTTTCAGATTTGAAGACTTCCGTATCGGGAACTGAAGCGGCGACGAAATACGAAGGGGGGACTTTGGAAAACTCGCCCGGAGCGACGCTGAAATAAAAGAACGGACGGACGCCTTCCCGATCGCTCGATCGGACGTTCACGGCCTTCAAGTCGAATTCGCGCCCCATGACTGAAAAAGCGATCGTATCCCCCACTCCGATTCCGAGGCTTTTGGAAAATTCGTCGTCGAGCGAGACTTCGCCGATCTTCACCGCGCGGTTTTCCCCTTGGATTACGGCGTTCGGGAGTTCGGAAGACGTGGCGTTGAACTCGCGGGAAAATTCGCGGGAAGGTTCGCCGTTCAAATGTTCGGCAAGAGTTCGTCCGTTGATTCTCGAAATTCTCGCGCGGATGATCGAGTACGATTCCGACTTGGGAAATTCTTTTCGTACGGCCTCGGCATCGGACTCTTTCAGGTTGATGGCGAAGACGTCGTACCCTGACGAAGACAGCCGTTGGAGTTCGCTCGAAAAATGAAACGCGAGCGAAGAGAACGAGGCGAGAAGGACTGCCGGAACGAGAAACGCGGCGACTACCGGAAACGCCGGACTTCCTGGAGAAACGGCAAGGCGGACGGCGTCGGTGAATGCGAAATCCTTGGTTTCGATAGCTGAAAACGTCCGGGCGACGAACCGGATCGACGCGTATGCCAAAAGCAGTACGACCGCTACGGCCAGAATGACGGACGCGGATTTTTTCAGCGAATCGAAGGCGGACAGCCCCGATACGAGGAAGAGGAACAGAAACGAGGCCGAAAGCGTCGCCACGAAAGCCCCGACCCCGTCGCGAATGCCCGGAAGCGAAATTTTCGGCTCTCCCAATCCGGAGAGCGGCGGAGTGGAAAAAACCGATACGACTCCGGGGATCGCCGCAGGCAGGACGACGAACGGAAACGTCGCGAAAAGACGGAGGATTTCGCGCCATCAGACGTTCGGAACGCCGAAAGACGCGGGAATCGGGGCGAACCGGAGACCGAACGAAGATACCGCGACCGCACAGAATGCGGCGAGAAGCGCCGCGGCGAGAAGCGCCGCGGCGAGAAAGAACGCCACGAACGCCGCGGAAACCGAAAACCTCGAAGCCCCGAGAATCCGCAGAACCGAGAAATACCTCCTGTTCGATATCCAAACGGCCTTCGAGAAGAAGAACGCCGCCGTACCGGCAAGGAAGAACACGACCGCGATGGCCTCGGAAACGTAGGCGGTCACGTCGTCGACGATCCGGGCAGCGCCGCCGGCTCCGCCACGGAAACTCCGAACCCGGACCCCGGAAAGCCGGAGATCTTTTTTCAACGCCGCGGAAAGGGCATCCGCGGTTTTCTCGTCTTTCGTTTTCGCTACCATAGCGAAATCGGCCCGGGAGATGGTCTTGATTTCTGGAACCGCTATGGCGGCAGCATACGAAACGAGCACGGTGCCATTGTCTTCGCCGAATGAAAACCCTGATTCCGGGGATTTCGTCACGACGCCCTCGGAGACGATGACCTTACCGAAAAACGGAATCGTCCCACCGGAAGCGAAACGCGCGAGGAACGCCGAATCCGCGAGGAATCCCCCATCGGACGGCATGCCTTCGGAAGTTACCGACAAGGTCGCGGAGTTTTTCGCGTCCTGCGGAAGAAATTGGAAATCCCCGTAGTACGGATACCCGGGTTCCACCCCTACGAATTTCAAAAGGGCGGTTTTTCCCTGTTTGTCGAACAGCGTCGAAGCAAAGGAAACCTTTCTGGAGCACTCGGCGGAAAACTTCTCGCAGGCTTCGGAAACTGCGGATTCCTGATCTTGGGTAAACGGAGCGTTCGAAGTGACCGTCACGTCGGCCCCAAGGGCCGGGCGAGCTTCGAGCTCCACCTGTGAAACTACCGCTTTCGAGAGCGAATCGACGATGAGAAATACCGAAAAGGCTACGAAAAAAGCGAAGAACGCGGCGAAAAATTCGCGTTTGGACGCACGGAAAGCCGTATGGGCGAATGAGAGGAGCATGTTCTCGGGGTGCGGACGTAAGCGGGCATAGTACTCCGAAGCACCAACCGTGCAAATATGGAAAATTTCCGCGCGTTCCAAAGGCTCGACAAAGAATTAACATCTGATAAACTGCGCACGTAATCCGTTTTCGGAAGCCCATGGAAAAACTGAAAAAAATCAAAGGCTTCACTCTCGCAGAACTCATCGTCGTCGTCACTATCCTCGCGATTTTGGCTACCGTCGGTTTTTTAGCCCTTTCCGGGTATTCGCAGGACGCTAAGGAATCCGCCGTAAAAACGAACGTGCGTTCCGTATATTCCGCCATCGTGAGCGAAAGCGCCGTAACCGGAAATTCGCCGCGGTACTATGTCGTCCACGACGCGAACTGGGCGCTCTCTTGAGCCGTGGTAGCCTTCGCGGAAGGAC
Organism: uncultured Candidatus Peribacteria bacterium; assembly: GCA_964482035.1. GTDB lineage: Bacteria > Patescibacteriota > Gracilibacteria > BD1-5 > UBA2023 > JANJWP01. The sequence continues at coordinate 272,659 of CAYZVC010000002.1, read as the reverse complement.
AGACCACCCTCACCGGCGGCGATTGGAACCAAGCGGGAACCAACTATTCGGCCGGAAATCCCGATTTCGCGAAACTCAAGATGAATCCGGCAAAATTCAAAGTCGCCGGGCGTTTCGACGCACTGGAAAGGCTCGCTTTCGGGGGAACCGAGAACGCCCTCGCGGCAACCGCCGATTCCGCGCTGCCCATCGTCTGAGCCGTCGATGCTACGGAAAGTGCGGCGAATGGAAAAACCCGCACCAGATGATACGTACAGGTCGCCGGAGTGCCGACCTCGGGAAACGTGAGCGTTACGGGAAATTTCCCCGTCGGCATGTCGGGATCCGTGAACGGACTCGTAAAAAACCCGTCTTCGGGAAGTCTGACCGGCGCGCTCGTCGATGCCGGAGGATCCGTCACGGTCAATAAGGTCGCGGTTTGGACGGGATCGGGAACCTCCGCGAACCCTTGGAAAAAAGGAGACGGAACGGTCCTTGCGAGCTGCAACGACTATCGGACTTCGATTTCGACCGCACCTCACGGCGAAGTATGGAGCACGAGTACCGGAACCGGGCAAGACGGAGCGTACTCCATCGACCCCGACGGAGCCGGAAGCGCCGTAACCCCGTACGTGACGTACTGCGACATGACGCTCAGGTGAGGAGGTTGGACGCTTCTCATCTCGCCCCAGCTTTCGGGCGCGACGTACAGCCGCGGCGGGAATTTTTACAACGGGACGGCGGGGACGAATACGAATTTCAATCAGGCGGCCGGCGTGGCCATCAATTCGGGAGACTTGGAAAAAACCATCAAAAATTTGGGATTCCGGTACATCCGAATGAAGAGTTCATCCGACGGAACGGCGGACATCGTCTACGAATCTTCGAACTCCACTTCGACTTTCGCACAGAAAAAAACGGCTTCAACTTCTTGGCTTCCTGCGGGAACCTCATGCCGGGTAGCCATGTGACAAACCGCGGCGCTCTGAAACGCCAATCTTTCGTACTACGACGTCGACGCGCTCTACTGGAACCAGACGTATGGCGGTTCCTACACGTATACGGAAGGCCTTCTGGTATGTCCTTACATGGTAGCGTACGGCGATCTCGTATACGCCGGAATCGGGACCCGCTCAACTACGACGAACGGATCGTTCCCGTCGGTCGGTGGAAACGCGGTAGATTTCGCCGGAGGAATCGCGAGTCACCGACAGTGAGTCTCTTGGAACGATATTTACGTAAAATAATCCGTAATCGACCAATTTATGAACCAATTCAAATCCCCCGTCATCTGGGCGACCGCCTTCTTCGGAACGCTCTGAGCGTTCTCGGTAGGATATTCCGCGTTCGTCACGAACTTTCCGGCGAACGCTGTGAGCGGCTCGGGAGTTTCGGCGTCCGAATGGAACAAGATTTCCCCCGCGCTGCAAGCGCTCGACAACGGCTTGTCGAATTTTTCGTTCGCAAACGGAAACGTGGGAATTGGGACGCCTACTCCGGGAAACAAGCTCGACGTCGTCGGCGGCGACGGGGTCGTCGTACGGGCCCACGCGAACGACGCGGCGGGAAACGGAGTCGCCATGTTCCATATTTCGAATACGAAATGAGGGCAGATGTTCAACGTGCAGACCTGGCAAAACACTGACGTGATCATGAACGTCACGTCCAACCATCCGCTTTCGTTCCGCACGAACAATACCGAACGCATGCGCATAAGTGCCACCGGAAACGTGGGAATCGGAACCGTAACGCCCGACCATAAACTTCAGGTGGCCGGAGACGTCCGCCTCGATACCGGCTACGCTTTCAGGTTCTGAGCGCTCTCGGAAAACAGCGACGACACGTACATCCGCCGCGTAAACGGAGCCTACGATCAGACCGATTTGCGACTGTACCTCCACGACAACCTCCAAGAAGATGACCGGTTCTCCATTTGGGGAGGATCGTGCAACGGCGGCACCTGCTGATCCGAAGCCGCCTCCACCGTGAGGCACTACTTCGCGACCTCCGGAAACGCTTGGCATGCCGGTGCCGTAAACGCGACCGCGTTCAACGTCACCTCCGACGAACGGCTCAAGAAAAATATCGAAACCATTCCGAACGCCCTCGAAACCGTTTCCGGCCTCCGCGGCGTCACGTTCGAATGGAAAGACCCGCTCAAATGAAGCGGCGCCCAAGTGGGATTCATCGCGCAGGAAGTCGAAAAGCAGGTTCCCGCCCTCGTAAGAACGGGCTCCGACGGATACAAATCCGTCCAGTACGCCAACGTTACCGCAGTACTCGTAGAGGCGGTGAAAGAGCTTAAGAAAGAAAACGAGACTTTGAAATCGAGAATCGAGAATCTCGAAGCGAACCGATAACCGAAATCCTAAAAACCATGTCCACCGTTTGTCCGTCCTGCCGTAACGTCGAAATGCGCACCGTTTCGACCGGTGCCACCCAATACGAAACCTGCGATTCCTGCGGGGGTACGTTCTTTGACTTCAAAGAACTCGCCGCCGAAGCGAAATCTTCAATGGATACCGTTTTAGTAACCGAAAAAGTCTACCGCGGCGACGACGCCCCCGACCGCCTTCCCACGGACGCGAGGCCGTGTTCGCGCTGCGGAACCCAAATGTCTGAACGCGAATATTCGTACGACTCCGGCATCCACGTGGACATGTGTCCCGAATGTTTCTCGGTCTTTTTGAACGCGAAAGAATTCGAGGAAATCAAGAAATACCTCTCGACCTACGAAAAGTCCGAAGAAATGGATGTCATCCGAGCGAAAATCCCCAAAGCCATAGAGACTGCCGAAGCGAACATGCTCAAACGGGTACGGGAAGTGGAAGAACGCAGGGAAAGCGAATACGCCGAAGCGATAAAAGACGACTGGATTCCCGATTTCCTCCAACAAAAGCTCTGATATCGGATCATCGACGCACTCGACATGGGAGTCGAGGACCAATTCATCGACGACTAACGAAAATCCCGCCCCGATGAAGGGCGGGATTTTTCATGCGATTAACGACCGTTCTTACGAAAGGCCTGATTTTCGAAATCTTGCCTGTCCTTACTTATTACCGATGCGTCATGCAAGTTGGGCGAGCTTCTTCGTATCGATCTTTGAGAAGATGCTGAGTCACAGGAGGACGGCGAAAAATCCCGCTACTACGGACGCGTTTCTAAAGTTCCTGTCATTCTTACGCAATTGGGAGACTTTTTCGTAATAGTCGGCTTCAGAACGGAGACTCGCTTCCGAAAGCCTTTCCTGAACGGAAAGGGTCGAATTTATCGAACTTCGCCTATGCATCAGTTCCAGCCTATTTCCCGCGGATGAGTACGAATTGGAAATGAGCATGCAAGCCTGAGCGACGAGAAGGCAGGCGAAAAACGGAACGCACTTCACCTTCGGACAAGGGAAGAGTTCTAAAAAGGCTTTCATTAGCAACCCTTCTTGCGGAAGAATTCGACGAGATCGGCAATCTTCACGGTTTCCTGAAGTCCGGTGTCGCGGTCGCGGACCGTAACTTGTCCGGCTTCGTAGTTTTCCGGGTCGACGCAGATGGCGAACGGGATGCCCGATTCGTCGGCGCGGTAGTAGCGCTTACCGATGGCGCCGGCTTCGTCGTATTCGCAGGCGAAGTGTTCGGCGAGGAGCGAGTAGATCGACTTTGCCTCTTCGGAAAGCTTCTTTACGAGCGGGAGGACGGCCACTTTGACCGGAGCGATCGCCGGAGCGAAACGCATGACCACGCGCTTGCCTTCGCCGGCCTCGACTTCGTCGTAGGCGTTGGCGAGGGTCGCGAGGAAGAGACGGGTCAAACCGACGGACGGTTCGATGACGTAGGGAACGTACTTGGTGTTGGTGTACGGGTCGAAGTACGCGAGGTCGGACTTGGACTCCTTCATGTGGGCGTTCAAGTCGAAGTCGGTACGGTCGGCGATACCCCAGAGTTCGCCCCAACCGAACGGGAACTTGAATTCGATGTCGGTGGTAGCGGCCGAGTAGTGCGAGAGTTCTTCCGGCGAATGGTCGCGGAAACGGAGAGAGTCGGCCTTGATGCCAATCACGTCGGTAAGGAACGACCAGCACGCGTTCTTCCAGAGGCCGTGCCATTCGAGGTGCTTGCCCGGAGCGACGGATTCCGGTTCGCAGAAGAATTCGATTTCCATCTGTTCGAATTCTCGGGTGCGGAAGATGAAGTTGCCCGGAGTGATTTCGTTGCGGAACGCCTTACCTACCTGTGCCACGCCGAACGGGACCTTCTTGCGGGAAGTACGGGCGACGTTGGCGAAGTTCACGAAGATTCCCTGAGCGGTTTCCGGACGGAGGTAGACCATCGAGGTCGAGTCGTCGGTGACGCCCTGGAACGTCTTGAACATGAGGTTGAAGTTGCGGATTTCGGTCCAATCCTTCTTTCCGCAGTTCGGACACTTGATCTGCTTCATCATGAGTTCCAAGATGAGGGCGTTCTTGTCCTCCTTGGCGAAACGCTCGCCGAATACGCGCTTGAAGTAGACGTTGAGTTCGGCTTCGTCGGCGTTGTCCGGGTTGGTTTCGGCCGATTCGATGAGCTTGTCCGCGCGGTGGCGGGTCTTGCAGGCCTTGCAGTCGGTGAGCGGGTCCGAGAATCCGCCTACGTGGCCGGAAGCCACCCAAACGTTCGGGTTCATAAGGATCGCCGCGTCGAGAAGGACCATGTCGGTACGCTTCTGGACGAAGTTCTTGATCCAGGCGTTCTTGATGTTCTCCTTGAGCTGGGAACCGAGCGGTCCGTAGTCCCAAGAATTCGCGAGGCCGCCGTAGATTTCGGAGCCCTGGTATACGAAGCCGCGCGCTTTCGCGAGCTCCACGAGGTCTTTCATTTCCATAAAAGAAGAAAGTGAGAGGATAATAAAATCCGCCCGAGCAACCGTGCGGAGCGTCTTTTCCAAAGAAAGAAAAGAGGCTCGCGCATTGGTCGCACGAGCCTCGGGGCTCCGTTCGAATAACGGAGCGGTTCCACCCGAGTTCCGGATACAGTTCCGGCTCTCTCGGTTCAACGCGCCTTCCGCACCGGGTGCCAATCCGGGCGTTTTTACGAAGAGCGTATCACCTTACGAAGGAAAAGATATCGGAAAACGCGCGGAACGCAAGGCGCGCGTGACTTTCATAAGGAAAACGCTACCATCCGGACGTCTTTTCTATCGGCACGTAATGCAAGAATTCCTCGTCTGAACCGGAAACCCCGGGAAAATCAAAATGTTCGAAAACCTGTTCGCGGGAACGGGCCTGAAGCACAAGTATTTGAGCGATCTCGGTTTTTCGATTCCCGATCCTATCGAAGACGGCCATTCCGTCGAAGAAAACGCGCTCATCAAAGCGAGGGCGTACTGCCTCGCCACCGGCCTTCCCACCCTTTCCGACGACGCGGGGCTCGCCATTCCGGCGCTCGGCGGCGAACCGGGCGTAAAAGCCCGAAGATGGGCCGGCCAATTGCCCGACGACGTTTCGGACGAAGACTGGCTCGAGTTCGCACTCGATAAGGTCCGTCCGATTCCGGGGGATTTGGTGGAATTCCATATTCCGTTCGCGCGGTGCCTGTATTTTCCGGACGGGCGGTATTTCTTCCAGTCCGAAAAAATCCCGGGATTCATGGGCAAGGAACCCCGGCTCCCCTACCCCAAAGGCTGGCCGCTCACTTCGCTGCGTCACTTCGCGGACGGCAGACACGAGCTCGACGTTCCGAAAGACGACCCCTCATGGGAAGGGTTTTTCTTCAAAGAAGGACTTATGGAATTACTTTCTCACCTCGAATAACCGATGCTCCATTTTACCAGCGCTTTGCACCACGGACGCGCGGGCGAAACCGTATCGGACGTGCTTGCCGTCTCCCTCGTATTGGCGGCCGTTACCCTTTTCATAATCATCTGGGCGGTTTTCTTCATTTGGAAAACTTCCACGGACGTCAAATATCGCAACGAGGCGTTGAACAAGTCGTACGGCAAGGCTTTCGGCATGCTGGTTTGGATGCTGTTCGCAACTTCGTACATGGTTGGAAACGGTTTGGTACATGGTGGCCCGCACGGCGATTATTACTACGTTCTCCTTACCGTTTTCGTCGCCTGTGCAACCTACGCCGGATACTGGCTGACCTACAAGGAAGGATACCGGGCAGTCGGACGTTTCATATTGGAAATTTTTGAAGGAAAGATGAGGAACGAAGCACGCCAAAATATGGCACCCTCATCTTCGGGATGCAATGCGAAGGACGTTCCGAATTCAGGGGAGGCGGAAATAGCGAATGCCCAACCAACTATTGCGGACCTTTCGAAACCGTATCAAAAATAACCCCTGACGGGGCTGCTTGCCTTAGGATAGGGCGCCGGATCGTTCGGCCATCTCGGAGAATAAAACGGAAAGAACCCTCGCGAGGGTTCTTTTTTTGCATCGGAAGGCGGGATTTGGTAATCTTAGCGGGATACGCATTCACGACCGACCAAATATGGACCTCAAAAAAGAAGTGGAAAAATTCCGACTCCTGTCCGGAGAGCAAAAAATTTCAGCCTGCCTCACCGTATTGGAGGGCTCCAAGAACAGGGGCGGAATATTCTCGGAACTCTACGAAATCGTTTCGAACGGGAAAGCCTCCGAGAAAACGTTGTCCGACATATACGAAAGCGCCCTTGCGGTACTTGAGGAAGCGGATTCGGAAAAGACGGAGGAATCCATCAGAAAACTCGAAGCCGCGAAGGAGGAACTCGGAAAGCGGCAAGAAACGGAACGGACCGAAAACATCAAAGAAAACCGGAACGCGGAAGAAGCCATAGCCGGCATCCTGTAAATACGACTAACCATTCACTACCATGGGAGGATTCACTCCGGAAGCGGCTCAAAACGGAGCCATCGAAAGATTCAACGACGCCATGCGCCAGGCCCAGAGGGCTTCTGACGCCGTTGCCGCGCAACCCGACAGGTTCCAAGCCCAATACGCGGCTCGCGAACGCCAGAACGAAGTCCCGGACGGCTTTTCGTTGGACAAAATTTCTTCCGACGTGCAAAACCAAATCAGGAAATTCGGCGCGACGCTGAGCAATGAAACCGTCAATGGGAAATCCGAAGTAAAATTTGCCGTTCCGAGCGGATCCCCCGTTACCATCAATGGCCAAAAATCAACCGGTGGCGATATCTATTTCGATGCGAATACCGTATCCCTGCGAGTTTACGGACTCAAACAGGACGGATTCAACAATCCCAATGCGCCGCTCCGGATAGAATGCCGGAACCGCGACGGCAGCGTCGATACGCTCGTGGTCGAAAAAGCGGAGCCGGCGCAAAATGCCCCGATCGAAATCGGAGAAACCGCCGAGGCACGGGCGGTGGACGACTTCATGAAGAACTATTCCGGCGATCCGAAAGGACTCTTCGATACGCCGGCAAATAAGAAAAATTTCGACGCTTTGGTAAATAATTGGATGTCCGTATCCGATACGACCGTCGCGAAAACCAAAGACTTGGTTCGTAGTTATGCCCGACAGAACGGAATGGAACTTCCTGCGAATTTCACCCTCACCGCCGTGACGACGAAAGACGGGCATCCGGGTTTCAAACTCGAAAATTGAGCCACCGTCTATAACTCCAAAGGAGAAAAACCGGCCCCGCAGGCCGCCGAAAAACCCCAGCCGGGACTGGAGCGCGTCAAACACCTGATCAAACCGGGGGAAACCCCTACGCCCATCGAACTTTCGGATGGAAGAAGCATCCATTTGCTCGAAAACAAGACCGAAGAGGGGCTTCGTGATGGAAACTATGGCTACCGCGCGATTATTTTGGATGGAAAACGCTACGACGTAACGCCGGGAACGGTAAGCCGCATGCGCGACGGAGGAACGACCAATTCGACTTTCAGCGCCAATGGGGAAACCTACAGGCTCCATGAACCGACTCCGTTCAAACGCCAGCCGCCTAGCCTTCAAAAGGTATAAGCATTCGAAAAATCCTAAAAAAATCCCGTCCGGTAAGGGCGGGATTTTTTTAAAAGTCGAACTACTTCGCGAACACGAGCTTGAACTTCTTCTTTCCAACCTGCACGACGGTGCCTTTGTCTTTGGAAAGATTGACGGGAGCGCGTTCGTCGGTGATTTTCTCGCCGTTGATCTTGGTTCCGCCGCCGGTAATGGCCGTTTTGGCTTCGCCGGTCGTCGCCGCGAACCCGATGGCTTTGACGAGCGCGAGAAGGCCAATTTCTTCAGCTTCGACGTAGGCTTTCTCCATCTCGTCTTCACTCGGCATCACGCCTTCGGAAAGCACCTTTTCGAAATACGCGCGACCGGCTTCGGCAGCCTCCGCGCCGTGGTAGAACGTCACGACGATACGGGCGAGGTCAAGTTTGACGCCGCGCGGGTTTTCACCGGATTCCAGGCGGACCGCATACGTCTCGATTTCTTCGAGCGTGAGAGTGGTAGCGAGACGGAAATAGTCGAGAATGAATTCGTCCTTCACTTCCATGAGTTTTACGAACATGGCGTTCGGTTCCATGTCGACGGCGATGGTGTTTCCGCCGGTCTTGCTCATTTTCTTCCCATCCGGCCCCATGAGGAGGTCGAAGGTCATGATGTCCTGTTTCGGCTGTCCGAAAGCTTCCTGGAGCTTGCGTCCGGCGAGAAGGTTGAAGTATTGGTCGTTGCCGCCGAGTTCGACGTCGGCATGGAGCGCGACGGAGTCGTACCCCTGCATGATCGGGTAGAGGAATTCCTGCAGGCTGATGCGGATTCCGGCCTTGTGACGCTTGCTGAAATTGTCGCGGTCGAGCATTTCGGCAACCGAAAAATGCTTGGCGAGTTCGCCGACGCCGCAGAAATTCACCTTGTCGAGACCTTCGGAATTGTAGTAGATTTCCAACTTGGAAATATCGAGGATTTTGGAGAATTTCGAAATCCAGGTTTCGGCGTTCTTCCGGGTTTCTTCACGCCTGAGCATCGGACGCTCGGCATCTTTGTCGGACGTATCGCCCACCTGTGCGGTCGCGTCGCCGATGAGGATGATGATATGGTGTCCGAGACGCTGGAATTCGCGGAGCTTCATCATGGGAACGGCATGCCCTATGTGGACGATGGTTCCCGTCGGATCGAGTCCGAACTTGATTCGGAGGGGTTTTCCGGAAGCGAGCTTCGCTTCGAGGGATTCTCGGTCGATTACGCGGGATACGCCCTTTTCGAGGAGGTTCTTGACTTCGGAAGGTTTGAGGTTTGCCATGGTCGTTTTCGGTTTTGAAGGTTATTTCGCGGCTTCCCGGACGGCTTTTACGAAGGTTTCGAGCGGATAGGCGCCTGAGACCTGGACGTATTTTCCCGTTACGCGGTTGACGATGAGGTATCCCGGCGTTCCGGAGATGCCGTAGGACGAAGCCTTGGTCATGGATTCTTCGAGGGATTTGGCGACTGCGCCGTCGGAAACGCAGGTTTCGTACTTGGAGGAATCGATACCGTACCCTTCGGCGAACGAAGCGAGTTCTCCGGTCGAATAGTACGTGCCGTACGAATCGGAACTCCGGGAGAACGCTTTGTTCTTAAAGTCCGTGAACGCGGTCTTTCCTGCGAGCTTTCCGTAGCAGATTCCGGCGACGGATTCTTCTTTGGCGCCCTGGTGGAAATCGAGCGGATAGTACGAAGTGGCGAGCGATACGCGCCCCTTGGAGGCATCGACGATCTTTTCGAGCGTCTTGTCCTTGTGGATCGTCCGGCAATACGGGCACTGCGGATCGGAAAATTCGAAGACGGTGATTTCGGATTTGGATTTTCCGTACGAATACGGGGCCGCGGAATCGAAGAGGGCGACGTCTTGGGCGGATATCGAGCCGGTGACGAATTCGGAATACTCTACGGCCGGAACGCTTTCCGTAACGGTTTCGACCGGAGTCGGCGCCGATTGGATTCCCGTGACGAAAAACGTCGCGAGAACGGAGAACACCGAAAAAATGGACGACATGTTCGTGAATGACTGATACCGGCCGAGTATATCGCAATCGCCGACTTTTCCAATGCCTTTGCGAAAGCGCCCGTCTTCGCGTATGATTGTCGAGATACCGTTTAAACATCAAGCGATGATTCCCGCAGTTTGCCCCGGATGCCAAGCGAAGTTCGACCTTAAGGACGAGTTGTCATGAAAGAGGGTCCGGTGCCCGAGCTGCACGACCGAATTCACGGTCGCTTCCGTCGAATCCATCTTCTCCCCCGCTTCCCCCGAAGCTCCGACAATAGCGCCGGTCCCGGCTTCGGATTCCCATTCGGCAGATAGGGATTTCGGCAAACACGTCTACGGAATCAAACAGAAACGCATCGCGCTCAGTGAAAAATACTACGTCCGCGACGAAAACAACGCCGACGTGCTTTTCGCCGTCCGCGATTTGAAATTTTTCAAAGCGCTCGGGGCGACCCTCGTGGCGATACTCGTATATTTCCTCGTCATCGGGGCGTTTTCATTCGCCGCGATATCGACCGCCGGCGCGTCGGAAGCCCTCACCGGAACGACCGTTTCGCCCTCTCCCGAAACGTCCACGTGAACCGTGCCGGTAAGGCGGAATAACCGAAGGAACGTTCCGGCCGCTGCGGTAGCGCCGGAAAACTCGCCGGTGACGACCTCGACCGGGACTCCGACGGGAACGTTCGTCCCCGTTTCCCCCGCCACGTCCGCAATGAATACCCCGTCCGCCGGAACGAAAACCGCGGCTGAAATCGCGAAGGAAAACGAAGAGGCTATGAAGCGCCTCGAAGAGACTATGAAAACCTTCAATACGAAGACTTCGGCCGACGTCGCCGCAAAAACCAGACGCGCGAGCGACGTCGCCGAAAGCCCGCTCATCGAAATCGGCTCGTACCTGGCCCTCCTTTTGGCCGTCCTCACAGGCATGGCCCTCTATCCGAAGCGACACATACGTTTTTACAAAAACGACGGCGACACGAAATCCGCTCCCGTTTTTTCCATCGTCCAAACCCGGCGTTTCGAGTTTCCGCACCAGAAATACCGCATGGAGGATTCTTCCTGAAGCCTCATGGCGACGTTCGAAAAAAACGTCTTCACCAACGTGTTCCGCCGCAGATGGTGGATAATCCTTCCGGACGGTCGGAAATTCCTCATTAAGGAAGACTCCATCATACTCAGCCTGTTCCGTCGTCTCGTGCCGATCATCGGTCAGTTCATCCGAACGAATTTCGTATTCTTCGACCTTCAGAACGACCCGAACCAGACCCGTCCGATCGGTATTTTCAAGCGGAAGTTCGAACTCTTCGACAACTATATGCTCGATCTGAAGAACGATCCGGCCTTCACTATCCCCCGAAAGGTCGCCATCGGATTGGCGATTCTCCTCGATACTGGCGAAAAGCGCTAAATTCCGACCATGGACCGTGAAGACGAGGTCGTAGACATAACCCCGGATTGCATCGCGGTTCCAGAAGGAAAGCGCGCTCTTTTCGACCCGGAAATCGGGGCCGTGCTTTTGAACGGGTATTTCCTCACCGTCGCGACGGTCACGGGTTTCACGTTCCTCTACCAATTGAAGGAGGGGTTGTATTCCCTGAACGAACCGGACATTTCGAACTTCACGTTCAAATATTCAAACTGGGGCGACCAAGACAACTACGTCGGCATATTCACCGGTATGTTCCTGCACGGAGGCTTCGAACATATCGGCGGGAACATGCTGTTCTTCTATCCGCTCGCGCTCATTTCGCACCGGTTGTACTGAACGGCGAAATCCTTGGCGCTTTTCGTGACGTTCGGAGCGGTCGCCGGAATCGGGACGTTCTATCTGAACGGAACCCCTTCGATCGGGGCGAGCGGCGCGGTGTTCTGAGTTTTTTGAATGGTATCCACCGTGTTTTTCCGAAGGAGGCACGAACTGTCGGAGCATATCCGCGACGCCGCATGGGCGCTTTGGGCGGTGGAATGCTTCCAGTTTTTCCTTTGAGCCATTACCCCGATGGTCGACAATACCGCCCATTTCGTAGGGTTTCTCGCCGGCGTGGCCGCAGGTTTGGCCATGAGCGAAAGAAATTGGGATGAAGCGAAATAACGGATGACGGATTGTTCTTTTAACGTCAAAAACTCTTTGCATACGAAGTCCGTTGTGCTACGATGGAACGGTTAACGAACATCCGAAATTCCCATGATCCGCATAGCCTGTCCCGATTGCCAAGCCGAATACCGCGTACAAGCCGAATTCGCGGGAAGGCGTGCGAAATGTCCGAAATGCGAAGCCGTTTTCGCGATACCGAAAAAAGAGATGTCGCCGGAGGAAGAACTCGTCCTATCGGGTTCCATCGCCGAAGTTCCGGAAGGTCACGACGCGTTCTTGCCGATTCCCGACTGGGTTCAGAAACCGAGTTTCCCCATCGAAGCGGGATTACAGGAAGCCTAAAAAAAACGGGGAGGAGGCCCCGTTTTTTCATGGTTTGACGATATCGAGATTCGGCCTATTTCCTCAAAACCATGAGGTTTCCGCTTTCGTAGCGCTTCAGCCCGAAATGGAACGTCGCAAACGCTATGGCCGCCATGAGCGCCGCGAAACCGGCGAGAGCTACGAACCAGATCCAATCGAACGAACGGACCAAGTCCACTGGAAGCCATACCGCGAAGAACGCGGGAGCGACGGAATAGAAGACGAATTTCAAGGGGAGTCCGTCGAGAATTTTCGGCGGGTACATCCCCGGTCAGAGCGTGATTTCGAAGACCCCGTCGGAGAGATCTTCGGTATCGCCCAGATAAAAAGTCAACGACTGCACGATCGCGACGAGCGAAGCGAGGACGATTCATCCGAGAAAGCCCGTAACGAGAAAGACTCCGAACGTGAGGGGCGAGGCCAAGGGATAAAACGCCGCGAAAACGAGGATGCCGTACAGCATATCGCCAACGGAACTCGTTTCGGACCTCCCCATGGCCACCCTCAGGAGCGGATTTCCAGGAAGAAGCAGTTCGGAATCGAGGCCTCCGTCGCGGATTTTCGACGCGATGTCCCACGTTCCCATGAAGAAGAAAAAATGGATGCCGAAAGTGATTGCGAGCATCGCCTGATAGAGCGTATACGTTTGAAAATCGAGACCGGCGATCGTGCCGAACTTCTGGAAAAACAGGTACCAAACGACGAGTAGGAAAACGTTGTTCAGCATCATGAAGCCGATTTGCGTCACGAACGCCCATCGGTACTCGGCATTGGAGAGAAAATTCGCAAGAACGAGCCGGAGATAGTTTTTCATATCAGGAAGGTTATCCGCCGTTACTTACGAGACGGCGGGAAAAACGGGAGTACGAAAACGAAGCGAGCGCCGAAAGCGCGAGCAGCCAAAAAACCATTACCGTTGAGTGGAAAAGAAAGACGGAGAGGTCGAATTTGGCGAAAGTCAATCCGGCCACGTATCCCGTGAAGGCGAACGGGGAGGCATACGCGACCGTTTGGAGCCAACCGGGAAAAAACGGAATCGGGAGGATATTGCCGCCGAAGAACATGACGAATCTCTTAACGATCCACTGGAGCGGGGAAATTTCCTCGAGAACGAACGCGCAAAGTCCGACGTTCAAATTCAAGAGCGCGAACATCAGGAACGCCCCCAAGAGGAGAAATAACGAACCGAGCGCTCAACCGAGCGTGATTTCCGGAAGCCCTACGAAATACGCGCCGATACCGAAGGCGAGCACGGTCATGACGACGAGGTTCGAAAACGCTCACGAAAGGACTTCGAAAACTTTGAAAACGGGATACGAAACCGGATTGAGAAGATGTACGGCGACTTTGCCGGATTTCACGTCTTCGGAAACCCGCCAGGCGAGATTGGGCGAACCAACCGAGGCGATCTGCGCGAACACGAGCCCCCATCAGAGCTCTTTAAGCGAAACGTTCGCGAAGAGATGGGGAGAGGCCGAGTGTAGGTACCGAAAAAGACTGACGATGAAAAGTATCCGTACCGAATACGAAAACAGCGACGACAGCACGTCGAACATATGGACGTTGCGCTGTTTGAGCGATATGCGGAAGAGGTGGAAGTATTTTTTCATAATCCGGCATGGTGTGATGGGGCCGGTTCGGCTAGTAGAACGTGCGGATGATTTCTTCGAGTTGTGGCTCTTCGATCGAAAAATCTTCGATTTCTCAGGAGGCGTAAATCCGTTCGAGCGCGTTTTTCACGGACTGTGACGAATTGGGGATTTCTATCGAATACCGTTCGCCTTCTTTGAATCGGAGTTCGTCGCCCTGCGGAACGAAAACCCCCTTCTCGAGACGGAATTTCACGATTTTGGTTTTCACGTGTTCTTTTTTAAGGCGTTCGAGCGGTCCGTCGGAGACGATTTTCCCGTGGTTGACGATGATGACGCGGTCGCAAACGTGCTCGACGTCGCCGATATCGTGCGAAGTGAGGAGGATAGTGGTACCGGATTCTCTGTTGACCTGGTTTATGACGTCGCGAAGCTTCTGCTTGGCGACCATGTCGAGCCCGATGGTGGGCTCGTCCAAAAATACTATTTCGGGATCGTGCACGAGGCTTGCCGCGACTTCGGCACGCATGCGCTGTCCGAGCGAAAGTTTGCGGACCGGGGACGAATAGAATTCGCCTATTTCGAACGCGTCGACCAAGAAAGATATGCGCTTCTTCGCCATATCGTCAGGAATCGCGTACAGCTTTGCGAGAAGCTCGAACGAATCGCGCGGAGAGAGATGGTACCAAAGGCGCGAGGTCTGTCCGAAAACCGCGCCGATTCGACATACCAGTTTCGACCGCTCTTTCGAAGGATTGAGACCCGCGACGCTGATATTTCCGGAAGATGGCGAAAGAATGCCCGTGAGCATTTTGATGGTCGTCGACTTCCCCGCCCCGTTCGGTCCGAGGAACGCGACCTTTTCACCCTTCGCGAGTTCGAACGAAACGTTCGAAACGGCATCCACTTGGCGATATTCGGGATGGAAAAGCGACTTCATCCTTCCGGAAAAGCCTTCGGCCTTTTTTTCTATTTGAAAAGTTTTCGAAAGATGACGGACGGAGATTGCGGTTTCCATATTCGCGATCCTATGGGATAGTACGTTAAAAATACCCTCGGAAAGCCGAAAAGAAAGGGAAAATGAAAATTAATAACTCCCCAGTATCCGCACCTTCTTGGCGAAGAATTCCAATTCCGCGAGGGCGCCCTTGGTTCCTTCGACTTCGACCCCGCCTTCGAAGTCGATCCAAAAGACGTAGGAGAACGGGTCGCCCAAACTTGGGAGCGATTCGATCTTGGTAAGGTTCACTCCGTGGGTGGCGAAGGCGCCCAGACATTTGTAGAGCGCCGCGGGAACGTTTTTCACTTCGAAGACGACGCTGGTTTTTCCGGTTTTCGGGAATTCGGAAACGGCGGATTCAGCCATGTCGGGGCGGGCGACGACGAAGAAACGGGTGGTATTCCCCTGTTGGTCCTGGATGCCTTCGGCAAGGACGTTCAGACCGTAGATTTTGGCGGCTTTCGAAGACGAGACCGACGCCGCGCCGGGTTCGCGCGTTCTCGAGAGTTCTTTCGCCGCTCCGGCCGTATCGGCATGGACGACGCTTTCGATGGCGTTCGCCTTCAAGAATCCGTAGCACTGCGCGAGCGCTTGCGGATGCGAGTACGCCTTTCGTATCGCGGAAATTTCCGTTTCGTGCGACAAGAGGCAATGCTTTACGGGCAGAGCGTATTCCGCGAGGGTGACGAACGGGTAGCGGAGGAATCCGTAGAGGTTGTCGTGGATGGAACCGGCATAGGAATTTTCGATGGGCAGGATGCCGATTCCGCCGTTTTCGACGGCCTTCCAAACGTCGGCGAAGGTTTTCAACCCTTCGGTTTCGGATTCCTCCGCACCGAAAAACGGTGCCGCCCAGGATGCGACGACGTGCGAGTACGCGCCGGGTTCGCCTTGGTAAAAAAGTTTCATGTTAGACGCCTA
Source organism: uncultured Candidatus Peribacteria bacterium (assembly GCA_964482035.1). Taxonomy (GTDB): domain Bacteria; phylum Patescibacteriota; class Gracilibacteria; order BD1-5; family UBA2023; genus JANJWP01. The sequence goes on along the minus strand of CAYZVC010000002.1, from coordinate 256,769 downwards.
CGAGCTTCGATACGGTTTCCATCTTGGCTTCGATACGGGCGTTCATCTTGGCCGCGCCCTTACGGAGGACTTCTTCGACGAATTCCGGATTATTTTTAAGCGATTCGTAACGGTCGCGGATGGGTTTCAGATATTCGAGAAGGATTTCGAGGAGTTCCGCCTTGGCGTGGCCGTATCCGTAGCCGGTTCCCTTTTCGAATTTCTCGCGCATGGCGGCGAGGCGTTCCGGCGTGGCGAAGACCTTGGCGAGGGCGTAGATATTGTTGTCGAGCGGCTTCGGATCGTCGAGCCCTTCGGAACCGGTGACGATTTGCCCGATCTTCTTCTTGAGGGTTTTTTCGTCGTCGAACACGCCGAGGAAGTTGTCGTACGATTTGCTCATTTTGCGACCGTCGATGCCCGGGAGGGTTTCCACGGATTTTTCGACGTGGGCGACGGGTTCCTTGAAGACTTCTTGCCCGTAGGTCTTATTGAACGCGCGGGCGATGTCGCGGGCCATCTCGAGGTGTTGGATCTGATCCTTCCCTACCGGAACGACGTCGGTGTCGTAGGCGAGGATGTCGGCCGCCATGAGGATGGGGTAGGTGAAGGTGGCCATGTTGAGGTCGACGCCCTTCGCTTCGGAATCCTTAAAGCTGTGCGCCCTAAGCATCAGCGAATACGGCGTGACGCTCGCGAGAACCCAGTTGAGCTTGGGGATAAGTTGGATGTCCGATTGACGGAAAATCGCGATGTCGGTATCCGGGCCGTGGACGGCGAGGTACGTGAGCGCGAGCTCGTGCGACTGCCTGCGGAGCTTTTCGCCGTCGTGGACGCTCGTGAGCGCGTGGAGGTCGGCGATGAAGATGGCGGCGTCGTTACCCTTGGCGAGGCGGTCGAACGGCAATACGGCGCCGAGGAGGTTGCCCAAGTGCATGGACGCGCCGGTCGGCTTTACGCCGGTGAGGATTTTTTTCATAAGGAGGGTGGTTTTGCGGAAGTATACGGAAAGTTTTAAAAAATCCCGAGAAACCTTTCGGGCTCCCGGGATTCGGATTGCGGCAAGGCGTTACGGCCTACGGCAAAACCTCCCGAGAGTTCGGGAAGGCGCGCCAAGAAATGTGTTTTGCCGTGGTTTTCATGCCTCCATGATACGAAATTATTTTCGTTCGTCAAAAATCCGAACGCCCACGGGCCGGAGGTCCGCTTCGAAAATGTCCTCGCCCGTTCGGATGTCGCGGTCGAGATGGAGAAGGCGGCCCGAACGGTCGCAAACCCCCAATGAAGCGGCTTTTGATCTTCAAACCTTCGCGACGAACGCTTCGCGTCGAGCGCGTTCGTCATCGGAAATTCTCAGGAGTTTCCAAAACGTGACGAGGTAATCGCGCTTTCATTCGAAATCCGATCCTTTGAGCACGCGGGAATTCGACATCCCCTCCCCCGCAATTCGGACGAGCTTATTCATTTCGTTCGCTATGGCGAAAGTCACCGCCGGAAGCGTGGGCGAATCTTCGAATTTCCCGCTCGCGGAATCCGGATGGTTGATATCCCCTCCGCTCGGACCGATGGGTGCACCGGGATGCTTGTGCCAATTGAAAAAATCGAGCGCGAGCGGAAACGGCGGAACGTCGGGATTCTGGCGTTCGGCACGTTTCGCGGCCTTCATGAACAACTTGCGTTCGCCCGGGGAAAAATCCGTACGGAAAGCATTGGAAAGGTTGACGGAAACGTACGGTTCCCAATGCTCGCCCCGAATGGCGAATTCGACCGAAGTCGAATCGATTTGAGCGGGCGCGGGGTTTGCCAAGTTGCCGAATCGGAAAACGCCGTCTTTCGCGGAATACCCGCTTCAAAACCAGAATCCGCCGGTTTCGCGGTTTCGTGCTACAATCTCGGGATCTTCGAGTTGCCGATACATCGCGGCGGCGTCGCGTTTGGAAATTTCGAACGTCCGCACGTTTCGGAACTCTTCGCACTTGATCTCCTCCCGGAAAACCGCCGTCTCGAAATACGCGTCTTCCAGGGCATTTCGAACGGAATCGCGAATTTCGTCGGGTCATCAGGAAGCCGCGAGCTTCTTCTTGGAAACGTGGCGTTCTTTTCATGATTCCGTCCAAGCGAAACGGAGTTCCGGTCCGTCCGAACCTGCCACGATATTCGTTTTGAATTCTCAGGCGGGCGTCGGCAATCGGTATACCGGTCGGTCGGAATTTTCCGGAACGGTTTCTTCAAAGCCGTATTCTCAGACGAGAACGTCCGAGACCCCGAGCGAGAGAGCCGGATATACGGGTTCGGGATTCGGCCGCTTTTTCGTCCTGCGCCAAGCAAAATACGCGGCGGCTCCGGCAGGCAAAGCGAGCAATGCGGAAAACTGACCGATACGGGAACGGTTCGGGACTTCGACCGGAGCGGACATGGCGGAAACGGACGAGTCGGGAGCGGCTTCCGCGGAAACGACCGGATGTCCGGAAATATCATGGAGCGCGGCGCCAACGTCGGAAATCGGAGATAAATCGGAAACCGAGGGAGTTCCGTACGCCTCCAAAAGCACCTTTTCCAAATCCTCGACGGAGAGTTTTCGGGCGGCGGAATCGATGGCGGCTCAAGTTTCCAACCTATCGGCAAGCGCTTGGGAAGGGACGAATCAAAATTTTTCCATAGCTTTGGCGATTTTTCAGGAAGGATCGGACAATAGACCGCGAACGTTGGGGATTTCGGACGGCAATCTCGCGGACTCCGAAAGCGGAAGGCCCTTCGCGAGTCATTCGGCACGACGGACGGACTGTTCGAGCGTTACGAATCCCTGCCCGGGATGATCGGCGCGGATGTCGGCGAATATTTCCCGCACGGTTTCGGGAGTGAGGGCCGGAGCGGGAGCCGCGAGGGGCGGAGGAACGGAAGGATGGGGAACGGGAATCGGCGGGCTCGGAATTCACGCGGATGTTCCGGAGACGAAAACCTCCGCCGCTTCGGCGGCCGGCATCGCCAAAATCGCGCCGACGGAAACGCCCACGGCGAGCGCGACCGTAGCGGCGTTCTTTTCGATTCAAAGGGAACGAAGCAATCCGTCGACCGCAAGAAACGCCCCCGTGCCGGCCATTCCGGCCCGTACGGCAGCGATTCAACCGACCACGGCGAACGCTCACGAAGACGCGGCGACCGCGCTTCAGGCCATGAGCGCGATGCCGACGGCCAAACGCACTTTTGCTGACTTCTTCCAGATTTCCCGAAGGCGTACGGTTTTCGAAAGGACGTTTGAGGCGTTCGATCCTTCTGCGGATGAACGGGATTGCGGAAAAAGCGCCCCACCGGAACGGACAAAGTCAGAAAATGCGGCAATTGCGGCCATGGTCGTAAAAACATACGGATACGCCCTCGACCCTATCCGCCACCGCTACGAAAACCCAAGAAAAATCCCGGAAATATCCCGGGATAAAATTTGACCTTCGAACTTTCGTAGGTATGAAATACCATAGTCCCGTTTTTCAAACGCTAGGGATGAAAATCCAAACACATACGAACCCCATTTAGGGAGAAGGAGAAGCCATGAAGGAACACATGCTCTACGCGAGTACCCGCGGGTATTCGAAAGGCGAAAAGTTTTGCGACATCCTGCTCGCGGGGCTCGCCCCCGACGACGGGCTGTACTTGCCGACGACCTACCCTCGGGTTTCGGCGGCGAAACTCGAAACCTGGCGAGACCTTTCGTACGCCGAACTGGCATACGAAATTCTCAGCCTGTTCGCCACCGACATCCCCTCGGACGACCTCCGTGCCATCTGCGAGAAAACGTACGACCCCAAGAACTTCCGCTTCCGCCAAGACCAACGGACGAAAATCGGACAGTTCGACCGGGATACCGACGACGTCACCCCGCTCGTCTGGCTCGAGGCCGAGTGGCACCGCGGTCGTGACACCCCCTCGTGCGGTTTGGCGCTTTTGGAACTCTCCAACGGCCCCACTCTCGCGTTCAAGGACATCGCGCTCCAGCTGGTGGGCAACCTGTTCGAATACGTGCTCGAAAAGCGCGGCGAAACGCTCAACGTGTTGGGCGCGACGTCGGGCGATACGGGCTCCGCAGCCGAATGCGCGCTCGCCGGAAAGAAGGGCATCCGCGTATTCATGATGTCGCCCAATGGCAAAATGAGCGCGTTCCAGCGCGCGCAGATGTACGGCCTGCAAGACGACAACGTGTTCAATATCGCGGTAAACGGGATGTTCGATGACGCACAAGACATCGTGAAAGCCGTCTCGAACGACGCCGAATTCAAGGCGAAGTTCAAGATCGGGGCGGTCAACTCGATCAATTGGGCCCGCATCGCGGCGCAGATCGTCTATTATTTCAAGGCGTACCTGCTCGCGACCGACGGCATCGGCGAACGCGTAAGTTTCACGGTTCCTACGGGGAACTTCGGCAATGTCTGCGCCGGGCATATCGCCCGGATGATGGGTCTGCCGATCGGGCGTCTCGTGGTCGCCACCAACGAAAACGACGTGCTCGACGAATTCTTCCGCACCGGCGTATACCGTCCGCGGAAAGGTTCGGAAACCGACGTCACCTCGAGCCCTTCGATGGACATTTCGAAAGCCTCGAACTTCGAACGCTTCCTGTTCGACGTTCTGGGCCGAGACCCGTTCATGCTGCGTCACTTGGTCGCCCTCCTCGACAAGTCCAAAAAAGACATGCCGGGGGAAATCGATCTCAGCCGCTATCCGCAAGCCCAAATGAAACAGCGGACTTTCGGATTCAGTTCGGGCATGAGCGCCCACGAAGACCGCATCGGCATGATGAAGGAAGCGTGGGAGGAAGTGAGGGCCCTCATCGATCCCCACACCGCCGACGCGCTCTTCACCGCACGGACCCATATGCTCGACGGCGAAGTGATGATCGTGCTCGAAACGGCACAGGCGGCGAAGTTCGAAGAGACCGTCGAGGAGGCGCTCGGATTCAAGCCCTTGCGCCATCCGGAATTCGTCGGCATCGAAAACCGTCCGCAGAAAGTGAAAGTCATGGACCCCGACGTCGAAGCGATCAAAGCGTACATCGCCGAGATTTGCTCCGAGTAACGGGAAATCGAAACCCTACGGGAACGCCTTGGCGCGTTCCCGTTTTTTTATAACCTCTTCATGGCGTGCCGTTGTTTCGCGCCGTCCTTTCAGTTATTGACAATATTATTTTAATACGTAGAAATACGATGAGAACTCCGTAAAAAAATACCGTGCTGAAACAAGCGGACGAGGGGCGTTGATGGGTTTCCTTCTTGGGAAAGAAAATAGAACCGGCGGTCGAACGCCCGAAAACATCCGAGCTCACGGTCGAACAAGTCCGCGAAGCGGTTTCTCGTTGCAACCGTTTCGAGGGGACGAGTTACATGGAAACGGCGAAAGAACTTATGCAAGGTGAAGGAATCTCGGAACTCGTTCGAGAAAAATACGAACGCTATGACGTGGTGGAAATCGGCCCGGGAAACAATCCGTTCATCGCGCATTTTCCTTCGAAAAGCTACCGCGCGGCAGATCCTTTCGGACCCCCGAATCCGGAACTCCGGATAGAAAAAGCGGACGGGCTTTCGTTCCTCCGGTCGCTCCCCTCGAAATCCTCCGTCATCGTGACTTTCTGAGTTTTCGATTCAAGCATACTTTGCGGCCAGAGACTCAATCCCCGCGAAAGAATCATATACGAACGGAGTGTCGAAGAACTCTCGAAGGGGAATGGCTCGTCCTTCGCGGACGGCGTCCGTTGGACCAATACGCGGTACATGTTCGAACTCGCCCACGAAATCAGACGGGTCTCATATCCGGAAGCCATCGTGTTCGGATCGGAAGCGGAAGGGTATTTCTGAAACCCCGATGTGCCGATCGGACACGGCTGTTGAGGAATTTACCGCTGGGAATAGCGGAGATGGCAGTAGAAAAATCGAAATAAGACGGCATAATCGGATCCAATATCAGCAAACCTTAGAAAAATGTTCTCCCTCATCGGCATCAAACCGGACGCTTTCTTGCCTGACGCGAAACGCGAAGCCGGCAGCGAATTGAAAAAACCCCTTCCGAACGATTCCGAAACGTTCATAAACCGCTTACGGGAAGCCATTACCGAAAACGCGCTTCGTATCGTCGAAGAAAAACGGTACGTCGTACCCCGTGAAATCGCGGACGAACACTACGCCGAACACCGCGGCGTTTTCGACGCGAACTATGCCCAAAACAAGCACGAATTTCTCGTGGGATACCTTTCGTCGTCCCCTTCCCACTGGTTCATCGTCGAAGGCGAAGACGCCATAGCGAAAGGCCGGAAAATCATCGTCGACGTCCGGGAAGAGTATCTCGTCGATCGCAAGAAGGCACGTTACAATATGACCCACGCTTCGGATTCTCCCGAATCCGTACGAAGCGAAATAGCCCTCCATTTTCCAAATTTCACTTTCTAAGGATGTCCGAACTTTTTCCCCTCATGTCCGAAGCGGAATTCTTGCGTTCCGAACGTTCCGGCTTGGCCTTCGATATCGACGAAACGTTGGCATGGACGGTGCGCGACTGGGTAGAACGGATTTTCGCAGCCCACTGAAACGATACGGGCATGAGCGTCGAAGAATTCGTCCTCGCCCATCCTCACGATTCGTTTTTCCCCGAGCGGTACAGAACGCCGGAGATACGCTCGATGACCGCGGAATTCGTCACGGATAACGAATTTCAGAAAGACATAACGCCCGTTCCCTGGGCGCTCGAAACCATTCGGGCCACCAAATTGAAAGCCGCGGCATACGTCACCGCGAGACCGGATTGCGTCTATGCGGGAACCGCCGCCTGGTTCGAAAGAAACGGATACGAACCCGCACCGGTAATCATGCGGCCGTCGTCCGTTCCCCATGAGGAATCCACCGCATGGAAAGCCCGGTTGCTCCTGGATATTTTCCCGAAAATTTCGGGAATCGTCGACGACAGCCATTCGCTCGCGCAGAAGCTCGAACACCGGTACGACGGAACCCTGTTCCTCATTAATCCCGTAAGGAAGCAGTACGGCGGAAAGGCGATACGGCAGTTTTCGGATTGGCGGGAATTTCACGATTCGATTATCGGTTCCCAAGTGGAAAATTCGAAATAAGACGGCATAATCGGTTTCGAATTTCTCCTCAAATCCGCAAACCATGCCCGCTCCCCTCTTCGTATTCGGCGGTTGACCCTGAAGCGAACGCGCCGTTTCCCTCGTTTCTTCGGAAAACGTTTTCAAAGCCGCCCTTTCGGCGGGAATCGACGCGAGGAAAGTCACGGTATCGGGCTCGTCCGACAAAATCGTCTGGGATTTTAACGGCGAAACCCTCTCCGAATCCGAAGGCGTCGAGAAAATCCGCGCGGAAAACGGTATCGTCTTCCCGGTAATCCACGGCGAATATTGAGAAGATTGAACGCTTCAGAAAATCCTCGAGGACGCGGGGATTCTTTTCGTAGGTTCGGAATCGGATTCGATGGAGCTCACTATCGACAAACAGAAAACCGGCGATCGCCTTTCGTCGCTCGGTTTCCGAACCCCCAAATCTTTCGTCGTCACCGCACGAACCGATTTGGATTCGCTCGGTCTCGAATTTCCCGTCATCGTGAAACCGAAAAGTGAAGGTTCGAGCGTTTCGCTCTACAAACCCTCGTCGAAAGAAGAACTTTCCGAAGTGCTCGCGAAAGAATTCGCCGGAAGGCAGGAAATCCTGGTTCAAGAATTCGTCTCCGGCCGCGAATTCACCTGCGGTGTCATTTGAACCGGAACGGACGCCCGAGCCCTTGTTCCTACCGAAGTCATCCTCACGCAAAGCGAACTTTTCGACTACGACGCGAAATACCGGGCAGGAGCCTGCGTCGAAGTCACGCCGGCCGAAGTCGAACCCGAGGTCTTCGAACGGATACGCCAAACCGCGAAGGACGTCCACAGAGCTTGCGATTGCCGCGATCTTTCGCGCACCGACATGATTTTGAACCGCAAGGGCGAACTCGTCGTGCTCGAAATCAATACCATTCCGGGCATGACGGGCACGAGTTTCGTACCGGCGCAGCTGAAGGCGACGGGATCGAGCTTGAAAGAATTCGTACGGAATGTAGTTGACAACTTGGACGAATCTCGTAAAAATCCTTAGCCACCAATACAAAAGAAAGGATTTCCCATGCCGGGAGACATTACGGACGAACGGGCGCAAGCGGCCGTCGCGGAAAGCTTCCTCGGAATCGAAACCGCGCTGAACGCTGATCCGAAATTCAACGAATTGGCTGAAATGACGCTCGAAACGGTATTTGACGCCGCCGAACGGTTCAACGTACCACCGGTGCTCGTCGTTCAATGCCTCTTCAACCGCGCCGCGAAAGCCACTCGCGACGTAAAACCCGGATAACCGTCTTCCGAAAGGACGGACGGCTGCCACGAACCAAAACTCCTCCCCCTCGCGGAGGGGTTTTCTTTTGTCCCGGTTGCCCGTGACTCGGAGAGGTTTTTCGCTATAATGCGCCGGTTCTATGCGGTACGAACCTTACCGTCCGACCGAAGCCGTTTCAAACCCACAAGCACCATGGCCAACTCCGTCCACAACCTCTCCACCTTCTGCGAAGCGACGCTTTCCCAAATGGGAACCAAGCGCGACCTCGTCCGCAAGAGCCGCGCGGAGGCCGGATACGTGGAAAAGGCCGACTTCATCGCCGACATCCGCGCGTCGGTAACGGCCGGAATCGCGGAGGAATTCAAAAAGGACCTCCCGCTTTTCGACATCCAGTTCATCGACCGCGCGCAGTTCGGCGCGGACGTGGTTTTCAAATCGACCGAACTCATCAAGGCCGACAAGAACCGCTACATGGGCGAAGTCTGTCCCAATCTCGTAAAGGCGCTCGAAACCGTCGAAAAAAACGGAGCGAAACTCTTCGAAAAGGTCGAACAGAAGGGCATATACGTCAACGCTAAATTCGGCACGGCGTACCTCTTCGCGTCGCTCTCCCCCATCGAATCGCAGGGCACGAAATTCGGACAGGGTTCCGAAGGGAAAAACAAGGACGTCGTCATCGAATACTCTTCGCCCAACGCCGCCAAGCACCTCCACGCCGGACACATCCGTTCGACCATCATCGGGCATGTCCTCGCGAACCTCTACGACGCCGTGGGGCACACCGTCCACCGCATCAACTACCTCAACGACTGGGGAGGCGTGGGATTCCTCTTGGAAGGCCTCGCCCGCCGCATCGGTGACGTTGCGAAATACGAGAATAAGAACGACCTCCTCTTCTCGATCTACTCGACCTTCCGCAAGGGACAGAAATTCGCGAGTTCCGAGGGCGAATACGCCAAAATGACCGCCGAAGATTCCGCTGAACTCGCGGGCATTTTCGGAGACGTTTCGACGTTCGAAAAAATGGCCGCTTCGTTCGCCGATTTCAAAACCAAGTCAGACGCCCGTTTCGCTGGGCTCGAATCCGGCGACGACGCCGACTTCGCCGACTGGCAGAAAATCATCGAGTGGAGCCTCGCCGACTTCGAACGGTTCTACGCCATACTCGACATCCGCCACGACTACCTGACCTCGGAAGCGCTCTACGCCAACCTGGGACGCGACCTCGTGAAGGAATCGGTCGCCGAAGGTTCGGTCGTGCTTTTCGACCGGGCGCGAGCAGACTCGGCCATCGCTTCCATCAACGCCGACCGCGACGCCGGAACCCTTTCCGATGAAGTCGCCGCCAAACTCGCGGGAGAAGTCGAGGCCGACATCGGGGCCTACGTCGTGGAGCTTGAAAACCGCGAACGCTACGTCGTTCTCAAGGGGAACGAATCCACTATCTACGCCACCCGCGACCTCGCCGCGCTCAAGAACCGCGCAGAGACCTTCAAGCCGGTCAAAATGGTCTACGAAGTCGGACAGGAACAGCAGGACCACTTCGCTAAGCTCTTCGAATCCGCCAAAAAAATCGGGTTCGGCGCGGGTATCGACCTCTGCCACGTCTACCACGGCTACTACGTCAACGAAGAGACCAAGAAAAAGCTCTCGAGCCGCGACGGGGCCTCGAACATCATGAAGCTCCTCACCGATACGGTCGCCTATTTCGAGGCGAAATACGACGGGAACGCCGAATTCTCCGACGAAGAGAAACGCCGCACCGCACGCGCCCTCGGCGTGGGATCGATCGTTTTCAACGACCTCAAGCGCGACCGCAAGTCGCCGGTGGGCATCTCGAACGACGCCGAAAAGACCATCCGCGCTTTCGAAGAAGCCGGAGGAGCGTACGTGGTCTACGCTTCGTGCCGTGCGAAAAGCATCCTCAGGAAATACGCCAAAGACGTTCCGTCCGTGGATTCGCTCGTGGCGTCGGGAGTCGCGCTCGACCTTCTCGACGTGGAAGCCGACCTCATCAAGAAGCTCCTCGATTTCCCAAGCGTGGTAGAACGCGCGGCGAAGAACGACGACCCGGTGCGCGTTACCGAATACCTGCTCTCGCTCTCGGGACTCTACAATTCGTACTACAACGCCGTTCCGGTGCTCAAGGGCGACAACGTCGAAGCCCGCCTCGCCATCGCCCGCGACACGGCGAGGGTCATCGACAACGGATTGGCACTCTTGCACATCGAGACGCTGGAGAGGATTTAGGCATAAGGACAACTTCGGTTGTCCTTTTTTTAAAACGTTCGTCATGCAAAACACCACCCTCCGCATCTTCATCTTCATCGAAACGAACTTTCGAAGCGAAGATTTCAACCATGCGCTCGAGCACCGGTTTTTTGAAAATCCCGCCATCCTCGCTCTCGAAGACGATTCGCATACCTCAATCTCGGCGTACGCTCACGTGACGGGAATCCTTTTTAAGATTACGACCGTCAGACATTCCGAAGACCGAGTAATGAAAACTTTCGATGCCGCTTTCAATGGCGATATTCCGAATTTTTCAGAGAAAGAGCGGAAAAGGTTCGAACAAGAATTGAAAGAACGGGAGTTCGACAAAGAAGACGACCTCGTCGAATCCTGTCCGTTCCGACAGGAATTCGAAACGGACATCCCCCAGAGAATTCAAAGGTTTTCAGACGTGATCGTTCGACAATCCGTCTGCGTTTGGAAAAACGGAACGACGTCATATTCTCAAAAACGATTCGTGCCTTCGACTGCGGTTCGCGCCTTGCCACATTCGACAACGTCATGCCAAGGCGAAGAATTTCACTTGGTAACCTGTCATCGGGTCGAAAACGCGACGGACTCGGCGTATCAGACCATTTGGGCCGAATACGTTCGGAAACATTTGAAAGAAAAGTACTCGCGAAATTGAGAAACGTACGACATTTGGACGAGCGCCTACAACGAAGCGTGATTCGCGTATTCGGGCTTCTATTGGTACGTCGGGACCGAAACGGATTTCTCTTTTTCCGCCAAGGGTATCACTATCGATTCCGAGAATTTCGACCACATGAAAAACGTCGTGGCGTTCGATACGAAAGTCGGTCACGAAGACGTTTCTTTCGCTCAGAACGTCATTTTGGGAATCGATCCGCAAGACGAGCTCGTCGCATTGGATGAAGTGACGCTCGAAGGGTTTTTGGAGTATCTCGGAAAATCCGAGATTGCCGTGAAGACGTATTCGAAATAAAAAAATCCCCCTTTCGGGGGATCAGCGATCGTTTTCGATCGAACGTATTTTTGCATTCAAATCATCAAGCCGATTTCTTTTTGAGCGGATTTTTTCGTTTATGGATTCGATTGAAGCGCGGAGGCCGTCACGAATCTCGTAATACCGTCCGCCTTCGCGCAGAGAAGAGATTTTCGACTCTTTGTCCGATACGACTCCCTCGTCATGACGGATGGAACTTTCCAGGCGATCCCTTTGTTCCCTCATTCCTCGCAACGCTTCCGACCGACGTTCCTCCCGTTCCCTGTTCCTCATTTCGAAATATTGGGTTTGGCGGGCGTTCAGCCGATCGAATCGAGCGCTTAAAGTATCGAAAAGTTCGGATCTCTGTTCTTTCGTGAGTTTCGACTCCTTTATCGAATCGCGGATTTCCATCAATTCCGACCGAACGGGACGAAAATCCTCTGCGAAATTAATAGAATCGAGCGCACGAGACAATCGAGACGAGAGCCTCGAATAGTTATCCGAACACTCCCTTTCATATCTGCTGCGGTCTGCGTCTTGCCGTTCGCTCAATTTCTTGAAACACCAATCGATTTTTTCACGAAACCGAGCGCGTTGGTCTTTCTTAAGGACGCGCGTACGGATTTCCTCCGCAACCGATTTGAATTCCTCTCTCGAATCTTTCCAATCAGTGGAACCGACGGCAAGGTTGTGACAGCGGGAGAGTTTGGGTTCAAGTACGTAAACGCTGAGGGAGCAGGCGTTTTCATACTCGTTTCGGGCTGCGGATTGACGGGTTCCGAGCCTTTCGAAGGCGGAATCGATCTTGCGGTTCAAGGCTTCGCGATCGTCTTTCTTCAGCTTCAATCCGGAGAGCGAAGGCCTGAAAGCCTTCAGTTCCTCTCGAACCTCGTTCCAATCGGTCGAATTTGCCGCCTTCGTTTCCAAGGACGACGCTTCAGACGATTTGCGCGCGAAATTCTCACGGCATTGGCGATCATATTCGTTCCGGGCTTCGGATTGCCGTTTCCCAACGGTATCGAATGCGGAATCGACTTTGGCAAACAACGACTGCCTCTGGTCTCTGGATAAATCGGCAACCTTCAGTTTTTCGCGGAAAGCTTTGAGCGAATCCCTTACGGCATTCCATTCGTTCGACGAATTCGCCGCGCGTTCGATATCGGAAAATTCTCGGTTCAAGACCTTGTCAGTTTCGTTCTGAGATTTTCTCCGTTTTTCAGCCGCCTTATCGCGAACGGATTTCAAGTGGGTAAAAATCGAGTCCAAGGTAGCGGAAAAGACGGCGAAGTCCTCGGGACTGATTTGCTCACGCCAATCGTTCCCGCTATCGCTCCCGAATTTCTCGCGCGCTTCCTTGGCTCTCCGTCTGAAAAGAAGCGCGCGGTCCCAAAGTTTGGAGACTTCGTCCAGGTCGTACGAATATTCCTTCTGACGGGAAGATTCGAATTCCAAGCGTTCGATTTCGGAACGCAGGATTCCCGCATGCGCCACGCTGTATTGGCGCGTAAGGGCGCGTTTGGCCGAACGCGAAAGGCGATCGCGGTCTTCCGGACGGTTGATGCCTGAGAATTCGGGCATTACAGGACTCAGTTCGAGATCCCAAATAATGTGATCGTGGGGAGGGAGGTCGATTCGGCCGTTTCCGGTTTTCCAACGTTCCTTCACTTCTCGGTAAAAATTCTCGGTGATTTGGGATTGGCGAACGACGTACACGTTCACTTTCAATCCGTCTAATACCGAATCCACCAAAAAGAGGGATTTTTCTCCGGAACGGAGATCGGTCCCCCAGTAGTATTGCTTATCCATGACTTCCTCCTATTTTCCTGGGACCGCGCCGTAATACGAATCCGTAAACGTCGGATCATCCAACTTTTCAGATGGGAGATACTGTTTTCGTATCGCCGCTTTCCAGCTTTCGGAAGGATTTTCCAAGACGGAGCATTCCTCGAGGGCCGTTCTGATTTGTTTCCAAAAAGCGATGCCTTGGTGTTTATGGAAACCCGAACCGAATTCGCGGATGTCCCAAAGAAGGCGCACCGTTTCGGCAACCAATCCCTCTTCCGCTCCTGAAAATTCAGGAACGAGCGTAGCGTCGGTGAACGGACCTCCGGCAGTCGTAAAAAGGGAAAGAAGCCTGTTTTCCCCCTCTTCGGTGGATGGAAAACGCAACGCGCAAATCATAAACTTACGAATGCGCGATTCGGGGTCCGTTTCAAGAAAAAAAGAAGAAAAACCTTCGACATCCCCAGGATATTCTGAAAACTCAGAAGAATACCGCGCGATAGCTGCCGACCGGGATTGCGACGTTATGGGATCAGACGCCGGGAGGGCGCTGGATGGGTATGAATTCATGGCCATGTCCTCCTATATGAACGAATTTCTCGTAAGGATACCGTCTCGACGGCATTCCGCAAATATTTGTTAACGAGCGACGGAACGATGTCCGTTATTCATAGTTATACGTATGGATTCGTAATTCGCAAAACTGATAGGTTCGCGAATGCCGCTTTTTTGACCCCGTCCCCCGAATCTGATACCATGGAGGGGTAAGCGTTAACCAAAACTCCATGAACGCCGCCAAGAACCAACAGCCGGTACAGCTCGAAATCGGGGAAAACTCCGCCGCTACCGCGAAAAAAGAATCCGGGGTACAGCTCGAAATCGCCGGAATCGTCGACAAATACGCCACCGCGGCCGCCGACGTGCAGAAAGGCACGGTTGGAAAAATCGGACAGCTCACCCGCACCATGGCGTTCGCGGGGGCTTTGGCCGTAGCGCCGGCCGCCGGCATGGCGGAAAGCCCGTACGAACCGCTCGCGGCGAACGGGACGACTGAGCTCGCATTGAAGGAAGATCCGGCGAAAAATCCGGAACTCTTGGCGATATTGGAGAAATTCAACAAGAAAACCGCGCTCGAGAAACTTCCGACGCTCGATACCGGAAAACGCGAACGCATCATGGGATACTACAAACTCGCCAAAGCCCAACCGGGTTTGAACGACCGTACAGTAGCGTCCGGAGTGAGCGGAATGGTTCTCGGATACGTCGAAGTCGAAGACGTCCGCCGATTCGTGGAAGAATATTCGAAAACCGGAAAACTTCCTAAGGGCCTCCCCCTCCCCTACGCGAACTTCAAGGGCGCCTCGGAAAAGTTCCCCGGTGCTGAAGCTTATCTCACGAGCGAACTTTCGAACACGAAGAAATTGGATGAGCAAATCGGGGTAATATTGGATACGGTTATCGCGGACGCGGAGAAGCGGACCGCGGACGCGGAGAAGCGGACCGCGGACGCGGAGAAGCGGACCACGGACGCGGCTCGCGAATGAGCCGAAGTACGGCAACGAATTAAGATTTTGAACGAAATCCTCAAGGCCATCAAGTAGTTTTTTGCGTCAAAATACGAAGTATGGGATAATGGAACGGATTTAGATGCCGTTCCATTTTTATGTCCGAACCCGCTTTCGAGAAACGTACGGAGTCCCCTTCGGGAAAAACCGAAGGGAAGGCGTTGGAAAAAACTCCGAACGCCGACGTACAGAAATGTCTGGATTATCTTTCCGGGCCTTTTGCCTGTACTGCGGAAGAAAAGGCGCAGGCCGAATTGTTCCTCAATGCCCATGTGGGGCAGGCGAAAGAGTTCGCAAAGGTTGTCACGCACTGCGAGTCGACCGGAAAAGTCGATTGGCTTGGGGATAATGTCAGTCTCCCGTTGAAGTCTACGAGCATTGCCGAACTTTGCCAAAAACCGGAACTTATCCAATTGACGAAGACGGAAGTCGCGGCGAAGACCGAGACCGTCGCGGCGAAGACCGAGACCGTCGCGGCGAAGACCGAGATTGAAACTTCGAAGGACAAAGCCAAAGAGCTTCGAACGGTATCGGAGCTTATGGATAAACTCCCGTCTGGACTCTCTCAAAAATTCGGAGACCGCCTAAAGGATTGGGAAGCCAACAAACTCTCAAGTACAGAGAAAACCGCCCTCGCCCGCGACATCCTCTCCGATCTCAAAAAGTCGTTCGAAGACGCCAAGGCGAACGGAGGCGACACCGCCAAAGCCGCCGAAGACCTCAAATTCTTCGCCGAAAAGTTCCGCGACCTCGGCGTCATAAGCCATCAGGATTTCCGCGACCTCTTCAAGAACGATTCGCAAAAATCCGGCCCCGATACGAATAAATCCCCGGCGGACGGGCGTACCGCCCTCGTGGGCAACTTCAATTCGACCGGCGACGGACGCACGTTCTTCGCCCTCGACCGAACATACCCCGGCGTATGAAAATTCGACGAGTTCGTCCGTGTCTCCCCTGATGGGAAAACCGCGAGCAAAGAAATCGTCGGTAAGTACGGATACTCGCTCACGGTCGAACCCGTCCCGCTCGAAACCGGCAAAGCTGCCGCCAGAGAAATCCTCGCATGAGCGGAAAGCGATGTGAAACACGTAACGGACCAAGCGAAATTCGTAGAAGAAACCTTCGGTC
This sequence comes from uncultured Candidatus Peribacteria bacterium, assembly GCA_964482035.1. Lineage (GTDB taxonomy): Bacteria > Patescibacteriota > Gracilibacteria > BD1-5 > UBA2023 > JANJWP01. Next base: position 240,717 of record CAYZVC010000002.1, on the reverse strand, counting down.
CGGAAGGTTCGAAAATCCCGCCCCCTGAAGATCCCAAGTTCAAAGAGTATAAGGAAGCCGTGGACAAAATCGCCAAAGACAAGGGCGTACAAATAGACGAACAAGACCCTAAAAAGACCCTCGCCGCCTTGAAGGACTCCATCAAAACCTCTTACGCACAAGCCCTCGAGAAAACTTCTAAAGCCCAAGCAGAACTGAAAGAACTCCAAAAAGAATCCGACGATTCTTCCGTAAAGGACGGTGAAAAGAAAGAAGAACAAGCCCGCGAAGCCATGGTATTCCTCGATCGGACCGGCATTTCCGCCCTCGGCCCCAAAGCCACCGAAGAACTTTTGAAGAAATTCGGCGCAGCGGGATGCGAAAACGGAAAACCGGTGAACCTTGAAAAATTCCTAAAGAATCAGGATTCCCTCGCTGCCGAATTCCGTACGTTCGTCTCAGAAAGGCTTAAATGACCTGAGTCCGTTTTCTTTGCAACGGACGGCAACCCGCCTCCGGCACTACGCATGACGATGAATGGCGAAGAGACGCCTTTCGAACTCAAAGCCGAATTCAAAAAAATAGGCCTTCTTACCGAAGACGGACACCTTAGTCTCGAAAAGTCCTCCGCACCGAAACCCGAAACCCAAACCGCCTAAATTCCGGCGCGAAAATACAAACCAAAAACCATATGAACGAAGACCTCTCTCGCGAAGAATGGTCTGCCGCAATGGCAGAAGCCACCACTCCCCTCGTCGCGGAAACCCGCCAAGAAAAAGCCATCCTCACCGGCAATTACGCCGGTTCGGTAGAAGCTATTCTCATGGACATGGACGTTCACGAGAAGCTCGAAAAGATTTCAGAGAATCTCGAATCGGCACATGCGCTCATGCAGGCCGACGAGACGCGTGACCGCGCTACCGAAGCTTATTCTTCGGCGAACATGCTCATTCACGAACTCGAAAAGGTCCAGTTGACCGAGACGGAAAAGAACAGGCTTTTTCATCTCACGAACCGCCTCATCGAAATCGGTCTCGAATTCGCCGTTCCGGCACATGCGATGGAAGAACATGCGGACATGAAATGTCCGGCGTAAGACGGTTTTCGGAATAACCCATCCAATCAGACAGAAAACGCCCCCGCGAACGAGGGGCGTTTTTCATTGGTATTTCCAGGTTTTTCTTCCGTCAGTCGGTAGTATCAAACGGATATTTCAAAACGTTTTTCAAATGATATCATTTTGATATACTATTGATAATATCACCAGCTAATAAAAATGACTTCCCTCCTCCTTCGTCTCGACGAATCTTTGAAAAAAGAATTCGAAACGCTTACTTCCCAAAAAGGACTTTCCATGAATTTCGTTCTGACGAACTTCGTCCGGGCCTACACGAAAAATCCGGACATCATCCGGGTAAGTTTCGACGAGACGGCATTCGATCAGGCTTGGGATTCGCCAGAAGTCAGAAAAGGCCTTTCGAACCTCGGAAAATCCCTGAAGAAAAAATGATTGTCCTAACGAAGACGTTTCGAAAATCCCTCTCGGCTTTCGATACCCGAATCGGGCACGAACTCATCTCCCTCATTTCAAAATACCATCGTGGGCTTTCGGTTTCGATGTTCCAAATTACGGAAAACAACGACTACGTCATCCTTAAATGATACTTGAATGGGAAGCGCGTTCGGGTGGTGGTGGCAAAATACCTTCCCAACACCTTCGTCCCACTCGCGATATTCCGCAAAGAATCGAAAGCATGATGGAACGTCGGCAAAGATTTTCAGGCGGAGCAGTACGTTTCGAAAGCGAACGACGATATCAAAAACGACGCCTACGAAACGTTCGAAATAGAATAGGCTAAACCTCCTCCACCTTCCCCTCCCCCACCTTGAACCGTACGTCCGCCCTGGCGGCTACGAGGTCGTCGTGGGTGATGGCGAGAATCGAAACTTCCGTCTCGCGGCGGAGTTCGCCGATGAGGTCCATGACCAGGTCGGCGTTTTTCCGGTCGAGATTTCCCGTGGGTTCGTCCATGAACAGGTACGGAACGTGGCCGACGAACGCCCGCGCGATAGCGACGCGTTGCTGTTCTCCTCCGGAGAGCTCGAACGGATAGCGCTTTTCTTTTCCAGAAAGCCCCACGCGGCCGAGAATCGCCTCCGTATCGAAACGGCGCTCAAGACCGTTGAGTTGGAGCGGAAGTTCGACGTTCTGTTCGACCGTGAGGTTCGGTACGAGGTGGAACTGCTGGAAAACGAAGGCGATATGCTTCCCTCGGAAACGCGTGCGCGCGTCTTCGTCCATCTGCGCGACGTCGGTCTCGTCGAAAAACACGTTGCCCGAATCGGGGACCACCAACCCCGACGCGAGGTTCAGAAGCGTGGATTTTCAAGATCCCGAAGGTCCGGTAACGGCGTAGAACGCGCCGTCCGGAAGGATGAAATTGGCATCGCGGAGGACTTCTACGGTCTCGTCGCCCGAAACGAACGACTTGGAGACCGAATGGATGCGGATCATGGGAATGGGGGTGATTATCGTGGCGCTCCGTTACTTGGTAACGAGTTTCTCCTTCTTAAGGAATTCGAAAACGTTCTTCGCGACAACGGCGTATCCGTCGGCATTAGGATGTATTCCGTCATTCAGGTTCAACTTCGGATCGGCTGCGACGCCTTCGAGCAAAAACGGAAGGAACGCAATCTTTTCGTCCGCGGCTATTTTCGGGTGCACGGCCTCGAATTTCGCAACGTAATCAGCGCCGAGGTTCCGCGGAATTTTTACGCCGACGAGCGCGACCGGCACTCCTTTGGCTTGGATCTTATCGACGATGGCACGGACGTTCGCATCCATCTGTTCGGGCGATAGCCCCTGGAGGCCATCGTTCGAACCGATGCAGACTACGGCAAGCGCGGGCAAGGGTTCGGAGAGAAGCCAATCGGTACGTTCGAGAAGGCCTGCCGACGTATCTCCGGAAACTCCGGCATTGGATACCCGGTACGCGTAGCCGTTGGCTTTGAGCAGAATTTCCAGCTGCGCCGGGTACGACGACTCCGGCGGGAGCTGGTATCCGGCCGTGAGCGAATCGCCCATGACGAGAACGGTTTTTTCGGATTCGGCGGCCAGTCTCGCGGCTTTCTCGGGGAACGTCGAAACCGAACGCCCCGTCGTGAGGCACGACGCGAGCGCGAAGGCCGGAACGAGCATGAGGAAAGCGGTGACGCGCATGGTTTTTCAATAAAAGAATGCGGACTATTCCGGCAGGTTTTCCGTCTTCTTCGGAGCGAAGATCGGATGGTGCGAGGATATTCCGAAATACGCTATCGGCAACGCGAGAGCGAAAAAGCACGCGGACGCGGCGTAGGTCCAAAACCCGATTTGGGTACCGTATACCGAGAGTTGCACCGAGTAGAGGGCGTTGGCGAGGAGCGGACCGAAGATGTTGGCGAGGCTCATCGCCGAACCGTTGGTTCCAAGCGCGCGCCCCGCGTGATGCGGCGCGACGCGGGAAATGAGCGCCGAAGTTGAGACGTTGACGCTGCCGAAGCCTATCGAGAAGAGCGTGGGTATGGCGAACGCCGCGACGAGGAACGGGTTGACCGAAAAGAGCGCGAACGCGACCGTCATGACCGAGAGGCCGAAAAGGAGCATCCCCTTTTCGAGAAACACGGCCCTGACATACTTGATGAGGAATCCTTGGAAAGCGATGCTTGTGAGCCCGACGACGGCGAGGGCGTACCCTACGGCCTGCTGGTCGACGTGGAAACGGTCGGGAAGAATGAATCCGAAGGTCGACTGCATGCCTGAGAAACCGAGCGCCACGGCGCAGGCGACGGCGTATATGGGAAGGAGTTCGCCCCACGGAAACGGCGTAGAGAGTTCGTTCTCCGGCTTTTTTTCGTGCCATGCGTGGTGCTTCGGTTCAGGAAGCACGAAGTAGATGAGAAGCAGGTCGACGAACATGACCGCCGCGGAAATGAGCCCCACGACGTGGAGTCCGAATCCGGAGATGAATCCTCAAAGGGCGGGCCCGATGGTGAATCCGGCACCGAACGCGGCGCCGACCATTCCCATCTTCACGGCGCGGTCCTTGGGCGCGTAGAGATCGCCGATGTACGCCTGGGTAACGGGAAACCCGCCGCCCGCGAGACCGGAAAGGAACCGTCCTACGAGGAACGCGAGAATGCTCGACGTGAGCCCGAAAAACAAGTACCCCGCAACGCCCAAGGCGGCCGTGAACATAAGGGTTTTCTTACGGCCGATGCGGTCGGAAAGCGAGCCGAACGTGATTCCGCCAATGAGCATCCCAAGGGAAAAAAGCGAAAACGCGAGACCATTGGCCAAAGCCGCCGGGTCGCTCGCCAAACTTGCGAGGAAGTTGAAAAGCACCGCTCCGGACGGATCGAGCCCGGACGCCGCGCGTTCGGCAAATTCGCGGACGATGGGCGGCAATACCGGAATCAGAAGACCGAGTCCGAGGATGTCGAGAAAGGCCGTGAGGATGACGACCTTGAAAGCGCGGTCGGCGGTATGCGAGTGGGCTGGTTTGGACAAAGGTATGCGTGATACTTGATAAGGATGGGCGACTCGTCGGACCTAGCTCCTAACTGAAGTTAAAGTCGCTGCGGTTCCGACGAGTCGCCCATCCGGAATATGTCTCATTTACTAGATGAAAAACCAGGTCCGACAGTTTTCCCATCGAATTAAGCCTTCCGCTTCCTGTGAGTAACCAGGGAGAGGACGAAGCGGACGAGCATGAACGGGAGGCGTACCGGGAAGGTGACGGCGCGGACGAGCTTCTTGCCCCACGGGTGGTCGAGCATGAAGACTTCGTAGTAGATGCCCTTGACGACGAAGAGCGTAAGGATGGACGCCGCTACGAGACCGAAGATGATGGTGAATCCGAGGCCCGACCAGAACTGGTCGCGAAGCGCGATCGGCAGGATGCCGAGGGCGGTGGTGAGCGTGGTGAGCGTCATCGGTTCGAGACGGCTCGAACCCGCTTCTACGAGGGCGGTAAAGTCCTTCATGCCCTTCTTGAGATTCTGATTGATGGCGTCGATGAGGATGATTCCGTGGTTTACCGCGATACCGGTGAATGAGATGAACCCGATACCGAACGGCATCGAGAACGGATTGTCCGTCAGGAGGAGCCCTACCATGATGAACGGCAGCGCCATTACGACGGAGAAGATGATGATGAACGGCTGGGCGAACGAGTTGAACTGGAGGACGAGAATGCCGAAGATACACACGAGCGCGACGACGAACGAAACGAGGACCGCGATGATGAGTTCTTTGTTGGCTTCGTTTTCTCCGCCCTTGGAATACGTGATTCCCGTGGGGAACTTATACGATTTGGCATACTCTTCGAACTTCGACTGGAGACCTGCGGGAAGGACGTCCTTTTCGACGTCGCCTTCGACGGTGATGGTGATCTTGCCGTCTTCGCGCTTTACCGAAGCCACCGCGTTCTTCACAGTGGAATCGATGAAGTCGCCGATGCGGTAGTTCTTTCCGCCAAACGCGAACTGGTGGCCCACGATGGCCTGCGGATCGACCGCGTCGACGTATTCCGCGACCTTTACCACGACGTCGACGTCTTCGCCGTTGTCTTCGATCGATCCGACGTTGGCGCCGTTGATGGTCGAAAGGATTTCGGCGTAGATCTTCGAAGCCGGGATGCCGAGTTCGGCGAGAACGTCCTTACGAAGCACGAATACGAACTGCCCCGGGGTTTCGCCGGAAGTGGTGGAAACGTTCTTCGTGCCTTCGAGCGATTTCAATTCGCGTTCGAAATCTTCGGAAACCTTGATAAGGGTATCGAGCTTGTCCGACGAATCGGCGTTGAGTTTGAGACCCACGGCCTTTCCGGACGGCGGACCGCCCTTGAGAACCTTTGATTCGACCTTGAGACCGGCCTGACGGAGCGGTTCGAGGTCTTTCGTGAGGACTTCTTCGATTTCGAAAACGCTGCGCTGCTTGGCTTTTTCGCGTTCGCCCAACTTATGGAGTTGGACGGTGACGGTTGCGGTATTGTCCTTCGCCGAAATGGAAAAGAACTTGATTTCCGGATATTTCGAAAGGATGTCGTACGCCGGGGCGAGACGGGAATGGAACGATTCGACCTTCTCACCTACCGCGCCTTCGACGCTGTAGGTGATGAGCGAATTGTCGGAAGCCGGAAAGAGGTTGAAACCGACCTTCGGAGCAAGCACGACGGAGCCGATAAGGAAGAACGCGACCGGAAGGGCGATGGCCGTACGGCGGATTACGGCGCTTTCCAAGAAACGGCGGAGCGTCTTCTTGTACCACGAAGTCGCGGAGTGGATGGCGCGGATGCGGAGCGGCGCTTTGCCTTCGGAAATGCGCCGTTTCCCCTGGCGTTCGAACGCTAGGAGTTCCTTCTCTTCGTCGGACGCGTATTCGATAGCGTCGGCGTCATCCACGTAGGTATCCTTGCGGCCTACGAACGCGAGATAGAGCGCGCTGTTGACGGTGAGCGCGAGCGCGAGACCGGTAGCGAGAACGCCGAAAATGGTAACCGGAATGAATCCGAGGAATTTTCCCATGATGCCCGGCAACGTCATCATCGGCACGAACGCCATGATGGTCGTCATGACGCCGGAGAGAATCGGAATCGCGTATTCCTTCAGCGCGAGGAGGATGGCCGATTTGGGATCGTACCCTACGCGCTGTTTGGCGCTTGCCGCTTGGACGATGACGATAATCGTGTCGACCGCGATACCGAAGGAGAGGATGAACGAGAAGTTCGTCAAAAAGTTCAACGTGTACCCTCCGTAATACAGGAGCGCGAAGGTCGAAAGGAACGCGAGCGGCAACGTGAGCGTCGCGAAGAGCGAATCGCGGAATCCGACGAACAGGTACATGACGACGAAGACGAGCGCGATAGTCGTGACCGCTTCGTTCAAAAGTTCCTTGTAGTCGTCGATGATGTTGTCAGCGAGGTCGGTGGAATACTGGTACGAAACGTCCTTGTATTCCGGCAGGCCCATCTGCTCTTCCACGATCTTCTTCGCGTCGGCGGACACGCCGAAGATGGAAGTTCCGTCGTTCTTGTTGACCACGAGGTCGACGCTGTCGTGCGGGCCTTCGTTCCGGTAGAATCCGATTTCGCGGACGGATTTGTCCTTATAGGAACGCTCGAGCTTCGCGATGTCGGCGAGCCGGACGGATTTTCCGGACGGAAGCGGCACCGGAGTGTCGAGGAATTGGCGTCCTTCGGAATATTTGCCTTCGATGCGGAAGTCGTACTTCTTGTTCCCCACTTCGAAATTGCCGATCGGCGCGTCGCGGTGCACCGCGCGGATGGCAGTGGCGACGTCGTCGGAAACGAGGCCGAGCGAACGGAGCGTTTCTTCCGGTACGGTAATGCGGAGTTCGTAGACGTTGGTTCCGTCGAAGTCGACGCTTTCGATTCCGGAAACCTTTTCGATCTTGTCCTTAAGTTCCTGCGCGAGGCCGCGGAGCTTGATCTTGTCGACTTTGGAAGCGTCTTCGGAATAGAGCGAGACCGTGAACATGCGGTTGGTGTCGGTCTTGATTTCCATGACGGTCGGATCCTTGGCGTCGGTCGGCAACTGGGCGCGTCCGATATTGTTGCGGATTTCCGCCATGACGTCCGCGGTTTTGGCATCCGGTTCGAGTTCGACGGAAATCGACGAGATTCCCAAGGAAGAAGTCGACGTGATCTTCTTGATGCCGTCGACGTCCTTGATTTCCTTGTAGAGCTTGTCGGTAACGAGCGAGTCCATGTCGACCGGGTTCGTTCCAGGATAGGCCGTAGTGATGGCCACCATGCCGAACTTGATGGACGGGCTGGATTCTTTGGGGATGACCGCGACCGAGAGGAGACCGATGAAAACGACCGCCGCTACGAGAATGTAGGAAATGCGGTATTTCTTCACCCAGAACCCGAGGAACCCTGATTCGAGTTCCTCTCGGATTTTGGCGATTTTTTCCGGGATGGGATTGGATTGCATGAGGACTTGGTGAGTGTTTGGCTATCGGGATGAAAACGGAATTGGCGAGATGGCGAGGGTATTGGAACGACGGGGCCGCAGCGACTTCAGGACCCTAGGAGTTAGGCCCCGTCGTTCCAATACCCTATTCGCGTCCAAACTTTCCGCTACCGCCCTATTTCCTCTTGGGTTCTGCCGTTTTCGCGTCGAAGTTCGACACGTCGGTAGTCACTACGTCGGCATCGGCGGAAGGTCCGGCGACGATTTCGGCCATGCCTCCGGAAAGGCGTCCGAGTTTGACGGGAACGGATGCGAACGTTCCTCCGGAGAAGACGGTCATTTCGCCCGACTGCTCGGAAAGGATTTTCACAAGGTCTACCGGAACGACCGGGTACGGGTTCGGAAGGGAGATTTTCACGGTCGCGGCGCCTCCGAGGAGGTTCGGGGAATCCGAAAGCACGATGCGGATGGAATAAAGAAGTGCGGAGTTCGCGACCTTCGAAGCGCCCACGACGGTGCCGGTATAGGATTTCCCTTCCGCGGACACTTCCACGGTCGAGCCGGCCTTAAGGAGGCCCGCCGTATCGGAATCGACGTCGATCAGGACTTCCGGATTGCGGCTGGAGATTTCCACGACGGAAGTTCCGGCGTTCACGTCCTGCCCTACTTGGGCGACGACCTTCACGACGGTGGCGTCGATCGGGGAAACGATCTGGAGTTTGGAGAGTTCGGTATTGGCCTGCTTGAGTTGGAGTTCGGCGTCCGAACGGCTCACTTCGAGCTTACGGAGCGTGGTTTCGCGGTTCTTGGTCGCGTTGTCGAGATTGAGTTCGGCAGTGCGGACGGCGAGCGCGGCGGTTTCTATGCCGGCGTTGATGGCGATCTTCGCACGTTCGAACCCGATTTTCGCGTCGTATTCGCCGCTCGCGAGGCTTTTACGCTGGATATCGATTCCAGCGAGGGCGGAAGCCTCGGCGTTCTGGTAGTTGGAAAGGAACGAGGTCGCGGAATTCCTGAAAGAAACGAACGCGTTCTCGAGTCCGGAAAGGGACGCCTTGTATCCGGTATACGTCCCGATTTGGGCGTCGATGGAGGACTGGGTAAGCGTGGTTGCCGGAATGGAATTTTCCAAAAGGCGGACGTTCGCGTCGAGAAGCGCCCGAACGATGGCGTACTGTCCGGCAAGGTCGGAGAGCTTCGAGACGACGTTGTCGGTAGTGACGGTTTCATCCATTTTCGAATCGAGGAAACGCGAAACTTCGTACGCCTTGGCATACGCCGCTTGGGCACGGGGAAGGATCGACGCGTCGCGGGCGCCGAGGTACGCCTCGAAGGCGTCGTTATACGCGCGGTTCTGTTCGGTGATGCCGAGGAGCTTGTCGGAATCGAACATCGCGCTCGAAACGAGCTTCTTGAGATCGGAAACCATGACGCGGTACGACGGGCCGAAGTTCTCGATGGTCTTCGCGTTGGAGGCCTTGAGGTTTTCGTAGTCGAGCTGGGCTTTGGCGAGCGAAGCCTGGGCATCGGAACCAGAAGAAGAGACGGAGGTCTTCTCGGTATCGCGTTTGGCCTTTTCGAGCTGCTTTTCGGAATCCGAAACGGTGCGTTCGTAGTCGATCTTCGCTCGGTCGAGGGCGATTTCCGCATCCGAGACGGCTTTGTCCAGAGAGATTTTGGTCGAATCGACGTTGGCGTCGACGGTGTCGATTCCATTGGCGGCTTGCTCGTGCTTGATGCCGTAGTTCGCTACGGTATCGGAAAGGCGGGCGATGACTTGCCCCTTCTTGACGGTCGCGCCTTCTTTGACGAGGACGGATTCGATGCGCCCGACCCCTTGGGAGGTTACGGTAACGGCCGAAGAACCGACGATGCGACCGATCTTTTCGACGACGGCGGTTTTCGGGAATTCGGAAAATTTCTTCGTTTCGAAGAGGAATTCGGTCTTTTTCGACGTTTCGACGACGGTTTCGGCCGCCTTTCCGCACGAGGAAAGCACGAGCGCGAGCGCGAGGGTCGAGGCGATGGCTTTGGAAGCGTTCATAACGGGAAGGTTATTCATTTAACGGTTAGCGGGATTCGGTTTCGGCAGTGCGGGAAGACATTTCGCGGTTCATGAATTCCATGAAAGCCGGAATGTCGTCGGCCTTGATCATGCCGATGGCCTTTCCGTGTTTGGTCATGACGAAGAGCGTGTCGCCGGATTTGATGTCCAGCTCGTCGCGCACGTCCTTGGGAATGACGACCTGGCCTTTCGTGCCGACGACGACGCTTCCGTACATCTTCATGTCGCAGCCCGTTGGGGAATGGAGTTCGCCCATGTTGTCTTTTTGGTTATAGAAAGTATGAAAAGTATACCTAATTAGAATTAGGATTCAAAGTTTCTTATAAATTGGCGGGGTTTCCCGCTTCCCGCCTTGCTTTCGACGGCATCGGCATATACTTGGGACGATTTTTTCCGCCCGCAAATGAACCACGTCGTCCCCCTCCTCTCCTACCTGATCGTCTCGTTCCTCCTGACGTTCGTCCTCATACCGCCGTACCTTCGCCTTCTTTGGAAGTACAAACTCGGAAAATCCATCCGAGAAGAGGCGCTCGTGGGCAAGGCTACCGAATTCGCCAAACTCCACAAAGCCAAAGCGGGTACGCCTACGATGGGCGGCGGGGTCATCCTGCTTTCCATCGCGATCCTCGTCATCGCTTCGGTAGTGCTCCGCGGATTCGCCCCGCTTTGGAAAGAATTCCTGAATATCGACATCCGCTTCTCCCTCTGGGAACGCAAAGAAACCTATCTCGCGCTCTTCACGCTCGCTTCCGTCGGCGCGATCGGGCTCGTGGACGACTACCTCAACGTCCGCGGAATCGGACGTACCAAGGGGCTCTCCGGCCGGGTGAAGATGGCGTTGCTCCTCCTGTTCGGCGCGATCGGGGCGTACTGGTTCCATTTCAAACTCGGGCGTACCGGCCTCGACATCCCGTTCTTCGGAATGGTCTCCATCGGATACCTCTATCTCCCGTTCTTCGTGTTCGTCATCGTGGCGATGGCAAATTCCGTGAACGTTACCGACGGGCTCGACGGGCTCGCGGGAGGACTCCTCCTCATGAACTACGCGGTCTACGCGTTCATTTGTTACGACAAGGGGCTGTTCATCCTCTCGGCCCTCTGCCTCCTCATCGTAGGAGGAATCATCGCCTTCCTCTGGTTCAACATCAAACCGGCCAAATTCTACATGGGCGACGTGTGATCGCTCGCGCTCGGGGCGAACCTCGCGATCATGGCGCTCATGACCGATACGCTTCTTACGCTCGTCATCATTTCGGGCGTGTACGTGCTCGAAATCGTCTCCGTCATCATCCAAATCACTTCGAAGAAACTCCGCAACGGAAAGAAAATCTTCCGCATCGCCCCGTTCCACCACCATCTCGAAGCGCTCGGATGGGCCGAAGAAACCGTCGTCATGAGGTTTTGGCTCATCGGAATGGTACTCTCGGCAATAGGACTCATCGTCGCGCTCTCCGCAAAGTAAGGATGTGGGGAAACCTTCTTCGGCGTATTGAAAACCGCTCTTCGAAAACGGGGGGCGGTTTTTTTGCTCCGAAAAAAAATACGTGGTACGATTGGCGGGTACAAACCAATATACCCTCCTACAAACCGCATGGAATCCAGTGCTAACAAATACGAAGTCCAGACCGGAACCGACCGTCTCGCGAGCATCAACGAGGACAAGGTCCTCAAGATCGAAGAACTGCGCGCCGCCAACGCCCTGAATCTCGACGGAATGAAAAGCTTCGTCAAAAACAATCGCAAGGAAGCGCCGAAAGCGCCGGACGCGAGCGCGAGCACGGATACTCTCCAACAGTATCAGACCGACCTCGGCGCGTATAACGAAATGAAGACGGTCCTCGACCGTTTCGACGCGCAAATTTCGGCCCTCAAGACCAACTACGAAACTTCCAAAGAAGGATTGAAGGGCGCTACCAAGGAGGAATTGGCCAAACTCGAAGCCACCCTCGGGATCGCCAAACAGGAACCGGCGAAGGCCGAAGGAAATTCTACCACGCCCGGAGTAACCCCGGCTGCGGCTCCGGCGGATAAGAAGGATGCGAAACCGGCGGACACTCCCGCCGCGAAGCCCGAACCGGCCAAAGCGGAAACCGTGGCTGCCGCGCCGGCCGAACGGAAAGAAGCGCCGAAAACCGCCGAATACGTGGTAAAGAAGGGCGACAATCTCGCGAAAATCGCCAAGGAACACGGCACTACCGCCGATGTCCTCGCGAAGGAAAACGGCATCAAGGACAAGAACCACATCCTCGTAGGACAGAAGCTCAAGGTTCCCGCGAAGACCGAAGCGAAGGTCGCAACCGACGCCGAAGCCGCGAAGGCCACCGCGAAGCCGGTTGAAGCCGAAAAGAAGGCCGACGGAAAACCGGCGGACGGAGGCAAGGCCGAAAAGAAGGCCGACGCTCCGGCGACGAAGGGAGAAGCCGACGTGAAGGCCGCTACGAAGGCGGACGTACCGCCGCCGGCGACCGCTACCGTAGCGGAAAAGGCGAAAGTCGAAGCGACCGCGAAACCGGAACCGACCAAGGTCGCGTATGCCGATATCCAGGCTCCGATCGGAGGCCATGCGACGAGCGCCGCTGGCGGATCGAAAAAATAATCGCAATCAGACGGACCGCCCCTCGCCCGGGCGGTTTTTTGACGGCTTTCGAAAAATATGGGAAAATAAGAGAGTATTTCCCGCATTCCGGAACCATGACCACCGACAAGACCCCCGAAGCTTCCGCGCCCCTCCCCGGTTCGGAAGGTCTCAAGCCGTTCACTTGGAACGGAGCGAACAAGTTCGACCTCCAAACCGCGAACGACCTTTTCGAAGAACTCGCGAAGGATCCGAAAAATCCGCACCTTCTCGGAAAGATCAACGCGCTCAAGCTCGACGTTATGAAACGTGCGGCCGAAGCGGAGATTTCCAAACTCACTCCGGCACGCACCCGCGCTCAGATCGAAACCGAAATGAAGGAAAAGCAGGTTTCGAAAGCCCAAGCCAACGACGAACTTTCCTACGTTTTGGTAACCTACCTCCAGAACGTCGAAAAGCTCGCCAAGGAACGTGAAGCGGCGAAAGCGGCCGTAACCGTGGAAGCGAAGGATGCCGCCACGAAACTCAAGGCCGAACTCCCTCCCGCCGCGACGAAAGCCGAAACCGTCGTAGTTCCGGCAAAGGCTGCCGAAGCCGTAAAACCCGATGCGAAAAATCCGGAAAAGGAAGTTTCCGCAGAGGAAATCAAATCCGCCAAGTTCATTAAGGAACATCGTGCGGAGATCGACGTCCTCGTCGCGAAGTTGCCGGAAGGGACGGCCAAATCGACTTTCCCGGGACTCCTCGACAAGCCTACGAAGGAAAACGTGACCGTACTCCAGACGGAAATCGGCCTCAAGGCCGAAGCGAAAGGAGGCGCGGACGGACAGTTCGGAAAAATCACCCTCGCCGCTTTGAAAACGTACGTAGGGGCTGGAGGGAAAAAGCCTGATGAGGCGGTTTCGAAGCCGGTGGCAAAACCTGCGACCGAACCGAAAAAGGCCCAGGCTACGGAAAAACCGAAGGCGAAAAAGGAGAAGGAGGAAGAAGCAAAAATGGCCGAGGAGGGCCGCAAGAAGGCCGAGGAGGAAGAAACGAAGAAAAAGGCCGAAGCGGAACGTTCCGTCAAAGAGAAAGAACTCGACGCGCTCCAGAAGAAGACTCTCGCGAATCTCAAGCCCGAGGGGAACGGCGTCTACGTCGTCAATACCAAATTCCTCAAGGACGGTTTCGCCGGCGCCGTTTTCTTCAAGTTCGACGCGAAGAACGGCGAATGGCTCTGGAACGCGTTCAACAATCCGGACGAAATGAAATCGAGCAGCTGGCACAAGGTTTCCGGGCTCGAATCGGCCACCACGAACGGATCGACCAAGCTCTCCGGATTCGGATTCAACGAAAGCACCCAGGAAACCGTAAACGCGATCCTCACCGCGCAGAAACGTTCGAAGGAACTCGGAATTCCGCTCAAGGACCCGAACGCTCCGTCTCCGATCGTTCAAAGCATTCCGAAATAATCCCCGTACCAATAAGCGTCGGAACGATATCGTTCCGACGCTTTCATTGCTCGCAGAAGAAGTTTGACGTTTCGAATATCATATGCGAAAATACGAACGATTCCTTACTAAAAAGCGAATATGCCATTCGAATCGTTCAATGAATGAACCATCTCCGGCATGGGTCTCGACGTCGGAAAGTCAGGTACTGGTCTCCGTCCGGAGGGCTTGAGCACTTTTTGACTGTCCGCACCGAACAAGTTCGATATCCAGATGGCGAACGACCTCTTCCTTGCGTACGAACGGACCCGGGATCCGGTCGTCCTCGGAAAACTCAACGAATTGAGGCTCGACGCGATGAAGCGGTCGGCCGAAGGCGAATTGGCGAAACTCGAAGTCCCGAAAAGTCGTACGGAAATCGAACGTGAAATGGACGACCCCCGCATTCCGCAAGCATTTAAGAACGAAAAACTTCCGTACGTTCTGGTTACTTATATCCAAAACGTTGAGAAGTTGGCCGGCGCGAGACGGCAGGAAGTCGAAAGGGTCACCGTCGAAACTAAAACGAAGACCGACGCCTTGAAGTCGGAAATGCCTTCGTCCCGAACGGCTTGGGGTACGGAAGCGAAATCGTCCGCCGAATGAAATGAAATACCATTGTACGAGCTCATAAAGCCGGAAAGCGTCGAGACTCCCGAGAGCGAAGGAAAAGCCGCCACGTCCGAAAAAACACGGATCGTCGACGCGCCTCTCGACCGGGAAGAGACGATTTCGAAAAATTTCATCGCCGCGAACCAGAAAGAAATAAGCGAACTCATTGCGAAAATCCCCAACTCGAAAATTCGAGAAGCGATGACCACGCTGTTGAAAGGTCCGACGAAACCGAACATCCGGATATTCCAAGAAGGAGTGAACATGAAATGAGAAGGGGTTTCATGAAGGGACGGAAGGTTCGGAGAACGAACCATGAACGCTTTGCGGGAGTACGTGGGCGTCAAAAAGCCGCAAGCGACGCCTTCCGTCGGGAAAGCGCCGGACGCACCGAAAACGGCGAGGCCACCCGAGGCGAAAAAGGTTTCCGGCAAGCCCTTGTCCGAAACGGAATTGGCCGAAAGGGCCGTAGCTGAAGAATTGGCCAAGGAGGCGAAAAAAGAACAGGCCGCGATGTCCGTGAAAGAAACCGCGCTTTTCAATCTCCAGCGGAACGTCGTAAAAAACCTGATCCCCGCTGGGAACGACGTATTCGTTGCCGAGGGAAGCGCGTTCACGAGGGGATACGGAGCCTCCTTCCGTTTCGACGCGCAAACGAAAGAATGGTCCTGGCTCGATTCGCCGAATCCGTCGGACCCGGCACTGAAGAACAAATGGCAACCGGTCAGCGCCCTGGAGGGCGTAACGGCGAACGGCGTAACCAAATTGCCGAATTTCTCGTTCAACGAAAAAGGACAGCAAGCGGTAACCGCCATCCTCACGGCCCAAAAAACCGCAAGGGAAGCCGGAATCGCCCTCTGAAGCCCGAGTACGCAGACGAAACTGGTTCAGAGAATACCCGTTTAATCGCTCCGGAAAACCGGTTCCCCGCAAGGTTGGAACCGGTTTTTAAAACCGTTCTTGCGTTTCGCGGATTTCGGAATATTTTTCGCGTCCGTTTTTTTTCTTTTTTCCTATGAAAGACACCCCGCCTTGATGATGGAAGCTCGGTTGGACTCTAGAAGAAGCCACGCCCAAACCGAAGCCCCTCATGACGCCCGGAAACGCTTCCTGAAACCTTCGCGACCGCACCGCGGCGAAAGCGGTGGGAATCCTTCCAGAAAAGAAGCCGGGGTGTACGAATGAAACGTTGCCGAAGCCCAAAGGGTTTTGGCCTTCGAAAACGAAAAAAGGCGGCTGGTAGCCGCCTTTTTTCGTGTCCGCTTTACGCGGCGAGCGCGTAGAGCTCTTCGAGCCCGATGTCGGCGACGCCGAGGGACCGCGCTTTTTCGAGTTTCGATCCCGCGTCGGCACCCACTACGAGGTAGTCGAGTTTCCCCGATACCGACGAGCGGACTTCGCCGCCGTGCGATTCGACGAACGCGTGGATTTCATCCCGGGAAACCCCTTCGAAACTTCCGGTGACGCAGAAGGATTTTCCGGTAAGTTTTCCGATTTTTTTCGCCTCGGGAACGGTAGGGGCGAGTTCTTTGAAGAGTTCGGAAAGCGAATCGCGGTTCTCTTCGAAATACGAAACCACACTCTCCGCGGTGCTCGGACCGACGTCGTCGACGTTCTGGAGTTCTTCGGAGCTGAGTTCCGCGAATATCGCGAGCAAGTCTTCACCGCGGACGCGGGATTCGGACGCCTTGGCAGGCTGAGCGGCCTGCTTCTCCACGGTTTCGACGCTTTCCGAATCGCCGAAAAGAGAGGCCTGGAAAATGGAGGCGCTCGGGGAACGCTCGTCGGATGCCGCAATCGAATCGTCGGTCACCCTCGCGTCCTCCGGAATCTTTCCGGCGACGTACTGGGCCAAGGTCTTCGCCGTCTTCCTTCCGACTTCGGGGATTCAGAGACCTACGAGCAGGTTCGCCAAATCCATCGAGCGGCTTTTGCCGATTTCGCGGATGAGGTTGTCGGTTTTCTTGGTTTCGAACCCTTCGAGTTCCAAAATTTCTTCGCGGCGGAACGGGAGGCGGTAGATCGAGGCGAAATCGGTGACCAATCCCTTTTCGAGAAAGAGCGAAATCCCCTTCTCCCCTATCCCGTCGATGTTGGCCGCGTGTTTGCTGACGAAGGTCTTAAGCGAGCCGGACGTCTGTGCCGGACATTCGAGGCGGTTCGGGCAGTATACCGCGACCTTTCCTTCGTCCTTAGCGAGAGTCGCGCCGCAGCTCGGACAGACCTTGGGGACTTCGACGATTTTTTCGGTTCCGTCGCGGGTGTCGGCGATGCTCGATACGACTTCCGGGATGACTTCTCCGGCACGGATGATGAAGACGTGGTCGCCGATGCGGACGTCTTTGGCGGCGAGCTCTTCGTAATTGTGCAGGGTCGCGCGGCGGACGGTGACGCCCGTGACGTTGACCGGTTCCAAATGCGCTACCGGCGTGACGGCGCCGGAACGCCCCACGGAATGTTCGACGTCCAGTACCCTGGTGCGCACGTGGACCTGAGGGAACTTGTACGCGATGGCGTAGCGCGGGTGGTGTTCGGTGGTTCCGAGTTCGCGCCAGAAATCGAGGCGGTCGAGCTTCACGACCAATCCGTCGATGTCGAACGGGAACGAAGGGCGGTTGTCGGTAAGCTTGCCGATTTCAGCGAGGAGCGATTCGAGATTTTCGGCGAAGTGGAGGTACGGCGTGATTTCGAATCCCCATTCGTGGAGTTTCGCCACGTACTCCCGGTAAGTGTCGATTCCGAAATCCGCCCCGGATTCTTCGAAAACCGGCGACGAATACGCGAAAAACTGGAGCCCGCGTTCGGCGGTGATTTTATAGTCGAGCTGGCGGAGGCTGCCCGATGCCGCGTTACGCGGATTGGCGAAAAGCTTTTCTCCGGAAAGGAGACGTTCTTCGTTCGTCCGTCGGAACGCTTCGTGCGGGAGGATGATTTCGCCGCGGATTTCGAGAAACCCCTTGTACGGGATGTTTTTGGGGACGTTCTTCACGGTCATGACGTTCACCGTGACGTCTTCGCCCTCGCGGCCGTTGCCTCGAGTAAGGGCACGTACCAATTTTCCGCCTTCGTAGGTGAGCGAAGCGCCGAGTCCGTCGAATTTGAGTTCGATATCGTAGGCGAGCGCTTCTTCGGTTTTCAAGATGTTGCGGATACGCTTTTCGAAATCCGACAAATCCTCGGCATCATAGGTATTGTCCAGGGAAATCATCGGGTACCGGTGCTCGCCCTTCTCGAACTGGCGTGACAAAAGCACGTCGATGCGGTTGGTCGGCGAAGCGGGATCGAAATCGGAATATTTCTCTTCGAGCGACTGGAGCAACTTGAAAAGCGCGTCGTATTCGGCATCGGAAACGACCGGGTCGGATTCGACGTAGTAGCGGCGGTTGTGCTCTCGCAGGAGATCGCGGACTTCGGCGATGTCGGACTGGGCGAGGGTCGCGGAATCTTTCAGGATTTCGAGCGTACGGGAAAGAAGGAAGCCGGAATCTTGGGTAGTCATTCGGAACTTTTCGGAAGATATTTCTGGAACGGGTCGATATTACCCGGGAAAGGTCGGGAGGCAAGGCAAGAGGAAATGACAAAACGGCGTTAAGAATCTTTGTGAAACGCTCCGCATTCGCGTACAATCCGCACGTAATCCTCCAATAAAATGAGAAAAACGACTCCCGGTCTCGAAATCGGACCGAGTTCCGCGGTTTCCGCCCGAATCCTGAAAATCCTAAAAAAATCGGCGTCGAAGAGGTTTTCCGCTTTCACTCTCGCAGAACTCATCGTCGTCATCACCATCCTCGCGATTCTGGCGACCATCGGGTTCTTGGCGCTCTCCGGGTACTCGCAGGACGCGAAGGACGTTTCCGTAAAAGCGAACGTCCGTTCGGTGCAGACGGCGATTTCTTCGGAAAGCGCGATTTCGAACAATTCCCCCCGGTACTACGTCGTCCACGATTCGGGCGCCGCGCTTTCCGGAGCCTTCGTATATCTCGACGGAACGCCGACTACCCTGACCGGAGGGGCCTGGAACTCTCCTGATACGAACTATTCCGCGGGCAATCCCGACTACGCGAAACTGAAACTCAATCCCGAAAAATTCAAAGTAGCCCGGAACGAAACGAATTCCCTTCTTTCGGCGGCATTGGACCGCATCGCCGCCGTTTCGGCCGCGTACGACGCGAAATACCTCACCGTCGGCGCCATGGACGCCGTGGCGGGCTCGGCGAGCGGAGGAAAGAAACGTTCGGTCTCGTATTTCCAGGTAGCGGGGATTTCGCCCGCAACCGGCGCGATATCGGTTTCCGGAAACTACCCTTCCAACCTTTCATGATCGGTCGCGGGACTCGTAAGGGATTCGAAATCTTCGAGTTCGACCGGAGCCCTCGTGGACGGAGCGAATTCTTCCCTTCCCGCTTCCCCCGTAGCCGGTTCCTGCGGAGCCGTTTCGAAAGCCTATGCCGCAGCCGCCGTTTCTTTCGGCGCGGATTCCTTCTGCACCTCCGGTACGGCGACCCCGGCTTCTCCGGCATTCCCGGCAATCGGCGGCTCGATCTCTTGGACCTGCCCGTGACAGAATAACGGAGCGGTAGCGAATTGTTCGGCTTCCAAAGCGTATTACGCGAGCTGCAACGAGCTCAAGACCGCCGGCAACAACTCGGACGGCGTTTATACCGTAGACCCCGATTCGACCGGACCGGGAACTCCCGTTCAGGCCTATTGCGACATGACGAACGACGGCGGAGGATGGACCATGGTAGCGAAATCCGTCTACAAGCCGGGCATTACCGCGAGCGGCGGAGACTTGTTCGCCAATAATGCGAACGACGCCAAGGGCGACGCGTCGGTTTTCGCATCGGCGGATACCGTCAAAATGACGACCGCTAACATCAACTCGTTGGTTTTCAACGGCCAAAAAAAACTCCGGTACAACCGTTACGATCTGAGCAAGCGCTGGATCGTCGAATATTCCGCAGGACAAACGCTCGATTTCACGACCGTGAAGTCCTACAACATCAGTCTTACGCTCCCCACGCAGGAAGGCGGGTACGTTTCGCCTTTTTACGGCAGCCATCCGCACTTCATGCTCTTCGCCGGAATTACCGATAACGGAATCTGCACCCCCGCAACGGGCAATTCCCGGTATATTTACGGGGTTTGGAATTCGACGCTCGGAACATGGGGAAGCAACTGTAACGGAACGGTTGAGGTTTGGACGCCTTACGTGAACTGGATCGGTTGCGGGGGAAATCCCGCCATGTGCGTAAACAACGGCCTCGACTTCACGCTCTTCGCGAAGTAACGCCCAATCCTCGACAAACCCCTCCCCTTCGCTATACTCGGCGCCGAACTTACTTTCCGCACCGAAGAGAATGTCCCGCTCCGGAAAAACCCTTTCCGCACTCATTCCGTTTTTCCTCCTCGGGTCGTCGACCATCGTTTCGGCACCTTCTTTCGCCGAAGGAACGCAGACCGTAAAAACCGTCGTCGAAAAGGCCTCGGAAACGCCGTCCGCCACGTCCGCCGCGGCGGAGCGCCTTTCGAAATCCGCCGACGCCCTCGCGAAAAAACGCCTCGCCGCGTACGTCATTTCCCGGTACGGAAACGCCTCGAAAACGACCCGCGAACGCTTCGCCTCGAATTACGCGACCGTAGCGCAGAGCGATCCTTCGGCCGAAATCCACCCGTACTACCTCGTTTCCCTCGAGAAAGCGATCGTCGCGAACCCGGTTTTCAAAGAAGACGGGGCAACCTTCGGCGCGTACGCGCACGTCCTCCTTTCCCTTCGCGATTCGAACGCCGACGTTTCGGCCATGGCGGCCGAAAGGAAAAAGGAACTCGAGACCGCGCTCAGGGACGCTACGCTTGGAAAAATGGGAGCGCTTTCTCCGAAAGAACGCGCGGAAACTTTCAAAACGTTCTCGAAACTTTCCTACGATCCCTGGTCGTCTTCCGACCTTTCCAAGATGCGGAAGGCCATCGAAGACAAGGGCATAGGGTCGGACACCTCCTATTTCAAAGCGTACGCTTACGCCCGATCGAACCTCGTGAACGGCTCCGGAAGCCTTTCCCTCCTGCGCGGAATCCCCCATGCGAAACAGGAATGGAACCTTTCTTGCGAAGCGAATTCCATGCGTGACCTCGTCAACTACTACCGCATCGGAAACGGCGAAAAAGCCGCCGAAGAATCCTCGTTCGTATTCATACTCCCGTCCGACCCGACTCCGCCGAAATACGAAAACGGCGTGCGCGTCTGGGCGGATCCGGCGAAGACTTTCGTAGGACGCATCGACGGACGCCAGAGTTCCAATCCGCAGAAACTCACGGGGTACGGGATACATGCCGACGGAATCCTTCCCTACGTGAAACGCGAACTGAAACAATACGGCCTGCGCGCCGAGAAAAAGGCGTTCGATTCGGATTCCATCCGGGATTCGCTCGCTGCCGGCCACCCCGTGGTTTTCTGGTACGTCTACTGAGCCGACCCGTCTCGCGGACTTTCCCGATTGGATTGGAAGACTCCGGAAGGGAAAACGGTGAACGGATTCGTCGGCGAACACGTGGGCATCATCGTGGGCGCCAAGATCGCCAACGACGGTTCCATCAGCGAGCTTTCGTATTACGAAGGCCGGTCGGGAACGCTCCAGAAAGACGATTTCGAATCGCTTTCGAGAAAGGCGAAATGGTTCGACGAAGCGATCTACGTGACGTCCGACGAAAAAACGCCCGCGAAAACCGCCGAGCCGAAAGTCAACAAGACGAAAAAGAAGAACCTCAAGGCGGCTATTCGCCGAGCATCCTAAGAATCGCGAACGCCATGGCCGGACCGGCCGTTTCGGTTCTGAGGATACGCTCTCCGGCCTTCACTGGAACCGCTCCTTCCGCAACGGCCTTCTGGACTTCCGCCAAAGAAAACCCGCCTTCCGGCCCGACGAACAACGCGATGCGCCGGCAATCCTTCGAAAAAGAGGCGAGGAAATCCGGAAGGGATTTCGTCGAATCGGAATCGGTATGGAGGAACATGGACGGTACGCCTTCCGGAACTTTCGGGAAGGCTTTTTCGAACTTCAACGTGGGCATCCGGAATCCGTAGCACTGCTCGACCGCCTCACGGGCGATGGATTCGAAACGCTCGACCTTGTTGTCGGTGATGGCGAGTTTCTGCGAACGCTCGGACGGAAAGAACACGAAATCCGAAATTCCCACCTCGACGCCTTTCTGGATGGCGTATTCGAGTTTTTCATACTTGTTCGGCAACGCTTGGAAAAGCGTGATCTTCGTTTTCGGATCTCCGGACGCTTCGATTTCGCGGATGCGGACGAACGAGAGCCGTTTCTTTTCGATAGCGGAAATCTCGTACTCCCCTCCCCCTGCCTCCGAAAACAGCACCACCCGGTCACCGGGTTTGCTGCGGAGTACTCGGGTGAGCTGGTGGACGAGACCTTCGTCGTCGGTCGTGACGGTCGGGCCGGGAACGTGCGGAAAAAGGAAGCGCTGCATGGGAAAGTGGTTCGGGTTTGGGAAGGTTCTTCTTACGGAACGGGGTCGCCGCACGAAAACGTCCTCGGGGGCGCGTCGGACGGACGAGGCCGTAGCGACTTTAGGACTCTAGGAGCCTAGGCCCGTCCGTTCGCCGCACCCCGCTGCGGATTGTTTTCCAGTGCCGACGGCCACCGATTCCGTAAGAAGAACCTTCCTGAGTCCGCCACACTATACGCAAGGCCGGGGCGCTTCCAAATTTCCGCTCGATTCGCTTTTTCGTCCAAGCGCCCTATCATGAAGGCATGAAACGCCGCAAAATTCAAGGAACCTACCTCCAAAGCGACCCGAGATTCGGGTTCGTCGAAACCGCGGGGGGCGAAAAATTCTTCATCGGATACCGGTCGCGCAATTCCGCGCTCGACGGGGATTTCGTCGAAGCCATATCCGAAACGGACGCCGACGAAGGCAAAACCGCCGAAGCGAAGGTCGTGAAAATCCTCCGTCGCACGACGAAAACCCTTTTCGGAACCTTCCGGAAGAAACCCGGGAAAACCTACGCGTTCGTATTTTTCACCGTACCAGAACGCGAGACCGTCTACGTCGCCGACCGAGATTCGATGGACGCCAAGGACGGCGAAACCGTCTGCGTCACGGTTTCGGGCTTCGGGTCGGAAATGACGGGCAAAGTCACCGAACGCCTCGGAATGGCGGACGATTTCAACACTGAACGCGAAGTGCTCGTCCGTAAGAGCGGACTCCCCCTGAAGTTCGACGAACGCGTGCTCGCCGAAGCCGAAAGTTTCACCGGCAACGACGACACCGCGAAAAAACGCGAAGACCTCTCGAAAGAAACGGTCATCACCATCGACGGCGCCGATTCCAAAGACCTGGACGACGCGATTTCCGTAAAAAAACTCGGAGGCGGAAAATACGAACTCGGCGTCCATATCGCCGACGTCGCGGAATACGTCCGCGAAGGCTCAGAACTGGACCGAGAAGCCCTTCGAAGAGGCACGAGCTGCTATCTTTCCGACCGCGTCGTCCCAATGCTTCCCGAGAGGCTTTCCAACGGTCTCTGTTCGCTCCATCCGGGCGGGAAAAAGCTGACGCTCTCCATCTTCATCCAAATCGGCGCGAACGGCGAAATCCTGGATACCCGCATCGCGGAAACGTCCATCGATTCCGCACGAAAATGCACCTACGACGAAGTGCAGTCTTGGAAAAACCGCGACGGTGAACATCCCGAACCCCATTCGGACATTCTCCGACTCGTCGACGACGCCTACGAACTTTGCGCCGTCGTCGACAAGCGCCGCGACGAGGAAGGCCGCATCGACTTCGAAATCCCCGAAACCGAAATCGACATCGGGCCCGACGGCGAACCGACGGGCGTTTCCATGCGCGAGCGCAAAGCGTCGCACAAACTCATCGAGACCTTCATGGTCCTCGCGAACGAGGAAGTGTCCCGCGCGTTCCATAAAATGGGACTCCCGTTCGTATACCGCATCCATGAACCCCCGTCCGAAGCCAACCGCGCGGATTTGCGCATCCTTTTCAAGAAATACGGCATCGATCTCGCGCCGGGCGAATTTTCCCCGAAAGAACTCCGCGACGCGTACCGCGCCCTTAAGGCGAAACCGGACGTTCCCCCGATTGAAAAAAGCCTCCTCTCGAGGCTTTCCAAGGCCTGCTACAGCGAAAAGCCGCTCGGGCATTTCGGACTCGCGCTGAAGTTCTACTCGCACTTCACTTCCCCCATCCGCCGCTATCCGGACCTCCAGATCCACCGCATCATCAAGGAAAGGATCCGCGGGGAGTTCGACAAGAAGCGCGCGGAACACTACGCCGAAATCCTCCCGATTCGAACGAAGCAGAATTCCGAAGCCGAACGTCGCGCCGAATTGCTCGAACGCGAAGTCGAATCGCTCGAGGCCGCGAGGTTTATGGAAAAGGAGGTCGGCAAGGAATTCGACGCCGTGGTCGTGGGCAATTCGCGCCTCGCCTACTACGTGCGCATCCCGAACGGCATCGAAGGGGCGGTATTCCTTTGAAAAACCGGGAAAGAACCGGTATTTCCGGAATTCGGCACGAAGATGCGGGTGAAGCTGACTTCCGTCGAACGCGCCTACGGCCGCATCGATTTCCAGCCGGTCAGGCCGAAATGATCCCCGGCAATCCAAGACAAAGCCCATCGTCCGAAAGGATTTTGAAAGAAGAAACCGGGCTCGAGGGGGCGTTAGACGAAAAAATCCCGTTCCAGCACTTGCGGAACGGGATTTTTATTGCGTACAAAAAAACGGCAAGCGAACGCGAGTCGGATCTCCGAAGGTTCTTCTCTTGCCGTAAAAAACGGGATTTTATTTTTGTTTAGTAGTGGTACGACATGTTAAGAAAGGGGTTGGTAGAAGAAATACTCCGCCTTTTTACCTCGGCTTTTTGCCTTTGGCTTATTAATTACAAAATACATTGCACACATTGTCAAACATTAATGCGCGAAAGTCGTGATTTCCCGCGTCTTGTAGATAGAATCTGCGGGTAATCCCACCTCCATGAACGGAAACTCTCCGAAAAAACCTTCGGAAGCTCCCGTTACGGCCGCTCAGCTGCCCGAAACGGACGGCATTCGCGAAGCGTTCCCCGAATCCCGGGGGACCGTTTCGCACATCCCGGTGGAAGCCATCCGCGGGCGGGTCATGACGAATCTTGCCAACACTCCCGAATCTTACGGCACCTCCTTGCCCGTTTCCGAAAACGCCGAGAACGCTTTCGATCGGGCTTTGTCGAAAAACACCCTCGAAGAAGCCATCGCCGAAATCCTCGGCTCTTTTCCCGAAGCGAAAAGCGAACGCGACGCCTACGCCGCGTTCCTAAGCGAATACCGCTCGGTGTTCGCTATCGCCGGACGCCGTTCCACGCCGAAAATGTGGGAACAGGTCAGGAATTTTCCCGCTTTCGAGACGTCCATCGTCGACTATCTGAAGAAGATGGTTCCGGAAATTTTTAAAAACAAGTACAGCCGCTCCCTCTACGAAGACATCGAATACGGACTCTTCCTTCTCGGATCCGCGCAGAATTTCGACATCCTCGAAGACATCCGCCACGGCGGCATGCAAGGATTGTCCGGACTGTTCGCAAAATGCCATTCCGCGGTTTCGCGCGGGCTTTCCGTAGCGCACACCCTCCAAACCCGCGAAAACGACGAATTCGCCACTCAGGAGGGATGGGATTCTTTCGAACGCAAGGTTTCCGCATTCGAACAGCTCTGCGAAATCATCAACAAGATCGCGGCGATGCATTCGATCAGCACGCTCGACAAGGACCGCGCTCTCTCCCTCATCCGGATGATCGCGGCGCAGATCGAAGCCGTGGGCAACGAGCTCGACAACATTGGATTCGACCCTTTCGCCCGCGAAAAACTCCGGTTCATCGAAGGAAAGCTGCTCGGCAACTACTCGCACCTCGAATTCTTCGACGGAAGGACAGCCGAAGAAATCATGCGGAAAGCCGACAAGATTTGCGAATCCATCGAACGAGGATTCCGTCTGCAGAAGTCCACCCGGTTCTGAGGCGTTCCCCAGCGCGAAGACATCGCGACTTCGGTAAAGCTCGGAAACGTCGCGTCAGTCAAATTGAACGCCGTTTCGAAGATCAAGAAGCTCGGCAAGCTCTCTCCCGAAATCTCCGCCGTCGAACGGGAATGGACGAACGTTCTTTTCGACCTTTATTCCGAGGCTTCGAAAAGCCCGAAAGCCTTTTTCGACGCCGAAGAAGTGGCTCTCGACTTCGTCAGCCGCGGCGATCATGACGAGTTCATGATCGAGACGATGCACCACCTCATGCTCTTCTGCGACGTCGCTCCGGACACGCTCTGCCGCGTAGCTACGAAGCTCATCGGGGACAACCAGTACCACAACGCGTTCCACGAAGAATTCAAGATCAAGCTCTTCTCGGTCATCCTCGAGAAGCTCCGCACCGCCGAACGGTCCGAACGCACTACCCGCATCGCCTACTGGATGCGCGAATACGCGCGCAAAAACGAAAAGGCGTCCGGTCTCGTCATGAGTTTTTCGCAACTCTACATTTCGCTTGCCGTCTTCTTTTCGGCGCTTCCTGACGAAAGTTCCAAAAAGAACGCGATGGAGTGCTACCTTCGGGCTTCCCGCGTAACCGACGAAAGCTGGCATCTCAAATTCGAAAGCCAGGAACTCGCGTTCATGAACGCCATCGGCGGCAAGAAGGAGCTCGAACGGTTCGAACGGCTCCATTCGGTCGAAAAAGAACGTGAAATCCACGAACGGCTCCTCGGACTCATCGCACAAGCGGTGAACGGGACCCATAAGGACGAAGCGAACCGCGCCGTCTGCGAAATCATCGAAGAATTCTTCTACGGCATCTGTATCGCCGAAATTCAAGCCTGCGAATGCGAATCGATGGCATTCGGAATCGGCATCGGATCGTGCGGGGCGACCTGCACTTCGGCGAAGGCCTCGAAAACCGTGCGCCGCGGCAACCGGTTCGTTTCCATCCCCCTCGGGCAAGGACACAACCTCCTTTTGCAATATCCGGCGAACCTCGAGGCGGTTTTCAGCCGCATTCTCGACCAACGGAGGGATTTCATCAAGACGAACATCTCGAGCCTCCTGACCATCATCATGAAGGACCGGGAGCTTTCGGAGGCCAACAGCTACCTCGCCGAAGCCAACGAACGTCTCGACCGCCAAATCCGCACCGACGCCCTTACCGGGTTGCCGAACATGCGCCAGTACGAAGACGACCTCCCGCTCTTCGCGGACATGCCGAACGTGGCTTCGCTCCTCGTGAAGATCGAGAACCTGTCCGATATCAACGGCGCCTACGGAATGGATACCGGCAGCGAATTCATCCGCAACGTTTCGGGAAACCTCATCCGCCAATTTTTCGGAGACCGCGAGAATTGGAAGGTCTACCGTACCGCGCCGAAAGAATTCCTCATCATCGGCGAATACCGGCAAGAACGCACGGGCGTCGAATTCGTCGACATCGTCCCGTACTTCTACGAGATGTGTTCGATGTTCACGTTCTTTCCTAAGACCGACCTCCTTCCCGGTCGCGGAAAAGACGGACTCTGCCTTCGTGCCCAGGCGTCGATCAGCTACTCCGACCACGTGAAGACCGATATCTACAAAAAACTGCACATCGCGATGCAGGATACGGTTTCGGGATCGAAGGTCGTGCCGTTCGACGACGATCGCCATTCCGAAGAACGCGTCCGTAAGAACCTCGAAGGCGGTACCGCGGTTACCGAAGCCATTACCGAAAAGCGCATCATCCCCTACTACCAGGCGATCGTCGACAACAAGACGGGGCGGGTGGAGAAATACGAATGCCTGGCCCGCATGGTGGACCGCGAAGGGAAAATCCATCCCCCGTACGCCTTCGTCGACCATGCCAAACGCGCGGGTACCATCCCCCTCCTCACCCGGCTCATGTCGGAACAGGCGTGCGACGACCTCAGACATGCGAAAACCTGCTTTTCCATCAACATCAGCTGGCAGGATCTCGCCGACCCGGATCTCGTTTCGGATCTCGTGAAACTCATGTCGAAATACGAAATCGAACCGAAACGCGTCACGTTCGAAATCCTCGAGGAAGCGCTCCTTTCCAATCGTTGAGAAAGCGCGGCGAAAATCGCGGAACTCAAGAAGCTCGGGTGCAAGATCGCCCTCGACGACTTCGGTTCCGAGGGATCGAATTTCTCGCGTTTCGAGAAAGAGTGGTGGCCGGACGTCATCAAAATCGACGGAAGCTTCATCAAAGATCTCGACAAGAGTCCCGAAAAACGGCGGATCGTCCGGGCGATCGTCAAAGCCGGACAAGAGCTCGGCTGCGAAATCGTAGCGGAATTCGTGGACAACGTGACGGTTTGGGAGATCGTCACCGAAATGGGCATCCAATTCAGCCAAGGATTCCTTTTCCACAAGCCGATGGGATTTCCTGAAACTGGAGAATGACTCCCCGAAACCATCGACCTCACCGAACTGAGATTGAAAACCAAGGCCGCGGCGATGAACGCGCTCTCCATCCCCGAAGGTCCGTAAGCGAAGAAAAAACGTCCGGTTACCGGACGTTTTTTTGAGCGAGCGAAAGCAGCATCTTGGTTCGGGTGAGTTTGCCGAATTTTCCGGCATTGGGATCCGCTTTGGAAAGAACCAATCCTTTGCTGACCTGGAAGGCCGCTACGGCATCGCGGGTTTTCGGCCCGTAGATTCCGGTGGGTTTCGAGTCGAGATATCCGAGGGAGACCAACGCTTCCTGAAGCACCCGGACGTGGGATCCCACTTCGTTGTCCTTCGGAGTGCCCACGCGTTCGAGCTGCGTCCGCAAATCGTCCACCTGCGTCTTTACGGACGCCACCTTCGCGGAGAGTTCGGCGGAAAGCCCCGAAAGTTCTGTGGAAACGTCCTCGATTTCCTTCTTCTTGTCCGCGTATGCGGTACGGAGGGTTTTGCGGGTGGCCGGACCGTAGTAGCCGGCATTCGAATCCTTCACGCCCTTGAGCAGTCCGTTGTCATTTTGGAAACGGATGAGCGCGAAACGGAGTTCGGCGTCGAAAGAATCTCGGGTTCCGGAAGGAAGGTAACCGGTCGTCGAAAGCTTTTCCGAAAGGGCGCGGATCATTTCGACCGAACTTTTCGAACCGACCGGCTCGTTCCATACGCGTTCGTCGACGGATTTCGTCGGCAAGACGGAAACCGGAGCCTTGGGAACCGCCGCGAGTTCGATGGACACCGCGTCTTTCAAAACCGTTTCACTCTTGTAGACGCGCCCCTTTACCGTACGGCGCCCCCACGAAAGGGCCCGGCGGAGTCCGTCTTCGCCCTGCCCCATCCAGACGTCGATGCGGTCGAACGCCTGTCCGCGGTCGCCCGCTTTCACGATGGCACCGCCGCGGTCGTCGACCGTTCCGGTTCCGAGGCCTTCGAGATGGATAGCGGTTCAGAATTCGTAGTGCTTCGGGGCCGCGAGCATGCCGACGTACACGGGCCTTCCGCTCGCGCCGTGGGTGCCGTTGCCGTTGAGACGGAGGTCGGCTTCGTAGCTTCCCATGAGGTAGTGGTCCTGATCCGGGAGCGGCGAGTAGTACGCGGTGACGATGAACGTCCGAGTATCGGCGTCGTCGTCCGCGGACGCTTCGGTAAAAGAGACGGCCGACTGCGCGAGAACCGCGGCGGCAAGAAGGGACGCTTGGAGTTTTTTCGTAAATGCTGACATTTTTCTTTTGGTTTTCGTGACTGTTACCGTTCAAGGTTACCATACCCTGGGGTTACGAGCGAAAAACGGATATTGACGAATGTTGTTGATAGTTTTAAATACTGATTCGCGAACGTCTCCCTTTTTCCCTTGCGCAAGGCTCGGAATCGGATACAATCTCCCCAGATTCGAAGCAAAGAATTCGTTCGCGCGGATTCTTTTTTCGTAAATACCCCTATCCCTATCTTTCCCGATTTATGATCGACATTCGAAAAATCGAAGCAGCCATCAACCAGATCAGCTCCGAAAAGAAAATTTCCCGCGACAAGCTCCTCGAAATCATCGAGGCCGCCATCAAGACCGCCTATAAGAAAGACTTCGGCAACAAGGATTCCAACGTCAACGTCAAGATCGACGTGGATTCCGGCACCATCGAAATCGGCCTCGAAAAGATCGTAGTCGAAACCGTAGAAAACCCGGAAACTGAAATCGCCCTCGAAGATTTGGGCGAAGACGGCGACGGATTCACCCTCGGCGACACCATCGAAATCGACGTCACCGACGAAGTCGTGACCTCCGAAGGTTTCGGACGCATCGCTTCCCAGGCCGCACGCCAGGTCATCGTTCAGAAGATCCAGGAAACCGAAAAAGAAAAGATCTTCAACCTCTTCAAAGACAAGGAAGGCCAGATCGTGAACCTCAAGGTCGAACTCGTCGAAAAGAACCGCGTCATCTACGACTACAACGGCACCCAAGTCGTCCTCCCGAAGTCCGAACAGGTTTCCAAGGACCGCTACGTTCCGGGTCAGCGCATGTACCTCTACGTCGCGCGCATCGAAGAAGACACCATGACCGGACCGCGCGTCGTCCTCACCCGCCGCGATAAGGAACTCGTCGTGAAGCTTTTCGAAGCCAACGTTCCGGAACTCGAAGAAGGATCGGTGGAAATCGTTTCCATCGCCCGCATCCCGGGCCTCAAGACCAAACTCATCGCCGCTACCGAATACGACGAAATCGACCCGGCAGGCTCCCTCATCGGACCGAAGGGCATCCGCGTCAAGAGCGTCGTCGACGAACTCTTCGGGGAAAAGGTCGACATCATCAACTACGCTCCGGACATGCGCGACCTCGCCAAGAAGGCACTCGTACCGGGCGAAGTCGTGGACGTCATCGTCGACGAAGATTCCCGTACCATCACCGCGACCGTCACCTCGGAAGAAAAGCCGAAGGTTCTCGGAAAGGGCGGAACCAATATCAACCTCGCTTCCGAACTCCTCGGATACAAGATCATCCTCGAAACCATCGACGGCGGAGCCTCCCAGGCCGACGTCGACGCGATCGCGGCAGGATAACCCCTCGACAGGTCGGAAAACCGTCGGACCTGGCTCCTAACTGAAGTTAAAGTCGCTGCGGTTCCGACGGTTTTCCGACCGCAGAGATTCCCAAGCAACCGTAACCCCTCCTCGTCATGGCAGCCGAAAAGCTCAAAGTGAAACTCACGACCCGCCTCGCCGGCATCGGAAAGGAAGGCGAAATCGTGGAAGTCAGCCACGCCCAAGCGAAGAACTACCTCGTGCCGAAGGGTCTCGGAATCCTCATGGACGACAAGGCCGTCGCCGACGAAGCGGCACGCCTCAAGAAAAAGCAGGACCAGAAGCGCCGCCTCATCGAAGACCGCCACAAAATCGCCGAAAAACTCCACGGCCAGACCATCCGTTTCGAGCTCTCGGGAGCGGGCGGAAAAATTTTCGGCGGCATCGGCGAACACGAAATCATCGAACGCGTCAAAAAAGACTACGGATTCGTCCTCGAACGTAAGAACGTCGCCCTTCCGGAAGGCCACCACCTCAAAAAGGAAGGCTCGACCGATATCAAGATCCACTTGGGCGAAGATACGTACGTGCGCGTTCGCGTCGAAGTAGCCGTAAAAGCGTAGCATGGCGCTTCTCGGCCTCGACTACGGAACTAAACGCATCGGGCTCGCGACCGAAATCGCGGGCATCGCCATGCCCATTTCTGACATCGCCACGCACACCGCCCTCGACGACTTAGAAAAAGTCGTCACGGAACGCAAAATCACCGGTTTCGTCATAGGGTTGCCGAACCATGCGGACGGACGCGAATCGAAAGAAACGCGCCTGATGCGCAAGTTTTCGGCGTCTTTGAAAGAGCGCTTCCCTGGAATTCCCGTCCACGAACAGGACGAAAGGTTTTCGAGTTCTGCAGCGTATTTTAGCCTCGAAGAAGCCGGAATCGGACGCAAGGAAGCCGGTCGCGTAGACGCGATGGCCGCCTCGATCATACTGCAAGATTACCTCGACTCGAACTAAGCATGCACCTCGGATTCATCATGGACGGCAACCGCCGTTGGGCGAAGCGCCACGCTTTCGCGACCCTACTCGGCCACACCAAAGGCGCCGACGTCATGGAAGAAGTCATCGACTACTGTCTCGAAGACGGCGTCGAGGTCGTGAGCTTTTGGGCGCTCGCCAAAAAGAACGTCGAGGAACGCAGCGAAGAAGAGCTCACGTACCTCTACAAGCTCCTTTTGGAGCGTGTGGAAAAGCTCCGTAAGCGCCTCATGAAGGAAAACGCGAAGTTCCGGTGGATCGGCAACCGCTCCATCCTTCCGCAAAACGTCGTGGAAACCCTCGATGCCGTCGAAGACGAAACCGCTTCGCACCAAAAACTCACGCTCGTACTCGCGGTGGGCTACGGCGGACAGGACGAAATCGTCCGCGCGACCAAACGGGCCATCGCCGAAGGCGTGGATCCCGAAACGCTCGACGAAAAGGAATTCGCTGCATACACCGACACCGGCGACCTCCCCGCTCCGGACCTCATCATCCGTACGGGCGGAGACATCCGCCATTCGGGATTCTACCTCTACCAGGCCGAATATTCGGAATATTTCTATTCCGACCTCCTTTGGCCGGATTTCAGCCGCGACGAATTCGACCGTGCGGTATCGAGCCTGAAATCGGCGAAGCGGAATTTCGGAAAATAAGTACGAAAAAACCGGCTCCTAAGAGCCGGCGGATGCCTTGCGGGCAGTACGGTGAAGACTGAATTCGGCCCAAACGTCACGAATGAGCGAATAGCAGAACCAGGCGACCCATGCCGCGATGGCCGTAACGGCGAAAGCGAAGATGCCCCCTAAAAACGTGAAACCCAGGATGAGCCCGAGCGCGAAAACCAATACGATTCTCGCGACGAAGAGCCAAATGGGCAACGAGACCGCGAGCAAGACCAGCAAGACCAGCACGAACCCGACGGTCGTAAGTTTCCCGAAGAACGGACGCAATTGCGGTTTCAAACGGATTTTCATTGCGGAATCCCCCTTTCTTTGCATTAATGCCGCCGGTGGATAGTATCTTCCGCAGTAAATAAGTCAAATGTCCAACACTCCTTCCAAGAAAACCCCGAAAATCGAGAGCGTCCACGTGAACAAAAAGGCGCTCTTCGATTTCGACGTGCTCGAGACTTTGGAAGCGGGAATCGGCCTTTTGGGCGCTGAAGTAAAGAGTATCCGCGAAGGCGGATGTAACCTCAAGGGAAGCTACGTCGTGCTCGCCTCCGGACGCCCTACCATCGTCGGAATGCGCGTCTCTCCGTATTCGCACGCCCCCAATCTCAAGCACGCCCTCGATCCCACCCGCGAACGCGAAGTCTTCCTCAAGCGCAAGGACATCGACCGCCTTTCCGGAAAAGTGAAGGAAAAGGGCGTCACGCTCATCGCCACCGAAGTCTATTTCAAAGGAAGCCTGCTCAAGCTGAAAGTCGCTCTCGTGAAGGGGCGCAAGGAACACGACAAGAAGCAAGTACTCCGCGAGCGCGACCTCGACCGCGACGCACAGCGCTCCATTAGCGAGAGGACATAGTTATTTAAATAAGTAGACTTTAGAAAAAGAAGCATTAAAATGGCGTGAAAGAAAAATCACTCCATTTTTTATGACGACCGGGTCGAAACTCTCGGAACGACTGTTCCGTAAGATCGGATTCGAGGGATTCACCCTCGCCGAGCTCATCGTCGTAATCACGATATTGGCGGTCTTGGCGACGATAGGCTTCCTCGCCCTTTCCGGATATTCGCAGGACGCGAAGGTTTCCGCGATCAAGGCGAACGTTCGGTCGCTCTATACCGCCATCGGCGCGGAAAGCGCGATTACCGGGAATTCGCCGAGATACTACGTCGTTCACGACCCCTCCGCATCCATTGCCGGAGCCCTCGTTTACGTGGACGGAAAATCGGTCGCCCTGACCGGAGGAAACTGGAACGACGTGAATACCAACTATTCGGCCGGAAATCCCGACTACGTAAAACTGAAGCTCAATCCGGAAAAGTTCAGGATTTCGAGCGCCGGGAACGTTTTTAACACGTTTTCCGAAGCCGGAGCGGCCTATGATCCCAATGCCGTAAGCATCGGGGCGACGGACGTCCAATGAACGACGAGAACGAATTCGTACTACCAGGTCTCCGACGTCTCGCCTTCCGGAACCACCGTCGTTATCGGCAATTATTCCGCCTCGAGCGGCTCCGTTGCCGGATTGATCGACGATCCCACGTCTTCGGGCATGTGAGCGCTGACCGACGGCCAGACGGTATCCGCCGAATCGATGGTTACTGCCGGCCTCGCTTCCGCGACGCTGCCGAAGGGAAAACTCACTATCGCGTACAACAACGGTACGGGATACGATTTCAAACCGCTCTATTCCGTATCGGGAGACGCTTCGTACAACTCGGCGTCCGTCACATGGGCCGTCACTTCCGGAAGCCTACCCGCGGGACTGTCGCTCGGATCGAACGGCGTAATCTCAGGAATCCCCACCACGCTCAACGCGGGAGCGACGTTCGAAATTACGGGAACCTATTCCGGAAAAATCGCGAAACAAACCTATACCCTGGTCGTCATCGACAACCTTCTCGAAGCGGTACAGGTTTCTAACGGAACGAATTTCAGCTGTGCGGTAACGTTCGCCGGCTGAGTCAAATGCTGGGGCATGAACGACGGCTGACAACTTGGAGACGGAACTACTACGAACAGGACCGTTCCGGTAGACGTCGTGGGGCTCACGTCCGGCGTCTCCAAAGTTTCCGCCGGCGAAGGGTTCGCTTGTGCGGTATTGACGAACTGAACCATCAAATGCTGGGGATACAACAACTACGGCCAACTTGGAAAAGGAACCGGCGGCAATTCCTCCACTCCCGCCTCCGTAACGGGGATAACTTCCGGCGCGACCCACGTCTCCACAGGACAACGCCACACTTGCGCGATCGTTTCCTGAGCGGCGAAATGCTGGGGGCGCAACTACGATTACCAGCTTTGAAACTCCAGCGGAGCCGACACGTCCTCGCCGGTATCCGTCACTGGATTGTCAGCGGGAGTAACGGATATTTCCGCTTGAGTCGCGCATACGTGCGCAGTCGTAAACGGCGGAGCGAAATGCTGGGGAAACAATTCCTCCTACCAGCTCTCCGACGGCACTACGACGGGGAGAAACGCTCCGGTGGATTCGGGCGGACTGACCTCGGGAGTCGCGTCCGTAAGCGCGGGGGCGGGCACCTCGTGCGTAGTTACCACGTCCGGTTGAGCCAAGTGTTGGGGAAGTCCGTATGCCGGAAACGGCACTACGGTAAGCCAGGCGAATCCCGTCGACGTTACCGGAATGACCTCGTGAGTCGTGAAAATCAGCGTTGGAGGCAACGGACACAACTGTCTGCTTACCACCTCTTGAGCCGCTTACTGCTGGGGGTACAACGGATGAGAATGACGTAACGGCGAGGGGGTCAGTTACAGCAGCACGACTACGATTCCCACTGCGGTAGCCGGAAGTTCCTCCAATATTGCGGACATCTCGGCTTGGGGCGCCGGTTGCGCGCTGAAAACCGACAACACCGTGAAATGCTGGGGATACTACGCCGGAAACAATACTTCGAGCGCACAGTATTCGCCGGTACCGGTAATGGGCGGATAAGGCGTGAAAAAAATCCCGTACGCCATTGCTGGCGTACGGGATTTTTCATGTGCTTCCTATTTTCCGAAAAGTCCGGCGAAACGCTTTTTCTTCGGTTCGTCGACCGGGGAGCGGAGTACCGATACGACCTCGAGAATCGCGAGGAAGAGTCCGAACGACACGGTCCACATGAGTACGGGGTGCGTCTTGAGGTAACCGGTAACGACGTCGCCGAAGTGCGCGAGGACGATGAGGAGAACGAAGTTCGCCACGAGAACCGGAGCGAAGCGTTCCGACATCCAGACCTTGATCTTTTCGCGCGAAACCGGCTTCAAGAATTTCTGCTGGAGAACGAGGAATCCTGCTCCGACGATGAACGCCACGAACGGAAGGAGGTTTACGTGAAGGACTTTGTTCTCAATTTCCATCGACCCCTGAAGGATCATTTCGACGGAAACGAAGAGGATGACGATGAGCCCGACCCACTGGATTTGCGGGTACTTATCGAGCATTTTGGCAATGGCGTTGGAAGCGAACGCCATGAGGATGATCGATACGACGAGACCGATCGCCAATCCTGCCATGTTTCCGTGCGCGGCACCCGCTACGGCGAGAACGTTGTCGAGGCTCATGGAAACGTCGGCGATGACGATGGTCCAAATGGCCGCGGCGAGCGTTCCGGCGGCGGCGACGTCGGCACCGTGACCGTGCGAACCTCAGCGGAGTTCCTTATAGAACTTCCATACGACGTAGAGAAGGAGGAATCCGCCGGCGAGTTTGAGTCCGACCATGCTCATGAGATACACGGCTACCGAGGCGAAAAGTACGCGGAGAACGGTAGCGAGAACGATACCGATGAGAATGGCTTTCTGACGGGCTTTGCCCTTCAACTTATTGGTCGCCATGCCGATGAGGATGGCGTTGTCGCCGGACATGACGATATCGATGAAAATGATGTTCGCGAGGGCGAGCAGACCCGCGGTCGAATTCAATTCGGCGAGCGAATGAAGAAATTCTTTGAAGAAGGCGTCCATAGTGATTGAAAAGAATAGCGCAACGAGTATATTCGACCTCTCCGAAATTAAAACTGCCAATGTCAATTTCCAAAGCGTTCCTCGAATATTTCGAAAACGAATTCTTCCAAGGCAAGGCCGAGGAATTTTCAGCATTCCAAAAGTCGCTCCTGCGCCCCCTCAAGAAGACTCTCCGAGTGAATTCCGAACGCGTCGATCCGACGGCCTTCAAAGAAACGAAGACCGCGCAAGGCTGGACCCTCTCCCCTACCGAAAACGCCGTAGCGTTCCGGGTCGACCGCGAAGATACCGCGACCGCTCTCTGAAGCACGCTCGAACACCTCATGGGCGACTTCTACATCCAGGAACTTTCCGCGTCGATGAGCGTCTGGCATTTGGCCGAAGGCGGAAAAGGACCCTACCGAAAATGGAGCGAGCCGCTTCTCATCCTCGACATGGCGTCTTCACCGGGAGGAAAAACCACCCAGCTCATCGAACACTTCCCGAATTCTTTCGTAGTCGCCAACGAGTTCGCCAAAGAACGCCTCTCTTCGCTCATGGAAAACGTCGAACGGATGGGAACCTCTGATCGGACGGGCGTCACCAATATGAACGGCGTCCTTTACGGAGCGCTTCCGGAAACCTTCGACCGCATCCTCCTCGACGCCCCGTGTTCGGGCGAAGGAATCGGGTTCAAAGCCGAAGAATCGCTCAAGTATTGGAACCTCAAGAACGTCAAAACGATCGCCCGCCTTCAGGAAAAACTCCTCATTGCGGGGCTCGTCGCCTTGAAAACCGGTGGCGAAATGCTCTATTCCACGTGCACGCTCAACCGTTTCGAGAACGAAGGAGTGCTCGAAGGCGCCTTGGCCGCGCTTCCGGGAACGTTCGAAATCGTCTTCCAAAAGAAATTCTGGCCGCACGCCGAGGGCGCCGGCGGATTCTTCGTAGCCAAGCTGAAAAAGACCGCACCCACGCCGGATAACGGAAAAAATTTCCGCGTCTCTCCCAATACCGAACTCGCGCGCACTTCCGATCGCGACGCCGACCGCATCCGCGACGCGCTCCGCGAACTCGGTTGCGAAGATTTCGGCGAATCCGCCCACGACCTCTACCGCTACCGAAACGACGTTCTCGCCGTACGCAAGGTCGACGGAGTCCGCGAGCTTGCGGAAACCTGCTATTTCCTCAAATTCGGCGAACGCGTCGGACGTTTGGAAGAAGGAAAATTCGAACCGAACTGGTCGTTAGGGAAAAACCGCGACCTGAAGAACGTCACAAAGCTCGTTTTGCGCGACGAGAAGGAGCTCCACCGGTACTTATCCGGATTCGAGATGGATTTGGATGCGGGTTCGCGAGATTCGACGGGCCTTGCTCCCAAAATGGGGGAGGTCGCGGCGGCTCCGTCGAATCTCGCGAACCTCGTGCAAGTGGTTTACCAGGGGAAGTTCCTCGGGCTCGAACGCGTGAAAAACGGGAAGGCAACGAATTCCTTCCCGAAGGAGTGGAGGAGAAGATAGGCCGTAGCCGAACTTCTCCTTATTGCTTGATTTCCCTGAGAACCACTTCGTAGGTGAGCGTTTTTCCTGCGAGCTCATGCCCCTTTTTCATTATTACCGTTTCACCATCGATTCTGGATACGGTATGGAGCTCGCCTCCGATGAGGGCGGAAATACCTGGTTCGATTTTTTTACCTTTGAAAGGACTGGAAACGTTCTCCACCTTCACGGTAACGTTCCCGTTCCCGATTTTCATGATGGTTACGCGATTCCCTTCGTCATTGCCGGACAGTCAAACCGCGAGTTTTTTCCCATAAAACGGATTCTTCCGATTTTCTACGGAAAGGGTAATCAGTCCGTTTTGGATTTTCAATACTTTCGAAGTCACGCCTCCGGACGAAAGCACGTCTCCGACTTTCGGCAAAGGTTTTCACTGTGCGGCGAATTCCGTGTCGGTAACTACGGTTTCGAATGAATCGCGGTATTTGGATTCCGCATACGTTTCTTCATACGAGTCTTCAAGAAGGCGCTTCGCCATGGTAACCTCGACGAATGCCGTTCCGAAACCATCCTGGGGTGGGACGGTCACGGTCTTTTTTTCTCCGGAAGCCATTCAGACGACGGCGTTTTCGAGACCCTTGGGGATTTGTCCGGTACCCAGACGCACGAGAATGGGAGAGTACGTTCTCTTGGGATCGTACTTCGAGGACTTTTCAGCCTGTTCGGATACCGTCGTGTCGAATACGGATCCGTCTTCCAATTTCAGAACGTAGTCGATCGCGACCGAATCTCCCATGGCGGCTTTTCGAACCTCGGGCCGTTCCGATACTGGAGCGGAATTCCCGACAGCCGATCCGCTATTTTCCGATCAACAAGACGAGAGGAACGATATGGAGGAAAGACCGATGAAGACGAGGATTGCCGAATGTTTGGCGTTCATGGGATGAGATAAGCGGTATATCGGAATATATCGTACGTCATTCGAGGGTTAACGCAATCATGTTTTGACGAGCGCATCCTTGTACGTACCCCTCTTTAGGGTATATTGAGCAGGATTTTAATGATTCAAGGGTTTTTATGGTCCTTCCAAAACGAACCTCCATTTCCGATTCGGTTTCCGCACGCGTCGCCAGAACGCTCAGAACCTCCGCACGAAGAAGTTTTTCCGCTTTCAGCTTGGCGGAACTCATCGTCGTCATAGCGGTTCTCGCCGTTCTTGCGACGATTGGGTTCATTTCCCTCTCATCGTACCACGCTTCGGCGCTTGACGCGAAGGGCGCCGCGAACGTCCGTTCCGTCCTTACCGCAATTTCCGCGGAATCGGCGACGTACGGGAAGTCCCCCAGGGAATACGTAATCCACGACGACCAATACGCCCTCTCCGGTTCGGCGGTGGTCGTTTTTGGCGGCATACCATCGCTTCTCATTCCCGGTCCGTACGGAACGCCGTGAACGAACTATTCCGCCGGAAATCCGGATTATGCCAAACTGAAGCTCGATCCTGAGAAATTCAGAGTATCTTTCCATACCGACGCAGCCCGGCTTTTCATAAACGTCTTTTCGTGGCTTCCGACCGTAACGGCCGATACCGCGAACCCCAATTACGTCCTCGTCGGCGCAACTGACGTCACAGACGCTTCGACGAACAAACCGAGGCCGCTGAGCTTCGTCCAGGCGGCTGGAATCCTTTCGACCTCCGCCGCTTTCGTCGTCGGGGATTACCCGGCCTGAATGGAATGATCCGTGGGCGGACTTATCCGCGATCCCGAAGATCCTAGCAGTACGTGAGCCCTCGTGGATGGAGTCGAGACGTGAGGGCCGGCTCCGTGCGAAAGCGCCGAGGTTTCCTGATACGACGTCCCAGGTCTCGCATCCGGGGAATCCGCCACGGTGGAAAAAACAACGGGCAACGGCATCATCAGGGCGACGGCGACATGCTCGTTTTCCAAGATATCGATTTCCGCCGTTTCCGCCGTTTGCGATACGGGATACGTAGCAAGCAACGTCGGCACCGAACCTTCGTGCGTCGCCGACGTCTGCGGCTCGACCGTTCCGACCAATGCGGCCTCCACGGCCACTTCCCAGGCCGTGTCCTGAACCTGGCACCATTCCGCGACCGCCGGGCAATGCACTTTCGCTTGTGTTTCCGGATACGATTGGGACGGAAGCGCTTGTCGCGCCTCGTGCCCGACCCCGCTCTCCGTCACCCATTCCTGACTCCCGTATTCCTTTTCGCAAACCGTTTCGATACCGAACGGGCAGTCGACGACGCTTACGGGAACCCATTCGTTCGGTACCGCGCCGGAAAACGGCACGTTGTCGGCATCGTTCTGATTCGCTTGTGCGGACGGAAGCGTGACCATGAGCGCTGCGGACGGTCCCGCCTCCTGTCAGGCGAACCTCACGTGGAACGGAAGCCGTACGGCACCGGCCTGCGCTCCGGACACCCGATCGGCAACTTGCGGATGAACCGTTCCGACCAACGGCTCGACGACTACGGCACCATCTTACCAGCAGACTTGGGACGGTCTTTCCGCCGCGTGGCTTCCCGAAGAATCCTGGACGGTCGGAGCCGCCGTCTGCTGATATTCCTGTAACGCGAACTACGTTCCGTCTGGAGGATCTTGCGTCTGAGGCACCCAGTCCGCCTCCTGCACCGGCCTTCCGGCCAACGCCGTCTGGAATTCCGTGTCCTCCGTGACGCAGACCTGGGACGGTTCGGCGTGGGCGCCGGCGGCGGCGGGGACGTATTCCGCTACCGCCAGCACGACGTCGTGCGTTTTCAAATGTTCCCCGAACTACACCTGGAACGGCGTCTCCTGCCAGGCCGACACGAAGACCTTCTCCTGCGCGGCGAAGCCCGCGACGGGGACTTCCTGGAACACGGTCTCGTCGTACCTCCAGACCTGGAACGGCTCGGCGTGGGCTCCGGCCGATTCCGCGACTTCGTACTCCACTTCCGCGAGCGCGGCGGCGTGCCGGTACCAGTGCTCTTCCGGGTACGGTTGGGACGGGGCGCTCTGCCAGGCTTCCGTCTGAGGGTCGTGCTGAACCGCGACCGCCGCGTCGTACTCGTACCCGACGGCGAACTGGTGCGCTTCCGGAACGAAAACCGACGCCGACGTCGCGGGAACCGACGGCGCGTTCGACTGGACGTGCTCGGGGCAGTACGGCGGGACCGCCGCGACGTGCTCATCCCCGAAGAAACTGGACGGCGTTTGCGGATCCTCGAACGGCGCCGCGCTGGCTTCCGTGCCTTCCGCGAACCTCTGTTCCGTGGGGACGGCGTCGGCCGTCACCGGAACCGGCCCGTGGAACTGGACGTGCGCCGGAGTGAATTCCGGAACTTCCGCGAGCTGTTCGGCGAGTAAAATCACGTATGTCGTCACATGGAACGGCAATGGCGGAACGGGACATACTCCCGCGAGCCAATCGGTCGCCCACGGGTCCGGAGTCGGAACGTTGCCGACCGATCCGACGCGCGCGGGATACGCTTTCGACGGATGGTTCACTTCCACTGGCGGAACAACCCAAGTTACGACGTCTTCGCCAATCATTACGGCAGCGGTCTCATTTTACGCCCAATGGGCGCAAAATCCCGCATGCGGAACTTCCAACGCCGTCGCGACGACCGACCCGCCTACCGCGAACCTCTGTTCCGTCGGGACGGCTTCGGCAGTCACTTCGACGGCTAGTACATTCAACTGGACCTGTTCCAACGCTCCGGCAACGGCGGCTTCCTGTTCGGCGCCGAGGAGATTCTCCGTTACGTGGAACGGTAATTCCTGAACCCCGTCGGAAGCCTCACGCGTCGTAACGTACAATACGGCCGTCTGAACCTTGCCGACCGCGACGAGGACCGGATATTCGTTCAACGGCTGGTTCACCGCGACGAACGGAGGAACGCAAATCACGACCGCTACGGCGATTACCGCGGCCGTGACGTACTACGCGCAATGGACGCAACTCACCTATGCCGTTTCCGGTTCGTTCGGAGCGAACGCGAACGGCGCCACCGTATCGGTCTGCGGATCCAACGTGACCGCAGCCACCGACGGATCGTTCTCCCGCACGGGAATCCCGTATGGCACTGCCTGCAACAATGTAGCGGCAACGAGGACTAACTACTCTTGTTCCATAACGACTAACGGTCCGGCAAGCCTCACGGCGGCCGTTACGAACGTGGCAGGAAGCTGTACCGCCAACACGCAAACGCATACCTGTGCCGCGAAACCCGCGACGGGAACCGATTGGAACACCGTCTCGAGCTATATCCAGACATGGAACGGTTCGGCATGGGCGCCGGCAGCCACGACGACGGCGTACGACGCCACCGCAAGTACGACCGAATGCCGATACAAATGTTCGACCAGCTACGGATGGGACACCGGAACGTCGACGTGCAAAGCTTCGGTCAACGGAGCGTGTTCGACGACCGCGGGAGCATGTACTGCCGGAACGGCTTCATGAGACAACGGAGCGACCGCCTGCGGCACTACCAGAACGTGGTCGTGTACCGGGCAATTCGGAGGAACGACAGCAAGTTGCTCGAAGGCGAACTCGGCGTGTGCAACTGGAAAATGGAGCATAGTCGGATGTATACCATCCTCTTCGTGTTCTCCAGTATGCACCGCATACCAGGCAAACTGATGATCCTGTAATCCCGTAACTGAAAAATCTAGTTGCTGCGCTCCTGAAACAGCGTATTGTGGCTGACCGTGATCATCGTATATTTTTGGATGTAAGGCACAGTAACGCTTTATCTTACGATCGGCGCGATCGCTATCCCGAAAGCGTTCGGCAGGCATTTTCCATTGTCATCCTCTTTGAAATCTGCCTGTAACGTTGCGGAGACGACTCAGAAAACCTTTCGTTCCGAATCCAACGCCGGAGCTCAGGAATACCCGTCGAGCGTCGTTTCGATTCTATCCCCTACCATCTTCGAGTAATCGGAAGAGGTCAACCAAACCCCGCGGACGGACTCTCCGTCTTTTACGAACAAATTTTCCAAAGTTCATTCGACGCGAAAACAGCCGTCACCGGAAGGAACGCAACCGGGCAAAATGACCGGGCTACCGTTTTCGGGTGTCCTCTCGGATATGTCCAAAACCTCAGACATGCGCTTGGTGATTTTCACCTTGACGGAGGCCGTGGAAAAACTTTCGGATATCCAAACATCCGAATTGACTCAATCGAATTCGTTACCAACGCAATGTTTCGCCGTGAGCGCCATATGCCTTCCGTCTGATTGGCGAAAAGATGAAAAATTACACCCCCACGTTCCGAAGGCGTGGGAGCGCGATCATGATTCGATAATTCCGGATTCGACGATTGCCGAAGCCGATACTTTGTCAACCGTTGAACGTTGGGCAAGTTCATGACGGGACGGATTCAATTTCACGTTCGCTTTCTGGGAAAATCCGTCCGGTTTACCTTCGGTGACTCATATAAAGCGACAATCCGCGATGGCCTGTCAAACGGGAGCGATACAAATGAGCGCGGAGAATGCGGCGTTCGTGACGATACTGGAATTCATCGATACGGTGGTTCATGACGTATAACCCAAGACTATTGACGTTTTTATAAAAGCAAACATAAAAATCTTTTACGAAGGAAATTTGCCACGTGCGGAGAATCGGATAGGCTACTACGATTTCTTAACCGCCAATCCAATGGAAAAATCCAACGTCGGACTCATCGGCCTCGCCGTAATGGGCGCCAACCTCGCGCGCAATATCGCCTCGCGGGGTTTTTCGACCCTCGTCTACAACCGCACCCCCAAACGCACCGAAGATTTCATTACGGAATTCGGTTCTGCGAGCCTCGAAGGGGAAACCGGATCGATAGCCGATTTCGTCACGCGTCTCGAACGCCCGAGAAAAATCATCGTCATGGTACAGGCAGGCACACCGGTGGACGCGGTTTTGGACGAACTCCTCCCCCATCTCGAAGAAGGCGATACGGTGGTCGATTGCGGAAATTCGTACTATCCCGACACCGTCCGACGCGAAAAACGGCTCTCCGAACTCGGTTTCGCGTTTCTCGGATGCGGAGTTTCCGGCGGAGAAGAGGGGGCGCTTAACGGTCCGAGCCTCATGCCGGGTGGCAACCGCGAAGCCTACGCGCGCCTGAAGCCCATTCTCGACGCGGTCGCCGCCCGTGATTTCGACGGCGGAGGATGCGTCACATACGTCGGTGCCGGAGCATCGGGGCATTTCGTAAAAATGGTCCACAACGGCATCGAATACGCCGTCATGCAGATAATGGCCGAAGCGTACGACGTACTTCGCAAAGCCTACGGAAAAAGCGCGCCGGAAATCGCCGATATTTTCGAACGCTACGCCGCCGGAGATTTGGGATCGTACCTTTTCGACATTTCCGTCACGGTACTCCGAACGAAGGACGACCTCGTCACGGGCGCGAACCTCGTGGACAACGTTCTCGACCGCGCCGGACAGAAAGGCACCGGAAAATGGACCGTCGTCGACGCGCTCGAACGCGGCGTCG
Source organism: uncultured Candidatus Peribacteria bacterium (assembly GCA_964482035.1). Taxonomy (GTDB): domain Bacteria; phylum Patescibacteriota; class Gracilibacteria; order BD1-5; family UBA2023; genus JANJWP01. Next base: position 196,366 of record CAYZVC010000002.1, on the reverse strand, counting down.
CCGTTCCATCCATTGCGGAAGCGGTATTCGCGAGAAACGTCTCTTCCCAAAGAAACCGCCGCCTCGCGCTTTCCGAGACGGCCGGAAATTCGGCTTCTACTGAAATTTCCACGGATTTGCCAACGAACGCCGCCGATTTCGAAAAAATGCTCGAAAAGGCGTTGAAAGCTTCGATCCTCTCGGCATACGCCCAAGGATACGATCTTATCGCGACGGCTTCCGACGAAGAAAACTGGGGCGTCGATCTCGCGGAAGTTTCGCGTATCTGGCAGGGCGGATGCATCATCCGGGCCAAAGTGCTCTCGACCCTACGGGAAGCCTTCGCGACGGGCGGAAACGAAAAAATCCCCCACCTCTTCGAAATTCCGAAGATGTGGGAGATTATGGAAACGTCGGCCGAGGATTGGAAAAACGTCACCCGCGCGGCTATCGCGGCGGGGATACCGGTTCCAGCGATTTCAGCGGGGCTCGCGTATTACGAAAGCCTCACGGACGCTTCGCTTCCGGCGAATTTCCTCCAAGGATTGCGCGACCATTTCGGGGCCCATACCTACGAACGCACTGACCGAAACGGCATCTTCCATTCGAAGTGGGGGACGTAAAAGCCGACGGGGCTGAAACGGAAGGTTTACGAGAAGCGCAAGATTTCGGTCTCGCGCTTTTTTCTATCCGTCACCACCACCGCATCCGGTGTGGCGAGCGCCATTACCGGAAACGCCCACGGCTTTTCGTCGCCGCGGAGGAACCGTTCGTACGCCGTCTGTTTCGGCTCGCCGATGAAAAAAATGAAAGGATCCGAAATTTCCTTCGCCAAGTCGAGCGAAACGCTGATTCTCGAGGATGGCGGTTTCGGGGAATCTTCGACTTCAACGTAGCGGGAGCCGTAAATCTCCAAAGCGGGATGTTTGGGAAAGAGCGAAGCGACATGTCCGTCCCCCCCTACCCCGAAAAGCCCGATGTCCGGCTTTCCCATGTCGCCGTAGTACCACTGCGCGGGATTCGGGACGTCGAAACTCGGAGCTTCGAGGACCTGGTACGGCTCGATATCCCCGCGATCGAGAAGGGGTTTGAAAACCGTTTCCGAAAGAAGTCGGAAATTGCTGTCCGGATGGTCGGAAGGCACTTTCCGTTCGTCCAGGAGTCAGAACCGTGCCTTGGATCTCGCGAATTTCGGAATCTTTCCGAATTCTTCGACGAAGACTTCGTAAAAATCGGAGAGCGAAGTTCCACCGGAAAACCCCACCACGACGCGTTTGTCGTTGTATTCGGAATGACGCATGAACGCGTCGCGGAAGCGGACGTACGCGGCTTTGGCAAGAGCTTTCCTATCGGTATCGTAGAGGGTGTCCATACGGGAATCGGGCAAGAATTTTCCCAATTATACCCGAATGCCCCCGAATTTACAGCCAACGGCGTCCGTCGGCTTCTATGAGTCCGTCCGCAGCCACCGGTCCTGCGGTACCGGGTTCGTATTCGTGGATGATCGGACAACGGTCTTTGCAATGGACGAGCTCGTCGACGAGCGCCCAGGATTCTTCGATCATGTCCCACCTCGTAAAGAGCGTGCGGTCTCCGGAGAGAAAATCTGAAAGAATGCGGACGTACGCCTCCGGCGATTCGTCGTCTTGGAAAAATTCCGACTTCACCGGACGCACCACGTCCCGTCCGCTTTGGTCTTTGACGTTGAAACCCACGGTAATGCCTTCTTTCGGGGAGATTTCGAAAATGATGCGGTTCGGTTCCGCTTCGGCGGCCTCGTTGAACAAGACCGGCGGCACGCGCTTGAATTCGACGACGACGCGGGTGTTTTTCTTGCCGAGCGCTTTGCCCGTGCGGAGATAAATGGGAACGTCCTTGAATCGCCAATTGTGCATTTCGAGCTTCAGCGCGGCGTAGGTTTCGGTGCGTGAGTCCGAACGGACCCCTTCCTCTTGGCGGTAACCGCGGTACTGTCCGAAAACCACGTGCGAATCGAGGTGTTTTCCCAATCGGAGCGAACGGATGACTTTGACCTTTTCGTCGTGGAGCGCCGCGCTCGAAAGGCCATGCGGAGGTTCCATGACCGCGAGCGCGAGCACCTGGAACAAATGATTCTGCACCATGTCGCGAAGCGCGCCGGAACGGTCGTAATACCCGCCGCGCGATTCGACGCCCAAAGATTCGGAAGCGGTAATTTGGATGTGGTCGACGTAACGGTAATTCCAGAGCGGCTCGAAAATCGAGTTGGCGAAACGGAACGCGAGCACGTTTTGGACGGCCTCTTTGCCCACGTAGTGGTCGATGCGGTAGATTTGGTCCTCGGCGAACGTCCGGGAGACCACGCGATTGAGGGCGGTGGCGGATTCGAGATCGGATCAGAACGGTTTTTCGAACGCGATTTTCGAATTCCCGTTATGGAGCCCTACCAATCCGATTCCGGCGGTTACGGGTTCGAAAAGTTCCTGAGGGACTGACAAATAGAACGCGAAGGAAGCATCGGGGCGGGACTCGGCGTATTTCCGTAAAGACGCGTAAGCGGACGGATCGCCCATTTCGAAACCCAAATAATCGATGCGTGAAAGGAACGCTTCGGAATACCCGCCCTTCGGGGCGATGGGCGAAGTTCGCAGGACGTCGCGGTATTCTTCCGAAGACATCGGTTTGCGACCCACCGCCAAGATCGAAACGGCGGATTTTTCGAGAATCGAAGCGAGCGCGGGCGCGAGTTTGCGCTTCATCAGGTCTCCGGTTGCTCAGAATACGACGAGGACGTCGCTTCGTACTTGTGCGGTCATAAAGGCGTTTAAGGCGTAACCGCGAAGTATATCCTTTTCGAAACGAAAGCAAAACGAGCGAATGTTGCTTTTTTGTGAAAATAGGGAAAAATCCGCACATTATCGGGCGTGCGCGGATTGAGCCCGCTCGTATTCTCCTTTTGTATCCGAACATGGCCGCAACGAAACTCCTGCCGAAAAAACGCTTCTCCGGCTTCACCCTCGTCGAACTCATCGTCGTAATCACAATACTCGCGATATTGGCGACCGTCGGGTTCCTGGCTCTTTCGGGGTATTCCCAGGACGCCAAGGACTCCGCCATCAAGGCGAACGTGAGGTCGCTGCAGACGGCGATTTCTTCGGAAGCGGCGATCACGAACAATTCGCCCCGGTACTACGTGGTGCACGATACGGACTACGCGCTCTCGGGCGCCTTCGCGTACGTCGACGGGGCTTCCGTGGCGCTCACGGGAGGCGACGTCGGTTCGGCTCCGGCGGATTCCAACTACACCGCGGGCAAGCCCGACTTCAAGAAGCTCAAGCTCAATCCGGAGAAGTTCAGGATCTCGGCTTCCGGGCTTCCGGGCGGGACGATGGGCGTCATCGCGAGGGCGACCGGTTTCGGAACGGACTCCGCGGAAGCTTCGTACGACGCGAGCTCGCTCATGGCCGCGGGAACGGACTTCATGACCGCGGGGGCCAACGGGAAGAAGCGCGTCACCTCGTACGTGCAGACGGCGGGGGTGAGTCCGGCGACCAGGCTCGCGAGCGTGGTTTGAAATTTCCCGTCCACGGGAATGCCGGCGGGAAACGTTTCGGGGCTCCTGCGCGCCGAACCGGGAAGCGCGACGAACCTGACGGGGGCGCTGGTCGACGGGGGAAACGCTTCCGGAAACGCGGCATCCGGACCGGTTTCGATCCTCACTCCGACGGATGCTTCGACCGTATATTCGGTAACCGCGACCGGAGTGGTATTCTCCAATACTCACGGAAACTCGTCGATTCTCACGGGAGCGCTCGTAACCCCGCTCTGCGCCGGCGATTTCTCCTTGTCGTTCAAAGCGGACAGGATTGGGCAGTATACGGGATTCTTGGGAACCACCGTCGTGAATTCGTCCAAGGCGAACGTCGTTACCGACGGGTACGCCGCACTCGTCGAGCAAGCCTGGTATACCAGTTACGGATCGTACATAATCCGCAGAATGACCGCGTACGCGTACTCCGGATGACCGACGTCCGGACAAGTGAGTTATACCGTTACCCGCGTCGGAAATACGATAACCGGCACTATTCCGGGGTACTATACCGCTACGCAAACGCTCGCGAGCAGTCCGGCCGGAGGGACCAGGGCTCTCATTTATTACGCCAAAGATTCCACGTCCGGCAGCGTCGGTATTAACGACGTGGTTTGGAGTTGCCCCTAAATGGGATTCCCTCTGAGGAACCCAAAACCCCATTTGCCCATTCTCGTTTTTCGCGTAGGATTGGAAGGTTCTAAACACCTTCCTTTTTTATGAAAAAAACCAAGATCATCGCCACTGTCGGTCCCGCTACCGAATCTTCCGAAAACCTCGCCGCGCTCTTCGACGGCGGAGTGAACATTCTGCGTTTCAATTTCTCCCACGCGAAGCACGAGGGCGTCCATTCCATTCTCGAACGCGTCCGCGCACTCAACGCTTCGGGCCGCACCAACCTTTCGACCCTCCTCGACACCAAGGGCCCGGAAATCCGCACTGGCGACGTCGTCGAAAAACGCAACTACGCCAAGGGTGACGAATTTAAGTTCTATGTCGACCAAAAGGCTGCGGATGCGGATTCCCAAGGGCTTTTCTGCGACTACCCGTACCTTCTCGAAGACCTCTCCGTAGGCGAAACCATCCGCATCGATTCAGGACTTCTCGACGTCGTCGTCACCAAAAAGAACGTCGATTCGCTCACCGTGAAGGCCATGAACGCCGCCGTCATCGGCAGCAAGCGCCACGTCAATCTTCCGGATACCAAAATCCGCCTCCCGGGCGTTACCGATAAAGACCGCGAAGACATCCTCTTCGGCGTCAATGAAAACATGGACTTCGTCGCGATGAGCTTCGTCCGCACGAAAGAAAACGTTGAAGAACTCCGCACCCTCCTCCGCGAAAACGGTGCCGAACACGTGAAGATCATCGCCAAGATCGAAAACCGCGAAGGTCTCGACAACCTCCGCGAAATCCTCGAAGCGTCCGACGGCGTCATGGTAGCCCGTGGCGATCTCGGCATCGAAGTGCCGATCCAGACGCTCCCCCTCCTCCAGAAAGAAATCGTGCGCATGGCCCGCGAAATGGGCAAGTTCTGTATCGTGGCGACCCACATGCTCGAAACGATGATCGACAACCCGTTCCCCACCCGCGCCGAAGTCTCGGACATCTTCAACGCCGTAGCCCAGCGTACCGACGCCACCATGCTCTCCGGCGAAACCACTACGGGAAAATACCCGCTCGAATCGGTAGCGATGATGAAGAGCGTCATCGAATCGGCCGAAAGCCACTTCGACAACGAACATAAGGAATATTCGAACGAAGGGCTCACCAAGCGCGACGTCGAAAAGAAGATCCTCATCAAGAACGCCATCTACTCCGCCGAAGACCTCGGTGCCGAAGCCATCGTAGTGTTCACCAAGACCGGGCGTCTCGCCCGCCTCGCCGCGGCGTACCGCCCGAACGTTCCGGTCCTCGCCTTCACCGGCCGCGAAACCACCGTCCGTTTCATGAACGCCCTCTACGGAATCGAACCGGTCATGCTTCCGGAATGGTCCGACCACATGGCGAACCTCGACGCCGCGCTTAAGAGCCTCCGCGCTTCGGGGCGTATCGGAAAAACCGGCCGTATCGCCGTCATTACCGACATCCTCCGCGACGGAAAGGAAGTTCCGGTACTCGAAATCCTCGATTTGGAAGGGCACGAGTAGTCTGTCCGCAAAAAACCTCCGGATATCCGGAGGTTTTTTCATCGTCGTTATTCCATCGCCGCGATTACCGCCGATTCGAAAACCGGTAGGTATTTCTGGGCATTCTCATCTTTCGCCGCGGAGCCGAAAATCGGGGCTTTCCGTTTCGAGTCGGAAAGGCTTCTGCCGAGGTCGTCGAAGTATTTGAAAGTTTCTTCGAGCTGTTCGCGGTCGGCTACCAGGAGGTATGCGAGAAGTTGGGTGAGTCCGGCTTCGGTCGCCGCCTTGGTATTGGCGCGCTTGGGGTTGGGACTGATGAACATGTCTTCGCGAACACGGTTCTTCGCACTGCCGTCTGCGTACGACCGGAACTGTCCTTCGAAGTATTTCGCTCCGAATTTCTGACCGATGCGGGATACCGACGCCGCGACCTTTTCCGGCGAAAGTCCGAGGTTCTTAGCCGCCTTTTCGATGCGTTCCGGAGTGATTCCCAATTTTCCCTTCTCCGCCTCTTTCTTGATGCGGTCGGCCGCGGTTTCGGCCTTCGGGCCATAGCTTCGGACGAGCTCAAGAATCGAGAAGTCGTTGTCGTAGGTCCCCTCTTGCGCATGATAGACCGAATCGTCGTTCGGAGCGGATTTCACGCCCTTGCCGAAGTCGATGACGTAGACCAGACCGTCTTCGCCGATCATGAGGTTGCGGACGTTGAGGTCGCGGTGGTAAATGCCCTTCTCGTGGAGTTTCGCCAAGAACGGACGCAGTACCGCCGCTATGTGGGCGATGGTTTCGGAGTCGAAAATCTGGATTTTCGCGAGGTCTTCGTCGATGTATTTCTTGAGATTCGGGAGGGACACTCCGCCGTTCACTTCGCGCACGCGCATTCCCGGATCGGGAAGTCAGAGCTCTTCGGCGACGAGCCGGTAATGTTCGATGATCTGGAGCTCGGCTTCGGTATCGTTATCGAACTTGGTTTCGAACGTGGAACGTTCTTCGTAAAAGCGTCGGATCGGGTTGGTTTCGGAAGAAACGTCGAGGGAACCTTGGACCGCTTTCTTGGCGTTCGCGATCGATTCGAGCGCGAGGGTCCAAAGGGTCTTCCCCTTCACGCATTCCATGAGAACATATTCCCATCCTTCTTCGGGATCGGGAATACGGGTGAAAATCCTCGGGACGGCGACCCCTTCGAAATCCTTGGCGATTTCGAAGGCTTGCTGCTGGAGCCTGCATTCGTTGCTCGTACCGTTCATTCCGCCCACGCTGTCGAAACGGCGCTTGGCGATAATGAAATCCCCATTGGCGGTACGGAGACGGTAAATTTCCCCTTCGGAACCGGCGGTAAGGTAATATTTGGCGGCGTTCCTATGCATTTCGTCCAAAAACGAGCGCGAAAGGGACGACATCAATGCTTCATGGATTTGCGCAAGCTCATCGGGTAACTGCGCCATGGTTTTTCCGCCTTGCAGGTACCGGTTATGGAACGCCAAAAGACCCGCGAGCGGCTTTTCGATGCCCGAAGTGTTCAGAATGTCCTCCACGCGTTTGGAAGACATGGCGTCGGAAAGGATGGCGGTAAGCGCCGAAGCGCGAGCGAGCGGAGCTCCGACGGTTCCGGTAAGTTTTTCGACGGCTTCCAAAACCCCACGGGCCACGCGAATGGAGGCCCGTCTTTTGGTTTGTCCGGATACCGTCACGGCACGTTCCGGAGATTCGAGATTGTCGTCAGCCCCCTGTTCGGAGGGCTTCGGGACCTTTGCCACGGTTTCGAATTAAGAGTTGTACTCCGTCGAGTATACCGTTCTTTCCGAAAAAACGCAAAAACCTGACACCCGAGAGAAATAGGAAGTGTCAAGCCGACTTCCCCCCTCTTCCTTGGCGATGGGACGCGAATCTGATACACTGTCAGCAATGCGCATCACCGCGCGATTTTTCGAATCAACCATGTTCAACAATTTTTCCGAAGAGTACAAGAAGCTCATGATCGACGCCGAGAACTCCGTCAAAGACGCCGGATACTCGGAAATCCTCCCCGAAAACGCCTTCTTCGAAGCCGTCCGCATGAAGTCGGGACCGATCTACGACCTCTTTTCCGCCTACGGCATCAATGAGAAAATCGTGGGCGAAGTCTTCATGAAGAAGCCCTTCTCCGAATACCGTTCCTCGGGTTCCGGCGACTACGTCGGGCTTTCGTCGCGCATGAAGGAGCTCATCGTCGCTTCCGTAAAGATCGCGGCGTCCTTCGAAAAGAAAAAGGCCGGAATCGAAGATTTCCTCCTCGCCCTCCTTCGCGCGGACAGCGAACCGTGGATCTACAAGTTCCTCGACTTCATCGGCGTCAGCCCCAAGGATTTCGAAGGGCACCTCGTGGAATACGAAAAGAACTTCTCGAAACCCAAGGAAGAACAGCAGGGCAACATGTTCGGCCCGCTCGACGGCATTTTGAACGCGCTCGAAACCGGCATGCAGCAGGGCGATTCGCCGGAACAGAACAACCCGTTCCTCGCCAACCGCAAACCGGAAGGAAAGAAAGACGAAAGCCAGACTCCGGCTCTCGACTTCTTCGGAAACGATCTCACCGCCGAAGCCCGCGCAGGAAAGATCGACGCCATCATCGGCCGCGATAAGGAAATCGAACGCCTCATCTCCGTCCTCAACCGCAAAACCAAGAACAATCCGTGCCTCGTGGGCGAACCGGGCGTCGGCAAGACCGCCGTCGTCGAAGGTTTGGCGCGTCGCATTTCGGAAGGCACCGTTCCGCTCGCCATGCGCGGAAAGCGCGTCATCTCGCTCGACCTCTCTTCCCTCGTAGCGGGTACCAAGTACCGCGGCGAATTCGAAGCGCGCATCAAACAGATCATCGACGAAGCCTCCAAGCTCGAAAACGAAATCGTCCTCTTCATCGACGAAATCCACACCATCATCGGCGCGGGCTCGGGCGAAGGCACCCTCGACGCCGCCAACATCCTCAAACCGGCCATGGGCCGCGGGAAGATCTGCGTCATCGGAGCGACCACCCTCACCGAATACCAGAAGCACATCGAAAAGGACTCCGCGCTCGAACGCCGCTTCCAGAAAATCGAAGTCGAAGAACCGGACGAAGCCACCGCCAAGGCTATCATCTCCGGCCTCGCGCCGTCTTTCGAAGAATTCCACAACCTCATCATCGAAGACGAGGCCGTGAAGGACGCGGTCGAACTCTCGATCCGCTACGTCACCGACCGCTACCTCCCCGACAAGGCCATCGACCTCATCGACGAGGCCTGCTCGGCGAAATCGATGAAGTACAATTTCGACGAGGAGGAAATCAAATCCACCAAAGAAGAAATCGAAAAGCTCCAGAAGGACATCGAAAGCTTCGTCATCTCCCAGCAGTACCATAAGGCCATCAAGGCGAAGGAAAAGCAGGCCGATCTCGAAAAGAAAATCGCCGAAAAGAAAGCAAAGCGCACCGTTCCGCGTGAAAAGCGCCTCCATATCACGGGCGAAGACGTCCGCAAAATCGTCCACCAGATCACGGGCGTTCCGGTAGAGAACCTCCGCACCGAAGAACTCGAAAAAATCACCGCCCTCGGCAAGAAGCTCAAGAACCGCATCATCGCGCAGGACGACGCCGTCGACGCCATCACGAGCGCCATCAAGCGTTCGCGCTCTGGCATTTCCGACACCGACCGTCCGATCGGGTCGTTCCTCTTCCTCGGCCCCACGGGCGTCGGTAAGACCGAGCTCGTCAAAGCCCTCGCCGAAGAATTCTACGGCGACCCGAAGGCGCTCATCAAGATCGACATGAGCGAATACAACGAACGCTCTTCCGCATCGAAACTCATCGGTACCACCGCCGGTTACGTCGGATACGAAGAAGGTGGCATGCTCACCGAAAAGGTGCGCCGCAAGCCGTATTCCATCGTGCTTTTCGACGAAATCGAAAAGGGCAATTTCGAAGTGTTCAACCTCCTCCTCCAGATTCTCGAAGACGGCGCGGTGACCGACGGGAAGGGACGCAAGGTCAATTTCAAGAACACCGTCGTCATCATGACGTCGAACATCGGCAGCGAAGAATTCACCAACAAGGCCTCGCAGATCGGTTTCGATATCGACGAGTCCGAAGAAGCGAAGATCGTCCGCGACTACGAAAAAATCCGTGACAAGATCGTGGACGGTCTCGACGAATATTTCGCTCCGGAATTCATCAACCGCATCGACAAGACCGTCGTGTTCAACCCCCTCGACAAGAAGGCTATGGGCAAGATTATCAAGCTCCAGCTCGAAAATCTCAAGACCCGCCTCGCGACCGTGGGAATCGACCTCGAATACGACACTAAGGCGGTGAACCTCATCGAAAAGGAAACCTACAACCCGGAATTCGGCGCACGCCCGGTCCGCCGTTTCGTACAGGACAAGATCGAAGACCAGATAGCCGAGTATTTGATAACGGAGAAGAAACGTGGTACCATTCGCGTAAGCGCGAAAAAAGGCGCCCTCGAATTCGATTTCCCGAAAAAATAATGAACTCCCGAAGGACGCTCGCGGCGGTCCTCGCCCTCACGCAATTGACGACGGCACTCGCTGCCGGCGTCTTTTCGTGGAACGGCGGGAAATCGTTCGAAATCGTTCCTTCGGCATCGGCGGAAGGTTTCGCGGGCGAAGACCTCGGCCTCGACCTCTACCGCAAGGTGGACGTGGGCGTCGGCAAACTCAAGAACATGATGGCGGAGAAACGCCTCCCCCAAGCGACTAAGAAACTCAACAGCGCCATCGGGCCGATTTGTAAAGACGAATCGGGGTCTTCGGTAAAGTGCCTCAACGAAGGCAAACCGTTCACTATGGCCGAACTCAACGCCATCGAATCCGGCGAAATCGGCATGATTTTTTCGCATGTTACGCCTGGAGTGAAAATGACCGCCGACCAAATGTCGGTCTTGTCGAAAACCGTCGGAGCATATGCGGGGGAACTGAAATCCGAAGCCGCCGGACAAACGCAGGCACTCGGGAAAATGGCTTCCACGGGACTCTTTTCGGACGGCAATCTCGACAATTCGAGCTACGACCTCGTAAAAGACCTCGAGAACATCCACGCGGTCATATTTTCCAAAAACATCCCGTACGACGGCCTCGTGAACGACGGAGGAAAGTCCGTCATGAGCTTCGCACAAGCCACCGGATACCCGAGCAGCGCCGTTTACGACGGGTATGCCGCCTATGATCCGGTAACTATCAATCCGCCCGCGTACCTCGGCAGCTTTTCCGGAAGGCTCACTTCTTCCGGTCTCGCGAACAGTGCGGAATGTACGGACGGCACGACCGTGAACGGACTCGACCAAGCTCTCGCGTTCGATATCGAAAACCAGCTTGCGAACGGTTCCAACGCGTCCACTTCGGGAACTCCCGCCGATTTGGCGAAGTACTCGGGATCGAACCTGACTCCGGTCGCCGCAAACCGCGGTTCCGGAAGATCGGAAAACAAGACCGACAAATTCCCGTGCATGACGTTTTTCTGCATCCGGGTAGACTTCGTCATGTACAACATGCTCCTTCTCGGCGGGGGAAAAGCCCCTACAATCGAGGGCGTTCTCGACGAGAATTACAAAATCGTGCAGAAATTCGCCGGAACGTCGTTCATCCAAGCCCAACACACGAACAACTTCTTCGAACTCCTCCTAAAAAACCTCAAGCTCCCCGACCTCGTCCACTTGGGCGTCGTAGTACAGACGCTTCCTCCGCCCATTCTCAATCTCAAGGGTGGCGACACGCCCCGTGGCGAACCGAAAGTCTCGAGCGAAGAGAAGGAATTCAAAGAAATCACCGCCGGCGCTTTCAAGGACTACGGAATCCGGTACGACAAGCAGAACGTCATCGACGACAACCAGTCCCAAATGGCCATCAGGAATACCGAAGGCCTCTCGACGGACGCTACGACCGCGGATAGGAAGCTGAACTCCGCCCCTGCGCTTTCTTGAAACTACGCGGCGATCAAGTCCTCCGCCATCAGTCAATCGTATTCGGATTCGTTCAGCAACGACCTCCAGGAGCTCCGTTGATTCACGCTGACTTTCACGGATTCGCTCCTCAACGTCTGAGCCCTCTCGAAACAGTTCAACGACATCAAGAAGGGACAATAACCGAACCCCATGAACAAAGGAACCGCCGCTCTCGTAATCGCTCTCTCCGTCTCGATGGGGATTTCGAGCGCGTGGGCGGCCGGATCCTGCTCCATCAAGGAAGCGCCGGACAAGGCCGTCCAAGACTACCTCAAGGGCGTCGACAAAATGATTTCGGAAGCGATGCGCGTCTGAGGACCCGCCACTTGCCAAGACCCGAGCGGAAACCGCACCGCCACTTCGGACGTCGACAAGGCCCAGAGTTCGGTAGTGGGCTCGGTCAACCGCTCGCTCAAGACGACCAACGTCATGACGTCGTTCCGGTTTACCGTCGACCTCATCCGCCGTACGGAACTCCCCGCCGGCATCCGCCGCGACCATTCGCTCCTCGACCAACGCCAGCGTAAACTCATCGCCGCTATCGACTCCCTCGCATCGAATTGCGGATCGGATCTCGTTTTCGATACTGAAGTCTCGCCGTTTCCTTCGTACGTGACGAAAAACGCCAAGGTCGGGGACGTCCTGCAGGACCTCCTTTCGAACCATACCGACGTCATGAACGTTTACCGCGAGGCGGTGCTCGGCGACGAACCCGGATCGCAGCCTACGCTCATTTTCGCGCCGGACGGATTCGTTACGAGTGTGAAGGCCGACTACGGTCCGAAGGCGATAGCGACCTGCAACACCACAGGCGAAGGCACGTTCTTCGAGAAAATGAAACAGGCGGTCGACCGTATCGGCAATCTCGGAAACGTCATGCAGAACGGTACGCAAGACTGGAAGGAAGCCTGGGCGATGCTCCAAGGAAATGCCAAAGGCCAGGACAAGCTCGAAAAGCGCCTCCTGCGCCAGGAAATGGCCCGCCAAGGCATGTCGACCAGTGCGTCGGAACGCGCGGTCAGGAATCTCGACGCGTACAACCGCGGAGAGGGCTGGCAGGGTATCAACGGTTCGGTCACGGGCGTGGGCGAAGCCGTAGCCAAGTGAGTGGCGGCAGTCAAAGGCATGTACGACGAGGCGTCGAGCGCTGCCGGACAGTACGCTTCCGGGTTTTCCAAACCCACCCAACCGAAGCCGGAAGACGCGAAGAATTCGGACGACTACCTCGAAAGGTACCGCAATCTCGCCCGCCTCAAGGGTGACGTCGCGAGCGAAATCGCCGACGACTACATCCAGGCGAGCGCCTCGATTTCCGATGACAATGTTTCCGCGGACAACAACGTCGGGCAACTCCTCGAAATGCACGTCATACTGAGCAAAACGATGAAGACCATGGCGCCGTATTGCGAAACCTCCCGTAAGGCGTGTCTCGATCAGGCGGGCAACGTTCCGGCGAATTGCGGAACGTGCAACTAAGGGCATCCGAATGGCGCACCGAATCCGTATGGATCGGTGCGCCATTTGACTTCGATGGCCGCCTAGGTATCCTCATTACACCACAAACCAAAGCCCACTTGAAAGGAGGTGCGCCATGGCAAAGCGAATAAAGACCCGCATGATCGGCAAACGAGAGCTGATCGCCCACGGAATTCGTGACGAAGCCAAAATCGGCGAGTACCTGTCCCTTCCGGAAAACCAACATCGGAGGGTAAGCGGAAAAACCGCGTACAAGGTCTGCCGGAAATGGCTGAATCAATGAAACCCATGCGGAAACGCAAAAATCCCCCGTCAATGACGGGGGATTCTTTTTCGGATTCATCGGGATGGGATTTCTTGCCGGACGGACTAGAAAACGTCTTCGTATTCGCGCTTGGTCTCGACGTCGTAGAACTTCTGGAAGCGTTTTTCGAACTTCAGGTCCGCTTGTCCGACCGGACCGTTACGGTTCTTACGGACGAAGACGTTGGTAATCCCCTTGTTCTCAGTGAATTCGTCGTAGTAGTCTTCGCGGTAGAGCATCATTACGACGTCGGCGTCCTGCTCGATGGAACCGGATTCGCGGAGGTCGGAGAGGATCGGTTCCTTCGTGGTACGCGATTCGACCGCACGGGAAAGCTGCGAGAGCGCGAGCACCGGAACCTGGAGTTCGCGGGCGAGAGACTTGATGCCGCGGGAGATTTCGGAGATTTCCTGGACGCGGTTCATCGGATTGTTTCCACCCATGAGCTGGAGGTAGTCGATGACGAGGAAGTCGACGCCGGATTCCATTTTGAGACGGCGCGCCTTGGATTTGATTTCCATGAGGTTTCCGCCCGGGGAGTCGTCGATGTAGATGTTCGACCGCGAGAGGCGTTCGAGCGCGTCGCCCATCTTGGCGAATTCGTCGTCTTCGAGTTCGCCCTTCTGGAGTTTCCACGAGTCGACGCCCATGGTCGCGGCGATCATGCGGTCGGTCAGTTGTTCCTTCGACATTTCCAAAGAGAAGATGGCGACGTTCTTCCCCATTTCCGCGACGTTGAGACAGAAATTGAGCGTGAGCGCAGTCTTTCCCATCGACGGACGCGCGGCGAGGATGACCATGTCGCCCGGTTTGAGGCCGCCGAGTTTGCCGTCGATTCCGGTGAACCCGGTATTGATGGCGTTCCCCTTTCCATAATTGGGATCGTCATGGATTTGCGCGAATTCTTCATAACGGAGACCGACGATGTCCTTGATGTGGACGAGCTTGTTCTGAATGAACGTCTGCGTCACGGTAAAGAGCGCCTGTTCGCCCTTTTCGAGAAGGATGTTCAAGTCGCTTTCTTCGTCGTAGCCGTACGCGAGGATGTCCGATCCGGCCTTGATGAGGCGACGGAGGACGCTCTTATGTTTGACGATTTGCGCGTACTGGTAGATGTTCGAACTCGTGAAGATCGAGTTGGAGAGTTCGAGGAGGTACGAGTTCCCCCCTACCGCGTCGAGTTTTCCCCGGTCGTCGAGATGTTCGCGTACGGTCAAAAGGTCGATCGGGCGGTTGCCGGCGAACAAATGGAGCATGGCTTCGTAAACGAGGCCATGGGCGTTGTCGTAGAAGTCGGTCGGGCCGAGGAGGCCGGAAACCTGGATGATGCCGTCCTTGTCGATGAGGATGGAACCGAGCACGCCGCGTTCGGCCTCTACGGAATGGGGAGGAACTTTCGTAAGCATCGCTTTGGGCGGTTATGCGGCGGGTTCGTTGTTGCCGAAGTTGCCTTCGAGTTCGAGCTCGAGAGCGAGCTTTTCGGCGAATTCGCGGATTTTGGCGTTGTACGGATCGATGACGCGGAGCTTGTCGAGGGTTTCGAGCGCTTCGCGGCGTTCTCCGAGGTTCGCCTGTGAGAACGCGAGGAGGTTGAGCATCTCGACGTTGCGCGGGTGGTTGCGGAGGTATTCCTTAGCGGAATTGCGCGCCTCTTCGTAGCGTTCGAGCTGGTAGGCGAGGTTGGCGAGCATTTCGATGGCCTCGTCGGCGCCGTCGGTGATGGCGTGGAGCTTGCGGTAGATTTCGAAGGCGATTTCGTACTTGGCCTGCATCGAGAGGGCGAACCCGAGCTTCATGTAGATTTCGGGGTCGGTATCGTGGACGACGATGAGGTCTTTGTAGACGAGTTCGGCCTTTTTGAAGTCCTTATCGCGTTCGTAGAGCGAAGCGAGAAGGCAGTTGAGTTCCTTGTCGAACTTATCGAACGCGAGGCCTTCGATGATTTTTCCCTTGGCTTCGGTGAATTCGCCACGGGCGATTTTGGTCTTGGCGAGTTTGGCGATTTCTCCGGCCTGCTGGCGGTCTTCGGTGGAAGGTCCGCTCGAAAAGGTTTCGACCCCTTCTTCCGACGGGGATTCTTCCGCTTCGGCGGAAACTTCTTCGGACGGAACTTCTTCTTCCTTGGAGACCGCGGTTTTGGAAACGGCGGCCTTGGGGGATTCCTGAACGGCGGCAACGGGTTTCGCTTCGGCCTGCTGGGCCTGGGGCTGCCCGGACGGCTGCACCGAGTGGTTCGGCTTGATGGGCGAAACTACGCGGAAAAGCCAGAAAAGCTTTTCCACGACGTACGAAACGGTGGCGGCGATGAGAAAGGTCAGGTTAGCGACCAAAAACCACGCGTCGAACCGGGCGAAAGCACCGGAAAGGAGGAAATCCATGCGAGAACGAAAAAAGTCCGTATCGGAATACCGGCAGAATATACCGAAAGTGGGCCGTATTTCAAATTCGGTCTGAATTCCTTTGGATAATTGACAATTAGCAGAGCATATGCTGAAATTAGGCAATAAGCGGAATTCCCCATTATTTAGACCGATTCAGGAACGATGACCAACAAAGGATCGACGTCGATCGTCGGATACATCGCGATGCTCATGATCGCCTGAGCGGCCCTCTGACACGGGGAGGCTCCCATTTCGGCGAGCGGACTCCAGACGAATGCCGTAGCGTTCAACGAAATCGACCCCTCGTATTTTTCCGAACAGCCGTTAGCGAAAAAAGTCCGCATCGAAATCGGGGGGAAAACCTACGATGCCGTCATCCTCGATTCGGACGTGGAATCCGACAAACTCAAGTTTTCGTTCTAAAGCCTCGCTCCGCTAAAAAAATCCCCTCCGTTCATCGGAGGGGATTTTGATTACTGCGGAATCGTGTTCGCGTCGACTTCTTCGAGGATGCGGCGGATCACGGCCTTGTCGCTCCAAGGAACGGAACCGGCATTGGTCACCATGACCGTCTCGGCCCCCTTTCAGGCGACGACGACGACGTCTCACGGAACGGCGGTGAGAAGCGCGGTGCGGATGGCGTCTTCACGGGAGAACACCACCCAGAAACCGTCGCCTTCCTTACGCTTGATACCCGCGGAAACTTCCTTGATGATGCGGAACGGATCTTCGGTGTAGTCATCGTCCTGAGTGAGGATGATGACGTCGGAGAGCTTATCGACCACACGGCCCATTTTGGGGCGTTTGTCACGGTCTCGGTCGCCGGTAGCGCCGAAGACGGTGATGATGCGGGCGGTATCGGGAAACGAACGGACGGTTTCGAGAACGCTCCTGAGAGATTCCTCGGTATGGGCGTAGTCGACGAAGATGGTGATTCCGCGGTCGTTGGGCACTTCTTCGAGACGCCCCGGGACGACTTCGAACTTCGCCATGGTTTCCGCGATGGTTTCGGGTTGGACCTTTTGGGAGATGAGAACGGCGGTGGCGGCGAGGATGTTGGCGACATTGAACGTCCCACGGAGCTTCGTGTTGATTTCGAAGCGGTTCGACGGCATCTTGATGGTGAATTTCGTGCCCGCTTTCGAAGCTTCGACGTCGATAGCGCGGATCTGCGCGCTCGGCGCGTTTCCGTAGCTGTAGACGATGTCGGCGGTAGGTTCGAGGAACCGTTCGCAATACGGCGAATCGAGATTCACGACCGTCACCTTCTTAATACCTCGCTTCCTCCGGAATTCGACGAGGCTCTTAAAAAGGCCGAGCTTCGTTTCGACGTAATTGTCCATCGTCTTGTGCAAGTCGAGATGGTCCTGCGAAATGTTGGTCATGACGGCGACGTCGAAGTCGATTCCGGCTACGCGCCCGTAGTAAAGCGCATGGCTCGAAACTTCGATGACCGCGTACTCGCAGCCCGCTTTTTCGGCTTCGCGAAGGAGCCGGTTGAGAGTGAACGGATCGGGCGAGGTCATTTTCATATTGTTCTCCTTCCATTCTCCGGCGATGGCGTAGTTGATGGTGGAGAACGCGAAAACGCGCTTGCCGGCGGCTTCGAGCCCACGGGCGATGATGTTGGTGGTGGTCGATTTGCCCTTCGTACCGGTTACGCCGATGACGACCATGCTCTTTCCTGGACCGCCGTAAACGGCACGGGCGAGGGCGGCACGGGCGAAGTGGTACCCGACGCGCAAAGGCGAATCGAGGGCGACGGCTTTTCGGAGGGAATCTTTGAAAGACATGGAGGTTCGGGCGAATCGGGAAAACGCGTTGAATTTTACCCGCTTTGACGTAAAATCCAAGGGTTAATTCCATACGAAAGAAATGCGGCTCAAAATCGAAACCGGTAACGACAATCCCGTTCTTCGCGCGGTCAGCCCCGAAATCCGCCAAGACGAGTTCCGCAAGTACGCACCCCTCGCGCAGGAAATGGTAAAATACGTCAAAGACCCCAAAAACCGCTGCGTCGGAGTGGCCGCACCGCAAGTCGGACATAACGTTCGCCTCGTGGCGGTCAGCCTTTTGAATTCGTACGAAGACGAGAACTTCCGCACCGTCGCGATGTTCAATCCCGTCGTGCTCGAAAAATCCGACGTTCTCGAATCCGACGGCGAAGGCTGCCTTTCGGTCCCGGGAATGCGCGGCGACGTGCTCCGTCCGAAGCGCATCCGGCTCAAATACTCGGATGAGAAGGGCAACCTCTTCGTCCGTGAGATGCACGGCCTCATGGCACGAATCGTGCAGCACGAGATCGACCACCTCGACGGGGTACTCTTCACGGACAAGACCGTGGGAGAGGCCGTGCTCGACACCGAGGAGGCTTTGTAACGGGTCACGCGGATTCGGGAGTTCAAGCGAGCGACTCCGCAGGATACGGGAATCCGGCGGGCCCGGCTCCTAGGGTCCTAAAGTCGCTGCGGCCTCGCCGGGTTCCCGTATCCGAGGACTGGAGCGAGCGAAACTCCCGAATCCGCGTGACCGACGTTCAAGATTTATCAGATATCGAATCCCTTCCCCCATGGACTTTTCCCTGCTCTCGAAATCCTACGACTTCCGCGGCGTTTTCGGCCGCGATTTTTCGACCGAAGACTACGTCCAGCTCGGCTTCGCGTTCGCCTCGGTCGTTCCGGGGAGGAAATTCAGCGTCGGCTATGACGCCCGCGTCTCGTCTTTCGAACTCGGACAAGCGTTTCGCAAAGGGATAGCCCTCGCCGGGAAGACCGCCGTCGACCTCGGACTCGTGTCGAGCGACATGCTCCAGTATTCCACCGTCTGCTACGACGACGTGGACGCCGGGTTCATGATCACTGCGAGCCACAACCCCAAAGAATACAACGGCCTCAAGTCGTGTCTCAAGAACGCCGAACCCATCAACCTCAAGGCGTGGGAACCGAAAATCGCCGCATTCGCCGCGGAAAACCCGCTCCCGAACACCGCGACCGGAACTGAGGAAGTCCGCGACGTTTCGGATCTTTGGACCGAACACGTAGCGTCGTTCGCCCGCGGAAGCTTCAAAGGAATCAAAGTCGTCGCCGATGCCGGTAACGGCGTAGCCGGAGCGTTCCTCCCGAAACTCGCGGAGCGTCTCGGGTTCGAAATGGTCGGACTCTTCCTTGAACCGGACGGGAACTTCCCCAACCACCACCCCTCCCCCATCGAATCGAAAAACACCCTCGACCTCGTCGCCAAGGTGAAGGAAGTCGGAGCCGACGTGGGCGTGGCCTTCGACGGTGACGCCGACCGTGCGGTAGCGTGCGACGAAACCGGAACCATCGTTCCGGCCGCGGCCATGATGTGTTCCATCGTCGAAAACGTCCTCCTCGAAAAACCGGGCGCTTCCATCGTATACAACGCCGTCTGCTCCGACGCCGTTCCGGAACTCGTTCGTGAACTCGGCGGAACCCCCATCAAATCCAAGGTCGGGCACGTCTACATCAAGGAAATGATGAAGGCCGATCCCAAAATCGAATTCGGCGGCGAACATTCGAGCCACTACTACTTCCGCAAGAACGCCAACGCCGACTCCGGAATCATCGCGTTCGTCTGTTTCCTTTCGGCGATGGTCGAAAAAAACCAAAAGGCGTCCGACGTCCGTAAGACGTACGCCAAGTACCCGGCCATCGAAGAGACCAACTTCAAGGTGGCGAGCGTAGCCGAAACCACCGCCAAGATCGAAGCCGCGTATCCGGACGCCGAAAAGGAACGCTTCGACGGACTCACCCTCCGCTATCCGAACTTCTGGATCAACCTCCGTCCGAGCTCCAACGAACCGCTGCTCCGCCTCAATATGGAAGCCCGCGACTCCGTCACCCTGGAAAAGGAGCTCGCCAAGATGAAGGGGCTCCTGGGGTCCTAATCATCGGCTCGGATTCTGGATTTTCGCTCGCTCCAGTCCTCGGGTACGGGCATCCGGCGAGATCGCAGCGACTTTAACTTCAGTTAGGAGCCAGACCCGCCGGATGCCCGTACCCTGCGGAGTCGCTCGCTTGAAATCCAGAATCCGAGCCCGTAAAGAATCCAATAACCGCCCCTTCCCCATGACGCAGTCCGAACTCGAACTCCTCAAAGCCGAAAACGAAGAGCTCCGCCGTCAACTCGGCGTCGCCACGGCCTGGATGGCCCGCCAATGGCGCGAGGAAACCCTCAAGATCGCCAAACGCCGCGCCGGAAAAATGACCGAAGACGTCCGTTCGGACTTCATGCGAGAAAACATGGAGGAAATAACCTACAACCGCATCCACGCGTATTTCGGCGACCTGCTCCTCATGAACGCCCCGCGCGATACCATGAGCCACCTCGTCGACGCGGAAATCGCCTTCTACAACATCCAGCGCTCCGGCTCCGGGGACGGACTTTCGGTCATCAGCTCGTACACCAAACTCTTGGACGCGCTCGTGGAAACCTACGTCACCTCTCAGTTCCGCAAATACGCCGTCAAGCGCGGCGCGGTCGTACTCCGCGTGAACGACCCGATGGAAAAAGCCATCCATTTCGTCATTACCAAACGCTACATTCTCTCGATCGGACGCCTGTACGGGCTTCTCAAATCCATCCGCAACGGCGAGCGCCTGTTCGACTACGGGAACGCGTTCAAAGAATACTTGGACAAATACCGAACCGTCGGGGATTTTCTCCTTTCCGACGAATTCTTCGTCCCGTTTTCGGAAATCGTCGAAAGCGACGTGTTCGGAGGAAAGCGCCATTCGGGAAAGATCTCCATCGAAGAAACGGCTACTACTCGCCGGCTCCTCCTGGGAGATTTCAAAGACCAGAATTCGCTCTTCTACCGATTCCTCCAAACCCAGAGCGCCGCGTACTAGTACGAAAAAACGCTCCTCGCGGGAGCGCTTCGCACAACGGGGGATTTCGGGGTTCGGAAGGTAGCGGGCGAACCGTACGATTTCCGGAACCGGCATGAGGACGGGACGTCCGCTACCTTCCGAACCTTACAAAAGCGTTTCCAGCTCGGCCAGCTCGGCGGGAGTGAAATACGACAGGAGGTTGATGAAGTCCTTCTTCTGCTCTTCGGAGAGCTGGACGGATTCGCGGATACGGAATTCGATAGGATTCCCGACGAGCACGGACTCGACGACGGTAGCGGTAAACATGGTTGTACGATAGATAACGGTACGCCCGAACGGATGGAATTCCGGGCCGGTTCACTTGATATATTAGACTATAAAAAAGAGAATATGTCAATTATCCTCGGTATCGATCCGGGTACGACTACGGTTGGCTTCGCGGTGCTGAAAAGACGGCATCCCGTACCGGAAATAATCGATTTTTGAGTGATTTCCACCCGTCCGAAAATCCCTTTGGCGGAAAAATTAGTGGAAATCTGCCGCGACATCGGCGAACTCTGTGACGCCTACCAACCGGAAATTTGCGGCATAGAAACCCTCCTTTTCACGACCAACGTCAAAACCGGTATCGCCGTAGCGCAGGCCCGCGGAGCGATAATCGCGGAAATCGCGAAACGCGGAATCCCCCTCGCGGAATTCTGACCGCTCCAGGTAAAAAAAAGCATCTGCGGTAACGGACGCGCGCCGAAAACCCAAGTTCAGAACGCTTTGAAAATGGTTTTCAAGCTCGATGAAATTCCAAAACCGGACGATGCGGCGGATGCCATAGCCATCGCGTATGCCGCATCCCTCGCGAAACTCCCAAAAATATAAAAACGGTCTTGTCAAACGTTCGCTCTTCAGTAGATTCCGGACAACCGACCACAACATGCCAACCCTCGCCGTCCACACGTTCGGAAACGAACACTTCGAAGCGTTCTACCGCCCGGACGCCGCGTCCGCCGGATGATTCCGCAGCTACGGAACCCTCGACCGGGTGGCGTTCGAAATCTCCGCCCTCCTCGCTCTCGGAGGAACGGCGGCGGAATCGCTCGAATTCGAAAACCGGTACGGCGGATACTCCGACTTCGGCGATTTCGAAAAAATCATTTCGGCCGCCCGCTCGTACGAGCTCGGACCGACGGCGAAATAACCATTACGACCCAAGTTCCGTCCTCCGCAAGGGAGCGGAACTTTTTTGTGCCGAAATATGGGATAGAATGCCGGCGTCATCCGTTATCCAACAGACCATGGCTTCGAATTACGTCACCGTTCGGAAGATTTCCGCCGTCGGACTCACCCTCGCGGTTTTCTCCGCCTCCCTTTCCTCCGCTTTCGCCGAAGACGCCGCGACCACCCCCGCCGTTCCTCCGAAAATCGAAACGAGCGCGATCGTCCGGGATGGCGACAATTACGACGTTTATACGAAAAACCGTCCCGACGACGCTAACGATCTGAAAGTCTACGACGGAAACGACGTCATTTCGAATTCCGTAACCTACAAGCCGGGCGGAGTGGTCCGAGTCAACGGGGTTTCGAAATCCTGGACGAACTTCAGCCTCGAACGCTGGGAAAACCAGACTGACTCGGGCGGCATCCGCTCGAGGACGGCGACTTCGAAAACCGCCCCCGTCACGGCTGCCGTTCCCGAGAAAACCTATCTGAAGAACGGTGCCCGTCGCGAAATCATGCGTGAACAGGCGGTGTACGTCATTCCGGTACAGTTCGAAAAATACTTCGGGGACATGGCGTTCTCGGGAGTTACGAAAACCGACGGGGTCCTCCGTACCCGATACTCCGTTTCCATCGGAACGGGCCCGGATCTTCCGCTCGAAATCCCCGACGCCGTAACGCCGTTCGAAGCGCAAAAGGCGTACGTCACTCCCACGGGAATCATCCTCAAGGAACAGACGCTTCCCGACCATTACAATAAGGTCACCCTCAAGCTCGACGGAAATCCCGTCAACTGGGTGACGGTCAAAAAAGAATCCGACATCATCGGCAACCTTTTGGAAACCGCGGTATCCAACGATACCGGAGAAACGTTCGTATACCTCCGCTTCTACAACGTCCGCGACATCAAGGATTTGAACCTCTTCGAATTCACCGTCAACGGTCAGATCACCGTTCCGGAAATCGAAAGCGGAACCGGAACGAAAAGCACGGTTTCCACCGGCTTCGGAAGTTCCGGCCCCATAACCCTCAAAGTGCGTCCGGGGAATTTGGGAACCGGCGAGACCGCGGCGCGCGTCGTCGCGAAAGAAAAGGCGTCGATGCTCTACGATACCGAAACCGTCGACCTCTCGTCGCTCCTCATGCCGAAGATTACCTCCGTCAATACCGTCGTCGGGGGCGCGGCGACCACCGTGAAAGTGAACGTCAGCCCCGCTTCGCTCTACGGCGACTACGAAAAACTCACCATCGTCCTCAACGGAAGCGGACTTACCGCACGCGGAACGAAGACTTCCCTCAAAAACGCCGACGGAACGGTGAAGACCGACATGCACGGCAACGAGTTGTACGAATTCGTAAACAAACTGGAATTCCACAAGACCAACGCCGGGCTCGAATTCATGATCGAAACCGACCGACTCAAAAAAACCGGCAATACCGTCGCCATCAAGAACGGCAATTCCGGCCGCGAATCGACGGAAGCCACCTTCGACCTGAACTCCTCCGCGAATTCGGGCGGCGCTTCGGGAAACGCGAAAAAGGAATCGTTCGCTTTCACTCCGGCAACCCAACAAGCCCCCGCGGCAGATCCGGTAATGCAATCCTCACGCGACGTAACGCTCGGAAACCTCGTACTGAGCGACTTGGACTCCAATGAATACTACCGCGTCACCGCGAAGTTCAACGTTTCCACCGCCTATAACCCGTTCATGCGCATCGCCGCGGGAGCGGCACCGGTAGTGGAATACGGCGACGACTACGGAGGAACGACCTTCGAATTCACCGACGAAAAACTCGGCAGCGCCATCCAAAAGGAATTCCCGCTCTCGGTGGGTCTGAGCGATTTCCTCGCGGACGGTACGAAAACCGCCATACGTTGGAAGGAAGTGAAGCTCGAAAAAACGACCGGTGAAGGCTGGAAGACCGTCCTCACCTGAGAAAGCCAAAAAGGGACGTTCGTCCACTCGGTAACCTGGGGCAAGTGCTTCGACGGGAACACCGACGTTTGTGGAAAGAACGGCATGCCCGCGGAGTCGAGCGCGACGTTCTCGTTCGCCTTCGGCGAAGCGGCGAAAGCCATAACCGAACCGGCGAAGACCGATACCGCGGCTTCCACCGGTACGACTTCCACCGGTACGAAAAAGAACGATCCTTGGAGAATAGCCGCATCCGCCGGTACCGGCCCGATCGGAAAACTCCTGAACGAAAAGCTCGGAAACGCTTTCGGAAAGGTTAAAGACAAATACGCGAGCGACACGAAGAAGCGCGCCAAACTCACCGCAGCGAAAAAATCCGTCGAACAGGCGCTCAGAAGCGCCAAGAAGTACGAAGAAGCCAAGACGAAAGCCGCCAAGAACCTCCTGAAGAAAACGCTCATAAAGGACATCAAGGACGCTTTGAAGAAAATGGCCGACGCTGGAAAGTAAGGAAAACTTCAAAACGCCCCCGCGACCCGGGGGCGTTTCGTTTGAAAAAGCCCGAGTTTCCGCTACAATCCACTGGTTTTTCGTATTTTCCGCAGACACCCATGCAAATCCTCTCTTCCGACATCCGCTCGAAGTACCTCGAATTCTTCAAAACCAAGTCGCACGCCGTCATTCCGTCCGCTCCGCTCGTTCCGGAAAACGACCCGTCGGTCCTTTTCAACACCGCGGGCATGCAGCCGCTCGTTCCGTACCTCCTCGGCGAACCGCATCCGATGGGCAAGCGCATCGCCGACGTGCAGAAGTGCGTCCGCACCGGCGACATCGACGACGTGGGCGACGATACCCACCTCACGTTCTTCGAAATGCTCGGGAACTGGTCTTTGGGCGACTATTTCAAGAACGAATCCATCGCTTGGTCGTGGGAATTCCTCACCGACAAGAAGTGGCTCGGACTCGACCCCAAAATGATTTCCGTAACGGTCTTCGAAGGCGACGAAAACGCTCCGCGCGACGAAGAATCCGCCGCTATTTGGAAGTCTCTCGGCATGCCGGCAGACCGCATCGCCTACCTTCCCGCCGAAGACAACTGGTGGGCGGCAGGACCGACCGGACCGTGCGGCCCGGACACTGAAATCTTCTACTGGGTCGGAGAAGGCGAACCGCAGGGCAACAAGGGCACCCACAGCAAGCAGTGGATGGAAATCTGGAACAACGTGTTCATGCAGTACAACCGCGTGGACGCCAACACCTTGGAGAACCTCCCGGCGCAGTGCGTCGACACGGGCATGGGCCTCGAACGCGTCACCGTCACGCTCAACGGCATGAAGTCGGTCTACCAGACCGACGCTTTCGCCGACGTTCTCGCCGAGATTAAGAACCTCGTAGGCGCCGACAACTACGTCGAATCTTCCGCCCGCATCGTGGCTGACCACCTCCGTTCGGCGACCCACATGATTTCCGACGGCGTCGTTCCGAAGAACGTCGACCAGGGATACATCCTCCGCCGTCTCATCCGCCGCGCCATCCGCGAAGCCTACAAGATGGGCTACGAAAAGCCGATCGTCGCCGACATCGCGAAGCTCTTCATCGCCAAGTTCGAAAACGTCTACGCTTCCGTAAAGGACAACGCCGACAAGATTCTCGCCGAACTCGCGAAGGAAGAAGAAAAGTTCGGAAAGTCGCTCAAGGACGGCATCCGCGAATTCGAAAAGCTCGTGAAGGGATTCGAAATCGCGTTCGAAAAGACCGGACAAAAGATTACCGTCATCGCCGGAAACAAGGCGTTCACCCTCTTCGACACCTACGGATTCCCGGTGGAAATGACCGTGGAACTCGCGAAGGAACGCGGACTCACCGTCGACGTCGAAGGGTTCCACGCCGCGTTCGCCAAGCATCAGGAACTCTCGCGCACCGCTGCCGAAGGCAAGTTCAAGGGCGGCCTCGGAGACCAGTCCGGCGAAACCGTCGCCCTCCACTCCGCTTGCCACCTCATGCTCGCCGGACTCCGCAAGGTTCTTGGCGCGCATGTGGCGCAGGCAGGTTCGAACATCACCGCCGAACGTCTCCGTTTCGACTTCACCCACGGTGAAAAGATGACCCCGGAACAGATCGCCGCGGTAGAAGCGTTCGTCAACGAAGCCATCCAATCGGGTTTGAACGTCACCATCTCCGAAGAAGCCAAGGAAGCCGCCAAGGCCCGCGGCGTCGTAGGATCGTTCTGGGAAAAATACCCGGACGTCGTCAAAGTCTACAAGATGGTGGGCGGAAACGGCACCGTCTACTCGGAAGAACTCTGCGGCGGCCCGCACGTGGAAACTTCCGCCTCGATGGGCACTTTCAAGATCGCCAAGGAAGAAGCGTCGTCTTCGGGCGTACGCCGCATTAAGGCGATCCTCGTAAAATAATGGAACGCAGAGAAATCGATACCGGGAAAATCCATTCCTACCTCATCGACCCGGAACGCATCGAACCCGAAAAGACCCTCGCGGCGCTTGGCGAATACGACTATCTCAAGGTTCCGCCGATTCCGGTGTTCGAAATACCGGAAGACCTCCGGACGAACGGCCTCGAATACGCGCTGCCCGACGGAAACAGCCGTTGGCTCTTCGGCCACGTGACTTCCGGAAAGGTGCTCGCCATCGTTTTCCAACCGTGAGAAGAAATGAACGTGGAAGATTTGGGAATGGCCCCGTTTCGGAATTCCAAGAACCCGAAACTCTTTGAGAAAACCATGGGCGTCTATTGCCTGCAGGTGGGAATCATGGACCGGTACTTCGAAATCTTTCCGAAAGCGTAATAAAACCCCTCGGAGCGATCCGAGGGGTTTTCAGCGTTATCGCGAAGTCCATATTCGTACGAAGACGAAATGCGCTTCTGCGAACGTCAACGCGAAGAAGAAAGATGTTTCTGCAGTGAATCCAAATACATCAGTGCGAACAGATGTTCCTGATGCGTCCGGAGGGTTGCAAGGAGGGCGCGGATTCCTTCTTCCGGATTAGACGACCCCGTAAGCAAATCCACGTCGACAATTCTCTCCCGGCTTTCGTTCCAAAGTTCGAACCCCCATTTTCCCGGCGCTCCGTAAGGCCGAACTTCCGCAACATCCGACCAAGGATAATCCTTTCCTTGATAAGAAACGCGGTCGGGATAGATGCCGATGTGCGGACGGCGCCTCAGTACGGACGTATAAGCCGGAACGATTTCCGTCTTATACATAAGCGAGCCGGGCAGCATGAGGAATGCCGAAATTGCACCCATGAGGTATTCCCCTGCGGAAAAAGAGTCATACGACAACGCTCCGAGGCCGAAAATCAACACGGGGCCGAGCAATGCCCAAACTACGTATTTCAAGCGAGCGATCGATTCCCATTCGCCCTGGGTAACGTCCTTCTCGATTTCTTGCGTCATGACTTCCTCCTCTGTTTGTTTTTACGGGAATAACCGTAATGACGAATTAGAATTTTGCAAGTCCTCACGAAGCGAAAGCCCATGGGTAGCGACGACTTACTTGACATTATCCGGTTCGTAATAATATTCAACGCGTCGAGCACGTGGGGAACCGCAAGGTTCTCCCGCGTGACGCTCATTCACAATCCCGAAGAAGTTCAACCAAACCCAAGGGGCGAAACCCCCGAATCCAGAGAGGAAACTCAATTGATCATAAAGAACACCCCCTTCCCCCTAATCGAAGTCGGTTTTCAAAAAGCTTTCCGTGTCCAACTGACCGAAGCGATGGTCCGTAACTACGCGATGCTCAGCCGCGACTGCAATCCCACGCACCTCGACGACGAATTCGCCGCCGAACAGGGTCTCGAAAAAGCCACCGCCCACAGCATGCTCATCCCGAGCCTGCTCTCCGGCGTATTCGGCAACGAATTCCCCGGCCCGGGCACCAAGTGGAAATCGCAGACGCTCAATTTCCACGCTCCGGCCTACGTCGGAGGCAACGTCACCTTCGATCTCGAAGTGATGAGCAAGGAAGAGCCGAACGTCGTGGTGGTGCGCGTCGTGGTTACGACCGAAAGCGGCGCTCTCGTCGCCCAAGGCCTCGAACGGCTCGAAGTCTCCACCGAAGAAATCTCGGTGACTATGGATCAGATGCCGATGCTCTACGTCAACGACCGCGAACTGCTTCTCAAGCGCCTGTTGGCGCGCGCGACGCTCAGGGAACCGGCGACGATGGCCGTAGCCTGGCCGATGAACAAGGAATCGCTCGAAGGCGCCGTGGAAGCCCACGACTCCGGACTGGTGATCCCCGTGCTCTTCGGACCGGAAAACGGCATCCGCAAACTGGCGGAAAAGAACGGCATCGACCTGGGCTTCATCCGCATCGTCAACTGCGAGTACGAAGAAGACGCCTGCGAGCACGCGGCGAAAGCCGTGGGCGCCGGCGAAATCGAAATCCTCATGAAAGGCTCCCCGCATACCGACCACTTCCTTAAAGCCATCCTCAATCGTGAAAACCGTCTGCGTTCGAGCTCGGGCGGCATTCTGTCGCACGTGTTCTACATCGACGGCATTCCGCCGAGGCCGGGCGACCGGGGCCCGCGTTCCATCGTCGTTACGGACGGTGCGCTGATTCCGCAACCCACGCTGAAACAGAAGGCCGGCATGATCCAGAACGCCGTCGATTTCTTCCATGCCATGGGCGTGAAGAAACCGAAGGTGGCAGTGCTCGCCGCGGTCGAAGTCGTGAATCCGGACATGCCGGCCACGCTTGACGCGGCGGCGCTCACGGTGATGTCGCAGCGCGGCCAAATCAAGGGCGGCGTCGTAGACGGTCCGCTGGCGTTCGACCTCGCGATGAATCCGGACGCCGTAAAGGCCAAGGGCATCGTGTCGGAAGTCGCCGGCCATGCGGACGTGCTCGTCGGCCATACGCTCGAAGTCTCGAACGTCATGGCCAAAGAGTTCGAGCAGGCGAAAGCCCTGCTCGCGGGCGTGCTCATCGGTGCGAATTGTCCCGTGGTTCTCACGAGCCGCACGGACGACAAGCTCAACCGCCTCGCGTCGGTGGCCATCGCGGTCATCCTCCTCAAACACAAGCGTGAAAACGCGCACTAGAAAGGAACTTCTTCGGCATTGAAAACGAAATCCCCCGACAAGACCGGGGGATTTTTTCGTCCGTAATCCTACACCTTGAAGCTCACCGAGGTTTCCTTGGCGGAAGTCTCCTTCATCTTGCGGGCGCGGTTCATGAGGCCGAACGTGAGCACCCCTACGAGCGAGTAGAGTTCGTAGAGCACCGGGATACGGTAGAACGGGCGGATTTCGACGTTCCCGAGCACGAGCGCGATGGCCGGGAGCAGACAGATCTGGTACGGATTGGTAAACCCGTAAAAGAAAACGAGCGCCGCGTATACGGCGGTGATGGCGATTCCCTGCCCCGCCGCGAGCGCGTACCGGTACGGCGAAGAAGAAAGCAGACGTGGAAGGAACACGAGGTTCACTCCCGGGAACGCCGCGAGTTTCGGAGAGAACGGAAAAGACGATTCGGAGAACGCCTTGTCCATCATGGCTTCGAAGGCGACGTCGCGGGTATGGAGAGCCGCAAGCGTCTTAGGGAACGAGAGTTCCTGGTTCTTTCCGAAAGCTGCCTTCACGATTTTTACGAAGAATTCCGGAAGAGCGCGAACGACCGACCAAAGCATTTCGAGCGACGGTATCGAAGCGAGGAGCGGTTCGAGCGGAATTTTTCCGGTAGTGAAAAGCGTTGCGCCGACGGTAACGAAAAACACGGCGTAGGCGAGCGTGGCGGCCATGAGGGTAGCATCGGCCCCCGAAGTCCACAAAAACGCGTAGAACGTGAAGAAAAGCGAGCCTGCGCGGCAACCCAGAACGTTGGCGACGGTGGGCTTGCGGGCGGAAACCACCACTCCGAAGAGCGGGACGAAACTCATGAGCGCGAGGGTGCGATCGGTTTCGGAAAGTTGCCCCACCGGAGCGAGATCGGTTTCGAGTCAGGAGAAACCCGGGATTTCGAACGTTTTCGCCGGTGGCATGCCCGCGTGGGCGCGGGTCATTCCCCGCAGAAGGGTCGCGAAGAGCAGGGCCAGGATTACTACGGACGCGATGCGGTCGGCCGTTACGGGAACGAACGGCACCGGGAACGAGAGGTAGGTCGCGAGGTAATGCGAATACGCAAAGAACGCGATCAGGTAGAAGAAGACCGCCTTCGTGCCGGCCTTGGCGTGCGAACGGACGAACGGGTCGCCGAAATTCGGATTGCGCGACGCCAAAAGGAAAATGGGGCCGAGGAAGAAGTACGCGATGGCCGCGTTGGTCTTGGTTTGTCGGGAGAGTTCCATGGGAAAAACGGGTTCGAGCCGAATAATACCACAAACCCCCGAGATTACAAAAACCCGCTACGCCGCAAGCCCCGAGGCGCGGTAATGCGCGGAGAGTTCGCGGGCGCTCCAGTCTTTGAGGTCGCCTTCGGCATACCCCAGGAGCCCGGCCGCGGTGACGATCTTTTCGCGCATCGCGGCCGTCAGTTCCGCTACGTCGCCGGCGCATTCTTCGACGACGGAATCCGGAAGCTCAGCCACCTCGATTTCGATGAGCGCGGGGATTTCCATGCCGTCGAGGTCGGAGTACGAATCGAACACGATTTCCGCGGTCGATCCGCAGCCGAGGCCGAGCAGGTAGGTGACGCGGTCTTTGATGTTGCGGGAGGTTTCGGAAAATCCCAACGTCTTGAAGAACCGCAACGCCCCTTCGAAGGAATCGGCGCCGAATCCGACCTCTTCGCACGCCTTGATTCCCCCGTCGGCGAAGATGGCGGTTTTGGATTCGATTTTCGTATCGTCCCCTTCTTTGCGTACGCGGAATTTCTTACCGTGTCATTCCATCCAAACGGCGACGAGCTCCTTTTGGGAAACGAATTTCGCCCCAAGTTCGAGAAGACGTATTTCGTCACGGTTTTTGTCGACTTCGACGATCTTGGCCTCCACCTCGGGAAACGGGAACGCGCTTTCTTTCATGTTACGGACGTTACGGATAACGCCGCGGATAGTACGTACGCCTCGAAGTTTTTTACTTTTCCGTCACAAGTTTGTAACAAATGGTTTAGTGAAATTTCACGAATGCTTTATTATAAAGGAAATTCGTAGGGAAATAATTCGTTACGTTCCGTTTCAAATGAAGTCGTTCATAAAGATTTTGGAGAATGTGGGACTGAATCCGCAGGCTGCGGAAACTTACCTCGCCCTTTTGGAACACGGAAAAGGCGGCGTTTCGGACATCGCCCGCCATACGGGCCTGCACCGTACGCAGATCTACCGTCTGCTCCCGGGACTTCTCGATTCCGGATTCGTATTGCCGGTGGTCGAGGGTAAGCGGACTTCGTACGTTCCGGCACCCCCTTCCAAGATCAACGAGGCTTTCGAAGAACGGCAGAAAAGCCACCAGGGCGGAATCCGCGAACTCGAGGAGAAATACCGCAACCTCGAACGGAAGACCAACGTGGTGTTCCGAAAAGGCGCCGACGGCATCCGAGACTCGTACCGCGACATCGCCGCCACGCTTCCTGAGGGCGGGGTTTTCTACCGAATCACGAGCGAAGTCGACGTCGACACTATCAACGAGCGCTATATTCCCAAAGACTACAAACCCGAGCGCGACCGCAAAGGCATCGGCCGGCTCATCATCATGTCCGAAAAGACGGCCGCCAAAAAACGCCCCAAATTGGAGCGCGAAACGCGGGTGATCAGCTCGGACATGGACGATTTCGACGACGACGTCATCTTCACCATCTACGGCGACAAGGTTTCGTACGTGGACTTCAATACCGAGACTTCGATCCTCATCGAATCCAAGGAAATCGCGGACTTCCAGAAGAAGGTTTTTCGGTTGCTGTTCAAGAAGTTGGGGGAATAAGGAGCGGAGACGCGGGACTCTTTTTCCTCCGCTCCGCTTCGGAAAACGCCTTGGCATGGAAAGCCGCTTCGGCGGCTTTCTCCCGGACTCGCTCCGCTCGCCCGTGTGCCAGCGGTTTCGAGTCCCGCGATTTCGAAAAAACGACAATAAAAAAGGCCCCCGTTTTCACGGAAGCCTTTTTTAATTGTCGATGGTCGGAGACGCGGGACTCGAACCCACAACCCCACGCACCCGAAGCGTGTGCGCTAGCCAATTGCGCCAGTCTCCGACAGCCGGTACATATTATGGATTTTTTAAGAAAGGCAAGTGTGAAAAACGACTTTTACTCGCCGTCCGATTTCAGGCTGCCGTCCTGCAGGTCGACCATCTTCGAATACTCCCCGCCCATGGCGATGAGTTCGGCGTGCGTACCGGATTCGAGGACTTTCCCCTCCCCCATCACCACGATCTTGTCAGCTTCTTTCACGGTCTGCAGGCGGTGCGCCACGACGATGACCGTTTTTTCCGAAAAGAGTTCGTGGAGCGCTTCGGTAACCGCCGCCTCAGAGAACGAATCGAGCGCCGAAGTCGGTTCGTCCAGTACCAATACCCTCGGATTGCGCAAGAAAATGCGGGCGATGGCCAAACGTTGGCGTTCGCCGCCCGACAACCGGATTCCCCGCTCGCCGATTTCAGTCTCCAAACCGTCCGGCATTTTCTCCACGAAGTCGCAGCGCGCGTGACGGAGCGCGGTTTTCAATTCTTCTTCCGAAGTATCGCGTTCCAATCCGTAGCGGAGGTTTTCGCGGATCGTGCCGTCGAACACCGAAGGCTCCTGCGGAAGGTATCCGACATGCGGAAAATACGAATCGAGACGGAGTGATGCCACGTCTTGTCCATCCGCGATGACCTTGCCCGAATCAGGAACCGAGATGCCCAGGAGAAGCTTTACGATGGTGGACTTCCCCGCCCCGCTGCGACCGACGATGGCGGTCTTCTTTCCGCCTTCGAATTCGAGGGAAAGGTTACGGAACACCGCGTCTTTACCCTCGACGTACGAGAACGTCACCCCTTCGAAGGACAAATCACCCTTTCCGGGAACGAAAATCTCCCCCTCGCGGTATCTGCGGAACTCGTCCATGCCGTCGAGGTATTCGCGAAGTCGGCGGTAGTTGGTCTGCTCGTCGGCGAACGATTGGAAAGAATCCACCAAACCCTGGAAGTACTTGTCCAAAATGCCGAACGCGATCGACGCCGAAACCACGTCGCCCATCTGCGCGCGACCGGAAATCACGAAGTACGTGAGCGTCAATACGACCGACATCTTGAGAAAGTCCAAGAAGTACTGCGGAAACCGGTACAGCGGCATTCGGATATTGGCCAGCTTATCGACGTTGGTTTCTATTTCGGATTCCCACCGGTTCAGGTGCTCGAGCTCGTCGGCGACCGCCCCGTACATGAAAACCGTTCGACGTTCCATGATGGCGCGAACGAAGGTGCGGGAACGTCATTCGAAAAGCTTGGTGCGGTATTTGCGGAGAGGTTCGATTTTCCCTTGGAATCCGAGCATCAGCCAAGTCGTCACCACCACGTACGCGCCGATGATGGGCAGGAGCCAGAGCTCGGTGTACGCGAGATAACAGAACACCGCGACGAACGCGGTGACGTCGAGCGGGAATTCGATAGCGAAA
Source organism: uncultured Candidatus Peribacteria bacterium (assembly GCA_964482035.1). Taxonomy (GTDB): domain Bacteria; phylum Patescibacteriota; class Gracilibacteria; order BD1-5; family UBA2023; genus JANJWP01. Next base: position 163,019 of record CAYZVC010000002.1, on the reverse strand, counting down.
AGCCAAGCGATCTTCACCCAGGATTGGATACCCGTTTCGAACAGGCCGATGGTCTTGCCCGTCGCTTCCGTTACGGAAACTTCCTTTCCGAGGTATTCGGCGAAAATTTGACGTCGGGCTTCGCGCATCATGCGTGATTCGACATGCGGCCAGCCGGCCTTCTGCCAGATGGTGAAAATCAGGAGGAGAATGGAAAGCCCGATGGCGAGGAATACGTGTTCGCCGGTCGCGAGTACGTCAGAAAACGCCGCCCCCTTGGAGATGAGCGTGACGATTTTTCCCGTTTCGTTCGCGATGTAGATGGCGAGAGCGAGAAGGGAAAGTCGAAAGACGAGGTGCGCCGCGGCATGCCTGATATTCGGACGGACGGGGGCGTAGAACGCGAGGAATTCTTGTTTGGTGGGAAACATCAGTTTGGGAAATGATTGCCCGACTATACCGGTTTCTTAGCGTCGACCAAGCCGGAAGCGACGCGTTCTTCATGAAGACGGTCGTAGTATTCGTTCGAAACGCGGGCCATCACGCAGTCGACGATGTGCGAAAGCTCTTCGAAGGCTTCTTCTTTGGATATTCCCAAACGTCCGGCCTGGTGTTTGAAAAAATTCCGGGCGTGGACGATCTGCCTGTCGAGGTTCACGCGCTTTTCGAACGGCCTCTGGAGATGGAAAGCGATTTCCTCGAGCATGAATTTCTCGACTTCGGTCAAACTTTCCCGCTCGAACGCGAGAATATCCGCCACGACGGCGAGCATGCGGCGCTCGACGTTTTCGTCATGTCCGAAATCCGGCGTTCCGCGCAGGTATTTTTCCACTTCATCGAAACCGAAATACAAGTTTCCCCCCGCGCTCATGAGATACCCGGTTTCCTCATGGAAAACGAGGTTCGAGTGGAATACCCCAATCCAGCCGATGAGGTTCGGGGACGGGTAGTGCCGGGTTCCAGCGTAGTATTTCTCGGTAGCCGAAATCATTTCCGGCAGCGTTTCGAAATTGCGGTATTTTCCTTCCGAAATCCGGGAAACCGAAACTTTGCGCTTTTCCCCCGGTTCCATTTCCTCGTACGCGACATCCCAAATCCGATCGCCTACTTGGATGAAATTCTGCAAATATTCGCGGCCGTCGACAGTCTTGTATCCGCCCCAGCGCTTTGCCACGACTCCGCCCTTTTCGATAAAATCGACGAGGTACGGAGCCTCTTCGTCCAAAATCCAATGGAAAATCCCGAGCGTCTTTTCGACGATCATCAGGCAACAACCGTCCGGATATCCGAAAAGCGGCGAAGCGTCCTTGTTTTCGAAATCCTTCCTGGTCGTTTCGGGGTATTCGAACCAAAGCCGGGCTTGGGCCTCGGTCATCACGTCGTCCACGAAATTGCGTACGCGGCCGAACGAAACCGAAAGCTCGCCTTCGTGCGGAGCGACGATTTCGTCATAGAGCCTTTTCTGGTCAGCAAAATCCCCGGTCGGCCCGGGATGCAGCCGCGAATCGGCGGCGAACGGGGAATGTGCTTCTCGTGCGGCGTTCTCTTCCATGGAATGTCCCGTTCGGATTACGGGAATATTTATACGTAAAAATTATGAATTGTGAAGAGTTCCGCGAACGAAAACTCGATTGTTCCGCTCAAAGAAAGTGATAAAGTGGATGCGTATCCGCAATTTTCCCGAGCATGGACGCATCAATCAAAAAGTCCGCGTATTCCGCAGCAGCGTTCTTCTTTACCTTCGTCTCGCTTTCGGGGGCATACGCGGCCCTTTCCGCAGGATTGACGGCGTCGGATCTCAAATCCGCGGGAAACCAGGTTTCCGTCGCTTCATGGAACCGCATGGTGAATTCCATCCTCGAACTCGATACGAGAACGGCGACCCCCGTGGTCACGAAAATCAGCGGAACGTTCGGCCCATCAACGACCAATATCACAGCTGGTACGTACGTATACATAGGCGACACCATCACCCTGCCCCCGGGGAATTGGATCGTGTACTACGATACTTTCTACGACTCCGATTGAATAACGGCATTCAGTCCGGCAAGTTACAACCATCCGTTCCTTTCGACGACGACCAGTAGTGCCGACACGGTATCGAAGGGCGGCCTGAATTCCTGCGCGCAGAATTACTGTCCGGTAAAACAGATGTACGAGGTGAGCGTCGCTACCACGACGACGTACAAAATCGTACACATGATGGCTTCCTACGGCGGCTCGTACGTCCGAATCCGTTGAGGATGGGGGAGCTTTTACGCCATCAAAACGAATTAGGTCACGATTTCCTCGAACTCTTCCCGCGTAACCGGAGTTATCGAAAGCCGGCTCCCTTTTTGGAGGAGTTTCATTCCGGAAAGTTTGGGATTTTCACGGATTTGCTGGAGCGAATAGGTTTGCTGGAGCTTTCTTTCGAAACGAACGTCGACGCAGAACCAAACGGGTTTCTCGCGGGTGGCGCGGGGCTCGAAATATTTGCCTTCCGCAAACTGGGTTTCGTCCGGATGAGCCTTTCAAGCGACTCGGGCCACGCCTACGACGCCCGGAATTTTGCAGTTGGAATGGTAGAAAAGGACCCCGTCGCCTTCTTCCATATCTTTCGACATGAAATTGCGCGCCTGGTAATTGCGGACTCAGAACCAAGATGATCGTCCATCTTTTTCAAGCTGGTCGATCGAGTATTCCGAAGGTTCGGACTTCATAAGCCAATAGCGCATGTTTCGGGATTACGGATGGGCGGATTCTATGGAATTCGATGAAAATTCAAAAGACGCGCTTGCGGACCTTTACGGTTTAAACCATTTCTCTTTTAAGAAAGCCCGAACCGTCCTTTCGCTTAACGGACGTTTGGAATCCTCGTACGAGAAGTCCGTCACCTCTCAGGAAGCCGATCTGGCGACGAGAAGCAGACGCGTATGGTACGTATAGAATTGGATCCGGTCGGCGGATGCGTACGGCTCTTTTCGCGAAAGCAGGTAGGTGTTCTTCCTATCTTCGCTTTGGTGCGCCTTCTTGTCGCACTGCGGGTTCATCCAATTATCGGAAAGGCGGTTTTGGGAACAGTTGTCCTTTACCGAGAGGAGCGCCTTCGGTGTGACCGAAATCATCTGGAAGTATTCGCCGCCCCGGAATTCGACCGTCTGCACGAGCAAGGGCTCGTCCGTTACTGGCGAATAGACGGGAAACGCCCTGTCCAATCGAACCTCCTCGTACGGTTCTTGAATGAATCACTGCCGGTTCCATATGTTCCACATGGAGCGGTCGTAGTAATCGCCCAAGACGCACCATTTGAAAACCGCTTTCGTGTGGCGCTCCGTAACACCGGAATGGTAGAAGTTCCCGTATACGGTTTCTTCGGACGGATAACTCCCGGTCCAAGCGCAGTCGACATGGGCGACTGCGGGAATAGTGAAAATAACGAAACTTGCGAGCCCTGCCGAAGCAAGAACAGTTCTGATGAAAGTTTTCAAGATGATTTTTATAAGATTTCGACACTCTTCAGGTGAAGATATTCAAATTTCTTAAAAAAACCTTAAATCCCGTGTGAAGAAAAATAAACCGGTTTGGATAAGGTTCGTGCACGGGTAACGTTATCGAAACCGTAAACGCCCCCACATGCGAAACGCTCTCAGATTCCTCGTTTTCCTATTTTCCGTTTTTACGGCCAATACGCAGGCTTCGGCATCATTCGATGCAGAGTGTTCCTCGACGTGAGCGCTCGACTCGGTAACGAACCCGTACGGGAACATATACCACGAAGGGGTCGATGCCAGACACATTTCTTGAGCTCTCGAAATGTGTTACTATCGAGATTATTATTCGAAATTCACGGACGAACACTCGGATTATCCGCCGGGGACCGAACGGAAGCCCTACGTATATGGGCACGTGCGCAAAGTCTTTCCGGTGTATTCCAGAATCTCCAATAGACCGATCCTCTCGCAAACGGTGATTTACAGAAACGGGAAATATTCCGAAATGACCTCGTCCACCGCGGAGATTTACACCGCGAAGCACGTTTTCGATTGCGGAAGGTCAAGACTCTCCGACAACTGGTTCGATCCGAACTGCGGCATGTGGAACCATCCGGCCCGCGGTGACGAACGCAAGAACCTCGTCCTCCTCGCTGACACGGAGCCGTACGCGACCGCTCCGACGATCCAGTTCTATTCCTACCATAACAAGCTCCTCATGGTAGCGAGGGACGGGAAGGGCGAAGTGTACCGTTTCGCGTACGAGGATTCCGTGCACAGGATATCCTCGAAGACCGTGAAGGAATTCTTGGGAGACAAGTGGTTCCGTCCGTAAAAACGAAGTGGTTGCGGGTTCGATTCCCGCGACTCCCATCGGAAATTCAAAAGTCCCAACCCTTACGGGCTGGGACTTTTTGGAATTTCTGGTTGCGGGGGTGGGAATCGAACCTACGACCTCAAGGTTATGAGCCTTGCGAGCTACCACTGCTCTACCCCGCGATATACGCCTTAAGCGTGCGGCGAGTATATCCGTTTTTGGGGATACGCAAGCCTAAAGGAAAAATGGTGCCAATAGGTGGGATCGAACCACCGACCTCAGGGGTATGAATCCTGTGCTCTAACCAGCTGAGCTATATTGGCGTGCCGGGGAATTATAAGCGAAAACCCAAGGAGTCAAGCGCGGCCACGAATTTTCTCGAATAATCGGCGACCCGCCGCTATTTCACGATGTAGAAAATCGTCTCCACCCCCCAGGACCTGGTCTGCGTTTCGCCCTGGATTCCGGTCGCCTGAAGCTCCGGCGGAATGGACGATAAGAGGAAAGTCGAATTGTTGAGGAAGTTGGGGTCTTCCCCGAGGACGAAGGTCGCGCGGTATCCGCCCGACCAAGCCTCAAGGGAAATCCCTTCGAAATTCTGAAACCCAGCATCCGTGGAGTATGCGTAACCGTGAAGCTTTTTGTCGTTTTCGCAGTAGTAGACGGAAATGTCGGACGAATAGTCGAAATCGATAAGTCCGCCGTCCTGCCCGTACGCGTATCCCCCGAGGGCGTACCCGTACCCGGAAGCGCATTTCGTCGTGGATGCCACGAACCGGACGTTGTCGCTCGGGTTCGAACTCCAATCGAGTTTGAAGAATCCGAGCTGGGTGTCGTAGTAGTATCCCCTGAGGTAGTTGCCGAACATGGTCTGGTCGCTGTCCTTATTCACGTATTCGACCATGCCGGTGGCGGTACCGTCGGCGGAAGTCCCGCCCGTACCCACCATGACGACCGAGCCGTTCGATCCGCTTCCGGACGCGGACTGCGGAGCGACGGAAGAAAATGAGTCGGATGCGAATGCGGAAGCGGCGAACGCGAAAAACGCCCCCGTGAAAAGGGTTGACGCTACGCTTCGGAGTACGCTTCCGGTTTTACGCATCGGACAGTGGGAATAATGTTCGACATCGGCTTCCATTTCACCATTTCATGCCGTTTTTGTCAAAACGCCGCCTATTTCGACGGAAGGTTCTTGCAGAGCATCTGGATGGCCTCGGGGCTGAGCGACGAAGGATTCGCCACTCCGTTGGCGACGGCCTGTTTCGTATTGGTTTTCCGAACCGCGGCCGCACCGGCAACCCCTTGTTCGCCCAGCATGTCCGCCTGGATCTTTTTCGTAAGCGACATCGTCATGCGCTCGACCACCGGGGTGAGGAACGATTCGAATTTCGTCTGCGCGCTATTGATGAGCGCTTCTTTTTTGGCAGCATTCTCCGGAAGTCCGTAAAAATGGTAGCCGTAGACTACGGCACCGATGAGAAAGAGCCGAACGAAGAGCGAAACCCTTCGGGAACGCCTGTCGGCTTTGAGCATCCGGTAGATCGCTTCGGTACGGTCGCCGTCGTCGGAATCGAAAAACATGGTGGTTGGGGTTTGCCGAAGGGTATCACAGCGCGCGTTTTTGTCAATCGGCCGGCCTCGCTTCCAAATGGGACGAACCCTTTGCAATCCTCGAAATCCGCCGTATCATTGGGGCATGCAAAAGTCACGAACCGGCACGGCCGCGACATTCTCGGAAAAACGGGGCGAGACTCTCGCGGCGGTCATCGTCGGTACCGTCGTGCTCTGATTGGCCGTTTCGGGCATCGCGGTCATCCTTTCGAGCAATTCCACTCTCGAAACCGAATACGACCGTAACAACCGGCTGTTCCTCCTTCAGAACAATTCCGAGGCAGTGGTGCGTAGGGTGGATACTTCCGGTATCGCGGAAGGCGAAGTGTTCTTCATCAGGAAAGACGAGGCCTCAAAAACCTTTCTCGTTCTTACCGGCGCGGAAAACGTCGATCAGCGGTACGTGAACGCCTACGGGGCATGGGTAAACACCGGTACGACCACCGACACCGTCTATGCCCGTTCGTTCCTCATGGAGAAAAAGGATCCCACCATCGGAAACGGGGGGCAGGTCATCCGGGCCGGAGTGAAAGAGCTTATCAGAAAATAAGGGCGCTATTTCCCCGTCCCCGTATTTCCGGTCGGAGTTTCGCGCACGACCGCCGAAGCGGCATTGGCCATTCCCGGCACGACCGGAATCACGGAACGCTCGCACTCTTCGGAGATGGCGCCGTTTTGGATCTTATCGCAAAACGCGCGGGTTTTTCATTTTCCGGACAATGCCGAAGCGGCTTCCATAAGGCAGGAATTCGCACGGGAATCAGAGGCGGCTGCGATCACGTTTCACGGCTCCGCATTTTTCGATGCCGCGGAAGACCGAAGGTCCGCACAAGCTTTGGGGTCTTCGTTTTTGACCGCCAGTCGGACCGCGACGCCGAATTCGCAATTCGATTTTTTCCAATCGTTCAAAGTCGAGCATTTCGAAGAATCGAGATTCCGAAACGCTTTGCCCATTTCAGCCATGTCACGGCATTCCTTTTCCAATTCCGAACCTCGGAAGACGCCACAGTCCAACGTTCCGGAATCCGAGGCGATAAGATCGCTTCCGCACGAAGAAACGGAGCGCGCGATACAAGCCCTGTAGGTTGGGATTTTCAAGAGCGCGTCGGGGATTTTTTCCAAATCCCCTCTCGTTTCCGACGCGTCGCGAACCTCGCCCGAACCCGCATGGGACGGAGAAGGCGAATCGATTCGTTCGGATTGCGAACAGGAAACGAACAGGGTAACGGAAAAAAGCGCGATTATCGGCAGGCGTTTCATGTTCGGGTTGGCTAGCATCATTTTTTACATCTGATAACTCATTCGAGTCCGACGCCGTATCCGTTGGCACAAGCGTAACAATAGGAATTCGCGTCACCGACGCAAGAGGTCGACACCGTGCTGGAATATACCCATCCGGCTCAGAAATTCGCGGTGCACGCGGCGTTCATGTCGTTTATGCAACCGAAATATTGCATGTCCGAATATTGGCAGGCCGCCGGGCAGGCCGAGACTCACACTCATGAAGCGGCCGCGGCCGATTTGAAAGAATTCCATTCGGCAAGCGTTTTCGTGGGAACGAACCTCGTCCGTCCGTCGTTCGGGGTGACGACGTTCTTACAATCCCCTCATACGGAGGTCGCGTCCACTTTCGTCGTGGTGTTCGGCCCCAATTGCCAACCGTCGGATACCGTATTGATAGCGAAAGAGACGCCGAAAAAAGATACCGCGAGAAGCGCGGGGAGAACGAATTTCAGATATCTTTCCAACATCATCGTCAACGGGTTAGGAAAAGGTCGGCGACGTTATTTTCCGGATATTTTTCGAGAAAGTTCGTCGATTTTCTTCTGCTGTTCGGAAATCACTTTCGATTGTCCATCGGCAATGGCTTTCAGTTCCTTCACGGATTCGATGAGGGGCGCGACCAGGTTTCCGTATTCGACCGACTTCATTCCGGTCTTTTCGTCCGTACGGACGATTTCGGGGAACTGGGCTTCGACTTCCTGCGCTATGACGCCGATATCCTTACGTCAATCGGATTTCCATTTGAAAGAATATCCGTTCAATTTCGAAATCTTTTCGAGAGAATCCCCGAGTCAGACGACGTCTTCTTTGAATCTCCGGTCCGAATTGTAGAAATACCCGAAGGCGTTCACGTTTCCGCCGAAAATGGCGTCGTTGTTTTCGAGATTGATCTGGAGCGGCCAATATCCGTTGCTGTACGTACACCAACCCTGGGTATCGTTTCCGCAACCGCGCAGGATGTAGAGGAGGTTACTGTTGTTGTGGATCATCGCGGAGCGTCCGTCGGTGTCTTGCAAATATACCGTCGGCGAGGCGTTGCGAATCATGGATTGGCCCGATGACCTGATATCCCCGGCGACGTCGAGCTTGTAGGCCGGCGCACTGGTGCCGATACCGACGCTGCCGGCGATGATGCCGCCCGCCGAAGTGTTGGGCGACGTTCCTCCGTATCAGACGGTAAGTCAGCCCTGTGAGCCGAGGACTCACGAATCCACCCAGATGCTTTTGCTTCAGATGGTGCGTATCCAGGTCGAATCCGACATGTACCATCCGCCGCCGTAGGTTTGGCTGTACCATCCGGCCGTACCTTGGGTCCGGATGTATCAGTTCGCGAGGATGTCCCCCGCTACGTCGAGCTTGTAGGCCGGCGCACTGGTGCCGATACCGACGCTGCCGGAGAAATAGGAATTCCCGGCTCCGTCGACTTGGAGGTTTCCGGACATCTGCAGTCAAGTGCCCACGCCCTGGTAATCCCCCATCTGGAAGCGTCGGGAGCCCGAACCAGCGAGACGTACGTACCCTTCGGAAACTCCTGAGTTATGGAACTGGATCGCGGACATCTTTCCCGTCGAAACGGTGCTTTCGGCAAGGGAAAGGGTATAGTCTCCCGCTGCCGAACAGCAACTGCTGACGTTGTCCCTGGAAAGGTGGGTCGTTCCCACGACGTTGAGAGTGGCGCTCGGAGTGGTCGTACCGATGCCGACGTTTCCGTCAGCGCGGACCTGGAGACGGGAAACGTTATTGGAACGGAAGTCCGCGACGGCCTTGGTCGTTCAGGTATTGGCGATATTGACGCCGAGGCCGAAATTCGAGGCGTTCGTTCCTTCGATCCAAGCGGCGTAATTCGAGTCGGCGACGTTGCGCTTGATTTCCAAAGACGCGGCGGGAATAGCCGTGCCGACGCCGACGTTCGTCCCGTCATCGAACACGGACGAATTTACGAGTTGGCTTCCGTTCCATCGTGCGAGATATCCGGTGGACGAGATTGCGACCTTCGGATCGCTTTCGGCATACGAAGCCGGCGACGTCCAAGTCGCGAGGCCCGTAGCGTCGGAAGTGAGTACTTTGCCAGCACCCGGGGTGCCGCCGGTAATCTTGATTTGGCCGGCTACCTCGAGCTTCGCGCCCGGGGTCGTAGTGCCGATGCCCACGTTTCCACCCCCGAAATATGAGTTGGTAGCGTTGACGTTGAGGTAATTGGTGTAATTGACGACCGCGCCCGGGGTTCCGATAGGCGCGGCGTTGATGGTGACGGCGCCATCAGCCCCGTCGGAAGTAAGCGTAATGGCGGTCGCGCCCCCGTTGGAGTCGCTTGCGCCCTTCGCATATACCACCCCCACCCCGTTCTGGTAGTAATTTCCGCCGCGGAGATTGAAATTTCCACCGGCGTCGTTCCAACTGATGCGCTTCTGTCCGGCGTCATCTATCACGACCGCGCCGTTAGTTCCGGAAAGTTTCAGCGCGCCTTGGGTGAGCGACTGGGACATGGTGTCGGTAAACGTTCCGTTCGTAGCCTGGGCTTCACCTACGACATCGAGGGTCGTTGCGGGAGTGAACGTGCCGATACCGATTTTCCCATCTTGTCCGATATATAGGCGCCCTATGCCGTTGGTAAGGAATCGGATGTCCTTCGTCGTTCCTGTGGCGGCATCCGAACCGATGCCTATGGAAAGCGCGTTCGGTTCAGTGCCGATTCTGCTGCGGAGCCAGAAGTAATCGCCGTTGACGGACGTGTACTTAAATCTGGTATACCCGCTGATGTCCCCGTTGACGTCGAGAGCGGAATCGGGAACAGTAGTTCCGATCCCCACGTTTCCATCGGCGCGGACGAACAATCGGGAAACGTTGTTCGACTTGAAATTGGCGATTCCTTTGGAAGAAGACGTATTGGCAACGTTGACGCCCAAGCCGAGGTTATTGGAATTGGCCCCTTCTATCCAAGCCGCGTATTCGGAATCGGCTTCGGTACGTTTCACTTCGAAAGACGCCTTGGCGTCGTACACGTCGACTTGCGAGCCTACGGAAACGCTGCCCGAAGCGTCGATAAGGAAATGCGCGAGTCCCGGGGTCGTGAGGTTGGGCTGGCGGAAGATTCGGAACCGATCGAGAGCGTTGTCCAACATCCATGCCGGCCTCGCGGTCACCGATCAGGAACTGGTATCCACCAAGGCGATTCGGGGCGAACCGTACTGCGCGGCCGGAGATTCCAAAAGCAGTGCCGGCGAATTGTCGTTGAGATTGGATTTGAGATGGAGGTACGCCTGGGGGTCGTTCGTTCCGACGCCTACGCGGCCGTTCATGTCGGTCACGTAGGTGTTCCCTCCGGCGTACGTCCACGCCGTAGCCCCTGCCCCGTCGAAATACGTCGGCTTGATCTTGCCGAATTTCGTGGAATCGTAGCCGATGTCCGAAGAATTCCAGAACATGTTCGCGAGCAGGAAGCCGATGTTTCCTTTAGGATTGGGCACTCCGGTAGGAAGGGTCGGGTTCGAGGATTGGATGGAAGTGATGGCCTCCGGAACGGTGAGCGCGGAAACGGGCTGCGCGACGGACGAAAGCGCGACGGCCAAAGACGTGAAGGCGGCAAGCGTTTTCAATTGGTGGGCTTTCATGGGAAAGGCGTGAATTCGAATTTGTGGGATTTTGCCATAAAAAGCCCTCCAACTCAAGCCCATATTGAAAAATCGACGTCTCGGCGCTGGCGTTTTTCAAAGGCGCGGATATCATTCGCGCGTATCCCCTATCAGAAGCAATATGCAGATCCAACTCGACGCGAAGAAGATCGCCGTCACCGGCTACGTGGCGCTCTCCGCCCTCTACATCGCGTACACCGTGGCCATCGACTTCCGCGACGGACTTCTCCGCAACGCCTACGAAACCGGCCGCACGGAAACCGTGAACGCCCTCATCGCCAAAGCGACCGACGGGAAATGCGAAGCCTTCAACGTGTTCTCCGGCGAAAAGAAGGTCGACCTCGTAAACGTCGCCTGCCTGCAGAAGAGCGCCGAAACCGCTCCGGCAAAAACCGCCGCTCCCGCGAAATAATCCGATTCTCGCACGAAAAATCCCCCGACGTTCCGGGGGATTTTTCGTACTAATTCTTTACGCAGAGATACGTGACGTACAGGGAAGGGTCGGATTGGTCGCAAAGGCCACGCCCAGTAACAATGCCGGTAAACCCTGACGGACAAGTGGTTGACCCGGTGATCGGATTGTTGACCGCCGCACATTTGGAGGTCGTGGTGGTCGTGTATGAACCTCAGACAATTCCGCCCCAAGCGGAAAGACACGAACCGCCGATGCACTGGCTCGCGGCGTTGGCCGAACCGTTGACGTCGAGTTTGAATATCGGGCTCGACGTTCCGATGCCGACGTATCCGTTCTGGTCAATTCTCATACGCTCGGTTATGACGCTCGATCCGTTCGCGGTGGTCTGAAAATTGATCGCCGTACCGTTGTTCGCCGATCCCGACCAGCTTTCCGTAGCGGTTACGGCGATGCCCGCCCTCGCGTCTCCACCCACGAATACCGGATCGGCCTTGCCCGTCCAGTATCCACCGAAATTCAGCGCCCCGAGACTGTCTCCGGCAACTATCGGGGCGGAAACGGAAGCAGTGCCGTTGTTCCGAAAAAACCTCTGGATTGAGGATCACTGAAAAGTGTTCACGGTAAGTCCTCCGCCACTAGTGCTTCCGTTCGCGTTAATCTGAAGGGGCCAAATCGGGCTGGAAGTTCCGATTCCGACGTAGCTGCCGGAAGACGACGTAATCGCCGACGTCCTCGCTCCCACGTCCGCGACGTTGTCGATGAGCTTGTTCCACATCGTGGCGTTGAGATTGGTCGTTCCGCCCGTACGCGGATACGCGTAGTCGGTGGTGGTGAACGAGACGTATGCCGCGCTTCCGATTCAGGCGACGGCTACTACCGAAAGGAACGTCGCCGCCCAAAGGGCTGCGCCGTGCATGACGGAAACCGCGTTTTTCGAGACCATGTCTGGAGAGTTACGTTACGGGAAGTATCTTCGAATATCGTTTCGAGTAAAGAGCCTATTCGGGAGAAATGCACGCGCCGTCGAGAGGTCATCCCCACGTCCACTGGCAGATTCATCCGCGGTTCACCCCCGTCTTGGGAACGGAATAGTCGAGCGTTTTCGAACGGTAATTTCCGGAGGGATCGATGACGATTTCGGCTCAGAGATACTTGATGGAACCTTCGATCGAATCGTCTATGGGCACCAGGTACAAGCCCGATCCGCTCTCGTTCTTTCAGGAAATCTTGTATTTGAGATGGGTGACGTCTCAGGCGACCGAAGCGGGATACGTGAGGAAAATGCCGTAGCTGCGGTTCTTGAAGTCGAAAACTTTGGCGCCGTCGCCATTGGAATGGGTTCAGGAGAACGAAAGGTCGTTTTGGACGTATCCGAGCGCGCCCGACGAATTCGACCGTTCGTCCGAGGAGATTCTTCGGAGCTCGCCGGATTCGAGAAACGCCCCGGTATCGAATTCCACGACTTTTATGGAAAACGGGCGGTCGAGGTCGAAGAAGAGGAATCCCGTGGACGTCGCGGAGATTTTCGCGTTCACCGAGTCCGCATTGTAGGGATTGCGGTCGACGTATGCGTTGGTTTTGGCGTTATTCCAAAAAACGCTGTTCCAACCGGAATCCGCGCGGACCATCCCTATGGCGGTCTTCCTCGCGTCGGCGTCGTCGTCCGCATAGCCGGAAGGATAGGCGACCGAACCCGTCGAGCCGGAACGGAAATCGTCGGAGTCGAGGTCGCCGTCGTATTCCGAATACGTCGCCGGAACGGTCACGCTCAGTTCCTTGGCTTGCGGATCGGAGAAGAGGCCCGAGAGCACGAGTCCGGTTCCCGCGGCGTTGACGTTGACCGAATTGACGTACGTTCCCGTAAAAAAGGTCGAATAGTCCGGCGAATAGTCCAAACGGAGCGGGATTCCGTCGGCGGAAACGCCCTCGCAGTACAGTTTTCAAGCGGCGATTTTCGCGACCGTGGAAACGGTTTCCGACGTACTGCCGGCGACCGTTCCGCTCAACGTGACCGAAGTCGGACAAGCCCTGGCGGGGCGGTAAGCGCCGCCGTCGGAGTTGAGGGACGCCGCCCACGAAAGCGCCATGTCGGCCTTCGCGGAGAGGTTTCTCGCCATTTTCGCGTCGTACCCTTGGAAACTCAGGTTTTCGAGAAGAATTTCCGACTTCGACAAATACACGTATCCCAAGGCCATGGCCAGGAGCGTGAGAAATATCGCGTATGCGAGTATGTTTCACTTTCGTGAAAGGAATGGCCGCATTAGAGGACGAGATTGATGACCGTCGGATAATCGGGATACGAGGTTTTCGGTTTCCCCACGTATTCGCTCCTCGGGACCGAATAGATTCCCAACATGACGTCCACGAGCCTGTCGGCATTGTACGCCGTGGCGCGGAGGCTTTCGAGAACGAGGCCGCGGAATACGGATTCTTCGCGCACGGGAACCGAATAGGCGGCGGAGTGGTCGGCAAGGACGGAAGCCGTCTGGCTGGCGGTGATGTCCTGGATCGCGAGGACCTTCGTCCCGTACGTTTGGTACGCCGGTTCGGGATCGAGTCGGAAATCGGCGGCGCCGCTCCCCGCGTCGGCGACCCCTACGAGGACGCCGGCCGTACGTCAGGAATTGGTGAACACCATGAAATCGTATCCTGCGGGCACGTTCACGACGGTCACGAGCGGGTAGGCATTGCGGACGGAATTGAGTTTCGAAATCGAATCGGTGAGCGAAGAATACGTCTGCGCCTTGGCTTTTTCGACGGCGAAGGAATTGATGGCCTTTACCGCGATGCCGACGGTTCCCGCCAAAAGAATGGTCGAAATGGCTACGGCCACCACGACTTCCACGAGCGTGAATCCTTTTCGAAACATGGGAACGGTGCGGGAAATGCGAAATTCCCGGGGATGGTATACGAACTTCGCCCTTTTTCAAGGAAGCGCGGAAGGAGAGGGAAAACCGGGCTTGCGGAAATCGCGGGACGGAGCATACTGGAACAAATCAAATTAACGCCATATGAACAACCGCACCGCATCCTTCCGGACCAGCAGAAAAGGGTTTTCGCTCATCGAGCTCCTCATCGTCATGGCGATTCTCTGAATCCTTTCCGCCATCGGCCTCATTTCGTACAGCGCGTCGCTCCTTTGAGCCCGGGACGCCGCGCGCGTGGCGGACATCGACCAGCTGAAGATCACGCTCAAATCCGAAAAGCAGAAAAGCGGAGCCTACCCGAAACCCGGGGACGCTTTCCTGATCGTCAGTTCCGGAAGCGCGAACGTCGCGGCCTACCAGGGATACCTGAATTCCAAAGTGGCCATCAACGATTTCACCAAGTATCCGGAAGATCCGCTCACGAAAAAGAACTACCCCTATTCCACGACGAAAAACCGGCAGGCGTTCCAGCTCGCCACCGTGACCGAAGACGTCGATCCGTGGAAAGCTTACGTGGACGGCGATTACAAAACCGTGGCGAAGAACGTGCTCCCGTCAATCGTACTCGCGATGACCGGAGCGGAGAACGCCCAAATCGAAATAAGCGACGGGATAACGACCGGCGGGTCGGTCGGGTCGGACAATCGGAAGAAATTCGTCGTGAACGGCGGTTCTTTCAACCTCCCGTACGACAGGAGCTGAAATCCCGTAGGGAACGTCGACCGCACGTTCGCGGAAGTCCTCACCCAAACCGGCGTCATAACGACCGGGGTTTCGCGCTACCGGAGCTGTCTCGAAATCACCGAGGGGGGAGCGTACGTCGGACCCGGCGAATACCAGGTGCTCGCGACCGACGGAAGCGTCCAAAACACGACCTGTCCGTAGTCGAGAAACATTTGACCGGAAGCGCTTTTGCCCTACAATCTCCCCGTTCATCGTAACGCCCTCTTTTTTTATTCCCGATTTCCTTCCGTATGGCTATCTCCACGGATCTGAAGAACATCCGTAACTTCGGTATTGCCGCTCACATCGACGCCGGCAAAACCACTACTTCCGAACGCGTACTTTTCTACTCCGGAAAGACCCACAAAATCGGTGAAGTCCACGACGGTGGCGCCACCATGGACTGGATGGAACAGGAAAAGGAACGTGGTATCACCATCACCTCCGCGGCTACCACCACCGAATGGAAGGGCGTTCAGCTCAACCTCATCGACACCCCCGGGCACGTCGACTTCACCATCGAAGTTGAACGCTCGATGCGCGTACTCGACGGCGCAGTTGCCGTATTCGACTCGTCGCAGGGCGTAGAACCGCAGTCCGAAACCGTTTGGAAGCAGGCCGACAAATACGTCGTTCCGCGCATCGCTTTCGCGAACAAAATGGATAAGACCGGCGCGTCCTTCACGATGACCCTCGAATCCATCAAGACCCGCCTCGCAGGCAACAAGGTCGTGGCAATCCAGCTCCCGATCGGCGAAGAAGGCGACTTCTCGGGCATCATCGACCTTATCGCAGAAAAGGCGTACCGCTTCGAAGGCAAGATGGGCGAAAACGTCATCGAATTCGAAATTCCGGAATCCTACAAGGCCGACGTCGCCAAGTACCGCGAACTCATCGTCGAAAAGGCTGCCGAACAGACCGAAGAACTCATGAACGCCTACCTCGAAAACGGAACCCTCTCGATTCCGGAAATCAAGAAGGGCCTCCGTCTCGGCGTCATCTCCAGCTCGGTTTACCCGCTCCTCTGCGGATCCGCTCTCATGAACAAGGGCGTACAGCTCGTTCTCGACGCGGTTGTCGACTACCTCCCGTCCCCGCTCGACGTCGACAACGGAACCATTACCGGTACCGACGTTGACGACATCGAAAAGGAAATCGTCCTCAAGCAGGACGTCAAGGAACCGCTCTCCGCTCTCGCGTTCAAGATCGCTACCGACCCGTTCGTAGGACGCATCACCTTCGTCCGTGTATACTCCGGCACCCTCAAGTCCGGCTCCTACGTCTTCAACCCGATCTCGGGCCAGAAGGAACGTATCGGACGCCTCCTCCAGATGCACGCCAACCAGCGTCTCGAAATCGACGAAATCCCGGCAGGTAACATCGGTGCCGTCATCGGTCTCAAGGACACCAAGACCGGAGACACCCTTTGCGACAACGAACACCCGCTCGTTCTCGAACGCATGACCTTCCCGGAACCGGTTATCTCCGTCGCGGTAGAACCGAAGACCAAGGCCGACCAGGAACGCATGGGCATGGCTCTCAACAAGCTCGCCGAAGAAGACCCGTCCTTCCGCGTCACCTCCAATGCCGAAACCGGACAGACGATCATCTGGGGAATGGGAGAACTCCACCTCGAAATCATCGTCGACCGCATGAAGCGCGAATTCAAGGTCGAATCCAACATCGGCGCACCGCAGGTCGCATACCGCGAAACCATCACCATGCCGGTTGCCGACCAGGACACCAAGCATTCCAAGCAGACCGGTGGTCGCGGTCAGTACGGCCACGTCGTCATCTCCTTCGAACCGATTTCGGCCGAAGAACGCAAGGCGAATCCGGAATTCAAGGAAGAGAACGTCTTCGTCAACAAGGTCGTCGGCGGCGTCGTTCCGAAGGAATACATCCCGGGTATCGAAAAGGGCCTCCGCGCCGCTTGGTCCCGCGGTATGATCGCCGGCTACCCGGTAGTCGACGTACGCGCTACCCTCACTTTCGGTAGCTACCACGACGTCGACTCCAACGAACTCTCGTTCAAGCTCGCCGCTTCCAAGTGTTTCCGTCAGGCTGCCAAGAAGGCCAAGCCGATCCTCCTCGAACCGGTCATGCTCGTCGAAGTCAACACTCCGGAAGAATACATGGGCGACGTTCTCGGAAACCTCAACTCCAAGCGCGGTCAGATCACTGAAATGACCGAACGCGGAATGGCCAAGATCGTTCGCGCATACGTACCGCTCTCCGAAATGTTCGGCTACTCCACCGACCTCCGCTCCTCTTCCCAGGGGCGCGCGACCTACGCTATGGAATTCTCGCACTACGATCCGGTTCCGTCCAACATCACGGAAAAGATCCGCGCAGAACGCGGCGTGAAGTTCGAAGAAGACGAAGAATAGTAGTCTTAAAAAAATCAACCCACGAATCCGTGGGTTGATTTTTTTTATTCCGTACTCATAATCGGTGACGAGCCGACATGGCTTACGAGGAAAAACCAATTTCGAACGAAACGAACAAATAGGAGGCTCGTCATGAGCGGAAAAAGAAGCACGACGTATTCCCAAGGCTCCCGCTCTGGCGTTACTCGGCGAGTAGTGGAGCATGGAAACGGAAGAGTGGAGACCTTTGAAGACCGGCGGGACACTGATTTCAAAGGCAGGGTAACCGTACGGTCCGAAAGAGTGGGCGTAATCAGAAGCGACAAATGGTTCGACGACCAAGACAGGCGGGCGGCAAAAGATCGGAAAGAGCGGGCTGGACGCATTTTCCTCAACAATTACGTAAATAATGCCGGAGCCCGTCAGCCGGCTTGCGAAGAGTCGAATTATTCGCCGTCTTTCGCATCGTCGGAACCGAAGGTCGTCCCGAAGGTCGATCCGCCGGTCGAGCGCAACCTTTGGGAGGATATCAAGGCGCTTGGATTATCCTTGATGGTCATGTCTTTCATGGGCCTCGTGCTGTTTAACGCCGGAGGAATCATGTACCGCAAGGACGAGTTCTTCCAATTAACAATCATAAGCGTGGCCTTCATCGTCACGTTATTGACCACTTTGTACTACGGTGAAACCGTCTACCGAAACATCCGCCGGCGCTTCCGTTGATTCCATAATGGAAGACGTTGACGAACAAAACCGAACCCCTCCGAAACGGAGGGGTTTTTCTTTGGTATTCCATAACCGCCCATTCGGAATCCGAACAAAATGAAAACCCCCGTCACGGGGGTTTTGGTCAGCGAATGGGAATGACCTTCGCTTTCGGCCTGGATGCTTCGATCCGTTCCTGCACTCTGCGCATCGTATTTTCGAGCGCTTTCTTCTCATGCTTCCCTACAAGGAAAAGCATGGAACTTCCGAGAAGGAAGAAGACGACGAGACCGAACTGCGCATAGATGGCTTCATCCGGTATTTCAACGCCGGCTTGCCACGTCAGGAACGACTTGTAACCGACGAAAACGCCGATTCCGAGCAATCCCAATGCCGCGTGGGAATACCCGTTGCCCGCATTGGAATGCACCCTTACTACCCCGTAAAAGGCGAGCAGAAGGGAGACGATTGCCAGAAAGGCGAGAAAGATTTCAGATATTGGTATTGGCTCCAAGACAGCCTCCTGTTTCAATGGTTGGAAAGCTTGGCAATACTAATCAAAAACGCGACAAGTCAAGCCATGGCGGATCCGTTCTAAGAATCCTATGTCTTATCGACAATTGTCGATAGAATGGAGACCTTCCGGACATTCGAACCGGAATCCTGACCCCGCCCCTTCCCCTATCATGAAACGAGCGTACCCCCTCTTCTACCAAAAACCGTACCACTGCGCCATGGCCTGTCTGCAAATGGTGATTTTTCGCCATACTGGTAAAGTGTACGACCAAGAGGCACTGTGAAAGCGGTTCTGAGTGAAGGTCGATCAAAAAAGCCGGGATTGGTTCGAGTACGCTCTCGAAATCCTCACCTCGCTCAATCGTGACGAAGGAATCAGCACCGTAGACAGTGTCTGAGCGCTCAACGCGTTTTTCGATGAAGAAGGCGTTCCTTTGGAAGCTTCCGCCCACATGGCCGACGACGCGTTCGTAAAAAACTTCCGGGGCTTCCTTCTCGAAAATCTGAAAGCGGGAAACGACGTATGGATCGAGTACGCCGTAGGGGAAAAATGATCCCCGAAAACCTACGTGCACGATTCGCTCGTCACTGACTATGATGAAAAAAGGAAAGTGATCGACATTCTCGATCCGAATCCCGATACGAAAAACCGCCGAACCTATCCCCTCTCGGAAATTCTGGAACGAATGTCGTGAGCTTATGGAAAAAGAACCGGCGTAGTCGTTTTAAAAAAGACCGCCTCCGAATAACGTCCATTTAAAAAAACCGCCCCACGAATGGGGCGGAAAGAACGCGGGGAGGGCGGCCTCCCCAGGGGGTCATCGGTTTTGCTTGGGTCGTTCGGTACGCATAGTCGCATACGAAGCCCCGAGCGGGTATTTGTTTTGCAGGTGTCGAACGAGCGGTGCGATCGCGAATACCACGAAGGCGGATGCGAACGCGAACCACGCGACCGATACGGCCATCCTGAATGCCGACTTATTGGAAACGAAGGGCAACAGGAGCATGGTTTCGAGCGAAATCGTGGCGAATATCGCCAACATCGCGCTTTGGGTGCGTTTCGGGTAATCGATGGCGATCGCCGCGAGCGCGCAAGCCACTATGGGAAGCCCCATGCGGTACGGCACGCCGAATATTTGGACGGCCGCATCCCCGAACGACAAGGCGGCGAAGGTGAACGCTGCGAGCGAAGGAACGAAACCCAGTTTGGTACAGATTTTGAAAAACTTCGCGAGCATACCGTCCTCCCTTTCGTTTGAAAAAGCCCGTGTTACGGAGAGTACGTAACACGGGCGTATTGTCAATATTCGAACCTACGGAATGACGACGGTTCCGCCATTGCGTTCATGGGAATCTTCGACGTGCTCGAGGAGCGTCGAATCCGTACCGTTGAAAATATGGGCCTTCATACCCTCGTCCGCGGCGTCGCGCGCGACGGTGAGTTTAGAGGCCATGCCTCCGGTTCCGGCTTTGGATTTCTCTTTCGCGCAGATGCGGAGGATGTCGTCGTCCGACAAACGCGAGGCATGTAAAACGGGAACGCGGCTTTCGGGGTCGGTAGCCTTGCGGTAGACGCCGTTGGTATTGGTCATGATGGCCAAGTGCTCAGCACGGACCATCCGGGCGATGAGCAGAGAGTTCTTGTCGTTGTCGGCGCCCTTGCCGAGGGCGACGATTTCTTCCGGAGTCGCGAAATCGTTCTCGTTGAGAATCGGGAGCGCGCCGAGGTTCCAAAGACCTTCCAAACCGGACATGAGCCCATTGGAATGGGAAATGTCGGCTTCGATTTCAGCATGGGTGACGAGCCCCTGCCCTACCGCCGGAATACGGACGGAAGGTTCGCAGGAAGCGAAAAACGCCTCCCAATGGGCGATGAGGCGGTGCTGCCCGATGGAAGCGAGCGCACGGCGCTCTTCCACGCCGAGCGCGCGATCTTTGGAAATTCCGAGGACTTTTCTTCCGTGCGCTACCGCGCCGGAAGTGACCAATACGACCCTTCGGGAAGTCTTGGTCATGAGAAAAGAGATTTCGAACGCGAGCCGCGAAAGTTTTTCGCGTCCCTGTGCGGAATCGAAATCGGCGGATTCGGAACCGACCTTCACGACGATCGGTCCATCCTGGTTTTTATAGCGTTGGGCGTTCATGCGTTTTAGGCGATTATCTGAATTTTCCCGACGCGCGGCCTTATTCTTCGATGGACTTCGGGCGCATGAGTGGGAAAAGTACGACGTCGCGGAGATTGTTCTGTTCGGTAAGGAGCGCGATGATGCGGTCTACGCCCATTCCCCAACCGGAAATCGGAGGCATGCCGTATTCCATGGCGCGGACGAACTCGGCATCGCCGGTCATCGCTTCTTCATCGCCTTCGGAGAGGGCCTTTTCCCCCGCCGCGAAACGTTCCGCCTGGTCGATCGGATCGACGAGTTCGGAGTACGAGTTCACGAGTTCCCATCCGTTGATGAGAAGTTGGAACGCGTCGGCGTGGTGCGGGTTCTGGTCGTTACGGCGCGCGAACGGCTTGAGCTGGACCGGGTAGTTGTAGAGGAACGTCGGATTGACGATCTTCGGACGCGACATCTTCTTGTAGAGGTAGTCGATGAGGGTGGTGAGGCCCATCTTGTCAGCCCCTTCGATGACGATTCCCTGCGCGACGATGTCGGCGCGAAGCTTTTCGACGTCGTCGTATTTCGAAACGTCGATGCCGGTGTCGCGCTTTACGAGCTCGATATAGTCTTCGCGCTTCCACGGAGTGGTAAAATCGACGTCGACGAGTTCGTTCTGCTTGTTGAGGATTTTACGCTTGCGTTCGAGACCGAGCGTATCGAACAGGTAATCGAACATCTTTTCAGTGAACGCCATGTTGTCACGGAAGGTCCAGTACGAGCAGTTGTGTTCGAGATGGAGGTGTTCCGGAAGGTGCGACGGATCTTGTCCCTCGTTGCGGAAAGCTTTTCCGAGTTCGAAAATCTTCTCCATGCCCGCGATGTTGAGGAGCTTGAGCGGAATTTCGTGGGAAATGCGGAGGAAGACGTCGATGTCGAGGGCTTCCTGATGGGTGACGTACGGTTTCGACGCGGCACCGGTGGCGGCGTTGGTAAGGACTTGGCCTTCGATTTCGGTGAACCCTTCCTTCCAGTAGAACTCGCGGAGCGTGCGGATGAAGTCGCTGCGGAAGCGGAAACGCTTCATAACCGAGTCGTCGGAAATGAGGTCGAGGTAGCGCTGGCGGTATTTGGCTTCTTCGTCGCCGAGTCCGTGGAACTTTTCCGGAAGCGGACGGAACGCCTTGCCGAGGAATTCGAATTCGGTGGCGAATACGGTGACTTCGCCCTTGTGGGTGCGGAAAACCTCGCCCTTGATGCCGACGAAATCGCCCAGGTCGACGAGCTTTTCGGCGAACTTGAAGGCGGTGACGGCGGTTTCGCCTTCGCCAACGGATGCCAAAACTTCGCCGTTTACGCGGATTTTGCAGTTGTCGCGGGAGAACATGACCTGAACGCGGCCCGTATCGTCCTGAAGGTGAGCGAAGGCGATCTTTCCGAACGAACGGAAAAGCACCACGCGGCCGGCGAGCGAAACGTCGGTTCCCGAAGAAACCACCACCTCTTCGGCGGTACGGAATTCCTTCCCTTCGGCATCTTTGAGCACGCCTCCGGCCGAGTGGGTTTTTTCGAATTTTTCAGGATATGCCGAAATTCCGAGGCTTCGGATTTTCTCAAGACGGGCGAGACGAACGCTAAATTCGTCATTCACATTCGGAATGGTCATTTTTTGGCTTAAAGATGGGACAAATCGGGATAATGGTAGTAAAAAAACGGCCCTTGTCAAAAAAAGGTTGCGCAAGCATGCCCGTGCGGTAGAATGTCGCCTAACGCAGTCGATTTTACCCGTACGAAAGCGCTCAAGATGACGGAAAGAGAAATTCTCGCGAAAGCCCGGGCGTACGCGCTCTCGATCGTCGAAAAAGTCGATCACTACACCTACCATAACGTCGGCCACACCATCGAGGTGTACGCTCGCGCTTCCTACCTGGCGGACGTCGAGGGCATATCCGAAGAAGAAAAGACCGACCTCCTCATCGCGGCTGCCTTCCACGACACCGGATTCGCCACCAAGTACCCGCAGAACGAAATCGTCGGAGCCGACCTCGCTGAAGAATTCCTCCGGAGCGTCTGACATCCGGAAGAACGCATCAACCGCGTACGCCGCATCATCTTGGCCACCATCGTATTCACCCGCCCGGCCGACATCCTCGAAAAGATAATTCAGGACGCCGACCTCGACAACCTCGGGCGTCGTGACTGCCACCTCCGTACCGACGCGTACCGACGCGAACTCCAGACGTACTCGCCCAACGGGTTCGACGAAAACGGGTTCCTCAACTTCACCGAAAAGCTCCTCGACGGGGGATTCACTTTCCATACCGAGACCGCCCGACGCGAACGGGAAGAAGGCCGCATCCGCAACCTCGAAGCGTTCCGCGCCCGATACCGCTAAGAAAACTCCAAAAAAAACTCCGGGATTCCCGGAGTTTTTTCATGCCACGGAGGCTACTTGGCTTTCGCGGACTTCTTGAGGAGGTCGCGGATTTCTTCGAGAAGCGCCACGTCTTCTGCCTTCGTCGGAGCGACAGCTTCGGTTTTTTTCGCGGGCTTCTGCATTTTCTGAAGGAACGAGACGAACGCGAATACCGAGAACGCGATAACGACGAAATCGAACGTCGCCTGGAGGAACGCGCCGTATTTTACGGTGACTTCGGCACCCGAAACGGAAGTGACGGCGTAGGCGTACTTCGTAAAATCTACGCCGCCGAGAAGGATTCAGAGAAGCGGCATCGCCACGTCGGAAACGAGCGAGGAGACGATCTTTCCGAAAGCGGTTCCGATGATGACTCAGACGGCGAGATCGACGACGTTGCCCTTCAGCGCGAAGGACTTGAAATCTTGGAGTACTTTGACCATGGGAACGAAGACGGGAATAAGCTTTCCCATGGTACGGAAAGGCCCGCTTCCGTCAATTCGGCGTCAATCCCGGAATTCCGGGGAAATATTTCCATCGCAGATTCCATCCCTTGGAAAAACGGCTATACTCGCCGGGATTCCGAAACCCCGAAACATGTCCAAAAAAATCCGCATCGCCCTTCTCGCCGCCCTCGGCTTCGCATGGCCGCTCGCCGCCAATGCCGGAGGTTTCGTCTATCCGTTCGACAAAGTATCGGCGACTTCCTGTAAATGGAACGCCTGGTCGACCCTGGGCGACGAATGCAAAATCGACCTTCCCAAAATTACCGGAGCGAAATATTCCGAATTCGAAAAAAACCAACAGTACCGCCGCATTTATACGGTCCTTTGGGGAGCTACCTACGACTACGGTTGGGATGCCGGACTCGGTAGCCACCAGGGCGTCGACATCGCCACTTCGGCAGGCACTCCGGTGCGGTCCATCGGTGACGGGACGGTCGTTTTCGCAGGATGGTCGAACGGATGGGGCAACGTCGTCTCCGTCAAACATACGCTCACTGACAAGACCGTCATCTATTCGAACTACGCGCACCTCTCCAAAATCAACGTGAAGTCTGGGCAAGTCGTTTTGGCGGCGGAAAACGTCGGCGAAGTCGGCAATACCGGAAATTCGTACGGAAACCACCTGCACTTCCAAATCGACACCACCAACCAGTCGCACCCGTACTATTTCGTCTCCTGCGCGAGAGGGCTCGACCCCATGGAAGTCGTGAACAAAGGCCTCTGCCGAGATTTCCTGACGCAGAACACCATCGACCCCATCGCGTTCCTCGAGAGCGGAAAGGTCGCCGTTCCGGGGCAGGCGACCAAGGCGGTCATCGAGGCCGTCAAAGCGCGCCCGGTCGAGAAGGTCGACCGCACCGTCATGAAGACCCGCGCACAGATCCAGGAGGAAGAAATACAGGAATTCCTCAAGAAGAACAACATCTCCATCGGCATGTCCGACAACGGAACGAACCTCTCCGTCGGCGGAGTCGCGTACGCTACCGTAAGCTCCGGCGATTCGCGCGGAAAGGCCACCCGCGGAAACTTCCCGGAACTCGGTCTCGATATCGCATTCGACGCGAAGGGGATATCGGTATTCCCGCAGAAAATCGTCGCTCTCGACGGCGGACGCCGTGACATCAAGATTACCGGCAAGAAGGCCGGAGCATACGAAGTGGCGTTCAAAATGGGCCAGACGGTCATCGCCCGCAGGACGGTGGTAGTCCTCTCCCCTACCGACGCGAAAACCGCTGCCACTGCGGAAATCAGAACCCCGGGAACCCTCTTCTTAGGCGAGGACAAGGACGTAGTCGTTTTCATGAAAACCAAGTACGGAACCCCGCTCCTCGATTCGAGGTTCGAAGGTCGGTTCAAGCTCTCGGCACTCAACGGAAGCGTGAAATTCTGCAACGCCTCGCTCGATGAAAAAACCGCCTGCCGCGCCGAAAATTTCGCGAACGAGCTCGAATTCACGTTCGACGACACGTACCGCGGAGCGCTCAAGGCGAAAATGCGCGCGTTTTCATTCGCTCCGATTTCCCTCCAGCTCACTCGAATAGACGGTAAGAAACCGGTTTCCGTAACGAAATCCAAGCGCGATACGGCCGTAGCGAATCCCCGTGGAATCGACAATACCTACCCGTACTACTACGAAGACGTGGCAGCGCTCGGAAAGGGATATTTTCCGCTTAAGGACGGCTATCTCCTCCAAGACCGCGAAATGGTCGGCAGCCAAGCGAAAGAACTCGTACGGCGCCACTTGGGCTATCTCTGGCTCAAAGCCGGGAACGACTTCGAAAAGAAAAAATCGATAAAGGCGGCCATTCTCCGCTTCGAACGCGATTTCGGAAAATCCGACGACTACGCGCGCATGACCAGGGGACAATTGGCCGACCTGCTCCTCAAGTCGAAGGGCGAAACGTACGCCACGGCGTCGGGACAAGCGTTCACCGACGAAACCGGGACCTGGAAGAACGCCGTAACCACCATGCGCCTGAAATACGCGTTCAAATGGAAAGACCAGTTCGCGGAAAGATATTTCCAGCCCGACAAAACGATCACCGTAGGAGAGGCGCTGTATCTTGCGGAGAAGGTCGGATTCTAAGAAAAACTCCCCGTTTCCGGGGAGTTTTTCTTTCGTTCGCTCCTACCACTTCTCCCCATCCCGAATCTCTTCGCGGAGTTCGGAAATCTTGTCGCGGAGTTCGGCGGCCATTTCGAAGTCGAGGTTCGATGCGGCGACGTCCATTTCGAGTTCCAGGCGCTTAAGTACGGCCCGCGGATCGCCCGAGTAGTCGGTTTTTGCAAGCTTCTTGCCCTTGAGCCCGATTTCCTTAATGCTCGACACGATGGTCGTGGGCGTGATTCCGTGGGCTTCGTTGTACGCCTCCTGGACGCCGCGGCGGCGGTTGGTTTCGCCGATGGCCTTCTCCATGGCGGCGGAAATTTTCTTGCCGTGAGAGTACATCACGACGCGTCCGTTCGAGTTGCGTGCGGCCCGCCCGATGATCTGCAGAAGCGAAGATACGGAGCGGAGGAATCCCACTTTTTCGGCATCGAGAATGCCGATGTACGAGACTTCCGGAAGGTCGAGCCCCTCGCGCAGGAGGTTGACCCCGACGATGACTTCGATCTTTCCGGTACGCAGGTCGCGCAGGATCTCGAGGCGTTCGATGGTCTCGATTTCCGAATGGAGGTAGCGTACCTTGATTCCGTTGGACGCGAGGTATTCGGCGAGTTCTTCGGAAGACTTCTTCGTAAGGGTCGTAATGAGCGCGCGTTCGTTTTTGGCGCGCACGGCCTTGAGGTTCTTCATGACCGAGTCGGCCATGAATTCCATGTCCTCGATCTCGATCTGTGGGTCGAGCAGGCCGGTAGGACGGATGATCTGTTCGGCGATGACGGAC
The DNA here is from genome assembly GCA_964482035.1 of uncultured Candidatus Peribacteria bacterium. Classification (GTDB taxonomy): domain Bacteria; phylum Patescibacteriota; class Gracilibacteria; order BD1-5; family UBA2023; genus JANJWP01. The sequence goes on along the minus strand of CAYZVC010000002.1, from coordinate 136,656 downwards.
GAATGTTCGAGCTCGTAAGCGGAAGGGGTCGCGGAAACGTAGACCGCCTGGCCGATTTTCTTTTCGAACTCTTCGAACTTGAGCGGGCGGTTTTCCATTGCCGAAGGCAGGCGGAAGCCGAATTCGACGAGATTCTCCTTGCGCGAACGGTCGCCGGCGTACATTCCCCCGACCTGCGGGATGGTGATGTGCGACTCGTCGATGAACGTGAGCGAATCTTCCGGGAAGAAATCCATGAGCGTCGACGGAGTTTCTCAAAATCCGCGCTTGGAAAGGTACATCGAGTAGTTTTCGATACCGTTCACGTAGCCCACTTCGGTCAGCATTTCGATGTCGTATTCGGTCTTCATCTTGAGGCGTTCGGCTTCGACCAATTTGCCGTTCTCGCGGAAAATTTTCAACCGCGCCTCGAGTTCGGCGCGGATTCTCGGAACGATTTCCGCTACGGTGTCGGGAGAAGTGACGAAGTGCTTCGCCGGAAACACCGTAACGGTTTCGACTTCTTCCAAAACCCGGTTGGTGACGGCTTCTTTGCGGACGATGCTTTCGAGTTCGCCGTCGAAGAACGAGAGCGACCAGAAGGTTTCGCTCGATGCGGGAAACACCTCGAGCTGGTCGCCCATGACGCGGAAAGAACCGGGCAGGAAATCCGCAGTCGCGCGGCGGAACTGGAGCGCTACGAAAGAATCGAGGATGGATTCGAGGCGGTAGCTTTCCCCTACCGAGAACTTCATGCGGCCGGAGCCGTAGTCTTCCTTTTCACCGATACCGTAGATGCAAGATACCGACGCCACGATGAGTACGTCGCGACGGGAAAGCAGGCTTTCGGTCGCTGCGTGGCGGAGGCGGTCGATTTCTTCGTTGATGGTCGCCTCCTTTTCGATGTACTGTCCGGTTTTGACGACGAACGCTTCCGGCTGGTAGTAGTCGTAGTACGAAACGAAGTAGTGGACGGCGTTGTCGGGGAAAAATTCTTTGAACTCCTGCGCCAATTGGGCGGCGAGGGTTTTGTTATGGGCGATGACGAGCGTGGGGCGTTGCAATTTCGCCACGATGTTGGCCATGGTGAACGTCTTGCCGGAGCCGGTGACGCCGAGGAGCGTCTGGTGCCGGTTTCCGGCCTGCAAAGACGTGCAGAGCTCTTCGATCGCCTGGGGCTGGTCGCCCGTGGGGGCGTATTTGGATGCGAGTCGGAACGGTTGCATGGGAAAGGCGTGGAAAATCGAATGCGGAGTATACGCGAAACGTGGATTCGGGTAAAGCGGGAAAATCGGGACCGTGCGAAAAACCCCGCGTTTGACAGAACGGAATCGAGAGTTATAAATCATACGAATACCTGATTCAGCAACGATGCCGGATGAAAAACCGACTTACCTTCCCTCCTTCTAAAAAACTTCTCGACGAAAACCGGAACCGGCTTTTTTCGATTGCCGGAAAGGTCGAAAAGGATCTCGTGAAAAAGATCGACATGCCGCTCACCCACGTGACGGCCGCCGACCGAATCGAGGCGATTTTGCGATCGGGGGAACTCCGGTCGATTGCCAAGCAGGAATCCCTTTGAGGCGGCGTCGACAGGATAAAAGCGAACACCGACGCTCTCGACCGCGAACACGGTTTCGACAAGTACGTGTTCACCACGCTCGCTCGCAACGCCACCCACAACGGCGGGGAAATCGCGTTCGTCTTTCCCGCATCCGACGTCTTGGAAAAACCGGGCGTCCTGTTCAACCTGAAAGAAGTCGCCGATTACGGGGCCATGGTTTCCCCGGAAGCCGAAGCCGTGTTCCGCGCCCGAACCGGAAAATCTCCAAAAGCCCGGAACGACAAGGCCGTTCGGGAATTTTTCGACAACGTCGTCCGTTGAACCGACGCGCCGAGAATCATGACCGCATTCCTTCAGAAACACTACAACGAGTACGTCGACTATCTCCTGTCGCTCACGTATCCGGGAGAAAAACTCGCCATCATGCCGGAAACGGGAACGCACAACGTCTGGGGCGGCCCCCAGTGCATGGTTCCGGACTCCCTCGGTCTCGACGAATGCGCCTACGTGCTGGCGCCGAACCGCGAAACGAAGGCGTTCATCGAAAGCAAGATGGTCGAAACGGGAACCGTTCTGAACGTGAAATGCGTCGAAGAATGTTCGCCACTGGCAAATCCGCCTCCTCCGGGAACCGATAATTTCATGAAGGCGTTCAACATGCTCACCTACCAGATTCCGTCCCGCCGACAAGCCGCGAAATAGGAAATCCGGACCACGCCCCCTTGCAATCGCCAAAAAAGAGGCGTACCCTTTGGGGAATCCGCGGACGTTTCCTAACTTTGCCCCTTATGTACGAGGATGGCTTTGGAAAAAGGGATCTTTTCCACCCCGTTATCGTTCTGATATCGGAAAAACGCGAAGAAATTCTCCAGGAATGGCTCAAAGTCGGCCAAACCGAGCGCGTCGTAGCCGCTACCGGAGAACTCCCCGACGAAATATGACGGGATTTCCTTTCCGCCGTAATATCCGAGGTCGGCGCGTGCGCCTGAGAGAAATTTCGGGGCGTATCCGCCGGGACGCTCGCGAAATGTTTCCACGACCTCCGCAGGTCGGCGGAAAAAGTCCTCGAATTCTCCGCCGATCCACACGTACTCCACCGCGTGTTCGAAGAAGGACTCGTCGCCCTTTTGGACGCGCACTCGGTAGCCACCGAGAACCTCTGCAGGGAATACCGCAAAGCGGTCGATTCTTCGGCGATCGTCTCTACCGCCGACCTCACCGGCGTAATCACTTTCGCCAACGACCTCTTCTGCGAGATTTCCGGGTACGAGCGGGAGGAGCTCCTCTGAAAGCCTCATAAAATCGTCCGCCATCCGGACATGGACAAGGCGGTTTTCGAAGATTTGTGGCATACCATCCGACAAAAAAAGGTCTGGCGCGGCGCACTGAAGAACATGAAAAAGAACGGCGACGCCTACTGGGTGAATACGACCATCACCCCCATCCTCGGCGTGAACGGGGAAATCCGGGAATTCATTTCGATCCGTTGGGAAATCCCCGATCCTTCGGCATTCTGCGAGAATCTCGAATCGTTGTAATCCTCCGAGATTCCCATTGAAAAACCGGCCATCTGCGGCCGGTTTTTTATGCGAGCTTTTTCGAGAGGTTCCTCCAGGTTTCGAGGGGAACGCGCTCCGGGCGCTCGTCTTCGCGGAGTCAGAGCTCGGTGAAAAGCGCGGCGACGGTTTCTTTCGGTACGTTCAACCCGGTAGCGAGATTCGAAACGGCCTTCTTGCGCGGGGAGGAAAACCCGGCGCGTACGGTTTTTAGGAGCCGTACGTCGGATTCGCGGGACTCGACGGCTGAAATCAGGAAACGGAGCACCGCGCTGTCGACCTTGGGCGCAGGACGGAAGCATCCTGCCGGAACTTTGGCGACGTGTTCGATCGCCGAACACGCGTTCTTGCAGAAAATCGAGAGCCCCGACTCCTTCCCGTCTTTGGCGACGATGCGTTCCGCCACTTCCTTCTGCATGAGGATAACCATCGCCTCGGGACGGATGGGCAGCTCGTAGAGGAAACGATCGAGAATGGGCGAAGTGATGTAGTACGGGATGTTGGCGATGACCCGGTATTCCGGAAACTTGGGTTCGTATTTCAAAACGTCCATCTTGAGGATTTCGAACGACGTGCCTTCGGGCACCTTCAAATCGCCCTTCGCGAGGCGGTCTTCGAGAATGGCGACCATGTCGGGGTCGAGCTCGACCAAGGTGAGCGAGCGCGGCTTCATGGCCAAAAGGCGTTCGGTAAGGGCTCCGTATCCGGGGCCGATTTCGATGACGTCGTTCCCCGTCACCTCCACGGCGTTCGCGATGGCCGAAAGGGCCGCGTCGTCGACGAGGAAATTCTGTCCGAAGGCTTTTTTCGCCCGGATACCGTATTCGGCGACGACGCTCATCCGTTGTTCTAGTTGTTTACGTTGGGGGTCTTCTCGTTCCACTTGCTCTTGATTCGGGAAAGTTCGCCGATATAGACCATCCACTTCATGAGGAAGTTCCGGTAGACGTCTTTGAGCTTGTCGATGAAATCCTTTTTGTCGCTCTTATAGCTGTCCGCGACGTTCTGTTCCGCGAAGAGCCGAGCTGCGGACTTGTATCCCGCGAGTTTGGTTTTCACGAGGGAGCCGCATTTCTCTTGGTTTCCCGCGAAGAACGAGGTGGATCCGTCGGTAGTGACGCCCGACATGGATTCGACCGTTTGGCGCAAGACGCTCTTGGGATCCGAAAGGTCGGAACAGGTCTTCGTATATTTCTGGCTGAACTCGGAATCCGCGCTGGTCGTATCGAACCAGTTGGTGATGTCGGTGTCCATTTTGACGAAGTCGTTCCCGGTGGCCGCCTGCATTTGCTTGAGCTTGCCTTCGGCCTCCTTATCGGTCTTTTTGAATTCGAGGTCGAGAATGACTCGGTACGCGACGTCTGCGTCGCCCATGACGGGCTCGGGACATACGTAGTCGGTAATGCTCTTCGCTCCGGCACCCCCGGGCCTGCGGGCTTCGAGACAGCCGCAAATCTGCCCTACGTACGCGCCCTTGGTTATGGGGCATTTCCATTCTTCGTCCGCTGAAAAAGCCGATCCGTACGGAAGGAACGCGGCGACGAGCGATACGGCGAGGATTTTTCGGAGCGTGCGTTCCATGCGCTAGCGTTTACGGAAAAACGAGAGGATTCTGGACGTGAGTGTGGGTTTTTCTTTGGGAACTCCGAATACGAGCATTTTGACGATTTCCGAAAACGGAACCTTGCCTTCGCGGATTTCCGTCATTTTGGAAGCCGGAATGTCACCGTGGCGGTGGCTTTCTTTCCCGAGACCGTAGATTGACGCGACGATTCCTCACAAAATCATGCCGGTGACGACGGCGTCGACTTTCCGGATGGAGCGGTGGGCGATTTTCTGGGGATTCTTGGATTCCACGGTTACGATTCGAGCTTGTTAATCTTCACGGATTTGGAAGGGAGGTGGATTTTAGGAACGCGGATGACGAGGAGATTGTTCTCCATGGTCGCGCTGATCTTGTTGAACTGGAGGTTTTCCGGGAGTACGACCGAGCGCTGGAACGGGCCGAAGAAGCATTCTTCGACGAGGAGCCTGCCGGAGTCTACGTAGATGTCGGGGCGAACGCGTTCGCCGGAAACGGTGAGCACGTTGCGGGTCACCGCGACGTCGATGCCGTCGATCGGGATGCCGGCAAGCGGAGCGACGATGACGATGGCGTCGTCCTGGTCGAGGATGTCGAGGGCGACCTGTCCGACGTCTTCTTCGACCGAATGTTCGCCGTGGTCGTCGTGGTGCACGTCGATTTCGTCGGAATGTTCGTCGTGATGTCCGATATTGAAGAGCTTGAACATGGGGCGGAAAAACGTGGAAAAATCAAACGGAATCGTATCCGTTCCCGCGCGTTTTGCAAATTTTTCGGCGGTGTGCTAGACTGGAGGAAAGCGCATCAAATCCGAAAAAAACGAACTTTGGAACCCATCTCGCGAGACATTCCGGACATAGGGGTCGAAACCCCGGAAACCCCGGCTGGGAAACCGGTGGGTTTTTCACCGAAAACGGAGGCCGGTCTCGCGAAAAAGGCGCTGTTCGTGGTAGCGAAGAATTTCTCCGCGGAAAAACTGAATCTCGCGAGGACCGACAAAATCTTCTTCCTCGACGCGTTCGGCAGCCTCGTGAACGCGGGAATCCCCATCGTTCGGGCGTTGCAGATCATCTACTTCCAGTCGCGCAACGAGAAACTCCGTTCGCTGGCGCTCTTTCTCAAGCGCGAAATCGAAGGCGGCGCCAACATGGCGAAAACGGCCGCGAACCTCCCGAACGTTTTTTCGACTTTCGACGTCGCGATGTTCGAAATGGGCGAAGCGACGGGGAAAATCGGCCGCGTCCTGGAAATCGTCACCGAGCGCGAGGAAAAGAGTCTCGAACTCTCCCGAAAAGTCCGACAGGCGCTCGTCTATCCCATCGCCATCGCAGTGATCGCCGTCGCCATGATTACGGTCATCATGACCTACGTCGTACCAAAGATCGAAGGCATATACCGCGAAGCGCACGCCAACCTCCCCGCCCTTACCAACGCCGTCATCTGGACGAGCCGGTTTTTACGCGGGTACGGCATCCTCCTGCTCGTTTTCGGCTTCCTTGCGGCGACCACGATTCCCATTGCGCTCAGAAACCCGTCCATCCGCTTGCAGTTCGACGAAATGGTGCTCAGGATTCCGGTATTCGGAACCATACTCCGCAAGAAAATCCTCGTTTCGTACTGCGAATTCCTCGCCTCACTCCTGACGAGCGGCATCGTCATCAACCGGGCGCTCGGCATCGTGAAAAGCGGCCTCTGAAACCGGTACTACGAAACGGAAATCGACGCCCTCCTTGAAGACGTCAAAACCGGAAAACCGCTTTCGGCCAGCATGGGCGGCGAATATACCGAGAAAAAAATCCGCGGCGAACCCATCGCTCCCGCCGAAGAGGCGGCGTTCCTTCGGAAAATCGAATGTTTCCCCATCGAGCTTTCCACTGCGGTAAAAGTCGGCGAACAGACGGGCACGCTCGCGAAAATGCTCGACAAGGCCGCGGTGCGCTACAATCGCGAAATCGATTCGCTCGTCAAAAACCTCTCCAGCATGCTCGAACCCGCCGTCATCCTGGTGGTCTGAGGCGTCGTGGGAACCATCGTCATGGCCATCATGCTGCCGTTCTTCAACATGGTCAACGTGGTGAGGTAACCCCGGACGTTTGACAAAACACCTGGCACAAGTATCGTAACGTCATGAAATCCATGGTACCTCACAGCTTCTTAGCAACCTGTTGTCCCGCTCCGGAACGAAATTCCGGGCGTTGTTGCCGTACCGGCGAATAAACACCTCCCGAATACCCCATCGTTCCGCATTCCCGTTCTGGAAATGCGGATTTTTTTGCCCCTCATCCAATTCGAATATGAAATCCGAAATCCAAGCCATCCGTGATAAAGACCCCGCCGCCCGATGATTCGAACCGTACCTCTACCCCTGACTTCATGCGATCGCCCTCCATAAGCACGTAGCCCATCCGCTCTACCTGAAAAAATTTCGTTTCATGGCGCGCGTGGTCAACATGGTGTCGCGCATCATCACTGGAATCGACATCCACCCGGGAGCGAAACTCGGCAACGGCGGATTCATCGACCACGGCATGTCGGTCGTCATCTGAGAAACGGCCGAACTCGGCGACGGGTTCGTGCTTTTCCACGAAGTGACCCTTTGATGAACGGGGAAAGATTCTGGAAAACGCCACCCTACCATCGGAAAAAACTCGTTCATCGGCGCGTGAGCGAAAATCCTCTGACCCATATCCATTGGCGACGACGTGAAAATCTGAGCCAATTCGGTCGTCCTCGAAGACGTTCCATCAGGGTCGACAGTGGCGGGAAATCCCGCGGTCATAAAAAAGACGAGGGCATAACCCCCGCCTTTTGGACGCTTTATTATTCGTGATGTCCTGCGGTTTGCTCCAAAAGCTGGGTCTGGTCGGCTACGGCGAGCGCATCGACGATGTGGCCGAGCTTGCCCATCATGACGACCGGGATGTTCGAGAAATTTTCGCCGATGCGGTGGTCGGTGATGCGGTCCTGCGGGAAGTTGTAGGTGCGGATTTTTTCGGCGCGTTCGCCGGTTCCTACCTGCGAGAGGCGCTTGGCGCCCTGTTCGGCGTTGCGTTTCTCTTCTTCCATCGCGTAGATGCGGGCACGGAGGATTTCGAGCGCCTTCATCTTGTTCTGGATTTGCGAACGTTCGTCCTGACATTCTACCGCTATGCCGGTAGGACGGTGGAAAACACGGATGGCGGAGTCGGTCTTGTTGACCTTCTGTCCTCCGGCGCCGGACGCGCGGCAGGCCATGATGTCGATGTCCTCGTCGCGGATTTCGACCTCGAGGGCTTCGACTTCGGGCAATACGGCGACAGTGACGGTAGAGGTGTGCACGCGGCCCTTGGCTTCGGTTTCGGGGATGCGCTGTACGCGGTGGGTTCCGGCTTCGTATTTGAACTTGGAATAGGCCCCAGATCCGGAAACCTTCATGATCATTTCTTTGATACCTCCGACTTCGCTGGCGTTTTCGTCCATGATTTCGAGCCCGAATCCCTGTTCTTTGGCGAAGTTCATGTAGGCGTTCGCGAGTTCGCGCGCGAAAAGCGCGGCTTCGTCGCCGCCGGCTCCGGCGCGGACTTCCAAGATGATGTTCTTGTCGTCGTTGGGATCCTTGGGAAGAAGTTCGATCTTGAGCTCCTCTTCGAGCTGCGGGATTTTCGCTTCGGATTCGGCAAGTTGCTCCTTAGCCATCATGATCATCTCGGCATCCTTTTCGGTCGCGAGGATTTCTTTGGCTTCGTCGAGGTTCGCGTAGGCGGTCTTGTACTGACCGTAGAGTTCGACGGTCTTTTCGAGCGACTTCTTGCGGCGCATCACCTTCTTCAGACGGGCGGGGTCGGTAAAAATCGAGGCGTCGGTGCTGAGCTCGTTTTCGATGGACTTGTATTCGTCGACGACGTTGTCGAGATTGAATTTCATGGGTCTTTCTTAAAAAAATTTCCTAGGCATGCGCGCTCTGGAAAGGCGCGCGAAAACGTGGCGGATTGTACGCGAAAGACCGCTACAGTCCAATTGTTTTGACTTTCGACCGTTTTTTATTAACCTCTCCACGCTCTTTTCCGCAAGGAAGGGAAAACCGCGCCCTGATGGCGGAATTGGTAGACGCGAAGGACTCAAAATCCTTTTCCGGCAACGGAGTGCGGGTTCGATTCCCGCTTGGGGCACCAAATAAGCCGATACGCCGGGTTGACCAGCCCACACCTTGGAGAGGTGGCAGAGTGGTCGAATGCGCCAGACTCGAAATCTGGTATGCCGGTCTCCGGCATCGGGGGTTCGAATCCCCCCCTCTCCGCCATGAACAATGAAAAACTCCCGTGAAAGCGGGAGTTTTTAGTTGTTCGAGAGGGATATGACGGGATTCGAAACCGCCGCCACACCGTCGAGCCTCGCGAGACGGGAAGAAAGCCGCCGAAGCGGCTTTCCGTGGCAAGGCGTTCCGACGAGCGGAAGCGAGGAGGAAAGAATCCCATGTCATCAAATAAATAGCCTACCTTTGCGTTCTATGGAAAGTGCGCTAATGTTCGCGAGATTTCATTTCCCGATTATCGGTTAAGCATTTCGATAAAATGAACCAAATAATAAGCGACTATAATGACAATCTCCCCCTGTATTCGTGATTCGCTTCAAAACTCGAAAAACTTTTATGAGAATTGCTCGAACAAGCATCGGTGAAGATCCACGATATAACTTCAAGAGTGAAAACGCAGGAAAGCCTAGAATGAAAAATCAAAAATCCTACTAAAACGTATGAGCAAATAGAGGATGTTACCGACATTGTGGGGGTTCGCATAATTACTTACTTCGAGGACGATATTTCTAAAATACAGGATATTTTAGACGAAGAGTTTAACGTGGATACAGATAACTCGGCAGACAAATGAGCTCAGTTAAAACCTAAAGAATTCGGATATAGATCAGTACATAAAGTAGTAAGTCTTTCTGGATCCAGAACTTGTCTTTCTGAATATCGAAACTACGAGGGGCTGAAGGTGGAGATACAAATTCGCTCAATACTTCAACATGCGTGGGCGGAAATGGAGCACGATTTAGGATATAAAGGGTCAACGAGCGTACCTCCACATATTGAAAGAAAATTTACAAGATTAGCGGGGGTCTTGGAACTTGCAGACCAAGAATTCACCCGAATACATGAGGAAACGGAAGCTTATAAACACTTATTGAAAAAGACCATCTACAGTGAACCTCGTTCTGTTGGCCTTGATGAAATATCAATCGCCTCGTTCATGTGAAGCGACAATTTGATTAGATCCATCGACACTGAAATTGCCTTAGGGATTGGGGCAGTAATAGACCGAGAATCGAATTTCAGCCTCAAGGGTCTTCGATATCTAGGAATCTCCGACATCGAGACGTTGCGTGAAGCCTTGATATCACACAAAGATATTATCGTAAAGTTCGCAAAAGAGTGGTTCGGGGAATGACCACATTTCGATGTCCCGATTGGCATTTCGCTCTTCTACTTATGCTACGTTCTTGCGCTTGAGAGATTCGACGAAAACGGTATGCAGTTTTTCTTGTATGAATCAGATTTTGATAGCGAAACGATTCCCGGGCTTGCCAAGGATTTGATTGTAAAAGCTATTAGTTTAAAAATGAACATCAAGGCAAGTTCGCTTCCATAAACACATTGGCATTATTTTTTTCCCAACCCATGTTCGAAGAAACCCAGACCGTCGACGCCTACGGCAACGTCCTCGCTTCCGGCGATACCGTCCTCCTCACCCAGCCGCTCAAGGTCGGCGGAACCAAAGTCACGCTCAACAAGGGCCACAAGGTGAAAAACATCCGCCTCACCGACGACCCGGAGCTCATCGAAGCCAATATTCCGGAGGTGAAAGGCCTCGTGCTCAAGACCTGTTTCGTCAAGAAGGTCTCGTAGTTGAAAGGCGTGTTTTTCGTGGTATCATTCGACGGAACGTTAACGTAACGAAGACCCATGCTCATCGAAAAATCCAAGAAAAAAGGGCTTTCCGCTTTCACTCTCGTCGAACTCATCGTCGTCATCACGATTTTGGCGATTTTGGCCACGATAGGTTTTTTGGCATTGTCGGGATATTCGCAAGACGCGAAGGATTCGGCCATCAAGGCGAACATCCGGTCGGTTCAGACGGCGATTTCATCGGAGGCGGCCATTTCGAACAACTCTCCGAGGTTCTACGTGGTGCACGATACGGGAGCGGCGCTCTCGGGGGCGATCGTGTACGTCGACGGGACTCCGGTCGCGCTCACGGGATGAGACTGGAACGCGGCGGGAACGAACTATTCCGCCGGAAACCCCGATTGGACACGGTTGAAGATGAACCCTGACAAATTCAAACTCTCCGGCATTGGGAAAACCGTCGGCGACGCCCTTGCGGCATACGATCCGAAGTCCATCGGAATCGGCGCGTTCGACTGGACCGTCCCTTCCGGTGGCAAACCCCGTTCCGGATCCTGGTTCCAAGTCGTGGGGGTGTCGCCGGCAACGGGAATGGCGAACGTTACGTGAAGCTTCCCCACCGCCCTCTCCTGATCGGTATCCGGACTCATCCGGGATCCCGCGAAATGACTGACATGAGCGCTCATGGACGGCTCGGCCGGATCGACGGCGACCGTATCGACGCCGGTAATAGACAAGGCGCTCACCTTCAACGGTTCAACGAAAGTGACCTTTTCGAAACTTCTGCCCGACAGTAGCGAATTCACCATCGAAACCTGGGCTTCGGTCGGTAACGGTTATCTCGTAACCGATGCGACTACCGCCGGCGGTAACGACACTTTCTTCGGACTCACTTCCACGCAACTTTACGCGCGGGGAGATAAAACTTCGAGTTCCGGTTACGCGGGCACGGATGCCGCGAACCACGGTCTTTCGACCAATTCCACGATACACCAGCTTACGGTGAGCGCGAAAAACGGAACGGTCACGTTCTACGTCGACGGCAATTCCGTCGGCAGCGCATCGCGGACCCTTACGAACAACGGTGCCCATGGGCTCGTAATCTGATGCTGGTCGGACACGGCGGGATCCAGTTGCTCGAACTATTACTCCGGCATCATGTCGGAAATGCGCTTCTACTGACGCGCCCTGACTTCCGGGGAAATATCGGCAGGTTATTCCGGCGGACCGAACAGATCGCTCGAAAGCGGAATCCTCGCCGCATGGAATTTTCAAGAAGGTGCCGGATCGTCCCTTGCCGATTATTCCTGAAACGGGTACGTCTGAACGATTTCATCCCCCGGAGCCTGGGTCAACCCGTAATCCGAATCGTCAAGCGGAAATGGCCGCCCCGCCTTGAAAACGGGGCGGCTTTTGCTATTCTTAGAGGGCATTTTCCCCTTGCGTGCATCTGGTCCAGATTTTTTCTCTACAATCACACGCTCCTTGGGCTCGAGCGGAGAGGGACGGACTCCGTTCCGCTCCCCGTCGGCCAACACGTGCAGAGCGCTTCGGCACTCGAATCGAATAATGCAAAAAAGGGACACAAAATAGGATCACAACGATCGGGACAATGTTCGAATACCCCCCTTCTCCACAGGAAGGGGGTTTTTCGTGCCCGATGGGGTGCTCGGGATTTGTCAAAGCGCGAATAAACTGGTACAATCGAGAGGAAAAACTACCTTTTACGAACGCACGATGAGACTCAACAGCGGAATCGACTCCCCGGAACGTCCGGCCGACGGCGGACGCCAGATAGCGAATCTCGAAGCATTGGCCAGGGAATATGTCTCGAAAGAGGTCTTTACCGACCTTGGAGCTTTGAAAGAACACCGCGCCGCAATCGCCTCGGGAAACGCCGATGCCATTTTGGGTGTCTCGGAACGCTTCCAACTCAAGGGTAAGGAAAAAACGGTCATTTCGAATACGACCGGTTTCGCCAAAGACCATTTTGAGAAAGCCATAGTTTCTTCAGGAAGTCCGAAAAAGACCGCGGAAGACCTTCGCGAACACCTCGTGCGCGAAATCGTCGCGAAATCCGCCGTTCTCGACCGACAGCGCGAACAGGCGGTCAAGACCTTTTCGAACGAATACGACCTCGCTCCCGACCAGCTCGCGAAGCTCGAGGCGGCGATAGCCGACGTTCTTCCGAAACAGGCGTCCGACCTCCTTTCGGAAGCCGGAAAGCGCGAACGTTTCGTCTGGCAGATTCTCGGAAGGAACGGCGCCATGCCGGAAAAATCGACCCGCTTCGAGCAGCTGTCCAAACTGGGGATGAAGAAACCGGGCGAAACTCCGGACCAGGAAAACGAAAGGAAAGAAAAAATCGCCCTTTGGCAGACGGCAATCATGTCCGGACGCCTCACCGATCGGGAAGCCGCCGACATCATCGCCGAATTCCAGGATCCGGAAGACCGGAAAATCCTCGTTCGGGCTTTCGTTCCGAACTCCGACCTCGGAACGCTCGTAGAAAAGGGGCTCATTACCGAGGCGACCGCTTTGGAAGCCGTCAGGAAGACCCTCTCGACCAAGCCGGAATACCTCGCTCTCGACGACGATGGGAAAAAGGCCGTCGTCGCTCGCGTCGACCTGAAAGAAGTCCCGGTAAACGTGGACGACCTTCCGGAAATCGCGCTCAAGGGGTTCGTTTCGCACGTCGCCCTCAAGGGCGAACTCGCGAAAAAACTCGCCGAAGAGGTGAAGCGCTGAGCGGTCGAAATCCGCGAGGACATCAATGGCGAATTCGAAGTGGAAGCCGAAGCCGACGGGACGGTGGCTCGCAATTTCATGCGCGAAACCCGCCGTCGCCTCACCATACAGGGCGCGCCGGGCAAGGGCATCGCCAACCTCGGACTCCTCGAAGACGGAGAACACCTGAAAGAACTCGGAATCCCGGTGTACGTCCAGGGTACTTGCGAAACTGCGAACGGGGACGTGAAGGCGACCATGAAGGTCGGTCCGTGGAAGGAATTCTCGACCGGCGACAAGAAGGTCACCATCACGTTCTACGGCGAGCATTTCGAAGAATCCGTTGCCGAACTCGACTACCCGTCGTTCTACAAGCTCCTCTCCCGTTTTAAAAAGGGGGCGGCGATGGATTCCGAAACGTTCTCCGGTGTCCGCAGGATTTCCCGTACGCACGAGGAAATCGACACGGCCGAAGATTCCCCTTTCGCGAGCCTCGCCGAACTCGAAGACCGCATCGATTCGATAGACATCGACGGCAAGGGGCAGAAAATCGCCAAAGGACTCACCATCGCTTTCGGCAAGCCTGAAAATTCCAGCTACGCCATCGCGACGGTATTGTCCGTAGACGAATCGGCCGCCATCAACGAGCCGGTACGCCTTCCCAACGGAAGCGCGGGCTCCCGTGTGGAAAACGGCGTCATTACCACGCGCGACGCCTTCTGACGCGTCGAAAAGTTCTCGTACCGGAAGTTCTTCACGCTCTTCAGTAAGGGCATCTACGAAGGTCCGGACAGGAATTCCACGAGAACGCTTCTCGCGACCCGTTTGAAAGACGACGTCTCGACTCCGGAAAACGTCATCGAACGCCAGAAGACCGGGCAGAACGGCAAGGACTACGCCGACCTCATCGTCCGTCGCTCGGAAGGTTCGACCAAGGGAAAGATTTCCGTAAAAAGCCGCCAGTTCGAAGAAGGCTACGAAGGGGTCCGCTATTTCTACGGACCGGACGGAAACGGCGTCGAAATTGAGGAAATCAAAATCGACGGCACTATCGTCATGCGCCCGATCGAAGGATTCGTTCCCGGATCCGTGAAAAAGAACGAGCACGGCGAAGAAGAGAGCGTCGCCGGAAAAGTTACGCCCATCGGCGAATTCCAGACCCGTTCGGCGGAATACCTGCACTTCATGCTCGGCAAGTACAACTGCCAACCGTATGCGCCAGCACGAGGACTCGAAGTTCAACCGCTTCCTGACGTCCCGTTCGAAAAGAACGGTTTCTTGAAGGCGTTCATGCACGCGCCGAGTTTCAACGACATCCTCAAGGGGATTTCACGAATTCCGGACGTCATCAAACACCGCCTCGAACATTCGAGCAAGCACCATGCCGCGCACGTCGCGCACGCATTTGCCAATTGGCTTCCGGGATTCCCGGAAGAATGGCTCGTAGACTTCGAACGCGAACTCTTCTCGGAAGACAAGAAGATGCTCGAAGAAGACATCGAGCATCTCGCCGGCCTCAATCCCCCGAAAAAACGCCAGCAGCAGATTCGGACCTGGCTCATGGACAGTTCGTCGACGCACGGCGAAATTATCGCGAGCATTTGCTCGATGCTCGAAAAACACGGTTCGCTGTATACGGGCGTGCTTAAAGAATTCGAGGGCAAATGGGTGTTCTACCAGCGTTTGCCCGGCGACGCGGCGGGGAAGGCCCACTTCCGGACTTGGCTGGAGAAGCGTTACGAATGACGTGAAATCACCGAGGAATTCGCCATCCACGAATATTTGAAAATCAAAGCGCCGGAACTCCATCTCAATCCGGCATATTGGAAAATGGTCAAAGACCGTTGGGAAAAGGGCGCCGATGGCGAAAAGGGCAACGGAACGAAAGAAGTCCAAAACTGGCCGAATTTCGACCGCCGGCTCAAATACTGCATGGAGAAATTCGAGGAGGGGGAATACGCCCATGGCATCGGGGCGATGGAAGAATCCTGGAACAAACCGGGACCGATGAAAGACCGCATGAAATTGCCTTTCCTCTTGGCTTTCACCAATATCCGCGAAAACGTCCACACCTCCCTTCTCCAAGGAAAATCCGGTCTTTCGAGCATATTCGATTCCGGACACACGTACCCTCCGCTCCTCTTTGCCGAAAGCGAAAGCTTACAAAAAGTATTCCGGAACGTCATCAGAAAAATCGCGGCGCACAAAGGACCGGAATGCCTTCTGAAATTCAATGCCCTCTCGACACTGATTGCCGAAGGAAAGAACAGCGAGCTTATTAAAAAATCTTGAGCTTTCTGGGACGAATATGGAGAAGAGTTCACGAAAATCCTCACCATCCGCCCATCGGACCCCCTCATTTTCATCGAAAAAGAGAACGACCCCGATTTCAAGGCGTACTACGAATGCTACGGCGCGCAACTTGACGACAGTAAGATCGACGATGCCGAAATCGGCATGGGGAACTATACCGCCGGCCGCATGAACTGGGCGATGGGCAACGTGACGAAGTTCGTATCGCTCATCCGATTCTCCCACGGTCCGGGTAAGATCGACGGCCCGTTGCCGTCTTTCCTTTTCAACCAGCTCATCGACACCTTTTCGATGATCCGCGACGAAAAGTACTCCGAGAATAAAAATGAGAACGAGAACTGCAAGCGTAAGCTTTTCGAACACCTGCATACGGCGTTCATGAAGCATATGGAAAAGAACCTCAGCCCCGATCTCTGGAAAATCGACGGCGACACGGGGAAGCAGAAGCTCTACAACCAGGAATGGATGGCAAGGCTCGCGAAGATCGGACTCCGGATTTCCCCTACCCAGGGTACGGAAATCAACGATGCCGACGCGTACTCGGCATGGATGGAAGGCGACTTCCAGCGGTTCTTGCGCGGAGAGCACGCCATTGCCCAGGTCAACGAACGCGTCGCGGGAAGCGTTGGCGAAATCATAGACCTTCCGGAACCCCGGAACGTACGAGGCAATCGGCAGAACCGGAATGAAGTACGGGCGCCGGACGTTTCCGGAGTTACCGGAACGGGGGAAACCGCGGAAACCGAAGAGCTCCCGGAAACGCAGGAGACCGTCGAAGAACCGGAAACCGGCGGAACGGAGGAAGTCGAGACGGAAACCGGAACCGAGACCGAGACCGCAGCGGAAGTGCCGCCGACTTTCCGCGAAAAATACGCGCCGGTAGTCGACCGCATCGTGAACCGTTTCGGAAAATGGCCGTCGGTTTACGCCGTAGGGCGTTCCCGCGAAATGACCGAAGCGCTCTACAGGGCCGGGGTCATCGTTCCGGAAAACGTCCGTAACTCCGAATGGGCGTACGGAAAAATCGTGGAACGCTTCCTCGAACTCGAACCGATGAACTTCGTCGGAAACGTCGAAGGGGAGAACTTCGTCGGAAACGAATTCCTTCGCCAAGACGACGTGGAAACGAAAATGGGATTGGCCGTTCTGGCCTCGCTCCGCATGGGACATGTTCCGAACATCGACCACGTTGCGTCCTCGGACAAACAGATGTATCTCCAGATGCTCTTTCTGAAAAACGAAACCTGGAGCCTGAATTGGAGCGCCGAACAAGTCCGCGAAGTCGGAAAAATCTTCTTGAACGCGTAACGAGCATCGAGACGACTGAAAATCCGCCCCTATTCGGGGCGGATTTTTACGAGCTTGAACGCGTCTCCGGTTCCGCTCACGATTTCGAAGCGGTCCTTTTTGAATCCGGTAATCTCTGACAAATGCCGGATGATTTCGGCATTGGCCTTTCCTTTCTCGGGAACGGCGGCCACGCGGATTTTCCAAGTTCCGTCGTCCATATGGGCGAAAATTTCGGTTTTCGGCTGCTTGGGAACCGCCTTCATCCGCACATAGACGGGAAGGACGGAAAGTTCTTTCAGGAAGGCTTCGTTCATTTGGGAAACGGCGGTTTACCCATATACTGTTGCCAATTCTACCGAAGCGCGTGAAAAATACGAGCGCGACGTCTTCATTGAAGCCGGAAGCCCCGCCACGAAGGGTTCCGTACGAAAAAATCACCCCAAAAGGAATATGAAGATCGGAATCGATTGCCGAATGTACGGTTCGAAGTTCACGGGCATCGGCATCTACGTCGAACGTCTCGTCGACTACCTCGCGAACCATGACGACGAGAACCAGTACGTGCTTTTCCTCTCGAAATCGGGAATGTTCGACTGCACGGTCGACAAGCCCAATTTCAAAAAGGTCGAGGCGGACGTGCGTCACTACTCGTTCGGAGAACAGGTCGTTTTTCCGTACCTCATCGCCAAGGAAGGTCTCGACCTCATGCATTTTACGCATTTCAACGCCCCTCTCGCCTACCGTGGAAAATCGGTCGTCACCATCCACGACCTCACGCTCTCGTTCTACCCGGGACGGAAGATGAAAAGCAGCGTGCACCGCTTCGCGTATTCGGCCACCATCCGTTCGATCGCGAAACGTGCCGTGGAAATCTTTTCGGTAAGCGAACACACCCGCAAAGACCTCGTCGAAATCCTCGACATTGACGAAGACAAGATCATCACCATCCACAACGGCGTCAGCCGCGAGAGGTTCGAAAAAACGGTTTCGGACGATGAGATCGCCAAGATGAAGGCGAAACTCGGCATCGAGCGGGAATATTTCCTCTATACCGGAGTTTTTCGCGAACATAAGAACCTTGTTCGGCTCGTCGAAGCCTTCGCGGAAATCGCCGAAAAGCACCCGTGAACCGATCTCGTACTCGCCGGCAAGGAAGATCCGGGATACCGCGACGTCCGCGACACCATCGTGCGCCTCGGGCTTTCCGGTCGGGTCCGTCTTCCGGGATTCGTCGACAACGAGGATATCCCCGCGCTCTACAAGGGCGCGGGCGCGTACGTCTTCCCTTCCCTCTACGAAGGTTTCGGACTCCCGGTCATCGAAGCCATGGCTGCCGGAGTTCCCGTTCTCTGTTCGAAGGGCTCGAGCCTCACCGAAGTCGCCGGAGAAGGAAACGCCATATTCTTCGATCCGCTCCGCGTGGACGACATTGCCCGTGCGATGGACGATTTCCTCTCCCATCCGGGAAAAAAGCCCGCGCTTATCAAAAAGGGGCTCGAGCGCGCGAAGGATTTCTCGTGGGATACGATGGGCGCCGCAGTGCTCGCGGAATACCGCAAATTCGAACCGCCGAAAAAAGAGGTTCCGCCTACGTTCGACTAGTACTGTTCGAAGAACACGTTTTCTTTAGGAACGCCGAGTTCCGCGAGTTTGGCGCGGGTGTCTTTTACCATCGCCGGAGATCCGCAGAGGTAGAATTCCTGATACCCCGCAACGTTTTCCGCGGTGACGAAATCGGTGACGTATCCTTTTTCAAAGCCGGGCTCCTCGGAGCGGCTCAGGTAGCGGAGCGATACGAACTCCGGAAATTCCTTGGCGAGATTTTCGGATTCTTCGACATAGAAAACGTCCTGCTTCTCCCGAACCCCGAAGACGAACGCCATCTTGGCGCGGTAGCCGCGTTTCGCGGAATCGAGAAGCTGGTAGTAGAGGGGAGCGAAGCCGGTTCCCGTGCCGATGAAGCACTTGGAAAAGTCGGTTTCACGGAGGGTAAAATGCCCCATCGGACCCATTCCCCCGATTTCAGCGCCCACTTCGAGGCCGCAGAGAATCGGGCTTCCCGCGCCTCATTCCACGCGCTTCACGATGAACCCGAACGATGAGTCGTCACCACGGAAAGCGATGCTGTAGGCACGTTTCACACCCTGCGCAAGATCGAAGATGACGTATTCTCCCGCCTTGGATTCGAGCGGAACGGACGATTCGAAAAGGAGCTCGAAAACGTCGTGCGTGAGCGGACGCTTGGCGACGAGTTTGAAAACGGATTTAACTACGGGCATGGTCTTTGGCGGTAAGTGGAGCGTCGCGACGACGCGCAATAGTATCGAAATGCGAAAAAAAAGAAAGCGCCCGTAACGGACGCTTTTTCCGAACGCCGTCATTGGGCGCTCGCTGGGTTCGAATTACGCGGCGCGGCGGAATTCTTCGTCGTTGGCGGCGGCGACGAGTTCTTCGCGCTTAGTAGTGAGCGCGTCGATGATGCCGGCATATTCGGCGACTTCGGCCTCGGTAACGCCGGAACGGAACCAGCGGAGAACGTTGCCCGCACGCAGAAGGGCCCGGATGCCCACTTCATTCGCCGCGACGTCGTCGAACTTCACGATGTTTCCGGCAGCGGCATGGGTGCGGTCGAGAACGTTCGAAAGGGCCTCCGAAACGAATACGGTTTCGGGAGCTTTTTCTTCGACGGGAGTCTGAAGTTCGGCTTCGTTCATGTTCATTGGATTTTACGTCTCCATTATACGTAAAATCGCATTTTGGGCAAATATGCGGCCGTCCGGTTTGACTCGAAAGCGCATACTTTTAGAATCGCGACGGTTTCTTTACCGAAAAGGAGGAAATATGGAACCGTATTTACGAATGCCTCTCATCGTGGCCGCCGTTGCCACGTTACTCGGAACGTCTCCGATCACGGGCGCACAAACGCTTACCAATGCCGAATCGAAGGCATTGCTAAACGAAACGCTCGCGAAAGAGGAGCTCGACCGGAAAAACTTCCCGGTCGCGGACGTCGGCGAATACCGGATGAACGGGGTGAAACTTCCCGATTCGTTCGCGAAAATGCCGCCGAGTCCGACGAGAACGTGCTACTTCTTGGGTAAAGTCGTGGAAATCGAGAACGGGAAAGTCGTTTTCGACGACCAGATCGAATCCATTACGCGGAAGGTCAGCTGTCCTTCGTCCGCTTCCCCGAACGGATCGAAATAAGCGTATCCGGAAACGAAAGTTCTCCGGAAAAATAGAAGCCCCTACCGGAATCAACCGGAAGGGGCTTTTTTGTGCGCACAAGGCGCGACGGGATTGGGACCGAGGACTACGCCTCGAGGGTCTTGCGGATTTCGGCTTCGATCTGGTCACGGAGTTCGCGGTTCTGGTCGAGGAACGCCTTGGCGTTTTCACGCCCCTGTCCGAGACGGGTTTCCCCGAAGGAGTAGAACGCGCCGGCTTTCTTGATGATTCCGGATTCCGAACCGATATCGACGACTTCGCCCGAGCGGGAGATGCCCTCATTGAAGAGGATGTCGACTTCGACTTCGCGGAAGGGCGGGGCCACCTTGTTCTTCACGACCTTGATCTTAGCGCGGGTACCGGTCGCCTCGCGGTCGTCGCCGGTTCCTGATTCGATCTTCTCTTTGCGGCGGATGTCGAGACGCTGGGAAGCGTAGAACTTGAGCGCGTTACCGCCGGTGGTGGTTTCCGGATTGCCGAACATGACGCCGATCTTCATGCGGATCTGGTTGATGAAGATGACCGTGCACGAGGATTTGGAAATGACGCCGGTGATCTTGCGGAGGGCTTGGCTCATGAGACGCGCTTGGAGACCCATGAACGAGTCGCCCATGTTGCCTTCGATTTCGGCCTTGGGGACGAGAGCGGCGACGGAGTCGACGACGATGAGGTCCACCGCGCCGGAACGGACGAGGGCGTCGACGATTTCGAGCGCCTGTTCGCCGTTGTCGGGCTGGGAAATGATGAGCGAATCGACGTCGATGCCGATCTTTTTAGCGTACGAAGGATCGAACGCGTGTTCGGCGTCGATGAAGGCGCAGGTGCCGCCGGTTTTCTGCATCTCAGCGATCGCGTGGAGCGTGAGAGTGGTCTTACCCGAGGATTCCGGACCGTAGATTTCTACGATTCGGCCCTTGGCGTAGCCTCCGCCGAGCGCCTTGTCGAGGGCGATGGAACCGGAAGAAGTGGTTTCGACCTTGATGGAATCCTGGTCGCCGAGGCGCATGATGGAACCCGTACCGAACTGCTTCTCGATCATCGCGAGGGCCGAAGCCAGCGCTTCTTTCTTATTGTCCATGTGGGGAAACGAAGAATGATGTAACGGGTCGGAATATATACTTCCGTATGTAAAATGCAAATTTTAATATGGAAATTCCATATGAAAAATACATATTGGGCGCAAAGATGGCTTACCGGTGCTGTTTGGCGTAGAACTCTTTTACTCCGGCAGAAGTGCCGATGCTAATTTCGTGGCCTTTGCACGCGGGGCATTCGTACCTGTACTTCACCGGATGGAGGCGGGTGGCCTCTACGGTTTTGCCGCAGGCGCGGCAGTAAAACACGACGTCGCCGCGTTCGGGATCGAAGTTCTCCCGCTTCTTACCGAACGAGGGAACGTTGACGAGGTCGTTGTATGACATGGGAGAGAAAGGAAATCCTGCGAGTCGCAGTATAGCGCCCGTACGTTCGAAAAAGAAAGAAAAGCGTACGAAAAACCCCGATTAGTCGAAAAGCTTTCCGAGAATGCCCTTGCCGTGGCCGTCGGCCATGCCCTTCTCTTTCGCGAGGGCTTCGTAGAGTTCGCGTTCTTTGGCAGTGAGCTTTTCCGGAACCTTCACGCGGAAAGTGACGATGAGGTCGCCTTTGCCGCCGTTCGGGATTTTGGGAGCGCCTTCCCCGCGGAAGCGGACGGCCTTGCCGTGCTGCGAGCCGGCCTTGATTTCGATTTCGCGTTCGCCCACGACCGGGATAGTGACCTTGCGGACGTTTCCAAGAACCATTTCGACCGGATCGAGGTCGAGGTGGTAGTGGAGGTCGGCACCGTCGCGCTCGAGACCGTTCTCGGTTTCCGGAATCGAAAAATGGAGGTAGAGGTCGCCGTTCCCGTCGATGCCTTCGTGGCCTTCTCCGCGGATTTTGACGGTCATTCCGTCCTCGATGCCCGCCGGAACGTCGATTTTCCGCTCGGTGCGGAAGATCACGTAGCGTTCGCCGCGGCACTTTCCGCACGGATGTTCGATGATTTTGCCGTTTCCGCGGCACTTGGGACACGTAACGGCCTGTTCGACCACGCCGAACACCGTCTGCATGCGCTGTTTCACCCGGCCGGCACCCGCGCAATCGGGGCACGTTTTGGGTTCGCGGCCCTTTTCGGAACCGGTGCCCGCGCAATCGGGGCAAACCTGCCGGCGCTCGTAGGCGATTTCTTCGCTTCCGCCCTTGACGCCCTTTTCGAAGGTCGTCTTCACGCGGACCTCGATGTCGTCGCCCACTTCGCGGCGTTTGCCACGTCCGCCCTGCCCGAATCCTCCTCCGAAAAAAGATTCGAAGATGTCCGAAAAATCGAAGTCGGCCGAAAAACCGCCCCCTCCCGGGAATCCCTGGTCGTTTTGGACGCCTCCGGTGCGGTCGTAGTACGCTTTCTTCTGCGGATCGGAAAGAGTCGCGTAGGCTTCGTTCACTTTTTTGAATTCGGCTTCCTTCGCCTTGTCGCCCTGGTGGCGGTCGGGATGGAGCTCCATCGCCTTCTTGCGGTAAGCCTTCTTGAGTTCTTCGGAGGAAGCGTCGCGGCCGACGCCGAGCAAATCGTAGAATTCGTATGCCATGGAAACGTGTCTTTATTACCTGAAATATCCGGGGCTTTCGGAAAAATCCGCGCCCCTTCGGGTTTTCACCGATGTACTGGGGCGATTTTATTCGGAAAACCATCAGAGGCAAGAGGCTTGGTTTTCGTTGGCTTTACAAAGACAAGCAAGTGCATTTGACAGAACGCCCCGGAGGCGTATAACTTCGACGTATGGATACACCCGTTCCCCTCACTCCCCGGAATCCGCGCGTGGCCGAAAGCAGTCCGCGCGTTTTTGAGGCGCAACCGAATCCGGAAGAGATCCGCGAACGTTTCCGTCTCGCGGAAAAAACCGTAGCCGAGCTTCTCAAATTGGTCGCTCCGCGGTGTAACGAACTCATCGACGGCACCGGCCAGCCCACCGAAGTCTCGGTGGTCATGGGGGAAACCCGCCGCCTCGTATTGGAAATGTTCGAAAACCTCCGCGAAATGGAGAGGCTTTTCGGTCTCCCCGAAAATTTCGTCGCCGCGCTCGAACGCATCGGGCGTTCCGTTTCGACCAGCATGAACGAGAGCGCGCCGGAACTCAAGCGCTTCCGAATGATCTCTGAATCCCTGGACCTCCTTCGGAAATACCTCGAAATGGACTACGCCGGCATCTGGCTTTTGAAAGACGGCAAGGGAGTCCCCCTGCACGAATCCGGAACGCTGCACCCGTCCTCGAACCACGCAATGATCGAAGAGCAGGTTGAGTTGGCCATCGAAGGCACGAAAGACGGGCGTTTCGCCTATCTCGACCCGTCCGATTCCGAGGATGGCGGCGTAGACGCGGTCTTCATCTTCCGCAATATCGAAGGAAAACCCATCGGCTACCTCCTTCTCGACGACTACGACACGGCCCACGACATCGACATGGAACAGATTTCCCAAATCGCGGAAACCTATTACGTCCACCTCCACGCCGTCATCCACGAAGAAGAATCGGCGCTTGCCAAGAAAGAGCTCCTCGACATCAAGAGCGAACTCGAGCGCATGCGTTCGGAACTCCACAACACCCGTTTCGATCAACTCACCGGCCTCCTGCGCAAAGACGCGGCCGAAGAACTCCTGAAGAACGCCATCGAACGCGTGCGTCGCACCGAAGGTTCGGCAGTGCTCTGCATGATCGACATCGACCACTTCAAAAAGGTCAACGACACGCATGGGCACCTCATGGGCAACGAGGTCCTTTCGAAACTCGGAAATGTGCTCACCGGTAAGGGCGAAGGCTATACTCCGCGCCGCATCGACATCCCGTGCCGTTGGGGAGGAGAGGAATTCATCATGCTTTTCGACGAAACGGGTGAAGCCGGCGCAATCTCGGCGGCGGAACGCATTTCGGCGGCCATTAAGAAACTCCAGTTCGAAAATGGCAACTCCGGCGAAAAATTCGGAATCACCGTCACTGTGGGAATGGTCGAAATCAAGACCGCGGAAGTTCGGGAGCTCCCGCGCGAAACCGACCTTCTCGCCCACTATTTCGAACTCGCCGACCGCGCGCTCTACTTCGGGAAACGCAACGGACGCAACCAAATCGTGAGCTACGAAGCCGGGAGGACCGACCCGGAAAACGCTCCGCCCGAACCGAAGGCCCTCCAAACGGTTCGACGCACTTCGCGATCGGTTTCCGAAACCGTGGAAGGATCTTCGCCGAACCGCAAATACGGGAGAAAGAAGGCGCCGAACGCCGTTCGCGGCAGAATCAAGGTCACCCGACCGAAGAAGTCCCGCCCTAAGAACGGGGGAACCGGTACGCCTGAAGAATAGCCACCTTCCCGTTCTCGACCGAAACTCCGTCCGCCGCAAGGCGACGGAGTTTTTCTTCGGTTCCGAGATTGTATCCCGAGACTTTCCCATCGGATGCCACGACCTTGTAACAGGGGTAGCGGTCCTGTTCGAGATTGGACGCGAGCATCGAGGCCACGGCGCGCGGAGAAGTACCGAGAACGCGGGCGAGTTCGCCGTAGGTCGCGAATCCGCCCTTCGGAATTTCGAGCAGAAGTTGAAAAAGGCGCTCTTTGCGGGTATGTTGCTGGGGAACCGATTTTTCCATGACCGAATCATACCCGAACGCCGACGAAAATCGAGCCCCGGAGTCCGTACGCGGAATTCCGAGGCCTTTCGCCGATTTCGAATACGGGAACTTTCTGCGGGCGTTCGATAGAATCGTGGACGCGAAACCGGAGCGGTCCGAAGGCGAAAACGCCCTGATTCGCCGTGCGGAAAAATTCTGCCGCTTTCTCGTAAAATTTCCGGGAATCCGCCGAATCTGGGTGTGCAATTCCCTCTCGATGAACGCCGCCGACGGCGATTCGGACATCGACCTTTTCGTAGAAACGGCGCCGGGCATGATTTGGACGGGCCGCGTAATGACCACGCTCTTCTTTTCGCTCCTGGGAGTACGGCGTCATGGCAAATACGTAAAGGGTCGCTTCTGCCTGTCGTTCTTCGCGGTGGAAAACGCGGATTTGGGCAAGGTCGCCATCGAAGACGACGCGTACCTCTACGAGTGGGCGAGACGGCTCGTGAGCGTGGACGGGAACGGCGAGTTTTCCGGAAGCCGTTCCCCAACGTCTCTCCCGTCCGCGCTCGCACGAACCGTGGAAACCGTTTTTAAGGCGCTCTTCCTCCCGAAGACCCTCCGCGAATACGAACGTCTCGGCAAACCTTGGGGCATCGTCATTTCGGACGAGTTCCTCAAATTCCACCCGGAAGACCGGAGAATCGAAATCCGCGACCGGGTACGGAAGGAACTCGAAGGAAAGCGGGAATAGAAAAACGCCCCCGGAGGGGCGTTTTTCGTTGGCGGACTATTTCTTTTCGGTCTTCGCTGCCGACTGGGAAGCTTTGACTTCTTCTTCGGAGAGCACGCGCACGTCGATGGAAAGTCTCGCGAGTTGGTCGCGGAACTGCGGATCGCGGTTGAGGATGTCCTGCCAAGTATCTCGTTCTTCGGATTTCTTCACGACGACGGCGTATTCGCGCGCGTTCTCGTCATAGGAAACCTTCGGGGACTTCCCTTTGAGGTCCACCTTTCCGGCGAAGAGCGTGTCGAGGATTTCACGCTTGCGGTCGAGATCGAGGCTATGGAAAGTATTGAAGAACGCGGAGGTCGGATTGCCGGAATCGTCGAGCCATCCGTCCTTCTTCAGCGCGTCTTCGCATTCCTGCGGGGTCTTCTTTTCGAGCATCGCGGCGGCAGCGCCACCGGCGATGAGCAATCCCGCCGCGATGATGGCGATGCGGTTCTTGGTCGCTATGGCGGTCTCGGCACCGTTCGCCATGAGCTTAGTCATCGCCCCCAGCATCGGGGCGGCGGCCATACGTACGTGGTTGACTCCGCGAGCGACGTACGCAGCGGATTTGACGAGGTCGATAGCGTGCATGGCAACGCCCTGGCCGATGGTTTTTCCTGCGGAAAGCACGCGGCCGTTGGCGAGGAGCTTGGCAGCCTCTACCGTATGGCTTGCGAGACGGGAACCTTCGATGGCGAGCGTAGTGACGGCGAGCGACCCTAGCGCGGCATCGGTAAGGGACGGAAGTTTTCCGTTCTTGATATCTTCCCAGGATACGGTCATTCCGCTGATGAGGTGGACCGAACCGTAAATCGGAACGAGCGCCATCGCGAGGGCGTTTCCGATATCTTTCCCCTTCACTTCGCCCTCGGCCTTCGAACCCACCACGACCGAGAATACCGAACCGGTAAACCCGAGAACCGGGAGCGCCTTGAAGAATCCCGAGAGCCCCTCCGGCCAAACCGACTGGACGGCCTTGAGCTTGGCGACGTCATCCGGCGTTTCGAGATGGAGCACCACGGTGTCGGCCGCTCGGGCGACCTTCATGGTCTTGATCCATTCGCCCAAACGGTTGAGTTTTTCGAGACTTCCGCCGTCTTTGCGGGCAAGCGTGTTCTGAAAAGCTTTCACGTCGTCGAGTTCGCGGAGGAAGCGCTGGAGCACGCCCTCAGAGGTTCCGACGCCCATCTTGAATTCCTGGGAAACGTTGAAACCGCGGGTGTCCGGAGCCGAAATGACCGATTGGAGGGGATTCTGCATTCCCTTTGCGGCCTTGAGCCGAGCGACGTCGGCCTGAGTGACAATGCCGTCCTTCATGGCCTGGGCGATTTTCGGATGCGCGAGGATCTTATCGACGTCGTACCCCACTTCACGGGCGGCACCGAGGAGTGCCCAGTTGCGGTTCACATTGAGAAGTTCCTTCTTGAGGTCCGCAAGCACGGCGGAAGCTTTCTCTCCCGAAGCGGACGAAGCCCCGACGACCTTTTCAATCTTCGAGAATTCTCCGAAAACCTTGTCGAAATCCGAAGTCGCGATGCCGCGTGCGATGGTAAATCCGTTCGCGCCGGTAGCGGTATCGGCGAATACGGCGACGCCGGATTTGGCAATCGCTCCCACGGATGCGGCGACGAGCGAGTAGAAGAGGCCCATCGGACGGTAGAGTTCGATGCGGGCCATGTCGAGCGCGTAGTCCTTGAACGCTCCGGCTTTCGCATGGGTCGCGAAGAAGGCTTCGAGATCCTTCTGTTCCATGAATACCGGGGGGAGTCCCATTCCGTCGAGGGAAAGCGAGAATACGGCCTTGCCGGTGTCGATGGTGGCGTCGTAGGCGATCTTCCCTACCGGAAGAATGCCGCTCATCGCGAGCGAAAAGGCGAACTTTGGAAGGTTGGCGGCATTGCCGATGGCCGAAATGATTTCGCCGACGGTGGTTTCCCCGTTGTCGACGTAGGATTTGGCAATCTTGGCAAGGCCGGAATTGTCGAAACTGTCGTCGACGATGGCACGGAGGCGAGCCAGCTTGGCAGGAGAAAGGTCGGCGCCGGAAAAATACTTCTTGGAAATATCGCCGGAAAGCGTTTTGACGATTTTATCAACGGCTTCTTTGCGCTTTTCGGGATTCCTGAATTCGTCGGCGGCCTTGTCGGCAGCGTCGGAAATCGCGTCCTTCCCGTTTTTCAACGCGTCCTTCGCGTCGCCTACGGCCTTCTTGCCGTCATCGATCACTTCGCTGATCGTGCCTCCCGAGAATACGAATTTGAAGAAATTCTTGAAGAATTCGAGGACGGCTTCAAGGAACGAACCGACGTCGTCGGCATTCTTGAGCGGTTCGAGGAGTTTTTCCACGGCGGCGGATCCGGCGTACACGCGGAGCTTTTCCCCACCCTTCTCGATAATCTGTCCGCCTTCCTGGGCGGCCTTGTCGACGATCTTTTTTCCAGCCTCGAGAGCCTTGTCCTTATCGCCTTCTTTGGCGGCGCGCGCGAGGTCTCCGGTTTCCGGAACCGCGGTTTCCACCTTTCTGGCAATCCCCGCTACGGAATCGCGCGCTTTTTCGGTTGCCGCTCCGGTATCGGATTTCACTTTTTCCACGAGCGTCCGGTCTTCCTTCGAAAGGTTCGACATAAAATCCGAAAGCGCGTCGTGCGTGGCCGAGCGGGCTTGTTCGGAACGGTGCGCAAGCGAAGTTTCCAATTTCTGGACGAGCGCGGAGTACCGGCGCTTTTCCTCGTCGGAAACGGCGGTTTCCATTTTGGCGCGGAACTTCACGAGAAGGGCCTCGGCGGACTTTCCTGCTTCGGAAAGAGCTTCGGGGGCTTCTGCGGGAGCGGTTTTCGGATCGGACATATCGAAATGTTACGGTTTTCGCATCGAGTTTACCATATTTCGCGATACGGCGCAAAAAGGAGGCCTCTCGAGGCCTCCTTTTTCGGATTTCGAACTATTTCTTCTTCGCTTCCGCGGGAGCTCCCCACATCCAATCGGCAGCGCGGGATCCCCAGTTGGTGGACCAATCGTCGTCGTCGAGATACTTTTCGGACATCGAGTTCGCCGCGAGCATGCGGGCCCAACCGAGATTCTTTACGAAAAGGAAGGACGCTACGAGGTCGATGGTTTCAGCGGTCACCCCGTGGAGGGTGAAGAGTTCTTCCGCCCAATTCTTAAAGCCTCCGGCATCGTTGATCTTGAGCGCTTCGTTGGTAGCGAGCGTCAATACCATCATGGTCGGGAAAGGCTTCTTGTGGTGCGCGTCGCCACCGTGGCCGTGTTCGGCGAAGACCGGCCCCTTCCCTGCGGAAAGGAACTTGTTCACGAAGCCTCCGTGGGTGTTTCCGAAGAGGACGGAGGAAGTGATGTCCCACGCTTTGCCCGGAGTGGCCTTGATCATGCCGCCGATTCCGTGGGAAAGGTGGTCGTAACGAGCTTTGACGCCTTCGACGGCCTTCGTCGGAAGAAGTTGGGCGAAATCGATCTTGCGGCCCATCGCCTTCGGAACGACATCCGCGGCCTTTTCGTTGAGTTTGGCCGCTTCCGCCAGAGTTTCCGGAGCTTTGACGCCCTTCGCGGCGAGAGCTTCCGCTTCGCGGAGTTCGGCCTCGAGAGCGGTCTGCTTCTGTTCGAGTTCGGCCTTCTTCGCCGGATCGGTCTCTTCGGATGCTTTCTTCTTGTTTTCCTTTACGTCGTTTTCGATCGACGCCTTCTCCCGGAGGGCTCCGGTGGCGGATTCGGCGGCGGCGACTTCGGATTTCTTCGGAGCGTACGCGGAACGGGTTCCGATTTCACGCTCCATCGACGCGATTTCGCGTTCGAGCGTGAAGATGCGGTTCTTCAGCTGGGCGCTGGTCGCGGCTGCGGTTTCCCCACCTTCGAGAAGGCGGCGGGATTCAGAAAGTTCGGCTTTCTTTTCCTTGATTTTGGAACGGAGGGAACGGATGGCGTCCGCTTCGGCCTTACGGGCATCGCGAACCGGTTCAGCTGCAGCCGGAGCCTTGGGCGCAGGAATTTCTTCGGCGACGGCGACGGTTCCATCGGCCTTCGGCTTGAGGATGAGCGAATTCTTCGCACGTCCGAGCGCGCGGAACATGAGCGCCATCATGATGCCTTCGACGAACTGCTCACGGGTCCATTCGCCGTTTTCGAACGTCACTTCGATCGCGTTGCCGATTCCGCCGATGGCGAGACCTTCGAGCGTTACGCGGGTGGCGCTTTTTACGGAAACCATCGCGAGTCCGTCAGCTTCCTTGACGGCGAGGCCCGGAATCTTGGCCGAAACCTTCGCGAATCCCTTCAGTGCGCCCACGAAAAGCATCGACTTAAGCATTTCCTTCTGGTTTCCGGCACCTTCGAACCAGTCGCGACGTTCGATGACGTTCTGTGCGAGATTGGCACCTTCGTAGAAGAGTACGCCTTCCATGGCCGTTCCAGCGGTCCAGCGGGCGGATTTCGCGAGCACGTTGGTGGAGCGGGCGGCGGCACCGATCCATTCGGCACGCTCGGCGAGGCGGATTCCGCGGCTTCCGTATACGGCGGCGTTGACGGCCCAAGCGCCCGCGCCGACGGTAAGCGCGCCTACTGCGAACGCGGCAAGTTCGGTAGCGACGAGAATTCCGATTTCCTTGCCGATGTCCACGGTGCGGTCGGACGGAACGAACGCGCCGATGCCTTCGATCTTTCCGAAGATTTCGTATTCGGTCCTGTTCTGGTTTCCGCGCTTCGAGACGTTGAGCGTGAGGATTTCCTTCGCCGCTGCGGCTGAGAGGAACTGTTCGAGTACGCGCCCTTCGAGAGCGGATTTCTCCTTATCGAAATCCTGAAGACGATTCTCTTTCGTGAGGGTTTCGCGGAGCTGTTCCGAAATTTGGGCGTCGCTTTTGGAGAGGTTCGATTTCGCGGCTACGTACGCATCCGAAAGACGGCGGAAGAGTCCGAGGTACGCCTTTTCGTCGTTTCCGTATCCGGCGTTCACGCGGAGACGTTCGGCAAGAGCGCCGGAAGCTTTGAGCGCTTCGAGGGCCTTCTTCGGGGAGTCCGGATACTGGCGGGCAAGAGCGGTAAGCTTGGCCATTTCTTCTGGGCCGATATCCATGTCGGCCATGGCGCGTTCGGAAATCGCGGAGGAAACGAGATCGTACTGCCCGAGTTCGCTACGGACGAACGCGAACAGGCGGGCCTTGCGATCGGGTTCGGAAGAGGAGGCGAAAATTTCCTGAATCTTCTCTTCGTTCTTTTCGTCGGTCGTGAAGACGGCGAGGTATTTCGCTAAAATCTTTTCGAGAGCGGGAACGTCGCCCGGGGCCGCTTTGGCGACCTCGGCTTGGATTTCCGCCGCGCGTTTGCCGAAGTTGGCCTTCGGATATGCGGCCTGGTACGCGGAAAGGAGGAAGAAGAGGTCGGCGAATTTTCCACCTACGGCTTCGGCCTTTTCGAGCTGCGCGACGAGTTCTTTCGGGAACGTTTCGACGCGGACGATTTCCGGAGTTCCGTCCTTGCCGAGGATGTAGACCTTTCCACCCTTCGAATACGCGAATTCGCGGCGGATCTTTCCGGAATCTTTGAATTCCACGCCACCTGAAGAAGGTTTCGTCGGAGCCGGGGCGGCCGGGGCGGCATTTCCCGGAGTCGCGGAAGGAGCGGATCCGGCGGGAACCGCCTGCGCGTCGGCGGATTCCTTGGCGAGGTTTACGGCTTTTTCGAGATTTTCCATGGTAATCGGACCGAAGAGCCCGTCCGGCTTGCCGTCGTTGCGGCCCTTGGTGAACTTGGCGTCCTTGAGGACGGCGAGGATCGCTTCCTGAAGCTTGGTAACGGCCGCGACGTCCGGATTCTTAAGTACGGCGTCGAGCGCTGCCGAAATGGCGCGGAGTTCCGCGAGGTTCTTCACGTCTTTCGAACCTTCTTCAGTCGCGAGCGGAGCGAGCTTGGCAATGACCTTATCGATGCGGTCCTTGAATTCCTTGAGGTGCGATTCGTTGAACTGGCGCGGAAAATCCCCCGAAAGTTCAGCGGACGCCTGGGCGACCACCGTTTCGGAAGGCTTGCCCTCGTCCGGTTTGGCATCCGCGGGCGCCGCGGTTCCATCAGCGCCGACGACGACGGTTTCCGCCTTCGGAGCCGGTCCGCCCTTCTTTCCCCATCCGGTGTCGACCCGGTATCCGTAGCGCCCCTCCCCGCCGTCGAAATTCTTCACGCCGTTCGGCGAAGCCTTGCCGTTTCCGGCCTTCATCTGCGCGCGGGCTTCGGCGCCCTGGGCCTGGATGGCCGCGCGTTCCGCCTTCATCTTTTTCTGGTAGGCGTCGAAAAGTTCCTCCCACCTCTTGCAGAGGTCGAGGATTTCTTTGGAATCCGGATAGTCCTTACGCTGGACGGCGATCCATTCGCGGGCCTTTCCGATGGATTCTTCGGAAGGACGGCGGATGGCCTCGTTGGAAGAGGTTTCGTCCGGAAAGGACGCTCGGCGGTCGTAGTAGGCGTCCTGAGACTTGGACTCCTTAAGCGCGCGCTCGAAATATTCGATCTGGGATTGGACCGTCGACTTGTTGGCGGAAGAGAGGAATTCGAACATAAGGGGGAAAATAACGATTTCCCCCCAACTTTACCCTATTTTTTCGGTACGCGCAAAAAACGCCTTACGCCTTCGGTTTGGCCGGGTTCGAGACCTTCTTGTCGTTCTCACGTTTGATGCGGCGCTCCATTTTGGCGACGTAGTTGAAAACGGAAGAACGGAACGCGTCCTTCGAAAACTCTTCGGCCGTGGGAAACGGGGTCCACGGCAATCCGGCTTCGGAGAGGAGCTTGCGGAAACGCGCGTCCCGAAAGAACTTGAAGGCTTCGGCGTTGAAGTTCTTGGCAACCGCCATGGAAGTGCGGTATTCCTCGAGTGCGGCGACCATTTCGCGGCGCTTGGCGACCTTCGCGGGGGAAACTTCGCCGGTTCCCAGCTGGAGGAACCTCTCGTCGATCGAGAGCGCGTACTTGGCCGACGCGAGGTATTCGTCGAAATGCGCGAAGAAGAGCGGACGGTCGTAGTAGATTTGGTGCTTCACTTCCTGATAGATCTTCTTGATCGGGTTGCTCGGCTTGGCGTAGACGTCCTTGGGCGCAATGGGGAACGAAAGCGCGTCGCCCATTATGCGGATGATGGAATTCTCCAAGAGCGCGAGGAGGACCTTGTCTTCCGAAAGGTTGTTCACGAGACCTACGGTTCGTTCGTATTTCGAACGTTCCTCGTCGGAATCGGCGAGGTATTCGAACGGAACCCCCATTTCCGAAAGCCAGAACGCCGTCTTTCGGTAATGAAGCGCGACCTTCGAATCGAGGAGCGCGGCGGAGAACGTCTTGCCGACGAGGTTGGACGCGTCGCCGGAGTCGATGCGCATCATGCCGACTGCGCCCTTTACGAAGCGGCGCATGTCTTTGGACGAGATTTCGTCCTGGGCGATGATTTCGCGGAGGCGATCCATCTCTTTGGCATCGTTCACGAAGGATTCGTACGCGGTGCCGCCCAGCCGCTTGGCGGCGATTTTCGAGATGTCTTCGGTAAAGACGGCATTCGTGGCGTCGCGGAGGTTCTTGAGGCTCGGCCATTCAACCGGGACTTCCTTTCCGGCTTCGACGCGGTAGACTTTGCCGCCCTTCACGACGGTTTCGTAGTCGGTGAGTTCGATGAGGCGGATTTGGAAATCGCCCTTCGATTTTCCGCCGAGGCGCTTGAGGACGGTACGGAAACCGGTCCCCCCTTCCACGGCGTACGTCTCGGTCGCGAGGATGTTCTTGGCGAGCGAGGCATTGTGACGGTTCTTGATGACGGCTTCGATGACGTCGGAGTCGACGGCCTTCAGTTCCGGAACGGAAAGCGCCGTGGCGTCGGAGATTTCGGCAGCGATGTCGGCCAAATCTTCGTAGCGGATGTAGAAGTTGCGGTTCGGGCGGATGTCGCGGAAGAAATCCGAGCTTTCGGAAGCCTTGGAGTCGTTGAGCGAACGTTCGAAGAAGCGCTTCATGAAGAGCTCGTACTGGAAGTCGTTGAAACTCAGCACTTCGCGGAGCGCCGGCAATTCGACCATCCGGGATTCCGAAGCCTGGATGCGGTCGGTGATTTCGCGGAAGAGCTTGCGCTTGGTGTCGATGCCCGCTCCGTCGATGGTGCTG
The DNA here is from genome assembly GCA_964482035.1 of uncultured Candidatus Peribacteria bacterium. Classification (GTDB taxonomy): domain Bacteria; phylum Patescibacteriota; class Gracilibacteria; order BD1-5; family UBA2023; genus JANJWP01. The sequence goes on along the minus strand of CAYZVC010000002.1, from coordinate 102,985 downwards.
ACGCGGAGGTACGGGATGGCGACGGTACGTTCGAACTCGAGGTCGGCGATGCGGCGGTCGGCGAGGTATTTCTTCCAAACGGCCGGAACCGTGCGGACGTCGTAGTACGGAATGATACGGTTTTCGTTGACCGCGCCCGGGTTGAATTCGCTTTCCGTCTGCATGAACCCGTCCATCTTGAGACCGCGCAGCTGCCACTTGTAGTGCTCGTTGATCTTTTGGACGCGCTTGGGGTCGGAGGCGGAAATACCTTCGTAGCGGGCGATGCGGTTCTTCAAAACCGACACGAGGGTGTCGCCGTGGCGCAGAGAGTAGAGGTATTTCTGGGAAAGATCGGATTCCGGCCCGTCGAAGTCAGTGCGCTCCGGAAGGGTGTCTTCCTTGGGCGTGAGCACTTCGGTAGGCAGGTAGATCGTCGCGGCAAACTCGTAGAAAAAGCGGGTACGCGCGTTCATGCGCTTGGCGCGGGCTTCGTCTTCGTGCGTCGCTTGGATTTCACCGTCGAGCATCATCGGCCCGGTGAGGCGGACCGAATCGGCCGGAGTGACGACGGTGAGCGGTTTTCCCGCCTTGAACGCGACGAGTTCGGCCTTCATGTCGAGCTTCTTGCCGTTCACTTCGACTTCGACCATTTCGGGATACCGCGCAAAGCCGGCGAAAACGGTATTGCGGAAATTCGGACCGAAAGAACTGCGGAAGTCGGCACGGCTCGCGACGAAGTCGATCATCATGTCGACCGCCGAACGCGAAACGGTATTGGGAGCCTCGAGGGTCGCGCGGATGGTGGTGAGCTTCGTCTTGAGGGTGGCCAGTTCTCCGGAAGTCTTGGTGTACGAAGACGCGGCTTCGACGACCATCGGGTTCCCGGATGCGGTCGGACCGTAATCGGCGAGTTTGAGGACGGTTCCGGCTTCGAGGGCGTGGGCGATTTCGCGGCGCTTTTCCGCGAGGGACGCGGCGTGCGAAAGGCGCGCTTCGAACATCGGCAAATCGCCTTCCGGCATCTTGTACCACGCCACGGCGTTCTTGAGCGCGTCGATGGTGAGCGTACCGTTCATGATGCCGTTGCGGATGGTGGCGCGGACGAGGGTGACGAACTTCTCGCGGTCGACGACGCCGTCGGTGACGACGCCCTGCGGAAGGGACGCCTTGGTCTTTTCGGGAAGGTTCTTGAGATAGGCGTCGAGGCGCGGGTCCTTGAACGCGTTCGTCAAAAGGCGCGGAACCGAATCCATGTGGCGGACGAGGTTCGGGTTGCGGATGGGATCGAGGCTCGAGAGCACTTTTTCCCTATCGGAAACGAGACGGGTTTCGAGGTTTTCGATGGCGGTCGAAACGTCGGTGATTTCGGCGTTCAATTTGGCGGCGTCGTGTCCGAACGGCAGCCGTTTGGCATCGCGGATGACCGGGATGTCGGAAGCTTTCAGCGACCAGTCGATATTGCCCGCGAACATCGTCTGGTGGGTGTTCAGGTGCGGGTCGGCCTTGCGGTATTCGCCGAGAACGGCGGCCTTGGAGAGGCTTCACTGGAAGTACATCGGCACGATGGAACCCTGCGGGGCCTCGTCGCGGAGATACGAATAGACTTCCATGATTTCGGATTCGTAGGCTTCCTTCTTCTTCGGATCGGTGATCGGATTGAAATCGTGGAACGCGGAAAGGTTGAACGCGCCCATGAGCGTCGCGTGCGACTGCTCGTACCCGAATTCGTCACGGAGCTTCTTTACGAGTACCCAGGCGTGGAGGTCTTGGGTGAGGAGCATCTTGCGCTGCTTCTCCGTGTAGTACTTGAGGTTGCACGACTGGATGAACGTGTTCTTGATGAGGTTCGCGCACGAAGCGGTGCGTTCGATGCGGGGGTCGACGATGACCGGAAGAAGCGGATCGAACTCGTTCTTCTGCATTTCGAGCATCGACGAAAGGACTTCGCCCATACCGAGGCATTCCGGCTCTTTCGGAAAAAACGCGTCGCCGGAAATGCGGCGGATCTTGCGGATGTCGGTGCCGTTGCCGATGGCGTCAGCCACGCGCGAAGCCTTTTCGAGACGCGATACCTTGGCAAAAAACGGACGCACGGCGGCCGGGTCGGTGGGCGCGTAGTACGGCTCCCCTATCCTGAGAATCGGCACCTTCTTCGAACCCGAAAACGCGGGCGCGGCGAAAAGGCGGTTCAAAGAAACGAATTCGTCGAGCGAGATGGAATGTTTCGAAGCGAGGCCGGCGGGCGTATCGCCGCGAACGATGCGGAACTGCGAAAGAAGCGGACGCACTTCGTCCTTGAGGAGTTCCTTTCCGGGCTTGTAGGCGCCGGAGGCGAGGATGGATTCGGCCCGTTCTTTGACGAAGAGGCGTTCGAATTCGGGATCGGTATCGGGTTTTCTAACCGTGGAAGAAGAGACGGCGAGCGCGGACGAGAGCGTCGCGGCAAGCATGAAGTTCTTGGCTCTGGAAGAGCGCATGATTCAAAGGAAAAAGATGGTGTTCGAAGTTGAATATTAATGAAATATGGCAATCGTCAATAGAGAGTTTGACAAAGGGGTTCGGGCGAGTAAAAATGCCTCATCAAACAAATACGGAAGGAGACTCGCATGAGGCTGGAAAAATCGAATTTCCGCATCGATTCGAGCGGATGGGAAGAAACGACGATAGGCGGACAACGGGTCAAAACCAACCCGCTCCGCGACGTCATCGAACTGCTCGAAGGCGAAGGCGCCGGAGAGCAACACTTCAAATGGGCCGCGGCCAAGCGGGAAACCGCGAAGGCCCGGAAACGGATGCCGACGGATGCCGAATGGGATTCCATTCTCGCCGAGAACCATCCGCCCCGACTTCCTTACGAAACCCTGGGATTGCCGTTGGCGGGCGTTTGGGTCGAACTTCCTCCGGAATGGCCGGAAACCGACCCTTCGCTCTCCGTCGGCGACGTCGGCCAGATGGGACTGTACTGGAGCGATACCGAGGCGGAGGCAGGATACGCTTGGCGTCGCGGATTCTCCCGCGGATGGACTGACGTCACCCGGTATTCCAGTACGAAAGAGTCGTTCCTCTCGGTGCGCTGTCTCGAAGAAGCTCCGGGTCTGAAGTGGCGCATCCCCTATCGGGAATGCGAAATCGTCTTGCCGGAAGAAGGAGAAAAGCAATGAGTACCACGTTTCTCGCGGCCTGCTCGGCAAATTCGAACGTCTCGTCGATGTGTTGGAACGCCGACGGAAACGACTCGAGCGCCTATCTCATGGGTTTCGTGATATGCTTGGTGGCCCTCTTGGTCACCGCCGGCGCATGCGTGGATTTGTACGAATGGGCGACCAAGCGAATCAAGGCCCGAAAAGAAGCCAAGCAGTGACGTTCGCCGGCCTGCCGTTCGAGAACCTCGAATCGGCCGCCCGACACCAAAAAAACCGCCCCATTCCGGGGCGGTTTTCATTTGCTTGCGATTATGCCACCCGTTCGAGGCGGGCGACGGTTTCGATGTGGTGCGTATGCGGGAACATGTCAACCGGAGTCACGTCGGTAATGCGGTATTCGCCGGATTCGAGCATGATTTCGAGGTCGCGGGCGAGGGTTGCCGGATTGCAGCTCACGTAGACGATTTCCTTCGCCTTGAATTCGAGGATGGTCTTGGGCGCCGAAGGGTGCATGCCGTCGCGCGGCGGGTCGACGATGATCGCGTCGGCCTTCTTGCCCGAATCGAGGAACGATTTTACGAAATCTTCGGCCTTTCCGGCGAAGAATTCGACGTTGTCCACGCCGTTGCGTGCCGCGTTACGCGCGCCGTCGGCGCTGGCTTCCGGAATGAGTTCGACCGAATGCACCTTGGCGAAACGCTTCGCGAGGAGAATGCCGATGGTGCCGGTTCCCGCGTAGAGGTCGAGAAGGATTCCGCCTTCCGATTTCAGGTTGGCGAGCGTGGTTTCGTAGAGCTTTTCCGCACCCAGGGAGTTGGTCTGGAAGAAGCTTTTCGGATGGATTTCGAATTGGAGGCCGAGGAGGGTTTCGACGATGGTGTCGGAACCGTGGAGCTTGATGGCTTCTCCCGTGACGATGTCGGCCTTGCCGGTATTGCGGAGGAGGTATACCGATTCGATTTCCGGAAACTTCGCCACGAGTACCTGGCGGACGAACACGAGAAGTTCGCCTTCTTCTTTGCGGGTATAACCTTCGTAGGCGGTATTGGCCGAGAACACGAGCATGGTAGCGCCGGTCGTCTTCGACTTGCGGACGACGAAATGCCTCCAGAAGCCCACCTGGGTCTTGGGGTCGTAAGTGGGGATGCCCGAATCGCGCGAGTAGTCGCGCACGACCGCGAAGATTTCGTTGATGCGGTCGTCGGCGAGAACGCAGTAATCGCAGTCGACGATGCGGTCGAATTCGCCCTGCTTGTGGAAACCGAAACGGAACTCGTCGTGGACGCCCTCTTTGGCGGAGATGTATTTCCCCCAGGAGAATTCGACCTTGTTGCGGTACCCGTAAATTTCCGGCGAGGCGACGATGGGGTGGAAAACGGTGTCCGAGAGCCGGTCACGGATAACGCGGAGCGCGTCCTTGACCTGTTCCTCCTTGATTTCGAGCTGTTTGGAATACTGGATGGGGAGCCACTTGCATCCGCCGTAGACCTGGTAGTGCGCGGGGAGTTCGCCTTCGAAAGGAGATTTTGCCACGATGTCGATAATCTGCGCTTCGAGGTAGTTCTTTTTGGATTTGAGAACGCGGAGATTGACCACCTGGCCCGGAATGGCGCCGCCGGTGACCATGATCTTGCGTCCGTCTTCGTGCTGGGCGAGGCCCTTTCCGCCGAAAACGAGCTTGTCGATGCGGACGTTTTCGAGAACGGTGTCTTTTTTCATGGGGTTTCTGGTTTCTTAGTAAGGATTCGTCTCAGAATCGGGAATGGCGGAAGAATACCGCGCCTTGCCGATATGCCAAGCCGAGATGCGGTTTTTCGTTCCGGAATGAAAAAGCCCCTTGCGGGGCGGTTCGATTCGTGAACGGGGTCCGGCGATTTCCGGAACCGGCATGAGCCGGACTCGGTCACGAATCGAACCGAGCACGGAGGGTTTTACAACTCGATAGCCGAACTCGTGAGCTCGTATTCGCCGCCTTCGGAAACGAAGGAAGTTTCCACGAGGCCGATTTGGGTCTTGCCCGAGCCGGTCTTGGCGTATGCGGCGGTAGCGAGTTCGGTGCCGGCGGCGACGTCGTGCGGGGCAGCGAAGCGGATGTTTACGAGCATCATGCCGTCGACATTGCCGATCTTGGTAACCTCGGCGGTCTTGTCGGTGGAGAAGACGTCCTTAATCTTGAGGGCCGAAGAATCCGAAACGAGGGTCGCGCGGATTTCCTTTACGCCCTTGGCGTCACGGTCGAGCTTGAGCTTGACCATGTCGGAACCGGTTCCCGCGGAAACGAGGGAAAGGTCGGCCTTAGCGTCCGCTGCCTTGGTGCCGGCGGCGTATTCTACTGCGGAGGTCTGGAGGCGGACCCCGGTATCGGTACCGAAGATGAGGGCGTTGACCGAAACCGCGAAGACGAGGGCGGAAACGACGATGGCGGCGTTCTTTTTGGACGCGCTCTTACGGTAGGCTTCGAAGAAGTCTTTCATAGTGCGGAAGACGGGATAACGCGTTCTATCTTACTCGGAATTCGGCAAGGTGTCAAACGGGCGGAGCATGGGAAAGGGATTATTGGGAGGTTTGGGGAAATCGGCCAATAAAGGAGATTTCCCTATCTCTTCGCAAAAGGAATGGTGACAAACTTTCCATCAGGATTTTCATAAACAACGGCATTGACGTTCGGCAATCACGGCAGAAGGATTTCCTGTAAATTTTTTTGCCTGCTTTGTATTCGGGGCTTAACGTAGGCCCTGATTACCAGGATATCGCCTTCTATTCGATATTCCACATCCGAATAGACGTCACCGGCAAAGAAGGATTTCAAAGAAATCGCGATTCAATCGGACCGTGCCGTCGCAATTACGGAATCTTGCGAATATTCGTAAAGCTCCCCTTTCCAAAAAACGTCAAACGTAAGATACGCTCAGATTGTGAGAATCGCGAACGCCAAAAAGAACAGCCTTCATTTTTTCATAAACCGATGAATTCGAAAAAATAAGCCCTGCGGGGGTATTCAGATTCCTAAAATCCTATCCTTTAGGCCAATTCGGTCAATGTTCCCGAATAATCCTCAAGAAAACCTTAAATTTCCGGTGCGATTTTCGAACCACTCGCGGACCCGCATCCGAAAGGCTTCGAAGCAAAAATTTGCGATACGGGTGCGGTGGGGTATATTTTACGGGTTCTTTCCCCTATTCATTACCGTTTCCCGGTCCATGGTACTCAAAAATACCCTCAGAGCCGTTTCCCTCATCGCGGTCTTCGCCGTTCCGGTCGCTTCGTACGCCGCATTCGACTCCGGCGTGGTCAAGGCCGACGTCACCGACGCCATCGCCCGCCTCGTTTCCAAATACGAAGCCCGCATTGCCGAACTCGAAGCCGAAAATGCCAGCCTCAAGGCCCAGCTCGCTTCCGGCAAGACTTCCGCCGGTTCCGTTACCGTAACCGCCCCGACAACTTCCGGGCAGCTCGGCCCGGCTCCGCTCGACGAAGACGTCCAAACCGCCAAGCCCGCCGCGACCGTAAAGCCGGCGACCCCGGTTTCGACCGCCACCGGCGCTTCCACCGGCAACGCCGAATACGACGCACTCATCAAGGCCACCAACGCCGCCCTCCCGTCCATCCTCAAGGAAAACGGGCTTTCCGAAACCTCCCAGCTCGGGCTCTACGAATTCGTCAACGGACAGAAGGCGTTCTTCATTTCCATCGACGACGGAAAGAACCCGGCCGGCGTCACCGCTTTCAAAACCAAGATCCTCTTCACCTACGACGCCAAGCTCGCCACCACCGTCGCCGGAATTTTCGACCTCAACTACGACGTCCAGCGCTACAAGACGATCTTCGGAGGCAACCCGTTCGCCGCGGCGACCCGCGTCCGCGTAAAGAACCCGGCATACACCGGAAAACTCCTCGAAGAATCGGCGACCGCCCCGGCTTCGACCAGTTCGTCGACCTCGACCCCCGCCGCCACTACCACGACCACGACTTCGACGACCACCACCGTCTCGGCCGACGTTACCGCAAAGACCGTCCGTGCCGCCTACGATAAGAACAAACTCGCGGACGCCATCAAGCTCGCCAACGTCTACCTCGCCAAGAACCCGAACGATATCGATATTCTCACCGTCCGCTACCGCAGCCTCTACATCACCGGCAAATTCGCCGATTCCCTCAAGGACGTAGCCGCCATCGAAGCGCTCCAGGGCTCCAAATTCGACTGCACCATCGCCAAGGACGCGGCGTTCATCGCGAAATCCGCCAAGGATGCCGCCGCTGCGGCCAAATACTCCGCGATCGTGACCGCCTGCAAGAAATAACCGATGCTTTCCAACTCGGTAAAAATCCCGGACGTCATCCACGGAAAGAGCGAAACCGTACGGTCTTCGCTCATCCGTTTGGCGCGCTCGGTCGAAGCCTCCGGCATCCACGAACTCGTCATCCCGGGCGATTCCTTCACCCGCTGACCGTACCGTTTCGCGGTCATCAACCGCAAGAACGTGCGGATGTTTTACGAAGCCGGAAAGATTTCCAAGGAGTTTTACCTCATCTTCGCGATGAAACACGACTCTAAGGACGGCCGAGACGACGGCGAACATCTGCTCGTCCATTTCGGCATCGTGAACGGCGATCCGGAAAAGCTCGGCGAGAACGAATGGTTCACCGAAATGGTCGTCATCGACACGGAGTTCGAACGCAAGACCTTCTCCGAAGCGCTCGAAAAAGAAGCCCGCGAACTCGGCGGCGACGCTCCGATGGTCGACGCCGCGCGTTTGGCAGGCTTCGCCATCGCCTCGATCATGGAAGAATATTCCGAAGACGAGAGCCTGGTGGCCCGCATTCTCGACCGCACCCGCGACGAAGCGGAAAACGCCGTTTCGCACACGGTGCAATAAGGGGATTTGACGAATTCACAAGCGTTCGTATAAATCGGTCATTACCGTTTTTTCGAAAGCATGCGCAACGGCTCTTCCGACCTCGCCCTCCAAAGTAGGCTGTACCGCGAACACCTGGCGCCCAACGAGGGCGCTTTTCTCGATTTTCTCAAGGTGAAACGCGAAGAGGTCGACGCGGTGTTCCTCGTGCGGAAGGCCGAAGCCGAAGAAGCACGAGCGGCCCACCGTCCGGCCGGAGAACAGGACATCCTGAGTTATCCGCAAGGATACTGCCTCGAAATCACCTCCCGGGTGAGCGAGAAGGTCGAAGAGAACATGCCGGAATATCTCAAGGAGTTCGTCGAGGCCGGCGGAGTCTTCGAAAAGCGCTGGGGAATCCTCGAAACCGGCCACCAGGGAACGGTATTCCAGAACGCGATTCACGTGGGAACGAGGATTTTCGACGTGGCGAACGAGGAAACCTCGGCTGGAGAAACCCGCAAGGTCGCCGCGTACGCGTTGAACGACCCGAGGTACCGGAACATCCGTTCGCTCGAAGAATACGCTTCGATACGCGAAAAATACCAGAACTTCCGGGCGTATTCGTCCTTCGGGCTCTTCGGCATCCTCGCCCCGTACGCGGTGCCCGTGGTATTCGAGCGCGAAGGCGGGTGGACCGGGTATTCCGACGAGGTTTCCACCATGGAACTGAACGTCCGCACCGATTTCAAGGCCGCGAAGGATTTTCTCGCGACTTCGGCGTACGCGACGCACGCCCTTCCGGAAGAAACCGCCAAAAGCCTCCGGTTCTGTCTCGGGCGCATCCTCTACGAAGACGTCGAATACGACGATCCGAACCTCGCGGCGCTTTCGACGCGCATCAAGCAGATGCGGCAGTGCTTCTCTTTCGACGGCGCCCCGTTTTCCCATGCCAACGTCCGCAAAGGCGCCAAGCGTTGGCATTGGCTCAAGGAACGCTACGCGGCGCATTTCGTAAAATCGGGATTCGCCCAAGAGGAAGCCGTCGAAAGTCTCGTGCTGGATTTCCATTGCGCGTTCGAGGCAGCCACTACGCTGCACAACGCCATGAAGTTCCCCGGATTCCGAGAAGCGTTCGAAGAATCCGGATACTGCGGCGCCCTCATTCCCATCGCCGCGAAGCGCGGGTACGGCGAAACGTTCCGCTAAAGGGGATACCGTTTTGACACCGGGGGAAAGCCTCGGTATCATCCTCGGCGTCTTTTTTCCAAACGAACATGTCCGAACCCCTTTCCAGCCAAGAAATCGACGCGTACTTCGACGAATGCTTCGAAACGATGCGCGAACGCCAAATCGCCGCCGTCGAAGAATATTCCTTGGGCGACGAATTCTTCGAGTACCGCATTACCAAAGGCTTCGACCGTCTCGAATTCACCCGCGAGGGCGAAACCGCGCTTTCTTTCGAAATCGTACCGATCGGAAGCTGGAGCGAGTCCTCCGGCACGTGGAAATGGGCCTTCTCCGACGAACGTTTCCCGTTGGCGGCGAGAGTCCGCCTCGGAACCGCGTTAACCGAAATCGCGAGCCGCACGGAACTCGGCATTTTCGTAGATCCGGACGCGGTCGAAATCGACTTCGGCGCCGCGCAGACGCTCATGACCGTCGCCGCGAAACAGCTCGAAGCGGACTGGACGTATTCGGTTCCGAGCGTGGACGGAAAACTCCGCGCGTTCCTTGCCGTCTTCTCGAAATAGCGGAAGGATTTTTCAGAATGTTGACATGTTCGGATTTATGATTACTCATTATCCGTTACATCAATCTCCGATCCCATGATCAAACTCTGAGGACACAACGAACGTCCGTATGAAGTCGTCAACCGCTCGACGGGTGAAGACTTCGGGTCTTTCGCCACGGGCAAGCCCGCGAAACTCGCCGTAATGCTCTGACTCATAAGTATGGGCGACGAAGCTTGCTTCATCGAGTACGACGGCAAACAGAAAAAGATCGTGGAAGCGACGAACTCCCTTCCTTTCTCACACGCCGAACGTCGCGAAATCTTCGCTTTCGTCGCGAACAACGAACGGATAGTCAACCATCTTCTCGCCGCACCGGACGCGCATCTTCTTATGGAACAATCCCGCATGTACGTCATGGACCTCATCGGCGACATGGAAACCTTCGAAGCGGTTTCGGCGGGCGGCAAAGTTACCAAGACTTGGCACGATCCGCTCCTCAAACAGACGGTCACGCTCGTCGAACCTATCGGCGGATAGCCGGACCCGGCATTCCTATAGCCCTTCTCGGCGTATTAAAAACCCCTTCCGTTTCCGGAAGGGGTTTTCTTTTGGGTTCGGCTTAGTACATTCCCATGCCTCCGCCCATTGCTGCGGGCGGCATCGCGGGTTCTTCCTTCTTGGGAGCCTCGACGATGAGGGCTTCGGTCGTAAGGAACATTCCGGCGATGGAGATGGCGTTTTCCAAAGCGCAGCGGGAGACCTTTTTCGGGTCGATGATGCCGGCTTTGACCATGTCGACGTATTCGTCCTTGGCGGCGTCGTAGCCGTAGTCGGCGTCGGCGTGGCGGAGGATGTCGGAAACGACGACCGCGCCTTCCTTTCCTGCGTTCTCGGCGATCTGGCGGACCGGGTACGAAAGCGCGCGGGCGACGATCTGGGCGCCGATTTCCTGGTCGCGGTTGTCGAGCTTCACGCCTTCCAAAGCCTTGGCGGCCTTGAGGAGCGCTACGCCGCCTCCGGCTACCACGCCTTCGTCGACGGCCGCCTTGGTGGCGTTGAGCGCGTCTTCGATGCGGAGTTTCTTTTCTTTCATTTCGACTTCGCTCGCGGCGCCCACCTTGATGACGGCGATGCCTCCGGCGAGCTTGGCGAGACGTTCGAGGAGCTTTTCCTTGTCGTAGTCCGACTTGGAAGCCTCGACGGCCGCCTTGATTTCGCGGACGCGGGCGTCGATGCGGGATTTGTCGCCGGCACCGCCCGAGACGATGGTGTCGCCCTTGGTGGATACCACGCTCTTGGCGCGGCCGAGGTGCTCCATCGACGCGTGTTCGAGCTTGTAGCCGAGTTCGTCGGTGATGACGGTGGCTCCGGTAAGGACGGCGATGTCCTTGAGGAGTTCCTTCTTGCGGTCGCCGAATCCCGGGGCCTTGATGGCGAGAACCGAGAACGCGCCCTTCATGCGGTTGAGGATGAAGCCGGCGAGTGCGTCGCCTTCGACGTCTTCGGCGATGATGACGAGTTCGCGCTTTCCGGCGCCGGCGAGCTGTTCGAGAACCGGGATGAGGTCCTTGAGGGACGAAATCTTCTTGTCGGTAATGAGGATGTGCGCGTCGGAAACGCGGGCTTCCATCTTTTCGGCGTCGGTGACCATGTACGGCGAGACATAGCCGGTTTCGAACTTCATGCCTTCGGTGACTTCGACTTCGAGACCGAAGGTCTGGCCGTCTTCTACGGTGATGACGCCGTCCTTGCCGACCTTGTCCATCGCGTCGGAAATGATGGCGCCCACTTCGGCGTCCTGCGCCGAGATGGTGGCTACCTGGGCGATTTCGTCCTTCGAATTGATCTGCTTGGCGTTCTTGGCGAGTTCGGCGACGACGATGGCTCCGGCCTTCTTCATGCCGTTCTTGAGTTCAATGGCGTTGATGCCGGATCGAATTTCGCGGAGGCCTTCCTTGGCCATGGCGTACGTAAGGAGGGTGGCGGTGGTGGTACCGTCGCCCGCGGCGTCGTTGGTGCGGGAAGCGGCCTCTTTCACGAGGTCGGCGCCCATGTTCTCGATCTTGTCTTCGAGTTCGATTTCCTTAGCGATGGTCACGCCGTCGTTGGTGACCTGCGGAGCTCCGTACCCGCGGGAGAATACGACGTTGCGGCCTTTCGGACCGATGGTGGCGGTGACGGTCTTGGCGACTTTTTCCATTCCCGTGAACATTTGGAAACGGGCTTCGTCGCCGAAGTGGATGTGCTTAGCGGACATAGAAAAAAGAAGTTATCGGAAAATCCGGGTTGTGAAACCGGGAATTATTGGAGATCGAACGGAATTTCCTTCACTTCGTACGAGCGGTTCGCGAGGCTCTGGGTTTTCATTACCGGAGAAGAACTCGCGGAAAGTTCGCTCGTGGTGACGAGGTAGAAACCTCCGTTGTACCGGATCGAGACGATGTGGTCGGGATTGATGTACACGGTTTGTCCCGAAGTGAGGACGAAGGGAAAGAAATCCGCCATTGGGGTTCTGTTTAGGAAATTTTCGCGAGCACGTAATCGAACGCGACGATGCGGTATTTCACGCCGTCGACCTCGACTTCGTCTCCGGAATACTGGCCGGAAAGGACCTTGTCCCCTGGTTGGAGGTCAATGGTAACCAGGTTTCCGTCCTTGTCACGTTTGCCGGGGCCGACCGCTACGACTTCGTAGACGTTGGGGCGTTCCCGGTTGGCGGTTTGGGGAAGGAGGATGCCGCCCTTGGTAACGTTTTCGGGCTCGACCCCCTTGAGGATGACCCGATCGGAAAGGGGCTGGATCTGCATAGGAAGAAGAGATGGGGAATAAAAAGAAGCAATCGCGAATGTTCCTTCGCAATTAGCAAGCGTATTATATACGTGCTAATTTTAGAGTCAAATATTCGATACCCGGGTGCGGAATATGGAATTGACATATCGTTCCGGTAAACTATACATAATATTGGCAGAAACTTACGAAGGAGAATTGCCATGACCCCACCAGAAAATACGGAAGTTCGCGTAATCACTACCGGAGGAACGGTCGATAAGACGTACGACCCCTTGAAAGGGGAACTCGTCATCGGTGCACCAGCCGTCATCCGGGCGTTCGCGGCGGCTTCGGTATCGAGAGAATCGAAACCGCTGGAAGCGCTTGCCAAAGACAGTCTCGACGTCACCGATGCCGAGCGGCTGCTTCTCGCCAACGTCGTCGCGGCTGCCACGTCGCAAGGCGTGCTCGTCACCCACGGGAGCGACACCATGTCGGAGACGGCCGCCATGATCGACGGGCTCTGCCCCGAGAAAACGGTAGTCATCACCGGCGCCATGGTGCCGAGCGGCTTCCCCGGAAGCGACGCCGACTTCAACCTCGGCTTCGCGTACGCGGCGGCGCAGTTGCTTCCGCCCGGCGTGTATATCGCCATGCACGGCAAGGTCGTCCACCATACGAAGTACCGGAAAGACCGTTCCATCGGCCGTTTCGTAGAAAATTAAGGAGTTCGTTTGACAAAATAAATATCGTAACTATAAATTGCGTATCTTCCAACTCGGACAGGAGTAATCCCATGCCGATCGGAAGGTCGGCAGTCAGTGAAAACCAACGTTCTCCAAGGAGATGCGAAAGTGCACTACTTCCGAAAACGGCCGCACCGAAGCACCTGGCTGTCCAAGCCTTGCGCCAGGCGCAAATCCTCAGGGATGGCCTCCTGAGGTAAGGACCCCTACCGACGTGAGTCGCGGGGTCTTTTTCATGCGTTCCCCGGTCATATTTGACATTTACAGAATCGTAAGTATCAATCCTCGGTCAAACACATACACAAGGAGTAAGCGATGATTCTGCAAAAACCCGACGAACTCGGCCTTTCCATCCCCTGCCGCGCGGAAAGCTTCCGCGATTCGCCGTGCTATCCGGTACTTGCGGCGCTCGAAAGCATCGACCATAGCGCCGTGATCCTCTTCCATCCGGTCTTCCATACGATCGAGTGCAAATGGCTCTCCGGCGGCGAATACGAGACGATGTTCAAGATCGCCCCGGGCGAAGGCGGATTGTCCGAAAAACACGGAATCACCGTCCCCATCGGCAAACTCGCCATCGGGGTCGACGACGAAAACCTGTGCCTGGAACGGCTGATGCGCGAAATGTTCGAAGCCGTGCAGGCGTTGGCCGAAGAAGGAAGGAAGCTTCCCGACTGGGCGCCTTCCAATCCGGAACGGAAATTCTGGGCGGGCAAATTCTCGGAGATGGCGATAGGCCTGAACGGGAAACGCCCTCCGAACAAGACCGATTACGGAATCTACGCCCAGCAGGCCGCGGCGAAGTTCTTCCTCATCGCAAAGCTGAGCGAGGGCATCCGCATCCTATCGTTCCCCCAAGACGGGCGCGCGATGGCGAAGGCCGCATGAACCGCCCGTTCTTGACTTACGGCTTCGCATCCGTATAAACGCCCCGTTCGCGAAGGCGCCTCCAAAACGCCCGAGCGGATTCGAAAACAAATCGTCCATCAACCGAAACGGAAGGAGAAAGATCTATGAAACGCGATCCGAGCTGGATCAAGTTCTACGGAATCGGCGGCGGCACTACCGAGCCGGCCGAGCACGACATCGGCGGCGGTTCGAGCAACGACAAACTGCCCAAGGCCTAACCGGCCACGCTCTTTACACAATTCGGCAAATCGTGGCCACCCGCCGGAGACTCCCCCGTCCTCCGGCACCGCGAACGTTCCAAGCGAACCGCTTCGAGGCCACGTGAGTTTCGGCTCCATAACCGAAAACCGGCCGTAAGGCCATACGGTCCGCACCCCACGGGTGACGGACGGCGAACTCCGAGCTTCTTCGGTCGGCATCGCGCCGAACAAGTAATGCGAAAGAGTCGCTAAAACCTGCCTGACCGCAGGACCGACCCCAGTCCAATCCACCGGACTGGGGTTTTCTTATGGCTTCGGAAGCCCATTCCGTTTGCCAAAACGGCCGTTCTTCCTATAATCCGCGCGATTTCGCGGTGGCAAACCGCGCCAAAAATCCCTTATCCACACCCCATGTCCAAAGAAACCCCGAAAGGACTCGGCACCCGCCTCGCCGTAGTAGCCGTCCTCGCGCTCACTTCCCTCGCGTACGCTTTCCCGTGGAAGGCGCACGGCATCCCGATGCCGTTCGACAACGGAGAATACAAGCTCGGCCTCGACCTCCACGGCGGCGTCGAACTCGACTACAAGATCGACCTCGAAGAGGCGAAGAAAAAGGGTGGCGACTATAACGAAAAGAACGTCGTCGAAGGGCTCAAATCCATAGTCGAAAAGCGCGTGAACTCCCTCGGAACCGCCGAGCCGAGCATCCAAACCGCTTCCTACGGAGGAGAACAGCACATCGTCGTCCAGATCCCGACCCAGAATTTCGGGAATGAAAACCTCACCGACGACGAAAAGAAGGCGAAGAACTCCGAATACATCGCCAAGGCGAAGGAAACCATCGGAAAGGTCGTCCGTCTCGAATTCAAGGAGATGAAGACCGCCATCACCGACGCCGACCGTGCGGAACGCAAGACCATCGCCGAATCCGCCGCCAAGGAAGCCGCGACCGCCAAGGACTTCTCCGTCATCGGTAAGAAGTTCCGCGACGGGTACGAAAACGTGGAATACGCTTCCGGATCCGCGACCGTCGAAGAACTTCCGGCGCAGTTCGCCCTCGCCGACGTAACCGGCGCGACCGAACCGAAGGTCACCGGAGCCGTCGCTTCGCAGAAGGGAGGAACCCTCAGCATGGGCGAAGACGGCAAGGTCGCTACCGTTGCGGGCGAAAAGGGATTCTCCGTCGTAAAGGTTTCCAAGGTTTCCGGAACCGGAACCGGCAAAACCGTCGATTACGAAGCGATCTTCGTCAGCGAAAAGCCGTCCGCTTGGACTCTTGCTAAAACTGCCGACGGCAAGGCCCTCGACGAACGTTACCTCACCAAGGCTTCCACCACTTTCAACCAGAGCTACCAGCCGCAGATCGAACTCCTCTTCAACGACGAAGGGGCCAAGATTTTCGGGGAACTCACCAAACGCATGGTCGGAAAGCAACTCGCCATCTTCGTAGGCGGCGAAATGCTCACCGATCCGGTCGTCCAGACCGCCATCACCGACGGCAAGGCCGTCATCACCGGAAACTACACCCCGGAAAGCGCCAAGAAACTCGCCAACGACATCAACACCGGTATCGTTCCGGCACCGATCTACCTCACCAGCGAACGTGCCATCGACGCGAAGATCGGCGGAGACTCCCTCGACGTCATCATCAAGGCCGGCATCATCGGCCTCGCCGCCATCGTCGTGTTCCTCGTCATGATCTACCACGTTTCCGGCCTCCTCGCCGGCCTCGCGCTCGTCATCTACGGACTCATCCTCCTCGCGCTCGTGAAATTCTTCGGGGTCGTCCTCACGCTCGCTTCCATAGCGGGTATCGTCCTTTCCATCGGTCTCGCGATCGACGCGAACGTCCTCATCTTCGAACGCACCAAGGAAGCCCTCCGCGAAGGTACCGACCTCCAGCGCGCGATCGTCACCGGCTTCGAAAAGTCGTGGACCGCGATCTGGGACTCCCACATCACCTCGCTCACTTCCGCGATCATCCTCTACATCTTCGGCGTTTCCCTCATCAAGGGCTTCGGGCTCATGCTCGGGCTCGGTATCGTCCTCTCGCTCTTTACCGCGATGTGGATTTCCCGCATCCTCATCCTCTTCTTCGGACAGTCGTATGAAGGTCGCGAAGGAAAATTCGTAGGCCTCAAGAAATAATTTCCATGAATCCGAACGTAGAAACCGGGAAGTACGGCGAACGCCTCGCGCACGAAACCGACACCCTCACCCCCACTTCCGAAATCGTCTTCGCCGTCCGCGACGAAGCCGAACGCCGGGGAATCGGCATCGGCTATGAAACCCTCACGGCCATCGTAGCCCCCAACGCCGAACTCTACCGTAACGAGATGCTCGTCGGCAGCGTATTCGCGGGCGACCGCCTCATGCCGCCGAGCATCCTCCGGGTACGGGCGAAACTCCGTGCCGAGATGCCGGGCTTCAAAGGGTTCGCGAAATAGGCACAATCAAAAACAAACCGCCCCTCGCCGGGGCGGTTTTCGTTATTTTCGCGAGAACTTGCGAGCGGAACGGAAAAGTTTATTATCCGTAAAACTCATCTTTTTTCCGATTATGAAACGACTCGCGAAAACAACCCCCAAGCGGTTCCTCTTCGCCGCGTTCACCCTTGCCGAGCTCATCGTGGTCATCACTATCTTGGCAATTCTGGCGACTATCGGGTTCCTGGCGCTCTCCGGCTATTCGCAGGACGCCAAGGATTCTTCGATAAAGGCGAACGTGCGTTCGGTATTCACCGCGATTTCCTCCGAAGCGGCGGTTACCGGAAATTCCCCCCGCTACTACGTCGTCAACGACACCGGCGCAACGCTTTCGGGCGCGATAGCCTTCGTGGACGGGAATCCGATCGCGCTGACCGGGGGCGATTGGAACGCGGCCGGAACCAACTATTCGGCCGGCAACCCCGACTACGCGAAGCTCAAGCTCAATCCTGAAAAATTCAAGGTTTCGTTCTTCGGTCCCGAAAAGGCGTCAGCCGCATATGACGCCAAGTTCCTTCTCGCCGGGGCTTTCGATTGGAGCGCTACGGCTTCGAACGGCAAACGCCGGGCAGGAGCCTATCTCCAGGTCGCCGGCATAGCCCCCGCGACGGGCATGGCGACGGTAGCGGGAAACTATCCCGGATCATCTTCCGCATGAGCGGTGGCAGGACTCGTCAAAGATCCCAAATCGACTTCTTCCACGGGTGCCCTTGTGGACGGTGGAAATTCGTCCATCCCCCCTTCTCCGGTAAACGGCGTCTGCGGAAGCGCGTCGAAAAACTACGCGTTCTCGGCGGCGTCGTTCGGCGCCGACACGTTCTGTTCGGCAGGAACGGCCTCGCCGACATCCCCTGCGTTCCCCGGGGCCGGAGGCTCCGTGAATTGGACCTGTTCGGCCTCCAACGGAGGCGTAGCGCCCACCTGTACCGCCACGCGCGCGGCGGCCGCGAACTGTTCCGTCTCGACGCAGACGGTGAACGGGCATTCGTATCCCCTCTCGGCCTTCAATAACGGCAACACGCTCGCCGGCACTTCGGCGGCCGTCACGGTCACGGGAGGCACCCAGACGTATTCGCAGACCTTCCTCTGCACCGACGGCGCGGTGTCGACGAGCGGGTCGGAAACGGCGGGAACCCTCACCTGTACGGCTGCCGGATACGCGTCCCTATGAGGAATCTGCGTCCCGAATTCGTGCAACGCGATCAAGGTCGCAGGCTATTCGGTGGGCGACGGGACATATTCCGTAGATCCCGACGGAGCGGGCGCCGTTCCGGCGTTCAACGCCTATTGCGACATGACTACGAGCGGAGGCGGATGGACGGTCGTCTATTCCACGCTCAACGACGCGAACCCCGTGACCGCCTCGGCCACCGTCACTCTCAGAAGCAACAAGTACCTCGACATATCGAAAGTTCAAGCGCTCGCGAACGTATCGAGCTACGTCTATATCAAAGACTCGGGAGGAAACTACGTAAAAACCGTCAACGCGAACGCGAACCCCATCATGAACATGCGGAACGGGAAAAACATGAATGCCGGATACGCGCAATGATACGATACGACCGTCGACTGGACGGGAACGAACGTCGCCAATCTCACTTGGCTCTGGAACGATACGCCGTGATGCTGGACGAGCATGCAAAACGCTATGTTGCCCGTATTTTACTGGGGATGCGGGATCGGATGATCGGCGCACATGACGACTTCCGCAACGCAGAAAGGCTGGAACGACGGACAGAGCAACAGCGTGGACATCATGATCAAATAGCCCGAAGGAGCCGCCCCTCGCCGGGGCGGTTTTCGTTTGCCCGGAAACCGCCTTGTCGTATACTCCGCCCATGATTGGATTTTTCGACTCCGGCATCGGCGGACTCACCGTTTTGGAAGAGTTCCGCAAGCGTTACCCCGCGTACGACTACGCCTATTTCGGCGACCGGGCGAATTGCCCGTACGGCGACAAACAGGATGAAGAAATCGTCGACCTTACCGAAAAGGGCGTGACCAAACTCTTCGACGACGGAGCCGAAATCGTCGTGCTCGCCTGCAATACGGCCACGGTACATGCCATCCGGTATCTCCAGCAGGTGCGCTTCCCCGATAAGAAAATTCTCGGCGTCACCATCCCGTGAGCCGAAAGAATCGTCGAATCCGGATACCGCCACGTGGGCGTCCTCGCTACCGAAGGAACGGTCAGGATCCGCGCGTACAAGGAACGGGTGCATATTTTGGACGACTCTGTTTCGGTGCACGAAATCGCCGCCCCCGAACTCGTCCCCCTGATCGAAGCGGGAATCACCGAAGGCGAGGAAGTCCGGCGCGCGCTCGTTCCGAAACTCTCGAAATTCGTGGATATCGAAGCGCTCGTCCTCGGTTGCACGCACTATCCTCTCGTCCGCAAGGAAATCGAATCGATACTTCCGGGAACGACCATCGTGGATCCAGGCGAGGAAGCGGCCATCAAATTCGGCGCGTATTTGGAACGCCACCCGGAAATCGAAGCGCGCATTTCCCGCGGAGGTACGCTCAAAACAGAATTTTCAGCATAATGAAAACCCCCGGAAAACCGGGGGTTTGTTTTTCGTGCCTCCTTTAGCGCGAACAAAAGTCTTTGACGAACGGCTTTACGAACTCCTCTCGGAGATTCTCCTTGGGCTTGAAACCGAGCTTTGCCAAATCTTGTCGAAAATCTTCGTCGGATTTATACATGGAACGGGTCAAAGGAAAACCGGCAATGACCGCGATCGACCGTTTTTTACAATCGATGCCCATTACGACCATCCTCAACACGCCGTCTTCCTTCTCCACGGTTGCGAACGAACGGTCGCCATACCCGTACGAAGGAAGCGGATACGGATGGAAAATGACCCCCTTCGCGGAAACTTCCAACGTATCCATCCGAGGAACCTTCCTGTCCAAAAAGGTTTTTACCAGCACCGCCAACGTGGTTTTGGTCGAAGTCGGTTCGGCATTCGGAAGTTTCGCGGACACGTAATTCGTGCTCGAATATTCCATGGCCGATTCCACTTCCGGCAACGCTTCCCCAACGCCGAACCACTCGTCCTCAAGGATCGTCAATTTCCCGGAAAGGAAATCCCATCGGGCCAGCGTGGCCATCGGCTCTTCTTCCCCCATGGCGTAGAGGAATCCGAATCGGAAATCCTTGGGCTCGCCGCTGGTTGCGCTCGGATTGAACACGAAGACCGCATCGGATTTTTCGGAACGGTAGGGTTTCGAGACAAGCATTTTCGCCCCGTCTCTTGCCCGGTGCGTGATAATGAACGTTTCCTTCCCCTCTTCCATACGCTCAAGCATGGGCGCGATTTTCGTTTCGAACTCCCCCGCCCAAGTCGGCGAACAGAAACCGAACAATAAAAAACTTACGAACAACGTGAGAATACGTGCCATCTCGGGCCTCCTTTCGAAATTGGAAAAAATCCGTTTCGGAATGTACGTATCCAAACGAGACTGTCAATATTTGCCACTTGTCCGAAAATATAGGACGTCTTAGAAAACATTGGAAGAATACGAAGTATGGCGTATATTTCATACGTTTACACTTCTTTAACGTTTTATGGAAAACGTCACCTCAGGAATCCGAAAGAAACGAACCGCGTCCTGGAGAGGTTTCACTCTCGTCGAACTCATCGTCGTCATCACCATCTTGGCGATTCTGGCGACCATTGGGTTCCTGGCGCTTTCGGGGTATTCGCAGGACGCCAAGGACTCCGCGATCAAGGCGAACGTGCGCTCGGTGCAGACGGCGATTTCGTCGGAGTCCGCTTTGACGAACAATTCCCCGAGGTACTACGTGGTGCACGACACGGGAGCCGCGCTCTCGGGAGCTTTCGTCTACGTCGACGGGAACCAGACCGCGCTCACGGGATGAGACTGGAACGTTTCGGGCACGAACTATTCGGCCGGAAATCCCGACTACGCGAAGCTGAAGATGAACCCCGAGAAGTTCAAAACCGCTTACGCGCTTCCGATTTTCCCCCGCGTTTTCGCGGCATACGATTCCCGGTGCCTCACCGTCGGCGCCATGGACGCCGTGGCGGGATCGACGAGCGGCGGAAAGAAGCGCGCGGTGTCGTATTTCCAGGTTGCGGGAATCTCCCCGGCCACCGGAACGGCGGTCGTCACCGGCAATTACCCGACTTCCTCCGGATCGGTATCCGGGCTCGTAAAGGACCCGAAAACTTCTTCTTCTACCGGAGCGCTCGTGGACGGGGGAAATTCCGCCCTTCCCGCATCCCCGGTGAACGGCGTTTGCGGTAGCGCGTCGAAGGGATACGCGTTTTCGTCAGCGTCATTCGGTTCGGATACGTTCTGTTCGGCAGGAACGGCTTCGCCGGTTTCGCCGGCGTTCCCCGCCGCGGGCGGCTCGGTTTCGTGGACGTGTTCGGCATCCAACGGCGGAAACGTTCCCACGTGTACGGCAACCCATGCCGCGGCAGTGAACTGCCCTGCCTCGACGCAGACCGTAAACGGAAGGGCCTATTCCGTAGGGGCGATTTCCAACGGCGCGACACTCGCCGCATCTTCGTCTTCGACGGTTACCGGAGGAACCCAGGCGTATTCGCAAACATTCCTCTGCACCGACGGCGCGGTTTCGACGAGCGGAGCGGAAACCGCGGGCGCGGTGACGTGTAACGCGACGGGATACGCCCTCATCGGCGGTTCGTGCATCCCCAATTCATGCCTTTCCATCAAGAACGCCGGCTATTCGGTCGGCGACGGGACATATTCCGTAGACCCTGACGGATCCGGGGCCGGTTTCGCCGCTACGAACGTCTATTGCGACATGACTACGAGCGGAGGCGGATGGACGCTCGTATCATGGAACAAGGGAACTTCGAACACCGTATGACAAAGCTTCTTCGTCGCGGCATCAAATACCGCCAACCTCGCGAACAAAAACCTTGCGAATATCTCCGCTTCCATCAATGCGGAAGGCTTTTCGAACGCGGTGAACACCTCCGCCGCGATGCTCAAATCCGCGGCGTATTCCGCTTCGCCCATCGTCGACAACGCCACGGGGAAATGGAACTACGATTCCACCCGTTGCGGAGCGACTTTGAGCCATTCCTCACGAACCGCAGGCTGCGCCGGATACAACGCGAACGACGACTATACTACTGCCGACGCGTTCAATATTTCCATAGGGCAAATCGGCATCGTCCCGTGATGGTTGGCGATGGGGCACGAGGTCTGCTACAGCGGTTACGGCTGGTGCGACTTCGAATTCTACCTCCGGTAGGCATGGCTTGCTTCTTTCGTTACCCACTTTCCATCAGCGTATGAAAACAATAAATCTGCCGTCGGGGCGCACGGAACATCTCAAAGGCTTCACTCTCGTGGAACTCATCGTCGTCATCACGATTTTGGCGATTCTGGCGACCATCGGGTTCTTGGCGCTTTCCGGATATACCCAGGACGCTCGCGATTCGGTAACGGCGGCGAACGTCCGTTCCCTGCAAACCGCGATTTCTTCAGAGTCCGCGATTACGTGAAACTCCCCCCGTTACTACATCGTTCACGATACCGGCGCCGCCTTGTCGTGAGCCTTCGTGTACGTTGACGGGAATCAAACGGCGCTTTCCGGAGGCGATTGGAACGCATCCGGGACTAACTATTCGGCCGGAAATCCCGACTATGCGAAACTGAGGCTCAATAAGGAGAAGTTCAAAATGGGATACCGTGGTACGGATTCGGCCTTCGCAGCATACGATTCCCAGTATTTGACCGCCTGATCCATGGAGGTCGTGCAAACGAACTCCAACGGAACGAAACGCCCAACCGCTTGGTTCCAGGTCGCGGGCATCGATACCGTAACGAAAAAGGCGACCGTTTCGGGAAATTATCCGGCTTCGTCCTGATCCGTAAGCTGACTGATCCGCAACCCTTCGTCTACGAGTTCCTCCTGAGCGCTCATGGACGGGGTCGTCGTTACCTGAATCCCGACAGCGGCCTGAGCGTGCTGAACGGCGGCAAAATCGTACGCCTCCACTGGCAGCACGTTCGGAACGGATACTTTCTGCGCAGACGGAACGCTGTCCGCGACTCCGGCATTTCCGAACATCGGGTGAACCGTGAGTTGGACGTGCACGAAAACGGCTTCCGTAACGTGTTCCGCTACCCGAGCCGGAATCCCGGGATGGACGTTCATAGGAAATGCGCTCGCCTGATCGACCGTAAATTACGCCGAACGCATCAATTACAGCTATTGAATCGCCGACTTCGCGGCATGCACGACGCTCTGCGCGGGAAGCGCGTCCACCCAATCCGCATGCTATTCTTCCGGAGATTCGTTTTGCCAATGCTACAACACGACCAATACGAAATGCGATAGGACCTGAACGAGCGTCTACTGCTTCACGAAGCCGTAAAAAAATCCCCCGGAATTCCGGGGGATTTTCATTACACGCTCCAATCCTTGTGGCGGTATTCGCGAACCTTGTCGTCGACGTAGGCGCGCTCGTACATCTTGAGAAGATAATCGAAATCGATGCGGGCCGGCGTGGGGTAATACCGTCCGTAAATGGCGTAGTACTCGGGAGAAAACGCGTCCAACGTCGTAAAGCGGACACCTCCGGCGCCGGTTGCCACGGGAAGGAGAAAACCGTGTTCTTCGGCCCAATGGTCTTCGATGAAGGCTTCCTTGGGCGATTTCTTATGCGGATGGTCGGGCGAATACGTGGGTTTCCGTACCGAACGCGGGATTTTGGGCGGAAAAAACAGCCGGCCGAGGATCGCCTGTTCGCTGAGCCCCGTCGCCGAAGCGAGGAAAAGTCGGATGAAGAACTTGAGGTTCTTGATGTCGAACCCCTTCATCTTGCGGGCGGACGCCGTAAGCAGTTTCTTAAAATCGTAGTATTCGCTGGTTTTGAATCCGCCTTCCATGCCTCAGACGTACTGGAACTGCATTTCGATGACCCCGGTCGTCTTGGAGCCCCCGGATTTCCCTCACCGCATGGCGACGCGTCCGGTAAGGTCGCCATTGGCGATGTCTTCGTCGGTGGAAGCTTTGAGGTGGGACACTTCGGCGACTTGGACGCCGCGCGTTCGCAGGTCTTCAAGGTCGACCAGGTTGCCCTTTTGGTCGTATTCGCACTTTTCGAAGATTTCGTTCGCGAAAAATTCCACCGCGTTCGCCAAGTGGGCTTTGTCGGGATTTTCGGTTTCGAAGCGGAGACCGAGGAGGTCTTTGAGCGAATCGACATTGGTATATTTGCGGTTGAATGCCATCTTCAAGAGGATCTTGAAGAAGTTCTTTTCTCGCATATGGAGAGTTCCCTGGAAGAACTTGTGCGAATTTTTAGCGGACGTCGGAACGTACGAGATGAGGAATTTTCCTTCGCCCAAATCTTTGAGCGTCACGCCCGGATACGAGCGGATCTTTTCCAAAACCAGCTTGGCTTCCTGGTCGAGCTTCTTATAGCGGTCATTGGAAAGCACGTCGTGGACGTCGTCCATCGCGCGGATGATGGCACACTCGATGACCATGCCGTAGCCGTTCTTGCGGTTGCCCGGCTTGAGCGAATCGACGTGCGCCACGAACTCTTCCACCGAGGCGAACTTGCGCGACTGCTGGGTTTCGTTTGGCGTGATGCCGAGGAGGTCGAGAAAGTCGAGGGCGAACTTGTAGGTGCGGTTGATCGTTTCGACCGCTTCCTTGTCGTGGAGGGAGTTGCCCTTATCGGTCGTAAGGAGCGAAGTCACGACCTTGTGGATTTCGTCCGCCGTCATGCTTTCGCTCGAAAGGAGGTCCATTTCGGTCAGCTCCGAAAAGAACCGGGATTCGCCGTGCACGGCCTCATACGAAGAGAAATCGTGGACGCCCCGGTTCCTGAGTGCTTGGGCCACGTCGATCTTCATCCCCTCGACAACGAGGTCGGCCACGGATTTTCCGTTGGTCGAATCTACCAGCGCCTGGGCGACGCGTTCGCGGGTCTTCCGGTTGAGAGTACCGAGAAAATTGGCGGAAAGGCGGGCCACGGTGAAATGGTCCTTCTTTTCGTCGTGGAGGACCTTGCCGGCGAAACGCTTCACCGGAACGGCCACGTATGGCCCGCCCGCATTGAAACGCTCGTCCCAGTTCTTATCGGTTTTGACGACGTGTTTTCCGGTCGGTGAGGGCGAAACGTGGGTGGGGGTATGGAGCTTTTTTTCGGACACGGGTTTGGGAAATCGGTTTCGGTCGGATATATTGGTTCCGACACGTAGGGAACTTCCCTATTTTACCCTAATTTCGAAAAAAGTGAAGGAAACCCCGTCCATTCTCTTCTACGGCAAGGCCCGCGTCGGCGAAGCCGTCGTCGCGCTCTCGAAATCCCTCGGCATCGACATCGTGCAGAAAGACGATTCCGACGCGGAATTCGATGCTCAAGAATACCTCGCGGTCATCCCCACACCGGGAGTCCCGCCTACCAACCGAGCCCATGCTGGCGGCAACGTGCTTTCGGAACTCGACTTCGCGCACCGGTACTTGCCGAAAGGGTTCAAGATCGTCTCGGTCACGGGGACCGACGGAAAATCCACCACCGCTTGGATCCTCTTCGAACTCTTCCGCCGCGAATACGGCGACGACAAGGTCTTCCTTTCGGGAAATTTCGAAATCCCTTTCTCCGAGACCGTCCGCCAAATTCGCGAAAAGGGACTGAAACGCGGCGTCATCGTCATCGAATGTTCGAGCTTCATGCTCCACGACGTAGGTTCCGCGCACTCGCTCGCGATGCTCGAAAAACTCCCGAAGGGCGAACGCGAAGGCGGCTTCAAAACCGACCACTCGATTTTTACCAATCTCGAATCCGACCACCTCAACTGGCACGCCGACCTCGCCGAGTACCTCCGCGACAAGCTCGCGCTCGCCCGCCTCACCACCGGTACCGCCGCCGTGAACGCGCAGGTTCCGGCGCGCGCGGCATCCTGGGGGGTGAAGTTCGAAGCGCTTCCGCAGATGCGGTTTTTCGGTTCGGTCGAATCCGGATCGAAAACTTCGGAAAACGCCGCGCTCGCCGCGAAAACTTCGAAAAGCCCCGAATTCGCCACGGAGCTCCGCGACCGTACCGACGGCCACGACATCACCGTCACCGGCCGCAAGAAATACCGGCTCGAAGAAACCCGTTTTTCCGGGCTCCACAACGCGCTCAACATCCTTTCGGTAGCGGTAGTCGGAAACGCGATGAAGATATGCTCCAAGCGCACGAAAACGTACCTTAAGGATATCGGCGGACTCGCCCACCGCCTCGAATTCGTCGTCGAGAAAAACGGCGTCCGTTACGTGGACGATTCCAAGTCCACTTCCTGCCAGAGCCTCAAGGCCGCACTGGGCGCTTTCAAACCGAAATCCGTCCGTCTCATCGCCGGAGGCTCCGACAAGGGCGACCCGTTCGAAGGGCTCGAAAACCCGCTCTCCGAAAAAGTCGCGTTCGCCGCGCTCATCGGCGCTACGGCCGAGCAGCTCGCGGGCATTTGCGAAAAAGCCGGAGTTCCGCACCGCGTCTGCAAAGACATGCAAGAGGCCGTAACCGCCGCGTCCGAAAGCGCATCGAGCGGGCAAACCGTGTTACTCTCGCCCGGTTGCGCGAGTTTCGGGCTTTTCAAAGATTATCTCGACCGTGCCAACAAGTTCCGCGAAGCAGTGGCGAAAATCCGATAGTTCGGCGTTCCGACACGACCAAAAAAATCCCCCGGTTTCCCGGGGGATTTTCTAGACCTTTGCACTTACGCGGCCTTCTTCAGTTGGAATTCGGCGTCGTTGACGGCCATCTTGAGGTTCTGGATTTTCGAATCGAGCGACGCGGCGACCTTGTTCAGTTTGACGACGGTTTCGTACGCGCCCGGGACGGACTTGGCAGCCTGAATCTTGTAGTACGAGATGTTGTCCGATACGAGTTTGCGTTCGCCGTGGAGTTTGACCATCTCGAGCTTGCTCGCGGTGACGTCGGCCTTCATCGAGAAGATCGGATCGTTGGCGGCTTCCGAAATCGCGCGGAAGTGTTCGATCTGTTCGGAGAGGCTCTTCTTCTCGAGGCTCGCGCGGATCGACGCGGCCTGGTCGCGGTCGGACACGCGGGACGCGAGGTTGACGACGGTCGCGTTGACGCGGGCTTCGACCTTTTCGGTAACGGCGGCCACCTTGGCGGTCTGCGGAGCCGGGAAATCGAGAATCTTGGCGGTCGGGCGTTCGACTTCGACGAACTTCGGGGTTTCGACGTAGGTCGAAGAAGCGGTTTCCGACGGAATTTCGAAATCGAGGGCGACGAGCTTCTGCGGAGCCTCCGGAGCGCTCGCGACGACGGTCGGACGAACCGGGGCCACGGAAGCGGAGCGTACCGGAGCGGCGGATTTCGCCACGGTCGAACCGTACGGCTTTACCGCGACGCGGACCGGTTTCTGAACCTTGGCGCGCGGAACTTCTTCGGCATGGGCGGAAGGAATCACAGCGTTCCCCACGGCGGAGAGCGTCTTGCTTCCGGCGTCGACCACCGTTTCGGCGGCGTCGGCGAGGGCCACCTTGGTCGACTCGACGGCCTTGGCGTATACCGGAAGCGAATCCGGAACGACGGTCGTTCCTACGAACGGGAGGGAGCCTGCGGAAAGCCCCGCCATGCTCATGTGGAATTTGCGTTTGGTGACAGCGCCCTGCGAAGAAGACGCGTCGATGATGTCGATGTACCCCTTGGCGTCCGGGGCGGAGAGGGCGATGGCAACGTGGCTGACGTGGCCGGATCCCTTATGGAGGAAGAGGAGGTCGCCCTTTTCGACGTTCGAAACCTTTTTCACCTTCGACATTCCGTGGAATCCCGCGGCGGTAGTGTCGAATTTTTCGCCGACGATCCCCGCCTTCTTGAGGGTTTCCACGACGAGTTGGGAGCAGTCGATGGATTTTACGCCGTTCGCGCCGAGACGGTACGGTTTGCCAAGATGGGCTTCGGCGTTCGAAACGAGCGCGTCGGGAGTCATTTTGATTTCGGATTGGCGGGCGGCCGGTTTGGAAACGGCAGCGTGTCCGGCGGAAACGGACGGCTTGGATTTCGTGGCGGGAGCGGAAAGGCTCATTCATCCCATCGCCCGTACGGCGGCGGCGACGATCTGCGCGTCTTTGGCGTCCTTGGCGACGAGATAGCGCTTTCCTTGACGGAGTTTGGTCGGATCGGAAAGGCGGTTGCCCTCTTCGTCGACGAGGAGTCCCCAGTCGTCGGTTCAAAACGCCTTCATGGCAAAATCCTTGGCGCCCACGCCCTTTTCGACTACGGCCTTCCATTCGCGGTCGCGAAGCTGGGTGGCCGCCGCGCGTGACGGCGAATTCGGGGTCGGGGTTCCGGGAGCGTCCGGCTTGGTGACGGCGACGCCGTCCGTCCTTTCCCAATATTGCGGCGCCGGACCGTTGGATGCGGCGGCGATTCCGGCTCCGGCTACGAGTCCGACGATGCCGGCGACGCGGCGGGCGTATTCGGAAATCTTGGCAAAAATCCCCTTCTTCGGGGTTACGGCTCCGTTCTTGGGAGCGGTCGCGACGTGTCGGGAAACGTCGGAAAGACCTGCGGCAGTACGCATACGGTGAATTCCGTTAGTGACAGAAATGGCTTCCTAATGAGGAGAATCTGTATTGGTCTTTGGTTTTTGATACGTGGATAGTAAAACGCGAATACGAATTGTCAAGCCCTATGTTGGGATATTTGCGGAGCAGGACGGAAAAAAGGCCGGGGAAGTCGTGATTTTCACCACCTCGGGTTGCTTCGGAAGCGGGGCGGGATATCATCTCCGCATGGAAAAAACCAACGCAAACCAGGCGCCGCACCTCCACGTGGTCGGCATCGGCGGTATCGGCGTTTCCGCCGTGGCCCGCTACTATAAAGAATCCGGATGGGCCGTTTCCGGTTCCGACGGATCCGAATCCGCCGTCACCCGCGCCCTCCAGGCGGAGGGGATTTCCGTTTTCGTAGGCCACGCGGCCGAGAACGTTCCGGCGGACACTTCCCTCCTCGTCTACTCCGAAGCCGTCGTCACCAAGCCCGACCTCCCCAAGGAAGAACAGGTGCTTTCGAACCCGGAAATCCGCAAGTCCCACGAAATGGGCGTGCGCCGTTTGTCGTACCCGGAAGCGCTCGCCGAACTCTTCAACGACAAAAGGGGCATCGCCGTCGCCGGCAGCCACGGCAAATCGACCACCACGGCCATGATCGGCACCGCGCTCGTCGAATCGGGTTTTGGCGGATCGACCGTCGTAGGTACGCAGGTGCCACAGTTCGATGGAAAGAACGGGCATTTCGACCCGAAGAACCCCGTCTTCGCCATCGAAGCGTGCGAGTACCGCCGTTCGTTCCTCCGCTACGCTCCGGATATCGCGGTCATTACCAATATCGACCTCGACCACCTCGACTACTACAAAGACCTGCCGGATTACCTTTCCGCCTTCGAAAGCTTCCTCGCGAACACTAAAAAAGCCGCCGTACTCTCCGCGGATTGCGAAAACTCGCGCACGGTCGCGGCGTCCGAAAGTGCCAAGCATCTCGATGTTTACTTCGTAGACAAAGACGGATTCGTCGGTCCGGACG
This sequence comes from uncultured Candidatus Peribacteria bacterium, assembly GCA_964482035.1. Taxonomy (GTDB): domain Bacteria; phylum Patescibacteriota; class Gracilibacteria; order BD1-5; family UBA2023; genus JANJWP01. The sequence goes on along the minus strand of CAYZVC010000002.1, from coordinate 73,619 downwards.
GAGTAAAAAAGCCGTTCCCCGAGATGGAGCTCGCCGTACCGGGCGAACACCTCGCCCAAGACGCGCGTTTGGCATACGTGGCGCTTCTGCTTTCCGGCGTTCCGGAAGCCGACGTCGCCCCAGCACTCGAAAAATACCGCGGCTCATGGAGGCGTAGCGAAATCGTTGGAAATACCCAGAACGGCAACCTCGTCGTTTCGGACTACGGCCACCACCCTACCGAAATCCGCCCCACCCTCGAGGCGCTCAAGGAAAAGTATTCGGACAAGACGCTCTTCGTCACCTTCCAGCCGCACCAGTATTCGAGGACCCGCGAACTTCTGAACGAATTCGCCTCCGCGTTCGACGCGGCGGACGAGCTGCTCATCCCCGACATCTATTTCTCCCGCGACAAGAAAGAAGACGTCGAATGGATGACCGTGGGACGCCTTCTCGATACCCTGCGTCCCCGCTACCCGAACGTGCGCGGCGGAAACGGATTGGATTCGGCCGCTGACGAAATCGCGGCCTACGACGCGGCCCATCCGGGCGAATGCGTGTTCGTGCTCCTCGGCGCGGGCAACGTGGACGACCTGCGGTACCGCCTCGTTGCCGCATAGGGTCGAAAGCCCGGAACCGGTGCGGTTCGGAAAAGCTCCGCCCGCTAGCGAATAATGAAAAACTCCCCGACCGGGGAGTTTTTTGATTCGCCTGACCGAAATCAGGCGGCGCCGAGATGTTTGGCGTTTTTCCAGTTCATGTAAAACGGGAGCGCGCCCGCCCACACCCAGAAGAGCGGGATGGCGAATCCCGTAAAGACGAGACCGACCAGCCACTCGACCGCCCAAAGCCCGACGATACCGATAACCAGAAACAGGAGCGTTCCTTTGAGTATGGTTTCTCCCGTACGGTCGGGAAATTTCACTACGATGGTCAGAGCCGTAGTGATCGCGTTCGCGATGACGAACGCCCCGAGGTAACTGGGCTGGTAATCGGAAAACAGCGCGACGAGCCCCATCAGGCCCGGGCCGACGATGATCGAAAGGACGAAAAACATCCTGACGACGACTTTTTGTACCGCCTCCTTCCGGTCCAGCTCCTCGTCGCTGAGCACGTGCGGTTTCCCGTCACGCTCTTCGACGTACATGATTCTCGGATCCCTTGCCATTTGAAACCTCCCTTTGATTTGAAAAATGACGGGTAATTTCTAACTACCGTCCGACGAAAGTCAATTTTTCACGTGAAAAGTATTGACAATATATATTCCCGAATATAGTTCACCAACCTCCCGTACCGGGAGCAAAAACCCAAACCAACCCAAGGAAGGAAGACTCCATGAAGAAAATGACCACCGCCTCGCTGCTGGTTACCCCCCTCATCGCCCACGCTCTCCAGGCTTTCGCTTCGGATACGGGCGGCGACAAGAACGCTTTCGCGCGTTACGTGATCCCGACGCATTCGAGCCTCGCACTCTGCCACTTCAAGGGCAACGAGATCAACGGCGCCGTGACCATCGACATTTCGACTTCCGAATCCGGCAAGACCGCTTCCATCAAGGTCTTCGACGACGGCTCCATGGACTCCGAATCCAGCGTTTCGCTGCTCAAGTTCGCGTTGCTCAAGTCGATCAACCTGGGCTGCTCCAAGGCCGACATCATCGGTTCCGGCAGCGCCGTCACGAGCGAAGATTTCGCCTCGTTCGGCAAGTTCGACAAGTCCGGTTCGACCGTTTCGTTCGGTTCGCTGCCGCACGCCGATGCCGCCACGCTGTTCTCCTACGGCTACCACGGCATGGCCAGCGCCGCGTCCGCTCTGCTCTCGATCGGCCTCGGCATGCTGTCTTCGGCATCCGAATCGACGCTCGGCAAGTCGATCACCCCCGCCTTCGCGACCTCCATGTCCTCCGGCTTCGGCAAGAAGTCCTGAGAACCGGACCGCAAGGTTCCCAAGCCCCCTCGCACGAGGGGGCTTTTTCTTGCCAATTCGACGTCCGCACGTATCGTGGTTCCGTTCCAATCCCGGAACGAACGACGAAAGGAGGCACCCATGCCCGTCATTACGGCAACCCCCATCCGTCCCCTCGCCCGGATGGATATCAAGAAGTACGCCGAACACCTCAAGAAGCTCGACCACGAAGACCGTATCTTGCGCTTCTGCCAAGCCGTCAAGGACGAAGCCATCGACAACGTCGTAGGCAGGATCCGGGACCGGATGTCGCGGGGCGAGGACGAAATCTTCGCGCATTTCTCCCCTTCGGGCGAACTGCTCGGCGCGGCGCACGTATCGGTGGCAACCGACGAAAACGACGACGACCGCATCGCCGAGGTCGGCATATCGGTACTCCCGGAAGGCCGGGGCCAAGGCGTAGCCAAAGCCTTGATGGAGCGGGCGATACTGCATGCCGGAAACCGCCGCTGCGCGAGACTGGTCACCATGTGCCTCGTCACGAACGAGGGCATGGACAAACTCGCCAAGTCGGTGGGGATGAAGGTGAAGCACGATTTCGCCGAAGGCGTCCGCCACGGTGAAATCCCCCTCCCGAACCCCACGTGGCATTCCGTGAGTCTCGAAGCTTTCCTCAATCAGGCGAGCGTCTGGGACGAAGCGGTCGACCGCACCGCGCATTACGGCAAGAACCTCGCCCACGCGATGTTCGACCGAATGGCGTTCGTCATCCCAAAGGCCCCCGGATCCGTCCAGGATTCCGAAGCCGGAAAGGACTGACGGCAAAACCCCTCCCTTGCCGGAGGGGTTTTCTTTACATTGGCGAAAATGGTTCTATCATCTGCCAAACATTAGGAAAGCGTTTAAATCCGAATCTGAAAACAATGTTTCCCATTCGTAGGAACCGGGGATTCACCCTCGTGGAACTCGTCGTCGTCATCACCGTCCTCGCGATCCTGGCCACCGTGGGGTTCGTAAGCATGGGCGGATATTCAAAGGACGCCCGCGAAGCGACGCGCGAGCACGACACCGCCGCCATAGGGAGGGCGATTTCCAACCAATCGTCATTGGGTATCGGCGTCAATACGTCGAAACTCAAGCCCGTCACGTTCGCGAACGCGCCTTCGGACACCGCCGTCTGGGTATGACGAGGTTATCCGGGACTGCTTTCCGATTTGGGAAAATTCCCGGTAGACCCCTCCACGGGAAAACCGTACGTAGTGGGACTGCTTACCAACGGCAGCGGATGAGCGCTCCTACTCGGCCAGGTGGGAACCCAAGTCGAATCGTCCGTTCCCAACCTCCCCGTCGTGAAAACCAGGGGGAACTACGAATCCAACGGACTGAACTATTACGACTCCAAGCGTTCCAATTCGGCGGTTCCGGGCCTCTGGAGCCTCATTCCCCGGTGGGAAATCGAGAATCCGGACGCCTTCGAAGCGACTCCGTATTATCTCTCGTGAACCGCGATGTACGGTGCGGGAGTCCCCAACAACTACCTGTTCGCCATCGACGGAGCGCCCCTACGGCAACTCCAAGGATATTCGAACACCGGAACCCTTCTCTACGAATCCTACGAAGGCGTTACCGCCCAGATGGAAAACATGGTGAGGACGAGCACCGGTTGGACCATCAATACCTGCGTTTCTAAAAACGCGTCCACAGCGATGCCCTACGAATTCAATACGTACTACGTCGACGGGTTGCCTACCGCGGCCTGCGACATCGATAAGTCGACCGGCTCGAATTCCAACTCTTCGCTCCATGTGAAATGGATTCGCGACTCCGTAGGCGGAGACGGCCAATACGCGTACGCCTTCGTCGATCCCACGAAGAAATACCGGCTTTCCTTCGAAACTAAAGGCACTCTGAACGCGGCCGTGGACGGCGGAAAACTCCTCGTCCGGTTCGCGTGCTTCCGGGTAAACTCCGACCGGTCGAAAACCCCGCTCGGAAGCCTCGCGTACGCCATGCCCATCTCCCCGTCGGCATTTTCTAAAATTTCCGGCTATGTGAACGCGCCGGACCCCTCCGGAAACGGCCTCTCCATTACGGTCGCCGCACCCGGACCGTCCACGTGCATACTCTACCGCTCCAATGCGCCGAAAACCGGTGACGAACTCTGGTTCGACAACCATATCGTAGAAGAAATCCCGTAAGAAACCGACCCATGCCTTCCAAAATCAACGACATCCTCAAACGGATGGAGGAGCTCAAATCACAGCTCCAAGCCGAATACGACGCGCTCATGGAGCGCTACGACTACGCGTTCGAGAACCGCAAAGTCGTCTTTTCGGAGAAAGCGAAAAACCTCCAGAAAGGTCTGCGCGAAAGCATTCCGCACTACCTTCTTTCCGCCGAGGTCCGCAACATCCTCTCCGCTCCGTTCATCTACGTCATGATCGTACCGGCGGTCGTGCTCGACCTCTTCCTCACGATGTTCCAGTACACGGCATTCCCGCTCTACGGAATCGAACGGGTAAAGCGGGGCGACCATATCATTTTCGACCGCCGCTTCCTCGGCTACCTGAACTGGATCGAAAAGGCCAATTGCCTCTACTGTTCCTACGTCAACGGACTTTTCTCGTACGCTACCGAGATAGGCGGACGCACCGAACGGTACTGGTGCCCGATCAAATACGCCATCAAACTCGAACAAACCCACCGGCACTACGCCGATTTCGCCGATTTCTGAGACGCGGAAGGCTTCGCCAAACTCTACAACTCCAAGAAGGGTTGCGATTTTTCGAAATAGTTGTTAAAAATGGGCTTTTCGATATCTTTCGCCGGACGGCATGTGCCGTCACGCAATGGAGAACCAACATGCGAACTGCCGTGTTTTTCCACAAGGCGCCCCTGGTAGAGGTCGCCTTCCGCCAAAGCGCCATCGATTCGATCCTCTCGGAAGCCCATCCCTTGCCGGACGGCCTGGCCAGAACCCATATCCTGGGCATCGATACCGACGGGCTGCTTGCCGCCGTTTGCGAAATCACCTACCTCGAAGGCACCGCCCATGCCCGTTTCGGCGTCCACGAATCGTATCGGGAAACCGATATCGACGAGTCGGCCGTCGCCCGGGCAATGCTCACCGCCCGGAATTCCGGCGCGAAAGACCTCGTCATCGCCTTCCCGAAGGGGGACGAACGCGTCGCGCAACTTGCCAGAAACAACGGCATGTGCGTGGATCGCGGCGGCGAAAAGTGGACGGCCAAAATCCAGCTGCCCCACGCCGACGGCGTCAGCATGAGCATCGAGTACGTACTGGCGTTCTTCGTTCCCGTTCGGGCAGAGCCCGTATGAGACTTGGTATCCCGCCTCCGCCGCCCCTCTCCGGGGCGGTCTTTTTTTATTATGAAGAATGCGTTAACGCACTCTTGACATTATCGAAAACGGGGTATCCTATGCATGTCGCCACCGCTTTTAAAAAAGGAGGAAGCCATGGGACGCCTTACTTTTGCCGCGCTTATGATGGCCTTCGCGTTGGCCGGATGTACCGTTATGGTTCCTTCCACTTCCACCTCGGGATACGACGGGGCGGAACGGACCGGACCGTACACGAGCTATTCGACTTACGCGGGCCCCGGACGGCCGGCTTACCGTGACACGTACGTCGTCACGACGCCCGGACACGGAGCCAAAGTCATCGTCGACGAACGGTACGAATCGAGACCTCAGAAGAAATAGGTTTCTGGTTCGTGCCTTCCCGAAGCGCCGATCCCCCGAATTCACGGGGGATTGTTTTTTAAATCAAGCGCGTATCATGCGTCGAACCGCTTACCCTTCCATAGCATGGACATCCATTCGTTCTACACTCTGCTCGTAGCCGCGGCGCTGGGCGCCCTCGTCGGAATCGAACGCGAAATGACGCACGCCGCGAGTTCGAAAGGACACGAGGAAAACACCGGGCCTTTCGAAGGTTTCGGCGGCATCCGGTCGTATGCGCTCATCGGGTTTTTCTGAGCCCTCGCTTCGTATTTGGACAACCAATACGGCGGGCATTCGCTCATGCTCATGGGCATGGCGACCACGGCCGTGCTCATCGGGCTTTCCCATGCGTACGCGGCCTTTAAAAAAGACAACGTGGGCGTCACGAGCGAATACGCGGCCTTCGCCATCTACCTCATCGGGGCGATCGTCGCGCTCGAGCAGTACGCGCTCGCCGTAACGTCGACCATCGGCATCATGGCGCTTTTGTCGGCCAAAGACGGCTTTCGGTCGCTCCGGTCGAAAATCAGCCGCGACGAATTCCAAAACGCCATGAAGTTCGCGGTCGTCGCGTTCGTCGTGTTGCCGATCCTCCCCGATTCCAAATTCTCCTTCGCCGAAGCCGCCGCGGCACTGGGGATTTCGTTCTCGGTCCCTTCCAGGATCTGGACGATGGACTTTTTCAATCCCCACTCGATCTGGTTCTTCGTAGTAGTCATGTCGAGCGTCGAGTTCGCCGGCTACATCCTTTCGAAAGCCATGGGCGCCAAGGGCGGAATCCTCGCCTCGGGAGCGGTGGGCGGACTCGTTTCTTCCACGGCGGTAACGGCGGCGATGACCGCCCGCAGCAAGGAAGACGTGAAAAACTCCGAATCGTACGCGGTCGCGACCCTCGCGGCCTCGTCGATCATGCTCGTACGCGTGGTCGCCATCGTGCTCTTCGTCGCGGCGCCGCTCACCGGTACCGTCATCGTGCCGGCAGGCCTCATGTTCTTGGGTCTCGCGGCGGCTTCGGCGTATCTGCTGCTCAAGAACCGCAATTCCAAAAAGAAAGACGTGCACGTCGAAGAAAAACTCGAAAGCCCGTTCAGCGTGCTTCCGGCCATCAAGTTCGCGGGATTCGTCGTGCTCATCAAGTTCGCATCGGCCGTGGGCGTTTCGTACAAGGACACTTTCGACCCGCAAATCCTCTACTACGGTATCGGCGCGCTCTCGGGATTGGCCGACGTCGACGCCATCAGTCTCGACATGGCGGGCAAGTTCACCGACGGCGGAATTCCGGCGGCAGTAGCGTCTACGGTCATTCTCATCGCGGTGGTATCGAACAATTTCGTCAAAGCGACCATCGCCTACCGTTTCGGCGAAAAGGCGTTCGGCAGGGCGGTCTTGGCGTCGTTCGCGCTCTCCGCGATTCTCGGAGCGGCGGGCCTCGCTTGGACGTACGCGTCCGCTATCGGATAGGCGTACCTCCGACCGGATTATTGACAACGGTGATTCGTTGCGTATAAATCCGATACGCGATTTGCGGAAAACCAAAACGAAGGAGGAAACAGATGTCCCGCAAGGCAAAGAAATCGAAAGGAAGCGACCTCGTACTGTCATGCTATCTCGTCGACTGCATGAACAAAAAAACGCCGTTCCGGCTTCCGGGCGGAGACGGTCGCGAATATGCCGTGTACGGTCCGATGCGGGTGAACGGGGACGAATTTCCGTACCATCTGCACGCCGTGAACGAAGAAATCCCGGGGAAGCGTCAGGAAATCAGGATCGCGGTCGACCCTTTCCGGAAAGCCAACGGCAAACCGAGAAAAAAGGCCAATCGAAATCCCGTACTGGCGGTCATGTCCGTACTCGAAACGTCCAACGGCGAAGACGGACCCACCGCTTCGCTGGAAATCCGGAAAATCGACTGGATCACGTCGGCATTCCCCGACCCTGACGCCTGAGAGGCGCCAGTTCGGCAAGACTTCGGTCGCCGAATCGAAAACCGCTCCAATGGGGCGGTTTTTTCTTTACGCCTTACGGATTGGATTCGCGGCCGATTGTCGACATAATGCGGGCATGAAAGGATTCCGAATGCCCAATCCCAAAATCCATCCGCTCGTCGCGATAGCGGCGGTTTTGAGCGCCGTTTACTGAGCGCTCCCCATCGGGCGCGAGACCGGCTACGTGGAGCCCACGCCTGCCGAAGTACGCGAAAAGCTTCTCGAAGAAACGCCGGAATACCGCACTGTCCCCACCGACGCGAAAACGGCGGAATTCCTCAGCGGAGCGTACGCGCAAATCGGCGTGACGCTCTATTACGACCCCGCGTACCGCAAGCTCGACTTCCCCATGGGCGACGTGCCGCAGGACCGGGGAGTTTGCACCGACGTGGCCATCCGGGCGTTCCGGGGAATCGGCATTGACCTGCAGGCCGAGGTGAACGCCGACATGAAGGCGAATTTTTCGAAATACCCCACCAAGTACGGACTTTCGGCACCGGATTCGAACATCGACCACCGCAGGGTGCCGAACCTCATGACGTATTTCGACCGGAAGGGGTGGTCGAAAGAAATCACGAAAAACCCGGCGGATTACCTGCCGGGCGATATCGTGACGTGGAATTTCCCGCGGAACCAGACCCATGTCGGCATCGTGAGCGACCGCGCGAATTCGAAAACCGGGATTCCCCTGATTTTCAGCAATTCCGGACGGGGAACGTTACTCGAGGATATCCTGTTCGAGTACGAGATTATTGGGCATTATAGGCGGAGGTAGATGCCCGTTAGTCTGCGAATGGCAGTTTCTTTTCATTAAGGATCGCTACGATTCAAAGCGCTCATCCCATGCTTCACCTAAGTAGTCGTTCGCTTCTTTCGGCTATGAAGGCCGCGTTCCAGTCTTCCTGGGTTTCTACGTTAACGTAATTGACGTCCTCGTCAGGAATATCTTTTACACGGACGCGCCTGTATTCTCATTTCTTGATTGCAAAGGACTTGTTGCCCAAGTGTGGGTTAAATTCCGGACTGACGAGTAACATGTTTCATAATCGGTATTTAATTTCGTTAATGAACCCATTGTGGGACGACCAATGTTTTGTATGCGACTCAGGACAGACGTGTTCCAATGTCAGTTCGCCACTATAATCCCCGTGGGCATTGATATTCACTGCGTAGTATAGGCGTAACAGGGCGGAAGCGAGATTGTTTCCATAATCCCTACTAATTAGGTTCGTAATTTCCTCGCCCTCGAAATCAGGCACTTTCTCATTCATTAACGATTCGAGCTGGTCGCCCACCGATCTCATCGCATTCAAAACATCTTCAGCTGAAAATCAGTCAGAAAAAGCTCGATCGAGACGTTGTGCCAATTTTGGAAACTCTTTTTCGAGATGATTGAAACGTTCTTCCTTCAGGATGAAGCGAATAGTTATATTGGCCAAGAGCCAAAACAAATCGTAAGCTTTTTTCCGAATATCCGAATTACCATTGAACTTATCAATGATTTTCATGATAGGAAATCCGACAGAATGCCACTGTATTGATTGCGTCTTGTCTAGAATTACAAAAAGTTCCGCGAGCCTTCCGTCGGGATGGCGGTTGTTCTTAAAATAAGAGTATGACTCTCCGGCGAACTTTATATCCCCAAGTAAGTCTAAAATACCCCTCTCATCATCCTTCAGGTCGTCAATCCATTTCTTCCACTTGGGATAAAGTTCGGATTTCGTTATGTAACTCTTTCTGGACGAGTAGTAATATTTGAGAAAAGAGTTCGGATTCACTCAAAACAATACCCCGTCAGTACCAAATGTCTCGTCGAGCAAATTTGCCGCTTCCCTGCGTCTAGAACTGGAAAGAGTTTGTAAAATTTTATTACGAACCAAATCGATGGACGCCAACTCCAGTCAGCGATCGTTCAAGGTTTCGAAAAGATTAAATGCGTCAGAGTCATTTTCTGATGCAAATATCATAACTTCCAATCACTGTTCCACTCTTAGTTTCATGGATTCGAGATATCCGATCTTATCCTTTGCCAACTCCTTTCGGGACAATTCTTCTCAAAGCGATTTAAAGAAATTCTCGTAGGCCTTGAAGGCTTTTTTTCCACGTAAAACTCTTCCATCACACCGCTCTCTAGCATATTCATACTTAATATCCCAGGGGGATTTCGTTTGGAAAGATTGCCGATATTGCGTCGTTCGAACGTCCGGATTTGGCAAATTTGCATTTTCACCGTCCAAATTAAACGTCACCATCTCAAAATACTCATTGTCATTCTCGTTAGGAATGAAACGTCTCTGTTTCACGTCCTCTGCCGAGTCAATAAAGATGAGATTATTAATTTGGGCTATCCTATTCGATATCCTTTCGAAAAGCTGAACGGATTCTTCATTGGTCAGCCCGTTCCTGATGACAACGAAATAATCCCTGATTACGGCCAATAGAATCATGACCGTAGTGAGGCGCTGTTGTCAATCAACCACATCATAATGTCCCGCCTCTCCCTCGCGACGTATGAGTACGAGCAGTCAGATGAAGTGCTTGTTCAGTAATTTGTTGCCTTCGGCTATCTCCAAGTCTTGAATATCCTCGAAAAGTTCATCGAACTGCTTCTTGTCCCAAGAATAGTCTCGTTGGTACGGGGGAACGTGGAAAGTTTTGTACTGTGCGGAATTCAGAATCGAGTGGATTGGCGAGGAAGAAGACATTCGTAAGAATTCTTAAAAATAAGCCATCCGGCCAAGGATAGGCTTTTTTAATTAAAGATCAATGGAGCGGCATTATCCACCCCGCCCTTTCACCTCCCTCCACCCCGGGCAAAACCTGTCCATCAAGGCCTTGAATTTCGGGCCGTGGCCGCGTTCGATGAGGTGTCAGAGTTCGTGCACGACCACGTATTCCACGAACTCGGCCGGCTTCTTGGCCAATTCGGTACTGAACCACACGCGTTTGTCGCGGACGTTGCAGGTTCCCCATTTGGTCTTCATCTTCCGCACCCGCCATTCGGTGGCTTTCACGCCCATCTGAGCCTCCCTACGAATCATCATCGCGGGGAGGATTTTTTTGAGCTCGGCGCGGTAAAATTCCGCAAGGAGCGCCTCGCGGAAGTCTTTTCCGCTTCATGCTGGAACCCCCAACACCAAGCATCCGTCGCACAAAAAGGCCCGCGGTTTTGCGGATTCTTCGATTTCGAGACGGTACGGTTCGCCCAAGAAAAAATGCGTCTCGCCAGAGACGTATTCGTGCGGCAGGACTTTCGGTTTCGCCGCCCCGCGGGAGAGATGCTTGCGAATCCAGTCGATTTTCAGCCCTACGAAGGCTTTGACCGCCGCGTCCGTCGCCCGCATCGGCGCCGACACCCGAACGCGCCCAGTGCCCGGATACACCATGATACGGAGCGTTTTTACGCGCTTACGGTCGACTTCGACGTTGAAATCGGCGAATGGAAGAACCGAAGGGCCGACATCGGTTCCTAAAAGTTTCCGCAAGATTCCCATATTACTCGCCAAGGGTTTCCAAAACCCTCTCCGCCACATCCCCGGCCACCTCCTTCGCCGACTTCCTGAATTCGTCGCGGATTTCCATGAGAAAGCGCGAGAAAACCGCCGCCGGGATCGTAGTCGAATCAGGATACGGGGTTCCGTCTTTCATTTTGGGTTCGTGGATGATTTCGGCATCGCCCGTGGCGAGAAGCAACTGCAGGCAATCGGGATTTTGGGCGAACTTCGCCCGGAGTGCGAGCTTCATGAGGCTTTGGTGTCTCGCGAGGCCCACGTGGTACGTTTCGTCCAAATACTGGAAAGTTTCGGATTTTTCAGCCGTGTCGCCGATCATTTTTGAACGCAAGCCCGACATCGCCGCCACTTGGGCGCGCATTTCGGACCCTTCCGGAAACTTGAGCCCCTGCCAGAACCCTTCGATGGACGCGTAGGTTTGGCCGTTGAAAACGAACGGCGCGTAATCGAGGTTGGAAAGGCGTTTCTCGATGCGGTTTTTCGAATTCGAAGCCACGTTGAACGGAACTTTTTTCCATTCGCGGGCTACCAGCGTCATGCCGAAGTCGATGGCGTAGACCGCTCCGTCTTTGCTCCGCATGAAATTCCCTCCGTGCGAGTCGGTGAGTTCGACGCCGTTTTCGTAGAGATGCCCGCGGAGCTTCGAGAGGGCGTTCGGCCCGGTTTCGGCGGTTCTGGAAAGCCGGAGCTCGTTGTTCACCGCCCAAATTCCCGCGCTTACCGGCGCGCCCCAATCTTTGAGGAAGTGGTCGAAACCGATTCCATAATGCGTTTCGAGATACTGCGCGACCCGGTAGTCGGTCATGGTTCGCAAAAACGCGAGCTCTTCGGCATTTGGACGCGTGGTCGTTTCGCCGTATTTGGCGTTGTCGTTGCGGAGCGAGTTAAGGTACGCCACGGTCATGAAACTCTGGCCTTCTACCTTCTCCATCACCAAAACCGTCTTACCAGAAACGCAGAGGGCCGGATAGATTTCCGGAACGCGTGCGGATAAAGGAAGGACGCCCGATTCGTGGCCCGTGCGGACGGTTTCCATAATGCGGGTGTGCGCTTCGTATTCCTTGTTCAAATCGTGGCTGCCGCGCTCTCCGTTGGAAATCTTCACTACCTTCGTGGCGTCTTGGGGATGGGTGACGATGATGCCGTTATTGCCCACCCCCATCATCCGGTCGAGGGAAAGTTCTCCCAAGAATTCGGCGTATTCCGCGAGATACGGATGACGCGCGAGAATGCGCTCGTTTTCGTTTTGACGTTCAGCATCGGGTACGGCGGCGGCATTGTTCATATCCATTGGGGAAAGGGATAGCCTGTTTCGAGAATATCCGCATGCCGAGAAAACGCGAGCGGATGTTGATTGGAATTGCAGGAGGGGTTTCGCGGAGTATGATGCCAGGTACCGTTTATCCAAAAATCCTATGAAAAAAGCATTCTCCTTGGCGCTCGTCCTCGTCGTCGCCACGCTTTCCGTATTTTCTTCGACGCCGTTCGCGGCTGCGGCCGGAAGCGCCCCGTGGGCAGGAATCAGCACGACCCTGCATCCGGGGGTGCAAAGCGCGTATAAAAGCCAGATCAACGTCGCGTTCCGCGGGTTTTCGTACCGGATTTCGAGAATGGGAAAATCCGAGGCGATCCGCACGATCGACGCCCTCGACGCGAAAATTTCCGCGCTTCTGAAAAAGCGGCTTTCCCAGAAAAACCGCTTCGTCTTCTCTTACGCGCAGTATCTCGTAAATACCGAACGCGCTTCGGTCATGGCGCGTGCGAACGACGCCTACGTGCCGCCCGTACAAACGGTTCCCGCTCCGGGAAACGGCCCCGTCTACGACTATACCGACGTGGTCACCCGCGCGGCGGTGACGGTTTCGCCCCAAGACCAGCAAGGAAAGATCGTCGTGCCGTTCCAAGACGAAGAAATCGGCCGTTTCGCGGTCTACGCCATCGGCGACGTGCTCACGCTTACCGACGTCTACGTTTCGAACCTCTGAACCGCCACGCTCGACCAGCACGTGCTCTCGGTTTCGCTCTACGACGGCAGCGGATCGAAGTTGGCGGACGGTTCCTTGGCCTGACCGAACACCGTGCGTTTCGGCACTTCGCTCGCCATCCCTAAAAACACCGTCGCAACGCTCGCGGTGCGGGCGCTTTTCCGCAATCCCAACGACGGATGATCGCTGGGGAAAACCGTCTCGCTCCAATTGGGAACGCTCCCGTGAACCTCTACAACCGAGGGCACTTCTCTCGGCGTCAGGCTCGTGGCTCGCGCTTCGGGGCAGACCGTCTCCGCTACCGCGGCGGGAAGCGTCGCGAGTTCCACCCGCCTTCTCGCCCGTTCAAGGGTTTCCGTTTCGAACGTAGGCGTTCCGTCGAGCCAATCGAACGCGTTCTCGCTCGGCAACGAAGGCGACGGAACCGCCTGGCTCACGCGACTGTACGTCGACGTGAATTTCCGCCCGTCGGTCGCCGTATCCGGCTGGACGCTCTATAAGAACCGCGAAGCGCCCGAAAACGCCGTAGCCGCGGGTTCGGGGCCGGTTCCGGTGGGCAGCGGAAGCAATCCCGCGTCGATCACGTTCCCCGCTCCGTTGGAACTGAGCCCGGGAAGCAGGACGGATTTCGTTCTCGTCGTCCGCACGTCGGGCGTTCCGGTGGTCGATTGAAAACGCGTATTCCGTCTCGTAGATGCGGAATACGCGAACGTTTCGCCATCGGGAAGCTCCGTCCTCATATCCGGACTGAACCGGTATCCGGGCACGGGGTTCCCCACTGCGGAAGCGACCTATTCGTACTAGGGACTATGCGACCGATTTAACCCAATCCCCTTCGTCGTCTTCGCGGACGAAACCGTGGGATACGGCGAACGCGTCATATATCTTGTAGGCGATTTCGCGGGAAAGGTGCGGCACGTCGATGGGGACGGTGGTGGTCCGTCCGTTATGCGCATCGTACACTTCGCGGGGAGTCTCGGTCCAAAAATTGTTGTCTCCGGATTGCAGGACGATTTTCGAATACCCGAATTCTTTGGCGAGACGGGTGAGCAATTCGTAGAATTTCTCCTGCCAATCGAGACGCTTTGCGGCTTCGTCGACGCGGTTTCCCACCATTCTTCCGTGCTGATCGAAAAGATCGTACGAGACCTGTTGGAACTGGTTGACGAAAAGGGTGTCGGCGTCCCGGAGCGAAAAGCCCGTGACGGCGATGGGAAAGCCGTCTTTCATGAGGGCGACGCCCATGGGCGAATCGAGATAGAGGCGGAATCCCCTGCCACTCCAGTCTTTTCCAGCACCGAAAGAACGCTGGTATTCTTCGAGCGTGAAATAGTTCTCTTCGACCACCGCGACCTCATGGGAGATGTCTTTGCCATCCTTGGAGACGTCTTTCCATTCCCATCGGCGCACGCGGGCCCTTTCGTAGTCGCGGATGGTTTCGATACGCTCGAAAGAACACCCTTCGAATTCGCCGTCGAGACCGGTTTTGACGTTCTTTTTCACGAACCTCCCAAGGCGGAGAAACTGGTCGTATTGGGCGAGGATATCGATGATTTCGGATTTGCGGTGCGTGCGCCAAAGGGTGTTGCGCGCCTTCATGACGAGCTCGAAATGGTCTTCGGATCCTATGGTTTCGGTATGGCGCTTCAGATAGTCTTCAAAGGCCTTTTTGGCATGGTCGGCAACGACGCCGGTGGTGACCATGTGCCAAACCCAAAACAATACCCCCTCGCCGTACGTCTCGTGGATGAGGCGCGGCCCCATGTAGAGAAGGAGGTTGGCGGCGTGGCGGTCGTCGGTGGCGAGAAGCTCGGAGAGCTCGGTTACGCGATCGGCGGCGAAGCGGGTCTTATCGGTAATGCCGGGTTTGTCATACGCCTCGCGGGAACGGCAGTGGCTCTGGAAAAATTCCTTTTCGCTTTCGGTAAATCCCGCCTTCTTGATGACGTCGGTCACGCTCTGCCATGTTACGCCGAGCACGAGCGGTTTGCCGAATTCGCCGGGAAACATCGATTCCAACCGGGCGAGCGAGGCTTTCGAAATGCCGGTCTCCGGTTGGTTTGGGAGGTCGGCCTCGTTCGGGGAATGCGAAGAGCGGTTGGACATGGGGGTAGTTTACCATGGTTGGGGAATGGGGGCAAGAAATGAGGCGGCCACCAAAAAAAACCGCCCCTCATCGGGACGGTTTTTCATTTGGAGATTGCGATGGAGCCGCTGACCAGGATTGAACTGGTGACCTCATCCTTACCATGGATGCGCTCTACCTACTGAGCTACAGCGGCGTGTTTTGCTAAATTAGCCCGGCTATTATATGGTCGAGAAAAAAAATTCAAGCCGAAGTGAGAAGAATTTTTCCATCGCGTTCTTCGATCCATCATTCGGCGGCGAATTCGGCGAGTTTCGAACGGTCTCCAACGAGCTCGCTCCGCATCGAAAACGTCCGCATTCCGCAGAGCGCTTCTTCCAGCCGAACGTCTTCCCGGGTCAGGGTTTCGTGGCCTACGACGTCACCCCGGTAATACCCCGCGAACGACGGCGCGTTCTCGAACCTCTCGCCCTTCCAAAGGCTCGCGGCGGAGAGCCCGAACCCCCGGGAGTCCTCGCGGTTCCAATATCCGCGGTTGTGCTTCGATTCGAAACCCTGCTTGGCGAAATTGGATACCTCGTAGTGCGCGAACCCTTTTTCCAAGAGAAACTCGCGGCACTCGGCGTATTCGGCTCGTACTTCGGCCATGTCGGCGTACTTCCCTTCCCATGATTTGGGATACGAACCCGCTTCCAAAACGTAGAGGCTCGCATGCGTGAGCGGAAACTCGGCATGCAAAGCCTTGAGGGCCGAAAACGTACCGCCCTGCGCTTCGTGTGGCAAACCGAGGATGAGATCGGCGTTCACGTTGGCAAACCCGGCGGAAAAAGCCGATTTCAGGCCCGCTATCGTCGTTTGCGCGTTTTTGCGACCCACGCTCGCCAACACGGTATCGTCAAGCGATTGCACGCCCACGGAGAGGCGCGTAACGCCCATTTCCAAAAGTTCCCGGCAATACTCGGGGGTCAAATCTTCGGGATTCGCTTCCGTAGTTATTTCCGCATCGGGCGAAATGCCTATCCGGTCTTTAAAAAGCGAAACGACGTTCGCCAACTTCGCCACCGGAACCGCCGAAGGCGTCCCCCCTCAGAAATAGAGGGTTTCGAGCGGTCCCACGCTCTCACCTTCGGCATCCAAAAACGTAGAAACCTCCTTTTCGAGCGCCGCGAAATAGAGCGACACCTGCGAATCGCGGACGAACGGCGTCAGCGCGAACTTGCAGTAGCCGCATTTCTGCCGACAGAACGGGATATGGACGTAGGCGCGCATTAGGCGGTTTCTACGAGGAGCGGGTTGTGGTCGGAAACCACGTCCGGAAGCACCTGGAAATCCGTTATTTCGACGCCCTTGGTGAACGCGTAGTCCGCGAAAGGGACGAATTCCTTGGGAAAAAGTTCGGTACGGGTCGAAGTGATGCCGTACTCACGGATGAGGTTGCGGAATCCGGCGCGTTCGATCATCTTTACGCTCTCGGTATCCGGCCAGAGGTTGAAATCGCCTACGAGTACGGCCGGAGCGCCACCCGAAAGCACGCTCGTCAATATCATGGACTGCTCAAGACGCTCGGGAGTGTCGTCTTTCCCTCGGCCCTTTTTCCACAGCCCGTGGAAATTGGCGATGCGAAGCCCGTCGGTGAGCGTGACGATCTGCACGTTGCGGGCATGGTCGCCCTCCAATCCCGGCTCGAGTTCGACGCGCGGCCCTTCCTTGTATACGAACCGCGATTCCGCCGACACGACGTCGAAATCTTTGCGGACGAAGGTGGCCAATCCGTAGTCGTCGCCGTACGACTGGGCGAAATACCCGTCGAAGTCGGTGAGGATATCGCGGAGCTTTTCAAAAAGGTCGCGGGACGTGCCTTCGTGGAACGGCGGGACAAGTTCGGTCTCTCCGGTATCGCGGAGAACTTCTTGGAAGCAGAAAACGTCCGTATCCGCGGCGCGGGTCCGGACGAATTCGAGAAGACCGTCGAGGAGTCTTCCTCCCCAACAGTTGAGGGAAATGATTTTCATAAGCGGTTTAGCGTCCGTCCCCGTACGCGGAGAGCACGACTTCGATATGCGAGAATACTTCGTCCACGCCCTTGCTCGCGTCGATGTGGTACACGCGGCGGCCTTCGTTCGCCCAAGCGGCGAGGAGCGGGAGGGTGTTCTGGTAGAAGGTGTCGATGCGCTTGGCTACGGCTTCCGGGTGGTCGTCGTCGCGCTTCACGAGTTTCACTCCGGTGTACGGCGAGAAGTCGCCTTTGAAGTCACCCGGGAACGATTCGCCCGTAGTCGGGTCGATGCGGCGTCCGGCCAAACGGCGGATGGCTTCGTCGCGGTCGAGGTCGAGGAAGATGACGAAGTATTCCGGGAACACGCCGTCGAAGAGGGATTTCTGATCGGCGTTGCGCGGGATTCCGTCGAAGATGATGCGTCCGCCTTCGTGGGTGTCGCGGTAGTGCTTGAGAATGGTCGCGACGAGTTCGGGGGAAACGAGCTTGCCCGCTTCGAGGCATTCTTTCACCTCGGCGCTCTTTTCGTGCCCGAGGGTGGTGAAATTGCGGAGTTTCTGGCCCATTTCAAAGAATGAGGCCGGGAATTTTTCGAGGATCTTGCGGGCCTGGGTGCCTTTACCGGAACCCTGGATTCCGACGAGGAGGATGTTCATGGAGGAAAAACAAAAAAAGGGGTCGCCCCCATTCTATCAAAATTTGCCCTTTCGGAAAGGTAGTAAGCCGGATTCTGTGTCTCAACGCGAATCTATCTAGGACGTCGGTCGCCCGACGCCTCAAGCGGGGTATGCCTCGCCCGGCCCTGGAGCCTTGCGGGTTCGGCACCATTCCCCTTGCACCGCGCGGGGTTTGCCAGCTATCCGTACGTTACCGTACGGGCCCGTCCGTAGCCCTTGCGGACATCGAACGGCTTTTCACGTTTTGGCCGTAGCCCTGTATGGTCTCTGTGGCACTTTCCGTACCCGGCGCTTATGTATTGGCAACCGGGCCGCAGACGTTATCTGCCGCGCTTTCCAGGCAGTGTCCGGACTTTCCTCACCCAGGTTGCCCCAGGCGTACGCGTTCCCCTTTCCGAAAGGGCCGGCGCATTGTACGGCAAGGGCGCGATATGGCAAATCCGTATGCCCCGCGAAACCAGGCGGCAGCCCGATTAGTTGACACGGTTCGTGCCGTAGTTATACATACTCCATCGAACTTCAAGCAAAGGAGACGGAAATGGATTCGATGGACGCTTATTCGCTTTTGGACATCGTTTGGACGATTCTTGTCGGCCATACGGTCATCGGTTTCGTCTGGGCGCACGTTCCGGCGCTGTCGCAACTGTACGTGAAAACCGCGGCGGCGTACGCGGCGACCGCTATGGAAAATTACTCCGTAGCGCTCGTCTCGGAAGCCGACCTGGGTGACGAACATTTGCGAACCTGTGCCGAGCTCGCCCGGCAAGCCGTATTGAGAGCGGATTTTTCGCTCGACTACTACGCGAACCAACGGAAACATTTCGCGAACCTGCTTTGGGTGACCGAACTCCGTTGGACGTTCGAATGCCTCAAAAGCATCGAACGGCTCAGCAAGTCGGCGAACGAAGCGAGAAAACGCGCGACGGCAGAAAAATCCGGCGCGTGAAAAACGGAAAGGAGGAAGCATGCAAAACGAATTCCAACTCGCCCAAGCGGCGATTTGGCTGGCAGTATGGGCGTCGGCGTATTTCGCGATAGGATTGGCGCTCGCTTGGAAAGTCATTCCCAAGTGGCACCTCTCCGCCATGCGGAAATACGTGGAAATCCAATACGACTACTACATGCGGATATCCAAAGAACCCGGCGTGCCCGAAACCTTGGCCGCCGAATACCGCAAACAGATGCGCGTCTGCGCCGCCAACGGGGAAGCCCTGAAAAGGGATCTTCCGATGGTGCCGTTCTCGCACTGGTGGCTCTTGTGGCCCATGGAAGTCCTCACCTGTCTCAAAATGGAATCCATGTCCGCGAAAGTCAGGAAACGCATACGTTCATGGGACGCGAAACGCGCCTCATGAAACCGGAAGGAGCGACCCTCCTTCCTTTTTTTGACATTTCGAAAGCCGTAGGTATTTTCAACCGGTCGTAACTCAATAAGAAAGGGGCGGACGTTGACGACTCAAGACGTGATGATCGTATTGTTGGTAGCCTCGGCACACCTGACGCTGGCAAGCCTGTTCGACGAGATGCCCAAACTCAAATTTTGGCTCCTCGAAGAATACGGGAAACTGGCGAACGGCTCGTACGAGTACTACCTCGAAATCAAGGGCGACCGCTCGCAGGGTCCGAAAAAAATCGCCGAAGCCCGGGAGAATGCCACGTCGCATTTCCTCGAACTCGACGCGATAGTCGGCATGCACGCTTCGCTCACCCGCAAACGAAACCTATTCCTCGGCTCTTGGCTGACGTACGTCACCATCTGCATCACCATCCACTTCTCCCAGAAGAAAGAGGCGGCGAAAATCCGAAGGAACCGCAACGCCCGAATCCGACGCGAAAACATGCGCGCCTGAATCCGTGAGCGTACCAAAGAAAACTCCCCGTCCGGGGAGTTTTTCATTATTTCGGACGACGGAAAGTTGAATTTCGGTAAAAATGCGCGAAAATCGGGCACGATAACCAAACATTCCATGTCCGCAAAGCAGAACGCCGTTCGAACCTTCAAAGTTTGGAAAATCTCCGGCTTCACCCTCGTCGAACTCATCGTCGTAATCACCATCCTCGCGATATTGGCGACCATCGGGTTCCTGGCGCTTTCGGGGTACTCCCAGGACGCGAAGGATTCCGCCATCAAGGCGAACGTGAGGTCGCTGCAGACGGCGATTTCTTCGGAAGCGGCGATCACGAACAATTCCCCGAGGCACTACGTGGTGCACGATACGGACTACGCCCTTTCGGGCGCCTTCGCGTACGTCGACGGCGCTTCGGTGGCGCTCACGGGAGGCGACGTCGGGTCCGCTCCGCTCGATTCCAACTACACGGCGGGCAAACCGGATTTCAAGAAGCTCAAGCTCAATCCCGACAAGTTCAGGATCTCGACTTCCGGACTTCCGGGCGGGACGATGGGCGTCATCGCGAGGGCGACCGGTTTCGGAACCGACTCCGCGGAAGCTTCGTACGACGCGAGCTCGCTCATGGCCGCGGGCGCGGACTTCATGACCGCGGGAGCCAACGGGAAGAAGCGCGTGACCTCGTACGTGCAGACGGCGGGAGTGAGTCCGGCGACCAGGCTCGCGAGCGTGGCGGGGAATTTCCCCACTTCCAACGTTCCCGCCGGGAACGTTTCCGGCCTCTTCCGCGCGGAACCGGGAAGCGCTACGAACCTGACGGGGGCGCTTTTGGACGGCGCGGCGGGGAACGTATCTACCGATTCGACGGGGTGCAACGCTTCGCCGACCGTAATCGACTATACCGGACTTACCGGATCGGTCAGCGTGCCCTCCGGCTGCACGAAAGTCGTGGCGAAAATATGGGGAGGAGGCGGGGGAGGATGAAAATCATGAACCACTGTTCGTTTAGGTGGCGGCGCATGATACGTTGAGACCGGCTCCGTTCCCGTATCCTGAACGCTTTACGTCGTGGTCGGTGGCGGGGGGATGGGCGGATGCATCGACTCGACCTTATGCAACCCCATGGGAAACACGCCTTGATCTTTTTGAGGCGGCGGCGCGGCTATGCAAGGGAACGCCTGAGGAGGATGAAGCTATTTGGCCAACAATCCCACGTTCAATCCCACATCGCTCATCGCGGCCGCTGGCGGCGGAGGATGAGCCGGAACGAGCACCACCCTCACGCTATCCATGCAAGGATGACCTGGCGGATGATCCATTGGCTGAGACGGGGCGTTTCTCGTCAGTTCCGCTGCCAAGTGATGAACCCAATCTGGAGGAGGAGCCGCAGCGTACACCGACCTCTGAACGACGTTCGCGGCAATGAGCGGCTCGTACATGCAATGAGGCGCCTCTAGGACCGCGAGCAATACCAACTACGCTTCCGGTGGAGGCGGAGGGTATTACGGAGGCGGTTGCTGAGGAAGGCAGTGATCTTGGAACCACGTAGCCGGGGCAGGCGGCTCGAGTTACGTCGCAGGAGGAAACGGGACGCTGACTTCCGGAGCGGCTGACAAACCCGGTAATCAAACCGACGCCTATTCGACGAACGCCGGAACGCTTTTCGGCGAAGGCGGAGGCGCGGTCCATAACAACGGGAACAACGGAAGGATCGTCCTCATTTGGGGAAATTAACGCCAAGAAAAAAACTCCCCGTCCGGGGAGTTTTTCATTCTGTTTAGAAGAGGCGCATTTCTTTCTTTTCTTCCAAAGTGATGACGCCGCGCTTCACGAGTTCGCCGAACGCAGCGGCCGTGGATTCCACGTCGACCATAGCGTTGTGCGCGCCTTCGAAGAAGTCTCCGAAGAGGTGCTTGTAGAGTTCGTTGAGGCGGGGCGGCTTGAACGAGAACCCACGCCCTTGGAGCTTGCAGTAATCGGTGGACGAGCGCATGGTGCAGCACGAGGAAATCGGCTGGTAGTCGCCCTTGCGTCCGAGGCGTTCGAGTTCGTAGCGGATGACGGTCTCGTCGTACTCGATATTGTGTCCTACGACGACTTCGGTAGTGTTGAGGTACTTGAGGGCCTTATCGATGATCTCTTCGACGTACGGGGCGTTTTCCACGTCTTTGTCATAGATGCCGTGGACCTGCGAAGCACCGAACGGGATGGAGATGCGGGGCTTGACGAGAACGTCGACGCGTTCGATTTCCACGAACCCGTTTTCGGGAGATATCTCACCGAGGATTCCTGCGAACTGGACGATGTACGGCTGCTCGGAGAGGGCGCCGTCCCTAACGGGGAAACCGGTGGTTTCCGTGTCGAATACGAATGCTTTCATGGGAGTGGATTTTTGACCTCCACAGTTTATGGAAAAGC
This sequence comes from uncultured Candidatus Peribacteria bacterium, assembly GCA_964482035.1. Taxonomy (GTDB): domain Bacteria; phylum Patescibacteriota; class Gracilibacteria; order BD1-5; family UBA2023; genus JANJWP01. The sequence goes on along the minus strand of CAYZVC010000002.1, from coordinate 51,485 downwards.
GCGGTTACGCAAGGGAAAGAAAAATTCGTTTTCCGAAAATCTCTGCCATAATTTCCGCGGATATCCCTATTTTTTCCAACGCCATGCACGTAGAACACCACTCCTTTTCGGCAGACCACCCGGAATGGGCGGACAAGATCCACGCCCTCAAGGTTTCCGATCCGCACTTCGCTTCGCTCGTCGCCGAGCACGAGAAGCTCGATAAGGAAATCTGTCGGCTCGAAGAAGATCCGAACAACACCTCTACCGACGCCGAAATGGAAGAGCTTAAGAAAAACCGCCTCCACCTTGCGGACCACATCATCGCGGCCATCACGGCATAAAGAAAAATCCCCGGGTTTCCCCGGGGATTTTTAAATGAGCTTAATAGAACTTCTTGTAGTCGTAGCTCTTGAGTTCGGTGTCGATGCGGCGTACGAGGTCGAGGACGACGCCAACGACGATGATGAGACCGGCGCCGGAGATGAGGAAGTCGATCTGTCCCGAACCGGAAAGGTCGAGAAGGCCTACGGCATTGTTCAACTTGGTCATAACGTACGGGAAGACCGCGATGAGGGCGAGGAACGCGCCTCCGTAGAGATTGAGGTGGTTCGAGGTCTTTTCAAGGAAATCGGCGGTATCCTTGCCCGGACGGATGCCCGGAACGTAGCCTCCGCGCTTCTGGATGTTCTCTGCGATTTCCGACGGGTTGAAGACGATGGAAATGTAGAAGAACGAGAACGCGAGGATGAGGAAGAAGTACGCCCCGATGTAGAGCCACCCCGGATTGTTCATCGAGAAGTTCGCTACGAGGAATTCCCCGATTTCACGGGCGCGTCCTGCGGACTTGGCCTGGAGGATCTGGCCGATAAGGGCCGGGAAGGTGACGATGGAAACGGCGAAGATGATCGGAATCATGCCGGCCTGGTTGACGCGGATCGGGAAGTACGAACGTTCGTCGCGGCCGGTCTTAGTGTAGATGAGCGGGATCTTGCGGTATCCTTCGGTGAACTTGATGATGACGTAGATGACCCCCAAAGTCATCGCGAGGAGTACGAGCAAAAGCGGGATGTTTCCTACGGAGATGTACTGGGTGATGTGCGACGGAACGCCGGCGAGAACGCCCGCGAAGATGATCATCGAGGTTCCGTTACCGATGCCGGATTCGGTGATGAGGTCGCCGAGCCAGAGGAGGAAGAGGGTGCCCGCGGTGATGAAGACCATCGCCGGGAGGACGACTCCGAGGAAGTTCGAGGTGTCGATGAGCTTACCGCCGGTTCCGGCTACGAGCGTGTTGATGAGGACGATCATTCCGTAGCTCTGCGCGAAAGCGAGCGGAAGAGTGAGGTAGCGGGTGTAGTTGTTGATCTTCTTTTGGCCGGATTCGCCTTCTTTCTTGAGATTCTCGAGATGCGGAATGACGACGGCGAGAAGCTGGAGGATGATGGTCGCGTTGATGTACGGCGAGAGACCCATCAAGACGATGGAGAAGTTGTCGAGGCCGCCTCCCATGAGGGAACCGAAGAACGCGAGGCCCTGGTTTGCCGAAAGGAAGCTGCGGAGAGCCTGGAGGGAGTCGACGTTCACGCCCGGAACCGGAAGGACCGAAAGGAACTTGTAGACGACGATGAGTCCGATCGTAACGAGGATTTTCCTCTTAACGGATTCGGATTTCCAAATGCGGTCGAAGTGCTTGAGAATCATAGGATTTATTGAAGAAAATTCCTGCGAAGTATACGGAAAACAAGCGAAAGTAAAGGAAAATTAGGGCAATGGGACGCGAACGGGAGCGAAAAAGAAAAAACCGCCCCGGAGGGCGGAATCGCGTTAGCGGGAAGGTGTCCTGACGAGTCTGACGGAGAATCCCCCGATTCCGTTCCTGGGAACGAACCGCTTCGGGCCGCCATGCTCGCCGAGAATGACGCATTCTGGCTCTCCGGAAGCGCGTGCCCCGGGATGGCCTTCGAACCGAGAAACTGCCAGACGCTCGAGAAATGCTGTTCCCCTTTCATGGGGCCTTGCGAAATTTCCAAAGCGAGGCCGAAAGGGTGGGCCAAGTACCGAAATCCCGAAGGGGATTCCATCGGTATCCATCCGGCGGTCGCCAAACGGAAGTTGCGGGACTCGAAGGCGGCCGCGGGATTGGTTTTCGTTTTCGTTTCCATGGCGATCCTCCTGTTTTCGAAAGCCGGTATCTCCGGTATATCCGGGAAACGGAAAGATTCAATGGCCCGAATTTGCGAAGGGACGGACGAAAGGGTAAGATGGGGACATGAAAACCGATCAGAACCGCGCGAAGACGGTCGACGAAAACGCGCCGAAAAAGGCCGCCCCAGTTCCAGGATCGCTCTCCAGGAGGGTGGATTTCGCGAAGAAAGTCGAGGAGACGCTCATTGCCTCGACCTCGCTTTCCGACGACGAAGCGTTGGAAGCGTTCGAAAAGACCCGTGCCGAACTCCTCGCCGAACTGGACGAAAAAGAAAAGGCCGAGCTCGGAAAAATGAAAAAGAACGCGGCGGATATCGAAAAATTGTCCGCGAAAGTGGCAGGGTGGGAAAAAGAACAGGCCGCCATGGCTCCGGGCGGCGAAGGCGAAGACTGGGACGACATGTCCGATTTCGATTACGAAACGCTCAATTCCGAGGAGTACGAGGCGCTTACCGAGAAGATCGAGGCCGGATATCTGAAGCTCGAAGCGCTGGAACGGAAGCGTTCGGAATTCGAACGCAAGGGCGAATGGCGCGCGAAAGCCTGCGTGGCGCTCGAAAAAGCATCGGAAAGGCTTCGGAGGAAATACGCGCAACTTCGCGATTACGAAACGTTTTGAACGGAAGCGCTTCCGAGCGAGCTCCGCGCCATTCTCGAAAACAACGCCCATCGGGCGGTGAGGACGGCTTTCTCGGTAACGTTCGTCCTCAAGACCACAAACGGCATACCGAAAAACTGCCTCTGAAGGCATTACCGCGACACCCCGTTCTCCTGGGCGGCGTTCCATCCGGGGAAAAACGCCGCGTGAGGTACGAGGGAAACCCTCAAGCACGAAAGCCGGCATAACGCCTATGAGGCGCTTTTCGACGAAAGCCGGTTCCAAGCGGAAATGGAAACGCTCTGGTCGCGGCTCCAGTCGCTCGAAAAACTTTCGAAACCGTGAATGCCCGAACCGATGAAGAAAGAACGGCACGCGCATCTCGTCCGGAGCATCCGGGGCATGGCGAAGGTCTTCGCGGAAAAATTCCTCTCACATAACCGTGACGAGGTATTGGCCAATTTCGGTCCGCTGTTATCGTTTCAATCTTCTACCGAGACCTTGAACGCCGACGACATCCACGAAGGCCTAAGGGGCATTGCGGAGATGCTGGGCGAAGGATCCCAAGCGAAAATGGAAGCCGAAAAGGTTCTGGAACGTTTCGAAAAGGAGATCGAATCGTATTTCGACCGGCTTTCCGATTTTCTCTTCGTCGCGCGCGTCGGCGGAAAACCGCAAACGGCGAAAATGCTCCTCTACGTTACGGAGCCTTACGAATTCGATCTGGCGGAAGCGCATCTCGAAACCCTGGTATCGGTCCAAGCCTACGAATCCTTCTCGAAACTCAGGAGACTGCTCTTTCCTAAGGGAATCCCCCATTCGGTACCGAGAAGGACGAAACCCGCGCTGAAAGAGAACGATTTTCCCGCGCTCATCCGATTTTTTAAAAACGGAGCATCTTGGGACAGGAGCGGACGGTTCAGGTCGCATCCGGCATTGCCCAAAGTGGCGGATAAGCTCGAGAGGGCGTATTTCGACGGAGACGGTAAGGGGATCGAATCGCTCACCCCCGAAGAAGAACTCCTCAGGACGATATTCGGAAAGCGGGCCGAAAACGTACGGAAAGAAGCTCTGGAACTCGCGAGGCTCATTCGGGCATACGTCGGAGAAAGCGCGAAGGCATAGAAAAACCCCCGGTTTCCCGGGGGTTTTCCATAGGATTTGCGATTAGGCGAGTTCGATGGAACCTCCTGCCTTTTCGATAGCTGCCTTAGCGGATGCCGAAGCGGCGTTCGCCTTGACAGTTACCTTGGCTTTGAGTTCGCCGGAACCGAGGACCTTGACCGGAGCGACCTTGCGGACGAGACCCTTCTCCGCGAGGAGGAGAGCGTCGATATCCGTGAAGCCGGCATCGGCGAGAGCCTGGAGGTCGTCGAGATTGACGACTTCGAAGCGGACCTGGTTGAGAGCGGTAAAGCCGCGGAGCTTCGGGAGGCGGCGGAAGAGCGGAGTCTGTCCACCTTCGAAGGCGGGATTGAACTTGCCCTTACCGGTGCGGGAGCCCTGACCCTTACATCCGCGTCCGGAGAAGGTTCCCTTTCCGGAACCGTTTCCGCGTCCGCGACGAATCGGAGCCTTCTGCGAACCTTCGTTCGGAGAGAGGGATGCGTGATTGAGCATAAGTGGAGTGAGAGAGGATCGGGAAGATTATTCGGCGTCGGCCTTTTTAGCGGCCGGCTTCTTTGCCGGAGCCTTCTTTGCCGGAGCTGCCTCGGGAGCGGCCGGAGCGGCTACTGCTTCAACTGCGGCAACCGGAGCGGCCTTGATGAAGGAAGTAGTGGCGCCGAGCGGCTTGAGGGCTGCGAGAGCCTTGATGGCAGCGCGTACGTTGGTCATCTGGTTGCGTCCGCCAAAACGCTTGGCGAGAACGTCCTTGAGACCGGAAACGAAGAGGAGCTTGCGGATTGCGCCGCCTGCGATCACTCCGGTACCTTCGGAAGCCGGGTGGAGGAGGACGGAAGTAGCCTTGAAGTTGGCCTTCACTTCGTGCGGAACGGATCCGGCTACGATCGGGAAGGTGATGAGGTTCTTCTTGGCATCGCGAACCGCTTTTTCGATAGCGACTACGACTTCGGCAGCCTTACCGGTTCCGAGTCCTACGGTTCCCTTCCCGTTTCCTACGACAACTGCCGCACGGAAGCGGAGCTGGCGGCCACCTGCGGTAACGCGGGTAACGCGGGCAACTTCGAGAAGTTCTTCCTTGAACTCCTTTTCGACCTCGCGGAAGCCGTCCTTACGGGGAGCGCGCTTGTTGTTTTCGCGCATTTCTTTCGCCATATTGGAGATTGATAGGGGAAATAATTAGAACTTGAGACCGGCTGCGCGGGCTGCTTCTGCTACGGCCTTGACGCGACCGTGGAACATGAATCCACCGCGGTCGAATACGCATTCGGTGATGCCGAGAGCGAGCGCCTTTTCGGCGAGCTCCTTGCCGACCAAAGCTGCTGCCTCGGTCTTGGTCATCTTAGCGGTATTCTTGATATCGGTAGCTGCGCAGAGGGTGACTGCCGCGACGTCGTCGATCATCTGAGCGTAGACCGACGTGTTGCTGCGGAAGACGGCGAGACGCGGCTTGGTCGCGGTACCGGAGACCCGGGCGCGAACGCGCTTGTGCCGCTTGATGCGCTGGGCGACTTTTTCGAGCATACGTAGTAGGGAAAGGGGGAATTAATTTCGGTGCTATTTCTTACCGGCGGTCTTACCTGCCTTGCGGCGGACGTATTCGCCGACGTAGCGGATACCCTTGCCCTTGTACGGTTCGGGCTTCTTGATCGAGCGAACGAGAGCGGCGAAGTAGCCGACCTGCTGCTTGTCGATTCCGGAGATGTGGATGATGTTCTTTTCCTTTTCGTCCGGAGAGATCGTGACGCCCTTCGGTGCATCGAGGACGACCTTGTGGGAGAAACCTACCGCGAGGGTGAGTTTCGTCGGGGAAGTGATTTCGAACTTGTAACCGACACCCTGGATTTCGAGGGATTTCTTGAAACCTTCCGCAACGCCCTGAACCATGTTGGCTACGAGTGCGCGAGAGAGGCCCCAGAAGGCTTTCTGTTCTTTTTCGTCAGCATTGGCAACGGTAACGTTGAGTTCGCCATCGGCGAGCGTTACGGTCACGCAATCCTGGAGGACGAAGGAGAGTTCCCCCTTCGGTCCCTTTACTGCGACCTTCTTCCCATCCACGGATGCGGTAACTCCTGCGGGGAGTTTAACGGGAAGCTTTCAGATACGAGACATAAACGATTGATAATCGATGAACTAAAGGGAATCGCGAGCCTAGTAGACTTCGCAGAGGATTTCCCCGCCTACGCCGAGTGCGTGAGCTTCGTATCCGGTAACGACGCCCTTCGGGGTCGAGAGGATGTAGATACCGTGTCCGTTGCGGGAGCGGCGGATATCGGAAGCCTTAACGTAGATGCGCTGTCCCGGACGGGAAACGCGGCGGAAGGACGGAACGTACTTGGTAACGCGGACGTCGTTGAGGACGATCTTGATGGAGCGGCCGTCTTCGGACTTGTCGAAAGAAACGACGTAGCCGTTCTTCTTGAGTACGCGGAGGATTTCCATCTTGATGAGCGAGAACGGGGCTTCCACGGTCGCGAGACGGGCAAAGTAGCCGTTTCGGATGCGCGTAAGCATGTCTGCGATCGGATCGAGGATCATAGGAGAGTCGAAAGAAATAACTAAACGGGTACTACCAGCTCGACTTGCGAACGCCCATGAGTTCTCCGGCGTTGGCTTTTTCACGGACGCAGATGCGGCACATGTCGAATTTGCCGAGGTATCCGTTCGCACGGCCGCAAACGCTGCAGCGGTGGTAGAGACGGGTCGGGAACTTGACCTGGAGGCCTGCGGCCTGCCGGCGGTCAGCCGTGGCGTTGTTACGCTCGCATTTTACTACGAGGGACTTGCGTGCCATAAGAGAAAAGTGAGGTGATTATTTCGTGAAAGGGAACCCGAGAGCGTCGAGGAGGGCCTTGGAGTGGGCCTTGCCTTCCGCCTTGAACTTGATGGTGATCTGAAGTCCGTGGGGCTTTACGACGTCGGTCTGCGGAACTTCCGGGAAGATGGTGTGTTCCTTGATTCCGAAGTTGAAGTTTCCTTCCTGGTCGAAAGACTTGGACGAGATGCCACGGAAGTCGCGGACACGCGGAAGCGTGATGGCGATGAGCTTCTGAAGGAAAGCGTACATGTGTTCGCCACGGAGGGTGACGGTCATGCCTACGGGCATTCCTTCGCGGAGCTTGAAGTTGGAGATGGACTTGCGGGAGGTCTGAACCTTCGGAAGCTGACCTGCGATGAGCGCGAAGTCGTTCTTGAGGGACGAGAAATCCTTATTTCCGCTCGCTACGTAGGTTCCGATACCCATGTTGAGTACGATCTTTTCGATCTTCGGAATCTGCATGGCGTTTTTGATGCCGAGCTCCTTCTGAAGCTTCGGAAGGATTTCGGTCTGGTATTGCTGCTTGAAATCGACAGACATAAACGGTTCGTGCGTGAGGGATTATGCGAGAGCCTTTCCGGACTTCTTCGCGATGCGGATTTTCTTGCCACCCTCGATCTTGAATCCGATACGGGTCGGCTTTTTGGTGGAGGGGTCGATGACCATGACGTTGGAAACGTGGATGGCGCGTTCGATTTCGACGATCTGGCCCGGGACGTTGCCCTGTGCCTTAACGTGTTTCTTGGCGATATTAACGCCTTCTACGATAACGCGTTCCGCCTTGGTGTCGACCGAAAGGACCTTCGCCTCCTTTCCTTTGTCCTTCCCGGCGATGACCTTGACGAGGTCTCCAGAGTGGATTTTCATAACGGTATTTGCTGGAAAGATAATTAGAGGACTTCGGGTGCGAGGCTGACGATTTTCTGGAAACCTTTGGCCTTGAGCTCGCGGAAAACCGGTCCGAAAACACGGGTTCCCTTGGGTTCGCCTTCTTCGTTGACGATAACGCAAGCGTTGTCGTCGGACATGACGTAGGTACCGTCGTCGCGGCGAACCGGGAACGAAGTGCGAACGATGACCGCCTTGACGACGGATTTCTTCTTAACGGTACCCTGGGGAAGAGCTTCCTTTACGGAGCCGACGATGATGTCGCCGACGCCCGCGTAACGGCGCTTGGATCCACCGAGTACCTTGATGCAGAGGAGCTCCTTCGCTCCGGTGTTGTCGACTACTGCGAGCCGCGATTCTGCTTGGATCATGGATGGTACGGAAGTTAGGTTGGTGCGTTATCCGACGATTTCCCAGCGCTTGAGCTTGGAGAGCGGACGGGTTTCCCGGATGGTGACCGTTTGCCCCTCCTGGCAAGCGTTTGCCTCGTCGTGTGCGTAGAACTTCGCGCTGACCTTGTAGCGCTTCTTATACTTCGGATGGGTCTTGTAGGTGTCTACCGTGACAACGACGGTTTTGTCCATCTTCGTGCTGGTGACGGTTCCGGTCTTGGTTCGCATGCGGAGAAAGTAAATCGGGTAGGTCTTAGATGACGGAGAGGAAGGTGAGAACCCGAGCGACGTGCTTCTTGTGAAGCTTTACCTGATGGGTTTCCTTGAGTTCTCCTGCGACCTTCTTCATCTGAAGGAGGTAGAGTGCGCGGCGGGCTTCGTTCAATTCCTTGACGAGTCCGGCGCGGTCGAGTTTCAGGAGAGCGGCGTTCTTGCCGGTCTCGGTCGTTTTCTTGGCCATGATGTGGATTGCGAAAGTGAATTAAACGAGAACCTTGGTTTTCACCGGGAGCTTATAGGCAGCGAGCTGGAAAGCTTCCTTTGCCATGTCCGCGGGGATTCCGGAGAGTTCGAAGAGGATACGTCCCGGGCGTACCGGAGCGCGGTACATTTCGAGACCACCCTTACCACCACCCATCGGAACTTCGAGCGGCTTCTTGGTATACGGTTTGTCCGGGAAGATGCGGATCCACATCTTTCCACCCTTCTTGAGGTAGCGGACCATAACGCGGCGCGCGGATTCAATTTGGCGGGAAGTGAGGTATCCTGCTTCGACGGTCTTAAGTGCGAAGTCCCCGAAGGCGATTTCGGAACCGCGGGTAGCGAGTCCCTTGATGACGCCTCGCTGGGCCTTGCGGTATTTGGTTCTGCTCGGCTGAAGCATGTGACTGGAATTATGCGGCTAGTAGTGAAATCCGACTACTTTTTGTAGATGTCTCCCTTGTAGATCCATACCTTGATACCGGTGGTACCAGCGGCGGTCTCTGCACGTTCGGTCGCGTAGTCGATGTCTGCGCGGATCGTGAGGGACGGGATCGAACCTTCCTTATAGGTTTCGGTGCGGGCGATTTCGGCGTTGTTGAGACGTCCGGCGGCGATGACCTTGATACCGAGAGCCCCCTTCTCCATGGAGCGGGAGACTGCGTTCTTGATAACGCGACGGTACGGCATGCGCTTTTCGATCTGGCGAGCGATGGAATCGGCAACGAGAGCTGCGGAAAGTTCCGGCTTCTTGACTTCCTTTACTTCCACCTGGAACGGGCGGCCGAACTTCTTGGTGAGGTCGGCAGAGAGCTTGGTGAGGTTTTCGTCGTCCTTTCCGAGAACGAGCGCCACCTTAGCGGTGTAGATCGCGACGGAGATGGAACGGCTCGAACCGTGGGAGAGGAAGACGTTCGCTACGGGGATTCCCTTGAGGAAGTCCCGGACGAAGAGACGAACGGCGACGTCCGCCGATACGTTTTCAGCGTATTCCTTGCGGGAATAGTACCCGGTAGTCCTCCAGGTCTTGATGTAGCCGAGGCGGAAGGCGAGCGGGCTAACTTTGTGTCCCATGGGTAAGGGTGTGAAAGTGGTAATAATTTACGAGCGTGCCGAGAGTTCCACGGTAACGTTGGAGGTGCGCTTGAGAATTGCGTGGGCGCGTCCGCGGGAAATCGGGTTGTGACGCTTGTAGACGATTCCCTTGGTGATGACCACCTGCGAGATCATGAGAGCTCCCATATCCTGTGCGTCGTTGTGCGCGGCGTTGTCGACCGCGGACTTTACGACCTTGTGGAGGAGTCCCGCGCTCTTGGTAGGCATATAGCGGAGAGTCTCAAGCGCCTTCTTCGCGTCCATGTTCCGGATGATCGAGGCTTCTACCTGGATCTTCTTCGGAGAAATGCGGATATTGCGTGCGATGGCTTTCATGCGATGTTGAGATGACGGGTGTTATCGGCTTACTTGTTTCCGGAGTGTCCGGTGAACTTGCGCGTGAAGGAGAATTCCCCGAGCTTGTGGCCGACCATGTCTTCAGTAACGAAGACCGGAAGGTGCGCCTTTCCGTTGTGTACGCCGAAGGTGTGTCCGACGAACTCCGGAACGACGGTACAGTCGCGGGCCCAAGTCTTGATGACGGTCTTCTTGCCGGAAGCGTTGAGCTTCTCAACCTTGCCGAAGAGGCGTGCGTCGACGTAGGGTCACTTCTTGAGGGAGCGGGTCATACGGTTGCTGTATAAAAGAGGAAGTTTTTGATTCGATTAGCCCATGAGCTTTCCGCGCTTGGTGCGGACGATCCATTTGTCGGTCGACTTGCGGTTGCGGGTGATAACGCCACGGGTGATTTTTCCCCAAGGAGTTTTCGGACCCTTGCGCTGGCCGAGGGACTGGTGCCCTTCACCACCACCGTGCGGGTGGTCTACGGTATTCATGGAGGAACCGAGGACGGTCGGACGGCGACCGAGCCAACGGGAACGTCCGGCCTTACCGATGACGATCTGGTTGTGGAAGGTGTTCGACACTACGCCGATGGTTGCCCAGCACTTCTTGTGGATGCGGCGGATTTCTCCGGACGGGAGTTTCACCTGAGTGTACTCGCCTTCCTGGGAGATGACGGTTGCGGAGGTTCCTGCCGCGCGAACGGTGGAAGCGCCGAGACCGACGATGAGTTCTACGTTGTGGACCGGGAGACCTACCGGAACGTTTCCGATGAGGAGGCGGTTACCAGCGACCGGCTTGGCCGATTCGGAGGTGATGATCGTATCGCCGACCTTCATGTCCTTGTGTGCGAGGACGTAGCGGCGTTCGCCGTCACGGTAGCAGACGAGGGCGATGTAGCCCGAGCGGTTCGGATCGTATTCTACGGTTTCTACTTTTGCCGGGATTTCCTTCTTGTCGAAGGAGAAGTCGACCATGCGGTAGAGGCGCTTGTGTCCGCCGCCCTGGTGGCGAACGGTGATGCGGCCGGTGTTGTTGCGACCTGCGGCGTTCTTTTTGTAGAACGTGAGGGGCTTGTACGGTTCGGTTGCGGTGATTTCATCGAACGAGTACCCCGTCATTTCGCGACGGCTCGGAGTCGTCGGATTATACTTCTTGATCGACATACGCGTAGTTTAAGGAGGAGGGAGACTATTTCTTACCTTCGGCCTGAATCTTCTGGAAGTCGGCGAGGCGGGAGCCAGCGGCGAGAGTTACCATCGCCTTCTTTTCGATACCGCGCTTTGCGACGATACCTGCCTTACCAGCGTTTTTGAACTTCTGGCGGGTCTTGATGATGTTAACCGAGTCGACCTTTACGCCGTAGAGGCGTTCGAAGGCGGAGCGGACGTCGACCTTGGTTGCCTTGGAATCGACGATTACGGTGTAGACTCCGGTGAATTCGAGCACCTGGCTCTTTTCGGAGACGACCGGTTTCTTGATGATCGAGTAGAGCGACATGGATCGTTACCGGTTACGAGTAGGAGGCGGTAACCTTCTCGAGCGAAGCCTTCGTGAAGACGAGGGTGTCGAACTTGAGGAGGTCTTTCGGGTTGAGGTAGTTCGCGCCGATGAACTTAGCGTTCGGGATGTTGCGACCACCCTGGAAGGCGTTGCGGTCTTCCGGAAGGACGGCGAACACTGCGGACTTGACTCCCATGTTCGTAACGATGCCCTTCATGGTCTTGGTCTTGGCGGCTTCTTCGTTGAAGGATTCGATTACGGCGATTTTCTTCGAACCTGCCTTGGAGGAGAGGAGCGAAACGATCGCGAGACGGCGTTCCTTCTTATTCATCATGAGGGTCCAGTTGCGGTTGCTGCGGGGTCCGAATGCGACGCCACCACCGATACGGGTCGGGGAGCGGGAGTCGCCGGCGCGAGCCTGGCCGGTACCCTTCTGCTTGTAGAGCTTGCGGGTGGAACCGTTGCGGTCGCTGCGGGTCTTGGTGTGAGCACCGGAGACGCGGGCGTTGGCCTGCTGGAGGATGAGGAGACGGTGGATGAGGCCCTGGAGGACTTCTTTCCCGAAGACCTCTGCGGAGAGCTTGACCTTACCGGATTCGAGCCCTTCCTGATTGTAGAGAATCGCTTCCATAGTTGGCTATCGCGGGAATTAGAAATCTAAGACGAGGAGAGAGTTGCGAGCCCCCGGAACCGGTCCCTTGAGGGCGATGACCGAGAGGTTCTTGTTGACGAGTTCGAGCGGAACCTGCTTGAGCGTGATCCGGTCGGTACCCATGTGTCCGTGCATCTTCTGGCCCGGCTTGGTGCGGCGCGGCTTGCGGCAACCGATGGAACCGAGAGCGCGGTGGAACTTGGATCCGTGTCCTGCGGGACCTCCGGAGAAGTTGTGGCGCTTCATGGCACCCGCGAAACCCTTACCCTTGGAGATTGCGTGGAGGGTGACGGTGGTCACGCCTTCGAGGCAGTCGAGGGACACGGTGTCGCCGGCCTTCATGCTAGTGAACGCTCCCGTGAACGGGACTTCGCGACGAACGACTTCGTTGACCGATTTGCCGTTCTTCTGGTGCGTTCGCGTTACAGCTTCAAGTACCACAGCTTCGTAACCGTCCTTTTCGACGGTCTTGATCTGGGCGATCTTAAGCTCGGGAACCCGGAGGAGAGTAACGGGGACGAAAGCGTCTCCCTTTACCACGCGGGTCATGTCGAGCTTCTTTACGATAAGTCAAGCCATGTGACCTTATAGAAAAAAGCATATAAATTAGAGGTTGGTTAGGTCGCCTCCAAGTCGCATCAGCGCTGGAAGGGATTGTCTAAACAACATAACTCTTCGTGAATCGAAGCCAGAAGATTCTATGGAAAAGAATACCTCCGTCAAATGATTTTTCGCTTTTTAATGCGGAATTCTCGGGGAATACGATTGGCGCGGCGACGACGGTTCGGACGACTGCAAAATCGGATGGGGAGCCCCGTTGTCGCCGTCGTCGGTTTCCTCTTCGACGGCGTTCGCGACGAACATGAAGAACGCGATGGTCGCTATGACGGAAAGGATCGCGACCACGCTCAAAACCTCGACGAGGGCGAAGCCCGTCGCCTTCGAGGCCGTTGATGTCGCGTTCGTATCCATGAAAATCCCGTAAAATATTTGACGTAACTTTACCACTTTTTTAAAAAACGCAAAACGAAAGGCGTCCGAGCCTTTCGGACGCCTTTTGGGGGTTTCCGCTTATTTGTCGCTCAGGGAGCGAATCTTGGACTGAACGTCCGATTTCAGGTAGGAGAACACCGCGAGGAGGATTTTCTTGCGGTTGGGGGAAATCGGGCGGGCGGCGATGGAATCCATCTTCGCTTCGATTTCGGCGAGGACGCGCTTGAGGAGGAGCGTCTGGAGCGCCGGATCGTCCTTGGCGGCCACGCGCACCGAGCGGTAGACGTCGTCGAGGAGCTTGTCGAGCTTGATCTTGTACGATTCGATGAGGAAGGCGTTGACGTCGTCCATGGCCTTCTGCTTCTCTCGTTCCTTTTCCGTGGGATCGACGTCGCCGGTTTCGGTTTCGACCGCGCCCGTGGAAACCGGGGTTTCGTTCTTGACGGACGGCGCGTCCTTGACGGCCTCGACCGGAACGACCTCCTTTTCCGGAGCTTCCTTTTCGGCATCGGCGAAAGCCTCTCCGCACCAAAGGACGGAAAGGAAAAGCGCGGATGACAAAGTAAGCCGGAGCGTTTTCAATCGGAAGTATTACGATACCTATTGGTTATACGCGAAGGCGCACGGGGTTCAAGGCCAATCCGGTGAATTTTTCGTGAAGCGCCCGATTACGCCTTCGGCAAACGGATCTCCAGGGCGAACCCCTTCCCTTCCCCACTACGGACGAAGAGCGCGCCGGAATGGAGCCGAACGATTTTCTCGACGACCGAAAGTCCGATTCCCGAGCCCCTGCCCGGTTCGTTGGTACGTGATTTTTCCGCCTGGTAGAACTTTTCGCGAAGGAACGGGACCTCGGATTCGGGAACGCCAGGTCCGTCGTCGGAAAAAACCACGACGGTGTCGTTTTTCGTATGGAAGAACCGGATGCTGAGGCACGCGTCCTTTCCCGCGTATTTGCGGAAATTCGAAAAGACGTTGTGGACGATCTGCAAAAGCCCGTCGCGGTCGAAAACGATGTTGAACCGCTTTTCGTCGGCGAAAGAGACGATCTGCCGGGTTTCCGAGAACATCGGGGAATACTCGTCGCGGACCTTCTGGAGCACGTCGACCAGGTCGATCTTCTCCGGGGAGATTTCGGCCGCTTCCTTCCCTTCGAGACGTTCCATCTTCATGACCGAATCGGTAATGCGGATGAGGCGGTTTATTTCTTCGGTAAGGTGGGCGACGTTCTTTTCGTCGAGCGGGATGACGCCGTCCTCGATGCCTTCGAGGTAGCACTTGATGGCCGTGATGGGCGTCTTGATTTCATGGGAAAGGTCCGAGAGGAAGTCCGAGCGGATCTTCTCTTGCAGGGAAAGGCTTTCGGAAAGGGTGCCGATGGCGTCGAGAAGGGGGCGGAACTCGTCGTTGCCCGAGTACCCGACGTTTTCGTACTCGCGGCGGTTCGCCATGCTTTCTATGCGTTCGACCACGCTGCGGAGCGGACGGAGGGACCACCGGGTGAACGCGTACGACGAAACGAGCACGAGCGCGATGAGGGCGAAGTTCACGAAGAACATCGAGCGGAGAACCTTGTAGGCGAAGACGCCTTCCGCAGTATTGGCCCCGAAGGCGCGGAACGAGAGGATTTTGGAAAGCACCGGGGTTTCGGCCGAGAGCGCGAAAGAGCGCGCGAGCGGATCGGTAAGGATGTCCTTCCCCGAATCCGCAGTGAAAGCGCCCGAGTACGCGGGCGGCAGGAAGCTCGTGGGATCTTGCGAAAAGCGTTCGAGTCCGGAGGTGATGCTCGAGAGGTCGCGGAGGGTTTCGCGGTATTCCTCGATGGTTTTTTCGTCGAGCCCCTTGGCGCCGATGACGGCCCCCACGAGGTCGAGGTTGATGTCGGGGAGTTCGCGACGGACTTCGGCGACGTATTCCCGAAAGTACTTCTCCGAAAAATAGCGGAGCGCGAAAAAGTTCGTCGCGACCACCGTGAGGAGCGCGACGAGGATGAATATGGACGACTTATGGGCGAATTTCACGGGACTATGGGGAAATTCGGTAGCCTACGCCGCGGACGGTTTCGATTTCGACGCTGTCACCGAGTTTGCGGCGGAGGTTCTTGACGTGGGTGTCGATCGTCCGGTCATAGAGGTAATTGCCGTACCCGAAGGTTTCCTTCATGAGCGTTTCGCGTTCCACCACCTTCCCCGCATTGCGCGCGAGGTGGTGGAGGAGGAGGAATTCGGTTTTGGTGAGCTTGGCCTCGACGTCGGAAACGTAGGCCCGGTAATTGTCGCCCTCAAGACGGAGGACGCCCACGTCGACGTCGGCGAGCGAAGCGGACTCGGCAGGTGCCGGCACGATGGGCGGGCGCGGCGCGGCGCGCTTGAGGACGGTACCCACGCGGGCGACGAGCTCGCGGGGGGAAAACGGCTTGGGCACGTAGTCGTCGGCGCCCGCACCGAACGCCGTGAGTTTGTCTTCTTCGGAATTCCGCGCGGTCAGCATGATGACCGGAATCGAATATTCCGCACGGACGTCGCGGCAGAGAGAAAGCCCGTCGCGACCGGGAAGGTTGATGTCGAGGATGGCGAGGTCGGCCCCGTTGGCACGGAGATACGGCATGACTTCGAGGCCGTTTCCGATGCCCACCACTTCATACCCGGCGTTTTCGAGATACATCGAAAGCGGGGTACGGATGGCGAGGTCGTCTTCGACGAGAAGGACGGTTTGCATAACGGTATTCTGAAGTTCGTCCGGATTTTACCCATAAACCCGGCTTTTCCAAAAAGGCGCTACGAACACTTCCTTTCGAGCACTCCGAGAAGTTCCGGATGCATGATGGCGACGTCCTTCCTGACGCGTTCGTGCTTCTCTTTGAGTTCCTCGAGAACGAGGTGCGCGTCGGCGCGACCGAGCCCCTCGAGAACGTCGCGGATGGTATCCACCGGAGTGCACGCGCCGAAGCCGGCTACGAGTCCGACGAGCAACCGCACGCTTTCGGAAGCGCGGTCGGCGATGACGGATGAGTGGAGGCCCATGAGGCGGACTTCCCTCGGTTTGGCCGGGGCGGTGGGGACGATTTTTTCAGGAGCGTTCATAACGGTGTCTTTTCGGGAAATAAAAACCGCCTTTCCGTAAGGAGAGGCGGTTGGAAGTTCTTATTCGGTTTTAGACCACATGAACCTTCCCCTCGCCTCTGGTGCGAAAGTAAAACGAGAAGGAGTTGGAAACGGTTCGGATCATGATTCTTAGGAAGAATACGGATGGATATTAGGCCTTCTTGGACTTTTGTCAAACCTTGGCGGGCTTCGATTCGGCCTTTCTGGGAAACAGATCGTCGGCAAAGATACGCAGGATGCCCGCGGCCGGAAGGGCGATGAGGATGCCCACCACCCCGCCGAGGGTCGCTCAGACGGTGGTCATGACGAGCACGTAGAAGGGCGAGAGGTCGAGCGATTTGCTCATGAGCCAGGGCACGAGGACGTTGTTCTCGAGCTGCTGGATGACGAGATAGAGCGCGAGGACCGCGATGACGGCGGCCGGACTCATTCCGAGCGCGAGGGCCAATGCGGGCAGGAGCGCGAGTACGGGGCCGAGATACGGGACGAATTCGGTGATTCCGGCGATGAGGGCGAGGGCGAAGCGCGATTCCAAGCGGATTCCGAACACCCATTCGAGCGCGAAGAGGCCAGTGAGCGTGAGGGCGAAAATGGAAAGCCCCAGGAACATCTGGCCGCGGATCCAGGCGGACAGGACGTTCACGACCGGGGCTTCCTTGGTGCGGAAATATGCGGAGGCCTTTTCGCCCACGGCCCGGTAGAAGAAGTCTCGGATGTTGCGGCGTTCGAGCACGAAGAAGAACGTGAAGACGAAGACGAGCACGACGTCGGCAACCCCGGATCCGATAGATGCGAACGCTCAAAATCCTTTGGAACCCACGGAAGAAAGGAATGCCGCCACCGATTTGGCGATTCCTCCTGCATTGTCTTTGAACGAAGAGAGGATGGAAGACGGATCGACGAGCGAAGCCAGAGGAACGAGGAAATCGGGCAACCCCAAAGCCCCCACTCCCCCGACGGCGTATTCCGCGGCGAGACGGTCGGCGAAGGACGAGATGGTGGAAAAGAGCGCTACGATCTGCGTGGCGAAAATCGGCAAGGTGGTCGCGAAGACGCTCGCCGCGAGGACGAAAATGCCGAAGTAAATGAAGATGACGGCGAGAAAATCCGGAACCTTCCATTTTTCGAACGTCGCGATCGCGGGCGTGAAGAGCGCGGTAAGAAAGGCCGCGAACGCGATGATGGCGACGATATGGAGAAGTTGGTACGCGAGGAAGAGACCGAGCGCGAAAAGCGTGAATACGGTGAGCTTGCGCAGGAGCGCGACGGAATCGGGGTGCATGGTGCTTTTGGTAAGTTCTCGGTCGATTATACCTCCGTGCCGCGGAACGCAAGCGGCGAAAGATTTGCGACGTACGGAGAAATTCGGTAGAATGCCCGCGTTCCTGGTTTTTTAGGCGATGTTCCATCGCCGCGGACGAACGAAGTTCCCTCGAAGTTTTCCCGTAATTCCTACGGAATGACGTAAAACTTCGGAAACGAATAGCAGGAACGGGCGGGGATCGGAAGATTCCCGCTTTCTTTATATTAAAAAACGCCCGATGGAAGTCATGCAATCTCTTAAGGATTTCCTTATGGAAAACCTCGTAGCGTCGTTATTCTTCTGTTTCATGGCGCTCATAAGCTTGGATATTTTCAAAAAGGCCCGGGGACTGAAAAGGACGACTTGGAAAAAGAAGCCGAAAATCGGCATCGCGGAACTCATCGCCCCCTTTTCATCCGTAGCGCAGTCGTACCACTCGTTCACCGTCCCCAAGCGCGACGGAACCGAACGCACCATCGACGCCCCGTCGGACGAACTCAAGGACGTCCAGAGGAAAATCTTGTCATGGCTCGAAAGGAACTACGGTTTTTCCGAACACGTCACCGGCTTCCGTCGCGGAAAGGGCCTTTGGGACAACGCCAAGCCCCATTCTGGGAAAAAGGTGGTCGTAAACGTCGACGTAGAGAATTTCTTTCCTTCGGTTACCGAAAACAAGGTGGCTACGGCTTTCTCCGAAATGGGAATCCCGGAAACCGCCATCCCCGAACTCGTGCGGCTTACGACCTACCGCGGATGCTTGCCCCAAGGGGCGCCGACTTCGCCGTTCATCGCGAATTCGGTCTTCTCGCCCGTGGACGACGCGGTCGTGAAGCTCCTGAGAAAATACGACGGGAAGGTCAGATACACCCGCTATGCCGACGACCTCACGTTCTCTTCGAACGATTCGATCATCGTCAACGCGATACGCGTCATCGAGGACGGAATCCTTCCGCGTTTCGGATTCCGGGCGAAAAAGAAGAAGACCTGCGTGTACCGCGCCCATACGCGCCAGACCGTCACGGGATTGGTCGTGAACGGCAAGAAGCCCCGCGTCTCCCGGGACCGGTACATGAAGCTCCGCTCGCTCGCGTGGAAAGAGCTCTGCGGAAAGGGCGCCGTACCGCTCGATACCCTCAAGTGACACCTCGCCGCCTTCTTGGACGTCGACCGCACCGGCTACGCGAAGCTTCGGAGTTCCTTCGAAAAGAAGGTCGAAGCGTCCAAGCTCGACGCGCTCTTCCCGAAAAAGAAGAAGCACCGGATCCCCGGAGCGTAAGAAATCCCGCGAAAATCCCTTTGCAAAAACCGGTTTTCGGATACGCTCTCGAACATGAAAACGCCGAACCGAAATCTCGAAAACGCGAAATAACGAAAGGGTCTCACCGACCCTTTTTTCGTACCTCGGCGAAAACCTAACCCCCCACCCCATGAAAGTCATCTTCGTAACCGGTTGAGTGCTCTCCGGAATCGGAAAAGGCATCGTCGCCGCATCCGTTGGCGCGATTCTCAAAGGCATGGGATACCGGGTGTTCTGCCAGAAGTTCGACGGGTACCTCAACGTCGATCCGGGCACGATGAGTCCGTTCCAGCACGGCGAAGTGTTCGTGACCGAAGACGGCGCTGAAACCGACCTCGACCTCGGGCACTACGAACGCTTCCTCGATACCGACCTCAATAAGTTCTCTTCGTTTACCTCCGGCAAGCTCTACGAAGAAATCCTCTCCCGCGAACGCGACGGCAAATACTTGGGCGGAACGGTGCAGATCGTCCCCCACCTCACCGACTTGGTAAAGGAAAAAATCCGCGTAGGGGCCGAGACTTCCGGTACCGACGTCTCCATCGTGGAAATCGGCGGAACCGTGGGCGACATGGAAAACGAATACCTCCTCGAATCTGCGCGCCAACTCCAGCTCGACCTCGGACGCGAGAACGTCATCTTCCTCCACGTGACGCTCCTCCCCTTCCTCGGCGCGAGCAAGGAACTCAAGACCAAGCCGACGCAGCATTCCGTACGCACGCTCATGGGATACGGCATTTCGCCCGATTTCCTCTTCATGCGCGCCGACGACGCCATTCCCGCGGAAATCCTCGAGAAGACCGCCCGCGGCTGCGGAATCCGCACCGAACGGGTGGTTCCGGTTCCTACCGCCGATTCGATCTACCGCGTCCCGCTCGAATTCGAAGGGTTCGGACTTTCCAAGAAAATCGCCGACGCCCTCGGCCTGAAGAACGACGGTTGCGATCTGTCGAAATGGGAACGTCTCATGGAAGACATCGAAGAATCGAAGGACGTTTTGAAAATCGCGATGGTCGGCAAGTACAACGACCTCGAAGACGCCTACTTTTCGCTCAACGAAGGCCTCCGTACCGCCGGATACGCGCACCGTCGCAAGGTGAAGCTCGAATTCGTCGACGCCACCGACGTGGAAACGAAGGGCGTATCGCTCCTCGAAGGCATGCACGGCATCTGCGTACCCGGAGGATTCGGCAACCGCGGCATCGAAGGGATGATTTTGGCCGCGAAATACGCCCGCGAGAATAAGGTTCCGTACCTGGGCGTCTGTCTCGGTTCGCAAATCATGGCGATGGAATTCGCCCGCAACGTGCTCGGCATCTCCGACGCCAATAGCGAGGAGTTCGCCCCCGAGGGCGCGCACAACGTCGTGCGCATCATGGAAACGCAGAAGAGCGTCCAAAAGAAGGGCGGTACGATGCGCCTGGGAACGTATCCGTGCGCCATCCGCCAAGGTTCGGTCGCCGAAAAACTCTACGGCTCGACCGAAACGACCGAACGCCACCGCCACCGTTTCGAATTCGACCCGGAATACCGCACGCGTATGGAAGAAAAGGGATTCGTCGTTTCCGCTACGTCCCCGGACGGACTCCTCGCCGAAATCGTAGAACTGCGCGACCACCCGTTCATGGTAGCCACCCAGGCGCACCCGGAATTCAAATCACGCCCTACCGCCCCGCACCCGCTCTTCATGGGATTCGTAGAAGCGGCGATGGTCGGATAATTGACAATCATGAAGCTTTTCGTATAACTTTCGAGTTCTCCCATCGGGAAAACCGACGCGCCCAGGAGGGCCGCCGTATCGCGAAAACCAAAGCGCCCCGTGCGCGAAACCTATGCCAGGAGGCATTATGAAGCCGCAAAACGTCAAAACCCAAACCGCCCGGTTTCCGGAAATCAAATCCCTCATCAAGGGGGTTCGTCCCGAAGACCTGGTCATCCACGTGGAACCGCTCGACAAGAATGCGCTGTACCGTGAAATCGCCTCGACGACGAATTCGGTATACGATTCCGCCCGTCCTGACGAAGAAGGCCTCTACGAAGAACGCGTCTACCGGACCGAACGGCCTCTGGGCTCGCACGTCCTCGTTCCGGTCACCGCGACTCGCGAACGTCCCGTGCGTTTGGCGGGAGAATTCCTCCGCCACCTCGCCGACGTCGAAAATCCTTGTCCCCGCATCGTGGTCTGCCGGAGAACCGTCTGGTTCGAAACGACCGAACGGCAATTGCCAGTAGGCAGCGGGCGGAAGACCGGATGTGAAATCCGCATCGACGTCTACCTTCCTCCGCGGTCGGGAATGGAACGTCTTCTTGAAGAAGCCGACGTATCCAAAAACGTCCGACTCAATTCCGAGAAGCTCTGGATGATGGAGGCGTTCACGAACGGCTACGGAAGCGTCGGCGCGAAAGGGTCGGACAAGCTTCGGATGAAGGAAGCCCTCGAACGCGTCCTGCGGCTCGAAGCGGAATTCCAGTTCGGCGCGTACCTCCGGGGCCTTCGCGAAGCCGTGGTGTCGACGATCGGCGGCGCACATCTCCTCGCGGGAAAAGTCGGCGATTTCGATCTCCGCGTCCGTCACGACTTCGGGGCGAGCGGAGCGCACGTTTCCATCGCGAACGAGACGACCAGGATCAATTTCCGCATCTCGGTCCTCGGCAACGACAATCCCAAAATCGTCATCGTGGAACCCGATTTCACCCTCGACGAGGCCGCGCATCTGGTCCGTGAATTCGTAAAGGCTTGGAAGAAGCTCTACAAGCCCATTCCCCAGCCCGCGATGTTCGGCATCCTGCGCCCCACTGACAACGCGCCCATGGCGTAATCGAACCCGAAACGCCGGAAACGGTCGCGAAAGGTCGAATCAAAACCCCCGCTTTCGAGCGGGGGGTTCTTTTATTTCTTTTACGGCGAATCCTTCGTATGGAGCCCCGGTTTCGAGATGGAATACTCGACGTAGACGTCTTTTGACGACTTCGGCGCGTAGCTTTCCATCCAGACTCCAAAATGGCGTCCGTCGGGAGCGGAATACGAATACGCACGGAAATCGACGTCCAAATCCGCGTTTCGAAAAGACCAGAGCACCGTCGCCTTCGTTCTGGCAGTCGCTGCCAAATACGCCGTCTTCTCCGCCTCGAGCGAGGATGATATCCAGGCGTACGCGAAGAGGAACGCACAGACGTACGCGGAAAGGGAGGTTACGGCAATCGCCAGGACTACGGCCGGACGGCGCAATCCGTACCTGAACGGAACCTGGGAATACGAGAGACAGAGAAGAAGAAACGCCGGAACGGCGCACGCGCCCAAGTACTGGTATGGAAACGTCCATGCGAACGAAGCTCACCAAAGAAAGGCGAAAAACGCCGCGAGCGCCGCCCAATGGGCGGCATGAAGGGGCCAGGTGGGATGCTTGAACCCCATCGCCTCTTCGAGGTAGAGCGCCGCGAGTCACGGATCAACCGAAGTCAGGTTCCGAAGTTCTGCATCCCCGGGGATATGGAGCGGACGCCGTTTTTTGAAGAGTTCTTTGAACATGGGAAAAGACGGAAAAAAGAGGGCGTACGCCCTCTTTTTCGAATGTTATTCGTCTACCGGAAGCGTTCCGTTTTCGGCGCCTTCGGCACCTACGCCCGGAATTTCTTCCTCGTCGGATCCGGCCTTCATGATGGCCATGCCCGTGAACGCGTCATTCTTGTTCTTGAGCTTGGCGAGGATGATGCCCTGGGTTACGCGGCTCGTTACGCGAACGCCCGAGAGCGGTACGCGGACGGTCTGGCCATCGCGGGAGATGAGCATGACTTCGCCCTCCTTGCGGATTTCCTCGGAGAGGAGCGCGACGCCGATGATGTCGCCGGTCTTGCCGGTAACGGCTCCGACCTTGACGCCCGAGCCTCCGCGGCCCTGTTCGCGGTATTCGTCGACGCTCGTGATCTTGCCCATGCCGGTTTCGGTAACGGAGAAGACGTACTTGGCGTTTTCGGAAACGATGTCGGCTTCGATGAGCCCGTCGTCTTCGGCGATTTTCATACCACGAACACCCGCTGCGGCGCGGCCCATGACGCGGACGTCGTCCTCGTTGAACTGGATCGCCTTGCCGTGCCTCGATACGAGGAGCATGTTATCCGTACCGGAAGTGGTGCGGACGAACGCGAGTTCGTCGTCTTCCTTCGGCTTCATGACGATGAGGCCGGAAGAGCGGATGTTGGCAGTGTCTTCGACGTCGATACGCTTGACGATGGCCTTCTTCGAGATGAGGGCGTAGTGTTTGCCCTGCATGTTGGTCGCGTCGAGGATGGCGGTGACTTCCTCATCCTTGAGGAGACCGATGAAGTTCACGATCGGCTGGCCCTTGTTGGTGCGCTGCGCTTCCGGGATTTCGTAAGCCGGAAGACGGAATACGCGGCCGGTGTTCGTGAAGAACAAGAGGTCGTTATGGTTCCTGGTGGAGAGGAGGAGCTTTACCTCGTCTTCGTCCTTGACCGTGGTCGTAACGCCCTTGCCACCGCGGCGCTGAGTGCGGAACGCGGAGGATTTGATGCGCTTGACGTAGGAGTTCTTGGAGAGGGTGATGACCACGTCCTCGTTCGGGATGGTATCCTTCGGGGACCATTCGCCCACGCCTCCGGCCTGGACCTCGGTACGGCGCTCGTCGCCGAACTTGTCGCGCATTTCGACGAGTTCGTCGGAAACGATGGCGGTTACGCGTGCCGGCTTCGCGAGGATGTCGCGGAGGTCGGCGATGAGGAGGAGCTTTTCGGCGAGTTCGTCTTCGATCTTCTTCCGCTCGAGGCCGGCGAGGCGCTGGAGCTGCATTTCGAGGATCGCGTCGGACTGCTTTTCGGAAAGCCCGAACTGCACCATGAGATTGGTCTTGGCTTCGTCCTTGGTCGCGGAACCCTTGATGGTCTTGATGACGGCGTCGATGTTGTCGAGAGCGATCTTGAGCCCTTCGAGGATGTGGGCGCGGGCTTCGGCGATGCCGAGTTCGTACTGGGTACGGCGGGTAACTACTTCGCGGCGGTGCGCGATGAACTCCGAAATGATTTCGACGAGGTTGAACAGCTTGGGCTGCATGCCGCGCTCGGTGAGGGCGATCATGTTATAGCCGAAGCTCGTCTGGAGCGGAGTGAGCTTGTAGAGCTGGTTGAGGATCTTCTTCGGGAAGGCGTCCTTCTTGAGTTCGATGACGATGCGGATGTCCCCGAGGCCCTTGGATTCGTCGCGGAGGTCGCTGATGCCGACGACGATCTTTTCGGTGACGAGTTCGGCGATCTTTTCGATGAGGGTCTTCTTGTTGACCTGGTACGGGATTTCCGTGATGATGATCGCGCGTTTGCCGCTTTTGAGCTCGTCGATTTCGGCACGTCCGCGCATGATGACGGAACCGCGTCCGGAAGCGTACGCCGCGGCGATTGCCTTACGGTCGTACACGATGCCTCCGGTCGGGAAATCCGGCCCCTTGATGAACTCGAGGAGGTCGTCCACGGTGATTTCGTGCGGATTCTCGTGCTTGAGCATGTAGAGGATCGCGTCGACGACCTCGTTGAGGTTGTGCGGCGGGATATTGGTCGCCATACCTACCGCGATACCCATGACCCCGTTACAAAGGAGGTTCGGGAAGCGGGTCGGAAGGACGGACGGTTCCTCGCGGGAAGCGTCGTAGTTCGGGCGGAAGTCGACGGTGTTCTTTTCGATGTCCCCGAGCATGAGTTCGGAGTACCGGGTCATCTTGGCTTCCGTGTAGCGGTAAGCAGCGGCGCCGTCGCCGTCCATCGAGCCGAAGTTTCCCTGGCCGTCGACGAGCGGGTAGCGGAGCGAGAAGTCCTGCGCCATGCGGACCATGGAGTCGTAGACCGCGCTGTCGCCGTGCGGGTGGTACTTACCGAGAACGTCACCGACGATGGTCGCGGACTTGCGGTACTTGGCGCCAGGACGCAGGCCGTTTTCGTGGAGGACGTAGAGGATGCGGCGGTGGACCGGCTTGAAACCGTCGCGAACGTCCGGAAGGGCGCGCGAGACGATGACGGACATCGCGTAGTCGAGGTAACAGGTCTCCATTTCTTCGACGATCGAACGGTCGGCGTCGCCTTCGTAGCTGATGGCGGTGGAAACGGGAAGGGCAACTTGGGTCTCTTCCGAAGGGATTTCTTCGGGGAGGTTTTCGAGGTTTTCGGACATGAAAGAAAATTACCGACTTTTCGGCTTGCAGTATAGGGATACCGGGGATTTTTGCAAGACCGGATTTCGTATGTTTGACCAAATAAAAAAGGCGGTACAATGCCCCGCGTTACCCCTACCGAAAAACCACCCATGAACCACGCGAAATTCGTCGTATTCGAAGGCATCGACGGCTCCGGAAAAGGCACTCAGGTCGAACTCGTCGCCGAACGTCTCCGGACCGAAGGAAAGAAGGTCGCCGTCCTCGATTTTCCGCGGTACAAACACCAGTCCGGGTTCATGGTTTCCAAGTACCTCAACGGCGAATACGGAACCCTCGACCAGATCGGACCGGAACTCGCCTCGACCTTCTACGCCATCGACCGTTTCGACGCCAAGCAGGAGGCGCTCGCCGCGCTCGCGGAAAACGACTACGTCCTCGCCAA
This sequence comes from uncultured Candidatus Peribacteria bacterium, assembly GCA_964482035.1. Lineage (GTDB taxonomy): Bacteria > Patescibacteriota > Gracilibacteria > BD1-5 > UBA2023 > JANJWP01. The sequence continues at coordinate 26,114 of CAYZVC010000002.1, read as the reverse complement.
CCGCTACGCGAGTTCCAACATGATCTTCCAGGCGTCCAAGCTCGATTCCTACCCCAAGATCGACGCGTTCCTCGACTGGGTGTACGACCTCGAATTCCGCATTTTCGGCATCCCCAAGCCCGACACCGTGATATTCTTAAAGATTTCCGTAGAAACTTCCGCCCGCCTCATCGCCATGAAGGAGCAGCGCGACTACATCAAAGGCGGCGGCAACAAGGACATCCACGAAGCGAACCTCAATTTCCTCCGCAAGACCTCCGAAATCGCGCTCTACGTCGCGTCCCGCTTCACCAACTGGAAGGTTTTGGAATGTGAGGAAAACGGCACGATCTTCCCGAAGGAAACGATCACCGAAAAGATCTTGGCCGCCATCCGTTAACATGCGCGGCGCCCGAGCGTTCACTTTCGCCGAACTCCTCATCGGCATCACCGTTTCCGCCATCATCATGACGGGAGTGGTGGTTTTCGTGGGCAGCGGGATAGACAACGCCTTCAAGATTCGCAAAGGAATGGAAGAAAACGCCGCGTCCGCGGATTTCGACGGGGCGGTTTGAAAAATGGCGGCCTTCGGAGGAAAGCTCCTGTACGACGGGAAGTTCGACGCGCCCTACGGAAGCGGCATCCTGCTCAAGAACGAACGGCGGTCGGCTCCGCTCTCGTTACTCTCGGTTAAAAGCATATCCGGACTCTGTGACGCCTACTCGGGAACTACCGACCTCTCCGGAACCGGGGAAATCCTGGAGGTTTTGGAAACCTACGCTCCCTACGGCGTCGAAAACGCTCCGGGGATGACGGTCGACCATACGGGACACGTCGTGCGCGATTCTTCGAACACGGTCGTGCTCTGAACCGGGAATCCGTGAAACGGCGGAGGAAACGGTTCGACAGGAACCTCGACCGAACTCCGGTACCCGAGTGCCGTGGCGGACCTCGGTGGCGGAAGATACCTCGTGGCAGATTCTTGAAACGACCGGATCCTCCTTCTCGCGGGAGGAACGGCGACGACGTTCGTCGGACCGGAATCCGGAATCCGGCATCCTCATGAAATCGCGACCGACGGAGTGGACGTCCGAATAGCGGGATCCACCGGGGTATTCGGGGTTATCGGAAATCCCCTTCCGAACGGGAGCGCGTTCTCAGGTTCTTTCCGTTCGGACGCGGCATTCTCGTTCGATAGCGTAAAGCTCTCTCTCTGAGGCTCAAGAATCCCCCCTTCCTCGCTCGGAAGTTACGCGTTCGACTTCATTCCCTCATGAGGAGCCGTCACGGTGTCCGGAAACGCCGCTACGGCGTATTTCTCGGGTTCGACCTACTCGTATTCCGTCGGATCGACCGCGAAACTCACGATTTCCTGAATCATTACGGGCGCGACGCCCCAGGGGGCGTACCAACTCACGGCACAGTATTATCTCGGCGGCACCGAAAAATACCGGCGGACGTTCCCGTACTTCGTCGTGGGCGACGGCGATCCCACGACTCCGCAGAACAATCTCTACGAAACCGTCTGAACCGACAAATCCTTCCCATCCCGCCCCTCGTTCAGTTGAGGTACGTTCTCGTACGGCGAAATCGGTCCGTACCCTCCGATTCCGAACTCCGCGATTCCCGTTACGAGTATCGGCTCCCCCAGGACGGTAAGGAATTTCCGTACTTCGTCGGACGGAAGAGTGCTGACCGTCACTTATGAGGAATACGTGCGCTACGACTGCATAAGCGGAAACCACGTCACCCGCGAACGCGTTTGGAAAATCCCGTTGCGATAAGAAAAGCCCTCCGATTACCGGAGGGCTTTTTAGAAGTCTTAGAGGTCCGAGAAGTCAGAAGGGAGACTGTCATTGCTCGTCGATCCTGAAGAACCGATGTCGATGGTATCCGATTTTCCGAAGAGTTTTCCAGAAAGGTCCTGGATCGTAGCGAAAATCGCCTTGGGCGAAACGTATTTGGAAACGTTCAAGCCGAGAAGGTCGCCGAGCTTCGGAGCCGCGAAGATGGAGATGACGATGAGGATGATGCCCAATACCGCGTAACGGATGGAATTGATCGCGGGCTTCACTTTTTCATCCTTGCCGCCGGAAAGGATGAGCATTACGCCTCCCCAGATGACGAACAATACCGACATGATGCCGGACACGAGAACGACGAGGGCGATGGAGACGCGGATGATGTCGTCGATTTCGTAAACCTTCTGGGAATCGAGGATGGCTTCTGCTGCGTAAGCGGTTTCGATAAGCATGGGGGCGGGAAAAAGGCTCGTACTTGCGGATACCGTTATATGCGAAGGCGAGGAAAATGCAAACTTGCTCGGAAGGGAAATACGAAAAGCTCATTTCATGGAAAATCCCCTCTTTCGAGGGGATTTTCACTATTCTTCGATGATTTTGAGATTGACCCTTTTGTCGGCTTTCGAGCCATACACGCGGAGAACCGTCCGAATCGCTTGGATGGTCTTCCCCTCTTTCCCGATGATTGTCCCCATGTCTTCCTTTGCCACCTTGAGGGTGAGCAACGTACCGAGTTCGTCTTCGCGTTCGGTTATCTCGATCAGTTCTTTCGAATCGACCAAGGAGGATACCACGAAGGTGAGAAATTCGGAGGCGCTTTGCATAACGGGAAGAATTAGGCCTACTCTATGGGAACTTCGAAACGGAACTAGGCGTTGCGTTCGATGAGCTTCTTGAGGGTGTCGGAGTACTGGGCTCCGTTCTTGACGTACTTGTCTGCGGCTTCCTTGTCGAAGGCGAATTCCTTCGTGATCGGATTGTAGTGGCCGAGAACGGTGATGTAGCCGTGCTTGGCTGCCTGGGAGTGTTCAGTCAAAACGATGCGGTAGAACGGAACGTGTTTGCGTCCTGCGCGGGAAAGACGGATCTTAAGCATGGTATGGGGGAAGATATGTGGGGGCCGGAGCCGGATTGGAGTTCTTGATGGTGCCCCGGACGGGGCTCGAACCCGTACTCCGGAAGGAAAGGGATTTTAAGTCCCTCGTGTCTACCGTTCCACCACCGGGGCGGAAGGAAGGCGAGCTCGATTAGAGGACGCCCTTTTTCTTAAGGGTCTTGATTGCGCTCGCGGAGAGACGGAGACGGAACATGAGTCCGGTTTCCGGATCGCGAACGTTGCGCCAGAAGAGGTTCGGGTAGAACTTGCGCTTGGTGTGGCGAAGGGAGTGGGAAACGCTGTTTCCTACGGACGTCTTCTTACCGGTAAGTTGGCAGATGCGGGACATGGTATTCGGTTTAAATCGGAATTACGCTACCTTGATGTCAACGCCGACGCCAGTCGGGATGTTGACGCCCTGGAGGAGTTCGAGGGTCTTCGCGGACGGTTCTTCGATGTCGATGATACGCTTGTGACGGCGGATTTCGAACTGTTCGCGAGCGTCCTTGTTAACGAAGGTCGAGCGGTTGACGGTGATCTTTTCGATCTTGGTCGGAAGGGGAATCGGACCGATGACTACCGCGCCGGAATCCTTAGCGGTGGAAACGATCTTCTTGACGGCTTCGTCAACGAGCTTGTGTTCGAAAGCACGAACGACGATGCGGATGCTGCCGGCCTTGCGGGTCGACTTCTTGGTAGCCTTTTCGGACATTCTCGGTATTGGTGGAAAAGTAAGGGGAATTTCTTTCCTCACGACTTTCCGGGAGCGAACTCCCGGAAAGCACGTGAGAATCGAAAACTTAGGCGATGACCTTAGCGACGACTCCGGATCCAACGGTGCGTCCACCTTCGCGGATTGCGAAGCGGAGACCCTGTTCCATAGCGATCGGCGAACCGAGTTCGATCGACATCTTGATGTTGTCGCCCGGCATTACCATTTCTACGCCTTCCGGAAGCTCGATTGCTCCGGTAACGTCGGTAGTGCGGAAGTAGAACTGCGGCTTGTAACCCTTGAAGAACGGGGTGTGGCGTCCGCCTTCATCCTTCGTGAGGACGTAGACTTCGGCTTCGAACTTGGTGTGCGGCTTGATGGAGCCCGGCTTAGCGAGAACCTGACCACGTTCAACCTGTTCGCGTTCGATACCACGGAGGAGGAGACCTGCGTTGTCACCAGCCTGGCCCTGATCGAGCTGCTTGTGGAACATTTCAACACCAGTGACGGTGGTGGTCTGGGTGTCGTTGATACCTACGATTTCGATGGTGTCACCAACCTTGATGATACCCTGTTCGATCTTACCGGTAACTACGGTACCACGTCCCTTGATGGAGAAGACGTCTTCGACCGGCATGATGAACGGCTTGTCGAGAGCGCGTTCCGGAACCGGTACGTAAGCTTCGATAGCATCGAAGAGTTCGAGGATGGTCTTAGCACCGTATGCCTTGTCGTAGTCGGTCGGATTTTCGAGAGCTACGAGGCCAGAACCACGGATAACCGGAGTGTCGTCGCCCGGGAATTCGTACTTCGAGAGAAGATCACGGATTTCCATTTCGACGAGGTCGAGCATTTCTTCGTCGTCGACCATGTCGCACTTGTTCATGAACACGACGATGTACGGAACACCTACCTGGCGAGCGAGGAGGATGTGTTCGCGGGTCTGAGCCATCGGACCGTCGGTCGCTGCTACGATGAGGATAGCGGCGTCCATCTGAGCGGCACCGGTAATCATGTTCTTAACGTAGTCCGCGTGACCAGGACAGTCAACGTGAGCGTAGTGGCGAGCTGCGGTGGAGTACTCGATGTGAGCGGTGTTGATGGTGATACCGCGTGCCTTTTCTTCCGGAGCGGCGTCAATCTGGTCGAAGGCGAATACGTCGCCGCCGAACTTCTTAGCGAGAACCATCGAGATAGCCGCGGTAGTGGTGGTCTTTCCGTGGTCGACGTGTCCGATAGTACCGATATTGACGTGCGGTTTGGAGCGGTCAAAAGTTGCCATGGGGCAAAAAATTATCGTTAATTAAAAAAGCGTAGGAATTCTATGGAAAACTAGCGAAAAGCAAACCTATTTGGAGTGCGTTTTAGCCATTTTCTTCGTAATGCGGTCCATTGCGCGCTTGAGCTTCTTGTGCGCGTGGGTGGTGAGCCTCGCCATACTAGATCTTGTTAAGATTAACGGAATATTTCCGAAGCTTCGCGAGGACGAAAGTCATCGCGTTCTTGATCCAGAGAGTCTCCCCTTCGAAAGACGCGCGTGCCTGGAGCTTCTTATAGTGCTTGATGGCATTGGCTACTTTGCCACCGCTCTTCGGTCCCTTCTTGTTGACCGAGTAGTTGAGGTAGCGGGGCCTTTTATTGCTGACTCCCATGGGAAGAAAAAAAGATTTAACGGAAGCTGCCCGCGATCGAGCTCATTACAAAGAAATGTCCGATGCTTGGCTTTTAAATGGCCGTACGCTATCGGTTCGCTCGTCGGAGAAAAAAATGGTGGAGACTATGGGAGTCGAACCCATGACCCCCTGCTTGCAAAACAGGTGCTCTAGCCAACTGAGCTAAGTCCCCACGAAAACGTTTTGGCTTTACTTCAATGATGGCGGAGTTGACGGGGCTCGAACCCGCGACCTCTGCCGTGACAGGGCAGCGCTCTAACCAACTGAGCTACAACTCCAAGAGAAGCGGGCGAAGTATATTTTTTTTTGAGGACGTTGCAAATGAATTTCTCAACTTTTTCAAAAATCCCCGATTCCAAGCCTACGTGGCGCGGCGCGCGAAGCGGTAGGAGGAAAGGAAACCCGACACCAGCGCGACGAACGCGAGCGCGCAAACTACCGACAGGAAGGCCTCGTTCCTTTCTGCGAAGAATTTGTCTACGAAGATCGGAAAATCCGCGAGGAGCGAAAAATTCACGCTCTTGATCACGAAGGCGAAGGTCGCGAGGGAGAGCACGGCGGCAACCAGCGCGTACGCGAGCCCTTGCACGGCGAACGGGCCGTATACGAAGCGCGCCCCACCCCCGACGAGACCGATGATGCGGATTTCTTCACGGTAGTAGAACACGCTGTTCCCGATGGCGTTGTACACGATGGCGGATACGGCGAAGAGGAAAAGCCCTACGACGACGATGATGCCGTACCGGATGGACATGAGCACGTCGGTAAGGCCTTTGATCTTTTCGTACTGGGCGCGATAGTCGACGATGGTCTTCTTCCCCGTTCACGCGTCGTACTGCACGGCGCTTTTGTGGCTCGAGACCACTGCGTCGAGCTCGGCGTATTTAGCAATGGGGACGTTCTTTACGGAAAGCGAACTCGGGAGCGGATTGTCCTTGTCGCTCTCGATGACGCGGGCGAGTTCGGGATCGCGTTTCTTCAGGACTTCGAAAGCCTCGGCGTTCGAAACGTATTTGATTTCCACGGCCGGATCGACCGCGCGCAGACCGTTGGTGAGTTCGACGATTTCGCGACTGGTATCGGAAAATCCCGGCTTGAGGTTCAACGAAAGCGAAAGACGGTCGGAAATGTTGCCGATAATGGCCGAAGCCACGTATTCGACGAAAAACAGGACGTAGATGAAGAACGTCATGAGCGACAGCACGAGGACGGTCGAGAACGAAAGGAAGGAATTGCGCGCGATGTTCTTCATCGCGTATTTGAAGATTCTCAATGGGCGTCAGGTTCGGTATACGGGAAGTCTTGCGAATTTCTCCAACGGACGGGAGTTCGGCTATTTAGACGAAGTTCCTTTCGGAGGAGTCGCCGGATAGGTGAAATCGAATTCCGGAGAAGATACGTAGTTTTTTCCAAATATGAAGCTTCCGGAAGCGAATGGGAGTTTCCCTGACGAGGTGGAAACTTTTTTAAGAAAATCGTCGATCGCCTTCTTTGACTCCGGTTTCGAAAAGGTGAATCGGAAATCGTTATAGTACGTGCCCCCATCCTGTTTCGCATCGAAAAAAAACGCATGCACCATGTATGAAGGCTCTCCGTCCCCATCGTCCGAATACTTGTAGGTATCGTTTCTCGTAAGGAAATATCCGTAAGGCTCCCCCTTATCCGTCTTCTTAATGGATGCTTCGTAGAAATAACTATCGTCGCTCCAGTCCGAGAATTGCTCTTGAAAGTAACTGTCAAACGTATACCCCGCGATATCGTTGGCGGAATAGGTAACAGTTTTAAGCTTCGAATCAACGTCCGAAAACGGGGTGAGCCCCACGGAACCTCCGGACACCGTTCGGAGATGGCTGAAATTCTGGTCCGAAGAATAAAGGTTGTCGACGGCTATGAGCCCGGCTTTGTCTCCGGTGACTGTCTGAAAAGATTTCGGTGCGAGTTTCTTTTTAAGGAAGCCGAGGGCTTTCGCGAGACCGGCGTCGTCTTTCGCAGTAACGAGCGCCTGGATGAAGCCCCCGGAACCCGTCTTCACGATGAGGTGGGCCATTCTGAATTTTTCAGCCCGTATGGTAAAGACTGCAGCATCGGCATTCGAGAACTTCGTTATCGTACTCCGGTAGTCGAGCAAATCGCCCGAGGTTTTCATTTTCAAATATCCGCGTTCCGCTTCTTTCGCTACGTCAGAAATACCGACTTCTCCCGATTTTCTCAGGTATTGGAAGTTGTACAAGTACAGGATGGTATTCCCGTCGAGGCTTTTAAAATTCGCTCCGAAGAATTTCCCGTCATCGTCTACGGCATACTCGCCCAAGCGGAATCCTGCCGCACGATATCCCGAGAGTTTCAGTCACTGGGCGGAAAAATCAAACGATTGAAAGGCGTTTCGGTATCTTTTGTCAAAAAGAATGAACCCCTTATCCAATGCGCCAGTATGCGAGATAATATCAGTCTTCTTGTTTACGAAATCCGAAATGGTAGAAGCGGGGATGACATATCCGATCGTCGAATACCCCACCTTGAGGGATACGGCCATGCCGATAAGGTTCCCATCCTTGTCAAAGACGCCGCCTCCGCTGTTTCCGGCATCGATATTCGCGTCGATTTTATAAAGACCATTCTCGAACCCCGATATTTTCCCCTCGGTATACGTTATGGTTTCTCCACCGATTTCGGGATAGCCGTACACCTTCACCGTATCGCCGATGGACAGTTCCTTTTGACGGAGAGATACCTCCGGTACGTTCGGATTGGAGATTTTCAGGACCGCAAGATCGTTTTTCGTATCGTAATACGAAAGTTCTCCGATAGAAAAGCAGACGGGCGGTTCTTTGAAATTCCCCGTCTTGCAAACGCGGTAATTACCGGTCGGTTTTCCATCTTCACCGAGCACGACATGGGAATTGGTGTATACGAGCCCTTTGCCCGCGTATACGGCGCTTCAGTAGCCGATGGAAGCATATGCGCGAACGAGGTCGTTCCTTTCGTACGAATAAATCTTGAACACCGATTTGGACGGCTCCGAATCGGCATGCGCTGAAGAGAATAACGAAACGAGTGCGAATACGGCGACCGCGAACGAATATCGATTCATTGATTTGAATAGGAATGCTAACTAGGCGATACTAACAGCGCTGGAAGAAAATTCAAAAGATAAACGAGCAAGAAAAAAGAGGCCGAAGCCTCTTGTTTCATTATGCAACGTTTACGTAGATGTCGCGGTATACGCGGCCATCGAAACGTACGCGGCGCTTCTCTTCGAAGCTGACCTTTCCGTCAACGGTGGTGAAGAGGGTGAAGTCGTGTCCCTGGGAGACGTTCTTACCCGGCCAGAACTTGTTGCCCTTCTGGCGAACGATGATGCTGCCAGCGGTAACCGATTCTCCGCCAAATGCCTTGATACCGAGGCGCTTAGCTTGTGAATCACGTCCGTTCGAGGTGGAACCTTGGGCCTTTTTATGTGCCATGGTGCGTGAGGCGTTAGGGAGATATTATCGGTTTGCGAAGCGAGCGAATGCCTTGTTGGCTTCAGCCATCTTGTAGACTTCGAGCTTCTTCTTTACGGCGTTTCCGGTTTCCTGGGAAGCTTCGATAAGTTCGGAAGCGAGGAAGTTGTGGAACTCCGATCCGGACTTCGCGCGGGCGGAAGCGAGGATCCAGCGAACCGCGAGGGCGAGCTGGCGCTTCGGCTTCACTTCTTGCGGTACCTGGTAGATGGATCCACCTACGCGCTTCGGGCGGACTTCGATCTTCGGCATGACGTTTTCAAGCGCCTTTTCGAAGACTTCTTCCGGGTTCGCGTGTCCCTTGGACTTGATTACCTCGAAAGCGTTCGAGACGATCTTCATCGCGAGGTATTTCTTGCCTTCCTTCATAACGTAGTTGACGAACTTGGCGAGTCGTTCGTTACGAAGGTTGAGGGCGACGGTTCCTTTCGTGCTCATGGATAGAATGGTTGGTTAGTTCGGCTTATTTCTTAGCCTTCGGACGCTTCGCGCCGTAGAGGGAGCGGCTCTGTCCGCGCTTGTCGACGCCCTGGGTGTCGAGAACGCCGCGAACGATGTGGTAACGTACGCCCGGGAGGTCCTTGACACGTCCGCCGCGAACGAGGACGACCGAGTGTTCCTGGAGGTTGTGACCTTCACCACCGATGTAGCAGATGACTTCGTATCCGTTGGTGAGACGAACCTTGGCAACCTTGCGGAGAGCGGAGTTCGGCTTCTTCGGAGTCATGGTGTAAACCTTGGTGCAGACGCCGCGCTTCTGCGGGGAGTTCTGTTCGCGGGTTTCACGCTTGATGGTGTTCTTGATGAACTGGAGGGCAGGAGACTTGCTCTTGCGGACCTTGTCCTTGCGCGGTGCGCGGACAAGCTGATTGATGGTAGGCATGGCGATTGTGAGAAAAACGGGCTATTAACGCTTGGACCACTGGGAAGCCTTGCGCGCCTTGTGGAGACCCGGCTTCTTACGTTCGACGATGCGGGAGTCGCGGGTAAGGAATCCTGCGCCGCGGAGAACCTTCTTGAGGTCTGCGGAAGCGAGGACGAGGGCGCGGGAGAGTCCGTGGCGGATCGCTTCGACCTGGGCGGATTCACCCCCTCCTTCGACCTTTACTTCGAAGCGCGCCTTATCCTGAAGGGAAGCGAGCTTGATCGGGGCGAAGAGCGTAGCGAAGAGGTCGCTGCGACCAACGTACTGATCGAAAGCCTTTCCGTTGATGAAAGACTGCCCTGCCTCGAGGTGGAGGCGAACCTGGGCAACGGCGGTCTTGCGACGGCCGACGGCGTAGAAGTATTTGCTTGCGGCAGACATACTCGGTAGAGGTTGCTAAAATTATACGGAAATGGTTTCAGGCTTCTGAGCTTCGTAGCCGTGGGCGTTTCCGGTTTCAAGCTTAAGACGAAGCATCATGCCGTCGCGGAGACGGTTCTTCGGAAGCATGCCGAATACGGCGTGGCGAACGATTTCGGTCGGCTTCTTGGCGCGGAGCTTACCGAGGGTGATTTCCTTGAGGGAACCCATGTACCCGGAGTGGGTGCGGTAAACCTTGTCCTCCTCCTTGTTGCCAGTTACGGCAACTTTGCCGGCATTGAGGACGATGACGTAGGAGCCATTATCCACGTGGGGAGCGAAGTCTACGCGGTCCTTCCCCTTGAGGAGAACGGCGATGCGGGTGGCGAGCTTGCCAAGATTCTGGCCGTCGGCATCGATAACGTACCACTTGCGGTCGCTCCCGACGATCTGTTTCGGCATGAGGGTTTTCATGATTCTTTCGTTAGTTTGGCAAAAATTACGCTTCGATGAGTTCGATCTTTACGAGCTTGGCGCTGTCGCCGTCGCGGTACTTGATCGGGGTGATGCGGGAGAAACCGGACTTGCGGTCCTTGAACTTCGCAGCGCGTTCGAAGAGGAGAACGCTCGATTCCTTGGTGAAGAGGACAGATCCTACTTCGCGGATGGCGTTGAGCTGGTTTTCTTCGTTGGCGACGTTGATGAGCTTATCGATCATACCGGAAATCGCGAGGGCGCGCTTTTCGGTGGTAACGATCTCGCTGTGGAGGAAGAAGCTCGTGAGGAGGTTGCGGATCATGGAATCGCGGTGGTCGCGGTCCTTCGTTTTGAAGTGACCGAACTTTTTCATGCGGTGGCGCATAGTCGTGTGTTCTGGAAAATAGGGAAAATGTTTGCCTTAGTCGTCGCCGAGGAGTTTGAGACCGCGTTCCTTGAGTGCGTCGCGAACTTCGGTCATGGCCTTCTTTCCGAAGCCCTTGATGGAAGAGAGCTTGGCTTCGGTACACTTGGTGAGCTGTTCGATGGAGAGGATTTCCCCGTTTACGAGAGCGTTCAACGTGCGCGGCGAGAGTCCCATGATTTCGATCGGAGTGTAGGTCTCCTTTTCGAGTTCGCTCTTGATTTCGAGCTTCTCCTTTTCGATGATCTCCTTGATGTCGCCGATGAATTCGCCTTCGATCTGGAGTCCTTCTTCATTGAAGAGGCGGAAGTAGGAAGTGAGCATGTCGCCCGAGAAGCGGATGACGTCCTGCGGCCCCATGACGCCGTTGGTGAGAACGGTGAGTTCGAGGGAGTCGAGGTTGGTCATTTCGCCGAAGCGGAGGTTCTTCACTTCGTACTTGACGTTGCGTACCGGCGAGAAGTTCGCGTCGACGAGGAGGACGTTCACGTCTTCTTCGCGTTCCTTGAGTTCTTCTACCGAGAGGTATCCGACGTGCTTTTCGATGCGGATGGACATGTCGAGGACGAATCCGTCGCGGTCGATTTCGGTGATGTGGAGTTCCGGGTTGAGTACCTTGATGGACGACGAACCCTTGATGTCGGCTGCGGTAACCTTACCGGCCTTATTCTTGACGAGGTGGATCCATTCGGCGCCGGAGTCCGGCTTGGAAACGACGAGGTTCTTGAGGTTCAAGAGGATGTCGAGGACGGAGTCCTTGATGCCCGGGATGGTCTCGTACTCGTGGCTGACGCCCTTGATCTTGACTCCCGTTACGCGGCATCCAGGGATGCTCGAGAGCATAACGCGGCGGAGGCTGTTGCCTACGGTGACGCCGTATCCGCTCGGAAGCGGTCCGACGACGAAGCGTGCCTCGTTTTCGGAAATCTTTTCCTGAACGATTTTCGGAACGCCGATCGTGTTATGGATAATGTGCATAGCTCGGGGAGACGGTTAGGATTTCTTTGGCCTACTACTTCGAGTAGAATTCGATGATTTTCTGAACGTCGATGACCTGGTCGAAGTCTTCCTTGGACGGGAGGGACTTGATGGTGATGGTGAGCTTCTTGGCATCGACTTCGAGCCACTTGGCGGCGGTAACGGTACCTCCGGTGTTGGTCTTTACGAATTCTTCGAGTTCGAGGACGAGGGTCTTGTAGACCGGCGATTCCTTGAGACGTTCGCGGATGGAGATGACGTCCCCTACGGAAACCTGGTAGGACGGGATGTTCACCTTCTTGCCGTTGACGAGGAGGTGAGCGTGTCCGACGAACTGGCGCCCCTGCATGATGGTGCGGGCGAAGTTGGCCTTGAACACGACGTTGTCGAGACGGCGTTCGAGGAGCGAGAGCATGTTCTCACCGAGGACCCCGTTCATGCGGACGGCCTTCTTGTAGTAGTTGGAGAACTGACGTTCGGTAAGACCGAACATGCGCTTAGCCGCCTGCTTCTTGCGGAGCTGGAGCCCGAAACCGGAAGTCTTTCCGAAACGGGAGGTAAGCGGCTTGCGGTGGTTCTGCGAAAGATCGTATTTCTCCGATCCGAAGAGGTTGATCCCCTCACGGCGGCAAAGCTTGGTTTTCGGTCCGGTGTAACGCATGGGTTCTTGGTCTTAAGGTAAGGTGTGGACGGGATGCTCTTAGAGGGAGCGGGTCTTCTTGCGGCGGCATCCGTTGTGCGGAACCGGAGTGATGTCGAAAATCGCGAGGAGGTCTACGCCTGCGCTGATAACGCCACGGATCGCCTGTTCGCGACCAGCACCGATACCCTTGACGTACACGACGGCCTTTTCGAGACCATGGAGGGTCTTCGCCTTGTTGAGGGCGTTTTCGCTCGTGATCTGGGCGGCGTACGGGGTCGCTTCGCGAGCGCCCTTGAAGCCGGAGCTTCCACCGGTTGCCCAAGTGAGAACGTTTCCGTCCTTGTCGGCAACGACGACGTGGGTGTTGTTGAGGGTTGCGGTGATGTGAACGACTCCTTCCGCTACATTCTTGCGGGTCTTCTTGGAGCGCTTGAGAACTTTAGCCATATCGGTCTTAAGAGATTATCTGAGGGGACTATTTCTTCTTGTTGGCGATGGCGACAGCCTTACCCTTACGGGTGCGGGCGTTCGTCTTGGTGCGCTGTCCGCGAACCGGAAGGCGCTTCTTGTGGCGCTGACCGCGGTAGCAGTTAATGTCCTGGAGCATCTTGATGTTCCCAGACACTTCACGACGGAGGTCACCTTCGATGAGGAAGTTCTTGAGTTCTTCACGGATGAGGTCGAGTTCGGCTTCCGAAAGATCGTCGATCTTGCGGGTCTTTTCGATGCCCACCTTGGTGAGGACGTTCTTCGAAAGGGTGTTACCCACACCGTAGATGTAGGTGAGGGCGATTTCTACGTGCTTCCCGTTGGGAAGGTTGACTCCGGCGATACGTGCCATAGGTATTCTTAGAAATGAAGGGAAATTAAAACTGGAACTCCGCCCCATTCCAAAGGGCGGTGTTCTGAACTAGCCTTGACGCTGTTTGTGCTTCGGGTTTTCGCAGATGACGCGAACGACTCCTTTGCGAAGAACTACTGCGCACTTGTCGCAGATTTTCTTAACGGACGGACGGACTTTCATGAGAGAGTTGGGTTATTTCTTCCTAAACACGATACGTCCCTTCGAAAGGTCATAGGGCGTGAGCTCGACGAGCACCGTATCCCCTTCGATGAGATTTATGAAATGCTTGCGCATCTTCCCGGAAATGTAGGCGTGAATGGTGTACCCGCCGAATTCTTCTGGGATTTTTACTTCGAAAATAGCTCATGGGAGGGTCTTAACTATGACCCCCTCCACTTCTATCTTATCCTCTTTGGACATGGGATGGCGTGGAGTAACGTACAGACCGTACGTAAAAGAAAGCCAGCGTATTGTATGGAAAAATGAAACCCAATCAAATTTATTTTCTAAGTCATTGGGAAGCCTTTCCTGATGCTATTTTTCGGCGTTCATTGCCTTACGGCGCTCGATGACGGCATCAATCTTCGCGTAGAGGTCGGCGTACTTCTTGGAGAGCTCCACGATCGCGTAGTCCACGATGACGAGGAGGCGGGTCGGTTCGACCGCGCGGACCGACGCCATGCGTACTTTCGGTTCGTGGCCGAAGATGGCCATCTCCCCCACCGTCTCGCCCGGGCCGACGTACCCGAGGACGGTGCTTCCGGTAGAACGCTCCTTATAGACTTTGAGCGAACCGGCCTTCACGACGTACATCGCGATCGCGTCGTCCCCTTCGGAGAAGAGGAGTTCGCCGGCTTCGAGAAGGCGTTCTTGGCAGAACATCGAAAGGGTTTCCCTTTCGGCGGTGGTAAGTTCCGCGAACAGCCCGATATCTTCGAACATAACCATAAGACAGAGGAGTAGGGACTACTTGCGCAATACCATCTTGTAGAATTCGAGGCGGTCGCCTTCTTGGATCTTGACGTCACCCTTGAAGCTGATACCGCAATCGTTGCCTTCTTCGACTTCGTTCATGTCGAGCGGACCCTGCTTGAGGTTCGCGACTTCGCCGGAGCCGACCTTGCGGTCTTCGCGGACGACGCGGACCTTCGCGCGGTTCTCGACCTTTCCGGATTTGACCCCGAGACCGATAATGAGCTTGTCTTTGCCGGTATAGAAGATGGCCTTTACGACCGCGGCGCCGAGATCGACGTCGTCGTAACGGATGTCGACCATGCCCGTAATGATGGACTCGACCTTTTCGATCACGTGGTAGATGACCTTCTTATCGATGAATTCGATCTTGGAGTTGGCCAAAGTCGAACGTGCGTGGTGGTTGACGGAAACGTTGTACGCGATGAGGAGCGCCTGGGAGGTGCCCGCCATGAGCACGTCGGAATCGTTGATGTCGCCGACGCCCGAGTGGATGAAGGTGACGCGCGTTTCGTCGGTGGAGAGCTTGGCGAGAGCGTGCTTGAGCGCTTCGAGGGAACCGTTGGATTCGCACTTGAGGACGATCTTGAGCTGCTTGAGCGATCCGGACTTGATGCGGTTCATGAGCATGTCGAGGGACGCGCCTTCGAAGTTGCGCACGCTCTTGGTGCTCTTGAGGAGTTCGTACTCGTGGGCCTTGGCCGCCGCCGTTTCGGCGTCGGATACGACCTGGAGGATTTCTCCGCCTTCGACGACGGCGCTCATGCCGACGACCTGGACCGGAACCGAGACTCCGGCTTCGTCGGTATTCTTGCCGCGGTAGTCCTTGAGGGCGCGGACGCGGCCGTAAGCGTTGGCGCAGACGACGTAGTCGCCCTTGCGGAGCGTTCCGGCGTTGACGAGGACGGTCGAGAGCGGACCGAGGTTCGGGTTGAGGTGCGATTCGATGACGGTACCTACCGCCGGGCGGTCGGATACGGCCTTGAGATCCATCATTTCGGTGGAAAGGACGATCATGTCGAGGAGCGTTTCGATTCCGAGACCCGTGTGGGCGGAAACCGGAACGACGACGGTCGATCCTCCCCAGTCTTCGGGCTGGAGGCCCTGTTCGGAAAGCTGTCCGCGGATAAGGTCGAGATTGGCTCCCGGCTTGTCCATCTTGTTGACCGCGATGATCATCGGGACTTCGGCTTCCTTGGCGTGGTTGATCGATTCGATAGTCTGCGGCTTCATTCCTTCGTCGGCCGCGATGACGATGACCGCGAGGTCGGTGAGGCGGGCTCCGCGCGAACGCATGATGGAGAACGCTTCGTGTCCCGGGGTGTCGAGGAAGGTGATCTTCTTGCCATTGCGTTCGACCTGGTAGGCGCCGATCTTCTGGGTGATGCCTCCGGCTTCTCCGGACGCGACCTGGGTCTTGCGGATGTAGTCGAGGATGGAAGTCTTACCGTGGTCGACGTGGCCCATGATCGAGATGATCGGGGCGCGCTCGGCCATTTTTTCGGTGTCGTCGTTCTTGAGGAGGTCGGCGATGTTGCCTTCGAGGAGCGAGGAAGCCGACACGTCGGCGTTGCGCTCGCGCGATACCTTGACCTGGAAGGCTTCGGCGATGAGGAAACAGGTTTCGAAGTCGATCTTGGTGTTGATGTTGACGAGCATACCGTTCTTCATCAATTCGCCGATGACCTTGGGGAGCGGTACGCCAATCTTGTCGGAGTATTCCTTTACGGTGAGGATTGCCGGGATTTCGA
Organism: uncultured Candidatus Peribacteria bacterium; assembly: GCA_964482035.1. GTDB lineage: Bacteria > Patescibacteriota > Gracilibacteria > BD1-5 > UBA2023 > JANJWP01. Next base: position 9,975 of record CAYZVC010000002.1, on the reverse strand, counting down.
CTTCCTGACCGGTGCGGTCGACGAGGATCTGCTTGACGTCTTCCGCCTTCTTTTCCTTCTTGTTGCTCTGGGCGGCGAGCTTGCCGGAGCGGCGGAAACCTCCGTCGTCTTCCATGTAGCCGCGGGCCTTGGGAGCGCCGCGCTTATCGCCGGGACGGTGCGCGTCGTGGGTTTTCTTTTTCGGATCTTCGCGGTGCTTCGCGCTGTAGTTGGCGAGACGGTCGGCGCCCGGACGGGCTCCTCCCGGAGCGGCCGGCGTCGTGCCAGCGGCGCCCGGAGCGGCCGGACGGCGGTTCTGCGGCTGGCCCTGGTATCCCGGACGGCCGGAATTGGCCGGACGGCTGACGTGGTTGACGTCGCCGGAAACGACCGGACGATTTTCAAGCGGTTTGAACGGCTTGGAAGCTTCGAACGAGATACGCGGAGCCATCGGCGGGCGCTTCGGACGGTCCGGAGAGGATACGTAAGAAGCCCCCGAAAGGCGTTCGGAGAGCGGGGCGGACGCCGGCTTCATGACGCCGGTCGGGCGCACTTCGTGGGCGGGTGCCACGGGAGCCGGAGCCGCTGCGGGAGCGGGGGCCGGACGGACGGGAACGACCGGAGCCGGTTCGAAGGAAATGACGGCCGGTTTCTTGACCGGGGCCTTCGGGGCTTCCGGAGCCGGAGCTTCGGCGACCGGAGCGGCTACCGCCGGGGTTTCGCCTTCGGAAGAAGGCTTCTTCGCCTTGATCTTGAGCTTGAGGGCGGATTTCTTCGAAGCGTCTTCCTCCTGCTTCGCGGCAGGGATATGTGCGTAGTAATCGTCGACGTTGGCGGTTTTCTTGACTTCGGCCATCTGAAAAAGGAAATGTGGAGGAAAAACGAGTAGGGGCCGGCGCGGGAGGTTTCGAGAAAAAACCTCCGGACGCGCCAGCCATTCCGGATAACGGGAATTTCGGGCTTCAGTATATGCTTTTCCGGCGTTTGTCAAAGCGGAGGAACGCCTCGCGACGGCCTACCTCGGACGATCGTCCGGGCTACTTTCCCGAATCCCTGAAAAACGGCAAGGCGCGCACGATTCTGCGGATGGTCGACCGAATGACCCCCGAAGAAGCTTTTGCGGGGATTTCCGCGGCTTTGCGTACGGGCTCGGAAGCGATGTCGGAACCCTTGATCATCGCTTCGGCACGGACGAATTTCAAGACCGCCGGCAAATACTCCTCGGTGCATCCGAGAATTTCGAGAAATCGGGCGAATTCCACCGCCCGCAGTGATTCGAAGTCTTCGTCGCCGTGGTTGGAGCCGTGCTTGACCATCGTTTTGGACGCTGCCAAAAGTTGAACCGCGCGAAGCGCCGGACCGTGGTTTTCGGCCGTCATCGCCGAAACCGGAACGGATTTCAGAAGGGTGAGTTCGACCTTCTTTCTTCGAAAAAGGGATTCCAGTTGTGCTTCGCCGACGGCGCGCACTCCCCGGTCGCCCAAAAACGAAACCTTTGAACCGGCCCGCTGTTCGGCTTCCATCTCGGCCCGAGTGGTCGCGGCATCGAAACGGGCGAACATGGTTGCCTGCATCTGCGACTGGGCGACGGCATCATTCAGCTTCGCGGAGAACTGCGTGTCCGAAACCTTCATCTTCATATACGGCCCCACGACGGCGTGCGTCGAAAGAATCCGAACGAGGGCTGCGAGCTTCCGGTTTTCCAAATCGGCGTTTTCCGGTTGGGTCTTCGACGAAAGGAAGACTTCCGCGGGGGGAATCGAAAAAGCGTCGGACGGAAAATCGGCTGTTCTGGCGTTCATGTGCGTGGTCGTAATCTGATGCGGCCATCCTATAGGAAATCCTCCCGCTCGGCAACCCCGAACGTTAAATTCCGAAGCTTTCGAAAAAAAAACGCGCCCGTGGAGGGGCGCGTTTCGAACGTACGGGAATTAGTTGAGTTGGGCTTCGACTTCTCCGGCAATCTTGATGGACGGAGTGAGGGTCTTGGCTCCCGGGGTCCAACGTGCCGGACAAGCGGTGCCCGGGTTTTCGGCCATGTACTGGAGCGCTTCGAGCTTACGGAGGAGTTCGGCGCTGTTGCGGCCGAGCGGTCCGGAAGTGATTTCGATTCCGCGGACGATGCCCTGCGGGTCGATGATGAAGGTTCCGCGCCCCGCGATGCCCGTGTCGGTGTCGAGGATACCGTAGGCGTAGGCGACTTCGCCGGTGTGGTCGGCAAGCATCTTGAACTTGAAGTTCTTCATGAGACCTTCGTGCTGGGTCCATGCGCGGTGGGTGAATACGGTGTCGGTGGAAACCGCGAGGACTTCGACTCCGAGTTCGTCGAAGGTAGCCTTGGAATCGGCGAGATCCTTAAGTTCGGTCGGGCAGACGAAGGTGAAGTCGGCCGGATAGTAGAAGAGGACGGTCCACTTCCCTTCGACGGAAGAGAGGGAAACCTGGGTGGTGTCGTCCTTCGCCGGATCGTAGGCCGGGAGGTCGAAATTCGGAGCCGGGAGGTCGATTTTTACGGAATCGGAGCAGCCTCCGCAGCATTCGTGTTCGGACATGTTGAAAAGAAAAATGGTACTGGTTTTCGCGCCCCGTTGAGGACGACTGGCAATGATAATCATTCTCGTTTTGAAATCAAGGGCTTTTTAAAAACCCGCGGGCGTCTTGCGAAATGAGCCCAATCGCGTAGAATGCGCCCAAGAAAAAACCTATCGAACCATGCCGAAAACCACTCCCGCCACCGAAAAAGCCGACGCACCGGCAACGAAGAAAAAGACCCCGGCGAAAAAGCCGGCCGCAAAGAAAGAACCCGTAAAGAAACCGGCCAAGACCGAAAAAACGGCCGTTGCCGAGAAATTGCCGACCATCACGGAGGGCGCGGAAACCTACGCGCTCGAACTCGACGGCGTCGTCAAATACCTCGACGGCAAGGAAGTACTCCGCGGCGTCTCGCTCAAAGTGAAGCAGGGCGAGGTTTTTGGGTTCCTCGGACCGAACGGTGCGGGCAAGACCACTACCATGAAGACGGTGCTCTCGCTCATCACTCCGGAAGACGGTGTCGTCCGCGTGCTCGGGAACGAAGGCCTTCCCGACTCCACCAAGGAGCGCATCGGGTTCATGCCGGAGAACACCTACCTCTACAAGTACCTCACCGGGCGCGAATTCCTCCGTTTCAGCGGGAAGTTCTTCAGCGTCCCCAAGGCCGAACTCGAAGCGCGCATCGACGTGCTTCTCGTCAAAGTCGGGCTCGACAAAGCGGCCGACCGCCTGCTTTCGAAGTACTCCAAGGGCATGCTCCAGCGCGTCGGGCTCGCCCAAGCGATGGTCAACCATCCCGACATGGTCTTCCTCGACGAACCGATGAGCGGACTCGATCCGCTCGGACGCAAAATGGTCAAAGACCTCATCCTCGAACTCAAGGCCCGCGGAGCGACGGTGTTCTTCAATACGCACATCCTCTCCGACGTCGAATCCATCTGCGACCACTTCGCGATCATCCACAAGGGCCAGATCGTCGCGGACGAATACGTGAAGAACCTCGGCGGAACCAAACTCGAAGACTACTTCATCGAGAAGATTTCGCACGACATGGACGATCACGAAATCCGTTAACATGCGCATCGCCATAGTCGGAAGCCATTCCACTGGAAAAACCACCCTGCTCCGCCGTTTGGCGGAGCGTTTGGAAATGGCGGCGCTTTCGGAAGTCGCCCGGGAAATGATCGCCGAGAGCGACAAGCTCCCACACCACATGACCGGGGAAGAGCGCGGGGAGTTCCAAATGGGAATCCTCCGCGAGCAAATCCGTCGCGAACTCTCCGTCGAGTCGTTCCTTTCGGACCGTTCGGTATTCGACGCCGTCGCCTATTCGTTCGACACGCCGTCGTACGGCGAACTCCTCTCCATCGCGAAATCCCACGGGGAATCGAGACCGTACGACCGGATATTCTTCCTTCCGATCGAATTCCCCCTCGAAGGCGACGCCATCCGGAGTCAGGACGAAGACTACCGGCTCGCCATCGAAAACGAACTCTCCAGAATCCTGACCGAAACCTGAACCCCGTTCGTCCGCATAACCGGCGACTCCGAAGCCCGATTGGCCGCATGCCTGGAATCGCTTGGGAATTGACTTCGGTAGATAAATCATTAAAGAATATCCAATTCGGGTATTCTTTTTTCATTCCCAAATGCTTCAAGTTCTCCGTGATTCCCCGCTCAGCGTCTTCAAAGAAGGCAGCTTGGAAGCGGGGATTCCCGCCCACCGCTGGGAAAAATACGTCGTACCGAACGGAATGTCGGCCGCGGACATGGAGCGGGATACCGACGGACGGCTGTTCGGCGAAGTCCCCGGGGACGGAAACGTCTTCGACCACCAGCTCGCCCAGGAACGGCTCGTTCGCGAATACGGCGAACTCGATATCGGATCCGAAGCGCTGGTACGCACCGGTTTCGCGAAGGCCAAACCGGTTTCCATGACAGACTTCTTCCGCCTCCGCATCGCCGCGCTCGTGCACGACGTGGCCGAAATCGAGCACGGCGATACCGTGTACGACGACAAACATGCCGTGACCCACACGGTGCGCGACGAAATCGAATCCACCCGGAAATTCGTCCGAAAGTCCCTGGAAGAAATCGACCCGAGAAGAAAACGCCGCCTCGAACGCAGCATCATGGCGTCGTACGCGATCGACCACGACAAATCGCACCGTCTCCACGGCGTCTTCAAGCTCTACGAGAAGTATTCGTACGTGAACGGGGCGATCGCCGCGTACGGCGAGGGGGAATGAACCATCGCCCACCCGGAATGGGCCGTGCACAACGTCTTCAAGAACCAGATCGACGTTCTCGTTCGGGCCGCCGAAGCGGGAATCCCGAGCGCCGTGGCGTTCTTGGAAGACCGGACGGAAACGATCACCGGAATGTTCGCATGGGTGGGGGATTCGGGATTCGAAGACTCCGTTCCCGAAAACCAAGCCGCGTTCGAAGAAGCCAAGAGGACTTGGCAACGCTACCTTTCCCGCGCAAAAATCGTCCCCTCACCGGAACATTCGGTCCACGATTTCGACGAAGCGGCGAAAATCGCCGCGAAGCTCCGCTCCCGCTCGCGTTAGACAGAAAGGCAAGAATGGATAGGATAGGCCCGCTCACGCGGGCTTTTCCTATCCCGCATCAGAAACGAACCCATGTCAGAAAACGGCAAGAAGATCCTCGTATGACTCTCCGGCGGCGTAGACAGCGCCGTTTCGGCGCACCTGCTCAAGGAGGCGGGGTACGACGTGCACGCGGGCTTCATGGTAAACTTCCAAAGCGACGATGACAACTGCACTACCAAAATCGACCTCGCCGAAGCCGAGCGCGTCGCGAAATACTTGGACATCCCCCTCCATACTTTCGACTTCGTCGCCGAATACGAGGATCGTATCATCCGCCGCATCTACGAAGGCTACGAAAACGGCGTGACGCCCAACCCCGACGTCCTCTGCAACAACCTGGTCAAATTCGACCTCTTCCTCGAAGAGGCGCTGTCGTACGGGTTCGACGGCATCGCCACCGGCCACTACGCGAGAATCGACCGGTCCGAAGGATTCCCCCGGCTCCTCAAGGGCGTCGACCCCGAAAAGGACCAGACGTACTTCCTCTCCCGGCTCGACCGGTCGCAGATCGAAAAGGCGTATTTCCCGGTGGGCGGCATTCCCAAATCGGAAGTTCGCCAAATCGCCCGTAAAGCCGGACTCCCCAACGCCGAACGCAAAGACAGTCAGGGCCTCTGCTTCATCGGGAAAATCCCCATGCGCGAGTTCCTCCGTGAGCGCCTTCCGGAAAAGACGTGAGACATCGTAGACACGTCGGGAAAGAAGGTTGGCGAACATCCCGGAGCGTGGTTCTACACCATCGGCCAGCGTCGCGACATCCGCGTCTGAGGATGAGACGCCCTCTACGTGGTGGCGAAGGACGTGGCGAACAACCGGATAATCGTGGGCAATAAAGAAGAACACGAACTCTTCTCCAACCGCCTTTCGCTCACCGATTGGAAATGGCTCCGGCATGACCGTTCGTTCCCCTGGAGGGGCCAGGCGAAAATCCGGTACCGGCAAGCCGACCAGGAAGTCGAAGTCCGCATGTCGGAAAACGGACTCCTCGAAGCCGTGTTCGAAACTCCGCAACGAGCGGTCGCCCCCGGACAGTTCTTCGTCGCCTACGAGGGCGACGAACTCGTGGGATCCGCCGTCATCGTGGCATAATCCGCATCCAACCAAACCCAATCACCCCTGTCAAACGTGTCCAACATGATTACCGTCCGCCTCAAGCCGACCAAAGAAACCTCGCTGAAGAACAAACACCGCTGGGTGTTTTCCGGCGCCATCGCCAGCGCGAACGGAGCCCAAGACGGCGACGAAGTCCGCGTGTCCGACGAAAAGGGCGTCTTTCTCGCCCGTGGAACCTACCATTCCAAAACCTCCATTTCCGTCCGCGTCCACGCGTTTACCGAAACCTCGTTCGAGGATACCATCCGCGAGCGGGTAGCGTCCGCGAAAAAACTCCGCGACTCGCTCTTCGATCCCGCGCTCACGAACGCCTACCGACTCATCCACTCGGAAGCCGACGGATTGCCGGGCGTCGTGGTCGACCGGTACGCGGACGTTCTCGTCGTCCAAATTTCCACCCTCGGGGCCGAACTGCGCAAACAGGTATTGGTGGATTCCCTCGTGAAAGCCTTCGCACCGCGCGCGATCATCGAAAAGTCCAACATCCCGTCCCGTAAGGAGGAAGGACTGAAACCCTTCGAAGGCATGCTCTACGGCGAAGCCCAAGAAGAAACCGAAGTGCTCGAAAACGGCATGAAGTTCGTCGTGCGCTTCGACGGGCAGAAGACCGGATTCTTCCTCGACCAACGGGAAGAGCGCGACCTTGTTCGTAAAATGTCGAAGGGTAAGCGCGTATTGAACGCCTTCGCCTACTCTGGCGGATTCACGCTCGGCGCCCTCTTTGGCGGCGCGAGCAAAGTAGACACGCTCGACATATCCGCGCAGGCTGTCGAACTTGCCAAGCGGAACGTCGAAATCAACGGGTTCGAAATCACGAAGAACGGCTTCTTCGCGGAAGACGCCTTTGACTTCCTCCGCAACCGGCCGCTCGACTACGACGTGGTCGTTCTGGACCCTCCGGCTTTCGCCAAGAAAAAGAACGACGTGGAAAACGCCGTTCGCGGATACCGGGAAATCAACGCGACCACCATGCGCAAGATGCCGGCGGGAAGCTTCCTCCTCACATGCTCCTGCTCGTACTTCGTCGATGAAGACCTCTTCAAAAAGACGCTCTTCCTCGCCGCCCGCGACGCGAAGCGCGACGTCCGCATCCTTTCGAAGCACCGTCTCGCCGCCGATCACCCCATCTCGATCTACCATCCGGAAGGAGACTACCTCAAGAGTTTCCTCCTCTATCTCGAGTAGGGGTTCGCCTACGAAAAAACAGCCCGTTGCGGGCTGTTTTTTAGAATTGCTCACAAGTAACGGCTGTTCTCTGGCACTCCGCGAGCCCGCCACTACTTGGCTGCCCGAACGATTCCGTAATACGCGAGATACGGCAGGTGCGAAAGGATGAACGTCATCACGATACCCTTCGTGGAGAAGTCGTGTATCCCAAGAACGAAACGAATCTCCTCATTGAAAGTCATACCCCCGCCCCCGAAAAGCTCAGCGGCGATGACGCCGATCTGAATTGCGTAGACCGATGCGAGCGTGATTCCGTAGAAGAACGCGGTCGACATGAAGGCTTCCGATGCCAAATCCTGGTTCGGATGGCGCTTTCTCTCTCAACGGACTACCAAACCGGAAACGAGTACTACGGCAAGAATCCGAAAGACCGCCTCAATGGAAGGAGGAACGGTCCTTCAGAAATCTCCGAAACGCTGGAGGAGGTAGAAGGAAAGGAAAATGATCGCGACCCGGAAGGCCGTTTTCATCGCCACCGAAAGGGAGATGTCCGTTTCGGGTACGGAAGGGGAGTCGAATTCAGCCATAGTGAAAATTTCGTGAATCATATCAGGAAACCGGGACATCGCAACCGAAGTTGCGACCAAAGGGAAAAAGACTTGATTTTCGACGGGTATTCCGCAGAATCCCCCACGCGCTCCCGTATTTCAACGGATAGAATATGGCCCTCCGAAGGCTAGGATGTAGGTTCGATTCCTGCCGGGAGCACCATCGAATTCCTTAAGGACCCCTCCGACTCCCCGTAGGGGTTTTCATTTCGAAAGACCGATACCCATCCATGACCGACATATTTACGCCCGAAAAACGGTCCGACGTCATGCGTCGGATCAAATCCAAGAACACGGGGCCGGAAAAACAGCTTTTTTCGCTCATAAAACGCTTCTGGCCGGAATTCCGATATAGGAAGCACCGGAGGGGCGTTCCAGGCACGCCAGACGTGTTTTTTCCACGACAAAAAATAGCAGTCTTCGTCGACGGGGACTTCTGGCACGGAAAACTCAAAGAAGGACGTCTCGAGAAACTCCCGGAATACTGGCAGAACAAGATTCTGACCAATATGGCACGCGACGAACGGCAGTTCGGGGAATTGCTCGCGAAAGGAATACGGCCCATCCGATTCTTCGCCAGCGAACTGAAGAAAGATCCGGAAGGATGTCTCGAGACCATCCGAAAGAATCTGGAAGAACGGAAAGGAGAGGATGAAGAATAAACGCGTATGAAAAAGCCCCGATGCGCATCGGGGCTTTTCTTTTACCAAACGAATTTGAAGTACGAATCGGGGTAGGAGAGGGAATACTCCATGAAATTCTTCTTAAAATCAGTATATCCCTGCTGATCGTGCGTCATCGAGGAATCGCGAAGGTGGTCGAAATTCACGTATTTGATACCGTTCGCCACGGAATCCGCAAACCAGCGGTCGATAAGTCCGGTGCCGGCTTGGATGGCTTTGGCGTCAGGACCCGTGAAAGCGACCAGATGGGCGGAGGAATTGCCGCCATAGTTCAATACCGCCAAGCCCGCGACGATCTTGTCTTCATGGCGCGCGACGTAGCTTTTCACGTCACCCGGCGCGATGGCGGCCATCGTGCGGTAGTACTTGATGTAGTCCTTCTTATAGAGGTGTTTAACCGGAGTGTCACGGAACGCCTGCATGAATTCGAAATCGGAAACCTCGACGATTTCCGCTCCGGAAGCAAGGAACTTCTTCGTTGCGCGACGGGAACGTTCGTTCCATTTTTTTCGATAATCGGAGGAGTCGACGACGGTAAAGCCGGTCTGCGTGAAATGGGAACGGAGCCACATCTTCCTCCAGCCTTTCGGAATGGTCTCGCGTCATGCGGGAATCCAGATAACGAATCCGGAACCGAAGCCGTTCGCCTTGAGATTGCCAATATCCGGTTCCTCTTCGAGCCTCTCGAATTTCGCGATGTCGAAAAGGCCTCCGACGTTCTTCAGCCATCCGAATCCCTTTTGGGTAGGAACGGTTCGAAGTCCGCAAATTTCGAGGTATTTGCGATACGCTATCGAGTTGCTTCGGTAGTACGGATGATCCTTCGGAAGATCTTTTCCGGTAATTTCGATCATGATCGGAAGTGAAAAAAACGACCGCTCCTTACGGAACGGTCGTTTACTTGAAATCTTTATGGTGGGTGATATAGGATTCGAACCTATGACCCTCTGCTTGTAAGGCAGATGCTCTAACCAACTGAGCTAATCACCCAAAGAGCATTTCGTAATGGTGGGTTATACTAGATTCGAACTAGTGACCTCTTGCTTGTCGAGCAAGCGCTCTAACCAACTGAGCTAATAACCCAAACTCGACATGGTGCCCGAGACAGGGATCGAACCTGTGACCTTCAGCTTAGAAGGCTGCTGCTCTATCCAACTGAGCTACTCGGGCGATAATACCCAAGTTGCCCGGGTAGTTCCCTAGCGGCATATGTTTGTCTTTTCCTCTCCAAAGTCCCGGCGCTTACCGACTCTCCCACAGGTGTACCTGCAGTACCAT
>CAYZVC010000001.1:609506-783637 GCA_964482035.1 uncultured Candidatus Peribacteria bacterium | reverse complement strand
TTGAATTTTTTTCCCCAAAGGACGGAAAGGCCGTGACCTTCCGGTGCGTCGGATGTTAAAGCCAAATCGATCTCAAAGAAAAAACCGCCCGAAGGCGGTTTTTTCGTGGAAAATGCGTGATTCCTTCTCAATTTAGGTCCCTGGACGGCGGATATGCGGGTCGGCTTGCTTCCTGTCGGTTCCGAATGTCGGCGCGCCGACCCCGCATATCCGTCATTTTCCAAAGGGAATGTTCGACATGCTCGCATATTCCGTAAAAAAAATCCCCCAGTTCGGGGGGATTTTTCATTATTGCCTCGTAGTTTTGAGCGTCGGCGCTTCCTCGCCGCCCACGTATTGGCGGATATAGGCGTATTCGCGGGATTCCTTGTCCGCGAACGCCGCGAAGACGTAGTCGAAGAGGAACATGAAGAACGCGCAGTGCGTGTCGAATACCTGGTTGGTATAGATGTTTCCGTGCTGCTGGTACGATTCGATGGGACATACGCCGCAATACGGGGCGTAGGCGCATACGTCGCACGGTAGGCTTTCCACCGTCGACGCGTCCATCATCATTCCTACCGATTCGTTCTGTACGACCTTTTCGAGATCGTCACCGGCGTGCCCGATAAGGAAAACGTCGTCGTCGATCATGCGGCCTTCGTCGCAGGTGTAGATCTTTCCGGTGTAGTCGTAGGCGATCTGTCCGATACCCGCGCCGCAGGGGCTGCGGAGGTCCATGAAGTTGATCTGGTCCGGGTGGAAAATCTTCTGGAGTACCGTATCGACGAACCCGTCCTTCACGAACTTGCCTTTCTCGGAGAGCTCGATGAGGTATCCGAGGTATTCGAGATAGAATTTTTTCAAATCCGGGAACGTATATCCGAGCACGTTCGAAGTGCGTTCGGCGAAACCGATGGAATTGAGCTTTTTTAAGAAGATGTAATCGAACCCGAGTTCGAGGTACGTATCCACCAATTGGCGCGGATACGAGAGCGTCTTCTTCGTCACGACGCCCATGGCACCGTGCAGGAGGCTCCGCTTTTCGCGCATTTCGAACGCGCGGATCATCTTGATCTTCTCTTCGAGCGTTTGGAAACTCGGGAGCTTTTCGGTCTTAGTGACGAGAAGACGGTTGAAGTTGTGCACCTCTTTCGGACCGTCGAGCGACGTGGCTATGGAAAGGGTGGGGAACTCGGCCATTTCGGCGAGAAGTTCTTCCGTGAGGAGCGAGAGGTTGGAAACGATGGCGTACGATACGTGCTTTTTCAACGTTTCGTTCTTTTTCTCCGCGTACTCGATGAGGTGCTTGAGCGTCGCCCAGTTGAGGAGCGGTTCGCCACCCTGGAATTCGATGGTGAACGCCGGCGCGGGAGATTGGAAAATCGTGTCGACGATCTTTTCGGCCGTTCCCCATTCGAGCGCGAGCCCGTTTTCGTTGTTCGGATCCTCTTCGTACTGCGCGGAAGCGTGGCAATAGAGGCATTGGTGGTTGCATCCCTTCGTCATGACGACGATGTGGAGCGTGGGGCCGATGAAGTTGATGCCCATGCGGTGCCGGTATTCCTCGGCCATGCGTTCGACGTAGCCGTCGTCTTTGAAAAACCCCTTTTTCTGGAGTTTTTTGTACGCGTCGGAAACCGGGTCGAGGCTTCCGTTCGCGTAGGCGTCGAATTCTTTTTGAGGAATGACGACGAACCCGCCCGACGCGTTGGTAACGACGACGTGGTCGGTGTCCGGAATCCGGTTTACCCGAAAGAACGGGAGCCCCTCGGCGAGTTCGATATTATTTTCCATAGTTCGCTCCACCGAGGGCTTTGGCGATAATGTCGCGGCGCATGTCCTTATTGCGTTCCGCGATTTCGAAACGGAGCTCGTTGAAGAGGACCTCGTTTCTGAATTTCTTCGCTTCCTCGTCGGAGATGTCCGAAAGTTCGATGACGAACGCTTCCGGAGTTTCGGAGAGTTCGTATTCGCCTTCCGCCAAGTGGAGCTGGAGGCAATAGAGCACCGCCTGCTTGCTCGCGAGTCATTTCGGGAAAGAAAGGGTTTTTTTCATAGGTTTTCGAGGTACTATGCCCGCGGTAATTCCCGGGATGGCGCATGATACCGCTTTCGCCGTTCCGGGCAACGTTTTTCTTTTTTCGGCATGGTTATCGTCGTTACGCGCTTCTGCAATACCGACTCGTGCACGTACTGCCACGTGCATACGAGGGATTTCGACGTGAACGCGTTCAACGGTTTCACGAAAGGCGACGGGACGGTGGAAAAAATCCTCTCGCTCGCGCAGGCGTCCGGCGACTACGAACTCCGGTTTTTTGGCGGCGAACCCCTGATGCGCAAGGCCGTCGTCATGAGGATGGTCGAGGCGATCGATGAGGCGGTTCGTACTGGAGGGCGGAGTCTTGGTTCGAATTCCGCTCATGCCAAGACCTCGGCAAGTTCAGAGATTGGGATGCCGGGTTTGGACCGCACTTTGGAATTGGCGGGTATGGAGGTCGGGAATGTCGGATTCGGATCGCCGACATTCGGAACCGACAGGAGGCGGGACGAATCCGACATTCCCGGTACGACCCCATCCCCCGCCCATCCCCCCATCCGCTTCGTCGTCAACACGAACCTCCTCATGGCGGACTCCGCCTTCTTCGATTTTTGCGTGAAATACCGCGTCAAACTCATCGTCAGCTGCAACGGCGACCCGTATTCGCATTCCCTTACCCGCGGGATTTCTCTCGATAAGACCGCACTGCTCTACGGCAAGATCCGCGAAATGCTCGCCCGTGGCATCGAACACCAGATCAACCTCGTGTTCCAACCGGAAACCGCCGACCGTTTCGAGAAGAACCTCCGATACGTCGCGGGACTCGGCTGAGCCAATATCAACCTCTTGCCGGCATCGTACGTGGAAGGTTGGAAGCCCGGGCACGTCGACGTGCTGAATGCCGGATTTTCCGCCATCGAATCCTCGCTCGCTTCCCGCGAACTCGAACTGACGTTCGAAAACCTCCGTTCGTCCGACGCCGTACACCTCTTCAAGAGCGAACTCGTCGTCGATTCCGACGGCAACGTCTACCCGAACATGGTCGTGATGGAAGATTTCTTCCTCGACAAGCGCGAAAAGGTGAAGATCGCCTCGATCCTCGAAGACTCACCGGAATCCCTCAAAGAGAAAGTCACCTTCTATTACGGCGAGAATTCCGCCATATACGACGCCTACGTGAACAAATTCCTCGAAAAGGAGTTCTCGGGAACGCTCCCGGAGGAATATCCGGTACGCGACGCGTTCAACGCCTTCCTCGACCGTATTGCGAAAATTCCGGGAACCGTTCCGTTTGATTCGTAGCCCCGTTGCGCTATCATGCGCGGTCAATTACCGATTCGTTCCATGATGAAAATCCTCGCTCCCGTAAAAAACCTGCTCGTCGGCGTCGAGCTCATCGAAGCATGAGCCCAAGAGGCCTATTTCGGCATCGTCTCCGGGGGGTGGAACGAGAAACGCGGGTATTCTACCATCCTCAACCGCCGCGACGGCTCCTTGGCGAATTTCTCGAACCATGACGACGCGAAAAAATTCGTCGATTTCGCCCACTCGAAAGGGGTGGAGGCGTTCATGACGCTGAACAACACCCCGCTCGTGGAGAGCGAAGAAGAGATTGAAGCCGAAATCGCCGCCGCCATCGCCGTCGGCCCCGACGCGCTCATCGTCAAAGATCCGCTCATCGCGGGCATCGTTCGCCGGCTTTCGCCCGATATCGCCATCCATTGCAGCTCGCTCAACCAGGTTCTCAACGCCGACGCGGTTTCCTACTGGGTGGAGAATTACGGAATTAACCGCATGATCATGCCTCGGAACGTGGCGTTCGAAGAAGTCCGCGTCCTCGCGAAAAAATTCCCCGATCTCGAATTCGAAATCTTCATTAAGAACGACTGGTGCTACGATACCGACGGCGTGTGTTCGTCGCTCCACCTCGAAGGTCTGAAAGAAGGCATTCCCTACGTTTGCAACCGCGAGGCCGCCTACGTCGGCGATGACGCCGAATACCAGAAGTCCTTCCATTCGTACCGCGCCGCCGAATCCGACTGCAAGGCTTGTTCGGTGAAACTTTTCGAAGACGTTCCGAACGTCGTGTCGCTGAAGATCGTGGGTCGAGAAAAAGGAGCGAACATTCTGAAAAAAGACATCGCGTTCTTGAGGAAAGTCATAGAATATTCCGAGCTCGCTTCCGATATCGCAGAACTCACCGAATTCGGATCCGCGCTCCACGAAAAAATGCTCGGAATCCCGTGTGCCAAAACCCGCTGCGAAGTATACCGTAACGCCCGGTAACATGGAAAAAGCCTACCAGCTCACCGAGTTTTCAGACCTCTCCAAAAATTACGGGGAGTACGAGCGCTTCTACGTCGGCGACCAGCATTGCGAACATAACGCGATCGCCATATTGTCGAATCCCGCGCTTCAGGATTTCGTAAGGAAGTCGGGCAAATACGTCACCGTGCTTACTCCGCAAGTTTCCGATCTCCATTTCGAAGCGTTCACGCACCTCGTCCACGGCTATCTCGAAACCGCGCCCAGGCCGGAGGTCGTCGTCAATGATTTCGGCATGCTCCGAGCGTTTTCCGGAGGACCGTTCGAAGTCGTTTTCGGCAACGTGCTCGTAGGCCAATCCAAAGATCCGATGATCCGCGAATTCTCCGCCCGCGAGACCCACGTGCGCGTCGGTATCGACCTCCCGTTCTACCAGAACCTTTTCCGTAAGGCGGGGATTTTCAAGGCCGAAGTCTTCAATACTTTCCAAGGTTGGAAAACGACCAATCTCAAGGATATCGCCTTCCATCTGCATTTCCCGTACGTTCCCTACAGCCAGACCCGGTACTGCCGCATTTCGCTCGAATCGCAGAAGAAGGACTACCTCGAAGTCGTTACTGAATGCCGGGGTTGCCATTCGTACGGCGCGAAGAAACTCCAGCTCGACCTCGCGAAGCGTTCCGAACTCTGACCGATTCACAATACGTACGTGGGCAATCGACAGATGTACCGTAACGACGCCGAACCCAAGGACGGATTCTCCCGAATCGTCTTCAATTACGACCTCGCGCTCGGATAATCCCGCCGAAATTCCAAGATGACCGCATACCACGACAAATTCCGCGATTTTTTCGCCCGTACCGAACGGGCGTGGGGTTTTTGCGATGATGAGTCGTCGAAGGCCGAACTGCTCCGTCTCATGCGGAATTTCGTGGAACTCCAACGCGACTTCGTGATGCAGTATCCGGTATCGGAAGACTGGAACGCCAACGAAACGATGCGCGACGTTCCACGAAGCCGTCTCTACGCTCCGTTTTCCGGAAAGGTTCTCGACGCGTACGTGCACATCCCATTCTGTCAGACGCGCTGCACTTACTGCAACTTCCATATCGTCGCCGGAGCGAAATCGGTCGCCGAGTTCGAATCCGCCTATCTCGACCGCGTCGAAGCCGAAATCGCCGAATTCGTGGAAACGGTTCCGGATTTTTCCATCCGCACGTTTTTCGTAGGAGGGGGGACTCCGTCGTTCCTTTCCCTTTCGGGTCTCGCCAAACTCTTGGGCATCGTCCGCAAATACTTGGCTCCGCACTTCGAAGAAGGGTGCGAGTTCACGTTCGAAGGAAATCCCGATTCGTTCGATGCCCGTAAATTCAAGATGCTCAAGGAAAACGGAGCGAACCGCGTTTCGCTCGGAGTTCAGACGTTCGACGAATCTATCATCGCCCGCATCAACCGCACCTATTCGGCGAAACGGGTGGCCGACGCGTTCGCCGAAGCCCGGGCCGCCGGATTCGACGATATCAATATCGATATGATGTACGGGCTCCCGGGGCAAACGATAGGGGCCATGCGCCGCGATCTCGAGGAGGTATTGGCGCTTGCGCCCGAGCACCTGACATACTATCCGCTCTACTACTACGAAGCCTCGGTCCTCGGGAAAATCCGGAAATCCGATACCGAAGAAAAAGAGGCCGTGCTCGATCTCGTCTACGATTTCTACCGCGAACTTCGCGAAAAAGTCGATGCGGCAGGATACTTCCGCTACGGCCGCGAATATTTTTCGAAAGGCGACAAGTACCGCCACCAATACGAGAACGACTACGTTTCCGGAATGCCGCTCGCCGGTTTCGGACATTCGGCGTATTCGTACGACGGCCGCGAAGTCTTCGTGCGCGATTCGAATTTCTCCACGTACATGGCGGCCGAACCACGTGAAACGGTGGTTCGCGGACACGTCTATTCGACCGAAGATTCCGACCGTCGCAAGATGGTTCTCGGAAGCCGCAACCGCGTCATCCCGAAAGACCGTTTCGAAAACCTTGCCGTTCTCGAAAAGCCCATGTCGCTCGCGAAATCGTTCGGGTTCGTAACCGAAACGGAAACGGCGTTCGAACTCACTGAAAGGGGGTTGGAATACCAGGAAGTCTTCACGCACCTGTTCGTATAAAAAACCTCCGGGAATCCGGAGGTTTTTTTTGAAGCCGACTATCCGCCCTGGTTCATAAGAAAGGTTCCGTTGAACATCGGATGGTCGTTTTCAATGCCTTTTGGCAGGGCGCTGAACACGTGGAGCGGAACGACCGTGAGCCACGAATCTTCGGTTTCGAAATGGTGGGGGCACATCTTGTCGAGCACGACGAGCATTCCCGGGACGAGTTTCTTCTTTACGACGTGCCCGTTCATGCCGACGATGCTGTAGCCCCATCCGTCGAGAACGTACACGACGCGGACGGTCGAATGGATGTGGTGCGCCTGTTCCGACGAAAACGGCGGAATTTTGAGGAGCTGGAGGGTGGGGTCTCCCGAACGGTCCGGCGGGAAGACCTGCTTGGTCGAGCATCCGTTCACGTACGGAAGGACGGTGTTGGTATTGAGTTCGACCGATTTTTCTTCCGTGCGGTATCCGCGGATGACCGTGGTCCAAATGTCGCTTTCCACGACGGCCGGCCCCTTGGTGACGCGGGCCTGCTTGCCGCCGTTTTCGACGATCCACGCGCTGTCGCCCTTTTCGACGTTCACCGAATGCTTTCCGAGATACGTGACGTACGAATACGCGTCGGTTTCGGGGGATTCCACGACCGCGCTCGTGCCCGGTTCGAGATATTTTACGCCGTAGAGGGTTTCGAGATTCGCCGGCATGGCATTTTTGGATGAGTGGTAAGAATTGTTTCTTAGGCTATCGGATTTTCGATATCTTTCAATGTCCGATTAGTTCCAGCGAACGATTTTTCCCGTTCGGTCGCCCGTAAGATCGTCTTCCAAAGTTCGGAGTTTGCGTTCGGATTTTTCGAAACGCATGATGAACCGGAACCGGTCCGAAAGGTACGTTCCTTCCGTAGTGACGGCATCGTTGCCTTTCATTACGGAACCCGGAAACATTTTCAGGAGTTCTTCCGCCGAAGGGAGGGGCTGGTAGATATCGGGGGCGTTCAGTATCCTTTCCGGATATACGAGCCCTTCCTTCGAAAAGAATCCGAAGTTCGCCATGACCGTTTTAAGTCCGAGAGGAGTGATTCTCGATCAGAGGCCCACGAGCGAAGCCGTATCGTTGGAGAGGTTGATTTTTTGCGACGGGACGAGGCGGATGATCGGCGCCTGTATCATGTCCGAAGGGAGGCTCGGATAGAGCGTTTCAACGACTACGTGGGAATTCGATTTCGCCGAAGCTTTCGAAAGGATTCCGAAACAGTCGACGAAAGCGTAGATGACGCCGAAAAGACAGACCACGTCGAAGGTGCGCGGGTCTTTTTCGAGAAATTCCGAAATCCCCGCTTGCACGATTTCGACCTTTTCGCCATGGTGCGAAAGAAGTTTTCGGGACAGTTCGACGTATTCCGGCTGCGTCTCCACTCCCACGTACGACGCCGCTCCGTGAAAGAGGCTCCATTGTCCGGTCGCTCAAAGGCACGATCAGAGGTCCAATACGCTTTTTCCATTCACGAGTTCCGGGGGAAGGAGCGCGGCGTGTTTTTTTTCGATCGTCTCCCGGGTTACCGGGCTGAACTTCCGGTGCTGTCGGTTGTCGTCTTCGTAAAATCCCGGATGTTCGTCGAACGGGGATGTTCCGGTTTGGGTCATGTTCGGTTATTTAATGGCCAGAAAAGTAACGAAAGAAGGTGCGGCATTGACGATCTCGACGCTTGAGAATCCGACGGATTTCAACGTGTCGAGATACCATTCGACCGGATAGGGGACGAGCACGCCGCTGACGGATTTTCGCTTCCATTCGATTTCTTCCTCGCTCACCCCTTGGCTCCGTTTGAAATCGTGGTACAACGAGAGCGTGAATTCGCTCTGCAGGACTTTATCGGAAAGTACGAAGCATCCTCCCGGAACGAGACCCTCGTATACGTCGCGCACGTATTCGGCGCGTTCGTCGAGAACGAAATGGAGCGTCCAATTCGCGGTGACCATGTCGAATGGCGCCGATTCTTTCGGAAAACGGCTCGAATGGACGAGTTTCGCGCCCTGGAAGGATTTCGAAATCATCCCTTCCGAAGCTTCGACACCGAAGAGATTCGAGAATCCGGCTTCCGCGAAACGCTGGAGCGTATATCCCGTCGCGCTGCCGACGTCGAGGATTTTCGAATCCGGGCGGAGGCGTTTTTTCGCTATTTGGACGCAGAGTCCGATAATTTTTTCATAGTCGGGGATATGCTTCCTCGCGTGGTCACAGAATTCCTGCGCGACTTCTCCGTCGAACGTCCATTCTCCTTCGCGTTTCTTTTCCATACGTTCTTTGGTTTGGATTATCGGAGTGTGATTTCGATGCCGGGAAATTTTTCCATGGACCGTTTCACGTAGGATTTCGCCAACTCGACGTTTTTCGAGGAAAAAGTCGAACTTCCGGATATCACCGGGACGTTGTGCGAATCGCTGGACTTGAATTCGATTCCGTATTCTCCGACCTTCTCGGCGAGCTTCGTTCCCGGATTGAGGAAGAGCGAATTCACTACGATGCCGTCGGGTTCCATGGTAAGGGCCGTGTTGTACGTTTCCAAGAATTCCGTGAGGCTTTCCCCCGGGAGTCAGAGGATGGTGTCGACCGACACGTACGTGCCGCGCTTTTTGAATTCGGCTACCACGTTCCGGAAGGGTTCTTCCCGGAAACCCCTGCCCATGACGGCGTTGGTGGCTTTCGATACCGATTGGAGTCCGATCTGTACGAACGAAATGCTCAGATCCTGCAGTTTTCGGAACATGGCGGGCGTGCAGATTTCGTAGCGCACGGCGATTTGGTACCGGAACGGGTACCTTCCCAAGAGATTTACGATTTCGTCGATTCGGTCGGCGTTCGTGGTAAGGAAACAGTCGTCGTAGAGGTATACCGTCTTGAATCCGTACTTTTTCAGCTCTTCCAGGTCGGCTTCTATGGTTTCGAGAGGAATTTGGCGGATTTTCGAATATTTCACGCCACGGTAGCAGTACGTGCATCCGTATTTGCAGCCCCGTCCCGTCGTCAGCATGGCGTATCCTTGGGATGCGAGCGATTTTTCGAGATGTTCCACGACCCGGGCCTTCGGGCGACGGTAGAATTCGCGGTCGTCGGTACGGTCCCCGTCGTCGTCGAGCAGGCCGATGATGCGGTGGATCGAATCCTTGTCGCGGATGGCCACCCCGTTGCGGTAGCCGGGAACGAGGTATTCCGAAAGCGGATAACCGACGTCTTCCGAAAAGGAGGCGACGGGTTCTCCGTCCTCATTCCGGTACGTCACGTTCGGTATCTCTTCGAACGGTTTCCCTTGGCAGTATTTCTGATAGAAAAAATACTCCGCGTCCGTTCGGATGACGAGGGATACGAACGGGAATTTCCGCATGAGTTCCAAACTCTCGGATTCGGAAATCTTGAAGCTGTGCACGATCGTCCCCTTTTTCGCGAACGCCTCCGGCGCGCGTTCGAACAGGGAAACCAGATAGGGGAGCAGGTATCCGCTCGAGTGGTAGTATTCCTCCAGAAAGAAGAAAAAGAAGTCTTCCCGGTAGTGCGGAAGGTTCCGTAAAAGCTCGGCGTCGTACTTTTTGAACGGATAGAGGCTTTCCGCCGCGATGGACGAAGGGTCCATCCCGACTTTTTCCACGAGGGTTCAGCAAAGGTACCCGATGGGAAGTTCGGGCATGAGGAGCATTCCCGCGTCTTTCGTTTGCGGGGAAAACACGCGTATCGAGCCGTTTGGCAGGTTTTTCATTTTGGAGCGGGACGGAATCCGACGTATCCGGAAGGCCCCGACATTCTAACAATATTCTCCCCGGAGTCATCTGAAGAATCGACGATTTCGGAATTTCTATAGAAAATGCGTCGAATTCACGTACCATCCGAACCATGGAAAAAGGTTTCGTTTGCGTCGTGAAAGCGCCTTCCCATTCGGATAACGCGTTCCTTCGGGATTTCGGGGGGCGTTTTTCGACCGCTGAAAAATACGGAACCTCGCAACGTGCCGTGCTTTGGTGCGGAGATCGGCCGCCGTTTCCGTATTGCTTGGGGGCCGCCGCCGTAGGCGCGACGTCCGAATACCCCGTTTCTACCGTTACGGTCGACCCGTCGGCCCCGTCGGTAACGGTCCGCGCGGACGCGCTCGGTTTCAAGAGCCCTTTCGTGGCCGCCGCATCGGGCATGGTTTTCCTTTCGGATTCGGTTTCGCTTCTTCGGGAAGCCGCGGCGTTTTTCGACGTTTCGATTTCCGTGGACGTTTCTTCGGTGCTCGCGGGCCTCGCGTACCAGAGCCTTCCCGTAGGACGTACGTTCCTTCAGGACGTTTCTTCCCAGCAATGATGAACCGACGCGACGTACGGATTCGTTGGCGATTCCGTCGTCACGACGTCTTTCGAAAGGGTCAGGCGGGTCGATTTCTCAAAAACGGAAATATCGGAAGAGGCCGCTTGGGCCCAATACCGCGACGCGTTCGATGAAGCGGTCGAACGGATCGTGGTCGCCACCGAAGGCGAAAAGATCGGCGTCCTGTTCAGCGGCGGATTCGATTCGAGCGTCGTTCTGAACGCTCTGGTGAGGCATGGGAAACTCCGGCGCGGAGGCATTCTTCCCATTACGGCCACCAATCCGAGAACCCCGTTTTCGGACGACGCGTATTCGGTCGCCGTCGCCCGGGAAATCGGCGTGGAACGTTTCGAAACGGCCCTTTCCCCCGACGACGTTTCCTTATTTTCCGAAAGCGTTTCGGCGATAGGGGATTCGTCCGACCTCTGGGGATTCGGAATCCTTTTGAAGAAGGCTTTCCGCGAGGCCGCCCGCCAAGGGGTGCGTACGGTCGTCTCATGATCGTGAACCGACGCGCAGGTCGGTTCGACCCGCAGCGTCATGTCGGCGCTCTGGTATCTCCTGTATTGGCCGGATTGCATCGAGAAGAGCATGTCCAAGCAAAAGGCGTTCGTCGATCCCGACGGAAGGATATCCGCTCTCATGGGGCGCCCAGTGTCCGATCCGTCGAAATTCCTCTCGAGACTCGAGTCTTTCGTATACGAAGCGACCGTGAGGATGCCGGGACCGAAGGTCGCCCCGTTTTTGCCCGACTGGGCCGCTGACGCGTATTTCTCGAACGTTCCCGCGTCGTTCCACGACCTCGCCGTCCTCACGGACCTGCTCGGAAATTCCCACCGGGCTTCGACGCTGTACGCCGCGATGGCGAAATCCGAAGGCGTCGTCCACGTATCGCCCTTCGCGTCCTCAGAACTCAGGAACCGCATGTTTTCCTATCCCGTGCGGCACAAGTTCGATCCCTCGAGGTATCCGGTGACCGAATGGGACAACCAGTTTTTCTATAAGAACGCTTTGGGGACTTTCGTGCCCGAAGTTTCGGCTAAGCGCCATAAAACGGTATGATCGCTTTCGGACCATCGGCTCTGGCTCATGGAGGAGCGCAACGTCGGATATTTCGCCGGATTGCTCGAGGACTTTTCCAAAAGGGGGATGCTTCCTTCCGAATACTGCGGAAAGCTTTTGGAAGAATACCTTTCCCCGAAGGACAGGACGCTCTATTTCGATTCGCATTCTGAAACGCCGCACTCCTTCGCGTTATGGAAAATCGCTTCCGCGGAACTCGCGCTCCGTTCCTTGGGCGCGTAAGGGGTTTCGACAAGAAGTCGTCCGCCCCGCTTGATTTCGGTCGGGCTTGTCATACAATCCTCCATCCTTTCGAGGATGTTACTACCCACAATTCCCATACCATGTCGGAAAGAACGGATGAAAACGTTTCCTATGAAATCCTTGGAGAAGGAACGTTCGAATTTTTCGTAGACGAAGGCCTTTTTTCGAAGGAAGTCGTAATGAAGGCATTGTACCCGTACCTCGACACGTGCTATTTTTTCCTCCGGAGGACCGAAGGGGGAATCACGGTGCGTTGCGATCTTCACGACAAGGGCAAAGACGTCGGTCCGGAAGCCATGGCGGGGATCCTTTCCGGCGCCATTCTCGACGGCTACCTCCGCGAACGGGTGACCTCCGAAAACAAGGACATCAGGGAGAAACTCGTCACTACTGCGCTCGAACACAGCCTCAGGCAGGCCATGGTCGTGGAAGACGGCGACGATTTCCGAACGATTACGAACAGCGGAAAGAGCATCGACGAAATCCTGAAGGAACTCGAGATGGAATTCGACATCCAGAAATAATCCGCATTCCACATGGCAAAAGTGACCTACGAAATCGACGAAACCGTCTATTCTCCCGAGAACGTCGCCCAAGCGGTAGCGGATTATTCCGCGCACTTCCCGTCCGACGAGCTCGAAATCTCGTATTCGAACGGAATCCTCGTTATGGACAAGAACGAAGACCCCGGCGCCGTATTCGCGGAATTTATGAACTACCTCCTCTCGCTCCATGTCTAACCTTCCACTCTCCCGAAGGATTTCGAAAGAATTCGTCGACGCGGTCAAGCCGAAGAACCTCGGGTTCTTCCGTTTTAAAAAGCTCGACGGGGAAACGGTTCTCATTACCAACGAAACCGGAAAGTTCGCCTACCTTTCCACGTCCGAATTCCATGCTTTCCTTTCCGGGAAGCTCGAGGACGGGGCCAAATACGGGGAATTGGAATCCAAAGGGTTCATAAACCCGGATCCGGCGAGACTTGCCGACGAGTTCGCCAAGAAGCACGCGTTCCTCGCTTGCGGACCGAACCTCCACATCATCGTCGTGACGCTCCGTTGCAACCATTCCTGCCGCTATTGCCACGCCGCCGCCGCGCCCATGTCCGCCGTAGAGCTCGACATGTCCATCGAGACCGCGAAAAACACCTTGGACGCCATCTATTTCACGACCGCGCCCGAAATCACCATCGAATTCCAAGGCGGGGAGCCCCTCGTGAATTGGGAAGTCGTGAAATTCTGCATCGAATATGCCAAAGAGAAGGCGAAAAAGCTTGGGAAACGCACGAAATTCGCGCTCATTTCCAACATGAGCCTGATGACCGAAGAGAAGCTCGAATACCTTCTGGAAAACGACGTCGGGCTGAATACGTCCCTCGACGGCGATGAAAAGACCCACAATTTCAACCGCATCTACAAGGAGGGCAATTCGTACGCCAACGTCGCGCACTGGATTAACGAAATCAACCAGTACTCGATCAAGAAGTACCGTAAGAAGAACATCATTTCGACGCTCCTCACCGTTACCAATTTCACCCTCAAGAATTGGAAAGCGTGCGTAGACGGGCACGTGGAGCTCGGGCTGCCGCAGGTGTTCTGGAGACCGTTGAGCCCATTCGGATTCGGTGCCAACGCCAAGAAGACCCTCGGGTATTCGCCGGAAGAATTCGTGGAAACCTACGAAAAGGTCCTCGACTACCTTCTCGAACTCCGTTTGAAGAAGGGGATTTCCCTCAAGGAAGGCTACACCTCCATCTTCTTGAAAAAAATCCTCAACCGCACCGATCCGAACTACGTCGACACCCGTTCGCCCTGCGGTGCCGTAATCGGACAGGTCGCGTACAACTACGATGGAAAGATTTACAGCTGCGACGAAGGCCGCATGCTCGGCCGCATGGGGCACGACCAGTTCCTCGTGGGCGAAGTCACCGCCGACGCGCGCAAAACGTACTTCGGAATGATTACCGCTCCCGCGACGAAAGCCATTCTTTCCGCGTCCGTAATCGAAGGGCTTCCGGGGTATGAAGAGGACGCTTATAAGCCGTATATCGGCTCTTGCCCCGCCCAGAACTTCAAAGCCGCCGGAACCATCTACGCCAACTACGGAACCGATTACAAGCGCCGTATCGAAACCGGGATCCTCGACTGCATCTTCAGGAAAATGAAGGATCCCGCGATCGAATCGGTCTTCCGCTCCTGGATTTGGGAAGGCTAACCTCGTTTCCGATGAATAAAAGAATCGTCCGCGTACGCCCCGTTTCCAAGCTCGATCCGAAAATCCTGAACGGAAATTCGGAAAAGGCTTTTCGAAAGGTCGGGGAAGTGGAGGTTCTCGATTTGGGGAAACTTTTCTGGAAACGGCTGCTTTCTTTGGATTTCCCCTCCTTCCGAGGTCGCGAGAACCGGATTCTCGGAGGCGTCGAAACTCTGAACCGTGCCGTTACGGGCTTTTCCGCCGTTACTGAGAACATGTGCACGGCCGAAGAGTCCGCGGCGTTTTTCCGCATCTTCCAATCCGTTGCCGACGTTTTCAATTCCGCGAACGAAGATTGGAAGGTCACACTTACCAATTCGGTCGCGCACTCTTCTACCGGATTCAACTCAAACGACGCCGCGATCGGCAATCTCGAACCGTTTTTCCAAGCGGATTGAGGCGATTTTTGAGAATTTCTCCGCAGCGTCGAATCCGAACATCTCGAAGGAGTTCGGGATTCGGTAGTGGTTTTCGATTTTTTCTGGCCGGCAGAACTTTCGCAAATCTTCCATTTGGCGAAAGGGCTCAAAGAACGAGGGAACGTCGTCGTTATCGACGCTACTCGAGCGAACGAACAGTCCGACTTCATTTTGTGGGTCGAGAAATTCAAGGGCCACCCCGAACTTTTCGACATTTTCGACTACTACGTCGCGTACCAGGATTACGGAAGGACCCTGAACGAGCTGATTCGGAGAATCGGTGCCGGAGAGTCGACGGAAAGCCTTGAGAACCTCGCGATGCGCTCTTCGGACGGATCCGTTTCTTTCAAAAAACCCAAACCCATCCCCGAGGACGAACTGTACGCGAATTTCGTTCGGGCCTACTACGCCTCCGACCGCTTCGTAAGCAGGATCGGCGGAAAGAAGTCGGCCTACCTCCGCATGTTCCCGTACAAGTGCTACTGGAGCAGCTGTTTTTTCTGTACTATCAATTCGACCCATCTCTACGATTACCGTGAGAACATGCGGAAATACGTGGTCGCATGCGTCGATTTCATCGAAAAATACGGCCTCGAATACGTATTTTTCGGAGACGAAGCCATCCGCGCGGAAGACATGGTCGCTTTCGCTGACGAGCTTTTGTCGAGACGAGTGAAAGTTCTCTACCGTTTCCGCACTCGCTTCGACGAGGCGTTCGACGACGCTACGTGCGCGAAGCTCGCGAAATCCTGAGCGAGGTACTGCGGCGTCGGACTCGAATGCGCATCCGACCGGGTAAGCGCCCTCATCAATAAGGGGCATGAACTCAGCATCGAAAAGAAATCCGAAATCATCGGCAATTTCGATCGAAACGGCATTCCGTTCCATTCGTACGCGATTCTCGGGCTTCCTGGGGAATCCGCGGAAGAAATGCTCATGACCCACGCGTTTTTAAAAAAGAACGCCGAAGAGCGGGCGAATTTCCACAGCACGCCCAATACGTTCGGACTCAATTACGGAAGCGTGTATGCCAGGCATCCCGCCAAATTCGGGCTCGAACTCCTCGAAACCGGAGAGGAAGGGGATTTTCTCCGACTCCGTTTCGATTTTAAAAAGAACCCGAAATACGCTCTTCTCCAAACGAAAGTGGCCGAAAGCGTCCACAAGACGCAGTTCACGTCGTTTTTCCATCCGGACAATCCGGAACTTCCGCCCACGGATTTTTGGAATTTCATCGACCGTTCGGGATTGTACTACCACATGAAATCCCTCTTGCCTTCCAATCCGTTCCGCAAACCGCCGGCAACGGAAGGATTGGACGACGGCGAACTTCTCGCCCGCTCGTTCTCGGTATTTCCTTTCGTCGCGCGAACCGCTGACGGAAAGCTCGAAAATCTCGGTACCGGCTACCGTATCGATTCTTCGGGCGGACAAGGCGCGCTCTCCCGTTTCGACCCTTCCCGTACTTTCGAGGAAAACTACCGGGAAGGCCCCTGGCAAAAGGCGATCGGACGAACCGAATTCGCCGAATTGGTAAGGGCATTGGCCGACAAGGGGTTCTTCATTCTGAAAGACTAACGCCCATGATTTCGCTCGTCTGCAATACGGCGGTACGGAAGGTTCCGGCACTCTCGAAGTACGCCGAATCTTTTCCCGTGCCGATCGTATCGTTCCTCCAGAGCGACGAACGCGACGTGCGCGGCGTTTTTCCTACCGTCGTTTTCACGGATTTCAAGAACGGGGAAATCCGCTACGTCCAAACCCTTTCGCAGGCGAATTCCGACGCGCTCGACGCCGCCGATCCCGAGAGGAAAAGATTCGCTTTGATCAAGGGCGGAAACGATCCCCACGGAATCGTGAAGACCGGCGAAGACCGTTTCCTGCTGACTTTCCAAGACGCGAAATTCATCCTCGATTTCGATACGGCCGCCGGAACGTACGACATTCTCGAGAGCGACGACCTGTTCGACGTCCCCTTGGATAACGTCCGCTTCGGGGCGACGTTTTTCAAGTCGCCGGAAAAATCCCCGAACGGAAAGGAACGCTTCTATCTCACGCGTGCCGGCAGATCCCGCGAAACGTTCGATTACGTCTCGGAATGCTATTCTTGCGACGTTGATTTTTCAGAACGGAGGTTCGTATCCAGAAGCGTCTCGGAGTACCTCATCCGTCCTCCGCACGTAGCTAAAGAACTCGACGGAATCGTTTTCCATTCGAGTTTCTTCGACGCGGGCTTCAAAATCCCTTCGATAGGGAAGGTTTGTCCCACCAAGATGCAATTCATAGACAAGGTTTACTCCGATTTCGAGCGGCTGTACCGAAGGACCCCCGCCGGGAAATCCGACGCCTCGGCAAAGCTTTACGAGCTTCCGTCGGGGAACGTGGTATCGGACGGATTTCGCGATTTTATCGAAGCCCTGAAAAAGAACGTGGGCGCCGACGATCTTTTCGAGCTCGTCCGAAAGGTCCTCTACGAAGTCGAGGTCCTGCCCGGAAGTTTCCGGACCATCGATACGAAAACGGGCACGAACTCCCTCCATCAGGCTTCCGCCGTAGCGACGGGGCATTTCGAATTCGACGAAAAGCGGAAACGGGCGTTCGTCTCCTGCCATAATTTCGATCCGAACATGCGGGGCGGTTCGATTTCGTATTTCGGGCCGGCGGTAATCGACCGGTTCGATCTGGGCGCGAACGGCGAACTGACCAAAGCCGGCAGCTTCTCCCATCCCACGGGATTCCGGTTCACGAGCCACCGCGTTTTCGAATTCGGCGGAAAATCCCACGTATGCGTCGTCTGACACCCGTCCCGACTGTTCTTCTTCGACGCCGACACGATGGAACTCGAATTCCTCTCAGACGTTTTTCCGAATTCCCTCGACGATTTTCAAGGAGAGGCGCTGAAGAAGTACGTCAAAACCGCCGGATTATGACCGAACTCCCCGTTTCTGAGGCCGGTGGAAGTTTCCCACGACGGAAAATACGCTTACCTTCCGGGAATCGCGGAATCCTATCTTTTCGACTTCTCCCTGGCGAAGATTCGCGAAATCGTCCCCCCTCCTGAAACGGGGGCCTATCGCGAAGTCGACGTCGAACGTTTTTTCAAACTCGGCGCCCATTGCCAGCGCTTCGAATAATTTTTTACGCGGCGAGGCGTCAGGGGAAGCGAATATTCGCTTGCTCCTGATTTTTTTTAACCTAAAATGGAAGACGTACATCCATTCACCCCCAGGGAGATGTTTTTCAAAAATGAAACCGACGGATTACGCTGGAGCGTCCGTGCGGCATCCGTCGCCTTCGCGGTAGCGGGAATCGTTACCACCGCGAGCGCGGGCAGCCTCTCGTGCTGAACCTGGACCGTCGACGTGAAGCCCGGTACGTACGACACCGGCGACAGCATCTGGTGGAAAGATTCCGTCCAGTTCAGCCACAGTCACGGAACTTGTCCGGGCGGATGACAGACCATGGGCGTCCAGACGTGTACCGTCCTCAATGACGGAACGTGCAGCGTTACCCTCCATGCCGACGGTTCCAACAAGGTCTGCAATTCCTGATCGGGCAGCGTGACCTGTACGTCGCCCACGCTCAAGATCGACAATACCCCGCCGATTTGCTGAGACTGGAAATACGACGGGAACAACACTTGGGTTCCCGGGGTTTCCGATCCGGGCCTTTTGTCGTTCATTCCGGCTAAGGCGCCGAATTTCCGTGACATCAGGGTATTCGCTTCCGACTCCGAGAGCGGACTCTCCAAGTCGTGGTGGCCGCAACTCTATCCTTCGTCACTCTACGATCTCAATAACGCCGACAGCAATACCGTCGTCCAATCCGCGCTCGGATCTTCCGCGCAGGTCGAAGTGACCGACGAAGCCGGGAACGTGTCCATCTGCGTCGGCCCTCGAAAAAGAATGGACGGTTTCGATCCGCCGGCACCCACTTTGACGTGCGACAATTTCATGAACGACGTACGCCCCCTTACGTACCCGTACCAGGGGACTGTCCGATGCGGGCTTTCCGACCGTGGCGGGCCCTCGCTCCGCAAGGTCCTGCTGAGAGCCCGAACGTACAACGCCAACGCGTCCGGAAACATTACCGGAGCGGCGGTTACCGATAGCAATTGGACCGACCGTTGAGACATGCGCTTCCTCGCGGACGTCGACGGAAATCCGATCCGTTCGGGAGCCGCGTACGATGCGGAATCCGCCCCTCTCCGCTACGAATTCGTCCCCACCATGGACAAGATCACGGTCCTTTCCATGAGGATTTGCGAATTTTACGGAACGGCCGATCAGCGCTGTACCGATTCCAACGATTTCTCGATCAAAAAACTTTCCCCTCCGCCTCCGATTCCCGAAAGCATCGGTACCGGTTGGTACGAATGTCAGAACGCCACGACCGGAAACATCACCTGGTACTCTCCGGACGAATCGATTCCCGGTACCAACCAGACCGTCGTCTCCAACTGTTCCCCGGACGGCGTCGGAAACGGCGAACCGAAGAGCAAGGCAAAGATTTCCGGTACGGTAAGCCCGGCCGGAACTTCCGGATGTTGGTGCTGGGACGACCAAGCCCCGACCATTTCGTCCATCTCCGTCAACCCGTCGACCTGGACCAACCAGCCCGTTACCGTAACGGGAATCGCTTCCAGCCTCGATACCGGCGGCGCTCCTTACGGCGGAATCCAATACAGCTGCGACAACGGGGCGAGCTGGTCGACCGGTACGACGTCCACCACCGCGACCTTCACCTGTAATATCCCATCCGGCGCTGGCGCCGTGGCCAAGGTCCGCGCCTGCGATATGGCGGCGAACTGTTCTCCGGCACTTTCCGTCCAGTACTACATCGACACCACCTTGCCGACGGTAAGCAATTTCAAGATCGTCGGAAAAAAGCATAACGCTTCGGGGCACGTGGCCGACGGCTCGGCGGGCACCGACTCCAACCAGTACACCTACACTAAGGACGTCACCCTCCAATTCACGGCTGCCGACACCCTTCCGGGTTCCGGGGTCGCCGGTGCGTATTTCTCCTGCAACTCGACCGCCCCTTCGGCTTCCGCATCGGGGTGGGACTCTTGGGGGACCTCCGCCGGCACTAAGGCGTTCGATCTTACCAGTTCGAGTTTCGGGTGCGCATCCTCGCAGGGGTCCAAGACCGTATACGCTTGGACGAAAGACGCCGCAGGCAACGTCAGCGCAGCGGCGAGCGCTACCATCGTATACGACAGCACGGCTCCCAATTTCACCGTCGGCGATCCGATTCTCCTCCGAGCGATAGCGAACTATTCCTATGCCATTCAGAATCCGACCGACGCAGCGGGTTCGTCGGGATTCAAGGACTTCTCCATGACCTGGACTCCGGAAAGCGGTTCGAAAACCGACTATCTCGACCAATCTGCCGCAACGGCTCCGTATTCCACTTCCTTCGCGGATTTGGCGAGGTTCGTCAACGCTTCCTGCGACGCGAACGGAGATGGAAAATGCGTTGCCAACGTCAGGATCAGTCTCGAGGACAACGCTGGAAACGTCGTAACGAAAGACCAAAGGATCGAAATCATACCCTCGACTATCGCGACCGTCGTAGGCGACGTTTCCCTGAATTCGTCCCGTGCGAATTTCGGCGACACGGTCGCGGACCTCGAAGATACCTATACCTACTCGATCCACCTCGAAGACGCGAACGGGAACGTCGTGCGCCCGATTCCGGGACTTCTCGAAATCCGTGCCGACTGGGGATTCGAAAACAACGCTTCGTTCCTCGGAAACGAGTCGGCGTACGCCGCCGGCGACGTCCGGGACGGCGCGGTATGGTACAATTGGGACGACGGCGTTTGGGCGCCGAGTTCCGATGGGAATTCGACTTCGAGAGTATACGTCGGATCCAGCACTCGCGCGAACGGCAATTACTATCTCCAGGTTCGCAGCGCCGTTCCGACCCGCGAAGGCTACCCGGATCTCACGAGGAACACGATCAAATTGAAGACGGTGAAATTCAGCAACGCGCTTTCCGCTCCCAACGCGGAAGGATGCCCCACCGGCTACGTCTGCGCGGGTGCTAACGCCAACGCCGTATACAGCCGTTCCCTCGGCGGCGAACTGGCTACCAATTCCCCGATCAACCAGTACCTCGGATTCAAGCCGGCACTCGAAATTACGCCGTCGAAGAATTGGAACGACCTTACCGAAGGCTCGTGGCACGACATGACCCTCACGTTCAAGAACAATTCCATCAAATACGATTTCGCGCCGGCCAAATACGGTTTCGAACTCCGTTACGAGAACTACCTCGCCGGATTCGCCGACCTTTCCGTCAGGGGGGATCTCGGAGATTATACGGCCCTTTCGGAAGGTTCGCTCAACAAGCTTTCCGTAATGTTCGGTTTTCCGAGCGGGTTCCAATCCGTTCCGAAAAACAGCTCGGTGACCAAGAGCATAGGAATCCGGGTGAATTCGTACGGACTCGGTTTCGGAAAAATCGGTTTCACCGGATACATGCCTTGGGCTCCGGATAAGAACAATCTCATATGTTCTTCGGCCGGATGTCCGTCCGTGCTTTCGACTACCGGATACAACACGAAGAATCTCGGAGTGAATTCCGGCATCATGGCTTTCGATTACCAGAGCGCACCGGTTCCGGCTTCCGAACTCTGAACCCTCACTTCCAGCCAGAAATTCGCAGCAAGCGGACAGATTGCCAATTCCGGAAGGAACGGGCTTCAGGCCCTCGAATCCGGGGTTGCCGTCGATACGCAGACGATCGATAAGAACCAGTTCAAGACGAACACCCGTAAAAACGTCGAGTCCATGACTCGGTGATTGGCTTCCGACAACGGCAGCAATTGCGTAATCAACGTGACGGACCTTACGAAAGACCTGTACTTCTACGATTTCTCCAAACTCAGCGGTTCCGCCATCAACGGAAACAAGGGTTGCATGGTCAATTTCAAGGGGCACGCTACCGGTACCGCTTCCGGTTACCGCAAATTCGGCATTACCGGAAAGAAGACCGTCATCATCAAGGGGGGCAACGCCTTCATCGATTCCGACTTCTATTACGGCGATTCCAATTCCATGCTCGCCCTCGTCGTCCTCCGTGACGATGCCGACCAGAGCAAGGGCGGAAACATTTTCGTTTCGCCGAACGTCACCAACGTCGTCGGCGCAGGATACGCGGAAGGAAGCCTCATCAGTTACGACGGCGCGAAAGTCTACGACATCAGCAATACGTCCGAAGGGGACCTTACCAACCAATTGTACTGGTTCGGCAGCCTCTATTCGGCGAACACCATCGGCGGCAGCATGAAGCCTTCGAATTGGGAATGTCCGTTCGGAAGCGACAGCTACGTGGCTACCAATGCGAAAACCTGTACCGAGGCCGAGGCGTCCAGATACGATTTCGCCATGTTGCGCAGGTTCGTACTCATCGACGTCACCGCGGTCGGAGACGTTTGCAAGGTTTCCGGAAAGAAGGCTCCGAAATCGACGGGAACCTCCTCCGCGCAATACGCGCTCGCCGGCAGGAAGAAATGTTTCCAGACCGACGCGAACGACGTGTCCGAACTCCGTTCGACCACGAAAACCGCATCGTTCGTAATGGAATACAACGGCGCGATGATGACCTCGGGCATGAAGGTCTTCTCGAAATAATCCATCCAGTCACTTCCGAATCCCATGAAAAAGCAATTGTCCGCGGTAATCGCGATCCTTCTCTGTTCGACCTTCGTCCTCACTTCCTGTACTTGGAAAAAGGGACAGAAGGACGAGGTCGCCAAGGTTTCCGAAACCGCCGGAACCCAAGCACCCGATTACCGTTCCTGAGCGACCGTAGTGGAAGACGAAGGCGTGACGACTTCTTCCGGCGGCCTTGAGACGGTTTCCCTTTCCGGCGCGTCTGCCGAAGTGGGCGCGGTACTGAATTCGACCGAAGAGAAGAATTGCGACAAATTGGCGTCCCCTACGGAGATCCAGACGTGCAAGGACGTAGTGAACTACAAGAAGGGCACGGAAGACAACGATTATGCCTCCTGCGACAAGGTGACCCGCGTCCGGAACCGCCAAATCTGCGTGGCCCAAGTCACCAAGTACCTTCTGAATTTCGGTACTTGCGAAAAGATCCGAGACGAAGCGGTGAAGAAGGAATGTTACGATAAGAAACAGGTAACGGAGACCAAGATGGTAACCCGCGCCACCGCGGATTACAAGGCGACCCAGGAGCGTCTCTCCCAGGCTGCGAAAGCCGCGACGCCGAAAGAACGCGTCGCCGCCGCTTGTTCCGGATTGGCCTGAGCGAACCTCAATTACTGCTACGGAACGAAGGTTGCCGAAGAAATCGAGAAATCGGGAGACGTGTCCCTTTGCCAGATCATCGCCGACGCGGCGACGAAGAACGCCTGCGTACAAAAGGCGTCCGCTAAGGGGAATAAAGCCATCCTCGAGAGCGCAATCCAGTCTAAGAACCCCGCGCTTTGCGATCAGATTTCCGAACTCCGCGACCGCGACCTCTGTAAGAAAATCGTAAACGGGTGAAAATAGCCATTCCAAAGTTTTTTAAGAAGAAAACTGCCGTCCTAGCCGTTCCGGCTGCGGCAGTTTTCGCCGTTTTGGCGTGGAATTGGGAATACCTTTCTTTCATTTCCCGCGTCGAAGTGCTTCCCGACGGCCACCTCGCTTCTTTCGCTCCCGTTGTGGATTACCTTTCCCCGCCTCTTGAGAAAGGAGACTACGCGGCCCTTTCCGCACGAAGCGCGGCGGTAGAGGGCAGGCTCGTACGTTCCTGATTTTCCTGAAGGCTCGATTCGGCCTTCGAATCCTTGGACGGCGAAAAACTCGCCCTCGCTTGTTCGGACGTTTCCGTCATTCGCGATACGACCCCGTTGTCCGAGTATTGCGAGGGCACGAAGCTCTCGGTCTCGGGATCCCTTTCTCCGTCGAACTGCGCCGCCTTCGTTTTCGAACGTAACCGCAGGGATTGCCGGAATTCGAACGACGTGAAGTTTTCGGAATATTCGGATTCCCATTGTTCGAAGTCCGATTGCGTCGTCGATAACGCCTTATATCGCGCTTCCGTCTTGAAGGCCGCAGCGTGTTCGGACGTTCCGGATGCCGTACGTCCAGAGTGCGAAAGGATGAGGCGGGAGTTCGAAAAATACCGGAAATCTCCGGAATCGTTCTTCGACGCCGAGTTGGAATCCGCGCTTTCCTGAAAAACTTCCGATCCCGTCCTCTTGGCCGCGAGGTCGGCGGTTCTCGACAATCCCGATTCCCCGTCGGTTTCTTGTAATCCCTTTCCGGCAGACCGCCGTCCGTACTGCGAATCCCGGGTAAAGGGGCTGTTTTCGTACGTCCAGACGCGAGCCCTTCGCGAAAGGTTCGAAAGGATCGTGAAGGCGTTGGACGAACGCGCCTCCAGTAAGACCGAAAAACCTTCCCGATAAAATCATGTCTTCCTTCCCGCTCGCATTCGCGCTGGTTTTCTCCTTAGCGCTTCCGTTCGAAACGTACGCCGTTCCCGGACCGTTGGTTTCCGGGGGCTTGGGGCTTATTTCGAATGCCGGAGCGATGGTCGCGGTGGCGGCCGGCGTCATGGCTATGGCACTGGCGTCCGTCGCGGGACAGGTCCGTCATCTCAGGCATTCGAGCCCGAAAGCGTTTTTTTCGGGAGTTTTCGCGCTTGTCGCCATTCTCGCCGCCTCCGCGTATTTCGCGTTTTCTTCCGCCGAAACGAGTCTTTCCCCCATGGATCGACTCCGTTCCGACTTGACGAAACGGGCAGGGGAATACGGGACCTCGGGTTCCGACGTTCCGTTCGCGACGCTGGTCACGAACCTGGAGGTTTCGGGCACCGGAGGAAAATTCTCGGATACCGAACTCGAAGAAGAAATCGCGTATTCGATAGGGAGGAACAACAACGTCGTATGGAGCAGGTACCTTTCTTCCGGAAAGGTACCGAACGACGTCGCGACGCTCGAATCGATACGGAAAGGGGAATACGAATTGCCGCTTTCCGAAATTTTCGAAAACGGGAAAATTTCTCCCAAATACGAAATAGTCGACCTCCGTACCCCCGTGGAATTCGCAACTTCTGCCCGGTTCAAGGGCGCGAAGAACCTCGAGTACCGAGCGATCGTGAACGACGAAGTCGCTTTCGATAAGGCGAAGACCTACGTGTTCGTCTGCCACGACGGCGCCGCCGACCTCTCCAGGAGCCTCATCGCTACGGCATACGTGCGTTCGAAGGGCTTCTCGGCGTACGCTCTGGCCACCGGAATGAGGCCGGTATTGGACCGAATGGGCATCCCGCCCGTGGCATTCTCCGCGAAAACGGATTACCGAACCTACGACCGCGCTTCCGAGCCGGCTGACGGAACGGTCGTCGACACGTTGTGAGCGCTCTCGGAAACCCTTTCGAAAAAAGGGTATTCCTCCGGGTATTCGATAACTTCCTTTCCGTTCTACCGTCTCGGATCGCGCGAATATTCGACCGGTCTCGCCAATATCGGCGAAATCGCGAAAAAAGGCGAACCGGTGAGGTTCGCCTGTTACGACACGTTCTCCTGTTTCTATGCCAGGGTTTTCGTGGAAACGTACGCGAAAGACGGAAAATCCCCGTACGGAATCGCCGTCTTCCGATAACGGACGGGGTTACGGGGAATTCCGGCAGTCCTTCAGGAAGTACGCCGTAGATTTGGCCATCTCGAGTTCCCCGTAGTATCCTTGTTTTCCGATTTTCTCTTTCAAGGTTTCTCCGCATTTTTCTCACCGGGGACCGTATTTTCCAGAACCGTCTTCGCAAGCGCAATATGGCTTCCCGGACGGTTTTTCCGTGTTCCACGGCGTCGCGGCGCATGAGCAGGCGAGGATCGAAGAGAAGAGGGCGAGGCAGATCGTACGCATGATAGACGGGGTTATGAACGTAGTTTAGGCATATTGCCGGATTTGCAAAACCTCCGTATCCGTCGGCGTCCGTCCCACCGGTTGACTAACGCTATCCGTTGACTATGATTCATGGAGTCCAATGTTTTGAAAGGAAGGGACCAAAAATGAATATCCAAATTTTCAACCAAACGGAGGGGTATCTCCTCCTTTTCGCGTATGCGGCGCTCGTTTCGGCCGTCGTGTGGTTCTTTACGAGATTCGGCGAAGCTACGAAATCCGAATTCCTCGTGGCGGAAAGGGGGATAGGAACCGTTCCCGCGTCGTTTTCGATAGCGGCGGCGTGGATTTGGGCCCCGGCGTTGTTCGTTTCTTCCGAAAAAGCGTACGCGCAAGGATGGGTGGGCCTCTTCTGGTTCCTCGTCCCCAACGTGCTCTGCCTCGTGCTGTTCTCGTTCTTCGCCAAGAAGATCCGCAACGCGTTTCCCGAGGGGTTCACCCTTTCCGGATACATGAAGGAACGGCATTCCAAACGGGTCCAAAACCTGTATCTGGTGGCGCTTGCGGGCTTGGCCACTTGCTCGTTCGCCGTCCAGTTGCTGGCCGGCGGGAAAATCATTTCCACCATCAGCGGCATTCCGTTCCAGACCGTGACCGTGATTCTCGCGGTCATCCCCATCGGCTATACGCTGTATTCGGGCATCCGCGGTTCCATCGTCAGCGATTTCCTGCTTTTGGCGGTAATGCTCCTGACCGTGGCGTTCATCGTTCCATGGACGGTGTCGGCAGGAGGCGGTTGGGAAGTCGTCGCGAAGGGTTTTACCGGAAAAACGGGAACCTATTCCGACCTCTTTTCCGGGGACGGACTGACGGTTTTCCTTACGTTCGGCATTCCGGCGACCATCGGGCTCATGTCGGGCCCGTTCGGGGACCAGTCGTTCTGGCAACGGGCGTTCGCCATCCGAAAGGAGGGCGTCCAACGTTCGTTCGTTTACGGGGCCCTGCTCTTCGCCTTGGTTCCCCTGAGCCTTTCGGTTCTGGGTTTCCTTGCGGCAGGCATGGGCTTCGTGGCGAAAAACCAATCGCAGGTCAACTTGGAGGTTGTGCTCGCGCTGCTTCCGGCGTGGACGGTCGTCCCGTTCACGTTCATGCTGCTTTCCGGTTTGGTATCGACGCTCGACAGCAATCTCGCCTCGATCTCGAGCATGTCCGGCCACGACGTTTACGAAAGGAGGAACGGTTCGACCGGCACGTGGAAGAACAATGCGAAAGTTATGAAGTATTCGAGGACGGCCATGGTCGTGTTGTCGGTCGCCGCCATCGGCATCGCCAACATCCCGGGGCTCACCGTCCTCTACCTGTTCCTGTTTTACGGAACGCTCAGGGCTTCGACGCTCCTTCCGACCGTCGTGACCCTGCTTCGTCCAAAGGTAAGCGAAAGCGGGGTTTTCTACGGGATTCTCGGTTCCATCCTCATCGGATTGCCGATATTCGCGTATGGGAATCTCAACAAGATTACCGGACTCATCATCTTCGGCTCGCTCTTCAGCGTTCTTTTTTCCGGCTTTTGCGCTTTGGCGTTCGGCAAGAAGGAATGACCGCCTGAAAACCGCCCTTCCGATCCCCTTTGCGAAAAGGGGATTTTTTTATCTTCGGACGAGCCGAGTCAAGGGGTTTTCGATTGACACTCCGGTGCGGAATGCTATCATTACGGGGATGCATATTTCTCATCCAAGTTTTCCATGCAAAAGAAAGGAAAATTTCCTCGCATGTCGAGCCAGTTAGGCAAAATGCTTACCAGCGAGGACGCCGCCATTACCGGCAAGAAGGTTCTCGGTCTCGGGGCTTTCGGCGCGCTCGTAGGCCTCGCTTTTTCCGATAAGGACGCGATGGGCCACGATATCCTCGATTACGTGATCCCGAGCGCCGAAGGGCATTCGAGCACGATTTCGAACGACAGCGGACAGGGCGTCCACTCGTCCCATGGAAACCACGCTTCCAGCTGAGACAGCGGCAGCGGCAGCGGCGACGGCGGAGGCGGCGGCTAATCGTCGCCGGAAGAAGGGGGTTCGCGCCCCTTTTTTTCAGTTACCACCCCGAACGCCCACGTTCGTCGAATTTCCCTAAAAATAGGTCACATGCTTTCTAAGAAAATGCTCATCGCAGGACTCGTCATCGTCGCCGCCGCCGTCATCGCGGCAATTCTCTTTTTCCGTAACGGAGGCGTTTCCCCGATGGGCGGCCCGTCCGGATCCGCCGGAAAGACCGAAGCCGAGGCGGTTAAGGAAACCGAAGTCGCGAAAGTCGCGGAAAAACCGGTAGTTCCTCCGGTTTCGGATTACCTTTCCGGCGTGGCGAACGATCCGTCGACCTTCGACGAGAAGAAACTCGACGAATTCACCCTCGCTTCCAATTCCCCGTCCCTCGCGACCCTCTCGCTCTCGCTCCTCAAACTTCGCGAAGCCGGTTCGCCGATTCCCGAGAAAATCCTCATGAAGCAGGAATTCAACATGCAGGGTCTCGCTCTTGATCCGCGCGTAACCCTCGAAGGGTACATCTACGACACGTACAAGAACAAGAAGGCTTTCGATCCCGTCAAACTCCAGTCGCTTCCGATCGTTTCGCAGGAAACCCTCTCGTTTGTCCTCCGCGAAATGTTCCTTAAGGACAAGGCTTCCGTTCTCAAGGTTTCCGACGCCATCCTCAAACGTCAGCAATCCCAGACGTCCCGCCAGTTCAACATTACCGCGAACTTCCTCCGCTACGTCCGTGGCGAGATGAAGCCGGCGAATCCGAAACTCATTCTCGCTGGACAGGCGAACTTCTTCCTCAAATGGCCGGGTTGGAACACCCTCAAGGAAGACGAGCGCCAGACCCTCCTTAAGGGTTCGCGCATTTTCCAGCACTACCAGAACACTCCGGAAGACGAGATCGTAAAGAATATCGACACCGAAATCGCGCATTTCCAGGATTACGTTGCCGAATACAAGAAATCGACGCTCTATACCGAAGGGAAATGGCTTGGAACCGTACAGTTGTACTTCGCGCTCGCGAACCTCTACGCTCTCAAGGGCGATTACGACAAGGGGGCGACCTTCTTCAAGGAGGCCTATTCCCTGAAATTCAAGGCTGCCGGACAGACCGCCTTCGACGATCCCCAGCTCCAGCTCATAGGCATTCGCGAGGGATACCTTTACATGGCCAAGGGCGACCATCTCCAGGCTGCCGGTAAAAAACAGGAAGCTCTTGATGCTTACAAGCTCGCCGCGAAGACCATGAAGGAGAACCTCCTCGTTCGCCCGTTCGTCATCGACGGTTTCGCCATCTGGTGGGACCTTAACGAAAAAATCAAGAAGCTCGGAGGATAAAGAAACCCCAGTTTTCCATGAATAAGAAACGGTACGCAGCCGCAGTAGTTTTGACGATGGCGCTCGCAACGGCGGGCGCTTTGGCGTATTTCGGAATGGGCGAACCCCGAAAAAACGAAGGGGGTCCGTATTTTTACGTAACCATCCTCAAGGCCCTGTACGGTAACGTCGACAGCGGGATATACCGGTTTTCCTTTTCCGATTTTTCAGAATCGGGAACCGGCGGTTTCGATGACGCTTTCATTCGTGACCGTAAGTTCATCGACGTCGGGCTCGATAACGAATTCACGCCGAGGAGGGTCTTCGATTTCGAAGGCACGACCCTCCTTGCCTGAGGAAGGAACGGGGCTGGTCCGGGCGCGCCGGCGAGAATTTTCCAAATCACCGAATCCGGGGACAAGAAGCTTCTTATGCAGAGTTCCGAGAACCGGTTCCGAGACATGGCGACCGGTACCATTCTCTGAAAAAAAGTCTTCGTCGCGATTACGCACGGGAACGGGTATCTCTTCGTAAGGTCCGTCGACACCGGCGAAGAGCACGTTTTCCATACTCCGTACTACGGCTTGCAGGGGAATAGGAGTACGTTGCTGCATTTCGTGCAATTGTCCGATCTCGACGGGGACGGAAACGACGAAATCTATTTCTCCGCGACTACCCCGTATTTCGGCGGGGGGTCATCCGAAACGTACGAAGAGGGGACGGTCTACCGCGCCACTTTCCCGACCGATCTCGGCGATATCAAATTGGACGACGTCGGGCTGGAGCGTCCGGCATTCGTACGGAGACTCGGGGAATTCAAGGACGCTTCGGGAAAACCTTCCCTCGTTTCTTTGTACGAAGGCACTCTCGACGCGAGCGGAAAGACCATCGTTCCCATACGTGTCGTCCGTCAGAAATAT
This sequence comes from uncultured Candidatus Peribacteria bacterium, assembly GCA_964482035.1. Classification (GTDB taxonomy): domain Bacteria; phylum Patescibacteriota; class Gracilibacteria; order BD1-5; family UBA2023; genus JANJWP01. Next base: position 753,729 of record CAYZVC010000001.1, on the reverse strand, counting down.
TCCGAAGGAAAACTCCAGACCAAGGTCGCGCTCACCCTCGACGGACATAAGGAATGCAAGGGCATCGCGTTCTATAAAGTCGCGAACCGTCCGACATTCCAAATCGGCTGCGATAACGGGATGCTCTATTTCGTCGGCGAGAAACCGGGGTCCGACGATTTCGAAATCGTGGCGAAATACGATTTGAGCGGCGGATTGTCCGACGAATACTTGAAAAAGCGCAGTACTTTCCGCTCGCAGGACCTGACGTCCATCCATACCGTTTCCGGAAAAGACGTCGACGGCGACGGAATCGACGAACTTCTCCTCGGTATCAATAATCTCGGAATCGTCCTCTTGGATCCGGATACGGGAAAAACGAAAAAAATCCCGTACCGTTTCAGCCACGAACGCGTGTACGAAAGGGACGAATGGTTCGTGATAGAAGACATCAGCCCGACGATAGGCAAGAAATTCTTTACGGACGGGGAATTCTTCAATTTCAAACGGTAAGCGCATGATTCGCAAAATCCGTTTGGAATCCGCCGAGTTCTCGAAACTCCGCTCTCTCGTTGCCGAATCGTGCGTGGTCAGAGGGGATGAGGAAGCGTTTTATGATAAAAAAAATCCGGAATCCGTAAAAGACAAGCGCACCGATTGGATATTGGATTTCCGAAGGCTGTTTCTCGATTCCGAGTCTGCGGTTTTCATTTCGGAATTGTTTTGGAACGCGTATTCCGATGCCGGGGACGTTCAAATCGCCACGGTCGAACTCGGCTCGGTGCCGCTTTCCTGAGCCGTACTTGCCATCGGGGCTTCCCGGGGAAAGAAAACCAACGCCCTGGTAGTGCGCAAGAGTCGGAAAAAGGACGGATTGGCGAACCTCATCGAAGGCGTTCCGAAACCCGGAGTCCCGACGATTCTCATCGACGATTTGGCGAACTCTGGAGATTCCCTTCTCAAAGCTTTGGAAATCCTGACGGAAGCCGGAATTCGCGTCGTCGGAGTTTTCTGCATGGTTCAATTCGCGAATCCGGATTTCCTCCGGAACTATTCGGCACGCCCCGGCGCTCCTGATTTTTCGTATCTGCTCGATCTTTCGGACCTCTGACTTTCGGTTGCCGCAAGAAAAGCCCTCCCGGTTCCGATTTTTCCGAAGAAAGCGAAATTTTTCGGAACGGCGGCATTCCATAAGACCCTCGTGGTTCCCAAATCGTCGCCTTGCGTTTCCGAAGGGAAAGCCTATTTCTCAGGCGAACACGGGGAGGTGAAATGTATGGACGTGGCGACGTGAGCCTTTCTTTGGTCTTTCAAAATTCCGGATTTTCCTTCGAGGAAATGAGTGCTTTCTTCTCTGGTCGAAACGCCGGAAAGCGTGGTTTTCTGAGCGTACGACGGATGTCTGTACTGCCTTTCGAAATCTGATGGCGCCGTCCGTTTCGCGACCCAACTCGCCGATTGGATAGGTTCGACCCCGGCGTTCGATCCCGACGAAGGGGCGTTTTACGTCGGTTTGGAAAATTACGGGGAATACGCCGGGGCGATCGCCAGAGTCGACGCGGATGGAAATCCCGTTTGGCATTTCCCCGTACGGGATTTCGTCCATTCTTCCCCCATTGCGATTCCTGGCGATGGGGTCGTCTGCGGAACCAACGGGGGCGAGCTCATCCGTCTTTCGTCTGATGGAAAAGAACTTTGGTGTCTGGATTTCCGGGCGCCGATCAAAGCCGGTTTCTGTTACGTTCCGGAGACGCGTTCCGTCTGTTTCTGATGTCACGACGGAAATTTTCGGTGCGTGGGGGTCGATGACGGTGCCGTACTCTGGGAAGTCGAAACGCCCTACGTCGTCTATTCCACTCCGGCGTACCATCGGGGCGGGGTATTCTTCTGAGGCGCGGACGGTACGTTCCGCCATCTCGACGCGAAGACTTGAGAAGCGCTTTTCTCCTATCGGACGGGCGGAAGAATATTCTCCCAACCTTCGCTTTTGGACGAAAAAACCGTAGTCTTCGGATGTAACGACATGCGCGTTTACTTCTACGATTCGGAGAAGCGGACGGTTACCGCGTACGTGCAGCACCACGAACGCATAACGACCAGGCCCGCGTTCAGCGGAAAGTTCATGATACTCGAAGATTTCGCGGATTCCGTATACAGATACGATCTCTCCGACGTTACGAGAACGCGAAGAAACGACGATTTCCAATAACCGAAAACCATGCGAGGATTTTTTTACGCGTACGCCAAGAACGGACTTCCCCAGAAAATCGCTTCGGAAGGGAGTCGTCATTTTCCGGAGATTTCCGAATTCGGACTCGGCTCGGCCCTTCCGAAAGGCTCGGTTGAAATTTTCGGAAGTTCCGGAATGGTTCCGAACGGTCCGGACTCCCTTATTCTGGAATCGCCCATGGACCAGCGGGCATCGCTTTACGGAGACCCTTCGCCGTTCGGATACGCCTCGATCTCCGTAGGCCGGAAGTCTGGGGAGATTTCGGTAGGAAGGGACCAGATGGGGATAACCCCGGCATACTACTATCTCGATTCCGAGACGCTCCTCGTTTCCAATTTCCAATCTCCCATCGTCGAATTCCTGAGGCTTGCCGGAAAGGAACTTTCCATCGACCGACAGGCTTTTTATGACGGTTTTTCCTTTAAGACCACTCCGCCCGACCGGACGTTGTTCGAATCGATCGTTCCGATTCCGTTCGGAAGCGTTGCCACTTTCCGCATATCCGAGATTGGCGGGGTCGAATTCGTGGGCACGACGAAGGAATTCCCCATAGACTTCGCTCCCCATGGGCGCGACGACGTCTATCGGGCGTACGAAGAAGAATTCGAGAAGATCGTCGAGGCTTTTCCGAATGACGAGGAATTCACGGTGCTTTTTACCGGCGGACTCGATTCGACCATCATTCTGGATGCGGCCATCAAGTTCTGAAAGAAGGTGAGGGCGGTTACCGCCGTGCAGGAAGTGCTCAAAAAAGATGACGAATTCGCTATCGAATACTGCAAGAAGCTCGGAATTCCCCATGACGTCATCAATCTTCCTACCGAAAACCCTTTCGAGAACTATTCCGCTGCCGTCCGGGACATGGAAGACGCCGACAGCATTCTTGCCTGACTTTCGATCACGCTGCGTGCGATATCGAGGGAAGCCAAGGCCCGGGGATTGAAAACGTTGGTTACGGGATCGTACATAGAACCCATCCTGGGCAGTAATCCCTCCACTCTCAGGACTATCGCCATCTTGCATGGAAATCCGCATTTCCTCGAGCCCGGGTGTCTTTTCGACGCCGGATTCCGCTTCGTTCACGACCCGTTTTCCGATCCGACCATCCTGAAGACGGCCGAGAGGAAAATTCGTTCGGACGAAAACCTGTACGTATTGTTCAGTTCCATTCTTTGAGACCTCGTGCACAGTTACGCGAAGGGCAAGCAGATTCCGCTCAGGCCGGAAGATTTCTTCATGGAAGGATGGCTCGGTCCGATTGAAAAAAGACGCAACGTGTTCGGTGACTGCAAGTCGTCTTACGGAAAAGAGGAACCCCTCTTCAACCTCCTTACCCATTCGGATCTCGCGTATCGGGGAAATCTTCGAAACAGTCTCTTGAATGAGAAAATCAGCGTCGCAAACGACGTTCGAATCATTCCGATTTTCGCCCATGCCAATCTCCGGAGGCTGGCTTTCGGCTCAAAGGTACGGGAGCGCTTCTCCCCGCAAGAATATCCGACCGGTTACGAAGAGAACAAACTGTTCCTCAAACGCGCGCTTTCGAAGTACATACCCCAAGAACTTCTCGACCGAGGAAAAACGGATTTCTCCGTCCCTTCGTACCTGATTTGGTTGTTGAGTCCCGCGAATTCGGCGCTTATCCGCGAAAAGATATCCTCGCTGTCCGTCAGGGGAGTCTTCAGGCCCGACGTTTTGGAAGTCATCATGCGCATTTGGGAGAAGGTCGTACGCGCGTGAATAAAAGACCAGCGTTCGCTGCAGGATTATCTCGGCCCTACCGCTGACGGATACATGAGGATACTTTGGAAGCTCCTGTCTTTGGAAGTTTGGTTTTCGGAATTCGTCGACCCCGTTTCCTAAAACGGCATTGGTGACAAAATCCGTATTTCCGCTAAAATGCGCGAAGACGCGCGGTTCTTAACGTTAGGCCCCATGAACAAGAAGTCGGTCGTCATCATGGCGATTGCCGTGACAGCATGTCTTTTGCTGGGCGTTTCGGCGTATTTCGCCATGCAATCCCGAACCCCGGACGTTCAAGGTTCGTCCGGAAAAGCGGCGAGTTGAGCCGTAACGTCGACATGATCCGCCGAAGCGGTCGTCAAAAACGCGTACGACGAAGCCGTAGCCACTTGAAACGCGGCCAATTGTACCGCCCTTCCGAAAGGCGAATCGGACAAATGTTCCGCCGAGATTCTCACCGACGGCGCGAGAAGGGCTTTCAATTCCGCTCCTTGTGGAAAAATTCCCAATCGGCTTTTGCGTGCCGATTGCGTGAAAAAAGTGGACGAATACGTTTCGGCGTACGCTCCGGACGTGAAATCTTGTGCCCTCGTAAAGAACGAAGCGTTGAGGAACGCTTGTTCGGACAGGGTCAATCTCGCATTGGCGTCCCAGGGCGACGCTCGCGCTTGCGAAGCCCTCGTGAACCAGGCGTTCAAGGCTTCTTGCGCCGATTCCTACCTGATCCATCAGGTGGACGCCGGTAAAAGTCCGGCTTCCGCTTGCCGGAGACTCAGCAACAAATCCCTGGTGGATTCGTGTTTGAAAATGGGCGAAGCCGCCTTCCTTCGGAACGGATCCGTCGACCAATAAATATGGGAGACACGGTATCCATCGTCCTGACGGCGGCATTCTTGACGGTCTGCATTTTTTCCGTATCCACCGATTTTCGAAAAGGGAAAATATACAATTCCGCGTTTCTTGGGATGTTTCTCCTCGTGGCAGTCCAGACGGCGTACGCTTTGGTTTATGGCACGGTTCCGGAGTTTTTCGCCGCTCGCCTCGCGGGTTTCTTGGTGTTGATCGGTTTCGTATACGCTTGGTGACCGTTGAACGCCACCTATTTCAAATTCCTGGTATTATGTGGGGCGTTCGCTTCGGTAGCGGGGCACGAATACGCGTTCATGGGCAATCTTTTCTTGTCCGTGTTGGCGTATTTTTTCATCGGTTCGCTCGTATTCTATGGAAAATTCCTTGTAAGGAGGGATTTGAGAAGGGAATTGTTCATGAATTTTCGAAAACGATATTGGAGAAGGAGGAAACATAAATATTCGGTAAGGAACGCGTTCCATTCCGTGCTGACGTTGGCCTGCCTCCTGTTTTTTCTAAAGATCGTTTTCTACTGTCTCGAACCCTCGGTCATTTCGGCGTTCTGAGAAGAACTCTTAAAAAGGTACGCGGGAGTCATCTATTTTTGAATCTCCCTCATGACGTTCCGTTTTGGCAACCTTCTCTACGCGAAGGCTGCTAAAAAGTGGAAAAACGCGCCGTTCTGACTTTTCGTCCTGCTCGTCTCGCTCATCGCCTTGGATTTTGCGGCATCCGGTTGACGGGAAACCTTCATGGCCCAAAAGGCGCTGTATTCGATTCTCGCCTTCCTCCTCGCTTTCGGCTTCTTTCAAAAGGCGGTTTCGGTTTTTCTCGAATACCAATCGACTAAAATCGTCCCGTATTCCGAATTGAAATGAGGGGATATCGTCGACGCGGATTTTTTAGAGAAACGTTTCGGGAGCGAAATCGCCTCGTTCGCCCGTTCCGAAACCTCACGTATTTCCCAAGAGGCCGCAGAAGAAATTAAAAAGCGCGTCTTTCGGATCAGGAAAGAGAATCCCTGGCTTCCGCAAGACGTGCTCGTGCACGTACGGTTTCTCCTATCGCCTTACGTAGTCGTCGCGTTCGCCGCTTCCTACTCGTTTTGAAATCTCCTCTCGCCGACGTTTTCTTTCTTGAAAAGGCTGTTCGGTTAGTGGTGCCCATGTCCGCCGTGCCCATGGTCGTCATGGTCGTCATGGTCGTCATGCCCTCCGTGGTCGTCGTGCCCTCCATGCCCGTGGTCGTCATGTCATCCTCCTCCATGGTCGTCGTGGTCTTCGTGCACGGTGGCCTTTTTCATTCTCTTCGCGATAGCCGACACGGCTCATACGACCGCGGCGGAAACGATGTCGGCGAAAAACGCGCGGTAGATGCCGAAGAGGATTCCGCTCACGACGATCGCCTGCATGTGGGCGGCGAGGTAGGTGAGGGCTTTCGAAAGCGAGAAGAACGCCATGAACGCCTGCGATTCCTTCAGAAGCGTGAACGCGGTATCGGCCGTGAACACGTAGGTCTTCGTCATGAATCCGAACGCGCTCGTGATGACGAGGGCCGTAGCGAAGAGCGCGACGACGCCCGATTCGAACGCGCGCACGACCGCGTTGGACGTGGCCTTGATGTGGAGCGCGCCGTTTACCGGACCGAGGACGTAGAGGATGGGGATGAGGTATGCCGAAGAACCGATGAGGAATTTCGACACGCCCGGGGAAAGGATCTTCGCGGTATCTGCCGATTGGTATCCGGGGCCGAGGAGGGTCTGGAGGACGACGTAGATTCCCACTCATACGACCGCGCCGTAAAAAGCCGAGTAGGCCTTGGCGCTTCCGAGGAACGCGAAAACTCCGAAAAAGACCAATGCCAAAAAGGCGATGAGGACGTCGGGATTCGAGAGACCGAGGGGAGTGCCGATCGGAGTGAGGAATTCGAGCATGCTAGACGTTTACCGAAAGTCAGGTCGTCACGACGTCGCCCACTACCGTATTGCCGTACCGGCGACGGTTGCCGACTTCGGCGACGAGGCCTGCGAAGAGGGTTTTGACGTTGCCGGAGAGGGCGACGTTCTTTACGTATCAGGCGCGTTTTCCGTCTTTCAGTTCGAAACCTTCGCCTTCGAGGGCGAATTTTCCGCTGATGGAGTCGACGGTATGGAACGCCATGAGGTTCGTGAAGAGGAACTTGGCTTCCTTCAGTGCCTCGGGTTTCACGGGCGCTTCGAAAACGAGGTTCGAAGGGTAGGGGTTTCCGGTTGCGGGAATCGCGAATTTGGTCGCGTTCTTCGAATCGCAGAAGAGATTTTTCAAAACGCCGTTCTCGATGACGGACAAATCTTCGGTAGTAATGCCTTCGCCGTCGAACACGCGTCCGTAGGCGCTTTCGGACATCCGGGCGAGCGAAGTGATCGAGAATCCTTCCGGAAGGAGTTTTTTCCCGACGTCGGAAGCTTCGAGAAAGGTGGTTTTCTGACGGACGTTCTCCGCGCTTACGGCACCCATGAGGATGTCGAGGAAGTCAGCGAAGACGCCGCCTTCGAGGGCGACGGTAGCCGGGCCGCTTTCGAAAGTCGCGGCGACGGGCTTCGACATTTCGACCAAACGTTCGGATATCGGCGCGATGTCGGAGTGGGAAACGTCGAGGAATTTCGGCGAAGAGAACGAATCGTACCAGACGTCTCCGCCTTCTTCGGTTGGGAGGAACAGTTCGACGCCCCAGTGGGAAGCGGTTTTCGCATAGCGCTTGTCGGCCCCGAAGGTGTTTACGAAAATGCGTTCGGATTCTTCGGCTTCCACGGAAAACGATTCGATGACCACGCTTTCCGGGTAGGCGAAATCCTTCGCCTTGCGGAAACGCTCGACGAGCATTTCGGAAGTGACCGAAGAAAATTCGAACGCGCGGTCGTCGGCGGAAACCGAGTCGCGGATTTCGGGAACCTTCACGTCTTCGTCGGGAGTGACGTAGGCGAGGGTGCGGGCGACTGCCGCGAGGCGGGAACGGATTTCGCTGACGTCCGCCGTAGCGACCTGGAGAGAGGCCTTGCGCCCGTCTTTGACGATAGTGACCGAAACGGAGAGGTTTTCGCGTTCTTTTACGGAAATCTCTTCGCCCATCGGCGAATAGGTGAGGCTTTTTTCTTTGGATGCCGATACGTTGGCGAAACCTTCGGCGGAAAGTTCCCGCAGGATTTGCGGAATGGCCGAGGCGATGATTTGGGACGGGGTTTGCATGCGCCGATGGTAGCGGGAATTGAACGAAAATCAAACCGACGGCAACGGGGCATCCGGCTTGGAATGCGCGTTTTTTTCGGTATACTTCGGCCCGTATCGAAAACCTATGTCCAGAACCGTTTCAGAAAGCCGAGCCAAAAGCGCCATCGCGAACCTTCCCGGAAACTACCGGGAAGTCTTTTTCGAGAATTCGAAAGGCTTTTCCGCCCGCCTTCTCAATGGCAAAGTCGAAGCTCCGTCCTCCCGTTCGCACGAAGGTTTCTCCATTCTTTCCCGCAACGGCACCGACGTCCGTTTCGCTTCGTTTCCGCGCCTCGACGCGTTCGAGGCCGACGTGGCGGAGTTTTGCCGTTCGAACGGGTTTTCCGCGCCGGATTTTTCCAACGCCGCCGTTTCCGCGGAATCGAAAACCGTAACGCTCGAACCGGGGGATCCGCTCGCCGACGCCGAACCGATTTTCGCCGCATTCGGGGAAATCCCCGCCATCGCCGCGAAGGCCGATTTTCTTACGAGCTACGAGGTCGTGGCGAATTTTTCGTACCGTTCGTACGCCGTAGCTACCAGCAAGGGGGCGTTCGGCGGCGACTTGCAGAAATACCACTCGTTCTACGTCATTCTCGCCGGTAAGCGCGGCGACGCGCACGAAGAAGTGATGGAGAAGATCACCGGTACCGACATCCTCGGCAAACTCGACCGGGAATCCCTCTTGAAAATCTTTTCCTCCGCCATCGCCGATCTCGACCGCGCGCTCTCGGGAGAGCCGGCGCCGTCCGGCGAAATGGATGTGGTCATCGGCAACGAATCCGGCGGAACCATCATCCACGAAGCCGTCGGGCACGGCCTCGAAGCAGACCTCCAGAATTCCAGCGTCTACCGCGGGAAGCTTGGGCAGAAAGTCGCTTCCGACGAAGTGACCGTCGTCGACGATCCCACCATCCCGGGGCTCCGCGGTTTCTACGCGCTCGACCACGAAGGCAATCCGGCCAAGAAAACCGTGCTCATCGAAAAGGGGGTGCTCGTTTCGTACATGCACCAGAACCGCACCGCCGAACTCTTCGGCACCGAATCCACCGGCCACGCGCGTCGCGAATCCTACGCCTGCGAAACCCTCGTGCGCATGGGTTCGACCTATCTCGCCGCCGGAAACCATAAAAAGGAAGACATCGTCGCCTCCGTCAAGGACGGGCTCTACGTTTCGCGGATGGGCGGAGGGCAGGTCAATACCGTCACCGGCGATTTCGTTTTCAAGGTCAGCTCGGGATTCCGTATCCGTGATGGGAAAATCGCCGAAGCCGTCCGTGGCGCCAACATTTCCGGCAACGGCCCGAAAATGCTCTCCGAAATCCGCATGGTCGGCGACGATCTGCACTTCTTCGACGGGGGAACGTGCGGAAAGGGGCAACAGATGCCCGTATCCGACGCTACGCCCACCGTTCTCGTCCGTCTCAAAGTAACCGGTTAGTCCAGTGTCCCTCTACCAGAAATACCGCCCGCAGAACTGGGATTCCCTCTACGGCCAGAAATTCATCCGAGAAGCGCTTTCGAACGCGCTTTTGGAAGACCGTACCGTAGGCGGGTACCTTTTCTACGGTTCCCGCGGAACGGGAAAAACCACCGTCGCCCGCATTTTCGCCAAGGCGGTGAACTGCCTGAACCTCACGAAAGATTGAAGCCCCTGCGACGAATGCGACCACTGCAAAGCTTTCCTCGAAGGACGGATGGTCGACGTCGTCGAAATCGACGCGGCGTCGAACAACGGCGTCGAGCACATCCGCGACCTTATCGAGCGTTCGCGCTTCCAACCGACTTCCGGAAAGTACAAGGTGTACATCATCGACGAGGTCCACATGCTTTCGAAGCCGGCGTTCAACGCCCTTCTGAAGACGCTCGAAGAACCGCCGGAGCACGTGAAGTTCGTCCTCGCGACTACCGACGTCCATAAGGTCCCCGAAACCATCGTTTCGCGCACCCAGCGCTACGACTTCCGCCGCATTTCCGAAACCGACATCGCCGAACGCCTCCGTTTCGTCGCGAAGGAAGAAGGCATCGATGCCGAAGACGGCGCGATTCTCCGGATTTCCAAGCTCGCCCGTGGCGGACTCCGCGACGCGCTCACGCTTTTCGAACAGTTCGTGCTCGGGGGGAAGATTACCAAAACCTACGTAGAAAACCGTCTCGGCCTCGTGGGCGACGATTTCATGCGCGCGCTTGAAAAAGCCGTCGCCGAACGAGACAGCGCCAAGATTTTCGAACTCTCCTCAGAAACGCTGCGCCGCACCGATCCGATGAAGTTCGTCGACGAGCTCCTTTCGTACCTCCGCGACCGCATCCTCGAAGTCGGTGTCAAAAACGCCGAATTCCCGTTCCTCTCCGATTTCTTCGAATCGGTTTCTTCCGCCTACGTCCGCGCGAGGCTTTCACCGGACCCGATGTTCGTCATCGAGACGACCATCGCCAAGGTCGCCTACGGCCCGGTAGCACGAGTTCCGTACGGCGACGTCGAAATGCCCGCGAAGCCCAAGGCGGCACCCGTTGCGTCAGCATCCGTCCGCGAAGCCGAACCGGCCCCGGCACCCGTTCCGAAACAGGCTGCCAAACCCGTTCCGGCGTTCGACGAGGTTCCGCTCCCGGAAGAACCGTTCCCGATGTCCGAAGACCCGTTCGACGACTTCGCGGCGCCGGCCAAAACTTCGTTTTCGAAACCGGTACCGACGCCCGCTCCCGCATACGTTCCGGCTCCGACGCCCGCTCCGGTCGAAACCCCGAAACCGGCTCCGGCGGTCGAAACGGTCGCCGCTCCGGTTTCCGAAGTCCACGAAATCCCTTCGGTTTCCATTGCGGAGCTCGTGGCGAAACTCAAGGAAATCCCCAAAACGACCACGCTCGTCATCGCCGTGAAGAATTCGCCCAAGTGCCTGTTCGTCGACGGCTCGACGTTCCTCGTCACCGCCAAGAACATGCTCGACAGTGGCGTATTGGCCAAACCCGAAGCCAAAGCCGCGCTTTCGGAATCCCTCGAATCCCTTTGCGGTCGTCCGATTTCCGTTAGAATCGAATCCGTGAAGTAATTCCCCCTAACGCGAAACCCATGCGCCTCCCGTTTTTCCTCAGGCTCGTATTCAACAAGTACTTCTTCCAGAAGATGGCGGCGTTCGCTCTTCTCGGGCTTTTCGCCTATGCGCTTTCGGATTTCCTCTTCGTATTCCTCATCACGTTCCTTTTCGCGTTCCTTTTTCTCGATCTTTCGACCTGGATTTCCAAAAAGATCGCGGCCTTCGCGAAAACCCTCAGTCCGGGAAAATTCCGCTCCGCAATCGTTAAAGCCAATAAACTCGCCGTCATCGTTACGGTCGTGTATCTCGCGTTCATCGCGGCGGTCGGATTCCTTTTTTCGAATCTCGTCCCCCAGGTTCTCGAAGAATCCAAAGGCATCGTTTCGGAAGTGCCGGGCATCGTTTCCCACGTAGAAAAAAGCATTTCCGGTATCGAATCGGCCATGAAGGTCGATCTTGGTCTGAAATCCGCGATTTCGTCGTATTTCGACAAGGCTTCGATGGAGAAGACGGCGAAAGACGTTTTTGAAAACGTGAAGAACGCCAGCGCGGTACTCATGAAAATCCTCATGGCGCTCGTGCTCAGTTATGTGTTCATTATCGACCGCAACAAGATTGCCGGGTATCTCGAGACCGTGAAGCGCGGAAATTTCGCCTTCCTCTACGAAGAATACTCCATCATCTTCGCTAAAATCGGCAAGGGTTTCGGTCTCATCTTCAAAGCCCAGGCGTTCATCGCGCTCGTCAACGCGCTCCTTACCGTTCTCGGACTCCTGCTCATCAGCGCGGTCCACGGTGGCGACGTTTTTCCGTACGTTTCCACTCTCGGGGTCATGGTATTCATCCTGGGCTTCGTTCCGGTGCTCGGCTTCATACTCTCTACCGTGCCGATCCTCATCGTAGGGTACAACTACGGCGGACAACCGGTCATTCTGCTCCTCTTGCTGATGATCGCTATCGTCCATGCCGTGGAAGCCTACTACCTCAATCCGAAGATCGTTTCTTCGTACATGGAATTTCCGGTGTTCATCACCTTCCTCATCCTTCTCGTTTCCGAACATTTTTTTGGATTCGTGGGACTTCTCATCGGCGTTCCGCTTTTCTACATCATCGTCGACGTCGCGAAGGATTTGGACGTGTTCGTGAACAAGGTGAAGAAGGTTTCGTCCGCAATCGACACGACCAAGACCTCCACGAAGGACGCCATCCACAAGAACATCCGACTTTCCCGTTCGCAAGGCCCGAGCGGAGAATAATCCGAGATTTCCCAGAATTCCATGCCGTCGTTTCCGAAGATCCCCAAAACCTGCAAGAGAACGCTTTCCGTCCTCGCGGTTGTGGGGATTTCGCTTTTCTGAGCCTACGCGCTCCTGCCGGTATGGGGCGAGCCGCCGCGCCTCGAACAGGAATACAAGCTCACCCTCTCCGGCACGCTCTCGGACGTACAGAAGAAATCCCTCTACGACCTCATCGCTTCCGAGCTTCCGAAGAAGGAATGGGAAAACGCCAAGTACGTCACGGGTGCTTATTACATGGGTAGCGATCTCGACGTGCTGTATTTCGAGGACACGTACTTCGACGACGCCTCGGGAACGCTCGAAAAAAACGGCATTTCCCATCGGTTGCGTTACCGTTGGAACGCTCTCGACGACGTGAATTCGTACCGAGAAAAGCGAATCGTCCCACAGCGTCTCGAAATTCAGACCAAAGCGTACGGGAAGGATGCACTGAACGACGTCGGAGGGTACAAAAAGGCCCTTAAAAACCGTTACGAAATCAAGAACGATTTCCGTCTCAACCCGATCACGTCGTACTTGTTGAAACGCGAAAACGGCGAGCCGTTCGTCCGGCTTCTCGGCAATCCGGTATTCTGAAACCGGCTCTCGCCCGTAACGCTCACGAAGGATGCGGCGAAAGAGCGGGGGGTATCCGGTTTCGACTATTCGAACCTTGAGCCGTCGGTCCGCCTCGTAGTCAAACGCACCCGCTTCCATGTGAACAAAACGACGCCCTTCGGGTACGGCGACAACCCGGACAACGTCTACCTCGTCACCATCGACGAGGCGACCGTTTATTCGCCCTCGGCGCCGGAAAAGGCGGTAGGGACGTTCTCGGAAGTCGAAATCGACTTCGAACGCAACACGTTCTTCAAGCTTTTCGATTCGGTCTACAAGGCCGGCAACGATTCGAACCGAGCCGTGCTCGCTTCTTTCGAAGCCGACCAGAAAAAAGTGAAGGACCTCATCTCGGAAAAACTCACCGCCCTCGGATTTCCTCCGGAAACGGGAAACGGGATGCAGACGAAGTATTCCAAAGCCCTCCGTGCCACCGAAAACCAACGCTAATCCCCAATGAACGAACTCGTTTTCCGGTATTTCTGAATTCTCGCGCTCATCGGGTGCGGGATTTTCTATAGGAAATCCACGGCTTCCAAATCCGAAGGCGCCGGTCTCGCCGCGTTCGTGACCTCGGTGCTGTTTCCGGCCTACGTTTTCGGCAGCCTCGCGTGACTCGATCCGCTCACGCTCTCCTTTTCTTCCGGAATCCGAATCGCGGCTTGGGCCTTCGTAGCGGCCGCGACGGTCTTTTTCGCGTACCGGAAATTCTTCGGCGACCCGTACCCGTTCGTCGCCGCGAGCCGCAACTACCGTTCGCTCGGAATCCCGCTCCTCTATTTTCGTTTTTACGACTCCATCCTCCAGGAGGTCGCGGTGTTCGCGGTGCTCGGGATGGCCGTTTTCGAATCGCTCGCTTCGGCGTATTCCGCTCCTGGAAAAAGGGGCGAGACGGCGTTCGCTAAATCGTTCTTCGCGGCTTTCGCTTTGGGCGCGCTCTCGTACTATGCCGGAAACGAAGGATGGATCGGTTACGCGTGGCTGAACGTGTCGGCGCTTCTCGGAAAGGGCGTGGCCGGATACGCGTACAGCGTGCTTTCGCTCTTCTTCATCGGGTTCGCCATCGCTCCGGCGTTCGAAACCCGAAAATGGAAGGACGAATTCCGTCGCGCGTTCCCGGTGCTCGCTTCCCAAATTCTCGTCTGGCCGGGGATTACCGTCGTGCTCCTTTTCGCCGACGCGAGGCTTGGGAATCCGGTGACGGGCGGAGTGTCCGAAATTTCCGAAGCGTTGCTCCTCCTTTCGTTCATGCCAGCGTCGATAACTTCTGCCGCGATATGCGCGAGATCCGGAGAAACGGCTCCCGCCAAATGGGTGGCGGCGTCCATCGGACTCTTCCTTCTTTATTGTCCGCTCCTCATCGGCCCTTCGTTCGCGGCGCCGGCGCTTTCGGTTTTGGATTCGGCGAAGACCGACGTACAATCCCGGTAGTTCACGTATCGAAAAAGAGACATGAAAAATTTGAAAACCTGGCATCGCGAAATCCCCGTCTCCGAGAGCGCCTCGGAGATTTTCTTCACCGGCTCGTCCGCCGTTGCGGAAGGCGCGGATTTCGAAACCGCGAAAAAGAAGTTTCTCGAACTCGCTTCCGAAGGCGTCGAGTGGACGTCGGTCACGGTATTCCGTCCCGCTTCCGACGTCGTTTCGGATTCGCTCGTGGACGTATTCAAGACCTTCGCTCCGACTGCCGTCATCGGAGGAAGGGGGGAGACCGGATTCTCTTTTTCGGCAAACGGGTACCGCTTCGCCTCAGCGGATGCGAAAGACGGGGTTTTCGAACGTTTTAAAACGAAAGAGGGCGCCGACGGATACGTTTTGAAAACGCCCGGTTCGACCCTTACCGCGCTCAGTGCCGTCACGTCGGATAAGAAGGGGTTCGTCAAACAGGCCGAATCATTCTACGATTCGGTTTCCGAAGTCGTCCGGACGAAAAAGCTGAAGGCTTCGGATTTCGTACGGAGCTGGAACTTCATCGACTCGATTCTGAAACGGTATCCCGAATTCAATGCCGTCCGAGACGCGCGTTTCGAGAAGCTTGGGGTTACCGTCGAGGCTTGTCCGGCAGGCACCGGAATCGACTTCAAAACGAACGGGAACGCGCTCATGGTCTCGTTCGCCGAATTCCGTTCAGCGGGATTGGGATCCTCGCCCAAGGTCGTACGGTACAAGACGTCTTCACAGTGCGAAGCTTCGTCGTACGGACCGAAGTTCTCACGTGCCACGTACGTGGAAGAAGGCGGCTGGCGCCGGGTCCACGTCTCTTGAACGGCATCGGTTTCCCCGGACGGAAAAACGCTCAACGCTTCCGATATCCGCGCCAACGTCGCCCATACCATGGAAACCGTCCGCGAACTTCTCGATATCGCCGGGGCGGATTTTTCGCACGTCGTACGGTCGTACGCCTACTTTAAAAACCCCGGGTTCGCCGCGGATTTCGAAGATTGGAAAAGTACCGGCGCTTGCGATTTTCCAGTAGCGTCCAACATATGCGACGTCTGTCGCGACGACTGGCTTTTCGAGTTCGAATGCGTGGCGCTCGTTCCGATGAAAAAAGGCGTTTTCGTGCGGTTCTGAGATGAGGAAGACGCCATCGGGAACAAAGCGGAGAATTGCCGAACGCTTTCTGAAAACGGATTTCCCGTACCTCCGTCGCTCGCGCTCACGGGCGAGGCGTCGCGCAAGATCGTCCTTTCGGAATCCGAAAAGGACCGCTTCTTCCAAACGCTTGCCGATACGTTCGGACAGGATTCGGTTTCCAAGCGCTACGCCGTCCGTTCGAGCTCGTGCTCCGAAGACGCGGCATCGGAATCGAAAGCCGGGGCGTTCCGCAGCCTTTTGGACGTGCCGTTCGACGACGTGGCGGACGCCGTGGATGCGGTTCGCAAATCCCTTGAACGCATCGAATCCGAAACGCTCGTCCCGAAGTCCGGAAAGAAGGGAAAACTTCCTCCCGCTGATTTCTGAATACTGGTGCAGGAATACGTTCCGCTCAAGGTTTTTGGCGTGACGTTCACTTGCGACCCCGAATTTTCAAAGCACGCGATGGTCGCGGAAGTCGCCTTCTGAGCCGGAGAAGCCCTCGTTTCGGGAAAGAACTTGCCGGACCGCGCGGCTTTCTCCCGACGCGCCCCCATATCGGGGCTTTCCGCGAAAATCCCAAAAAAATCCCCGGCGAAAATCGTCGATTGGGAATTTTGGAGGAACTCCTTCCGACGGATCGAATCGGTTTTCTGACGCCCGCAGGACGTGGAATGGGGGGTTTCCGAAGACGGTTCGCCTTTCGTGCTGCAATCCCGTCCGATCACGACGCTCGGCGCTTCGGATATCGCGCTCCTTCGTGAATTCGACCGGTACGAAGTCGAGAACGCCCGAACCGGACGCGAGCTCGTGCGCAACGAACTCTCCGAAGTTTTCGACGAGCCGACCCCGGCGGAATTCGAATTCCTCACGGCGCTCTATCGGAGCGAAGCCGTGGTTTCCGCCTACGCTCGGTGGGGGATTTCGTACGCTCCGGGGGACTTTCTCGCGACCGTCGCCGGAAAACTGTTCATCGATCCGGAAATGGAACGCCGCTGTTTCGAAGCGGCCGAATTCACCAACCCGTTCGTCCGTTTCTGGCGGAAGAGCCGGAATTTCTGGCGTCTCGGTTCCGTGGGATCGGGTCTCGCATACGGCAAGAAAGACCGGCTCGAAGACTTGGAAAACCGCATGTTCGAAGCGCTCGACGCGGCGGTTTCGGCATTGGAATCGAAAAAGAAACCCGACCGCGAAGAATTTTTGAACCTCGTCTATCCGCCGGTGTTCGAAGCGAATTTTCTCGCGTCGTCGGTTTCGAAATACGTGAAAAAGAATCCGGTAGGGTTCCATAGCGAGTACGTGCCGAAAAATCCGGAACCTTGGCAGGCGCTTTTCGAAAGGGTCGCCAAGGCGAAGCCGGTGGGGAACTCCCTTTCTTTCCGGGACGTTTCGAAGTTTTCCACGCCCTTGGCCGATCCGGATCGATTTTCCGACCCCTCTTCCGAAGGCGCGGCGGCATGGTTGGTGTTGGACTTTTTACGGGAAGCCGGGCGTACCGTTTCGGTCATCTGCTCCGACCTCTTCCGTCCGACTTCGAAGGCGTCCGAAAGTGGTTCCCGCTGTCCGGTCGAAATCCGCTTTCCACAAATCCGCGTCGAACCGGCTTCCGCGGTTTCCTGGTCGGAATTGTCCGACGGATCCGCTTCGTGAAAATTCGTCACGCTCGCGGATCTCGATCCCGAAGATTCTTCGCCCGTAGTGGCCTTCGTCGAACGCCTCGTCCCTTCTCTTGCCGAAACGCTTCCGCCGAACGTCGTGGCCGTCGTGTCGCGCACCGGAGGGAGGTTGTCGCATTTCGCCATCGTCGCCCGCGAGCGAGGACTCCCGACGTTCGTTTCGCCGTCGCTCCGCCCTTCGGAATTCGAGGGGAAAACGGTAGGAGTCTCGGATATGGGGATTGAAATTCTCGCGCAGTCCGCCGTCATCGAACCGGTTGCCGAACATGGATAGGGTTTTTAAATTTTTCCTCATCCTCACGGCCGCGGCGCTCATCGCGCTTGCCGTGCTTTTCGGATACCGGACCTTGTCCGAATTTCCTTCCGTTCCGGATTTTTACGCGTCCGTCTTGCGCGTCCGCCCTGACGGAACGCAAGAGACGGGGGTCTACGGTTTTTCTTTCCGGGATTTTTCATCACCGTTCCCGAGTGATCTGCGTTCGAGAAAAATTCCCGGTTTTCCGGAAGATTTTTTCGCCCAAGGATTTTGCTCGAACGGATCCGAAACCTACGTTACGTGAGGGCGTACCGGATTGGCGCCGGAATCCGCGAAAATCTTCCGAATGGGGTCCGAAGGGGTTTCGAAAACCGCCGAAAGCCTGGAATACCGTTTCCGCAGCTGCGCCTTTTGAGACGTGGGTGGGGGAGTCTTCGGCGCGGTGACGCACGGCACCGGGACTTTCATCGTACGGGATGGGGGTTCCCGAAACGAACTCGCCTATACGATTCCTCGAGGTTTTTCGAAAACCGCCGGAACCGGTGCGATCCTTTCTCATTTCCTCGCGTTTTCGGATATGGACGGTGACGGAATCGACGAAGCGTACCTGACTGCCACGACTCCGTTCGTGAATTCCGATTCCGGTATGAGGGAATTCTGAACCGTCTTCCGGTATTCGTTTACCGGATGACTCGGCTCATGATCGGTTGCGGACGTAGGGCTTCCGCAACCGTCTTCCGCCCGTCGGTTGAAAGCCACGGAGTTTTTCGGAAAGAAAGAACTTCTCGCGCTCTACGAACATGTCGCGTCGGATTCCGAATCTTCTCCGAAGCTGTACCGTTTCGAGTTCGAAAACGGGGCGCTCGTCCCCCGTATGGCGTTCGAATTCCCGGGACATCGCGAATGCAAGACGTTATCTGAGTCCGCCATCCTTCCGTACCCGACCGTTCAGGTGGGGTGCGATAAGGCGACGCTCTACGTTCTGAAACGATCGGGGGATTCGTTCGTCCTCGATGGAAAAACCGTTTTTTGAGACCCGCAGAAGGCCTCGGCCGCCAAATCCGAACCGTGGGGGAACTATGCCATACACGCGATTCTCTCCGGGGATTGGAATTCGGACGGAAAATCCGACGTCGCCGTCGCGGTGAACAATGACGGAATATATCTCGCTGATTTCTCGCTAGGGAATCCGGCGGTTTGAAAAATCGCTTTCCCGAAAGAAAGCGATTCGTCGGACGACCCGTACATGGTGATGGACCTGGTCGTCGCGCCTATTTCGAAATAAGTTTCACGGCCTCGGCTACGGTCGAGACCTCGATGAGTTTCGATTCGGATCCCTTCGGGAGCTTCGCGCCCGAATCCTTGGGTACGACGATGCGTTCGAAGCCGAGTTTCGCTGCTTCGTCGACGCGTTTTTGGAGCCGGAAGACGTTTTTTACCGTTCCCGTGAGCGAGACTTCGCCGATCCACGCGGTTTTTCCAAGGGGGTGTTCTTTGCGGGAAGACGCGATGGCAGCGACGCTCGCGAGGTCGGAACCCGGTTCCGAAAGGGTCATGCCGCGCGCGACGTTCAAATATACGTCGTGACTCTCGGTTTTAACTTCGGTCCACTTGGAAAGTACGGCTAAGAGGAGATCGAGTTTGCCTTGGTTGATTCCGCGCGACGAACGCTTGGGATATCCGAACTTGGTATAGGTCGTGAGGGCTTCGATTTCCACGACGATGGGTCGCGAGCCTTCCATGGTGACGGTGAGCGCGCTTCCCGAGAGGGAAGCGTTTTTCGAATCCGCGAATTCGAGACCGGGATTCGCCAAATCCTTGAGGCCTTCTTCGGTCATGCGGAAGAGGGCGATTTCGTCGGTCGCGCCGAAACGGTTCTTGAGCGAACGGAGGATACGGTAGTCCTCGTAGCGGCTGCCTTCTAAGAAGAGGACGGTATCCACCAGGTGTTCGAGCGCCTTCGGTCAGGAAATCGCGCCGTCCTTGGTAACGTGCCCGATGAGGATGACGGCCTTGCCCGTGCGCTTGGCGAACTCCATGGCGGCTTCGGCCGTAGCGCGCACGAGCGTGACCGAACCGGCCGACTGCGGAAAGCTTCGCGAACCGAACACGCTGACCGAGTCGAGGATGACGAGTCCTGACGGGTCGTTCTCGAGCGTAGCGAACACGTCTTCGATGAGCGACGCGGTAAGGAGGCGGATATCGGGGTTGGAAATGCCCAAACGGATGGCGCGGTCGGAAATCTGGGCCGCGTTCTCTTCGGCGGACGCGTAGAGTGCGGTTTTTCCATTTTGGGCGAACCAGTCGGCGATCTGGATGGAAAGGGTGGATTTTCCGATTCCGGGTTCTCCCGAGAGGAGGATGAGCGACCCGGGGACGATACCGCCGCCGAGGAGGTTGTTCAATTCCGACGACGCTACGGGGATGCGGCGGTTCGCTTCGGATTTTTCGTTCGAAATCGTCGAAAACGCGAGCGCCTTGCCGGACGATGCCGTGGATTGCGAGGCCGAAGAACCCTTTTTGGGCTCGTTCGGGGCCTCTACGAAGCAGTTCCATTCGCCGCAGGCGGGGCATTTTCCCGTCCATTTCGGTTGGGTGTGCGAACAGTTCGAGCAGCGGAACATGGGTTTTCGGTTACGTATATGTACGAAGTATATAAATATCGTTCGGATTGTCACGCGGCCGAGCGCGTTTTTCTTCGATTTTTCGGAAGGGAAGTGGTAAGATTCCCGAAACGTTTTTTTCCCGCACCATGTTTCCTCCCTTCGTTTGGGCATTGGCTTCGTCATTGCTCGACGTGCTCGATACCGTGACGTATAAGAAAGCCGCCGACATTTCCGCGAAAATCCACGCGGATTTCAACCTCCTGTATTTTCTCGGGTACTGCATCGTCCTCGTCGTCACGCCGGCGTTTTTCCTTTTTTTCCACGCCGATCTCGTCCGCGACCTTTTGACGGTCACGCATTCTTGGCGGGACGCGCTTATTTTCTTGGGAATCGCCGTTTGCACCATCGGACTCGGGAATCTCCTGACGAAGGCCTATTCCTTCGAAAAGATCAGCGTCCTCGCGCCGTATACGCAGGTCGCGCAAATCAGTTCGATCATTTTCTGATTCGTCATTTTCCGCGAGCAGACCTCCGTCCTCCAGCTTTGCGCCGCGCTCGCCGCGACCGCGGTAATCGTTTTTTCCAATTTGGACAAGGGAAAGCTCCGGTTCAACAAGTACTGTCTCCTACTCGCTTCGGGGGAGATGCTCCGATCCGTGGCGACGCTCCTTTCCGCGTACGTGGCGGCGACGTACCACCCGTTTTCCATCGTCGGAATCCAGAACTTTCTCGGATTCCTCATCCTCTGAGCCTATTTCCTTCTGAAACCGAAGGGTTTCGTGTTCCCGGGGAAGCCCGAGCGTTCCGCTTTCGTTTGGTCGACCGTGGTTCCGAGCCTCTGTTGGGTGTTCGTCACTGCCATCAACCTCTACCTGTACCAGGAAATCGGCGTCGTCGCGACCATTCTCCTCTCGATGATTACGCTCGCGGTAACCCTCACCGCGTCGTATTTCGTACATAAGGACCTTCCGAGCAGGAAGGACGTGACCGTAACCGCGCTGGTGCTATTGTGTATCGGGGTCGGATTCGTATAATTCCCCCCGTCAAACTCCCAATTCCGTCCATTCCTTCCCATGACCGAAAAACTCAAGGTTCCCGTAGAGACCGTCGTCGAAGCGGAAAAGCGTACTAAAGAACAGATCGAAGCGGATAAGAAGATCGAAATCGCCGAATCGCTCCGCCTCCGCAAAGACAAGGAAAAACTCCTTTCGCGTCTCGACAAGGACAAAAAACTCGCGTTCCTCAGATCGATGGTAGAGCGCGACCTCATCGCTTTTTCGACCGCCGAAGCCATCGCCGAAGGCGGCGAGCTCGACGCCTCGGAAATCGAGGAAATTTTCGAAAAGATCGACGAAATCGAGGCTACCCACGACATCGACCGCATCCTGCCGTTCGAACTCCGCGTCACGAAGGACGAATACCTTCTCGCCCTCAAGGACAAACCGGCCCGCGAAGGATCGCTCGTCAAGATCGACGCGGCGCTTACGCACCTCTACGAATCCTCCAATCCGAACCCGCTTTCGGTGACGAATTTTTTCGGAGGATTCATGACCGCGCTGGATAAGAACCTCGTCCTCGTCCAAGAGAACACCATCGACATCAAGCGCAGCCTCATAGCCCGCGGATAGCCTTTCCCCTTTTTCGCATGTTCTGGGGAATCGTCTCTTCCGTTCTTTCCGTGCTCAACACATTCGCGTACCAGCGGGCCATTTCAGCATGAGTGGCGATGGGCGCGAGACCGCTCTTCCGGACGTTCTATAACAATTTCATCGTCGTCGCTATCGTCCTTGCGCTCTTCGCTATAGGAAAGCCTTTCGGAAATTTCGCGGCGCTCGACTTTTCCCCGTACGTCTCCGAGCCGTTGCTTCTCCTTCTCGCCGCGGGGGCTTCGCTCGCCGGCATAGGCTCTTCCCTTGCCGGCCAATACGCGTATTCCAACGAACGCGCCGGAGTTCTTGCCCCGTATTCGGAAACCGGACGCCTGTTCACCATCGTCTGAGGTTTTTTCATATTTGCCAACCAGTCGTTCGTTCCGTTCGCTTCCGCGGTCGTCGCGGTTTTGGCCATCGTCGCCTGTTCGGTGGATTTCAAGTCGCTTTCGGTAAACCGGTATTGTGCCGTTCTTGCCGCGTCGGGATTGCTCCGCGCGTTCGCTTCGATTTCCATCTGATACGTGGTGGCAAAAATCACGCCGTTCACCATTACGCTTTTCGACGTGGTCTTCGCTTCCGTCGCATGCGGTGCGGTACTGCTTTGGAAGGGGTGGATGCCCGCGTTCGACCGTCCGAAGCTCGTCGAGCTTACCAAGTGGACCGCCGCGAACGACGGAACGTGGATGGTGACGTTCATCATTTCCCTCGTGCTTCTCAAGAGTTTGGGAATCGTGACCGTTTCGCTTCTCGGCATGCTCACGCTCGTACTGACCGTCGCTTTCGACGCGTACCGCGCGCACAGGCTCCCGCCGCTCAAAATATCGATTCTCGCCATTACCGTCGCGTCTTGCGTGGCGGTGGGTTCCTTCTTCCGTTAACATGACCGTTTTTCTCGTCATCCTCCAATCCGCGCTCAACGCCCTGGGTACCGTCGTGACCCAACGGGTGCTCGTGAAACGCGCGGTAGGGAACGATTGGCAGACGTTCATCGCCCGAACGAGCAACTTCGTCGTGTTGTCCGTATTCCTCCTCATCCCGGTTTTCGGCGGAAGCGCGTTTTTCGAATTTCCGAGCGAATCTTTCGATTCCGGATGGTGGCCTACCTTGGGGCTTTTCGCACTCTCCACGGCCATGGTCTATTCGACCTACCCGCTCCGGAGATCCGCGTACATGAACGAAAAGATATCCGTTCTCCAGCCGTTCGTCATGGCGAGGCAGGCGTTCGTGGTCATGGCGTCGTACTTCCTGCTCGCGGAATCCGTTTCTCCCGTGACGTTCTTCGCGGCCCTCGCCGCCATCGTGGTAGTGACGTTCTCGGGAGCCGGGGGATTGAAGTTGTCGTTCAACAAGTACTGCGCAATGATTTTCGCCGCGAGTTTCATCCAGGCGATCCAAATCATGCTCGTGGTCCATTTCGTCAAACTCTGGGGCGCCGCGGGATTCTTCTACGTCGAATCCATAGCCATCGCGCTCATCTCGGCCGTTCTCGTGGTATCGCGCGGAAAATTCTCCGAATGGAAACTCATGACGCCCGGGTACGTGAAACTCCAGCTTTCCGCGAACGTCGTCGGGCTCTGAGCCACCGTGTTGGCGCTCTTTTTTTACGGAAGTCTCGGCGTGGTCGTAACTTCGCTCGTATCGTTTTTATATCTCGCGTTCCTTTACGCGATCAACTATTTCGCCACGAAGGAAATCCCCACTAAATTCGACGTGGCCTCCACGTTGGTCGTTCTCGCACTCATCGCCCTATGAGCCTTTTACCGGTAGGCCGTCCGTTCGTTTCGGACTCCGGACGCGTCCGGCAGTTCCCATCGCCTTCCCCATATGGGAAAGGGGCGGTCGTTTACGTGTGCGATAGGGAAATGCGCGTTACCGGGAACCGCGGACTGTTCTTCGCCGCCGAACTCAGTAATGACCGGAACGTACCGCTCGTCGTGCTCGCGGTCTCGGATACGTCGTGGTCGTACGGCAATTCCCGCCACCTTTCGGCGGAAGCGGATTCGTTTTCGGACATGGCCTCCCGATTGGGAAAGCTCGGGATTCCGCTTTTCCCGTTCTTCGGAGACGACGCGGCGGAACGGGTTCGCCGATACGTTGCGGATGGCGGATTTTCGGCGGCCGTATTCGATTTTTCGCCCATCCGTGCCCAACTCGCACTGCGTAAGGCGGTCTGCGAATCCGCCGGAATCCCCGTTTTCGAAGTCGATTCCCGTTGTGCCGTTCCCGCAAGGTCGGTGACCGACAAACACGAAGTCTGAGCCAGGACGTTGCGTCCGAAATTCTGGAAGCAGTTCGTCGTACCCGAAGGCGTACCCTGCGCGAAACTGCCCGATTTGGCCGTGGCATACGCGGGTCCCGCTCCGAAATCCGTTTCGGAAGAGCTCGCGTCCGCGAAGTGCGACCGTTCGTTTCCTCCGGTACTGGGATTTCTCGGAGGGGAGTCCGAAGCCCGGAGGCTTTTGGCAAACTTCGTAGACGTCCGTTTGCTTGGATATGCCGAACGCCGCAACGATCCGAATTCCTGAGCGTCCTCGGGTCTCGCCGCGCATTTCCGCAACGGCAACCTTTCCCCGGAAGAGGTCGTTCTCGCCGCAAACGGTTCGTCGGCATCGGTTGAAGACAAAGAGTCGTTTCTGGAAGAATATCTCGTCCGACGCGAACTCTCCGAGAACTTCTGCCTCCATAAGAAAGAAACGTACGACGCGCTCGAAGGGGCTCCCGCCTGGGCGCTCGCGAGCCTCGCGGCGCACGCCGCCGACCCCAGGGTTCCGAAATATTCGGAATCTCAGTTCGAGAACGGCGAAACGTACGACGACCTTTGGAACGCTTGCCAGAACGAACTCGTCACCAACGGAAAAATCGCCTCGTACCTTAGGATGTACTGGGCGAAAAAAATCCTCGAGTGGGCCGAATCCCCCGTAGAAGCCCATCGGATCGCGTTGAAGTTGAACGACCGGTACGCTCTCGACGGACGTTCGCCCAACGGCTACGTCGGCGTACTTTGGTCGGTAGCGGGACTTCACGACCGACCGTGGTTCGAGCGCGACGTTTTCGGCGTCATCCGGTATATGAACCGAAGCGGTTGCGAGCGGAAATTCGACGTCGCCGAATACGTGCGGAAGTTTGGAAAATAACGGAACGCGAATACCTGCGTTTTATGATTCCGCATAAAAAAACGCGCCGGTCAGGCGCATTTTTTTCGTAGGAGCGGCGATAAGGGATTACGGGTTCGGATATGCCGATGCGGGAACGGTGAAGTTCGCGGAGTAGCGTCCGATTCCTTTGGTGACTCGGAATTCGTCGATTTGTCCCGAGAAATCTTCCCCGGCCGCGCTCGCGAATGCCGAGCGTCCGATACGGAGCGGGGCGGTGAGATAATTGGTAGAATCGGCCCAGGAACCCTTTTCCACTCCGTCCACGTAGAGTCTCGTCGTTCCGGATACCCTCGAGAGTGCCACGTGCGCCCACGTATTCGCGGTCGTCGCTCCCGCTCATGCGTTGATTCTCGTTGCGGAATTCGCATAGTAGGTGACGTTTCCGTTCGTGCTCAGTCCGACGTACGGGTATGCGCCGTTCGATTCCGCGGGGCGCATGTCTATGATCGTCTGGTATTTCGATAGCGGGCTTTTCATGAAGAATTCCATGGTGAAGTCGCCGGTTCCGAAACCGAAGTCGGCGTTCGATGCCCAAGAAAGGTAGTCGCCGGTTCCGTCGAAAATCGCGGATCCGGAAAATTTCGCCGAAGCGTACGATACCGATGCCTCGCCGCCCTGGACGATGGCGAGCCCCTTCTGATCGGCGAATACCGTTCAGGAAACCGCGGGAGTCTGTGCCGGGGTGAAATTCGAAGAGTATCTCGCTACGCCCTTGGTGATTCGCAGGTCGTCGATCCGTCCGTCGATCGACCGGTTGTTCATCTGTCCGATGGCGAACGGGTACGCGGTTGAGGAGAGGGGGGTTCCCGAGATTGCGGTGACCGTGCCTCCGATGCCGTTTACCCAAATTTGAATCCCGGCGGACGTTTTCGTCATCGCGATATGGTTCCATTGATTCGCGGTGACGGTCTGCGTCGAACTTACGCTGTTGCGCGCCCCGTTCCAGTAGTAGAATTGCACGGTTCCGTTCGATATCGGTCAGAAAGACCAATAATCTTCCTGGGTAGTGGTTCTTCCAAGTCCCATTGCCCCGGGCCGTTCCGAACCGTCGACGTATCCCCAGGTGCTCAGGGTTACCGGATATACCCATGCCTCTATCGTGTAGTCGGAAGTCCACCAGTCCATTGACGCCGCTTCGTACGGGGTAGTGGCGTAATCGCCGGTTCCGTCAAAGAGAAGGTTCGCATCGTTCGCGGAAACTCCGTTCGCGGTGCTGATTTGGACATTTCCGGCAGAGGTGAACGTCTTTCAGGTTTCGTCGGTCACCGAAGAAGTGCCGTTTCCGCGAACGCTCATCGTGACGTAATTCCGGTACGGGTCGCCGTTGTCCGTGCGGCCGTCGAAGTGCGCGAGCGAAACCACTCCGCCGGCGAATTGATCTCAGGAAGACACCGCGTTCGAAGCGTTTCCCCCGTCGACCAGCGCCCCCGTCAGGTTCGTCGCGCTTCCCGGTTCGGCGCGCAGGAGCCCCGAAACGTTTCCCGCCGGCATTCCCGTGGACGGGAAATTTCAAACCACGCTCGCGAGCCTGGTCGCCGGACTCACCCCCGCCGTCTGCACGTACGAGGTCACGCGCTTCTTCCCGTTGGCTCCCGCGGTCATGAAGTCCGCGCCCGCGGCCATGAGGGAGTCCGCGTCGTACGAAGCCTCCGCGGAGTCCGCGCCGAAGCCCGTGGCGCGCGCCAGTACGCCGAGCGTCCCGCCCGGAAGACCGGAAGCCGAGATCCTGAACTTGTCGGGATTGAGCTTGAGCTTCTTGAAATCCGGTTTCCCGGCGGTGTAGTTGGAATCCGCCGGAGCCGAACCGACGTCGCCTCCCGTGAGCGCCACGGAAGCCCCGTCGACGTACGCGAAGGCGCCCGAGAGCGCGTAGTCCGTATCGTGCACCACGTAGTACCGGGGCGAATTGTTCGTGATCGCCGCTTCCGAAGAAATCGCCGTCTGCAGCGACCTCACGTTCGCCTTGATGGCGGAATCCTTGGCGTCCTGCGAATACCCCGACAGCGCCAGGAACCCGATGGTCGCCAGAATCGCCAAGATGGTGATTACGACGATGAGTTCGACGAGGGTGAAGCCAAGGTAATCATGCGATACGGGGGCGCCCGCACGTTTTTGAACGTTGGAACCGTTCGAAATGTCTCGATTCATACTAATTGTTTGGGAAGGCAGTAGTGGCCGGAGTGAAATCCGTCGTATACAACGCTCATTTCGTGATTCGGAATTCGTCGGCATAACCTCAAAGGAATTCCGTAGGTCATCATCCAATGGTGAATTCCGTCGAATTGATCGCCGTCGTCGGGCTGGAGTGTCCGGTGCCGGCTACTCCGTTCACGAAAAACGTTACGGTTCCGGCATCTTTCACCATGGCGAGATGGAACCATTGTCCGACGGGAAACGTTCAGACGTCCGCGAGAGTGCGCGCGTCGTCGTATATTTTGATCTTATTCGCGTACGCGTATACGTAGAGTTTGCCTGCGGGAGTTCCGCCGCTGGCATTCTGGAACAGGCGCTTGTACGTATTTCCGGCATCCGTCACGTAGTACCATCATTCTATGGTCACGTTGCCCGTTCCGAAATTGAAATTGGATGCCGAAGTGAGTTTTACGGAGTCCGTCGTTCCGTTGAAAGCCGCGGAGTATCCTCCGAATTTGCTTTGTGCGGAAGAAGGCGTGGGTTTTCCGTTTACCGTCACGGCGTTTCATTTTTCGTCAGCGAACGTCTGCCCCGATATTTCCGGTATTTGAGCGGGCGTGAAAGTTCCGGAATATCTCGCCACCCCCTTGGTTATGCGGAGGTCGTCGATGTATCCGCGGAATTCCCGCCCAGTGAGTCCGGCCGGATCGGTCCCGACATAAAACGCGGTTGCGTTCGTTCAACCGTTGTTTACCGTCGCGCTTCATGATGCCACCCCGTTTACGTAGATGGTTACGGTCGTTCCGCTTCTGACCGCTGCCACGTGCGTCCAAACGTTCTTCGGAATCGTCGGCCCCGTAGCGGTCCCTACCGATTGGCTCGTCCAAGAAAGCACGCTTGACTGGTTCATGTAGAAGATCCAGTTCGACGTACCGGCGATGGTATAGTAACTGTTCGTCTGTCCGCTTGCCGGTATCGTATTGTATATCCAGGCTTCCACGGTGAAATCCCCCGCGGCGATGGAATAATCTTGGCTGTAGGCATTCGCCATGTAGTAGCTCGAATCGTTGAAATACATGCTCGCGCCGTATTTCCCCGTACCGGTCGAAACGCTCGGAGTGCCGGTTTTTACGAACGTCGTCCCCGCATCGTCAACGAGCGTGTCGGCACCTTCGGATCCTTCCATTCTCATGTTGAGGACCACCGAATTTCTCGACGGATCGCCATTGTCGGGACGGCCGTCGAGATGCATGAGCGCGACTACGCTCGGGGCGTTCTGATTCGCCGTCGGAACGCTTTGGCTCCCCGCCGCGCCGTCCAAAAGCGCCCCCGTCAGGTTCGTCGCGCTTCCCGGTTCGGCGCGGAAGAGGCCGGAAACGTTCCCGGCGGGAACGTTGGAGGTGGGAAAATTCCCCGCCACGCTCGCGAGCCTGGTCGCCGGACTCACTCCCGCCGTCTGCACGTACGAGGTGACGCGCTTCTTCCCGTTGGCCCCCGCGGTCATGAAGTCCGCGCCCGCGGCCATGAGGGAGTCCGCGTCGTACGAAGCCTCCGCGGAGTCCGCGCCGAAGCCCGTGGCGCGCGCCAGTACGCCGAGCGTCCCGCCCGGAAGACCGGAAGCCGAGATCCTGAACTTGTCGGGATTGAGCTTGAGCTTCTTGAAGTCGGGCTTGCCCGCGGTGTAGTTGGAATCGAGGGGCGCGGATCCGACGTCTCCTCCGGTGAGCGCCACGGAAGCCCCGTCGACGTACGCGAAGGCGCCCGAGAGCGCGTAGTCCGTATCGTGCACCACGTAGTACCGGGGCGAATTGTTCGTGATCGCCGCTTCCGAAGAAATCGCCGTCTGCAGCGACCTCACGTTCGCCTTGATGGCGGAATCCTTCGCGTCCTGCGAGTACCCGGAAAGCGCCAGGAACCCGATGGTCGCCAGAATCGCCAAGATGGTGATTACGACGATGAGTTCGACGAGGGTGAAACCGGAGATTTTCCGAGTTTTCGGGATTCGAACCGTCTCAGCTTTCTTATTGCTCCGGAGCTCTTTCTGGCCCATCGTATCCCTTGATAATTAATATTTCGTTTAAATCCTATCAAATCGCGTGCCGGAGTCAAAAAAGAAAGCGCCCGGTTACGGGCGCATCCTGAACGGCGAAGGCTTGTCGTCGAAATGTTTCTTGTTGAGGTCGGCCACGGTTTTCCTAAATGCCAAAGCCGCCGGCTCGTTCGTATCGGGGTCGTAAAGGTCGATGTTCCGTACGCCGGGCGTCCGGTCGCCGCCAATCCGGTTCTTCATGAGCGTGGGTTCGAGTTCGTCGGACAGCGCCTTGAGCGCGTAGGAGAGGGAAGTCGAAACGTCCTCGAACGTTTCTTTGCTCATGACGACCCCTTCGCGGAAGAACGTTTTGAGGAACGGCTCGATCTTTTTGAACTGCGAAAGGTTCCGCGCGTCATCCACGACTTTCGCGACGAGCCTGGAAGAATCGAATTTCTCAGGAGCCTTTTCGCTGCCGCCGATGACGATTTCGCCGTTTTCTACGCGCACGCTTTTTCCGTCCGGGAGGATTGCGCCGGAAGCCTCCGGAGCGTTTTTCGATTCGGCGAGCTTTTTGTCGGCGAGATGGTCCATGAACGACTGGAGCTTGAGTCGTTTCGCCGGTTCGGTTTCGTTCTTGAGAAGGAATTCGACGAAACGTATCTTCTTGTCGGTCGGCGCTTTTTCGAACGCGTCGGCGGCCTTCTCTTTCGCCGTCCGTTCGCGTTCCCGAGAGAGGTCGGCGTCAGGCAAAGCATCGTTTCGGTTTTCGAGGGACATGTCGTGCGGTTGAAATCGTAACCGGTCCATTGTGCCAGTCTTTTTCGGGACAATCAACCGCCGATTATTTCTTCCTCCCCGAAACCGTCCGTATGAAAGCGAAGACTTTTCCTTCCCGGGCGCGAACGCGTTCGATGAACCAGTTCCTAACGGTGGCGACGTCCGCCTCGTTACCGTCGGCGTCGGTGAGGACTCCGTCATTCAGGAATTTCCGATATATCCGTTCGCAGCTTTCGGAAAATTCGTCCGGCTTCTTTTTGAAGAACGGAAAGAAAGCGGCGTTCGCCAGTTCTTCGTTTCCTCCCAGATAGCTCGCCATGCGGAAACAAAGGTCGTACAGGTCGATGGCCTCTTTCTTGAACGTCGCGTCCGAATATATCCATTCGCGTTCGTTCGCCGCCTTCGTAATCGCGGGGCCGGCACCGTAACAACGGTAATGCAGGCAAGTGTCGAATCCCCGGTGCCTGCGGGAATGGTATACGGAACACGCGTGTCCGATCCCCGAAGGGTTGAGGTCGAGGTACGAACAGACGGCATTGGCGGTCTTCGTAAGCACTCCGTCGCTTTCTTTGGGGATTTCGAGCGCCACGCAGCAAAAACCCGCGCACGCATCGCAGCGGTTGGAATAATCGATGGGGGATTCGTCCCAGGCGTTTTTTCCGAAGCTCATGGGGCATGTTTTTACCTTCAACGGAAAAGTTGTCAACAATCCGAGTCCCCGGCGGATTTTCCAAGCGTTCCCGCAGGCCGGGTTTTTTTTGACTCCGTAGGCTTTTCCCCTATAATCGCCCCCGCTTCCTAGAAGATACCCTTTTTGACAATGCTCCGTTTCCTCCGAGAGTCCGTGAAGGAGTTCGACCACGTCGTATGGCCGACCCGTCGCGAGACCGTTCGCTACTTCACCATCGTCGTTTCTACGATCGTGGCTTTCGCCATCTTCCTTTTCATCATCGGAACGGCATTTTCCAGCTCGATTTTCGCGCTCCGCAACCTCGTTAAGCCGGCTTCCCCGGTAACCTCGGCACAGTCCGCGGCGAAACAGCAGACCCAGAACATCGACCTCAAGGCCCTTCTCGGCAGCGGAGCTTCCGCCACCGGAACCGCTGTCCCCGTAACCGTTACCGACTCCGCGTCCGGTTCGGCAAAATAACCGAAACCCCTTTTCCCCCATGTTCGATTGCTTGAATAACGAAGGCGGAGAGTGGTACGTCATCCGCGTAATTTCCGGAACCGAAGAAAACGTCCGCCAGTCGCTCATGCAGCGCCGCGAAGCGTTCGGTCTCGAGAAATTCATCCTCGACGTTTTCGTTCCGACCCACGACGCCATTTCCATCCGCGCAGGCGGCGTGAAGGTGAAGAAAAAGAAGAACATCTTCCCGGGGTACATCCTCGTAAAGATGGTCGTTACCAACGAATCCTGGTACATCGTCCGCAACACCCCGAACGTCACCGGTTTCCTCGGAGCCGGAACCGTTCCGGTACCGGTACGCGGCGAAGAGCTCGAACGCCTCAAGGGCGTCCTCACCGAACGTAGCGAAGAATATACCACGACCACCCGCGTAGGCGACGTCGTAGTGATTCTCGCTCCGCCCTTCGAAGGCAGTGAAGCAACCGTTACCGAAATCAATGAGAGCAAGGGGATGCTCAAGGTCAACGTCAATCTCCTTGGACGCGACACTCCGGTCGAACTCGAATTCGGCAGCGTCAAGGTGAAGAAATAACCGTTTCTTCCATGCGGGCGGTATCCATCTTCCTTCTTACCCTCGTGGCGGTCGCGACCGTCAACGCTCTCGCTACGGCCTTTTATCCGCCGTATAAGAGCGCCCTCCGGGACCTTCGTTCGAAGGCATTCCCGGAGTTTTCTCATGTCGGGGATTCCGGCGTTTCGAAGCCGGTTCCGGCTTCCGGCGCCCGTCCGGGCGACGCGGAGCTCGCGGCTTCGATCGACCGCATGGCGGCCGGAATCGACGCGCTCGTGGCGACTTCCGGAACCTGAACCGCTCCGGTGGCGAAATCGGGAACCGGGACTTCCGGTACCGGAACCGTCCAAACGGCCTCCACCTGAGCCGTCGCGAAGCCCCAGGAGACCGAACAGGAATACCCGCTTCCGGGCATCCTTCTCGCCCGGCTCATGCCCGACGTATTCCCGAAAAAGGTTGAAAACAAGGGTATTTTCGATATACATATCTTCCGTGGCATCGGATATTCCACGTACGCCGACGAGAAGACCAAGGCGAGGTTTTACGCGTTTTCCGAAAGTTACGGCGTCATGTTGTCCAACCTCAAGCTCGTGTCGCCGGTCTACGGCATCCGCGAGACCGACACGTTCTTCTCGCAGACGTTTTTCCTCAATCCGACCAACAAGAAAGACACGACCGTACGGTTCGTGACCGAACTCGAAGGTAAGGCCGTAGGGGTCGAAATCCCCAAAGCCGCCTACTCCAAATTGAAAAAGCTCCTCTTACAGCAATAACCGCTCCCCCATGTCCAAGAAGACCCTCCTTACCGCAGAAGGCCTCGCAGAGATACAGAAGGAACTTACCATCCTCAAGGAAGAACGCCGCATCGAAATCGCGGAAAAACTCAAAGAGGCCATCTCGTTCGGCGACCTTTCCGAAAACTCCGAATACGAAGACGCCCGCAACGAGCAGGCACAGGTCGAGCTCCGCATCATCGAACTCGAAGACATCCTCAAGAACTACGAACTCGTAGACGCGAAGAAGGCCACCAAGAAGGCCAACGTCGTCGCTATCGGTTCCGTCGTCGTCGTTAAGAACGCCGAAGGCGAAAAGGAAACCTACCGCATCGTAGGTCCGACCGAAACCGACATCTTCGAAGGCAAGATTTCCAACGAATCCCCCCTCGGCGCCGCCCTCATCGGCAAGGCTCCGGGCGAATCCGCTTCCGGCAAGTCCCCGGCAGGCGCCTTCGAATTCGAAATTATCGAACTCAAGTAACTTCCGCCATGTCCTTCTTCCGACAAAACCTCTACCTCATTCCGGTACTTTCCTGGATAGCCGCCGTCATCATCAAGGGCGTCTATTTCAAGTACCAGGGGAAGTTCACGCTCTCCAGCGCGCTCGGTTCCGGAGGAATGCCTTCCGTGCACTCGGCCCTCGTCACGAGCTTGACGACCGCCATCGGAATCAAGTACGGGGTGCTCTCGGACCTGTTCATCGTCTGTCTCGTCTTCTCGACCATCATCATCTACGACGCGATCAACGTCCGCTTCGAAGCCGGTCTCCACGCCCGCGCTCTCAACGACCTCAAGCGCGAAGAGGACAAGGAATCCGAGAACGTCTTCAACGAGTCCATCGGACACCTTCCCGAGGAAGCCTTCGTCGGCAGCGTCGTCGGAATCCTTACCGCCGTCATCCTCATGAGCTTCTAATGTCAGTATCCGTACACGACGAAGCCGGAATCAAAGCGCTTCTCTCCGAGTTCGGGGAGAAGCCTTTTCGATATTCCCAATTGTCGCAGGCCCTCTATAAGGACCTCGTAACCGACATCGGTTCGATCACCACCATCTCCAAAGAACTCCGCGAGAAACTCGCTCCGGAGCTCGTTTTCATGACGCTGAAACTCCGCAGCGAAGAAACCTCCGACAACGGGCAGACGACCAAGTTCCTTTTCGAAACCCATGACGGCAAGCTTATCGAAGCCGTCATCATGCGCCACCTTTCCGGCCGCAACACCCTCTGCGTCTCGTGCCAGGCGGGATGTCCCATGGGATGCAGCTTCTGCGCTACCGGAAAGCTGGGGCTTTTTCGCAACCTCACGACCTGGGAAATCCTCGAGCAGTTCGACTTCGTGCAGAAGCGTCTCGTTTCCGAGGACCGCAAGATCCGCAACGTCGTCTTCATGGGGATGGGGGAGCCGTTCCTCAACTACGAGAATCTCAAACAGGCCATCACGATCCTTTGCGACCAGAAGAAATACGACATTTCGAACCGCCGCGTCACCGTTTCCACGTGTGGAATCGTTCCGGGCATCGAGAAGTTCGCCGTAGACTTCCCGCAAGTTTCCCTCGCGGTATCGCTCCATGCTCCCAACGACGAGACCCGAAAGTCCATCATGCCGGTAGAAAACACGTATCCGCTCGACGATTTGATGGCCGCGCTCGACCGCTACGTCGAAAAGACCAACAAGCGCATTTTCTACGAATATATCATGATTTCGGGCGTCACCGACCATCCGCGTTTCGCGAACGAGCTCGCCGAACTCCTGCGCGGACGCCTCGCGCACGTGAATTTCATCCCGTACAACCCGGGCGAAGGCATCATGGGCAACGGCATGCTTCCCACTTCGAAACTCCTCGTGAAGAAGTTTCAGGACACGCTCGAGAAAGCGGGAACCCCTTCGACCGTCCGCCACACCATGGGCGACGACATCGACGCGGCCTGCGGACAGCTCGCCATGAAGGAGAAAGGCGAATCGCTCGCCACCGAATCCGGGAAGAGCATTTCGCCGGCGTTTTCGAAGAAGGGGTAGCGGAAGGGGAATCCGAAAAAGGTTTCAGCGACCAGTAAACAATCCGCAGGAAGGAACGGGATTGCGACGTGCAAACGTCCTCGACCGGCGAAAGCGTGAAGATTTTTTGTATCGGCTTGCGCCGGTCTGCGGATTGTTTGCTTACGTTCGCAATCACCGATTCCTTCCGAGGACGTTTGCAAGCGAAACCTTTTTCGGATTCCCAAAGCATTAGCCAATTTCGAAAATGACGAACGAAACGCCCAAGACCTCGAATTTCCAGCTTTTCCTCCGCGTCATCCGCCGGCAGGATACCCTCCGGTCGAAGCTTCCGCTTCTCTCGGTGCTGTTGTTCGCGTACGTCGCGTTCAACGTCAGCGAACCGTATTTTTACAAGCTCTTCATCGACGTCGTGGATTCGGTATTGTCGTGAAAGGTCGACGCCGCGGCTTCCGTTCCGATTTTCGCCAAGTACGCGCTTCTTTGGGGAGGACTCACGCTTGCTTCCGTTTTTGCTTCCTTCTCGTATCTCCACCAAATTTGGAGCATAGGAAACCGGGGCTGGGGCGCCGCAACCAAGAGGTTGGTAGGAGCGTATTTCCGCATGCCGTACGACTACCACGTTTCCGTGGACGTCGGAGAAAAAGTGCGAGTCTCGGAACGCTGACCGGGCGCCGAATTTTTCATTATCGAGAAATTCTTCCTCAAAATCCTTCCGGACACGAGTATTTTTCTCGGATTCCTCGCCTTGGGATTGTACGTGGATTACCGGATGATGCTCGTCGTATTGGCGTTCATCCCGCTTTTGGCCATCGTTTCGGTTACCGTCGGAAAACGCACGCACAAGGAACAGACTATCGCTAACGAATTTTGGGATAAGGCGAGCGGACGTCTTTCCGACGCGCTTCAGAACGTTCGCGTCATCCGGCTTTTCGTTCGCGAAAAATCCGAAGAAACTCGAATCAATTCGCTCAACCTCTCGGCGATTGACCGACAATATCGGATCAACTTCCTTTGGGGGGTCTTGGAAGGCGGTCGGGACATGCTGAGCTTCGTCGTGAAAATCGCCGTCATGCTCGTAGGAACGTACTTCGTTCTCCATCAGAAGCTTTCCGTTGCCGAACTCTTCATGTTCGTAGCGCTTTCCTGACGTTTTTACGGACCCCTCCAGTCGATCGAGGGGGCGTATAGGGAAATTATCGCCAAACTCGCCGATTGCCAGAAATCGGAAGCCGTTCTCGACGCGACGAAAGAAACCGACGAAGGAACCCAAACTTTCGGCGGCGTGAAAAAAACCGTCTCGTTCGAAAACGTGTCGTTCCGGTATCCGGGCAACGACCGCGCGGTCATCGAAAACGTTTCCCTCGAAATCCCCAAAGGCGCGCGAGTCGCGCTCGTCGGGCATACCGGTTCCGGAAAATCGACCCTCGCGAACCTTCTCCTCCGTTTCTACGACGCCACCGAAGGCGCCGTGAAAGTCGACGGGACCGACATCCGTGATTTCACGGTTTCGAGCTACCGTTCGAAATTCGCCGCGGTGTTCCAGGACACTACGCTCTTTAACGACACCCTTCGCGCGAATCTCGAATACGTGAAGGACGGCGTCACGTTCGAAGAGGTTCGGGAAGCCTGCCGCAAAGCGGAAATCCTCGATTTTATCGAATCGCTTCCGGACGGTTTCGAAACCGTGGTAGGGGAGCGCGGCCTCAAGCTTTCCGGCGGAGAAAAACAGCGCGTTTCCATCGCCCGGGCCATCATCGCCGATCCGGACGTTCTCGTTCTCGACGAAGCGACCTCGGCGCTCGATTCGCGAACCGAGGCGAGAATCCAGAAAGCCTTCGACGCGCTCATGAAATGACGCACCTCGCTCGTCATCGCCCATAGGCTCTCCACGGTGGTCGGATCCGACCGTATTTTCGTAGTGGATTCCGGCAAAGTTTCCGACTCTGGAAACCATTCGGAACTCTACGCGAAGAGCCCTTCTTACCGTGAACTCGTCGATGCCCAGAAGAACGGATTCTTTTCCGACGAAATTCCCGCGGAATCGCCTTGAAAATAGCGCAGGGACTCGTAGAATCGCCCCCGTCCCTAACGCTTCCATCCCATGGCCGACGCAATGGTCCGACATATCGGAGAAATCGAGGACCTCAAGTACGCCTGAAAGTACGACGAGGCTCGAAAACGGGTGGAATCGTACCTGCTCAAGCACGCTGACGATTACCGTCTTTATGAGGAACTCGCCGACATTTCGCTCTACGAGGGCGATTTGGACCGAGCCGAAAACTCCATGGAAGTCGCCCGTAAGCTCCACCCGGAGTCCGCTACCGGCACGTACCTCATGGGGTACATCCTCCTTTCCAAGGGGCGTTTCTCCGAAGGCGTCGAACTCCTTCAGAAAGCCAACGCGCTGTTTCCGAACAATCCGGAAATCCTCCGCAACCTCGGCTGGGGGTACACCGTTCTCGGTGAAGTTTCCAAAGGCATCGTCCTCCTCGAACGCGCGCTCAACCTCGCTCCGGACGACGCGCTCATCATGGAAGATTTGGGCGTCGCGCTCATTTCTGACGGCCAGGTCATTTCCTGAGAGGAGTATCTCCGCAAAGCCGGAAAAGAAGACCGCATCGCCGAACTCAAGGCGATCATGCGCGCTTCCTAAGCGAACGGAAAGAAAGCAATCCAGAATCCCGGGCCGCGGCATGCCGCGGCCTTGTCGTAAGTAACCGATCGAACTTTGTCCTTCAAACTCAAGCCCCTTTCCGAGTACGACCGCTTCGTCGCCATCGACATCGGCGCGTACCGCGTCAAGGTGCTCGTCTGTGCCGTCGAAGCCGGCGAACTCAAGGTTTACGGCCGCGCTTCCATCCGCCAATCCAAAAAGAACGTCATCGCCGGCGAAATCGCCGATTTGGCGGCCGTTTCCGACGTCGTACGCCGCACTATCCTCAAGGCGGCCGAAGGCCTCGAATCCCTGCCCGAGGAAGTGGTGTTGTCCATCAATTCCTCCGCGCTCCTGTACGACGCCATCGGAACCAACTACGTCCGCGCCGACGGCGACGAACCCATTACCATGGAGGAAATCGACCGCATGATCGCGTCGACCGAAGGAAAATCCCTCGACCGTGTCCGTTCGAAGGCCGAAGACCGGTTCGACCTCGGTCCCAACGAACTCCGCCTCGTCACTACTTCGCTCACCTCGATTTCCCTCGACGGGAAGAAAGTTTCCAACCCCGTGGGATTCGCGGCGAAGAACGTCAAGCTCACGCTCGTGAACTTCTTCGTTCCGCAGTCGACCTTCCAAGCGCTTTCGCTTATCGTGCGCGACCTCTCGATGAAACTCGTTTCGGTCGTTCCAGTTCCCGTGGCGCTCCCGAAACTCGTCGAAGACAAAACGGAATCCTTCGACGCCAACGCGTTCGTCGACGTCGGGTATTCCCGCGTGACGGTCACTCTCACCGACCGGAGCGAACTCGTAGGGGCCGCGGTTCTCGACTTCGGGTATTCGCTTCTCGAAGAAGCCCTTCGGAAAGAGAACCCCGGACTCTCGGGCTTCGATATCGAAGACCGCCTGTCGCATCCTGAAAAATTCGCCGACGACCATAAGGCCTACGCCAAATTCCACGAACTCGTTTCTGACGGAATCCGCATCGCGCTCGGTGAAATCGCCAAGAGCGTCCGCGTTCGCAACTTCTTCTTCTCCGGCGGCGGCAACACCGAACTTCTCCGTAAGGCGTTCGCTGAGAAATACGATCCCACCGATTCCAGGAAAGTTTCCAACCTTCCCGGCGCGTTCGAGGATTCCGATCCGACGTACGCCCTCTGCGAGGCCGTGGCCGTATGCGCCAAAGAATTCGTATCGCTGCGCAAAGACCCTATCGCCCGCATACTCCGTTACGTAATCTACCGGTATGAATAAGCGCCGGATACCGCTCTCGCAACACGACAACCTCCTCGACGTCATCGAGAAGGTGTCGCTTTTTCCGGACGCGATCGTGACGCTCGAGACCGAGTCGTGCCCGGCGATTTCGAATTTCATTTCCTTCCGCATCCTCCTTTCGCGCTTTCCCGACAGGAAGTTCCAGATCGTCACGTCCGAACGCCGCCTCAAGCGCATCGCCGATTCTTTGGGCGTCCGCACTTTTTCTAAAAACGGCGACCTCGAATTCGAAACCGCCTATGCGGAAAAGAACCTTTTGA
Source organism: uncultured Candidatus Peribacteria bacterium (assembly GCA_964482035.1). GTDB lineage: Bacteria > Patescibacteriota > Gracilibacteria > BD1-5 > UBA2023 > JANJWP01. The sequence continues at coordinate 715,228 of CAYZVC010000001.1, read as the reverse complement.
AGCACAATTTCACGTTCTTCGAATACCTCGCCTACGAGATGCGAAAATTCTTCTCGTACCTCGCGTTCCGCTTCCAGAAGCGCCAGAAGGTGTACAAGGGCCGCAAGGTCGCCCGCGATTCCGGCGCGCTTCTGCTCGTTCTCGGCCTCGTCATTTCGCTCTCGCTCCTCGCGTTCATCTTCTACTTCGCCGTTTCCCGCACCTACGTCTACATCACTCCGGAGCTTTCCGTCCGTACGACGTCGCGCAACCTCGTCTTTACCGAAAAGCAGGAGAACACCATTCTCGACACGAAGAACGTCGTTCTCGTGAAGCCGATCGAATACGAAGCCGTGATGGACTACTCGTTCAACGTCGCGACCTACGATACCGGTTCGGTGAAATCGTCGCATGGAAAAATCGATTTCTACAACGAACTCACTACCGAACAGGTTTTTCGTCCCAATACCCGCCTCGTTACCGAAGACGGTCTCGTTTTCCGTACCGCGAGCTGGATCAAGATTCCGCCGACGCGAACCCAATCCGGCGAAGTCATCGTAGGGAAGACCGAATCTTCCGTGTACGCCGACGTGTACGATTCGAAGGGCGACCTTATCGGAGTGCGTGGGAACATCGCCGAGGGAACGGTCCTTTCGGCTCCGGGCCTCAAGTTCAACCGCGACAAGATCTACGCGAAAACCAAAGAATCCTTCCGCGACGGACAGGATCCCACCGTCAAGATCGTCACCGCCCCCGAGCTCGCCAAATTCAAGGGCATCCTCGCGGAAAAACTCCGTATGAAGGCCATCGACGGACTGAAATCGAAAATCAAGGATACCAACGCCCAGTTCGGTTCGACATACGACATCATTCCGATCGACGACAATATCAAGTATTCCGAACCCGTCATCACGACCGGTAGCGGAATGGGAGTGGGGGCGAAACGCTCCGACGTCGCCCTGACCGGAAAAGCGATGGCTTCCGCGTACGTGTACGACAAGGGCGCGGCGGTTTCGTACCTCGGCGGCATCCTTCGCGACAACCTCCTCTACGGCACCGAAAAGCTCCACACGGTCAATTCGGATTCCTTCCGTATAACCAACATCCTTTTCCGGGCCCCGAACGCTCCGTTCTCGATGAAGGCGACCGCCGAACTCGACGCGAGCATTTCGTACAATTTCGAAGACCCCACGAACAACCTCACGAAGAAGCTGAAGAACCTCATCGTGGGAACGACTGAAAAAGAGGCGACTTCCATCCTTTTGAACGACGGCAACGTGGCGGGCGTCAAGCTCCGCTTCTCGCCGTTCTGGCTCACCCGCGTTTCTTCGAACCCGGATTCCATCGAATTCATCATCGAGAAGTAATGCTCATCCTCGCGTTCGAAACCTCCTGCGACGACACTTCGGTAGCCGTATTCCGCGATACGGCCCTTTTGTCGCTCGTGACGGTTTCGCAAATCGCGGAACATACGAAAACCTCCGGCGTCGTTCCCGAAGTCGCCGCGCGTTTGCATGCGAACAATGCCCTTGGCGCCCTTGGAGACGCGCTTTCGAAAGCGGGCGTGGAGCTCGGCGAAGTCGACGTTTTCGCCTGCACTGCCAACCCTGGCCTCGTCACTTCGCTTTTAGTCGGCAAGACCGTCGCGAAGACTTTGGCCGAAACGTTGAAGAAGCCGCTTCTCTGGATCGATCACATCGAGGCGCACATGTTCGCCAATTTTCTCGAACGCGACGAGTCCGAAATCCATTTTCCGGCCGTGTGTCTCACGGTTTCCGGCGGACATAACGAAATCTATCTCTGGAAGTCGATGTTCGATCGCGAACTCTTGGGCGAGACCATTGACGACGCGGCAGGGGAGGCCTTCGACAAGGTCGCCAAGGCCATGGGACTCGGCTTTCCCGGCGGTCCCGTCATTTCTAAGCTGGCGTCCGAATACGAAGGCCCGTTTTGTGGAATTTTCCCGGTAGTGACGCTCTCGAAGGACTCCCTCGATTTCTCGTTCTCCGGCCTGAAAACTGCGGTGAAGCGCGAGATCGACCGGAGGTTGGCGCTCGTTTCGAACGACAATTCCGCAGGAGGCCATCCTGACGGAGTCGCAGCGACTGTAACTTCAGTTAGGAACCAGGCCCGTCAGGATGCCCTCCTGCCAAGACTGGGTTTGGAGGATATGCGTGAAATCGCCTTCGAATTCGAACGCACCGTCGCGGAGATACTTTCGAAGAAACTGTTTCTTGCCGCCGAGAAAACCCGAGTGCCCAACCTCGTGCTCGCCGGAGGCGTGAGTTCGAACGATTTCCTGAAGAAAACCATAGCCGAACGCGCCGCGAAAGAAGGTTTCGAATTCCGCGCCCCGGTATCGAAAACCTACTCCCAAGACAATGCCGCCATGGTGGGAATCCTCGCGTATTACCGCTTCAAGGAAGGAAAAACCGCGTAATTTTTCCGTCATTCGTCAAGTTTTCCCGTCCGCTCACGGCCTTGCTTTCGAATAGAAAGCGGTTATCCTATGCGGGCTTTATTTTTTCGTTTCTCAAAACATGCCGAAAAAGAACGCCACCCTCGCTCCGGAAGAAGCGGTAGAAGTCGCATCCGCGACCGAAGGTTCCGCCTGCTCCAAAGGAAAATGCGGAGGTTGCACCGGTTTCCGCATCTGGTCCGCCGTATTCGTAGTCGTTCTCGCCCAGGTCGTTTCGACCGCGTTCTTCTCGGATTACACCGCCAAGAACACCGCCGCGAAGATGCAGGAATTCGAGTACTCCCAGCGCGGAGGAAAGGAAACCTTCGACCTTCTCAACAAGGCCCAGGTTCTCCAGCTCAAGGGGCAAATCGACCAGATCAAGGCCTACGTCGAAAATGCCGAAAAGAACGGCGGTGCCAAGACCGATTCCGCTACCGCGGAGCCGGCTGCGGAACTCAAGACCATGCCGAAGGAAGAAGTCGTGGCCATCAAAAAGTCTTCGTACTTCCAGGGCAAGGAAGGATCCCGCATCATCGCGGTAGAATACACCGACCCGGAATGTCCGTACTGCATCCGCCAGAGCAAGGACAAAATCCTCTCCCAGCTTCTCGAAAAGTACGACGGAAAGGTTCAGACCGCGCACAAGGTCTTCCGCGCCGTTCCGCACGAAGGTGCCGAACCGAAATCCATCGCGCTCCTCTGTGCTGCTAAGCAGGGCGGAGCCAAGGCCTACAACGCCTACTTCGACGCCATCATGGACCGCTCCACCCAGAGCAAGGTCATGCCGGTGGACGAACTCCTTCCTCTCGCCAAGGAACAGAAGCTCGACGCCAAGGCTTTCTCGGCTTGTTACGACGCCAAGGAAACCGTAGGCGAATACGATGCCAACACTACCGAAGGTCAGAAATACGGCGTACAGGGAACCCCGGGTACCCTCGTCATCGATACCGAAACCGGAAAGTACCAGCTCATCTCGGGCGCGTATCCGATCGAAAGCTTCACCGCCGCCGTCGACGCCCTCCTCAAGTAATTTCGTACCGAACAGAAAACCCCTCCGAGATTCGGAGGGGTTTTCATTTGTCTGTGAACCACGATAGCGGCGAGCTCCCGGAAACGGAACGGGCATAAGCAAACAATCCACAGGACGGAACGGGGTCGTCGCACGAAAACGTCCTCGACCGCCGAGAATCCGACGACAGTAACGAGATGCTTGCGCCGGTCTGTGGATTGTTTTCCAGTGCCGACGACCACCGATTCCGTCCGAGGACGTTTGCATGCCGTTCCGTTTCCGGGAGCCGAGCCCTATTTCTTCCCGATGCAGATGAAGTACTCTTCGAAACTGCGGTCGCGGCAGGCTTTTGGCTTCATGCGCTGGAGTTTCGCGTAGCGGGTCTTAATCGGTCCGACGAGTTCATCGACGTCTTCCCCTACGAAAACTTTGAGGATGACATTGCCGCCTTTGAGAAGGAAACGGTCGGCGATTTCGAGAATCGCGAGGTTGAGTTCGATGGAGCGGTACTGATCCACGCCGGTGAGACCGGTGGTATTGGGGGCAATGTCCGAAGTGATGAGGTCGAACTGTTCGATGCCTACGCTTTCGAAGCATGCCGCGATCTTGTCGTGTTCGAAAACGCTCTCTTGGAACGTTTTGACGTTCGGGTATCCGAGCGCCACGATTTTTTGGATGTCGACGCCCACGACGAAGCCTTCGGCTCCCACTTTTTTCGCAATGACCTGCAAAAAGCTTCCCGGCGCGCTCGCGAGGTCGAGGACTTTCAATCCCGGCTTCAGCATGTGGTACGCCTCGTCGATTTCGAGGAGCTTGAAAGCGCTTCGGGCACGGTAGCCGAGGCGTTTGGCTTCGTGGAAGTATTTATCCTGCACGACGTAGTTGTGGGTCTTCTTTTTCTTCGTTGACATCGGCAATCGTTCCATTAAAATCCAGCCTTCATAACCCACCGACCTTAGCGGATTCTCATGGAAAATCAAGCGGTACTCTTTTCCATCGCCAGGCTCTTCGACGAGGCGGGTTCGATTTTGCTGACCGCCGCTGACAATCTCGACGGCGACGCGCTCGGCTGTCTCTTGGCTCTCGAGGCGTACGGAAGGGCGAAAGGCAAGGAAATCGACGCCGTGAACTCGCGTCCGGTATGTCCGCTCTACGATTTTCTCGGCGTGTCCGACCGAATCAAAACGACGATTCCCAATAAGAAATACGACCTCGTCATCATCTGCGATACCGGCGACATCTCGATGATCGGCCGCCTGTACGTCGAAAACCGCGAACTTTTCGACAATACGCCCATTCTCAACATCGACCACCACGGTTCGTGTTACGGCGACATCTGCTGGATGGACCCGAGCTATTCGGCCGCCTGCGACATGGTCGCGGAATTCCTCGAATACCACGGCGGCATATCCGCCATCACCCCGGAAGTCGCGAATTTCCTTTTCTTGGGCATCCTCTACGACACCGGTTGCTACCGCAATACCAACACGCTTCCCTCGACGTTCGAACGCAGCGCCAAGCTCCTCGCACGCGGCGCCGACTACATGAAGCTCATCCGCAACCTCTACCAGAGCACGCCGGTAAGTTACGCGAAAATCTACGGAGCCGCCCTTTCGTCCATTTTCGAAGTAGGGGGCGGGAAGGGGATCGGCACGGTCGTAACGCTCGAGGACTTCGAGAAGAACGGAGTGAACCCGTACGCGCTCGGTAACGAATTCGTCAACGATTACGTCCGTTCGATCAAAGCGGACTTCGTATTCCTGATAAAGGAAGATCCGGAAGGCTGAGTACGGATTTCGTTCCGGTCCAAAAAAGAAGACGTGGACGTTCGAATCATCGCCGCCGAATTCGGCGGCGGATGACATAAGATGGCGGCCGGAGGAGCCTCGTCTTTGTCTTTGACCCAAGTAATCGCGAAAATCGACGAATTCGCTCGAAAACTGCCGTAACCGCACTTTCCTCCTCCCATGGTAAGAAACCTCTGTCCGATTCCGTTCGACGCGCCGACCGGCCTTACCAAGCACGATTCCTACCGCCGCATGCTCGGGCTTTCGCCCGTGTTGTCCATGCGCGTTTCACAGTTGCTCGCCGAAGGGCCAAAGTGATGAGCCGCTCCCGAAGACGTAGCGAACCTCAAACTCCCCGACAATAGCGGACTTCCTCCGGAACGGTACGTCGAACTCACGTGCGCGCACGTCCGGCAGATGCTCGTCAACCTCCGCGACGTGCTCGGTGCGCAACCTGTAGTATTCGTCCGTGACGAGTGTTTTACCAACGATCTCCTCCGGTCGAACCTCGTCGACATTCTCGGCGGCGAAGAGGCGTTTGCCGACCTCATTCGGGAAGTGTATCTCGACTATTCCAACCCTCCGTCCGACGACGTCCTGCGCGACTATTTTCCGGGCAAACGCATCGTCATCATCGGGGGGAGCGAATCGGATACCGACACCATCCACCCGGACATGTATACCAACCATCTCGCCAAGTGCCTGCGCGAGAGTTTTTCCGGTCCGGAATCTTCCGAATACTGCCACCGCTTCCTCGCCGTCTGTTTTTGAAGCCAATACGCCGCTAACAATATCGGCGCCGAATGCGGCGACAGCCTCTGCGTTCCCGCTACCATGCGCTGACCCGCGCAGTTCTGACCTTCCCCTTGCCGGGTATCCAACCTGAGGAGCCAGCACGAAAAGGTCCAGTCGTTTTTTTCCGGCCTTTCCTTTTGAGGAGAGGGCGGGCGCGTGGCGCTCCAATTTACCCGCACGGGATACGTCGAACCGAATTTCTTCTCGTCGAAAGGGGAGTCCTCCCTCATTCCCGTGGTGACCGACGAAGTCACGGGCGGCCTCGTAGGTTGGGCCGACCGCCGCAACCACCGCATCTTCGGAATGCAGGCGCATCCCGAAATACCGTTGAACGTCACTCCGGAAGCGCTGAGAGTCGGGGTCTCTTCCCACGTGAAGCGGATTCTTAACGCTCTCCAGCCTGGCTACGGCGATGAAATCCTTACGCTCGAAGACCAATTTTTTCCCGAAACCCCGATCGCGAATCCGGGAATAGCGTTCTATTCGCAAGCCTTGTCCACGCTCGCTGACGACCTTTTTTACGCGATCCGGTACGAAGCGTTCATGGACTTCGGCTTCCAGAACGACGGCGAATGCGATTTCGACGAAATGGTGGCCGGGTACCAGGGGCACCTTTCCCTCCAGTCGTCGAGCATGTCCGATGCCAGCAAGATATCCGTATCGCTGCGCCAGATCGATTATCTCCATTCCGTCGACAGCATCGGAAAGGTCGAGCTCCTCTGTCATGCCGACTGGAAGGTCGGACGCGGAAAGGAATCGTACGGGGATGTCTGCGGAGCGGACATGGTGAAACTCGTCCGGGCGCAAAAAGCCTTTTCCGAACGGTCTCTCGGCAGGACGGGCTTCCTGACGTTCAATGATTTCGGTGCGGGAAACGGAACGTTCCTCTCCGAAATGCGGGACGAATTCGAACCGGATCGCCAAGCGTTTTTTTACTGAGTGGGCGACCGCATATACTTCGACCTGTACCAAGGGGTGACGAAAAAATGCCACGGCATCCCGGAAAGGGTGCTCATGGCATTCGTTCAGGAAGTCATTCGCCGGTATTTGGCCGTTTCCCCTACGGTCGAACCTACGCTCCGGGCGAAATTCGAAGAAATCTTCCGGGATTTCTATATCGACGCCAACGTTCCGATCGACTTTTCTTCGATGTTCTCCACGGGTACCGTCATGTTTTCCTGAGAACAGAAGGTGCATCTCGAGGCGACCGAAAGGGAATGGATAGCGAAGGATCCGGGAGGGAAGATCGCGAAGCTCGTCAAAGACCTCGTCGACAATCCGTATTCGTACATCGAAGGTTCGTTCGACCGCATCGCTTTGGCTGACTTTCGGGATTACAGTCCTCCGGCCGGCTCCATGCCCAAGGAAGACCTCCGCGTTTCCGTTCGCGGGACTTCCCATCTCGACGCGGGGGACCTTTCCACCGTCCTTGACCGCTTCGCCACTAAGGAAGCTGCTCCGGGAGCGGTCTTCGTCGATAACGGCGTCCATCGGTCTTACACTTCCGTCCCGCGTCTTCGCGAATATCTTGACCTCCAGTCGAGGTATCCCGATTCGGTGCGCGTTACCATGGCGTACGATTGGGATACTAATTACTTCTGCAGCGCCATCGTCGAGAAGGCTCCGTTTCATGACGGGGATTTCTTCGACGAAATCCTTCTTCCGGAGCGTCCGGGGCAAAAAGGCGCGACTTCGCACGCGATTATTCCGGTGAGCATCGAGGAGGCGGAATCGCACCCGTTTTTCCGTTTCGAACGCTATTTCCGTGATTTTCTCGTATCCAACTTCCGATCTTATGAAATTTTCTGGTTTTTTAACGCGGATATAGTATCCTTTCTCGGTGACGCCGTACATTTGCTCACCCAAGGGGAAACCCAGAAGATCAGAACCCGTTTCGTAAGCCTGGTGGAAAAGTTCTGCCTCGAACTCAACGAACGGGCGATGGGCGACATGTCGAGCGAACCCGACATCCTCTACGTGCCCATTACCGATGCGGATTTGTCCGCTTGGACGTCGAAAGAAGGGGATACGATAGAGGAGGTGCTGAAAACGCCCTATTTCCCGACAGACTGGTTCAATCCCGATGGCAAACGCCGATATTAAAACCTTCGACCCGCGACCCGCTTTCGAAAAGATCGGGATCGACGGTTTCAAGATGATCCTCAATGCCATGCAGGAGTGCGTTTGGGTCGGCGACGAAAACGAAAGGACGATCTACGCGAACCCCAAGTTCTGTCAGCTTCTCGGATATACGCTCGAAGAAATCATCGGTGAAGAATCGTACATATTCTGGGACGAAGAAAGCGCGAGGACCGTGCAGAAGAACAACGAGCTCCGAAAGCACGGCGATTCCTCCCAATACGAAGGCATTCTCAAATCGAAAACGGGGGAGCTCGTTCCGGTCTTCCTTTCCGGTACGCCCATCCCGAGCGGCGGGACCGTAGGCATCATTACCGACCTTCGCGAAATCAATACCCTTAAGCGGGTGGAGGAAGAACTCACCAAACTCAATAGCCTCAAAGACGACTTCATCGCCCTCGTTTCCCACGAGCTCCGCACCCCCATGACCGCCATCAAGGGGTATTTGTCAATGGCGCTCGAAGGTGACTTCGGCGAACTTTCAGCGCCGATCAGGAAGATCATCCAAGCCTCGTACGACAGTTCGCTCCGGCTCATCGACCTCATTAACGACATGCTCAGCCTGTCGAAGATCGAGAAGGGGCAGATGACCTTCAACATGCGTGACATTCGGGTTTCCGATCTCGTAGAAGAAGTGAAGTCGGGCATGGAAATCGTCGCGAAAGAAAAGGAAGTCGAATTCAAATTCTCCGCCGAACCCGGCACGATGGAATCGATGGTGAACGTCGACGTCGACCGCATGAAACAAGTGCTCTTCAACTTCCTGACGAACGCCTACAAATTCACCCACGAAGGCGGTTCGGTATCCTTGCTCTTGAGAAAGGAGCCGAATGGGGTACGATTCGCGGTAGCGGATACCGGCGTAGGCATTCCGCAAGAAAAGATCGCGAAGATATTCGACAAGTTCTACCAAGTCCAGAACCAGATGCGCCATAGCGAAGAAGGTCTCGGTCTCGGTCTCGCGCTCTGCCACGGTATCGTCACCGCCCACCATTCCAAGATCGACGTCACTTCCGAAGTCGGAAAGGGTTCCGAATTCTCCTTCGTACTCGAAACGCTCAAGTCCTAATTTTTCTCACATGTCCGACGTAAAAAAGAAGATCCTCATCGTCGAAGACCAGAAGTCCCTCGCGGAAATGTACAAGACCCGCTTCGAATTCGGGGATTACGAAGTCAAACTCGCGTACGACGGTCTCGCTGCGGTTACCATCGCTCCGGAATTCCTTCCCGACGCCATCCTTCTCGACGTCATGATGCCGACTATGGACGGCATCGAAACCCTCCAGGTCCTCAGGAGGAACGCCCCTTCGGTGCACACGAAAATCGTCGTGTTCTCCAATCTCGACGACCCGAAAACCATCGCGAGGTGCAAGGAGTTCGGCGCCGACGAATACGTTCTTAAGGTTTCCGTGACTCCGGGGCAGATTTTCAACCTCATCGACGGTCTCGTCGACAAATCCCGTGCGAATGCCGCCGGAGCCGCAGTAAAGGAGCTTCCGCCCGAAGAGGCCGGCCGTATCTGTCCGTGCTGCAATAGGCCGCTCTAACCCGATTCGTTTTCCAAGCCGAAAACCCTCCCGGAAATCCGGGAGGGTTTTTTCTTTTCGCGAATTTTCTGACAAAGGCGAGAGAGGAGGGCGGATGACGAAAGAAAACCCCCGGACGAGCCGGGGGTTTTCGAGAAGGGGTGACGGAAGTTCGAGACTTCCGAGAAACTACTTGAGCTCCATGGTTGCACCTGCTTCTTCGAGCTGCTTCTTGATCTTTTCAGCGTCAGCGCGTTCAACGTTTTCCTTGATCGCACCTCCGTTGTCGGCGAGAGCCTTAGCTTCGGCGAGTCCGAGGCCGGTGATTTCGCGGATAACCTTGATAACGGCGATCTTAGCGGAACCAGCCGAGGTCATCATGACGTTGACGGTGGTCTTTTCTTCAACTTCGGCTGCACCGGCACCTGCGCCAGCTGCGGCAACCGGAGCTGCTGCGGAAACTCCGAACTTTTCTTCCATAGCGGAAACGAGGTCGGCGAGTTCGACGATGGTGAGACCTTCGACGAGCTCCATGATCTTCTGCGCGTTTGCGCTGAGGGTAACTTCAGACATGAAGTGAAAGATAGTGGGTAAGTATGGTTTCTAGAATCGGGTTCTAGCGGAGAGGTCAGGTCGCCCGGCCCCCTCCCGTCATAATCCGATTACTCAGCGGCCGGAGTTTCCGGAGCTGCTTCTGCTGCCGGCGCTTCCGCAACCGGAGCTTCGACTGCTGCTGCCGGAGCGGCTTCTGCCTTCGGAGCCGCAGCTCCGACGAGGTCGCCGACCTTGGTCACCGACTTGGCGGTGATTTCGTTCTTGGCTCCGTCGAAGAAGCGAGCGAGACCGGAGAGCGGGGACATCATCGAGCCGAGGAGCTTCGCGAGGAGAACTTCACGGGACGGGAGACCAGCGAGCTTGGCTGCTTCGGCTTCACCGAGGACGCGTCCGTCGATGTAACCTCCGACGATCTTGATCTTCTGTTCCTTCTTGAATTCGGCAACGTACTTGTTGACGGCTGCGAGAGCGGCGATCTTGTCACCCTTGGAGATGACGATGGCGACCTGGCCCGGGAGGGTGTCGAGGTCGAGGTCGGCATTGAGGACGTTCTTGAACGCGATGCGGATGAGGGTCTTCTTCGCGAGCATGAATACGCCGTTCTGGGCGCGGGCGTCCTTGCGGATCGATTCGATGTCTTCTACGGTGAGCTTGTTGTTCGAGGTGAACGCTACCGAGGTGGCATCCTTGAGGTGTGCCTCGAGGATGGCGAGAATCTCGGATTTCTTGGCGCGGGTAACTGCCATGAGATGGAAATGGTTATGGAGTTGCGGAACTTCCGCTGTTTTTCAGAATCGTCGGAAACAAAAAAATCCGTGGTCATGAGACGCACGAACTCTCTAAGCTTTCTGCGCGGTAACGCGCTTCGGATATGAGATGTTCCCGTCTCGGCAGGGCTTATGGATGCCTGCTGTCTGCGACTGAAATCCCGTTAGGGACGCGAGGAGTATATTCGAAATGAAAGAATGTCAAACGAAAAACGCGCCTTCCGTGAAGGGCGGCGCGTACGAGGTTAATTCTTCACGCAGTGGAGGAGGGCGACGTTGAAGGGGCGGACGGTTTGGAGCGGACGATTGTTGTTGTCGCTCGGATATCCGTTCGAGTTCGTCGCGGGATCCAATATGGAATGACCTCCGGATATGGCGGAGAAATTGACCATGCCTCATGTCGAATCCGAGTTCGTCACATATACGTACAATCACTTGTTTGCGTAATTCCCGTATATCTCCGAAGGGAATTGCGTCGCGTTCTGCGCGCTTCAAAATCCTCGCCCGGCATCCAATCCCGCGGCAGTGGAATTCCATCCACGGACGAATTGCCCCCGGAGGTTCAGCGAAGCGCTGCCTCCCGGCCCCGCCGGAACTCCGGCTCCGGCGGCTTCGGTCCAGCCGGATGGACACGACGTGCCGTTATAGGCGATGACCGTACCCGTAGGAACGCCCGATATCGCGTTTACCCGAGAGTTCAAATCGTTCAAATCCGCGACCATGAGATTCCACGAGGAAGAAGTCAGCCCACTTCCGCTTCCTACGGTCGAAAGGGAAGTGAACGCCGCTCATGCAAGGGAATACGCAATGAAAACGGAGAGGGCTCCGATGGCGAATCGCGCGCCTTTGGCGAATTCGGAAGAAATCAGGTTTTTCATGGTCTATTGTTTTATGCAGTAGATCGCCGCCACGTTCTTTGGCCTGGTTTCGTTTCATCCGGTGGCGGACGTCACGTATCCACCGTCCCCTCCGTCTGCGAACCACGCGTCGTTCGGGCCTCATGTAATGCCTACGCGATGGCTGAGAATCCCCGCATTTACTGATTTGTGGTCGTGCGACTTAAACGCGTCCCCTTGCGTGCTTCCTACCTTGTTCGTTCACGTTCCGCCTACGCGGGACGCGAAATCGACGTCGTTCGTCGCGGCGGGGTCGGATCCGCGGATGAAACGTCCGCGGAGATCCATGGCGTTGGTACCTCACCCTACGGCCGGGTCGTTCGTGCCGTCGGCCAAATCCCAGCCCGACGGACAGGCGTTGCCGTTGAACGCCATGATGGCGCCCGGAGGTACGGTATATTGGAGCATTTCGTTCCATTTGTCCTTCGTAAGCGTCTCGTTCGTCGCCGCCGTCAAGGTCGAATAGGCTGCGTATCATGCCGAAACGCCCGCGAGGGTGGCGAAAAACGCCAAAGCGGAAAGCACGGGTTTGCGGTAGGGGAAGTTCTTGGACACGGTTTCGGGGGTTATTCTCGAATCCACTCGGCGACGAAGTGGGTATTGTCTCAGCTTTGGACGGTAGTCGCTCATATGGCGTCGTTCACGTAGGCTTCCGCCGTAAGGTAATCCGTCGTCCCGTTCATGTACGTAATGGTGGAGGCGGTCATGGTATGCTGGTGCGCCGCGGTATAATTATGGAGCGCGTAGGTGGCAAGTTCGGTCGTCGAGGTGTTTTTCTTAATCGAGAGGTACGACGTGTATCATCCGCCGCCACCGCCCTTGACGTACCCAACGGTTACCGTCACGCGGTAATATCCGGCCCTCGTCGGAAGGAATTTGGACGTTCCGGTCGTGTCGCAAAAACTGTCGGTATCGTATTTCCTTTGATCGAAAACGATTTGCTGCCACGTATTCGCCACGAGGTTCTGGTTCGAGAGGGGGCGGCATACCGATATCGGCGCCTTCAGCGCGGATGCCGCTTTCGAATCGAGCGTCGTCAGATTGGCGACGATTTTGTTCCATTCGGAAGAGGAGAGCGCCGAACCCGTCGAAGCAGTCTGCACCGGAACGACGTACGTAAGCGCGGCGAACGCCACGGAGACGGCGGCTGCCGACGCGGCGAAAGCCGCTCATGCCACGGCGGAGCGTTTCGCGGTATTCAGAACGGAGCGGTCCATTCGTCGTGCGTAATGGGATAGTTGCCCTATTCTACCTCTTCGGGGTCTCGCGTTCAAGTTCCGTTTTTTCGCATCCTCGGAACGTTGCTTTCGATTTCGATTCGGGTATATTCGGCAAGTTACTTTTTCTTCACGCATCCATGCTTCTCGCCCATGATTCCGTCCTCCGCATCGTCTCGGAGATCAAAGAAATGAATACCGTCTTCGAACGTGCCGAAGGCATGGGCGTCGAATGGGAAAACGAACTCAAATACTTCCTCGAAGAAGTGGGCGAACTCGAAGAAGAAGGCGCTCTCGACCAATCGCTCGTCGGTTCCCTCGACGCGCTCGTCGACATCTGCGTGTTCGCGGTAGGCGCCCTCCATAAGGCCGGCCACGACGCCGAATCCACCGTCGCCGAAATCCTCAAGGCTCCGGTCGTCGAAATCCGCGCCGTCCACACCCCGGAGCACTATCGCAATTCCGCGGCGGCCATCCTCCGTACCGTTCTTCTTACCATCACGACCCTTATCGGAGAGAAACGTACCGTGGAATGCTTCCACGAAGTCTACCTTTCCAACATGAGCAAGCTCAAAGACGGAAAGCCGGTTCCGGGCAACCTTCCTGGAAAATTCGGCAAGAACATGGAAACCTACTTCAAGCCCGATTTGGCGAAGTACCTCAAGTAATTCCCGCGGCCGGTTCGACCGGCCGTTTTTCTTCGAAACGATGCGCCGGATATTCCTCCTCGACGGATACAACCTCTTCTACCGCTGCTTCTATGCGGTTCCGCCTTTTACCGACCCGGAAGGGAATCCGGTAAACGCGGTGTACGGCGTCGCCAAGATGATCGCCGGCTTCCACGAATCCGAAAAACCCGATTGCCTGGCATTGGTCATGGACTCGCGCGGCCCGACTTTCCGTTCGGAAATCTACGCCGAATACAAGGCCACGCGCGACCGCATGCCGGACGACCTCCGTTCGCAGGAGCCGCTCCTCTACGAACTCTTCGCGTCCCTTGGGATTCCCACCCTCGCCCTCGCGGGTTTCGAAGCCGACGACATCATCGGCACCTTCGCCACGAAGTTCGGCAAAGACGCGGACAATTCGGTGTACATCGTTTCCGGTGACAAGGACCTCTACCAATTCGTCGGAGAAAACGTCGCGGTGTACGACACGATGAAACGCGTCGTCGCCCGCCGCAAGGAGGCGATCGAAAAGTTCGGCGTTCCGCCGGAGCGCGTGGTCGACTACCTCGCCATCGTCGGCGACGCCTCGGACAACATTCCGGGAATTCCGGGGTTCGGTCCGAAAAAAGCCGAAGCGCTCATCACGCAGTTCGGTTCGCTCGAATCGATCTACGAGAACCTCGACCAAATCACGGGAAAAGCTCGCGAAACCCTCGAAAACTCCCGCGAAGTCGCGTTTCTCTCCAAGACGCTCGCGTCCATCGACGTGAACGTGCCGGTCGAGCTCGACCTCGAAGCGGCTAAGTTCGCCTCGCGCCCGTTCCTTACGCCGGAGGCGGAAGCGTTCTTCCACCGCTTGGGGTTCAAGTCGCTCCTTCCGAAGCGCGACGTGGTCATGCGCGACGTCACCAATCTCGAAACCGGTTTCGAAGAAGTCACGGATCAAGCCGTGGTCGACGCGCTCATGTCCGAAGTGGGCGAGGTTCGGTCGTGCACGTTCTCGGCTTTTCAAGAGAAGGGGAACTTCGCGGGGTTCGTCATCGGAATCGATGGAAAGTACCGTGCGTTCCGCTCGAAAAACCTCACGCTCGCGCCGTTTCTCCGGGATTTGCTCGCTTCGGGGGTTACCATCCGGGGCTTCGACGTGAAATCCGACCTCCGTGCCGTATACCGGTATCTCGACGACGGGCAGATAAGCGTGGAAGAGCTGCAAGGAAGCCTCTTCTAGATACGAAAACGCCCCGGACGAACCGGGGCGTTTTTTAGTTCTTCACGCAGTAGAGGAGGGCGATGTTCGTGGGGCGTGTTATGCCCCAGTATTCCGGATAGGCATTGTAGTAATCCTCGTATCCCGGTGTCGAACTTACCAAGGAATGTCATCGGCTGGGATAATCCGTAAGGGTTACCGGGTCATAGCCGAGGGCTCATGTCATCGATCAGTGGGAAGTAGCGAGTCCGTTGAGCCCGTTTCCGTCATCGTTCATGTTCAGCGAGCCTTTTTGCCAACTTCAGAGAGTTCGTCATTTGTCTATCCCCGTGGCGGTGGAGTTCAAACCGCGAATGAACTGTCCGCGCAAATTCGGCCTTCCGCCTCCTCCGTCGGCTTCGCTCCAGTTCGTCGGACACGTCGTGAGGTTGAACGCCATTACCGCTCCCGGAGGGACGGTGTATTGCAACATTTCGTTCCACTTGTCCTTCGTGAGGGTTTCGCCGGTGGAGGCGGTGAGACCCGAATACGTGGCGTACGCGATTCCGACGGCGAGAATCGCCATGCCGAAACCGAGTCCGGCAGTAGCGCCGAGAGCGAGTTTTTTCAGATACGGGGCTTTCATGCTCGAAAAAGAAAAATATCCCCCGTATGATACGGGGGATATTTCCAAATGCAATTAGCGGACGTTTTTGAGCGCTTCCTCGGCTTTTTCGAGAACCTTGTCGCCCGTAACGAGCGAACCGGTTTCGGTTTGGACGACGACGTCCGGGGTAATGCCCGTGCCGTCGATGCCGATTTCGGTCTTGCCGGTGAACCACTTGGCGATGGTGTACTTGATGCTCGAACCGTCCGGGTAGGGGACGAAGTTCTGTACCGAACCCTTGCCGTAGGATTTCTCGCCCACGATGACCGTTTTGGGGAGGTAGTCTTTGATGGTACCCGCCATGATTTCGGAAGCGGAAGCGGAGCCGCCGTTCACGAGGATGGCGATCTTGCGTCCCGAGAGCGGGGCGTCGGAGCCGGCGCTGACGATCTGGTCTTTGGAATCGCGGTAGCGGATTTTCACGACCGCTTCGCCTTTCGGTACGAAGTACGAAAGGATGCCCGCGACTTCGTCGAGACTTCCTCCCGGGTCGTTGCGGAGGTCGATGATAAGCTTATCGGTGTCGGTACCGTTCTTCTTGATCCAGGTCGCGGCTTCGGCAAAGCCCTTGAGGGTGCCGTCGCCGAACATCGAAATCTTGATATACGGAACTCCGGACGCGAGCTTCTTGTATTCGACGTACTTGATTTCGATCTTGGCGCGCGTGACCGTGAAGACGAGGTTTTCATTTCCGCGCTTCACGTGGACGACGACGTTCGTTCCGGCTTTGCCCTTGATTTTGGAAACCGCGTATTCGAGCGAAACTTCGGCGGTTACCGCGAGGTCGTCGATCTTGGTGATGACGTCGCCGCCCTTGAGCCCGATTTTTTCGGCGGGGGAACCAACGAGCGGGGAAACGACGGTGAGCACTCCCGGAACGGCCATGTCGACGTACGCGCCGATGCCTTCGAGTTCGCCGGAGAGTTCGTCTTGGAACTCCTTGCTTTCGGTAGGGGGGAAGTAGACGGTATGCTTGTCGCCGGTGGCTTCCGTCATTCCGGTGATGGCTCCGCGGAGGAGTTCGGTCTCTTCGACCTTGGAAGCGTCGTAATACTCGTTGCGGAGCTTGAGATACGCGTCGTTGAGGATGGCGTAGTTGGACGCCTTGTCGACTCCGTCCGAAGCCGTCGTATCCTCTTGGGAATAGAGGTCGGAAATGGTGTCGAAGAGCGCGCCGTAGGTGAGCGCTTTGCCCGGAACGACCGCGACGGTCTGTCCGGTGAGGCGTTCGATGACCTTGGCGAACATGCCTTCGGTAGCGGTCTTGCGAACCGGTACGGAGGTTTTGGAGTTCTCTACGAGGTTGAGATAGACGCCCTTCTGCATTGCTGCGTAAAAGGCGGTGTCCGGCGCGACGTTGAGGTATTCGAGTTTGACGTATTTGCTCGACTTGGGAACGTTTTCGTATTCGGCGAGAACGTTGAACGCGATGGTGAAGAATTCCTTTACCGTCATCGTCTTGGAACGGTCGAGGTAGGAATACTTGGAAAGCGGGGTCGGCTTGACCGTGATGGCGGTTCCGGTCGCGGCTTCGGCGGAGGTTTGCGGAAGGGCGTACGGAAAAAGCGTCGCGAAGACTGCGAACGCCGCTACGGTTTTTTTAAAGGAAAAGCGCATGGAAGAAATGAAGGGGATCGGATTATTGCTGTCCGGCGTCCGCGGGAGCGTCTTGGCCGGTGGGGGATTGGCTTCCTTCGAGACCCGGAGGAGTGCCGATGGGGCCGTTTCCACCCCTGAGTCCTTCGAAGGCTCAGAGCGGGTATCCGACTCAGAAGAAAATCATGGCCAATCCGGTAAGGATGATGACGACCACGGTACCTCAGCGTCAGAGCCATTTTTCGGCCCAATACCATTGGCCGGTCCATTCGTAGACGTTTTTCCGGTATTTCAGGACGGCGACCCCGAGTGGGACGAAAAAGAGGAAATAGATGATTTTTACGAACATCGAAAGTGGGATTACGGCGCATAGTATACGGGTTGCCACGGGCGGAGCAACCTGAAAAAACGCGAGGATTTGATTATTTTTAACCTCATGTGGTAATATGTGGAAAACCTATTTTCCGGTCATGCCGATTCCAGAGAACCCCACAGCACATACGCCCGAATGGGCCAGGGATTTCCTCGTGGAATACGACGCGGCGTACGACGAGCTCGACGACCAGGGGCAGTTCAATCCCACGCAGATCCACGCGATGCTCGCGAAGAAATTTTTCAGCACTTCGGTCGCGCCTTCGATGACCCTCGCCAAAATCCGTTCGCTCGCCGATTCCGCGAAGGTCACTGAGGTTTCGACAGTCGCGGTAAAAGTCGCGGACGCCGCGGCGAAACTCATCGAGCCCCAGCAGACTGCGCTTTTCGATTTCCAGCCTTCGGAAACTACGGAGGTTCTCCGTCCCAAATCGGAACTCGAAATGAATTACGAGGACTTCGAAGCCGCATGGGGAATGCAGGCGGCGAACGGCGCGAAGCCGGAATACGTCGAATTCGAAACCGTGGTGAACGGCGTGAGGAAGTCGGTACGGTTCTCGTACGTGCTCGCGAAGGCCATCATGATTCCGCCGTCGAAGAGCGTCCGAACCATGGCTTTGCGCCACCATCTGCATAAGGACGAGCCCGACTTTTAAGCATTTTTGATTTGCACCGGAGCGTATTTTCTATATTATCCCCGGCGCACGTCGAATTCATTGGGGATTCGCCAAGTGGTAAGGCAGCGGACTCTGAATCCGCCATTCGGGGGTTCGAATCCCTCATCCCCAGCCATAGAAAACCGAGCTCGCTGACCATAGTGGTTGCGAATTACATGAAAAATGAAAAACGCCCCAGAAGGGGCGTTTTTCATTTTTCTCGCAACCCCGCAGATGTGCCATGATTGCATTTCTATATAAGAACGATATCCTTCCGGGAAATAATCCGCATTCATGAACAATCCCAAAGTTAAGCCAATGGAGGAAGAGGTTTCACCTGTAGTTCCGGTTACTGAAACCGCCTTGGAATCCTTGATAGCATGAGAATTTCCAGCTATTAGGGAATCTTCCGTATCATTTACGGGCATGACAAAAGACTGAAAGCTCGCTATAAAAAAAGATGTAGCATTTTGTTGATTGCTCGGAGGGGTTTTACCACCCTTGGATAAGTCATTGTCAGGACTGTTGAAGGAATTGGATGAAGGGGTGAGAGCGCAGGCTCCTGAAACAACCTGAGGGTCATTGAGTAATTGCCACGGAGACTGGTATGAATGGTTGCTTGCATCGGCAGCTTGGAATCGTTTCGTCGAAAGCCTGGGCACTGAAAGCATTTCGAACATTGCGCTTTTATTGCCAAACGTAAGTCAGTTTAATGCCTACTCTTTTTATGGATCGAAAAGAACTGAGTACATTGCAGATCTAAGAGCTAAACTATCGACTTTAGGCGTGGAACTTGTGACCTCGAATCCTGACTTTGTTATATTTGATGGCACCCGATTCTTTGAACGAGCAAATTCTGCAGGGTTGGATCTGAATCCCGTAACATCAGTAACGCCAGATATTTTACAAAAACTGGAGAAGGCACATGAAATAATGGTTGATTCATGTGACTTGGATGACCTTGTCGGGTATTTCTCCGTCAAGACCAGCTTGCGTCCAGATAGGAGATTACAAATATCCCACGAATGAAGTCTGATGAAGGCCATGTATGTCCATATGCAGACTCGCGAATGGATAATTGATCCAAAGTGAATCAAATATTACGCTATTTCCACCAATATATCAGAAGCCGATAGGACTGGTTTGAAGACAGTTGCGACGCACTCAATAACGACTGTGTCGACCACCCCAATGGCGGCAGTCGACGACGCATTTTGTATAGATTCGCTTGCATCAGCTAGGGAGGTATTTCAACAAATCCTCTAAGGCATCTGTTTTTTAATCGCCAGGCCAAGGGCTTTTGCTAAACCACACGGTACCGCATTGCCAATCTGCTTCCCTGTGCTGGTTAATGTAGGCTTGCCTTTGCTGGATTGAAAAATCCAGTCTTCTGGAAAAGTTTGTAGTGCCGATAACTCGACGGTATTTAGTCCGCGGTCTTCGTGCGGGTGTATATACCTGCCTTTGCTTGGGTTGTATGCACCGGTCCGTATCGTGACGGAAGGTTGGTTGGCAACGAGTCTTCCGAAAGTGTCGCTTCACTGGTGTTTTCCGTTTTTCCAACAATCTGGACGCAATTCCAGAGGGATGACTTTGAAATTCGTTCACTGCTTCACGTATTTCATTCTCCCCACTACTTTGTCCGACAGATTCATGATTGCATAGTCTGGTCGGCGCTTGAAATGCTTCGAGATTCTTCAGAACGCCTCATCGACGCTTACCCAGGGGCGGGGAACTATGATGGGCGCTGGATTTAGATTCCTCGTGAAGGACTCCCAAGTTTTCTTATCTTTTGTGTGAGTTGGAAGGGGGAAAGCAGGTTTATCTACCCCTTTAATTCCTATGAGAAAGAATCTCTCTCGTTTCTGCGGCACTCAATAATTTGCCGCATTCAGAATGGCATGAGAGATCCCATAACCAAGTCACTGAAACTGATCCACCATGTATTGGATCACATCGGAATGTTTGGATTGGGTAATGCCAGTTACGTTCTCGAATATGAACGCCTGTGGCGATACGCCTTTGACCATCCTTACGAATTCTTGAAAGAGATCTCCATTTTTCGGATCGTCCTTTCATCGTTTCTTTCAAATGTTGCTGAAAGGTTGGCAAGGCGCTCCTCATACTAAAAGGGCGACTTGTCATTTCTTCCATCCGCCCGCGTCTAATAATTCCTTTGGGTCAATGGCCCTGACATCTCACGGTACCCTTTCGACGACTTTCCCCTTTACGGTTTTTTTTCCTTCTTCAAAAACTATCCAATCTGGTCGGTTGTATTTCAGTGTTGATCTGCAATCAGAGTCGTATTCAACACAAAGGGTCTTGTCGAACTTGGCCTGCTCCAATCCAATATCCAATCCTCCAGCCCCCGAAAAAAGGCTTATTACCGCTCACTCGGGCTTGGCATCCGAACTATCCCCAAGGATGGAGATATAACGGATTCCGTCCTTATCGGTGAAAACCTGATCGTCAGCAGGGGCTTTCTCGTGTCTGAACATATCGTTGATAGTCGCGGCCTCTATGCTGGAACAGCCAATGGCTTCCATACATTGTAAAAGAAAGGCCGCACTAAAGGTCCCGCGACTAATTTTATTATCAATGCTGGCTTTCGTTTCGAAGACGCCGTTTTCAGCCAATCGCTTAGCTAGGGTTTCCGTTGTGATTCCCCTTTTGGCCAATTCGGATTTGAGGAAATTTTTAGCTGCGAGAGCGGCGTTTTTTTTCGACGGCATCGGACTTGGATTATATATGTATATGCATATGTATAAATATATATTATTTATCATTTCTGATAATCAAATTTGTTTTTCAGAAATCTCATACGGAGACTGTTTTTCCATTAAGGATGACATCTTGCCGTAGCATTGTTAAGATGCTACGTTTCTCATCCTTGCTCCCGTTTTGAATTATGTACTTCATGTAAGCCCTTAAATCGATTTCACCTCCTTCAGCCAAATCCTGTCATTTGATTTTTAGCAGTTGCGATTGGAACGCATTGAACCTTGCCAATTCTTCTTTCAGGCTTTCCGATACCGCTAGCACGTCTATGTCGATTCGGTCAATGAGTTCCACGAACTGTTGGATGAGCATATCTTCACGGATCGACGGTTCCTTGCAGCTCCTGTCCAAGTGCCGATCGCAGTGGTAATAAACGTAACTCTTGGGTTTTTCCTGTCCTGCGATCTTTTTGAACTTCTCTTGCGCCGTAACGGACGACCCACAGTTCCCGCATTTCATGAGTTTGGTGAAGTCGAAGTCCTTGTTCCTCGGGCGATATCGGGGCGATCTGTCCAGATGCTCCTGCGCCTCATCGAAGAGTTTCTTCGTGACGATGGGTTCGTAATCCCCGTCGCACCAGTTGCCGCTCCCTTTGGGGTACTCGAATTTTCCGTAGTAGAAGGGATTGTTGAGAATCTTGTATACCGTCGACAGCGTTAATTCGTTTCCGCTCCTCGTTTTGAGCGGCGTCTCTTTCAATATCCAGTCGTGGATTTTCCTGCCGCTCCAGCCTGAATACGCGGCTTTCTCGAATATCTCCTTGATGAACGGCGCGCGTTCCGGATCCAATACCGTCCTTCCGCCGTTTCGGACGTAGCTCCGCTGGTTGAGGTAACCCAGCGGCGTGACGTGTGGGAAGTGCCCGATGGCCGCCTTTGTCCTGAGTCCCCGGCAGACGTTGACGCTCCGGTTGTCGTTCTCGAGTTTCGCCTGTGAGCAGAGGATCATGAGGAGGAATTTCTCGTTCGGGTTGTTCGAGAAGGTTTGGCCGTTCGTCCGGATTTCCCGGAGGCATCAGCGGTCCATGAGGTCGACTACCGACCCGAGGTCCCCGGCATTGCGGGAGAGACGGTCCGGCGCCCATGCGAGCACCGAATCGAACCTCTTCTGCGCGAGTCCGCTGAGGAGGTTGTTGAACCCTTCCCGCGCTCCGGAAGCCTTCGCGGATTTGCTCTCCCGGATGATTTCGACGATTTTCAACCCGTCACGCTCTGCGACCCTCGCCATTTCCGCGATCTGCGAATCGATGGACAAGGCCTGCCGTTCGTCATCTTCCGAGGATTTTCTCGCGTAGAGGCAATACCGGGCGCTTGAGTCCCAAGCCGCCGGGGCGGGGGAGTGGGACGGGTCGTTCGGACGGTATCTCGTCGTGGTCGTCGGATATCCGGCCGGATGGTATGCGGTCTCCGTTGCCATGGTTCTTTCGGTTAGCTGGTACGCCAACACTAATGAACCGAACCGTTCGGAAGTCCAGTCTCGAATCGAAAACCATCCTTATTCGCCCATTTCTTCGAGCACCCAATCGATGTGGTCCAATTCTTCCTGCGTGGGCTTTCGGGGCTCATCCTTGTCCGCCGATCCGAAATCCGGTCGTCCGTAGTCGCAATGTCTGGATTTGAGCCAGAAAATGACGGCGGTCATGTTGCCTTCGTTCACTCTCCGCAGGAGTTGCGATTCCGCCATGTCGTTCATCATCGAAATCCCTTTCTTAAGGGACTCGCGGCACTTCCAGTAAAATTCGGAATCCTCGTCCGCCCATCGGTAGTACGTCGATCTGGCGATTCACGTCTTTTCGCAGGCCATCTGAACGATCGGCGTTTTTTCCAACTGCTCCAGCAGGAGCGCTTTTTCACGCTCCTGCCTTTCCGATATCCGGCTCTTCGGTTTCAATTTTCACATATGGTTATCTGGTCGCTATCCTTTCGGCTTTTTTTCCAGTCGCGTCTTCCCATCGGCGTATCGCCCTCGCGCAATATTCCCGGTCGAGTTCGACGGTGGCGCATCGGCGCCCCGTCTGTTCGCACGCGATCAACGTGCTCCCGCTTCCTCCGAACGGATCGTAAGCCGTTCATCGCATGTCCGTGGAATTCAGGATTATCTCCCTCAAAAGGGGGATGGGCTTCATGGTCGGATGTATGGTGTTCTTCCTCGTCTTCGGATAGGCGAGCACGCTTTTCGCTTTCGATCACCTGAACCGGTGTTTTCAGTGCCAGCCGTACGCGATGAGTTCGTGCTGGGGTAGGTAGTCCAACCTGCCTATCACCGACGATTCCTTGATCCAGATGAGCAGTTGGGAGAACTTCATCCCCGACGACACCATCCCTTGCCTGAGGGCGAATACCATTCGGTCGGAATTGAACACGTACGCGGCGTTTTTCGTGGAGAAAAGCGGAATGGTGGCCGACAGCCACTCTTTCGTGAACGCCGCGTAGGATGCGTCGCTCGTAATCCCGTCGTTCTCTATCGGGGAGTGGTCGCCCGAAACTCCTCCGAAACCTTCTTTCGACGCGACGTAATCGATGCCGTACGGCGGGTCGGTGAGGAGGAGGTCGAAAGTGTCCGACCATCCTGAAAACAGTTTCCGCACGAGTTCCGGATCGCGGCAGTCGCCGCACGCGAGGCGGTGTTCCCCGAGGACGAACACGTCCCCGGCCGATACGTCCGACCTATCGGATGAGTTCGGCCTTTCTTCAAGTGAGTTTTTCATAACGGTCGATGATTACGTCTATAAAAGCCGGTTCGTGTTCCATGAGCAGGGCCCTGCGTCCCAGTTGCTCGCAGGCGATCAGGGTGCTTCCGCTTCCCCCGAAGAGGTCGAGGACGAAATCGCCCGCGGCCGTACATCGTTTCAGAGGTTTTTCGTGGAGGGTCGGTGGTTTGGCGGTGGGGTGTTCGTATTCCTGCGTAGGCATCCTCCGCGCGAGCCAAAGGTCGAACAAATCGGCGACGTCCTCCGCGGTCCGGTTTCCCGTTCCCACCTCCTTGTCGAGGATTTCGTGCAGGTTTTTCGGTTCTTTGGAAACGTACGGTTTTCACCGCGTCGCGTATACGCAGGGTTCGTAACCCCGGTTGAACGCCACTTTCGGGGTCACGTTCATGTTGTTCTTAATCCATAGGCATACGCGCCTCGGGACGCACCCCAATCAGGCGAGTACGGATTGGACCGTCCCTATCCCGTTCGGATCGCACCAACAGAAGACGTGCGCGTTCTCGGAAACGACGGCTACGCCGTTGGACATCGCGGCGGTAAGGAATTCGAGGTATTCTTCGGGGCTTTTCCCGTCGTCGGTCTTCTGTGCTCCGTAATCGCGCGTTTTGCCTATGCCGTGCCGGTAATCCAGTCCTATCCCGTACGGGGGATCGCAATACAGCATCCCGATTTCCCCTTCCGCTCAAGCGCTCGCCGCGAGCCTAGCGACCGCCGTCGGATCGGTCGAGTCGCCGCAAAGCAGCCGGTGTTCCCCGAGCGAATACAGCTGCCCCGGTTTCGCTCTCGGTTCTTCGGCTAATTTTTTCACCCCGTTTTCGTCCGAATTGTCGTTCTCGACGCCCAGTATCGAATCCCAAACGTCCGACAGTTCGGCGTTTCCGAAGCCCGCACCCACGAGGAAGCCGACGTCGAATTCCTTCAGTATTTCGAAATCCCACTCACCGACGTTCTTGTTGAGCCGGAGGTTGAGTTCCTTTTCTTTCGCCAAATCCCGGATGTCGACGTACGCCACGGGGACGGTCGCCATTCCGGCCTTTTTCGCGGCCTCCAGACGGAAGTGCCCGCCGATTACCACGTTCTTCCTGTCCTTCGAAGAGTTCGCGACCAAAGGGTCCACCATGCCGAACTTCCTAATGCTTTCCGAAAGGTCGCGCATCTGCTTGTCCGTATGTTTTCTCGGGTTGTATTCCGAAGTCACGAGGTCGTCCACGGGGACATACTCGATTCGGATCGTGACTTTCTTTCCTTCGCTGCCTGCTTCCATCTTTGGAAAATAATCGAATAAGCGGGACGGAAATCCTTTCGAATCTCCGTCCCGCATAGTATTTTTCGATTCGTCCTCCGGTTGCGGAGTTAGGGTCCGCAACTTCGCAACCGTGCGTTATTCCGCGTCGGCAAGGTCTTTCAATAAGGAAATGAGATCCGTGACAATTTGTTTAGTGCGGGACTTTTCGTATTTGCTGACCGAAGCCACCGCCCGTTCCCATTCGATTTGGACGTCGTGCCCCATTTCTTGGGAAAGCATCGTCCTGAAAAGCTTCTGGTTCGGAAAATATTTCTTCTCCACGGATTTGACGGAAGCATATTTGGCAAGGATTTCATCCGAAAACCCCATTTTCATTATAGATTCCGGGCGTTCCGCATTCCGCTCCTGTATCTTCGCCCAAATCTCTTCGAAATCCTCTTTCTTCATGAATTTGGATCCGGTCGCGGTCCACGTATCGCCTGAAAATTCGATCTTCCATTTTACGAGCAAATTCCCGAACCTTCCGGTAAGCACGAACTCTTTTATCAGAATCGGGAATTTCGGTACGAGGTATTTTTCCGCGAGCCGTTCGATATCCCCGTGGAATCGCGCCACTTCCTCCCGGATCGTCGCGTCGAGTCGTCAGAGGGTTTCGGCGGCTTCGTAGTCGGGTTCCCAATAATTGATCGAAATGGCGCCCGAAGGCATTTTCCGGCGTTCGGAATTCTCGCCCAAGCCGTACCCGTCCCTTATTGCCGAGACGTCTTTCAGAAAGGCCGGATCGTGCGCGAGGAAATTGAAAAAGAGCGAAACGAGTCTCGCCCTTTCTTCTTGGATTTTTTTGGCAGGGAATTTTTTCATGGGTTTGCGAAAATTCTTACCCACGCATTCTATTCGGCGGACTCGTAAAATCTATTCTTCCAGAATGGACCAGGAGTTGTCTTTCATGTTTATTTCCGCCAATGCGCTCTGGCGCACTATGCCGCCGAACCCGTTCTTTCACCTGTAAATCATTCGCACCCTGACTATGTCGCCCTTCTTCGGATCCTCTATGAGCGTCCACGTCGTCGATTCGTGGTCGAAGCTCGACGGGTCGTTCATGGACGATTTGATTTCCTTTACCAGCGGCGCGTACGATCCGTCCCAAGCGCTGAACATTTTTCCTATTTCCTCCTTCCTCGCGGCCAGCCGCGCCAAACGTTCCTTTCATCTCTTTTCGGCATCTTCGTATTCTTTGATCCGTAATTCCTCCTTTTTTGCTAGCGCTTCGGCTTTTTCTTCTTCCGCCGTCTTCTTTCTCGATACGGTGACCGTTTCGGTTTTCGAATAGTATTTATTGCCGGCGGAAATGCTGATTTCCATGATGGGCGATACGAGTTCGATTTCCTGGAGATAATTTCATCCGCTTCAGGTCGCCGCCACTCCGTTCACCATGACCGAAGTGGCTCAGCTCGTCGAGTAGGCGAGAACGTATTTTCTTGACGGTTGCATTCCCGAGGGGCTTTTTACGACTATGGTAGGAACCGCGTATGATTTTTTGTCCTCTTCGATTCGGGCGTTCTCCGCCGCTTCCATTTTCGCCATCTCGATTTTCGCGGCAACCTCTTTCTCCTTCATTTCGATTTCCCCGAAAATTACCGAAGTGCTCAGCAGTAAGAAGAAGGCGCTCAACACGATTCGCGCCGGCCGATTTTTGAAATCGCCGAACCGCCACGGAAGGTCCGCGAAGGCTTTGCGGTTCCTTTCCGGATGGAGCCATATCGCGAATATCATCGAATTCGCAAGCAGCCAGGATATCGGCCCCGACATCGCAAGGCCCATTAGCATTCAGAAGAATCAGAGCGCGTATATCGCGAATATCGTGTTCTTCCGGATCTTTTCCGTGACTTCCGATACGATTTCCTCGTTTGTTTTCGATTTCTTCTTGGCTTTCTTCCAATATCACTGGTTTTTGAGTAGGTACTCGGCGATTTCCTTCGGAAATCCCCGCACCGCTATTTCGTTTCGTAATTCCTCCAGCGCTAAAGCTTGTTTTTGCGATTTGATTTTCTCTTTCGCTGCAGCCGTGGCAAGACCTGATGAACAGTGCTTGCAAACGACTGCGTCATCTTGGATTTCCTCTTTGCAGAAAGGGCATCTTATCATTTTTCCCGTTGGTTAAGGGGTGGATTCCGGACGCCTTCCGAGCATATAAAAAAGAGGGCAATTATCCGGTTGTCGCCAGACGAACCTGTGCCCCAGCTCGCCAATAAAGGAGGGTGGGTGGATAATTGCCCACTTTTCCCCTCTATTTGGCGGTTGTTGTAGCTTATCGGCACACTTCGTCTGGCTTGGATACATTACGAAAAAAGACTGGAATATCCAGTCTGATTCGAGTTCAGGTGTTCGTTGTTTCTAATAACTGCGTATTACTGAAACCAACTTACCCCTTACCATTCCTTTCTTTACGACGGTCGTTGGGAATTCGTCGTTCGCAGGTCGTAATACCATGCTGTCCGGACGGTGGTAAACGCGTTTCAGCGTAGCTCTTTCGTCGTCCGCCCAATCTCCCGTTACGATGACCCCGATATCCCCGTCGTCCACGTCGTCTTGCTGCCTGATTACGAGAGTGTCGCCCGGAAGGATGCCCGCGTCCTTCATGCTTTCCCCCTTAGCCCTGAGGGCGTAAAAGTTCCCACCTCACTTTAGGAAGTTCTTCGGAACTTCCACATATTCGTCCGGTTCTTGGAAAATCGAAATAGGCTGCCCGCATGCAACCGAACCCAAGAAAGGGATGGTTTCCTTGTCCGACAGGAGGTTGACGCTCCTTCCCGAAGCAGACAAATAGCCCATTTTCTCGAGGTTCCTAACGTGGAAAAGCACCCCGCTCGGATCGAGTCATAACGCGTCTCAGGCTGCCCGGTATGTCGGGGCATGTCCGTTGGTTCCGATGTAGTCGGAATAATAATTCAGGACTTTCTGCTGTTTCGAAGAGAGTTCCTTGAGCATTACCGTTCGATTATTGAATCTTGTTCAATTTTATTGAAATATCATGAATTGCAAATATGATGTCGTTCGAGGTTTAGTCCTCAAAAAAACTCCCACATGTGAATATGAGAGTTTCCGTTGCCTTTCGGCTTGCTCGTGCAAAAGCCTCCGGATGATAGCGGTTAAAGGGATATTCGCAAGTTTATCCGATAACCCATCTTTGTATGGCTAGATTGCCAGCTCAGTGGGTTGTTCCTACCGATTCCGGTTGGTGAGTTCGCAAGGAATGATCCTCGCGATTTACCGCTAGGACCGATACTAAGGCTCAGGCCGTCGCAACTGCAACCCAGATTGCGAAGAACCAGGGCACGGAACTGATCATCCAAAATAAAGGATGACAGATTCAAGAAAGGAACACCTACGGAAAAGATCCGTTCCCGCCACAGGGATAGGAAATAAAAAAGGACCGCAAACTGGCGGTCCTTTTTTATTTCCTTAAGTCCTATATGAAGCCATTATGGCACTGATTGCGTTAATGGTTTCAGGGGGGATGACTTTGTCGAAATGTAGGAGAAGCTGGGCCAGCTGAAGATAGTCTTTAGTGTCCTTGAGGGTATTTTTCACGATGCCTCATAATCGGACGATGACAGATTGTTTCTCATCTTCTGTTTTTGCTTCGGAAAGTTCTGATTTCACTTTAGCTAATTTTGCCTTTTCAGGCTCTGAGATGGTTTCATTTCAGAGTAGAGCGTCAATGGTTCCATCAATATCGTCTTGCTTGTCGGCGAACAGTATGTTAAAATTTCCTGATTGACTGATATTCGAAGATCATGATGCCTGAGCTTGCGTCACCCCATTGCCGTTAGAATTTTGAAAACTTGGGGACATGGTATGGGAATTGTTGATTTCAACTCTTACCTGAGGTCATCACGCCTCTTGGTCGGCTGGAGCCTGAATGATCCTTCCATCTTCGCCCATGCGATATCAATTCACGAAAATTTCGGAGTTCAGGTAATCCCGAATGGTTGACCCATTCCTCGATTTACTTTCGGGTTCGGGATTATGGAACACTTCGTTATCCAAGAGGATACCGAACAGTTTTTCCACCACTTGTGTATCAACTCGCTCCTGATCTTCTATGAATTCGGCGATGTAGGGATATTTCTGCTCCAGAGATTCGTTGATTGGCAGGTTTGCTCAAGCTCGACGGAGAAGATTCCATGCCATGTTGGGTGCCAGTCAATAAAACGGGGAAATCACCCTCCCCTCGAGAACTTGGGCAAGCCTTATTGGATTAATTCTTATTGGTTTGCTTCGCATGGTTTGATTATATTCCAGACTGCATGTTTTTTCAATTATTCACCTTTTCGAGTTTGGACATCCTTTTTTCCACCAACTTGAGCAATTCGCCGTCGTTGTCGATACCGCGAAGCCTTCCCCGGATGATTCAGAGCCGGCATTCGAGCGAACTGGTCATGAGCGTCCAGTTGGTATTGTCCAACAATCCGTCGATAGTGCTCCTTGTCTTCTTTGCGCTTTGCGAGTTCCCATCCTCGGACGGATCCGTCATGGTAAAGTTCGTGAGGACGTCCTTCGAAATGTCCGGTTTCGATAGGCGGAAATCCGCGTAACCGAGTTTTCAGAGCTCCGCTGACAGGTATTTTTCCAAAGACTTGACCCTCAATCTCCGGACTTTCTCCAATGCGTCGTAGACCGGTTTCTTTTCCTCCCGCTCCTTTGCGCCGTCCAAAATGCGTCGGGCGTTGTCGATCCAGGCGGTCGCTTCTTCCCATTGCCGGGCGGCTACTTCCGCGGGTATGCAGAACCTCGCCCGGTCCTTCTCGAAATCGAAATCGGGCTCCCTTCCGCATTTTCCGAACTCCAAGGTTTTGATTTCCCTCCGACCGCAATTGTCGCAAACTTCCGCGTACTCATACAGGTCTTCCGATCTCTTGTCGTAGTCCGTACTCTTCAGCGGATGTCCGCAATCGGGGCAGGGGTCGCGTTGGAATTCGTGTATTGATCCGTCGTCGTACGCAGCCATTACTTCCTTGCACGAACCGCACTTGAAATAGAACAGCACCCGATCGGACTTTCCGTCCCATCAGGTCTCCAGATGTTTGTCTAAATGCGGCGGGAGTTTTCCGCCGCATTTTCCGCAACGGACTTTCGGAGGTTGGGCATTTTCGAAAAACTGGTCCCTTTGACGGTCCCTTTCCGTCCACTTGGCAACTGTTTCGTTCCGCTTTTTTCCGAGTTCCAGTTTCCTCCACCATAGGAAATACTCTCAAAGGTTGTTCCTCACGAGTATTTTTCCAACCTTTTCAGGCTGAACTTTTGACATCGTTTCCTCCAGTATCCTGCAATCGTCGACGACCAGGTGGTCGTACAGGTCTTGGTAGTAGGACTCTTCGCGGAGATTTTTCATTTTTCCAAGAGTTGGATTATCCGGTTTTGAACTGGACGCCGGTTAGCTTACAATTCGCCCATAACCTTTACGGTCCGCAAATGTCAAATGCTCAAGAAATGTATGACCGAACCACGGTCGAAGATGTGTTGGGAAAATTCGTTTCAGGGGAATTCTATCCTAAAATGGACTGTGTACACCATATGCTGTTCAGACTTGATGATTTGGAAATGGCTTTACGGTGATGAAATCGGTCGGCAATGGCCGAATTGGAATTGGGAGAGGCCTATTTGGAAGAATACGTCCGGCATTGCAAATTCATGGTAGCCATCTATGCGTTTTCGGATAGGGAACTGGACCATGACGATCCGACACATAAAATATTCGGACCATTAATGTTTGTTAGGTCGAATCCCAACGCTGTAGTGGCCGATGTGGACATAAGAATTGGGCTTTGATTGTCGCGCGAAATAAAACCGAACAAAAAGCCTGAAACCCTTCGAAGCATATCTTGAAATTTGCGGTGCTGATTTTTCGCCAACAGCGTACTTAGAAAATACAGGACCATCCGTCATTACGTGACTAGGGATGTTGGGATGCTTTCCGAAGCGGCTGAAACGGCAAAAAGCGACTTCTACTTCTATAAGACAATCTTACCGACGTACTGAGTCGGTCCGAGCGTCGGTATTCCATGGTTGGAATACGAAGAATCGGATTTTTACAACTTCGCTTTCGAGGCGTATCAGGACTTTGCCAAACTCTGAAAACAAAGGGAGTCTTTAGAAATGGAATCTGAAATTCGCGAAGCATTGGGTTTAAACCCTAACATGTACTGGGGACTTTATTATTACCGTCTGAAGTTCATTCAAACGGGTAAGAACGAGTTCCTCTTAAAGCTTAGGGATGTCGGACTTTCCATCGTGAGACGGATCGATTCCGGGGCGGTTTTCTATTTCGAAAAAGAATTGGCGCAGACCCACGCCATCTTTGCAGATGCGGTGCTTTTGTCCGATTTGGAGAAAGTCGAAGAAGGAATTACGCTGATCGAATCCGTCTTGAAAAAGAACGAACATTGCTGACCTTCCTTGCCGGATGCCTTCTACGGCGACCTTTCTTACGAAGGGTTGCTGAGTCTGTTTCGCATGTACGGAATATTCATCGCGTTACAGAGAAACGAAACTAAAGTTTCCGAACTGTCGGGAAGCGTGGCGGCCATGTTGGATATCCAGACCGATTGGAAGTTTCGCCAGGAATACGACTTCCAAGGAAAGATAGCCCTGAAATTCCTGCTTTTCCTGCATTTATCGCATTTGGAAGATATGGACTCTGAAACGATATCCAGTTCGATAGAGGTCATTGATTCGGTCATTACTGACCATTTTTCCAACCCCGTCTATTCGGAGGCGGAAATCCAGTATTTTCAAATCGCGAAGAGCATTCTGGAAAACTTGGGTAACGACGCGTATGTACCGCAAACCGAATTCTGTCTAGAGGAAGTCAGGGCTCCGGGTTGCGAATTGGCGCTCGACGTCAGAATGTTCTGACTCGTTCTCGCACATACCAGAACGGTCAGGATGCGCCGATATACGGGAAAAGAGAACGTATATCGTATGGTTTATGAAAGCCTAGTGGAAATGGGAAGGATGCGTCCGACGTTTTCCCAGTTAGACGAACAGTCCATCAGAGACCTTCTTTGCGATAAGCTCAACTCAAAAATGAGAATGCACGTGGCGCGGACCGAAGTCAAGAAGTGAAAAGGCAAGACGGATCTTTGCATCGAATCGAAAAATCCGGACGAACCAATGTTCCAGATTATCCTCGAGTGCCTTATTTGGAAGGGTAGCGAGTATTATGCCGAAAAGAAAAAACAGCTTTTCGGATACTTGGACGTGACGGATGCGGATGCCGGGTTGGTGACTTTTTCCAAGAACGGCGATTTCAAAGCGGTTTTAGAAAAAACGAAGACGCAGCTCGCTGCCGAGCAGGACTATCTACCGGAAAGCGTTTCCGAAGTCGGATACATCCGAGATTTGCACAATTTCGTTTTATCCTCTCGACATGAGAATGTTGGAGGAAAGGTTGTTGAACTCAAGCACTTTTTTATCGATTTGGCATAACTGAGACTAAGGGATTCGCTCTTCCTCTACACCTTCGGCGTCTTCCGTTGTTCCGATTGCTAAGAATGCCTTAAGCGATTCAAGGCCACTTATTTCTGAGCGTAGGCCTATCTCTATGGCATTCCGAATTTTTTTGTCTTTTCAGTGAGGATTTGTGAGTCAGCTGTTTTCCAAAAACTCTTCCAAATTTGGATCGATTTCCAATCACACCTCTTCATCCATGCTGGTTCGCAGATTCCCATATTGGTCTTCGGTGGCACCGTCATCATCCTTGTCCCATATGGCGAAGTAATCTATGCCAAGTCCCCGGCAAACACCTATGAAGTAGATTACGCCAGTTTTTCCGGAACATTCGATTACGGAAATTCATTCCTTGTCCAAATCAATTCCCAAAATCTCTTTAGCGTATCTTGTAAAGAAGATTTTATCAGATGCTCATTCCACGAGCAGCGCTTTTTTAGAAAAGAATAATTCCGCACGCTCTTGGGAAAAGTGTGCCAATGATTTGGCCAGTTCGTCCTTAAGTTGGGGTTTGTCCGCAAATGGCTCACGCTCTCTCGACACCGTTCAATCTTCCGGATCCTTTGTTATGAGCAATATCCTATCGGGTCTCGCTACGTCCAGAAAATTTGGATTATGGGTGGTGTAGAGGATTTGAGATCCATTTTCCGATATTTCTTGGAACGTTTTGAAAAGACTCCGTTGAGCGTGGGGATATAGAAAGAGTTCCGGTTCCTCTATTCCGAATATCACCGTGTTCTTCATGAGGTCTGCATATGTTTGGAATATCGCGATGAGTACGAGATTCTGCATTCATGATCCGACTTCTTCAACGTGAAAGGACCGGCCGCCACCATTCTCGTTTAAAAAAATATGCAAAGTTCTGTAAAACATGTTCGGATCGTAGATTTCCATCCTTGGATCGAACGACTGCGCTACGCCGAAACTGTTTTTTTCACAATTCTCACCAAACGATTTTAAGAACTTGGAGAATGTGATTTCCGTTTCGGAAAAATCGTCTTCCAAAAAGGACTTCGCAGAAGCCATTTTTTCTTCAAACGCCTTCTTGAGTCTTTCTTCGGATCAGAATTTCCGGATGTAAGCGTAATGAATCTCCCTCATTATTTTTCCTAGCATGGTCCATTGGGATGCGTGGAATTGTTTTGAAAATTCCCTGTCCGATGGTATGTAGATGAAATTGCACGATTTCTTAAATTCGTCGTTTATTCCGTATCAGTTGCCATAATTGTCGCTTTTTTCTGAGTTAGTCCATAATTTCGCGTCAGATGAAAAACCTCCGGCAAGTATCTTCATCGTGACGGTGGCAACTCGAATCTGATAAGTGGTGCTATAATAATTCCAATTTATTGGGGAATCGAAATGAATTTCCACCGATAGCGGTTTCGAAGGGTCGTTGAACAATTCTTTCTCAACCCTGTTTTTTGTTGCCCATCCATCTCATAACACCAAATCTATTGCCCTTAGGATGTTGCTTTTTCCAGCGCTATTGGGTCAGATTATCCCATAGAGAGCTTTCGGTTCCATTTCGAGCTCCTGTATCGATCGAAAGTTCTTGATTATGATTCTTTTGATTTTCATAGGGCATTTTTTAATTTGCTCCCATCATATCCGGGATTCTTAATAATCTCTTAAAATAGGATATTTTTCCGTTTACGCATATGTATTATTGACATTTCACAAATTTATGTCAATTTGGACAGAATAGATTTTTCGAATCAGAATGGTAATTGCCAATCCAAATAGATTCGGCTTCGAGGACGGAGAAGGACTCCCCGAAAGTCCTTGTGAATTCATGCGGATCAGTGACAGTGAATTAAGACATTTTGAGCGCGTAGAAACTGCCGTGCTAAAGACGATTACGCCGAATTGAACCCCGATTCCCGAAAGCTTTCTGTTTGCAGAATTCACACGTACTCTTGCATGCGGAGAAGCCGTTCTTGGTACGTTGTGAAAATATGCCTGAGATTACGTCGTAGTAAAACTTCATAATGGCATCAGACGTGGAGGACGGTTGTCCATTCCTTCGGAATTCGATTCGAATGATGCGGAGAATCCTGGGTATAAGGCGGAACTTTCGGAATGAGGTCGTCTTACTTATGTCGACCTAATGCAATGAATCCACATATCCGTCATTGATACTGGTTGAACAGATTGGTTAACCGATAGAACGGGTGACAGAGTAGGAGGTATTCTGTAGATCCACAATCCTTTTTTATACTGTCCCAAATGTCCCATTTCGGTGTAGGACCAACGTGTCCAGCCATGAACAATCAAAAACTCCCCCGCGAAAGCGGGGGAGTTTTGTTGTTCGTGTTTCGTATGGGACTACGTCGTCCTCGGGGATACGTACGTGACTTTCCAATCCGCTACGCATGCCGGCCGGGGGGTTTTCTCGTTTTTCATGATGGCAATCGCGTCGTTTCTGAGTTCGGCGTTGAAAACGAATTCAATTGCCTTCCTCTCGGATCCGTCGCCGACGTTCAGGGAAAGTTCGCGCTTCTCGAGTATCCTAAAAACGCAACTCATCCGCCCTTTCGAAGGGTTCGGTGCCGGAAATACGACTTTCCCGAATCAGGGGGTGACGATTTCGGTACCGTCCAGAAATCCGAAGAGCCTGCGGATGAAAGCGTTCAGGAACGAAAGCGTTCACGTGCCGTGGAGATACGTTTGTTCAGGACTGGATCCCGTTACCAAATTCAGGAACGAGGGGGTTCCTCCGGCGTTTTTCACATGGGGCGAAAATCCGTCTGAAAACAATTCTCAAAAAGCTTCCGTCAATTTTTCGGTCGATTCCAATCATTCGCCCGGGGGTGAGAACTCCCTTCCTATGCCCGTTTCGTCCGAATTCCGAAACTCCTCGAAATCCGAAAAGACCAAAACGGCTTGGCAAGGCTTTCCAGACCATTCTCAGATTTCGTTTTTCCTCGCGGAACGGACTTCTGCGACCATGGAATTCATAGAAAAAATACCTGATTCGGATATTATCGAAAGGATTGTCTAAAACCAGCCCATGTCCCAATTTTTCCATTCCCCCGCATTGGGTTCGTTGCCGGAACTCGGTACGGTTCCGCCGACGATGCTCGCGCAGGTGGTTCGAGAGTCGAGATTCGGGAATCCGATCGACGCTTTCAAACAGGAAACCGTTCCCACTCCGATGCCCCGGCCATGAGAAGTCCTCCTCTGCGTCATGGCGGCATGAGTGAATTACAACAATATCTGGGCGGCGTCGGGAAAACCGGTAAACGTCATCAGAAAGAGAATGGAGGCCGGACTGAACGAAGATTACCACGTCTGAGGGAGCGACGCTTCGTGAATAGTCTGGGCATTGTGAGAAGGCGTCACTTCGGTCTCCGTCGGCGACGAAGTCGTCGTCCATTGCCGCCAACTGGACGCCGACGATCCTTACGTTTCGGCCGGGGGTGATCCTTCGTTCGCCCCAAGTCAGCGGATTTGGGGGTATGAATCGAATCATGGCAGTTTTGCCCAATTCGCCATCGTACAAGCCCAACAATGCCTGCCGAAGCCCAAAAGATTGAGTTGGGCAGAAGCCGCGAGCTACATGCTCGTCGGCGCCACCGCATACAGGATGCTGCGCTGATGGAACGGGAACGTCGTTCGGAACGGCGACCCCGTGCTCGTATGGTGAGGCGCGGGATGACTCGGTTCCTTGGCCATCCAATTGGTCAAACAAGCCGGATGACTGCCCGTCGCGGTCGTTTCGGATACTGACAAGGCGGCGTATTGCCGTTCTATTTGAGCCGTATGAGCCATAGATAGAAAAAAATTCGGACACTGGTGAAAATTACCAGATCCGAATGATTCCGAAGCGTTCTCGAAGTGGCTTTCTTCGGTAAAAAGTTTTCGCGAAGCGTTTTGGGAAGCTCTCGGGGAAAGGCGGGATCCGGCCATCGTCTTCGAGCATCCGTGAGCATCCACCGTTCCCACTTCGTGCTTCGTTTGCGCTCCGGGATGAATGGTCGTCATATGCGCCGGAACGACCGGATATTCCGCGACCCTCGATCTCAGGTACCATTGGATGAGGCAGAAGAGGTTCCAGGGTTCGCATTTTGCCAACCTCGAAGAATGCGAGGCTTTGAACGACCTCGTCGCAAGCGGCGAAATAAGCCCCTGCCTTTCGAAAACCTTCCCGTTTTCGGAAACGTGACTCGCGCATCAGGCGATGCTCGAGAACCGCCATCCGTACGGAAACATGGCGATACTGGTGAACGCCCCGGACGAACGTTGCTGAAAAACGGATTAGGAACGCGCCGTCTTGGACGGAAGCGCTTCCGCTTTTTTTCTGAGGACGAATTTCTGCGTTTTTCACGTACTCGTACGCTCTATCGGCCCGAAAACGACGTACTTCGGGATTTTATAATGCGCTATCTTTTCCCTGCAAAAAGATACCAGTTCGTTTTCCGTAACCGAATGCCCGTCCTTAAGGGAAACGAAGGCGCAAGGAACTTCTCACCATTTCTCGTCAGCCTTTGCCACGACCGCGGCTTCCTTGACCGAAGGATGGAGGCAGAGCGCGTTTTCCACTTCGATGGACGCGATGTTTTCCCCTCAGGATATGATGACGTCCTTCAGCCGGTCGGAAACTTGCAAGTATCCGTTGGGATGTATCTTTCATACGTCTCACGTATGAAACCATCAGTGTTCGAACGCTTTGGCGGTCGCGGATTCGTCCTTGAGATATTCCTTCATGACGACGTTTCATCGAAAAACGATTTCGCCTTCGCTTTTCCCGTCGTGCGGCAGTATTTCGCCCGTCGCGACGTTCATGACTTCCAGTCCGTCCAAAATCTGATAGGGGACTCAGGCGTTCGCGGCATGCCGTCAGCGTTCCTCTTCCGATAATCAGTCCCACTCCGGATGCCATGCGCAACAAGCGGCCGGACCGTACGTTTCCGTAAGTCCGTAAGCATGGGTTATGGTCACTCCCATCTTTTCCATCGCCCGAATGGTCGCCAACGGCGGCGGCGCTGCGGCGAGCATGAGGGAAACGCGATGCGAAAACGGACGCTTTTCGTCTTCCGAGGCATTCAGAAGGGTGTTCGCCACTATGGGCGCTCAGCAAAAATGCGTTACTTTCCATTCCGAAATGGCGGAATATACGTTCTTCGCATTCATTTTCCTCACGCAAACGCTCGTTCACGCGACTACGGCCAACGTCCAAGGGAAGCACCAGCCGTTGCAATGGAACATCGGCAAAGTCCAAAGGAACACCGGAAAATTGCCCATGTTCCACGCAATGGCGTTCCCCATGGCGTTGACGTACGCGCCCCTGTGCGTATACACCACCCCTTTCGGCTTCCCGGTAGTTCAGGAGGTGTAGTTGATCGATATCGCGGAATTTTCGTCATGAACGGGGACCGGGTCGGACGGACTTCCGGAACGAATGAAATCCTCGTACGTTTCGTCCGACGGGGGGAGCTCACATTCGATTTCCTGGTCCGTTATCCAGATGACGTCGATTTTCCGGTTCACGAGCGAGAGGGATTCTTTGACGAGCCCGAAGAACGCGACGTCCGCGAAAATCAGTTTCGATTCCGAATGTTCCAGTTCGTACGCCACGGTAGCCGCGTCCAAACGGTAATTGATCGCGCTGAGAACGCATCAGGACATGGGTACTGAAAAATGCAGCTCGTAGAGGGCCGGAACGTTTTCCGCCAAAACGGAAATGACCTCGCCGCGCTCGAATCCCTTGGATACGATTGCCGACGAAGTCATACGGGTTCTGTCGTAGGTTTCCTTCCACGTCCAACTGCGGTTTCAGAACCGAATCGAAATCCTATCGGGAAACGCCCGGGCAGTCCTGCGGAGGAAAGAATGCGGGGTCATTTCCGAATAATTCGGCATCGATCGGTTTCGTGCGGAACCTAGAACGCCCTCGCCACTATTACTGCCACGTTGTTCGGATCTTTGCATTGGAGGATGTCGT
Organism: uncultured Candidatus Peribacteria bacterium; assembly: GCA_964482035.1. Taxonomy (GTDB): domain Bacteria; phylum Patescibacteriota; class Gracilibacteria; order BD1-5; family UBA2023; genus JANJWP01. The sequence continues at coordinate 676,762 of CAYZVC010000001.1, read as the reverse complement.
CAGTGAATTGTCCTTTATGGGGAATGCACCGCGTAGTCGCCTTGAACCTTTCTTTGATTTCGGTTTCGAAAGCGGGATTCAGATCCCATTCGTACATCGCGAATTTTCCTGCCTCCACGGCAGCGCCGACTTCTTCGATCGTATGGCAGGCGACCACGTTTTCGCGCAGTCTCCGTTCGCTTTTGAGCCTGAGGTTTTCTTGTCCCTCGACATGGAGCCGTTCGATCGTGGCGGCGAGTTCTTCGAGCGGTACTTGGAGCTTTTCCCCGGTGATTCGCGAAGTGACGGAACAAAGTCCCTGTTCCATCTCCTTCTGTCATACCGTGATTGCGACAGGATATCCGGAAATTTCGAAATCGGTGATTTTTTCTCAAAAACGAACGTCACGGTAGTCGGTGAGGATCTTTTTTCCGTCGCCGATGCGGGCCTTATAGGAGGAGCCTTTTACGGGAACCTCCACGTTGTCTCATATCGCCCATCTCGAAACGACTTCCGCATAGGCGTTGATTTCGGCCTGGTTCTGCCCTTTGTAGACGGGAAGCACGACCGCTTTGTATTCGGACATGCGCGGCGGTATGATGAGCCCCTTGTTGTCCGAATGGCTCGAGATGAGTCCGCCGATGGAACGGGTGGACATGCCCCACGAGGTGTACGCGGGGTGTTGGGTTTTTCCGTTCCGATCGAGATAAGAGACTCAGAACTGTTCCATGAACCCGCGTCCGAGGACGTGCGAGGTACAGATCTGGAGCGCCCAGCCGTTGGACATCATCGGTTCGTACGTGAAGGTCTTTTCGGCCCCCGCGAACTTTTCGCTTTCCGATTTTACGCCCGCGATGCCTTCGATGGCGAAAAAATCTCGGAAAGTCTTGATATAGACGTCGTTCATCACTTCCTTTGCGAAATTCTCCGCTTCCTCCGTGGTTTCGTGGAGGGTGTGTCCTTCCTGCCAGTGGAATTCGGCAGTGCGGAGGAACGGGCGGGTGCGCTTTTCCCATCGGACGACGTTCGCCCACTGGTTGTAGAGGATCGGCAAATCGCGGTAGCTCTGGAGCTGGCCCTTGAAGAAGTCGCAGAAAATGGTTTCGGAAGTCGGGCGGAAGGCGAGCTTCTCTTCGAGCTCCTTGCCGCCGCCGTGCGTAATTACGGCAAGTTCCGGGGCGAAGCCTTCCACGTGGTCCTTTTCGCGTTCGAAAAACGACATCGGGATGAGCGCCGGCATGTAGACGTTCTGTACTCATTTTCACTCGAGAATGCCGTTGACCCTCAATTTCACTTTTTCCCACAACGCTGCCGATTTCGGAAGGAAAATGATGCAACCCGGAGTCGGGGAATACTCGAAAAGCTCGGCGCGCTTGGCGACGTCGAGGTACCATTCGTTGTAGTCGTGTTCTTTCGGGACGATTTTCGTCTTCGAGAGGGGGGCGGGGGAGTTTTTGAGCATAATTGAAAAGATATATGCCGTGTATACGTTTCCGATACTAGCGGAAACTTTCATAAATCAAGATTATTTTAAATAAAAGATAAAAAAAATACTTTGTCAAAAATTGATTTTGAACGATAGGGGATATACTGCGGACGATATTTGGTAATCCATCGGCGCTTGAACCGTCTCGAAACGTGGACCGATGCCCGGATACCGGTTCCGGCTTTTCCTTCCGATTCGCCCGAACGTTCGAAACTCCCCATTTCGGACGATCTCGAGCCGCTCGTCGATATTTCCGAACGGTTTCTCCCCTGAGAGAACGCGTACTACGCCGAGGATACGCCCCCGTATTTCCATAGGGCTCCTGGTGCGGTTTCCCGAATCCTCGTGCGCCGGACCGTGGCCGACAAGCTCGTGCGGGTCAACGGGGCGCTGAAGGAGTGGTGACTTGAAATATTCCTCCTCGACGGACATAGGCCGCTCAGGGTTCAGGAGCATTTTTATTACGACTGGATCCCGTCGTATCTCAGACGTTTGAATCCCGAGGCTTCGCGAGAATGGATATCGAACGAAACCGCCAACTATTGGGCAAAACCTTTTTCGGACTGATCGGAAGAGCTGTACCGGTCCCCTCCTCCGCACACTACCTGATGAGCGGTGGATTTAGTCCTAAGGAGGACGAGGGACGGGGCGAGACTTGAAATGGGTACCATATTCGACGACATCACCGAAAGGTCCCATCTGAGGCATTTCGAAACGGTTTCGGATGACGGGATCTGATTTACCGAGGCGGAGGCCCGAAAAAACAGGAGGGTGCTGTATTGGGCGATGCGTTACGAAAATTTCGCCCCCCATCCGAAGGAATGGTGGCATTTTAGCTTCGGGGATCAAGCTTGGGCGTATTCTGAGAACCTCTCGGCGGCAAGGTATTGATTCATAGCCGCCGAAGATTCCCGTTTTTTCCAAACGGAACATGTCGGCTAAGTGAACGGTCGAAATATTCGTCCTGTTCGCGGAGCGCGTTCCCGAAGACGAAGCCGCTAACGCTCGAGAGCGGTTGGAATGAAATGACCGAATTCGATTCGCGGCCTTTCGGGATGCCGCCGCTTCCGAATCCTTCCTGCTCTGAAGGATTCTCGCCCTCCGCGCCCTTTCCGATTTCGCCCCCGGCGTCCGTTTGGTTCCGCCGTTCCGTCTTCCCGGGCCTCCGACGTTGTCGGATCCGGAATGGAGCCTGTCGATCTCCCATACGCGTGGCCTCACTTGCGTGGCGCTCGCCCGCTGAGTTTCCAGAATATGAATAGACGTCGAGAGGATTCGTCACGTTCCGAATCCGGAAATTTTGGAAATCGTGCGGAACGTTTCCTCCGCGGCCGAAATCGAGTCCATGCGATGGGGATCCGACGTCCCGCTCCAGTATTTTTTTCTTCACTGGACGCTGAAAGAATCGTTCGCGAAGGCCGTCTGACTCGGGTTGTCGTTCCCGTTCCGGTCCGTGACTTTCCTTCGTCATGGCGGAGCCGGACTGGAATTGCGGCACCCGTCCGACGCCGCACGCCCGACTTCGCGTTGGGATTCGGTAAGCTTCCTGGCGTGAAGCGAATACCGATTCTCAATGTCCGTCGAGCGCCGATCCGACGAGCCTCTCCGGCCCGACGTGGCGTTCCTCGGGCGGCCGTTGCGGATTTCCGACGTTCGAAGCACTTCCCGGATATCGATTTGAACCGGTAATTAAACTCCCATATGCGTAATTTGCTGCAGATTCGAGAAGAAGTCGAAACCTGACGTGCGGAATTCGCCGCCCGTGCGGATCTTTTTTGGAACGAAATATGCCGGCTCGACGCCGCGTCGCCGAATCCGCACGAAGTCCTGACGCCGCACGAATTCGAAACCCTGCGGAATTTCTTCGGTCCGATATGGAGAAGCCATATCGCCGGTACGGAATTGCGCCACGTCGCCGAATTCGGCGAAAAGGCCGCTTTTCTTCCCATACTTTCGCAAGAGGGGTATTTTTGAGGGATCCTTTCCGAATCCGAACCCCTGAAACGGATCGCGAACGTGCGTGCCGGCGCGTTCATCTGATGCTGACCGCATCCGGAAACCCTCTTTTGATTGGCCGAGGCTTTCCCGGACGTTTCCAGATGGGTCGGAATAGATGCCGATCCGATCGCGCTCGATTTGGCGCGCAAGCTTTCGTCGGCGAGGTTTCCATGAGATCCGAGAATGGACATCGGTCACGGTATCGGGTCGGAAATGGACTATTCCCAGTACGACGTGGTTTTCTTCGCGAACGGCCTTTCCGGAAAATCCGAAGTGTTTCGAAGGTTGTCCGAAACTTTAGGCAAGAATTCCAGGGCCTTCGTCAGAAATCCCGTATGATGGGGAAAACTGTTGTACGAGGATTTCTTCGACTGTCCGGCCAGCGGCGAGTTCGAGATTCTCGAGCGCATAAGGTCCAGTGCCGTAGGGGAGACGTTATTCATCAAACATTCCAATGCTTAACCAGGGTGGAAAACGGATTATCGAACGGGTTGGGGACATGGCGGAACGATTCCCCGACAAGACGGCAATCCTCCATGGGGATCGAAAGATTCCGTACTCCGAATTATGGATGCTCGTCCGTTCGGGCGCCGAATTCATTCGTAAAGGCCTGCCGGGTACGTGACCGGTCGGGATATGCCTGCGTCGTTCCCCGGAACTTTACGTGGCCATACTTTCGATCCTCGCTACCGGACGGGCGTACGCCCCCATCGATCCGAGTTTCCCCCTCGTTCGGCGTCGTGAAATGGTCGAGGGATTGGGACATCCTCCGATCATCGTCGAGAACGGCCTGCTCGATGGGGCGTTCGACGGATGCGAGACGTGCTCGGAACTGCCGAAAACCGGCGCTTCCGTCGAATTCGAAATGCCCGCGGTCCGAAATCCGCAGACGTACGTCATCCATACTTCGGGTTCCACATGAATTCCCAAAGGCGTCGTGATGGGGGAGGGGGCTTTGTTGAATTTGCTCGATTGGCAATCGGAAATATCGAACGGGCCTTCCGTAAATCACGTGACGCTGCAGTTTTCCCCCATTGGGTTCGACGTGTCCTTTCAGGAGGTGTTCGCGACTTTGTGTTTCTGATGAACGCTCGTCACGATCTCCGAAGAAGAGCGTTCGAATCCCTTTCGGCTCGTCGAAAAAGTCGAAGCCGCGGGCGTGACCCGGCTATTCCTTCCGTATCGCGCGCTCGATTCGTTCTGCCGTGCCGCATCGGATCGAGCGAATGGGCTGCTCGAGGTCGTTACGGCATGAGAGTCTTTGAAGTTGACCCCTTCCATCAGGGAATTTTTCAATAAGCGCCCGAATTGCGCATTGTGGAACCAATACTGACCCACCGAGACCCACGTCATTACGGCGCACAAGGTCGACGGGTTCGACGGAACGGACGCGCTTCCTCCCATCGGAAAGCCGATTCCTAACGTAAGGATACGTTTGTTGGACGAATCGGGGTTGCCCGTTCCGGACGGGGAAATCGGAGAAATCCACGTTTTCTGAACCGCCCTCGCCGACTGATATTTCGGAAAGGAGAAGCTTACGGACGAGAGGTTCGCGCAAACCGACGAAGGAAGGAGGTATCGGACGTGAGATTTGGCCCGCTGGGATTCTTCGGGAAATTTGCGGTATCTCGGAAGGAACGACCGGCAAGTGAAGGTCAGGTGATACCGAATCGAATTGGACGAGGTCGAGTCCGCAATTTCGATTCAGGAAGGCGTGGAATCTTGCGCGGTGGGTCTTGACGAAGAAGACTGACAATCCATTCTCCGGGCCTTCGTCGTTCTCCGCGGAGGCGTTCTCCTCGATTCCGACTCGATTCGCTCTTCGGTCGCGCGGCGGTTGCCGGATTACATGGTCCCGTCCCGATTCCATTTCGTGGACGCCATACCCTTGTCGCCGACCGGAAAGACCGACATGCGCGGATTGCTCGATCGATTCGCAAAGGCCGATCATGCCGAGAACCGGGCTTCCCCGCCTTCCGTGGACGAAGTCGAGTCCGCGACCATGGAAATATGGGAGTCCCTTTTGGGCGCATGATTCGACGAAGAAGCGAATTTCTTCGAAATCGGTTGAACTTCGCTCCTTGCCGCTCAGCTTTCCGTTCGGGTTTCTTGAAAATTCGGAAAACCGATATCGGAACTCCTGGTTTACGAACGTTCCACCTTCCGAAAATATTGCGAAGCGATTGAGGAAGCATTATTTCCCAACTAACGATCATGAGGAACGACGTCGCAATAGTCGGAATGTCATGCAAGTATCCCGGTTCGCCGGATCTTTCGTCTTACTGGGAAACGATTGTCGCCTGAAAATGCGCGCTTACCAGTTTCTGAGGCGCGGAATGAGGCGATGAGGTTCACTCCTTCGGCGCGATAGGATGAATCGAGGAATTCGACGCGGGCTTCTTCTGATTCGGCGATTCCGAAGCCGATTTGCTGGATCCCCAGCAAAGATTGTTCCTAGAACATTCCTATCGGGCTTTCGAGGATGCCTGAATCCAGGTATCCGATGCGAATTCGGATACGTGAGTGTTCGCTGGGTGCTGAATGAGTACGTACCTTCTCAACTGCGTGCTTCCGGAACTCGCGAAATGACGGCCGGAAGGTCCGACGTTTCTCGAATCCGCCGAATCGCTTTCGTGGATGGTCGCCAATGACAAGGACTATCTGGCGACGAGGGTGTCGTACAAGCTCAATCTGAAAGGACCGAGCATGACCGTCCAAAGCGCTTGTTCTACTTCGCTTTTGGCCGTGGCCCAGGCGGTTTCGGCATTGAGGGCATGAGAATGCGCCATGGCCCTCGCATGATGAGCCACCGTCGTCGTTCCGCAACTGCGCGGTTACGAATACCAGGAAGGGCTCTTTTTTTCCAAAGACGGGAATTGCCGTCCCTTTACGAACGAAGCCGCCTGAACGGTATTTTCGAACGGCGTGGGCGTCGTGCTTCTGAAGAGGCTTTCGGATGCGATACGGGACGGAGACCGCGTATACGCGGTAATCAAAGGCGTCGGAATTTCCAACGACTGATCATGAAAAGCCGGGTACTCTTCGCCTTCGGTTTCCGGTCAGGAAGCCGCCATCCGAAGGGCTATCGAAGATTCCGGACTTTCCCCCGATTCCGTCTGATACGTAGAAACGCACGGTACCGCTACGAGAGTCGGCGACGCCATAGAAATGGACGCCCTCAGGAGGGCGTACGGCGAAAATCCGGATTCCCCCGTTTCAGTAGGCGCGGTGAAGGCGAATATCGGGCATTCCGCATGGGCGTCATGAGTGGCGGGGCTTATCAAGGCGGCCTTGTGCGTTTCGAAGGGCACGATTCCCGTCCAGCCGTTTTTCGAGAAAACGACCCTTGGCGGAGGTTTCCGCCTTCCGGAAAAATCGGTTCCCTGGAATGCGAAGGAAGGAAGGCGCCGCGCTTGAATCAGTTCGTTCTGATTGGGCGGAACGAACGTCCACGCCATTATCGAGAGCGCTCCTCCGACCGAACGCCCTGCTGGTTCGTCCGCGATACCGGCCGTTCTGCCTTTCAGTGGCAAGAATCCCGAAGCGGCTAAAAGTTTTGCCATGGATTGCGCTCTCGCGCTGTCCTGAAGCCCGAATGTTTCGGCGGAAGCGTTTTCCCAGTCGGTAGCCAAAGGGAGGACCCATTTCGCACATAGGTGATTCGCTATCGGAGCGGACGCGAACGAATTGGCGGCGAACGTCAGGGACGCCGGGATACGGAAAGCCGGATCGGAGAAGACGGTTTTCCTGTTTACGGGTTACTGATGCCAGTACGCATGAATGGGGAAGGAGCTGTATTCGGCTTCCTCCGGATTCTCCAGCACGGTCGACGAAATATCGGAAATCTGCGAACGGAAATTGGGCTTTTCCTTAAAGGAAGTCCTTTGGGGAGAGCGTTCGGAAGAATCCTTGTCCCGAATGGACGTTGCCTGAGTAGCGATATTCGCCATCCAGTGCGCCGTCGCCAACGCGTATTCCGAGTCGGGCATCCGTCCTTCGGCGGTACTGGGGCATTCGCACGGGGAATTCGCCGCCGCATACGTATCGGGAATGCTGGATTTGGAAGAATCGGTAACTGCGGTCTTCGAGCGGTGAAGGCTGCTTCGTAGGCTGGAATGAAAATGATCCATGCTCGCCGTCTTTTCGGACGAGTCGAACGTCAGCGGAATCATGGACGGGATTCCGGAGCGCGCGGATATCTGAATCGCGGCCGTCAACGGGGAGTCCAATATCGTCGTTTCCTGAACTGCCGCCGCTATCGCGTCGTTCTCCGAAGAGTGCCGAGTGCGGGGAGTCAGGTTCGTCGCGCTCCCCATCGGGGCCGCGGGGCATTCCCCCGTCATTAACGAAATCCTTCCTGATTTTTCGTACGCCGTACGTGACCTGAACGCGAAAAAGGGCGTTGTTCCGTTTTATTCCGCATTTCTCGGCAGAAAAGCGGAACACGGGGAAATCAATCGGGAATATTGGGTTTCGCACATGCGGAACAAAGTCGATTTCCTTTCCGCCATACGGGCTTGCGACAAGGCCGTCAGACCTTGAAGGTACGTTGAAATCGGTCCCAAAGACGTCCTTACGAAACTCGTTCCTTGGATTTTTTCCGAACCGAAAGAATCGTTCTCGGCCTTCATGTCATCCCCGGATAGCCTGCGGGGTTTTCTCGGTTCCGTCTGAACCGCCTTCGCTTCTTGATCAAAGGTCGATTGGGTGGGGCATGGCTCGGATTTCGGAAGGACCGGAGAGCGCGTTCCGGTACCTCGTTATCCGTTACGTAGGGAATCGCACTGGATTGGCGACAAATCATCGTTCCGATCCGCTCCGGCGTGATTCGAGACCGTTCGAACGGATTGGGAACCCTATTTTCCGGTGCCATCCCGCGAGGGCGGGGAATCCTATCGCGTCTTCGGTCCGGATTTCGATTTCGATTCGGGTTTCGATCCGGAGCGTACGCTCGTAGTGCCGGTGCGGGACTGCGGAGGCGAAGATTCTTGGAACGCCGTATCCGTTCCTTTGGAAGCGATTCGCAAGTGGGTGGCATTGGCGGAAGATGCCGGCGTGCCCGCGAAAGTCGCGGTCGTGACGGAAAACTCTAAGATCGTTCGAACGGGAGAGCGCCTTTCCAACGTCGCGGGCGGTTCTTTATACGGGTTGGACCGGGTTCTCGCGTTGGAGAATCCCGACAATCGGATTCGTTTCGTGGATTTGGACGATTGGTCCGAATCCGGACTGGATTCGACCTTGCGGAAATTCGTCTCGGATTTGCCTTCCGGACAGTACGCGGTACGGGGCTGAGACTTCTTCCGTTCGAAACTCGTTCGCGAAGAATTCGTTTCGACGGAAGGCGGGACGATCGATGCCGATGCGGCGTACGTCGTGACCGGTTGATCGAAATGAATCGGCCCGCACTGTGCGAGAAAATTAGTGGAAATGGGGGCGAAGCGGGTTTTCCTCATGTGAAGGAGTGAAAAACCGTCGGAATCCGTAGAATCGCTTATTCGTTCTTTCGGGTCGCAAAGTCCGATATCCTACGAACGATGCGACGTGACGGACTCGGCCTCGGTTTCGCGATCGTTGTCGGAGATATCTCGGAAATACCGGATTGGCGGATTGATCCATGCGGCCGGAGTCGTTCATGACGGGATTTTCGTCCGACAAAATTCCGAATCCGTAAAAGATTCGTTCCTTCCTAAGGCTAGGGGTTCGGAGAATCTCGTGAACGCGCTCGATTCGCTGGGGAACGTTCCGGATTTCGTCTTGTTTTTCTCTTCGGCGACGGCGATCGTCGGCAATGCCTGACAAACCTCGCACGCGATAGCCAACGCGTATCTGGATTCCTATGCGAACTCCTTGTCCGCCCAATGATATCCGGCACTTTCCGTCAATTGGGGCGTTTGGGGCGACGTCGGAGCGGCCTCGGGGGCCGGCTCCGAAAAGAAGAGGGAATCTACGGCGAACTTCTGATTCGTGCCGTTCGATACGGAAACGTGATTGAAAGTGATGTCCGCGTTCATTTCTGGAAAAACGGGGGGACAAATCTGATACGTTCCGGCAAACTGGTCGAAGATAGAATCCGCATTCGATCGTCATGAGCCCGCGTCGGCGATGCCCTCGGTCTCCGGGGATTTGGTAGGGAACTGTTTTCATGACACCTTCAAGAAAACCGTTTGACCGCATGAGAATTTCTTCGCATGTGGAATGGATTCCCTCACCGCCCTTATTTTTAGGAACAAACTCCAGAAAGCGTTCGGAAGAATCCTTCCCCCGAACGTCGCTTACGCTCACCCAACCCTTTCCTCATTACGGGATTTCTTGTCAGGTCCGGGCGTTCCGTCGGTCGCCGGTTCTCTAAAAACTGCGGATTCGGAAGCGCGAACTCCGGTATCTCTGCCCACGGAACAGCAAATCCGTTGGATAAGCCTCGTAGAGCTCTGATACGGAAAACTGCTGGTTCCCGTAATGTTCGATTCCGCTTTTTCGGCGGTCGATTTCAAAATCGCCCTGAAAACCGTGGTAATGGAAAATCCCGTTCTCCGTTCCATCGTGAACGTCGGGAGCGTCGCCCAGCTGACTGACGAAGAGACGGAGGAATTGTGCGATTGCCCCGTCTACGATATCCGCGATTACGACGACGAAGCGAAGCGCCGGTTTCTCAAGAACCGGAAGGACGACGCTTACGAGAATTCTCCCGATCACCGAACGGGGGTTTCTTGGAAAGGCGAATGCGTCATAATGGATGGGAACAGGTTCATCTTCCTGCTTTTCGTTCAGCACCTCGAATTCGATTGAACGGCGATCACGTCTTTCGTCGATCGGTTGGGCGAGGCGTATTTCGCAAAGGGGGGCGAAACGAAGTCCGATTCCGCAACGTACGGTGACTTTGCCCTCTGGCAACGAAAATATCTCGATTCCCCGGCATTCGAGGACGATCGGAAGTATTTTCGCGAAAAGTATGCGGCCATCGCGTCGATTCCGAGCCTGGACGATTCCGGCCACGATTGAAACTCCTGCCACCCGTCATCCTGCCATACCGCAGAACGGATACCGGGCCTCTGGAACCGGATCAAATCGGCTTCCGGAGCAATGGGCGTTTCGCCGTTCTCATTGATGGCGAGGACGTTCTCGGTCCTCTTGTCCCAAATCACCGGCTCGTCGAAACCCGTCTTCTGAACCGTCGTGCAAGGTCGTCCGAGTGACGAGTTCGACCGTACGATATGACCGTTCGTGACGCATTTTCCGATTTGCGTCGATTTGGAATCGTGATCCGAAACCGATCAGTGCCGGTACGTTCATGATTTCATAACGAACGTCAACGCCCGTTGCGCGTATCCGGTTTCCGATCTCCTGAAAAGCGTTCCCGCATTCGAAGGGAAACCCATCCATACGTATTTTTGCGACGCGTTCATAATGATGAACAATTACCCGAAGGAAGACGCGAGGGGGTCACGGGTGAGGGTTCTTGAGTCTTTGGGGCCGCTCGACGGGTCGGTGCTTTCCGGTCTCGATACGGGGTCGTTAAACGAGATGGTGGGGCTGTTCTTGATAATCGATTTCCACGAAGGCGAAGTGCGGTGTAATTTCTGGTACCATGAACATCGGTTCACCCTGCCGCAGGTTGTCCGATGGGCGGAAAAGTACGTGGAGATGCTGCGGGAATCCGTAATCGGGCAAGAATAGCGGTTTGGGTTTCGAAAGGCATGCCTGTTCCGAAATTTTCCCAAACTTCTCCTTTCTGATATAATCGGGGCATGAACTCCCCAAAACAGTTCGCCGCCGCCGAACACGTCGCGGCCCTCGAAACCGTAAGGCCCCTTTCGCTGAAGGGGATTTCGTTCCGCGAATTCCTTCTGGCGCACCGCCGGTATCCGGTCATCGCCGTCACCGGGCAATCGGGAGTAGGGAAGACCACTTTCGTCAACCTGCTCATCGCGCATATCGAAGAGGCACTGAAGAACGACGGTTCGCTCGAAGCGCCCACCGTGAAAAAACTCACGGAACTCCCGCAGATGAGCCCGTACCTTCCCATTATCAAGGCGACGTCCGACGGATTGGCTGACCAGACGCTCTGGGAAAAGAACCAAGAACTCTTCCGCGCCCTCGACGAAGCCATCGTCACCCGCGCGTTCCTCGAATCGAAAGATTCGGTCATCGTGATGGATTTCGCCATCGTCCAAGTTCTCGTGTACGCCCATCTTAAAATCCGCGGAACCGCAGGCAAGAAATTCGCCCGCGACTTCGACGCTTCGTTTCTCAAATTGCCCAAGCCGGACTTCGTCGTCCACGTGAACGCCAAACCCGAGACCGTACTCGGCCGGCTCGAGCGCCGCGGCAGCTACATCGATAGCGAAATCGTTTCGATTACCGACAAGCTCCATGCGTTCTACGACAAGAACCGCCGCGACATCCTGGGCGAATACTACGACGGGGTTCCCGTCATCCGCGTCGAAACCGACGAGCTCGACCTCGTGAACGACGCTACGGCGAAAACCGTGGCCACCCAGCGCGCGGTAGAAGAAACCCTTCTCAGAATGGCGGCATAAGGACATTATTGCCGCGAACCCAACCTAACTTCGTACTTATGGAAAAATTACCGGTCATCGCGAGGGGATTCCTCCTTTCGCTCGGAATGTCGCTCGGCTTCGCGTTGTTCCTCGTGGCGCAGGCGGCGCTCACTTCGGGCCTTTCGGCGTCCGACAGGTCCAGTACGGGGGCGACGCTTTCTTCCGCCTCCTGGAACCGCATCGTGGATTCGGTATTGGAACTCGACACGAGAACGGTGAATCTCGCTTCCTCCAAGCAGAACGCCCTTCCCTCGGGCTCGAACGGCCAGGTATTGAAATGGAACGGCTCGGCTTGGGTTGCCGGAACCGACTCAACGGCTTCGATAGGGCAATCCAGCTGCGAATGGATATACGTCACTACGTGCTGACATTCTTGCTGACAGTGAAACGCGTATGCGGCGACGTGTCCCGCTGGTAAGTATCAAGCCGGAATCGGATACAATACGTGGGATTATTACACCCACTACAATTTCAGGATATACTGCTGCGCTCCGTAGCTCATACTTTACCGCCCCCGTCCATGCGTCTCGTATCCGACCCTTCCGAACTCGCCTTCGTCGAAACCTGCTACGCCCGTGCCGCCGAAGTCGCCCGCAAGGCCACCTGCGGACGTTCGAAATGCGGTTCGGTCATCGCGAAAGACGGAAAAATCATCGGCGAAGGATTCAATTCTCCCGCCTGAGGGCTCGAATCGCGCCGCCGCTGCGCGTGCGCCAAGTCCGAACTCGATCCGAAGGTGACCGATAAGACCTGCTGCGTGCACGCGGAACAGCGCGCCGTAATGGACGCGCTCGCGAAAAATCCCCGAGAACTCCCGGAGTCGACCCTGTATTTCGTCCGCCTCGATTCCGAAGGGAATCCCAAACGTTCGGGCGAACCATACTGCACCATCTGCTCGAAAATGTCGCTCGATTCCTGAGTATCCGAATTCGTACTCTGGAAGCCCGAAGGCTACGTTGCGTACGGAACGGAAGAATACGATGCCGTCTCGTACGCGTACCGTTCGTAACGAAACAAAGAAAAACCCCCGTCAGTGACGGGGGTTTCGTTTGTTTCCGGCTCCTTTAGTTCCGGAAGGGTTTTTTGGTTTTTCGTCCGCGATTCGCTCTCTTTCAGACCCGCTCGACCACGCAGGAGTGGGCTTCGACGCCTTCGAGTTCCTGCATTTGCGGCAGGATTTTGACATGCCGGCGCTTGCCGCTGCCGAAGGTGATTTGAAGTTCGCCTTCGAGGCGGCGCGGAGGCACCAGCAGTTGGCTTTCCGCCCCTTCGACGAGGATGCCGTCGTAGAGGAAGTGCCAGTCGAGCTTTTCGTTGGGATCGCCAGCGAAACGCTTGACCCCGACCGGAATGACCGAACGGGACAGCAGTTCGACGCCCACCGACTTGGCTTCGTCTTTCGACGAGACCCGACGGACGATGCCGAGGCGCCATTCCGTTTCGTCGCTCCCGCGGATCGCGATGAGCTTGCCGACTACCAGCCACGGGTGGTTGCCCGAGGCCATGAGGCCGATGCCCGTTTCGCTCCGGTCGGTGACGTGCCACCGGTGGGTGGATTCGCCGCCTGCGTGGCATTCGAGCAGGTTCAGGATTTCCGAAGGTTCGGTGACGTCCTTTCCCATGGAAGTGAGGTTGGCGATGGGGATTTCGAAGCGGATCGCCTGTTGCAGTTGCACCAGGCGGAACGCGTCGTACGTCCCCAGCGTGCCTCCGGAGTTGACGTAGGCCGAGAAGGCCGCCATTTTGCGGACCAGGTCGAAACCGTGGGCCACGTAGACCGGCGCGAGCGTGCGGCTGGATTGCCGTTCGCTGCGTCGGCGGATCTCTTCGCCTTTCCAGACGGAGAGGATCCTGGCGGCCGCGTCTGCCAACTTGTCTTCGTTGACGTGCGGAAGGTATTGGCCGGGCTCCCAGATTTTCTTGGAGTCCGTTTCGCGGGCAGCGAGCTTGGAAACGCCTTCGAACGTGCCGATGCCGGGTCCGACGTAGAAAGCCGCCTTCGTCCCTTCCGGGAGTTTGACGTACGTTTTTCCGTCTTCCCCGACGGGGAACGGTACGAGACTGCCGGGGGCGGCTTTCACCGGAATTCGGCCCGAGTACGGGAGGAGGACCCTCCAGAGGTACTGGATCTGTTCCGGAGCGAAGTTTTGGAGCGGCGCGGTTTCGAACAGCGCGGTGAGCGCGAATTCGGCGCCGATCGAGCTCTCGGACTCGTCCGCGTACGCCATAACGGTCTTGTCGGCGAGGCCGGAAGCCCGGGCTTCGGAAAAAAGCTTGAGCATTTCGGCGGGGACGCTCGCGCGGGGTTCCTTGTACCCCAAGCGGAACATCCGGCGTTGAAGGGAAAGTATCCGCATTGCACGGATTCCGGAGAGGATCTCTTCGCGCGCCTCGGTCCGATGTTCGAAGACGGTGAGGTAGGCCGCGGAAAACACGGCGCAGTACTGTGAAACGGTCGAAGACAGCATCTCGGGACGGTCTTCCGAATGGAAATAATTCCGTTCGATTTCGACGATGCGGTGGTGGAGGTATTCGTCCGCCATGGATACCGTGGCGAGGTCGATGCCGAACTCGTCGCCGAGTTCGCGGAGCTTTTTGCAGACCATCGGGATGACGGTCGTGGATTTTCCGGTGGGTTCCTTAAGGAACGCTTCCATGGCCTGACGTGCGGTGCCGGTCGTCCCGGCGGGTTTTTTCTTCAGCCAACTGAACATGTTCGTACCCCTTTCTAAAAAGAAATGAATCGCGGTTGTAAAAGAACGCCAGGGATTTTCCCCGGTCTTCGCGAGTATATTCGGAAATAAAACAAAGCAATGGCAAGTGATTTTTAGGACAAAAAGGAGCCCCCGTCGTGAGACGGGGGCGGAGTCGGTACGGTTTTAGTACCGGGGGTAATTCATTTCGCTTCTCGAAACCCTCGTCGCCGTCCAGTTCATCGTTTCTCCCGCGAAGAGCGGAACGACGGAATTCGACTCGCCGAACGCGTATTCGGCGGGAACCTTGCCTTCGCCTTCGACGCCGTATTCCACGCCCACGCGGGAAAGTTTGACATGGCCGTCGGGTTTGGGAACCCGGTAGAAGCTCGGCGCCGCAGTCGACACGAACCGGGAGAATTCTTCGATGCCTTTGCCATTGTCATGGACGACTTCGAATTTCCCCGCCCGGTCGAAAACGTCGGCATAGGCGGCGAGCCCTTGCGGAGCCGTATAACATCCGGCGCATCCGCAGGGGGCCTCTTTGAGGTTCTTGGGATGAGGCGCGGAATCCGTGCCGGCGAAGAACTTGTCCGAACCGCTCGTGGCGGCGCGGATAAGCGCTTGCTGGTGGACGTCGCGTTTCAGAATGGGCAGGCAGTACCAGTGCGGACGGATGCCGCCTTGGAAGATGGCGTTGCGGTTGAAGAGGAGATGGTGGGCGGTAATGCTCGCCGCCACGTTCTTGCCGCAGCTTTCGACGAATTCGACCCCTTCCTTGGTCGTAATGTGTTCGAGCACGATACGCAGGTCGGGGAACGTTTCGACGATCTTCCTCAGGTGGCGGTCGATGAAGACGGCTTCGCGGTCGAACACGTCGACCGACGGATCGGTCACTTCGCCGTGCACGCAGAGGGGAATGCCGTGTTTCTGCATCATTTCGAAGATGCGGTAGGCCTTTTCGACGTCGGGGATGCCCTCCGAAGAATTGGTCGTCGCGCCTGCGGGATACAGTTTGCACGCCACTACTTTGCCGTACGACGCCACCACTTCGTGGAGGTCGTCGCCGCTCGTCTCTTCCGTGAGGTAGAGGGTCATGAGCGGATTGAACGCCACGCCTGCCGGAATGCTCGCGAGGATGCGTTCGCGGTAGTCGAGGGCTTGGCCCACGTTACGGATGGCGGGCCTCAGGTTCGGCATGACGATCGCCGATCCCCAAAGCGCCGCGGTATGCGGAACCGTGGTATCGAGCGCCGCGCCGTCACGGAGGTGGAGGTGGGCGTCAAAACCGATGGGGATGGTGAAATTCGCGATGTTTTCCATGGGGTCTCCTTACTTGGAAGGTTGGGTTCTCGGGGATTTTCCCACGAGGAACAGGGTTTGTTTCAGTTCGGAATTCAAAGGCGTTTTCCAGAGCTCGTGAGCCCGTGAAATGATGGAGCGCGTCTGCCAGGGGCGGACGAGCGCCACCGATCCGATCGCCACTGCCGAAGCCCCGGCCAGCCGTAGGATGTCGACGTCTTCCGGTTTCTGGATGCCGTTTCCGGCGATGATGGGTCGATTGACTCCCTTGGCCTTCGCTTCGTCGACCTTGTCGATGGTGAATTGAAGGCAAAGGGGGCCGGAGAGTCCGCCGTCGGCGGGAATTCCGCGAGCCTTGAGAGGGGAGACGTATCCCTTCGCGTCCATGCCGACTGCGAATTCCCTCCAGTCGATTCCGGGGGTGCCCCAGGGGATGGTGTTGGCAATCCAGAACGCGTCGCAGAGATGCTCGGCGTCGAGGAGCGCTTGTACCGGCACCAGGGCGTTGAAGTTGGCCACCACGGGAATTCCGGCTTCGCGAAGCGGTTGGAACGCTTCGAGAACGGAATTCACTTCGGCGATGAAGGTGGAAGGATCGCTGCCCGTATTGGGGCAGGCGAAGTTCACCTGGATGGCGAAGTCCGCGGCGAAGCACCCGTTGGGGCGGTTGAAGAACTGGAAAAGGAAGTCATGGACGAATCCACCGCTTTCCGAAACCTTTTCTTCGAGCGAATCGCCCTTGGGCATGAACGACAGCATGAACGGCTCGCGCCGCTGTTGCCAGCGCCCTTCGTGGAAGAGTTTCCAGAATCCCACGTTCGAAAGTCCCACCGCGTTGAGCACGTGTCCCGATTGCGGATAGACTTCGATGCACTTGGGTTTGATTTCCTTGGGGGTGAGTCCGTCCGCCTTGAGCGGCATGTTCCCCGCCAAGGGTTTGAGCGTCGCGGTTTTCGCTACGAACGTCGTGCCCTTGAAGGTCATGCCGGCCATCTTCGCGATGCGGTGCCAAGGGTAGCCTTCCCCGAAGAATCCGAGGGAACCCGGAGCGCAGAATATCGGCGAGAACGCGATATGTCCGCTTCCATTGGGTTTTTTCAACAGGAATTTCATGTCGGTCCCTTTCTCCGGAAAATCCGGAATTGTTGGTTTCGAGAATGTGAAAGAACTTTCCGGGCTTTTTTGCCCCGGAATGGGTGCGAGTATATTCCGGATAAAAATTACGCAAGGGCAACCGATACGGGGAAAATGCTTGGTTTTGAGAAGAAACCCGATATATTTTCCGCATGTTCGAATTCGAAACCGTCCAAAGATCCGAAGGAACCGTAGCGCCGAGCCCGGCGGATTTTTCGAGCCCCGCCGTGGACGACTCGGATCTTTTGGAGAAGGCGGCCGACGAATACGGGGCGGCGGCAGTAGAAATCCTCGAAGCCGAGCCTTCCGATGGCGATTCCGAAATCGACGCGCTTCTGAACGTCGCACCGAAGCCGGAGAAAGCCGCGAAGAAGTCCGGACGCCAAGGCAAGCGTGCCGAAGACGCCGACCGCTCGTCCGATCCCATCGCCCTTTATGCCAAAGACGTAAGGAAACACGAGCTCCTCACGTTCGAAGACGAAATCCGCCTTTCCCGGGAATACCGTGCGTGAAACGCCGAAGCCGGCCACGCGCTCGCGAACTCCAATTTGCGGCTCGTCCTCATGATCGCCCGCAAGTACCTGAACCGGGGGCTCGAATACAACGACCTCGTCCAAGAAGGGAACTTGGGGCTTCTCAGGGCCGTGGAAAAATACGACCCCGACCGGGGGTTCCGATTCTCTACCTATGCCACTTGGTGGATACGCCAAGCGGTCGCGCGCGCCGTTCTCGACCAGGCGCACGTAATCCGAAGGCCGGTCCATCTCGAAGCTAAAATATCCAAGTATTCGCGCTTTTGCGAAGAATGGAAACGGTCGACGGGAAAATATCCCACCGTCGCCGAATCCGCCGCCGGGCTCGACACGACCGAAAAGGAAATCCTCCGTTTAGCCGAACTTCTCTACACTTCGACCGCGATTTCCCTCGACGCGCCCATCCGTGCCGACGGCGATGAGGACGGGTATTACGAAATTCTCGAGAACGAATCGTCGTCCAATCCGGGCATCGAAGCCATGGTATCGGAACGCTCGGCACTCGTTCGCGAGCTCGTGCAATACGGCGAACACCGCAAGGGCGTTGGAGGAAGTTTGTCCACCAATGAACGCAAGGTCGTTTCCATGCGTTTCGGCATCGACGACGGCAATCCCATGACGCTCGACGAAATCGGCGAAATCATGGGCGTGACCAGGGAAAGAATTCGGCAGATCGAAGGAAAAGCGTTGAAGAAACTCGCCTTCACCATGCGTATGCGCGGACTGCAAAAATCCGACCTCCTGTAAAAAAATCCCCCGCGGAAGAGCGGGGGATTTCCTATCGTTCGGGTACTACGCCTTCTTGGCAGCCTTCGCGGCTTTGCAAGCTTTGACGTTCTGCGTCATGGAAACCGCGAAAACGGTAACGATGATGAGGGTGCAGAACAGGCAGAGGATGCAATACGACTTGATGTAGACGGTTTCGCGGTAGATAATGAAGCCGTTGAACGCGGTTCCCATCGCGGCGAGCGCGGCGAGCGGCTTGAAGAAGGCGGCTTTGTCTTTCGCGTATCCGAGAATCGCGAGAACGAGAAGGACCGGGTAAACGAAGAGCGCGATCATCGGGAACGGCACCCCGAAGACCTGTGCGAGCGGATGGGCGAGCACGTTCGTGCACGAGACGCTCGAATTGATGTCGCAGAACGAATCGAATCCTCAGCCGTTCTTGATCTCGAGAGCGCGTTTGGTGAGGTATGCGGCGTTGGCGAGCGCGACGGTACAGATAGCCGCGACGAACGCGTAGGCGGTTTTGAGTTTCATAATCGGAGGTTAGATTTTTCCTTTCCAGGAGAGGTACCAGGTGGTGAGCGGCATCGCTACGAGCGTTAGGGCGACGCTTCCGTAAACGACCCAGTTGTCGAACGGCGCGTCCGCTGCGTTCATGCCGAAGAAGCCGGTGACGAACGTGAGTGGGAGCATGAATGCCGAGAACAGCGTGAGATACTTGATCGTCGCATTCGTACGCATGTCGAAGAGCGACTTGAGCGCGTCTTCGGTAGTTTCGATGTTTTCTTGGTGGAGTTCGATTTCGGCGTAGATCTTGTCGACCTTGTCCTCGAGGTTTTCGAAGTAGACTTCGACTTCGTCCTTGAACATCGCGTTCATGCGGAGTTCGAGAAGCTTGAGCGCCGCGATCTGCGGCTTGATCATGTGCTTGAGCGTCACTATGTTGCGCTTCTTGATCATGATCTCGCGGATGAGGTCTTCGTCCGCGCTGCCTTTGAAGAGGGAGTTTTCGAGCGTCCGGAGGTCTTTTCCGAGCTTGTCGAGAAGCCGGAATATCTTATCGAGCATCGCGTCGACGAGGTCGTAGAGCATGTAACCCGTGTTCACGATTTCGCGGCCGTGCGTGCCGTCGCGGTACGAGTCGAAAACGCGCTCGACCGTATTTGAACCGTAGTAGCGGAAGAGGATGAGGTAGTCCTTCGAGACGAAGACGTTGAACTCGTTGAGGAGGTAACGCTTGGTACGCGAATCGTATTTGGGAAAATGCAGCACGACGAAAACGTAGCGGTCGTAGGTGTCGACCCTCGCCGTTTGGTTGTCTTCCAAAATCGCCGCCTTGTCGAGTTCGTGGAAATCGTAGCGCTCGATGATGTCGTCGACCTCGTCTTCGCCCGGCTGGACGAAATCCATCCACTCGGTCGCGCCGACTTTGAGCTTATTCATCATTTTCTCCGAGGGTTACTTCGTCGTCTTCGTCTTCATCATCCTCGCTCGGTTCGCCTTCGTTCGCGAAGGAGTCTTCCAAGAAACGGAACACCGCGGCCATATTGGCCGCGACCGCGGTTTCTTTCACGTCTTCGTCGTCGTTGCCGACGATTCCTCCGGTGACTCCGTAAATGGGGTAGATGACGAATTCGTCGTCGGTAAGGCCGCCGGAAACGGCTTCGATACCCTTTTCGTCCACGAGGTCGGCCCCGTATTCCGAAGAGATCTTCATGAGGGTTTCCTCGTCGAGTTCCTTGCCGGTGCTAACGCAGACGCCGCCGATGGAGAGTCCGAAGGTTTCGAAGTCGTAGTCTTCCTGTTCTTCGTAGTTTTCCAAGAATACCGCTTCCTCTTCGCTTTCGCCGTCTACGGAATAGGGGACGAACGCGTTCGGGAGAACGACGTCGCCCGCGTAGCGTTCGGAGGTCGCGGAGGTTCCGAAGGACGCGTAATAGAGGCGTTCCGGAAGGTATTCGGCCTTCACTTCGGCAACGGCTCCGACGGAATCGGAAACGACTACGGCGACGTTGCCCTTGCGGTAGACGGCGGAAGCGGATCCGAAGGCGGCGGGAAGCTTTTCGAGACCGAGTTTCGACGCGAAAGCGGAAGCGATGGAAAGATGGGGGGTGAGTACGGCGGTGAGCATCGCTTTTTGTAGAATTGTAAGAACGCGAATATTATAGCGGGAGCTTACGAATGTAAACCGAAAAAACGTGTCCGAAACCACTCTCGCCGTCATCGCCGCGGTCGTCGCCGCTTTCGTGATAGGATTCCTCGTCGGACGCGTCGCGCGCCACATCGCCGTACGCAAGGAGCGTTCGGACGCGGTCAAACGCTCGCAGTCCGTCATCCTCGGTACGGTATACGAGAAAATCCTCCCGTTCCTCCCGGGGTTCCCGTATTCCCCGAAGGACATGGTTTTCATCGGCAAGGGATTCGATTACCTCGTGCTCGACGGACTTTCGACCGGGTCTCTGAAAAAGGTGGTTTTCCTCGAAGTGAAATCGGGCGTTTCCAAAATGAACGCCAATGAAAAACAGGTACGTTCCGCCGTATCCGACAAACGCGTGGCCTTCGAAGAATACCGCGCCGATCTCCCGAATTTCAAAAACTAGGCCCGCGCCGGATTTTTCCTCCACTGACGCCGCGCACGAAAAAGGAGGGCCGAAGCCCTCCCGTATAGCGTTTTTTGCCCAGACTCGCGATCTAAGCCGTAATGCCGTCGATAGTCATGATTCATTCGACGGAGTCGGCGAACCGGTCGGAAAGTTCTTCTCCCATCATCGCTATCTCCAACGTCGTCTCGATGTCGTCTGGAAACGTCTCGGCTCCGTGTTTTCTGAGTGTCATCGTACCGATAGGGTTAGGATAAGTAAGAACCCTTCCCCGTTTCCGGGGAAGTGGGTATTCCACCACGTTCGGCTCGCGAATCAAGCCGGATTTCGAACCTTTTTCAAAGATGCCGGAACAGTGGGCTCCCCGTGTGAAGATTCGGTGAATTCCGTTAAAATCCCGCTCCTCCGCGCTTGACCGCGGCGGATGAAGTGCTACGATTCGCCGCGTTCCTTCCTTCGGAGGACGTCTCTATCCTTTTTCCTTTCCCGAATGGAAAATAAGAAATACGTTTCGGTGCTCATCGCATCCGCTCTCCTCGCTTCCCAGTCCGCCTCGGCCGCATTGGACATGGGCTCCTATACCCAGGGATTGGGCAGCAGCATGACCAGCGGCGTGGACGATTCCGTTTCCCAGACGACTTCCGCCGCGGACGCTTCTTCCGATTCCGAAGAAGACGCTTCCGATAACGGCGACGCCGTCATCTCCGGATCCGAAGTGAAGAAGGGGGCTTACAACGTCAACGGAGACCTCAAGGTGGAAGGCGTTCTCTACGTCTTCGGAAACCTCGACGTCAACGGCACCCTCACCCTCGAACAGAATTCGAAGGTCCGCGTTACCGGAAAGCTCACCGTCAACGGTGAAATCGTCAACAACGGCGGTTCCGTATACGCTGGCAAGCGCGATATTTCCGGTGGCAACTCCGGTAAGGCCCGAAAGCTCGAAAGCCTCCTTTCCGAACTCGATCCGCTCCTTTCGGTCAAGCTCGTAGGCGAAGAACGCGAAGGCATCCTCCAGGACATCGCCGATTCCAAGGGCATCGTCCGCTCCGGACGCCTCCAGGAATTCCTCGATTCCCTCGACGACAAGATCGAAGAAACCGACGTCGCGGCCTATGAAAAGATTAAAAAGCGTCTCGTAGCCGCCCTCGAACGCAAGATCAAGCAGCAGGGGGGGCTCAAGGACGCCCAGCTCGACGTGTTCCAGGCAAAGCTCGAAACCATGCCGACCGAAAAGCTCGAGAAGTTCATCGAAAAGGTGGGAAAACTCGAAAAGGCGACCAAGAAGAAGCGTTTCGCTTTCCAGCTCGCCCAGCTTAAGGAACTTGCCGAAGAAGTCGTAGATGCCCGTTCCGCGAGCGTTGACGAACCGACCGTAGGAACCCCGGCCACTTCGACGACCGATTCCTCGACCTCGACTTCGACCTCTTCCGGAACCACTTCCTCGACCACTTCGTCGGGAACCACGTCTTCCGCTTCGGGTTCGACTTCGACCACCACTTCGTCGGGAACCACCGCTACCGGAACCACTACCCAGCAGTAATTTTCAGACGTACGAAAATCCCCCCGGCAATCGGGGGGATTTTTTTACGTGCGGATTCGCGACGGTTTCGACTATCCGCGGTTCGGAGTGCGGAAGTAGTAGCGGCAGGGAATGGAGCCGTTGGGAATCTTGCGGTTCTTCATGCCGAGGCCTTCGGCCATGTCCTCACAACCTTCGATGGCCGTAATGATACCGCCGGTAAGTTCAGGAGCGCGGCGGAAGGCGTCGAAGAGCGCCTGGTGCGCCGAGAGCGCGGCGTTCTTGTCCGCGAGGCGTTCACCGTACGGCGGATTGGAAACGAGGGTTCCTTTGGAGGGGGTTTCCTTCCCCGGGAACGCCGCCACTTCGAACGAAACCGCGCCGCCGAGGCCCATGGCGTTGGCGTTGCTGCGCGCTGAAACTACGGCTTCGTCGTCGATGTCGCTGCCGGCGATGTCGTGGACCTTGTCCCACTTTTCGGCCTTGCGGCACGCGGCGCGTTCTTCGTCGAGGGGAATCTGGTCGGCGAAGGGGAAGCGCTCGAACGCGAACGAGCGGAGGATGCCCGGCGCGACGTTCTTGGCGATCATCGCGGCTTCGATGACGAGGGTTCCCGATCCGCAGAACGGGTCGCGGAAGGGTTCGGAGAACCTCCAATTGGAAAGGAGGACCAATCCCGCGGCGAGGGTTTCCTTAATGGGGGCTTCGACTCCGGACACGCGGTATCCGCGCTTGTGGAGCGGGTCTCCGGAAGTGTCGAGGAGCAGAAGCACGCGGTCTTCGCGGATGAGCGTGAGGACCGAGATTTCCGGCATTTCCGGGTCTTCCGGCATGATGCCTCCCGGGCGGCCGGTGTAGCCGTCGACGATGGCCTTCTTGACGGTCTTCTGGATGCTCGGCAAGCTGTCGAGCGCCGATTTTTCGCTGACCGCGCGAACCGCGACCGGATTGCCCACCGGAAGGATGCGCTTCCATTCGCCCTTGCGTGCGACTTCGAAAAGCTCGTCGAACGTGCGCGCCGAACCTTCGGCCACTTCGATGTAGACGCGGTTGGCGGTCCGGAGGCGGAGGTTGGCCTGCGCGACCGTGCGGAAATCCCCCTCGAAGCGGATGACGCGTTCGGTGGACTCGATGACGTAGCATCCGAGTTTCTGGATTTCGTTCTTGAGTACGGACGAGAGTCCGAAGTTGCAGGTGGCGGCGAGGCGCATGTGGGATGGGGTGAATTGTGGCGTTGCGGTTCGTTATGCCGCGGATATTGGCGGACCTTGCTCCTAGGGTCCTAAAGTCGCTGCGGCTCCGCCAATATCCGCGGCATTGGGTTCCCGGAAGTCCGGACAATTTCTGCCGCAGCGACTTTAACTTCAGTTAGGAGCCAGGTCGGGATTGTCCGGACTTCCATCGGAGCGAAGACGAGAACGCCCCGCGGCAGTGCGGGGCGTCCGGCATTATACGGCGAGCTTGTGTGCGTAGTCGGTTTCGTAACGCTCTTCGCATTCCTTGACGACGGCAATGGCCTCTTCGACTCCGAAGAACCCTTCGACGGTTCCGGTTCCCGGCTTCTTGAGGTGCTTGTAGAATTCCCAGTAGTGCTTGGTTTCCTTCTTCCAGTAGTCGCCGAGGTCGTCGATGGTCTGGAGATGTTCGACGCGCTTGTCGTCGGCGAGGACCGCGATGATCTTGTCGTCCACTTCGCCTCCGTCGATGAATTTCATTACGCCGAGGATGCGGGCTTCCACGAGGGAACCCGGAACGAGCGGTTCGGTAACGTTGACGATGCAGATGTCGAGCGGGTCGCCGTCGAGGTCCCAGGTACGCGGGATGGCGCCGTAGGTGAACGGGTAGGAGAGCGAAGAATACCCTACGCGGTCGAGCTTGAGGATGCCGGCTTCGGTGATGAGTTCGTACTTGTTGATCGAACCCGCCGAAACTTCGACGATGGCGTTGAGGCGGTTTTCGCCTTCGTCGGCGAACGCCGGGAGGACGTGGAGGAGATTCAGGAGGTATTTGCTCGGAGCGTGGTCGATGTTGGCCATGGGGGATGTGCGAAAATCTAAAAAAGACCGCCGGATTATAGCGCTATCCGGCGGTTTGGCAACGGGTTTTCTCGATGCGGCTAATCGAACGAGAATATTTTGAACGAATCGATGATTTCGACGGAGGAATTCGAACAGTCGCGCTTGCCGCCCCAATTGAAGTCGAATTTTTCGACCCCGCTTTCGGTTTTCGGCTTGGTTCCGCCTACGTAGACGGTAGTCGGCAGCGACGTGGATACGTCCGAAACCGTAACCGAGGCGTCGGCTGCCGGGGCGGAGGGGGATTTTTCGAAATACAGGGAAATTTTGGCGCTCCGTACCGATCCCACCGTAGTGAACCGGGTTTCCACGGTCGCGTTCTGGAGGACGAGGGAGGTCGCCGAAGTGGGGATGGCGAGCGTTCCGCGCACCTTGCCGGTAGCGTCTTCGAGCACGAGCGCGTTCGGCGACGCCGAGCGTTTCGAATCGTCGGAATCCGATCCGTACGTCCGGTAGTACAGCGACGTGCCGTCCGGGAGCGACCAAAGGTACGCTCGGCGCTCATAGTCGAGGGAAGGGGAGCCGCTTTCTTTTTCGATGGTTGAATACGTGCGGGTCAATCCGCTGCTGAGCACGCCTACCGAAATCGCATAGTCCTGCTGGTTGAGCCCGAGTCGCGAGAGGTCGTAGACGAGGTAATCGTCGCGGTTGCTGGTCTCCATGATGATGCCCTTGGAGCCGTTCGCCGCCGTGCGGAAGGCCCAGCCGTCGCCACTCGAAGCCGCGGCCGATCTGCCGAAGCCTTTCGAATACGCCTTTCCGGACATGTCATAGGCCGAAAGGAAGTTTTCGATGACCGGAAGGGGTTTTCCCGTGCGATCGTAGAGGTAGAGGTCGCCGTAATTTCCGCCCTGGCCGGAAAACGAATCGTATTCGGCGAGCGCGCGCAGACTCTTGGGTTGGCAGCCGGAGGATTCGAACCACGCGTATCCCGCCGCGCAGTCCATTCCGGTACCCGAAGGAACGGAATCTTCGTCGTAGTCGAAATCCGCGCTGCGCGGGATGACGATTTCGGTTTCCAATACCAAACCGCTCGCGCTCTCGAACTTGATCGGGAGTCTCGCGAATTCGCTCGTTACGGTGCCGCTCAGGTTGGCGGGATAGGGGAGGAGCTTGCTCGTGGGGAGGATCGATTCCGTGAAGGTTTCGGTATGTACGGGCTCGACGTTGAACGTCCTGCTGGACCAAACGGTAGGAGTCTTCGGATTGGTCGAGGAATATCAGACGCTGACCTTGTTGAAGCCGAGTTCGTTGTCGAACGTTATGCTCGTGCTTCCGGAAGCCCGTTTCACGTTCTTGAGTTTCGCCTTGGTTCCCGAAGCGCCGGACGTCCAGGATTGCGATTTCGAAACCGCGTCGGGCACCGGTGAGACGGACGGGTTCCGAGTTTCCGAAAGGACGACCTTTTGCGGCACTCCGCCTTCTTCTATGGCGATCGTTCCGTCCACGATTCCGGACCCCGATACCGGAAGCCCGTTCGACGTGATGGCGAGTTTGCCGACCACGAGGGTGATGTCGGTTCCCGATGCGGTATCCGCGATGCCGAAAATCGTACCTCGAACGGACGCGACGGCGGTGCCGGAGGTAATTTCGAGTTCGCTGCGTTCCCCGCGGTCTTCGCGGAGCTTCGGGGCCTTAGTCCAGATTTCACCGGAATTCAGCGCGAACTTCACCCGGGTGAGGAACCCCTTGGAATCCTTTACGGACAGGTTTTCGAGCTTGAGTTCGGAAGGGGAAGCGGCCGATCCTATGCGGGCTTCGGTGCCGTCGGATACGTGGAAAACGGCGTAGCCGCCGGCGGGAACCTTGACGGTGTCGCCTTCGACGAGTTCGCCGGTGAGGCTTTTCGCGGGGAAAACGGCCACGGCTCCCGAGTACGACGCGATCTTCGCCGTTACCTTCATTTCGAACGGATTGTACGGAAGGTGCGTGGTCTTGCCGTCTTCTACGAAATTCGGGCCGTTGTATTCGCGGACCAGGGATGGAAGGGCCGATCCGTCGTAGTTTCCGCGGACGTGTGCGAAATACCCGTCGGCACGGCGGTCGATCGTCGCGAAATCGTAGGCGGCGACGCCGTCTTTGCGTTTTCCGTATCCGTAGAAGTTTCCGGTTTCCGGATCTTTGGGGACTTCGGCGAGGAACTCGGCGCCGAAAAGGTCGCTGGTCGCCGTTCCGGAAACGCCGTACGAACCGGTCGCGGAGTGCTCGTACGATCCGTTGGAATCGAAATAGATGCGGTTTCCGGTGGGTTCCGGATAATCGCCCTTCGCCCGGAAATACGAATCCGCCGCGAGTTTCAGCGTATCGACGTCCGAAAGGCGTTCGGTATTGTTGCTCGAAGCCTTGTACCCGTTGCCGTAGACGATGCCGAGGACGGCGATAGTCGCGATGACGCTGATCGTGACGATCAGTTCCACGAGCGTGAATCCTCCGATGCGGGCGTTTTTCCGTAATTGGGAGCGCATGGGTATGGTGGTGAGGGAAATTCCGCGGAATTGTACGATACCGCGTTTTCAAAGTCAATCCCGTGTCCGTTCATGAAAAAACGGCCCGGAGGCCGTTTTTTCGATAATCGTTGAGTCTAGAGGCCTTCGAGGAGCTTCGAGAGGTCTTCGTCGGAGGACGAATCGGTCGATTCGGCCGGAGCGCTGTTGAGCGAAGCCGGGATTTCGTCCGTGGTCGCGGTATCCGTGGACGCTTCGGAGGATTCCATGGTATCGTCGACGTTCTCGTCCGATCCGATCGCCTGGTCCTGGGTCATTTCGGCTGCCGGAGCCTCTTCGGCCGGAGCGAACTGGTATCCGTCTACCGGATCGATGAGGTACTTGCTGATGTAACCTACGCGGCCTACGTAGCCGGCGTTGGAACTTTCCGCTACGCGAACGCGAACCCAGCGTCCGAAGTAGACGCGGTCGGATACGGCTTCGAGCTTGTCGCCCGAGTTGAGTACGGCGATTTTCTTCTGAAGTCCGTCGGAGCGGACGTACGCGTGGGCGACCTTGACCGCGTAGACGGTGGAAGTGACCTTTTCGTAGTTCGGTACGACGTCGGAGAGGTACTTTCCATTGACGTACCCTTCCTGTCCGTTTTCGAGGAGGACGCGCTTCCATCCGCGGGACGCGGTTTCGAGCACGGTCATGCGGTAGCCCTTGTCGACGGTCGCGACGATCTTGCCGCGGACGGAATCGAGGCTGCGGACATTGAGATGTTCGGCGCTGACGTAGGAATAGTCGTCCGCGAGCGAAGCCGGAGCTGCGAGCGATACTGCGGTAAGTCCGGTGAGGACGGCGGCGATGAGGCGTTTCTTGGAGAATGCCATATGCGGAAAAAGAAAAATAAGCGATGCGGGTTTATTGCACCACTTATTTTCCCTTCTGTCAAAAATCCGAGAATATTCTCCGTGCTATTTCTTGGCCGGTCCGGAATCGCCCGCGATGCCGTCGAAAAGCTTGTCGATTTCGCTGACCGCTTCCTTGACCTCGGCGTCTTCGGCCGCTCCGGAAAGGGTTGCCTGTTTTCCGGTTCCGGTAACTGCCGGGGCGGTAGCGTTTGGACCCGCCACCACGGGGACCCCCGGTTCGACGATTCCGCTTCAGGCCTTCGTCGGAGCGGGTTGCTGGCCGTTCTGGTTCGCGACTTCCACCGGACCCTGGATGTTCGCCGGAGCAATCGGCGGCGGGAGGTCGGACGGGGTTTCTTTCGACCAAGGCATCGAACAGGAAGAGAGCGCGGCGGTAGCGGCGATTCCGATGGCGAGAATTTTCTTCATACGCTTTGACGGTTTATTTTTAATAAGTTTCCGTCCGGAGTATAGCCGGTTCCATAATAAGGTACAAAAACTTTTGACTTTCGACCTCACCGCCCATACCCTGCCGCCCGAACAACCCCCGGAATTCATGAAAAACCTCGTCATCGTCGAGTCTCCCGCCAAGGGCAAGACCATCGAAAAATACCTCGGAAAAGACTTCATGGTCAAGGCTTCGATGGGCCATATCCGCGACCTCGAAAAGAAAAACCTCGGCATCGACATCGCCGGGGGTTTCAAACCGAGCTACGTCGTGAGCGAGGAGAAGAAAAAAACCGTCACCGAACTTAAAAAGCTCGTAAAGGATGCCGACAAGGTATGGATAGCGACGGACGAGGACCGCGAATGAGAAGCCATCGGCTGGCACCTTTGCGAAGCGCTCGGACTCGACTCGAAAGAGGTTTCCCGCATCGTCTTCCACGAAATCACCAAGGGCGCCATCGAACACGCGGTCCAGAATCCGCGCCACATCGACATGGACTTGGTCAACGCCCAACAGTCCCGCCGCGTTCTCGACCGTCTCGTAGGTTTTCAGATTTCCCCGGTGCTTTGGACGAAGATTAAGCAGGGCCTTTCCGCCGGCCGCGTACAGTCGGTCGCGGTGAAGCTCATCGTCGAACGCGAACGCGAAATCAAGGCTTTCGTTCCGGAAGAAGGATGGAAACTCAAGGCGCTCGTCACGACCGACGAGGGGGCCGAATTCGAAATCGAACTCGCCAAGATCGGCGGAAAGAATTTTCAGCCGAAGAACCGCGACGAAGCCATGGGACTCCTCGCCGACGTCGGCGCGGATTTGGACAACGCCAAGGAAAAGAAGGACAAGAAGGGCAACGTCCGCATCGAAATTCCGGTAAACGCGAACTTCCGCCTCGACCACTCCGAAAAGAAGGAAGGCGCCCGCGTTCCGGGAGCGCCGTTCACCACGTCCACCCTCCAGCAGGAAGCGTCCCGCAAGCTCGGCATGTCCGTAGGCGCGACCATGAGCGTCGCCCAGTCGCTCTATCAGAACGGGCACATCACCTATATGAGAACGGACTCGGTCAACCTTTCCGACTTCGCCATCCAGGCTTCCAAGGCCTACATCGACGCCACCTTCGGAACCGAGTACTCGATTCCGGGAGGCCGCAAATACAAGACCAAGCAGGCCAACGCCCAAGAAGCGCACGAGGCGATCCGTCCCGCGTACATCGACAAGACTCCGGAAAACTGCGGACTCGACGGCCAGGAACTCCGCCTCTACCGCCTCATCTGGGAACGTACCGTCGCTTCGCAGATGAAGGAAGCGCTCGTCGAAACCACGACCTACCACTTCGTTCCGACCACCGCCGAATCTCAGATTTGGGCCGCCAAGGGCGAAGTCATCCGCTTCCAGGGGTTCATGAAGCTCTACGTCGAAGGTACTGACGAAGAAGAAAGCGAAGATTCTTCGATGCTCCCGTACGTCGCCGAAGGCAGCGTGCTCCCGGCCAAGGGGATTTCCGGAACGCAGACCTTCACCCGTCCGCCGTCCCGCTACACGGAAGCCGCCCTCGTCAAAAAGCTCGAAGCCGAAGGCATCGGCCGCCCGTCGACCTACGCTCCGACCATCTCGACCATCGTCGAACGCGGCTACGTCGAAAAGGTGGAAAAGAAGCTCGCGCCCACCGACATCGCGTTCACCGTCAACGACTTCCTCGAACAGCGTTTCCCGGAAATGATGGACTACAAGTTCACCGCGAAGGTCGAAAACGAGTTCGACAAGGTCTCCGTAGGCGAACTCGAGTGGCAGGAAATGCTCACCGAATTCTACAAGGGATTCTCGGCGCGCCTCCTCGCCGCCACCGAAGAGAAGGGTAAAGTCCAAGAAAAGGTCGGACGCGAATGTCCCGATTGCAAATCCGAACTCGTCTACAAGTTCTCGAAGGCCGGACGCTTCATCGGATGTTCCAACTACCCGGCGTGTTCGTTCATCGAGAATATCGTGAAACCGGGCGAAGCCGAACGTCTCGCAGCGCTCAAGGAAGAATACGAAGGCAAGCCGTGTCCGGCGGGGGGAACCATCGTCGTGAAGAACAGCCGTTTCGGCCCTTTCCTCGCGTCGAGCCTCTACCCGGAAGTGAAGTGGATCGGTAAGATTCCGGATCCGAAACTCGTCGCCCTCCAGGAAAAATACGGAGGGGAAGCGTGTTCGGAATGCGGAAAGGGCGTCATGACCGTCAAGAGCTCGCGCCGCGGTCCGTTCCTCGCGTGTTCCAACTACCCGGACTGTAAGAACGCCAAGAACCTTCCGAAGGAAGCCAAGAACGCCGAAGGCGACGAAGAAGGGGGTTCCGCTCCCGCGTCCGCCCCGGTACCGGAAGGCGAAATCCCGCTCCCGCCGGATCCGTTCGGGTAGGCGTCTGGGAATACGCGTTTCGGAGCTTCCTTTTCGCTCCAGTCCTCGGATGTCCGACCTAAACGAGGCCGTAGCGACTTTAGGACTCTAGGAGCTAGGCCCGATTAGGTCGGACATCCTGCGGAGTCGCTCATGCGGAACCCCGAAATGCGTATTCCAACAAGACCGTCCGCCAGGGCGGTCTTGTTTTTTGTCGCGACCGCAGTATCCTTAGGGCAATGAAAACCGTCATCGTCGACATCGCCCCGCGCGAAGTCCCTAAAGAAGATCTCGAAGCCCGCATGGACGAGCTGGAAAACCTCGTATCCACGTACGGGGGCATTACCGTGGTCAAGCGCGTCCAGAAGCGCGATTCGCCCGACTACGCCACCTACGTCGGCACGGGAAAACTCGAAGAACTCGTCGCTCTCGGCGAAGAACTTGGGGCCGAACTCCTCGTCATCGGCAACATCCTCAAGCCCGCGCAGATCTACCACGTCAACGAAGAGCTCCGCAAGAAAGAGTCGAAGATGCAGGCTTGGGACCGGGTCGACCTCATTTTGAAGATTTTCGCGCTCCACGCCGATTCGCCGGAATCCAAGCTCCAGATCGAACTCGCGTCCATCAAGCACATGGGTCCGCGCATTTTCGGCATGGGTATGGAACTCTCCCGCCAGTGAGGCGGATCGAAGGGCGGGGCGTCCTGAGCTCGCGGTCTCGGTGAAACGAATACCGAAATTATGAAACGCCACCTCCGCGAGAAATCCGAACTCATCCACGAGAAGCTCAAGACCTACGAAAAAACCCGTGCCGAACACCGCAAGCGCCGCAAGCGCGTAGGGTTTCCTACGGTGGGCATCGTCGGATATACCAATGCCGGAAAGTCGACCCTCATGAACGCCCTCACCCACAAGGGCGTCCTCGCCGAAGACAAGCTCTTCGCCACGCTCGGGACGTCGGTAGGGAAGATGTACGTCGCTCCGGCGGACCCGGAATCCTGTGAACGCGGAACCGAAATCCTCGTCAACGACACTATCGGCTTCATCCGCGATTTGCCGCCCGACCTCATCGCCGCGTTCTCTTCGACCCTCGAAGACTCCATCGAATCCGACCTCCTGCTCCACGTGGTCGACGCGGGCGACCCCAAGGTCTACGAAAAGATGGCCATCGTCGACGAAACGCTCGAAAAAATCGGCGCCAAGCAGAAACGGCTGTTCGTTTTCAATAAGATCGACGCTTGTCCCCCCGAACGCGTCATGGAACTGAAAATGGCGTCCGCTACGGGGTTTTCATCCCTCGTGACGTCGGATTTCAAGTCGAAGCGTCAAACGGCCGACAGCGGCGCCGAAAACGCCGAATCCGCTCCGAAGACCATCCAGGGGCTTCCGGATCCCGAGTTCGTTTCCGCGTTCAGCGGGGAAGGATTGGAACGCTTGAAGCGAAGGATATTGGAAGAATTGAAAAACCCGACCGAGTAAGGCCGGGTTTTTTGGTTACGGACCGATTTCCCAGACGGTGTATACCGAACACGTCTGTGCGATGCGGTTTTGGTCGGTAGAATTGGGATTGTAAACCAGGAACGGTTTTTCAGCAGTCCCCCCGTTTTGGGAGAAATACCTGAACGTCATCGTTTGGGGTCATGTCGTCGTATGGCCGGCGATGACTGCGGACGTGGAATATATGCGGCTATATGCGGAAGATTCGTACATGAGCGGCTGTCCTATGGCTTCCGTCGAAGTTCCGAACTTCCAGCCTTGCGTAAGATCTCACGAATAATTTCCCCAACCGGCGATAGAGCCTTGAATGAGGAGCGTGCTCGTCGCGGACTTCTTATCGACCGTGAAAGTCGTCATCGTCATCGGCGAAGCGCCCATTACCACTCGGGTGCAGTCGTTTTTAATCGTGACGTTCAGGATTTTTCCGGAGGTAGCCGAAGTCTGTACCGTTCCGTCCGGAAATTTGAATCCGCCTGAAGTGGATTCGACGACTCACGATACCGAGAGCGTTTGCGCTGGAGAGGCGGTTCCTATCCCTACGTTCTGTCCGGCTACGGTAACGACCTGCGACGCCTGCTTTACGGATTTGTTCACCCTATAGGCCAAGTCGTTCCAAGCGGATGCCGAAATCTGCGACCCGGACGTCACGTTCGTCGGAACGTCCGAGAAGTCGAGGGCGGCCAAGGCGATCGAGACTAATCCGGCCGCAAGGACCGCGGAAATGCCGATGGTGGATCATTGGGCGACCCAGAGTCAGGCCTTTTTTATCGTTTTGCGCATCCGACCGTAATGAAAGATAACCCCCTGAGTATATCAGGGGGTTATCCAAATGGAAGTTTCGAGTTAGATTGTTCCGGAAGCGAGCTTTACGCGGGCTTCTTCCTTCATGTATTCCTCTTCGAGGGCGATGAGGGATTCCATGTCGGTGGAGCCGGCGTCGCGGGCTTCCTTGAGAAGGCGGGCAGCTTCGTTTTTACGCTGGATGGCCGCTTCCGAGTCGATGGACGCTCCCGCTTCGACCATGTCGGCCAATACGGACACGTTTTCCCCGTCGGTTTCGAGTACGCCGCCGCCGATGGCGAACGACTGGACCTTGCCTTCTACGGTCACCGAAAGAACGCCCGGATTGAGGGCGGCTACGAGAGGTTCGTGTTTCGGGAGAACGGTGATGGTTCCGGTCTTGGTCGGAAGGGTTACCGAGGCGACTTCGGCTTCGAGAACCTTCTTCGTGATGGAAATGAGGGAAAAGCGCATAGCGGCGGTTTAGGATTCTTTTGAGGCGGCGCGTTCGGTGCCGTGGACGACTTTCTTGCGGATTTCGACGATTCCCGGACGTTCGGAGCCCGAGGGGGCGGTAGTAATCGAGAAGGTCGCATGCAAGGCGAGCGCCAAGGACATGATGAGTTCTTCCTTGAACCGTCTTTCCCCGATTCTCGGTCGGAGATCGTTCCAGGTACGTTTACCCTCCTCAAGGATGCGGGCCTCGCCGTGTCTGCCGAATTCGCGGAATATGTCGATACGCTCGTCGTATTCTCGCAGGAGGTCGTCAATGGAGACGGATTCGTAGTGTCCGAAGAACTTCTTCTTAATCGCTTCGACCCCGCATCCCGGATCGTCCGGGACGGTAATCGGGATGTCGGTGCCGTGGAGCGCGTGGGGGAAGCCTTTGGTCATCGCGAAAAGGGTTAGGCGGCAGCCTTTTCCTTCTCAAAGCTTTCGAGAACCGATTCGATGGTGCTCTTGTACATGAAGTGCTTTTCGCCTACGTGGTCGAGTTCGCCGTTGATGATGGCTTTGAAACCGCGGACGGTGTCGGAAAGTTTGGAGTAGACTCCCGGGCTGCCGGTGAACTGTTCGGCGACGAAGAACGGCTGCGAGAAGAATTTCTGGATCTTACGAGCGCGGGCGACGGTCTGCTTGTCGTCTTCGGAGAGTTCGTCCATACCGAGGATGGCGATGATGTCCTGAAGTTCCTTGTAGCGCTGGAGGATTTTCTGGCAGGCGCGGGCGACCTCGTAGTGTTCTTCACCGACGATTTTCGGGGTGAGGATGGTGGAAGTCGAGTCGAGCGGGTCGACGGCCGGGTAGATGCCGAGTTCGGCGATGGAACGGTTGAGGTTGACGGTGGAGTCGAGGTGGGCGAAGGTGTTGGCCGGTGCCGGGTCGGTAAGGTCGTCCGCCGGAACGTAGACCGCCTGTACGGAGGTGATGGAACCGTTCTTAGTGGAAGCGATGCGTTCCTGAAGCGCGCCCATGTCGGTCGCGAGTGTCGGCTGGTAACCTACCGCGGACGGGATGCGTCCGAGGAGGGCGGAGATTTCCGAACCTGCCTGGGTGAAGCGGAAGATGTTGTCGACGAAGAGGAGGACGTCGCGCTTTTCGACGTCGCGGAAGTATTCCGCCATGGTGAGGCCGGTGAGGGCAACGCGGGCGCGCGGACCCGGAGCTTCGTTCATCTGTCCGAAGACCATCGCGGTCTTGTCGATGACGCCGGAATCCTTCATTTCGTGGTAGAGGTCGTTCCCTTCGCGGGTACGTTCCCCGACGCCGGCTACGACGGAGTATCCTCCGTGTTCGCTCGCGATGTTGTGGATGAGTTCCTGCATGATGACGGTCTTACCTACGCCGGCACCGCCGAAGAGGCCTACCTTTCCGCCCTTGAGCATCGGGGCGATGAGGTCGACGACCTTGATACCCGTTTCGAAGATTTCGGTGGAAGTGGAGAGTTCGGTGAATTCCGGAGCCTTGCGGTGGATCGGGTGGCGTTCCTTAGTCTTGGGAGCCTTCTGTTCGTCGATCGGGTCGCCGAGGACGTTGAACATGCGGCCGAGGACTTCCGGACCTACCGGGATGGAAATCGGGGCGTCGGTAGCCACGGCTTCGAGACCGCGCTTGAGGCCGTCGACCGGGTTCATCGCGATGGTGCGGACCGCTCCGTCGCCAAGCTGCTGCTGGACTTCGAGAACGACGGTCTTTTCGCCGTCCTTTACCTCGAGGGCGTCGTAAATGTTCGGGACGTAACCGCCTTCGAACTGAACGTCGACGACGACGCCGATAATCTGCTTGATGATACCCTTTTTCATGGGAAGATTTGAATACGTGAGATAGACCGGCAAAGTATAAAGAAAAAAACCGTTTTTCCAAACGATTTTTTTCCGTTTCAAGGCTTTGTGGAAGCGGTTTTCCGTACTTTGAAAAACCGCCTTCCCGATCGATTATTGACCCATGGTCGCGGCACCGGCCGCTCCGGCGTCCATTTTGACGCTTCCGTCAGCTCCCACGCTGACTCCCGGGGCTGCGATTTGTCCGTTTCCTACGGTAGTGGTTCCCGCATCCGGGGCCGAGATGGTCATCGAACCGTCGGCAGAGGTGGTGACCGACCCGTTATCGGTCGTCGCGGAAGTCGCTCCGTCCTTGGTTTGTACCGAAGCTCCGTCGGCGGTCGCGGAAACGTTGCCCGAACCCACGGTGGCGGATGCTCCGTCGGCGGTGACGGTCATGCTGCCGTCCGCACCGGTGGTGACCGATGCGCCTGAAGCGACTGCCTGAGTGTTTTCCGACGGGGTCGCCGCGTCCGGGGATACGACGGTTCCTACCGGTGCCGGCGGAATCGGAGCCGGCATTTCTTCGGTCGGCTTGGCGGTACAGGAAGCGAGGAGGAGTCCGGCGGCGAGAGCTGCCGGGAGGGTCTTTTTCAACTGCATGTTCGTAGGTTTGAAATGGATAAGGCCCGCTGATTCTATTAGGTTCTTCCGTCGGTTTCAAGGTGTTTTTCCCCGTTTTCGGGCATGAAAAAACCGCTTTCCCGAGGGGGTTAGCGGTTTCTCATTCCTTCGTCCATCGCGACGTTCGAGAGCCGGTCGGCATCCTTGTTCTTTTCCCGGGGGACGTGGGTGAATTTCACTTTCCCTCCCCAGTTCGAGACGGTTTCGCGGATGTCGGCATGGATGGCCTTGAGCGCCTCGTTCTTCACTTTGTAATTTCCGGACAGCTGTTCGATGACGAGCTTGGAATCGGCGCGGAGCTCGATTTCGGTAGCTCAGAGTTCGATCGCCCGCTTGATTCCGAGGTAAGCGCCCATGTATTCCGCCACGTTGTTGGTGGTTTCTCAGAGGTACTTGTACCGCTGTTCGACGGGGTTTCCT
Organism: uncultured Candidatus Peribacteria bacterium; assembly: GCA_964482035.1. Lineage (GTDB taxonomy): Bacteria > Patescibacteriota > Gracilibacteria > BD1-5 > UBA2023 > JANJWP01. Next base: position 640,360 of record CAYZVC010000001.1, on the reverse strand, counting down.
TCGGTATCGGCGATATAGACTCCGAGGCCGGCCGGTCCGGGATTTCAACGGGCTCAGCCGTCGGAATACACGATGAGTTTCATAGGCTTATTCCTTCATCGATTCGACGCCGGACACGATTTCGGTGATTTCCTTGGTAATCGCGGACTGACGTGCCTTGTTGTAAGTGAGCGTAAGCGCCGCGGCCTTCTTCTGCGCGCTGTCCTTCGCGTTTTTCATCGCGACCATGCGGGCGGCATGTTCGGATGCCTTGGCTTCGAGCAGGTGCTCGTAGGTCATGAGGTCGAGAATGAGCGGCAACGTCGCCGAAACGACGTGGGAAGGGGAAGGTTCGATTTCGTGGCGGCCGGTTTCGGTGACGGTGACCTTCGATCCGATTTCGGCGAGGAAATCGATGACCGATTCGCGACTTACCGGGTAGAACGTGCGGCAGACCGGTTTCTGGGTGATAGCGGAAACGTAGTGTCCGTATACCATGTAGACCTTGTCGTATTTTCCGGTGCGGTATTCGCCCTGTACGAAGCGGGAAACCGATCGGGCGTCCGAGATCGCGATGGCGTCCTTGACATTCTCGGAGAAATCGGCGACGAGAACGCTTCCGGTACGGAGGACGAACTCGCGGGCGCGTTTTCCGACGGTGACGAACTCGAATTTCGAATCCGGATTCCGGCGGATGAGCGCGAGGGTTTCCTTGAAAGCGCCGATGTTGTAGCCGCCGCAGAGCCCCTTGTTGGAGCTGACGAGGATGACGAGCGATTTTCCGGTCGGTACGGTCGGAGCGGTCTCGAAAAGCCCTTCTCCGGCGAGGATGCCGAGGATTTTCGAAGCTTCGAGCGCGAACGGACGGGAAGCCTGGACGCTTTCCTGCGCCTTCTTCATCTTGACGGTGGAAATGAGTTCCATCGCCTTGGTGATCTTCCCGGTGTTCTTGACCGATTTGATGCGGGATTTGATTTCCTTTCAGGATGCCATGGGGCGGGGTTTATTGTTTCTTCTCTTTCTTACCGAGTCCGAAACCCGACAGGGCTCGGGAAACGAGTTCCGACACCGGAGTGGTGAGGATGGAAGTTTCCGTAGGCTTGGATACCGAACCTTCGATTTTCGCGGAGAGTTCGGCTATGGCCGTACGGAGCTTCACGCAGGGGTTTTCAGGATTCTTTTCGCTCGTTTCGTGGGAGAATTTCGCTCGACTGAGCATGAGCGTGTCTGCCAGGTCGCGAAGTTTGCGGATTTCGGAATTTCCGGGATTCGCCAACGCGACTCTTTGGAAATTTCTCGCCCGGGCTTCGAGTTCGTCCTTTTTCAGGTACTTCGCGTAGAGTTTCGCCGGAATGACTTTCAGTTCTTTGACGAAGAGTTCGACGTATTCGGTCTTACTGATTTCGTCGAAACCTTTCGCTTTCACGTCTGACGAATATTTGTCGTACGCCCTTTTCAGGGGATGTACGACGTCCGGTCGCCATTCGTTTCCCGCGACGCTCGCTTTTACGAACTCCGACAAGGCTCCGGAGAGCGTTTGTCACATTCCGGGAAGCGAAGCGATTTCCTCCACGAAGCCCCCGTACCAAGCTTCCCATTGTTGATAATCAAGAAGCGGAGGCATTTCTTCCGCCTGTTTCGCCGCCGCTTGCGCGAGTACGTCCGCTACCGAACGGCGGGTGAAATCGAGGGAAAGCGCTTCTGGTCCGTTTTTCGCGGACCCGGTCGTCGCGATCGGCGTCGATTCTAAGGAAGGGGCGGGGGAAACTTTGGCGTTCATGGAAGAAAACGGCTACGACTAGAAGGTCTTGAGCACTTTTTCGATGATGGCTTTGAGTCCTGCCTTGGATTCGTCGTTCAAGTCCTTGCTGGCCTTGATGGCTTCGATGGTGGTTCCTTCTTCGTCGAGAGCGAGGTAGAGGGCCTTTTCGAATTCGCGGATCTTGGAAACGTCGAGAGCGTCGAGCATACCGATGGAACCCGCGTAGATGAGGGCTACCTGCTTGTCGAAGGAAGCGGGGGAGTAGACGTCCTGCTTGAGGATTTCTACCATGCGCTTCCCGCGTTCGAGCTGTTTGCGGGTGTCGGCGTCGAGGTCGGAAGCGAACTGGGAGAACGCTTCGAGTTCGCGGAACTGGGCCAAGTCGAGCTTGAGGGTTCCGGCGACGCGCTTCATCGCCTTGGTCTGCGCGGATCCGCCTACGCGGGATACGGAGAGACCGACGTTGATAGCCGGCTTCACGCCCGAGTTGAAGAGGCTCGATTCCAAGAAGATCTGACCGTCCGTAATGGAGATGACGTTGGTCGGAACGTAGGCGGAAACGTCGCCTGCCTGGGTTTCGATGACCGGGAGCGCGGTAAGGGAACCGGCCTTGAGGTCGTCGTTGAGCTTGGCGGCGCGCTCGAGGAGACGGGAGTGGAGGTAGAATACGTCGCCCGGATACGCTTCGCGTCCCGGCGGACGGCGGAGGAGGAGGGACATTTCACGGTACGCGTTGGCGTGCTTGGTGAGGTCGTCGTAGATGACGAGGGCGTGTTCGCCGTTCATCATGAAGTATTCGCCCACGCAGCATCCGGTGTACGGAGCGAGCCACTGCATCGATGCCGGAGCGGAAGCTCCCGCGACGACGACGGTGGTGTAATCCATGGCGCCCGCCTTCTTGAGTTCTTCGACGAGGGCGACGACCTTGGAGTCCTTCTGTCCGATGGCGACGTAGATACACTTCATGTTCTGACCCTTCTGGTTGAGGATCGTGTCGATGGCGATCTGGGTCTTGCCGGTCTGGCGGTCCCCGATGATGAGTTCGCGCTGTCCGCGGCCGATCGGTACGAGCGAGTCGATCGCCTTGATACCGGTAGCCATCGGTTCGTGGACCGACTTGCGGCTCATGACGCCGGAAGCGACGCGTTCGGTCGGGTAGAATTCGGTGGCCTTGATCGGTCCGAGTCCGTCGAGCGGGTTTCCGAGAGCGTCGACGACGCGTCCCAAAAGGCCCGGTCCTACCGGAACTTCGAGGATGCGGCCGGTGGTCTTGGCGATGGCGCCTTCCTTGATGGTGCCGAATCCGGAAAGGATGACGATACCTACGGAGTGTTCTTCGAGGTTGAGGGCGACGCCCTTGGCGCCGGACTCGAATTCGACGACTTCGTTGTAGGCGACGTCGCGGAGACCTACGACCTTGGCGATACCGTCGCCGAGGTAGACGACCTCGCCGGAGCTCTTACGCTCGGGAGAGAGGTCCGTGGAGTCGATTTTCGACTCGATATCGGCGATGATACGGTCGAGAACGTTGGTGGACATGTTTTTCGTGAATGAGGGGAATTAACCGAGGAGTCGCTCGATGCGGGAGAAAGAAAGGTCGACCATTTCGTCGCCGAAGAAGGCGCGGACGCCCCCTTCGAGTGACGGGTTTTCCTTCCATTCGGTACGGAAACCGTTGGCGAAGTCCTTACCGAACGCGTCGGCGAGGGCTTTTTCCGCGGTTTCGCGTCCCATGGAGGGGAAATATTCGACGCGGAGGGTCTTTTCTCCCGTGCGGATGGCATTGAAGATGCTGACGCCCCGGTTTCCGAGACGCTTTTTCAAGGTCCGGTAGAGCTTCAAGGACTTTACGACGGAAGAGAGTTCCTCTTTGCCGAGTCCGGAGATGTCGATGGTTTCGGACATGGTTGGGAAAACGGTTTAGAGGTCTTTCGCGAGGTTTTTGACGAGTTCCGCGTTGGATTCGGACTTGCCGAAAACCTTCTCGTTGATTTTGAGCGCCACCGAAACGACCTTGGCACGCAGGGATTCTTCGAGCGCGCGGCGTTCGCTTTCGACGTCGGCAAGGCCCTTCGCACGGACGGCGTCGGCTTCCTTGTTGGCTTCGAAAACGATGAGCGACGCTTCCTGTTTGGCGAGGGTTTTCGATTCTTCGCGGATGGATTTTCCTTCCCGCTTGGCCTCATTGACGATCTCCTCCGCCTTCGCGCGGGCGTCGGCTTCGGCTTGTGCCGCGTGTTCGCTCGAGCGTTCGAGTTCGGCGCGCTTGGCGGCCTCTTCGTCGAGGTACGCGAGGTACGGCGAAAATACGAACTTCTTGAGTACGAACGCGACGATGCCGAGGTTTACGGCTTGGATGGCGAGGGAGCCGAGATCTACGAGACCTTCCATGGTCAGGACGGGAAAAAAACTAGGAAAAACGAAAAACGCTTATTTTACGATGAAGAGCGCGGCGAAAGCGAGGAGACCCGGGACTTCGCAGAGAGCGATGGCGGTAAGCATCTTCGCGTTGATGTCGCCGGAAGCGGACGGGTTGCGGCCGATTGCCTGCATGGCACCCATACCGATAAGACCGATACCGACTCCGGAGCCGATTACGCCGATAAGAGCGAGGGGAAGAAGATTCATAGTAGAAAAGAAAAAAGATGAAAACCCTGGAAACCAGGGGTCGGGCATCCGCGCGGGATAACCGGCCCCCGGCTTCCCATTAGTGGGAAGCGTGTTCGGTGGCTTCTTTGAGGTAGAGGCCGGAGAGGGTGGCGAAGATGTACGCCTGGAGGAACGCGACGAGGAGTTCGAAGAACCAGAAGGGGAGAACGATGAAGCGGAAGGCTCCGGTTCCGCCGGACGGGATGAGCGAACCGACGTACACCGCGACCGAGATGAGGATCGCGCCGACGAAGATGTTGAGGAAGAGACGCATGGAGAGCGAACCGACGCGGACGAATTCTCCCACGAAGTGGAGCCATCCGACGAAGACGTTGACCACCTTTTCCGCCGGGGAGTGGCCGGAGAAGTTGAAGAGGTAGTGCCCGAAGTGTCCCTTGAAGCCCTTGGTGTAGATGCCGGTAGCCTGCGCGACGAGAACCGCGGTGAGACCCATGACGAGGGTGGTGTTGAGGTCGGAGTTGACCGGACGGATGTATTCCGCCGCCGCCGGAGCGACGAGGATGGTCCAATCGAGGAGGAGGCCTACGAGGTTCGCGAAGAAGATGAAGACGAAGAACGTGCCGAGAAGCCAGAAGAACTTGCGGGCGGTTTCCTTGTTGCCGACGGTTCCCGAGAAGAACGCGTCGAGACGGGCGACGACGTCGAGCCCGAAGGACTTGAATTTGGAAGATTCCTTCTTAAGCGAGCGGTTGAGGACGACGACCACCGAAAAGAGCGCCAGCATGACGATCCAGGTGGATACGACGGTGGTCGTGATCGGGTAGGGGAGGCCGGGAACGGCGGAACCCATGGTCGCGGGAATGTGCGGTCCGGAGTGTTCGGTAGTGGCGTGCGCCTCGGTGTTTTCTACGTTTTCGGTGCTCATCGTGAATGGGGAACGTGTTTGGGCGCTTCCGGTTTTTCGAAAAACGAAAAAATTCCGTTGTTCCGGAAAGCGGCGAAAGTATATCTAACTCAACTGCTTTCGCAAGTTGGAAAAACGGTATAAAGTGGGGAATCGGAAACGTGCCGGGACCATTTGGTTCCGGCACGTTTGGTCCGAGGTCCTAATTCTTCAAACACCGGACCGAGTACCCGTACGCACGGGTACTGTTACCCGCGGGGTACACCCGCGTAGCCGAGAGAGCCACGTAGTATCCGTTCGCCCCCGTAGGCGAAGACGCCCAGTAGTTGCCGTACGACCCCTGATTGTTGTAGGCGGCGGACGAGGGGGCGCGGTTGCCGGCGAGCGGCAGTTTCAGGGCGGAAGCGAGCGTCGTGTCGTTCTGCCAAGAAGCGGTGTTGGTAAGCGCTCCGTTGAGCGTGCCGATGGCGGACCACCATTCGGATTGCGTCGGGACGTGGTATCCGGCGGCACAAGGGCCTTTCATCGCGGTCTGGTCTCCGGCGGTCTGGCCGGTGAACGTTCCGGAACCGAGGGACGTGGATCCTCCGCCCCAGAGGTTGCCGTTCTGGGGGGAAATCCAGTCGTACGAAGTGGCGGCGGAACCCGTGTAGAAATAGGGGCCGGCGTCGGAAGCGACTCAACCGGGCGCCGCTGGAAGCGAAGTGACGTCGGTATTCCTTCCCCACTGGAAGTAGCTTCCGAGGGTGTTTCGGATGGCGGAGTCGCAGTCCGTCGCGCCGGCGGAACAGTTCGTGATCGTCACGCCGCCCGTCCACGCGTTGGAAGCGCCCACGTTGCACGCCGCCCAGTACTGGTTGGAACCGGTGAGGTAGATGTCGTTCGCGTCGCATCCGGGGTATTTGGAAGCTCCGCCGCCCGAAGAGGAAGAACTCGAAGACGAGGAAGACCCGCCGTCGACGAGGGCTCCGGTGCCGGTCGGGGCTTTCACGAGTCCCGCGGCGGCTCCCGCCGCTGTTTGCGCCGGAGTGGGCGACGGAAAATTGCCCGCGACGGAGACGAGGCCCGTGGCCGGTGCGGTTCCCGTCACTTGGAAGAACGAGGCTGAGCGGTTCCTGCCGGAAGCGGTGGGTGCGAGCGCCGCGTCCATGGCGCCGACGGAAACCGATTTGGAGTCGTACGCGGCGAACGCGGACGGAAGCCACGCGGGAAGCGAGGACAGCTTGAACTTGTCGGGATTGAGCTTCAGCTTGGCCCAGTCGGGGTTGCCGGCGGAGTAGTTCGTGCCGGAAACGTTCCAGTCGCCTCCGGAGAGCGTGACCGGGGAGTTGTCGACGAAAGCCACCGTTCCGCCCGCGAGCGCGGCTCCGGCGTCATGGACGACGTAGTACCTCGGGGAATTGTTGGTGACCGCCGATTCGGCGGAAATGGCCGTCATGACCGACCTCACGTTCGCTTTGACCGAAGCGTCCTTGGCGTCCTGCGTGTAGCCGGAAAGGGCGAGGAACCCGACGGTCGCGAGGATGGCGAGGATGGTAATGACGACGATGAGCTCGACGAGGGTGAAGCCCGAATACTTTCGGGAAGCGGCTTTTTTCAGGGCGCGGGCCACTCGGAAGGAAACGGAGGGAAGTTTGTGGGCGGTCATGTGACGTAAGGCATCAGTAGATTTAAATTCCGTTGAATTTTAAATGAAAAGGCCGTAATTCAAAAAAAAAAAAAAACGCCTACTTGTGATAGACATTTTTTAAAAGAATTCCCAGGTTATCCAAGATGTACGAATCCCGTGGCTTCGCCTTCGAAGTCGAGTTCCTTGGTCTTGTACTTGGCGACCGGTTCGAGGTTCTGGCCCAAGGCGGTAAGGAAGATGGACTTCTCTTCGCCGTACGGAACGACCAGGCGCGCTTCGAGGTTTTCGAAAAGCTTCACGGCGTTCTTGGTGCCCTTGAGGACGAGGAGGTCGACGTCGCGGAAGAAGTCGGCGATTTCTTCGGTGATTTCGAGGACGTCGGTTTCGATGTAGGCGACGTCGCGGTCTTCGAAACGCAGGGTGAACATGAGTCCGGACGGGTGGTCCATGACGTGGACCAGGACGCCGGATTTCTCGTATTCGCCCGGAAAGTCGATCTTCATGCCTTCGATGTCGATGAATCCTTCGCCGAGGAGGATTTCGCGCTTTTCGGAAGAGATGGCGACGTGGCCGTCCTTTTCGTAGAGTTCCATGGGGGATTGGGGTTAATGGCTTTCGCGGTACCGCCGCATATTACATATATTGGAGATTTTTGCGTATGAAACCGTAGATGTCGGGTTTCACGTTGGCGGTTTTAAGTTCTTCGAACCGGAACCACCGGAATCCGGTGAACCGTTCGCCCTTCTCCATTCCGCCTTTGAACGGGGCGGGCTCGGAAGCGCCCGAGTATTTCACGAGGAAGAGGTAGACGTCCTTGTCGATGATCGGGGAGCCTTCCTTATGCGCCGCGACGAACGAATAGTTGATCTTGGTCATGAACTTGATGACCTGGAGGTCGGCCGCTTCGAGACCGGTTTCTTCACTGATTTCGCGAAGGGCGGTGTCTTTGGCGGTTTCTTCGCCTTCCATATGTCATTTCGGGAGGACGTACTCGTTATCCCCCTTGCCGTTCTTTCGCGCAAGGAGGAGGACTTCGATCTCGTTTCCGCGCTTGCGGTAAACGATTCCTCAGGAACTCTTTTCAAAAATCCGGTTCATTTCCAATACCCTCTGTGGGGTTTCCGGTTAGGCAGTGATGTTGATTGCGACGGAGTATACGGGCGAACTCCGATTTCGCAAAACGAATTCCGCCAGGCCTTCCCGGCGGACGGTCCGGGGCGCTTTGGGAAGTGGGGAAGAATCCCCCTTGAAATCCTTGAAGAATTCCGTATCCTCGCCCAGTATTTTCCCGTCCGGGAGTTTTTTGTGACATCCGGACGGTCTTCCCACACGTTTTCCCCCACACGATGCGGTTCACTGTCGACACTTCCGTATTGAAACAGGCCATAGAAGTCGCGAGCCACGCCACGGCTTCGACCAATATGACCCCCATCCTCGAAAACCTCCTCCTTTCCGTCCAGTACAAGCGCGTGGTCGTCACGGGCAACAATATGGAAATGGCGATCGAATACGTCATCGATACCGGCGTCGAAATCGAATCCGAAGGCGCGTATACCGTGTCTTCCAAATTCCTCGTCCCGTTCGTTTCGCTCCTTTCGGACGAAAAAGTGACCATTTCCCTCGGTTCCGGCGGTTCTTTGGAATTCGTCACGCCGACTTCCGATGCCCGTTTCAAGGGTGCGGACGCTTCGAAATTTCCGGTCATCCCGGGCTTCAAGGCCGAAAACCCGTTCCGCATTCCCGCGGCGGACCTCAAACGCGCCGTCGAACGAACCCTCTTCTCGACCGCCGAAGGCAATATCCGCCCGACGCTCGCGGGTATCTACCTCAAGGTGAACGAAGACGGCTCCATCGCGTTCGCGTCGACCGACTCCTTCCGTCTTTCCGAATTCGTTCTCAAGAACGCGGTTACCGCGGGCTCCAACCCGGCGGGCATCATCGTTCCGGCTAAGACCGCTACCGAACTTTCCCGCATCCTGACGGAAGACGGCATCGTAGAGCTCTACGTCAGCGAAAACCAGCTCCTCGCGGTCTATGGCAACGTCAAGCTCTTCTCGCGCCTCCTCAACGGCCACTTCCCGGATTACCGCAACTTCTTCCCGAAGAAGCATTCCACCCGCGGCGTCGTGCTTCGCGGAGACCTCGTCCAGGCGCTCCGCCGGATGAACCTCATCTCCAAGGAGAACAACTTCAATACCAAGATTTCCTTCCGTTCCGACGGGGGGATCGAACTCTCCACCGGAGATACCGAAATCGGCGCCGGCCGCGTCAACATGCCGGCTTCCGTAGAAGGCGAAGACAACGCCATCGGTCTCAATTCCACCTACCTCCTCGAGGTTCTCGGAGTCATCAAGGACGACTACGTCAGCATCGATTTCGAAACCAGCCTTTCGCCGGTCATGGTCCGCGGAGTCCCTGCCGATACCGACAAGCAGTCGTTCCGACACATCATCATGCCTCTCAAGATTTAAGTTTTCCAAACCGTACCAGAGGCCCGCGCGAACCGCGGGCCGTCAGTTTTTTCTCCCATGCTCGACACGCTCAAATCCCTCGAGGCCGAAGCCCTCGCCCAGATTCCCGGTCTCAAATCCGAACAGGAGGTCTACGATTTCCGCAATTCCGTCCTCGGGAAGAACGGCTCCCTTACGGGCGTACTTAAGGGGATCAAGGATTTGTCCGTAGAAGACAAACAGACGGTGGGCAAGGTTTCCAACGAACTCCGCGACCGTCTGACCGCGGCTTTCGAAGCGCGCCTCGCCGGCATCGCCGAAGAGCGCGTCGAGGAACGTCTCAAGAACGAATTCGAAGACGTCACCGTTCCTCTTCCCGAAAAGGATTCCGGACACCTCCACCCGATTACCCGCGCGCTTCTCGAAGTGGAAGACGCGTTCAAGCGCATGGGCTTCGAAGTCCTCGAATCCAAGGAGGTCACCACCGAATACCTCAACTTCGACGCCGTCAACGTTCCCGCGAGCCATCCGGCCCGCGATATGCAGGATACGTTCTGGCTCGAAGGGAAGGGGAACGTCCTTGCGACGCAGACTTCCTCGATGCAGAACGTCATCCTCAAGTCCCAAAATCCGCCGATCCGCGTCATCATTCCGGGCCGCGTTTTCCGTAACGAGGACATCGACGCCACCCATGAGAACACCTTCTACCAGGTAGAAGGAATCGTCGTCGACAAGGGCGTTTCGATGGCCAACCTCAAATACGCCATCCGCACCATGCTCTCCGATCTCTTCGGCCGCGAGGTTTCCATCCGTCTGCGTCCGGGGTATTTCCCGTTCGTGGAACCGGGCGTCGAAGTCGACTTCTCGTGCCCGTTCTGCTCCGGCGAAGGCTGTAAGATTTGTAAGAAGTCCGGTTGGATCGAATTCATGGGCGCCGGCCTCATCCACCCGAACGTCCTGCGCGAAGGCGGTCTCGATCCGGAGGTCTATTCCGGTTTCGCGTTCGGTTTCGGACTCAACCGCTTGGTCATGATCAAATACGGCATCACCGACATGCGCCACTTCCAAAACGCCGACGTCCGTTTCCTTTCGCAGTTCTAGTCCGTCCGCTTCCGGACGCCGTTCCTTATTCCGCACCGCATGTTTTGGGGAGTGCTCAACGCTTTCCTTTGAAGCGTTGCCAATATCTTCTGGAAAAAATCTTTGGGCCTTTCCGATATACCGGAACGGCTCTTTTACGCTCTTTGAGCTCTCGGGAGCGTCATCCTTTCCGTCGGTCTCGTCATCGCCGGCATGGCCGTCGCGCCCTCGATGTGGTGGCTTTTCGCGTTTCCGGCCGTCGACGCCGTCGTCGTCGGGTACGCGGGATTGCTTTCGCAGCGAATATACAAAGAAGAGAAAATATCCGCGCTTCTCCCGTACGAAAACCTTTCTTCGATCCTTACGATCGTGGCGGCGTTCTTCCTTTTGGGAAATACGCCGGTAGCCACCTTGGCAGTCGCGATAGTGACCATGGGCGTCATTTTTTTCGCGTCGTTCGATTTCAAGAAACACGAATTCCCCAAAAACATCAAGCTCATCGCGCTTTCCAATTCCATTGGCGCCTGCCGTTCGCTCGCCATGGGATACGCCCTCGCGCATATGGCGAGCCCGACGTTCTATTCGGTTCGAAACCTGTTGAACGCCGCGATCATCATGGTCCCCATCCTCATGACGCACCAGTGGGCGGCCATGAAGACTTCCAAGAAGGAGTACATGGCTCCGCGCATGGCCGCTTCGTTCCTTTGAGCGGTTTCCGCCCTCATCGCGTTCACGCTCATTTCTAAGTTGGGTCTCGTAACGACGACCCTTCTCGGCTTCCTTTCGATGGCTTCGACCCTCTGTTTCGGATATTTTTACCTCGGAGACCGTCCGGAAAAGAAAAACGTGGTTCTCGCCATAGTGGTTTCCGCGTTGGTCGCTATCGGTGCGTATTTCCGCATCGCTTAGACCTGGCCAAGGTTTCCAAACGCTTGACATTCCTTATGATTCGTGCGTAAATTCCGACCGTCAAAAAACGGTCGGTTTTTTTGCCACTTTTCCGTATCTGTGCTACGCTGTTGGGTGAACCCGAACCGATCCAATGCACGAACGCACCGATAACGTACAATCGCGGATAGAATCGAGCTTTCTCTTCACTCGCGAAGAGCGCGAAAGCTTGATGTTTTTGTGCGTTTGTCCGGAATTCGCCGACATCGTCGCGGAAAGTCTCCGCGACGTTTTCGAGGCCGAGGACGCCGCTGCGGCTGGATTGTCCAAATCGCTCTCGAAAGAATCCCTCTCCGTCGCCCGTGAAATCGAAGCGCTCGAATCGGTGCGGGAAATGGAAGAAATCCACGTACTCATCTAGTCCATGCAACAGAGAAACGCCCCAGATTCCTCCTACGTTTTCGAAGAGGAGATCAAGACTGAGAAGATCGGAAAAAAAGAGGTTTCCAACGGGGAACAGCTGAGGGATTTGCGTTCCGATCTCGGAAGATTTTACCGTCTCAATCAAAAACTCCGTTCCATCAACCATTCCAAAGAGGCGGAAAACCCGGCAAAAACGGTTGAAAAGCTCAATAAGATGCTGAAAGCAAACGGTATCGGAGGAGCGAACTGAGGGGCCGAGTCGAAAGCGTATTTCGTTACCAACGGAAAAGAAGTGGTGCTCGTCGCCAATACCGTTGCGGAAGGGAAGGAAATCAGTAGCCGCGACGCGATTTGCGAAGCGTTCGCGAAAATCGACAAGCTGCTCGCCGATCCGTTTTCCACGGCGCTCGCCGGATACGACAAGGAGATGAAGGACATTTCTTCTTCGTACCAGGAAAATACCAATGACGCCTTCCGCGTCATGGACGCTTGAGCGAACATGGCCGGTTCCGCGGCGAGAATGTTCGGTTTCAAAGGATGGGAAGGAGGGGACAAATCCTATGAAAGGCAGATCGACGGCGTGAAAGAAAAAGCCCGTCCGATGGCGAAGCTGTTTGAAAAGTACTACGCGGAACGCCTACAGGCCATCGGTCCCGACCGGATCAAATCCAAACAGATCACGAAGGAAGAGCAGGAAGAAATCGCGGTTCTCGAATCGCAGAAAGTCCGCTTCGAAGCGCTTTCCGGTGCGAAGCTCTCGTCTCCTCCGTGGATGACCGTGGAACTCACGAAATTCATTCTTACCGAAAAGAAGGCGGATTCCGCGAAGAACCTCCTCATCATGGCGGGATGAGTCGTTTGGGGCGCAGGAAAGGCCGTGTTCGAAAGCGCGAAGTTCGTCTTTTGGGACGTTCCGAAATTCTTGGGCGGATACGCGGTCGACGGTGGATTCAGAAAAGAGGTCAATGAGGCCGTAAGCGCGGCGGGGGAAGCCATAGCCAAATATTCCCAAGGAAAGGATTCGCGTCAGATGTTCGGGGATTTTTTCAACCTCTTCGCGGAAGCGTTGAAAAAGGAAATGGCCGCGATACAGGAACTTCCTCCCGAGGAACAGGCTTTCCGTATAGGGGAAATTACCGGTAACGTCCTGCTCATGCTCGCTGGGCCGAAGCTTGCCAAGGACTTTCTCAAATCGAGCGCGCTCCGTATCAAATCCAATCTCGAAGCGGTCAAGAAGCTCGAGGGATTGAAAAAAGTGGTCAGCATCGGGAAGGTCCAAACTTGGGACGACCTCGAAGATTTCGCGAGCACCGTTCAAAAAGTCCGCGGCAGAAAGGACCTCGGGGGCGACGAAATCCGAAACGTCATCCAGAAGATCCGCATGGGCGATCCCGCCTACGACGTCAAAATGCTCCCGAAGGCCGGCGGTTTCCGGGAAACTGCCCAAGCCCTCATCAAGAACGGCGGATATTTGGACGAAAAAGCCATGAAGGCCATCGGTTCCAACTGGGCGGACAAGGCGGTCGATGGCGGAAAAGCCGCGTACCGGAAGACCGGCGAAGTATTGCACAAGCTTTTCCCCCAGACGTTCTCTCGGGAAATTACGGAAGCGGGAAAAGAATTCGGTACGCTCCGTAAAGTGCACGACGTCGTGGACGACAAGGTTACGAACCTCCGTTCGAAACTCTCCGATTACCGGAGTCTCGCGACCGTCGAGAACGCCTCCGCGTGGTTTTCGGACGTAAAGGTTTCTTTCGCGAAGCTGACTTCCGCTTTCGCGGCCTCCGGATCCAAGGATGCGGGGCTTTCCGCCGCGATTGCCGCCTTCGCTGAGAAGATGCCGGCTCTGCAACGGACGGTCGACGCCGTATCCAGCGGTGCCGAACTCGCGAAAAACGGGGTCAAAGAGGTCGTTGCCGTCACTTCCGCCCGGGCGTCCGCCGTCTTGGAAGCGGGTTCTTCGGTAGTGGAATCGGGAAAGGAAGCGGTGCGCACCGTCGAAGGAGCGATCGCGAACCTCAGGGGGCGTTTGCCGAAACGCGTGCGCAACGGACTCTCGTTCGAACGAGGATTCGCCATCTACGAATCGTCGCCGGGAAAAACCGCTTTCGTCCGTCCGGACGGCACCTTCCTTACTGATGCGAAGGGGAAAGCCATGGAATTCCGGCACGCGTCGCAATTTTCGAAATACGGCGCGGTGGTCGCGAATGAAGAAGGGAAATTCGGAATGATCGGCCGTGACGGAAAGTTTCTCATCGAGCCGAAATACGACATGATCCGCGACCTCTCCGACGAACGCAAAATCGTTTCGCTCAATGGGAAGTACCACATGATCGGCAAGGACAAGAGCGGAGTCTTCGCGGAGAAGCTCACGTACGATTTCATTACCGAGCCCCATCAGGGGCGCGCCATCGGCGTGCGCAAGGCTGCCGACGGCAGCGAAATCCGCGAACTTATCCAGGACCGCAAGGGAAGCCGTACTAAGGAACTCATTTCGAAAACCACCGGAACCCCGTACGAACTCGTGGACGATTTCGCTGAGGACGGAATCGCCGCCGCCCGACTCCGCGAACGTTCGCCATCGGGCAAGGTGCAGTGGGAAATCCTCGGAAAGGATGGCCGCCATATCGGCATCCAGGACGTCGAAGGGAAGGCGAAATCCGTCATCGAAGCGGACAATCCGGCGGAAGCGCTCAACCGGTATCGCGAATGGAAGGCCGAGCTCAATTTTACGAACGATTTCGAAAAGATGGCGCGGGCGAGGGGGCAGATTCTCAAAAAATATCCGCAGCTCGCCGAAAAGTCGGTCAACATCATCGAAACCAACGTCGACGGCGTGTACCGCATTCAGACGGAAGGGCCGAACGGTCTTCTCAAGGGATACGTGAACATGAAGCACGACGTGTTCATCGAGCCGAAGTTTCAAGACGCGTTCTTCAACGACGCGAAGGACGGGTTCATCCGCGTCAAGCAGGATGGAAAATGGGGGGTTATCGACGTACAAACCGGAGAATTCCGCATCGATCCTAAGAAATTCGATTACGCGACCATACAGGTCAGCAATGAACGCATGGGGCTTTTCGAAGTCGAAGTCGACCATCTCGTCGGCAATGCGGACGCTTCCATCGGTACGGCGAGAAGGGTTGGGCTCGTCGGCCCTACCGGCAAGGTGCTGATAGAACCGAAATACACGTATATCGAAAACCCCCGCGAAGGTCTTTACCGTGGCATTTCCCATGCCGAAGGGGACTATTCGAAGGCAATCGCGCAATCTTCCTATTTCGACGTCGCGAACGCTTCCGCCGCGGACGGAATCGGATCCTGAGCGAAAATCGCCAAAGCCGACCCGTTGTCCGTGATCGTTAACCATTCCCTCGCCGCGAATGACGTCCGCACGAAGGCGCACGGCGTCGACAAAGTCATCGACCCGTTCCGTAGGACGCTCGATTCCGTTACCGTGGGGAAATTCTTCTGATCGTCGGAGGAGCTTTTCTGAAAAGGAAAACTTTCCTTTTCGTCGTACCTCACCATCCATTCCACGGGCAAGGCCATGTCGAAGGCTCGGATGTTCGAGATCTTCGAACAGTTCGCCAAAGAGCGCGCGAATGATTTCGTCCGGAATTTCGCTGAAACCGAACACCGCATTCTCGGACGCCTCGACTTCATGAGGGTCCGTCAGAAATTCCAAACCGACATGAGGTCCGCGCTCGAAGGTCAGTTCATGCTCGCTTTGGCCGGAAGGAACGAAGGGGAGGGCGTTCTTGCCGACGCGCTCAGGGTGTATCTCGATACGAAGAATCCCGCTAACAAGCGCCCGAGCCTCTTCGACAGGACCGCACTCAGCGCCGCTTAACCGTACGACGAATGCCAGCTGAAATATTCGAATGATCGAACAGGGGGATTCCGGATTCCGTACGGAACCGGATCGCCGACTTCGTGCGCCCGAACGCCGAGTACCTGAAGATCGGCAAACCCGAAATCCGAGTCGTTTCCGGAGATTCCGGAAAGCTCGAAGCGTACGCCATAACGGTTCGAAAAAACGTGCCCGACGCCTATTTCGACGCACAGGGGAATTTCCTTTTTTCCGTGAACGGAGTGCTTTCGTTCGAATGAGGGCCGGACAAGAGTCCGGCGGCACGCGACGCCTACCGGCTCGCGGGTTTTTCCGAATCGAAAACCAAAGAAGGGAAGCGGACGTGGTACCGCGACCTTTCGGCGGCACATGATCCGGACGGAAAGAATTCGGGAAGGGAAGAGATCGATCCTTTCGGACGCGAGGCCTTCGTCCGCATCAAGAACGTATCGTTCCAGCAGGACCGCATAGACGTCTTCCGTCGTGTCCGGACGAAAACCGAAAATCCTTCTGCGACCGTGGAACCGTATTCCTCCCAGGATATTCGGGAACTCGTTAAGTCCGCATCGGTGACGGCATCGGAATTTTCGAAAATGAAAAAACTCTGACTCGTCGACGAAAAGACGTATTCCGAACATAGGGTGGAAATTTCCAAACAGCTTCCGTCCCAACTTCTCGACGTCCGCTTCGCCGCGACCGTCGATTTCCGCACCTCTTCTTGAGGCGTTGCGGAAATACGGCCGGGGTGGCACGGCATCGGAGCGAACGAGGTGGCGGCGCTCAGGCAGGAGGGCGTCATCGATGCGGCCACCCATAAGGCCGCTCTCGAGTCCTTGGAACTTTTGAAAAAGCGCGCCCGCGATTTCGGTCTCGTCACCGAAGAATCGCACTCGAAGCTTACCGATCTCAAATCGAGGCTGAAATAGGCTTTCCAGGCAATTCCGATTTGCACGGGAAGCCTTTTCCCATATACTTCGCGCACCCAAACATGGGAGCCCTTGAAATAGGGCGCTATTACCACGTTACTTTTCATTTCCATGAAAAAATACGGCAAGAAGCACAAGCAGGCCGCAGCTCTCATCGAAGCTGGCCGCATCTACTCCGTTGACGAAGCGGTCGAACTCCTCGAACGCACCAATACCGTCAAGTTCGACCCGACCGTCGAAGTTCACTTCAACCTCGCGATCGACCCGAAGTACGCAGACCAGATGGTCCGCTCCACCGTTACCCTTCCGAACGGAACCGGTAAGGCTCCGAAGATCGGCGCCTTCACCGACCTCGGCAACGAAAAGGAACTCCTCGCTCTCGGCGCTAACGTAGCCGGCGGAGACGACCTCCTCGACCAGGTTCTCCAGGGCAAGATCGAATTCACCGTTGCCGTGGCAACCCCGGGCATGATGAAGAAGATGGGTAAGGCCGCTAAGGTTCTCGGACCGAAGGGTCTCATGCCGAATCCGAAGGCAGGTACCGTAGGAGAAGACCTCCAGGCTATCGTCAAGGAACTCATGGCAGGTAAGTTCGAATTCAAGAACGACAAGCAGGGCAACGTCCACTCCGTTATCGGAAAGCTCTCGTTCGGTCCGGCGAAGCTCAAGGAAAACCTCGAGTTCTTCATCAAGACCATCAAGGACGTAAAGCCGACCGGCGTAAAGGGCGGTACCTACGTCAACACCGTATTCGTCTGCAACGCAATGGGTCCTGGTATCCGC
Source organism: uncultured Candidatus Peribacteria bacterium (assembly GCA_964482035.1). GTDB lineage: Bacteria > Patescibacteriota > Gracilibacteria > BD1-5 > UBA2023 > JANJWP01. The sequence goes on along the minus strand of CAYZVC010000001.1, from coordinate 623,072 downwards.
GTCGGAGTCTAATCGAAACTCATAAAAACCCCCCGGAGCGATCCGGGGGGTTTTCTTTATTTCGAAGCTTTCTCTTTCTTGTCTTCCTTCCCGAACAGGATGCGACGACCCATGCGGTAGAGGAGCTTGCCTCCAGCGAGCGTCACGAACGCGCCGAGCACGAGATAGACGACCACGTTGAGCGTTTTTAAAAGGAAGCTTCCGAGATTGACCGTAAGGTTGCGTACGGTCTCGTTCGCGACCGAGGCGAGTTCCCGGAGGTCGGAAGACCAGGCTTCGCCCGCTTGTTCCCAGTCGACGAGTACGCGCTTTTCGAAACGGACGGAGAATTCCACGTTGGCGAGCCGTTCTTCGTAATCCTTTTTCTGCTTTTCGTAAGCATCGATTTCCGTCATGATCGAAAGCCGCTCCCGCGAGAATTTCGAAATGAGTTCGGATTTGTTCGTGATGATGCGGTTCAGCGCGTCGATGGATTCCGCGGATACGTTCTTGGACTTGAGCGATTCCCAGAGTTGGTCGTACTGGGTCTTCGTCGAAGCGAGGAGGGCGTCCGTTTCTTCTAGGCGTTTCTTCAGTTCCGCTACGCGGTCGGTGACGTTGGCGTAGTTTTTCCGGATGTTCGAAACGCGGGTTTGGAGGTCGTAGAGCCCCGCTTCTTTCAATGAAGCCAGAAATTCTTCTTCCTTTTCTTTTTTTACGAGTACCGAGAGCGTGCAGTACGATTTTCAGGAATTGATGTTTTCAACCGTCGCCCAATTGCGGTCGATTTTCGTAAGGAACGCGTCGCAGGAGACTTTGGCGTCCGAGGTTCGGACGGTCGCGTCGTAGCTCTTGATTTCCATTGCCGGCGAAGCTCCCGGTTCGGTGGGGGAGGATTCGCTCGCGTCGTATTCTTCCGATTGCGGAGCGGACATTTTCGCCATTCCGCCGAATGAAGAACTCGATCCTCTGAGGGAATTCGATACCGAGTCGCTCGAAGAATACCGCGAATATCCTTCGTTAACGGCGGTATTGCTTCCGAGTCTTGGAAATGCCGTAGACAGGATTGCGATCGCGATCACGAGCAAGGCGAGTCCGAGGATTCCGACGCCGAAAATCTTGAAGATTCACTTCCAACCGAGGTTTTTTATCGCGTCCAACATAACTGGTACGTTACGGATAAGGTTTCTCCGGGGGCGGATTGTCGAACAGTGTATCCTTTTGGTTGGGCAATGCACGAAAAAGCGGTTCCCCAAGGAACCGCTTTCGGCTATTTTCCCCAAATGGTCGCCTGGGTGCAGGCGCCTGCATGGAAATTAAGGAGGCCGGCACCGCACGAACCGCCATTGTACGCGCTGTAGAGTCAGAATCCCCACGCGTTATCCGAGGATCCGCAATCGGCTTCGTTGTTCCCGGCGATTCCGAAACGGATTCTCATGTAACTGAGTCCGCTCGTCACGTTCACGTTCCCCATGTTACAGTTGGGGAAGGTCGCGTAATCGGGCGGGAACAACGTCGTCCATTGGTTTCTCGATATGCTTCCGAGAGAGGTTTGCGCTCCGGAAAACAATGCCAATCCCGTTTTTGCCGCAGGGAGCGGTGCGGTTACGCAATCCGATCCGGAAGCCCGGCATCACCGCACGGCGGAGAGGGGCATGCTGACGTACGAATCGAATACCGCGTTCGTATTGCTTACCGCATCGAACGACGTGGAATTGAGAGTCGTTCCGGCTGTCCAGTTGGCGGAGCCGTAGGCGAGACCCGTATCGTTCGCGAAACGCATGAGGAGCGTCCATCCGCCTCCGTCCGTGGACATGTCGCAATAAGCCTTATAGGCCGGATTGCCGGCAGTTCCGTCCGGATCGATGAGGTACGTTCCGCTTCCCGTCTGTCACTGGTATACCTTCGGGGTTATGGGGTTCCTGTATCCGTCGCAATTCGCGGCATACGTGCCGTTCGACCAATTGCGCCCTGTGGAATCGTTGCCTACGATGGCGATGGAAAAATCGTTCAACGCTCCCATCGGCAATTTGTCTACGAGGGCTCAGGTCGAGCTCGCTCAGACGCTCGTGTCTTTCACGAGTCAGTTGACTGATCCGGCAGCTCACGCGGGAAAATTCCCCGAAACCGTAGCGTATCCCCTCTTGATGGCGGCGACTTGGAGCACGCTTCGGGTTCTCGGAGTCTTTCCGAGGGCGGAAAACACGTCCGCGGCTCAGGCGAGCAACGCTTTCGGATCCGCGTTATCGTATGCGGAAACGGAGGGGAGCGCAGCGAGAAAAGTTCTTACCGGATCGTAGGAGACTTTGAATTTCGCGGGATTGAGTCTGAGCTTTACGTAATCGGGGTTTCCGGCCGAATAGTTCGTATTCGGTTCGTTCCATTCTCAACCCGTAAGCGCGGTAGGGGTGCCGTCGTATGTCACGATACCCCCGGAGAGCGCGTAGTTCGGATCGTGTTTCACGTAGAAACGCGGGGATTGATTCGTCGCGGCGCTTTCCGTCGTAATCGCCGTAAAAACCGAACGCACGTTCGATTCGATTCTTGCGTCGTCTGCGTTTTCCGTATATCCGGTAAGGGCGAGAAGCCCGATAACCGCCAAAATCGCCAAAATCGTGATGACGACGACGAGTTCGGCGAGGGTGAAGGCTCCGTGATTCCGCTTTTTCAATAAGGCCCGCAGGCGTTTTTGGAACATGCTCGGTATTTTGAAAAATGGTATGCCCTAAAAATACCACGTATTCGTTCCGATTCAACGTCCATTCAACGAAATCTACCAGCGAATTTCCGAATCGGACCAAGCCGCGAGCGCCGCGTTCGCTTTGGAAAACGGTTTGGATCCGAAGAATCCCGAATGCGCCGAGAACGGGCTCGGGTGGGGGGATTTGATGACGACGTGTTTGCGAGCGTCGATGAGCGGAAGTTTGCCGATGGCGAAGTTTCCCCAAAGGATGAAAACGAGATGTTCCCGTCCGTCGGAAAGCGTCTTAATGGCGGCATCGGTGAAAGTTTCCCAACCCTTGTTCCGGTGCGAAGCGGGGAGTCCCGATTGGACGGTGAGCACGCTGTTCAAGAGCAGTACGCCCTGTTCGGCCCAATCGGTAAGGTCGGTTTTCGTCCGTTCGATCCCGAGATCGGATTTCAATTCCTTGAAGATGTTCTGGAGGCTCGGCTGCGCTTTCGAACCGTCCGGTACGGAGAACGAGAGCCCCATCGCGGCGCCGGGAGTGTGGTAGGGGTCTTGTCCGAGGATGACGACCTTGGCTTTGTCGAACGGCGTGAGGTCGAACGCGCGGAAGATGTTCTTCGCCGCGGGAAAACAGTCGTTCGCCGCGTATTCGCCTTTGACGAACGCGGAGAGTTCTTCGAAATACGGCGCTTCGAACTGGGGTTTGAGCGCGACGTGCCAAGAGGGGTCGATGCGTACGGTCACGGGGGGGGGTGGTTACGGATTGGGATTCGAAATCACTGGTTTACTTGAGAACTCGCTCGTCGGAGCCGTGGAAATCGCGAATCCGCAGCGACTTTAGGACCTTAGGAGCTAGGATTCGCGATTTCCACGGCGATGAAGCTGCGGCTTCGGTATTTCCCGTTTTTTGAGGACTAGTCGAGCGACGAAGCTCCGAACCGACATGCGCCTCAACCCTACCCGCGTCCGCGGAACGCGTTGATGAGCGTGAGGTCGTCGGCGTATTCGATGAATCCGGCATTCGGGAGTCCACGCGAAAGGCGCGTTACCTGAACGTTCGGAGTCTTTACGTTTTCTTTAATGTACATCGACGTCGCCTCGCCTTCGATGTTCGGATTGGTCGCGAGGATGAGTTCGGAGAATTCGCCGGTCTTCAAACGGTCGAAGAGCTCTTTCATATGGAGGTCGGAAGGCATGCGGCCGTGCATGGGGGAGACCGAACCGCCCAAAACGTGGTAGCGACCTTTGTAGATGCCGAGGCGTTCGATGGAAACGAGGTCGAGATAGTCTTCGACTACGCAGAGGACGTGCTGGTCCCTCATGTGGTCTTCGCAGATGACGCAGGGCCGGTCGGTACGGTCGGTGAGCGAAAAACAGACCGGACACTCGCGGATGTCGGACTGTACGCGACTGATGCGGTCGGCAAGATCGCGGATGTACGACGGGTTGGCCTTCAATAAAAAGAACGCGAGTTTGGTCGCGGTCTTTTCCCCGATTCCGGGTAGGTACGAGATGAGCTCGACGAGCTTTCTGAGCGATTCGGGCATCGTTGGTATCTGGTGGGTTCCCGAATTACTTTTTGAGCGTAAGGAAGGAATCCTTCATTACGAGGTATTTCGGAGTGTCGATGACTTCCATCTTGCCGATGGAAGGGTTTTCGGAGATGGACGAGAGCGATTCGGCTTCGGCGATCTTGATGTTGAGGAGGTTCTGTTCGAAAACGAGGTTCTTGCGGGTGATTTCGAGATTGCGGACGTTGTAGCCCTTCGTCGCGTTGACGTTGAGCATGAACACGTAGTAAATGCCGAGCACTCCGATGAGTCCGAGAGCGAGAACGTAGGTCTCCGTGAAGGAAAGGCGGAAATTTTCCCTGCTCGTCTTACGGGACGAGAAGAAGGGGAAGTTGCCTTTTTTCATGACGAGGACGTTCGCGTTCATACCTTACGGGACGGGGTTAATCGGAGGTCTTGCCTAACTTTTCGCAAACCCGGAGCTTCGCGCTGCGGGAACGGGGATTGTTCTTCACTTCTTCCGGAGTCGGTTCGATCGGTTTCTTGTGGACCTTTTTGAGGGCGGCTTTGACGAGTGGCATGCCGGTGAGTTCGTCGGGCACGTCGCGTTCGAACTCTTTGAGCGCCGTTTTGACGAGGCGGTCTTCGAGGGAATGGAACGTGATGACCGACAGCCGGCCTTCGGGATTGAGGAGTTCGACCGCTTGGCGGAGCGAATCTTCGATGGATCCGAATTCGTCGTTGACGGCGATGCGCACCGCTTGGAACGTTCGGGTCTTCGACTTGGGATCGAAGCTGGCTTCCTCGATGAGTCTGAGGAAATCGCCGGTCGTCTTGAGCGGGTGGGCCTTCCGGTTCGCTACCACCGCTTTCGCAATGAAGAACGCCTTAGGCTCTTCGCCGTAGTCGCGCAGGACGCGGAGGATTTCGGCTTCGCTTTCCGTGCGGAGGAAGTCCGCTGCGGTAGGGGAGTCGCCCGTCCGGTCGAAACGCATGTCGAGCGGACCGTCGAAGCGGAAGGAGAAGCCCCTTTCGCTGTCGTCGTAGTGGGCGCTCGACACCCCGAGGTCGTAAAGGATCGAATCGATACGGGAAATTCCCAGATCGGAGAGTTTTTCTTTCAGCTTTCGGAAATCGGCTTCCACGAATTCGAGCCGTAGCCCCTTCGTTTTAACGGAGTCCGCGTTTTCACGCAGGACGCGCTCGCTCGCCTGTTCGAGATTGGTACGGTCGCGGTCGAAACCTACGTAAGTACTTCATTTCGGAAGGCGTTTTACGATTTCGGAGGAATGTCCCCCGAGACCGAGCGTGGCGTCTATTACCGTCAACGGCCGGCTCTTCTCTAACCCTAGGGAAGAAACCGCCTCTTCGAAGAGTACGGGTACATGTTCGAACTCGGATGCACCATTTTCTGTCGTCACTGTCAGAAACGCGTAAAGAACTTGGTTTTCGTTTTTGTCACCGGCGAAATTACGCTTTTTCGTTTTCATGTCAACTAAAAGGAGAAACGCCCCTTTCGGATTCGATTGACAATTGCGAAAACGTATTTATTCGGACGCCGGAAGTTTTGCACATTTTATTGAACTTCCATGTTCGAAATGTAAAAAACTCCCAGTCGAACCTTGCGATTTCGCCCCCCGCTTTTATAATCCTTCCCATACCGCCATATATAAGGCGTACCGGCAAGTCCTACCGGTTCCCGTTCAGTTCCCGTTTTCCCCAACAAACACCGTGGCTTTCAAGAAATCCAAATTCCCAAGCGCCCAGGCAGGGCGCTTCCTTTCCGTTCGCGAAGCGTACGAAACCGTCCGTGTTCGGAATACGCTTTCGGCGTATTTCCTCGGCGGTATCGCCGTTCTCGCCGTTCTCGGCATAGGTAGCGCGGCTTTCGCGCAGATCACGAACGTGAAGTTTTCCATCCCGCTCCCTTCGCTTTCGTTCCTCCCCTCCGTTTTCACTTCTTCGGGTAGTTCCGATTTGCCGACGGGGAAGTTCAACGTCCTCATCACCGGCATGGGCGGCGCCGCGCACGAAGGCGGCGACCTTACCGACACCGTTATTCTCGCGAGCCTCAACGCCAAGACGAAAACCGTTTCGATGCTTTCCGTTCCGCGCGACCTTTACGTCGAATATCCCACCGGCGGCCGTGGAAAGATCAACGAGACCTACCGCCGCGCGTATTCCCATTCCAACAAGGACCATGAGACCGCCATGAAGACCCTCGGGGAAAAGGTTACCGAAATTACGGGCGAACGCGTCGACCGCACGATCAACGTCGACTTCCAGGCGTTCATCCGTTTCGTTGACGTTCTCGGCGGTCTCGACGTCGACGTCCCCGAAGACCTCGTGGACCCGGAATATCCGGATTCCAACTGGGGATACGTCACGTTCCGCGTAAAGAAGGGGAAACAGACGTTCGATGGCGCCACCGCGCTGAAGTACGCCCGCTCCCGCCACTCGACCTCCGACTTCGACCGATCCATCCGCCAGCAGCTTCTCGTCCGCGCCATCAAGGAAAAACTCCTTTCCCTCGGTACGCTTGGGAATCCGGCGAAGCTCCAGGCGCTCTATTCTGCCGTTTCGAGTAACGTCCAGACCGATCTTTCATTCAAAGAAATGGCCGGTATGGCGCTCTTCGCGAAAGAACTCCCCACGAAGAACATCCTCTCGTTCAATCTGAACGATTCGTGCTTCCAGTCGTTCGCGCTCTGTGACCGCGGCGGTTTCCTCTATACCCCGGCACGCGACCTCTTCGGAGGCGCGAGCGTCCTCCTGCCCGACGGCGCGGGGCCTTCCGACCTCTCCGAATACCACGACATCCAGCGATTCGCGAACCTCGTGTTCAACTATCCGGAAATGTTCCTCGATTCCACGGAAATCAACGTCGTGAATTCTACCAAACAGTCCGGCATCGCCAACAAGGTGGCGCTCTTCCTCAAGAAGTTCGGCTTCAACGTTCCGGACAAGGATTCGATCTGATCGACCAAAGATCCGTACCCGAAGACGACCGTCCTCTATCCGTGGGACGCCCAATCGAAGACCGGCGTCGATCCGGAGTCCGCGACCCTCAGGGCCCTCGCCCTCTTCGTCTTCTCCGACGCCGAGCCCGTCGCGGCGAACAAATACGCAAAAACCCCCGGTGCAAAGATCGAAATCGTACTCGGACCCGACCAGTCCCTCTTCTTCCGCTAATCCTTTTCCGAGATGCTACCGAACAAACGCCCAATTGGGCAGGCCCGTTCGTTTTCCGTCCGCCCGGTACGGAAATCCCTCCGTTCGCGCCTTCCGAACCTTTTGCCGAAGAACAAGTCCTTCCGGTACTTGGCGATCTACGTGGGCATGACGCTCCTCAGTTTCGCCTTCCTCGCGCTCGCGGCGGTCTATTTCATCTTCCTGCATTCGCTCCCGTCCATCGAGACCATCGAACAGGACGTATTGCCCGAGAGCACGGTCATTTACGACCGCAACGGCGGCGAACTCTACAAGCTCTACGACGAAGAGAAGCGCACCTACGTGGCGTATGCCGGAATTTCGGATTCGATGAAGAACGCCATCATCGCGGCGGAAGACAAGACCTTCTTCGAAAACCAGGGCATAGACCTCCGCGGGCTCGTCCGTTCCGGGGTGAATTTCGCGTTCGGAAAAACCGACAAGATCCAGGGGACTTCCACCATCTCGCAGCAGCTCATCAAGAACACCTTCCTCTCCAACGAACGTTCGGTAGAGCGCAAGGTGAAAGAAATCTACCTTTCGTACCGCCTCAATTCGAAGTATTCGAAGGAAAAGATCCTCGAACTCTATCTCAACAAGATTTCGTTCGGCAACAACGCGTACGGCGTCGAAGAAGCGGCGAAGACGTATTTCGGAAAGAGCGCCAAGGACGTGGGTGTCCTCGGTTCGACCATCCTCGCATCCCTCCCCAAAGGTCCGACGTACTACTCGCCGTTTTCCCATCGCGACCGGCTCATGGGCTACCTCTACGTCTATGCCGAAGGCGACGAGGCCGACAAGATCTTCGTCGATACGCCGGAAAAGATGAAGGAATATTCCAGGCTCGTGGAAACGTTCAAGAAGACCGTCGCGTCCCTCGAAATCAAGCGTAAGAATACCGAAGACGCCGAAGTCTGCGGACTTTCGCAAGATTCCCTCAAGAAGGACTACAACGTCGGTTCCGACGGTTGTGCCGACGTCCAATACAAGGATTTTCTCGGCCTCCTCAACGATATCCGGATTTCTTCCGGAACCGGATCCGTCGCGTTGCCCGAACCCGAGAAGCCGCTCACTTCCACGGGAAAGACTTCCGTCAGCAAGCCTTCCGCGACCGCAGGGAAAACTTCCACCGGCGCCGTCAAACCGGCTACCGGTACCGGAAAGGTTTCGTCCGGTCCGATCGCCGGACAGAAACTCTATCTCGAATATTCGACCGGACGCAAGGACTTCGTCGCCGGACGTTTGCTCGAAGACGGGAAGATTACGCCGGAAGAGTACAAGAACGTCATCATCGGCGGTTTGGATTTCCAGTTCCGCAAATACAGCGAGAACATCAAGTACCCGCACTTCGTCTTCTACGTAAAGGACTACCTCGAACAGAAGTTCGGAAAAGATTTCGAATCGCAGGGCGGGCTCAAGATCTACACGACCATCGACCCCGTCCTCCAGGACAAGGCCGAAGCGCTCGTGAAGAAGCAGGTCGCCGTCAATAAGGACAAATACGGCGCGAACTCCGCAGCACTCGTTTCGCTCGACAACAAGACCGGACAGATCCTTTCGATGGTCGGCGGACCGGACTACTTCGACGAAGCCAACGGCGGCAACGTGAACATGGTCACCGCCCGCCGTCAGCCGGGTTCGAGTTTCAAGCCCATCGTTTACGCTCTCGCCATCTCGAAGGAGGCGATTTCTCCCGATACCCCGATCTATGACGTGGATACGAAGTTCGGAAAGTGGCAGCCGGACAACTACGACCAGAAGTTTATGGGGAAGATGAAGGTGAAGACCGCGCTCGACTATTCGCGCAACATTCCGGCTATCAAAATGTTCTGGGTGGCGGGAGGCGAGTCCGACGTCGTGAAATTCGCCCGGAGCCTCGGCATCCTTTCCCTTCAGGAAGGTGCCAACTACGGCGCTCCGCTCGCCATCGGTACCGGGGAAGTGAAGCCGCTTGAAATGCTTTCGGCCTACAGCGTCTTCGCAAATGCCGGATGGAAAAAGGAAATCGTTCCCATCCTCCGCATCGAAGACCGCAAAGGCAACGTCATCGACCGCTATGTCGAATCCAACGGCAAATACGTCTTTTCCGATGCCGCTTCCTACGTTCTCTCTTCCATCATCTCCGACGCGAAGAGCCGCCCGAGCGATTTCTGGAACAACGTCCTCACCCTCAAAGACCGTCCCGTCGCCGCGAAGACCGGTACTTCGAACAAGGACGTCAGCGTAGGAAAGGAGAAGAAGATTCTTCCGCGCGACCTCTGGACGGCCGGATACACGCCGCAGATCACTACGGTGGTTTGGGCGGGCAACGTCGACGGAACCGAAACCAAGGGAACCTGTGACGGTCTCAACTGTGCCGCACCCATCTGGCACGACTACATGGAGTTCGCGCACCGCAACCTCCCGAAGGAACAGTTCAAGAAGCCCGACAGCGTCTATTCCGCGACCATCTCGACCATCTCCGGCAAGCTCGCGAGCGAAAACACGCCGGAAGGCTACCGCGTGACCTCGATCTTCGCGGTCAAGCCGACCGCCTACGAGAATTCGATGAAGGAAATGGAAGTCGACTCCCTCTGTAACGGAAAGGTGACCGAAAACACTCCCGCCGACGCGGTGAAGAAGGGGTATCTCATAAACGTGAACCCCATCGTCGACTCGTACGATACCGAATGGCTCGGCTCCATTAAGTCCTGGGTAAAATCCGAAGCCGGTTCCGCGTACTTCGCCGAAGCCAAGGGAACGATCATTACCGACTACCAAGACCAGGTCTGCGAACGCCCGGGCGAATCCGCTTCGCGCATCTCGGTTTCCACTAATCTCGCCGAAGTCGGCGTACGTCCGGTGGGCGCGAATTCGATCGAGGTCGGATACGAAGCCGACAATCCCATCGTCAAGCTCAAGTTCCTCCGCGACGGAGAACTCTTCAAAGAAATCGCCATCGAAGGGGATAAGGTCTCCGGCACCTATAAGAACGGCGCGTTCGACTTCGACGACTCGTTCGTCGGCGAACACACGCTCGACGTCGTAGCGGTCGACAAATACGGCTATTCGGGCAAAACCTCGACGACCGTGATGTTCAGTAAGGGCGACAACCAGGATCCGGTCATTTCCGTCACCAATCCTTCCGACAGTTCCGTGAAGATTTACGCCGACCAGTTCTTCAATCTCAGGTTCGAGGTTACCGACGCCAACGAAATCGTAGCGAATAATCTCGTTCTCGACGGAAAACTTTGGAAGATTCTCGGCAATGGCAATTCCTTTGCCGTCGCCATCAACGAAGAGAAGAACCTTCCCGTCGGCCCCCACGTGCTCACTATCGAGTCTACGGACGCTCGTCGCGGAAAAGCCAAACACGACGTGAACTTCGAAGTCCTCGCGAAGTAACGGATGGAAAAGAGCGCGTCGAGCGCTCTTTTCTTTTGCCTTTTCGGCATAACGGATACCATTGTCAATGGTTCAACCGAATCGGTTTTTTTCCGTCATTCACCCTTGCGTGCCATGTCAGCGTTCCGTCCTCTTGCCGGCCTCGTCGCCGGATTGGTTGCCGTAACTTCGCCGCTCACTTCTTTCGCCGCAGTTCCCGTCCCTACGGCGAACATGGGCGTATCCGTGTCGTATTCCACCGGCAATAAGCCGCTCGACCGTATGCTCTCGGAATACGAATCGTCCGTTCGATCGAAAGGGGATTCCGCGAAGCTGAACGGCTTCCTCCGCGAATCGTCGGGATTCAAAGACCGGAAGATATCCGATTCCCTTCGGGACGAACTTTTGAAAAACCGTCTCGACGGCGTGGCGAAGACGACACTTTCCGCCGAGCTTCCTCAAAAAATCACTTCGGATTCCGACAGGAAGGCGGTATTGAAAGGGTTGGTCTCTTCCATGCGGAAGGGGGTCGATTCCGATTACCGCGTCATCGTGCGGACTTCCCTTACGAAAGCCGAACTCACCGACGCCCTTGCCGTTTTCGGCCAAGCGAAGGCGACGTTCCTTTCTTCCGCCTCCGGAAAAGACCAATACGAAATCGTCTTCCCGTCCTCGGGCAGGTACGCGAAATTCCTCGGTTCGAAACTCGATGGAGGGGAAGTGCCGACGAGCCTCTTCGACGGCGTCGAAATCGTGAAACCGTTCGTAGTGGAGGGTACGTTCTCCACGGGTTCGTACCTCGCGGGCGAATACCTTTCTTCGATGTGGGGAATCGCCAAAATCGGCGCACAGGATTACCAGTACGGGCTCTCGCTGAAACAGAAAGTGAAGGTCGGCGTCATCGACACGGGCATTTCGCTCGCGCATTCCGACCTCAAGGCGAACATCGCGGTGAATGCCGGGGAAATCGCTGGAAACGGCGTCGACGACGACAAGAACGGCTACGTCGACGACGTCAGCGGATATAATTTCTACGCGGGCAAACCGAGCGCCGACGACGACCACGGCCACGGAACGCACGTCGCGGGCGTCATCTGAGGCAGAGTCAACGGTTCCGGAATCTTCGGCGTGGATTCGAACGTTTCGCTCGTTCCGCTCAAAGTCCTTTCGGCACAGGGGTATGGATCCTCGTACGCCGTCATCGACGCCCTCAACTACGCTGCCAACAACGGCATTCGCGTCGTGAACATGAGCATCGGCGGCAACGGAACTCCGAGTACCGATTCCATCTGCCAAACCATTTCGTACGCCAAATCCAAGGGTGTGCTCGCGGTCGTCGCCGCAGGAAACGAAAACGCCGACGTTTCTACGAAGGTTCCGGCCGGATGTGCCGACTCGCTTACTGTTTCCGCCGTGGATGCCAACCTCGCCAAAGCGAGCTTTTCGAACTACGGCTCAAAGGTCGACGTCGCCGCGCCGGGCATGAACATCTATTCGAGCTATCCGGGAAACAAGTACGTCTCGATGGCCGGAACCAGCATGGCGACCCCGTTCGTGACCGGACTCGCGGCGGCGGTATTCGCCCAGTCGCCGAATTCGACTCCCGACCAAGTCAAAGTGCTCCTCAGGGATTCCGCCAATACCGTGCCGGTCGTTTCCTCCGTGAACATCGGACGTTTCGTCAGCATGACGAAGGTCATGACCAGCCTCTGAGTGAAGAACGACGCGTATTCCGGCTCGGGAACTTCCGGCTCGGGTTCGTCCTCGGGTACCGGTTCTACCGGAACGGGATCGAACTCGGGATCGGGATCCTCCGCCGGTACCGGCTCCACTACGGGAACGGGTTCTTCTTCGGGCACCGGTACGACGACTCCTCCTGCGAACCTTCCGCCTACCCTCAGCGTAGGGTATTCCCGTCTCGCGGCCAATACCTATCTCGTTACGGCGATTGCTTCCGATACGGACGGAACCGTAGCCCGCTACGAATTCAAGAACAACGGCGTCCTCGTTTCTTCGTGAACGACTTCGTCCGTACAAATCGCCATCACTCAGAATTCGACCGTCTCCGTCGCCGCCTTCGACAATTCCTGAAGCGGCACGACGAAATCCTTCCAACTCACGTACGAAGCTCCCGCAGCGAACAAGGCGCCCGTCGTCACGGCGACGGTATCCTATCCCTCGTCCAAACTCGCGTACGTCGCCTTCGGCGCGTCGGATTCGGACGGAACGGTCGCGAAAGTGGTATTGTACTTGAACGGAAGGGTCGTGTATACGGTAGCCCCCAACGCTACCCGGTTTACGGCCACGTTGGCGCTCAGCCGCGGCAAGGCCGTCATCGTAAGGGTCGTAGCCACCGATAACAAGGGTCTCGTTTCCGAGAAATCGGTCACGGTACAGTAAGCCTCGTAAGCGAAAGAAAACCCCCGACGCGAGTCGGGGGTTTTCTTATGAACGTCCGTAACGATTATCCGAAGATGGAGTAGTCGTCGCCGGACGGCTTGCGCGGAGCTGCCGGAGCGGACGGGGCGGAACCCTGTGCGCCTCCGAAGTCCTCGCGCGGAGCGCGGTAGCGGTCGTTGCCGCCTTCGTACCCGCCTTCGCGAGGTGCGCGGTACCCGCCTTCGCGGTTACCCTGGTAGCCTCCGGTGGAACCTCCGCCGAAGCCGCCTTCGCGACGGCCCTGGTAGCCTCCGCCCTGGTATCCGCCGGTCGAACCGCGGTTACCCTGGTATCCGCCTCCTTCGCGTCCGCCGCCGAAGCCGCCTTCGCGAGGTGCGCGGTACCCGCCTTCGCGGTTACCCTGGTAGCCTCCGG
>CAYZVC010000001.1:0-609406 GCA_964482035.1 uncultured Candidatus Peribacteria bacterium | reverse complement strand
CTTCGCGGTTACCCTGGTAGCCTCCGGTGGAACCTCCGCCGAAGCCGCCTTCGCGGTTACCTTGGTAACCTCCGCGGTCGCCGCCCTGGTGGCCCTGGTAACCTCCTCCGCTGCCGCCTCCGAAGTTGGATCGCGGTGCGCGGAAACGGTTGCGGTCTCCACCGCGGTATCCTCCGCGTCCGCCGTGCTTCGACTGGAAGCCCTGGTGGCGTTCTTCCTGGCGTACGACTTCTACGCCGTTCATATCGACCTGCTTGATGCGGATCTTGTTGCGCTTTTCGACGTTCCTGAAGAACATCTTTTCCGCTTCGGAAACGAACATGATCGCCTTTCCTTCAGCACCCGCGCGACCGGTACGGCCGATGCGGTGGATGTAGGATTCCGGATCTTCCGGTACGTGGTAGTTGATGACGAGGTCGATATTGTTCATATTGAGACCGCGTGCCGCTACGTCGGTGGTGACGAAGGTCGAGATTTCGCCGCCCTGGAAACGCTTGAGGGCGCGCTGGCGCTGGCGCTGTTCGAGGTCGCCGTGGAGGAAGTCCGCGCTGATGCCGTTTTCCATGAGCATGCGTGCGAGGTGTTCGGTTTCCGACTTGGTGCGGGTGAAGACGATGGTCTTCTTATCCGTGTGTTCGGAAACGTACTTCTTGAGAAGGTCGAACTTTTCGAAGTGGGTGACTTCAACGAACGCGTGGTCGATCTTGTCTACGGTGATCGAGGTGGTAGCCTTGATGTGTTCGTATCCTTCGCCCACGTACTTCGAGATGAGGTTGCCGACTTCGAACGGGATGGTGGCCGAGAAGGTCATCGACTGCTTGACGTTCGTGAGGAACGACCAAACGTAGTCGATGTCGTCGATGAAGCCCATGTCGAGCATGCGGTCCACTTCGTCGAGAACGAAGAATTCGACGTTGGAGATGTCGATGAAGCGGCGGTCGATGAGGTCGATGAGACGTCCCGGGGTAGCTACGACGATCTGCGGTCCCTTCATGAGGATTTCGCGCTGGGCACGGATGCTGGTTCCACCGTATACGGCGGTCGAGCGGATGAACATGCCTTCGGAAAGCTTGACGACTTCGTCGCGGATCTGGCTCGCGAGTTCACGGGTCGGAGCAAGGACGATAGCCTGGGGACGGCGGATTTTCGGATCGATCTTCTCGAGAAGCGGGATGACGAACGCGGCGGTCTTACCGGTACCGGTCTGGGACTGACCTACGACGTTCTTTCCTTCGAGAACGGCGCGGATGACTTCTTCCTGGATTTTGGTCGGTTCGACGTAACCTGCCTTGGCGAGGGCATCGAGAACGTTCTGATCGAGGGAAAACTCTGAAAAGAGCATGAAAAAAGAGGGGAGGGAATAGAAACTCGTTAGATTCCCGTCTCCCGCAAAATTAAGGATCCGCGCGGGGCTGCATGCCGAAATTCGGCGTCCGTGCGTCGTCTTCGAATCGTTTGAACCAAAATATTGGCGAAAGTCGCCGTTGGTTCGTTTTTCGAAAAAATTCCAAGGCCGGAAAGATTTCCGGCAGTGCGAGAATTGGGGCGGAGTGGAAAGGTGACGGCCTGATGGGGCCCGTGGGGTGCAATTTCCAAAAGAAACCTCTCCGTCCGCAAAACGAGTGTCAGTAATGTATCGAAAGCGGACGGATAGTCAAATGAATCGGCTACTACGTTAAAACGCTACGGATTGAAGCAGGCCCATTCCATTACCGAGTTTATGTCCATGCAGACGCAGAGGCCGTCCTGCCCCGAATCTCACGTGAATCTCCCTACGAACATGCTTCAACGGGTCGTCGTATTGCAGTCGGACCTTGAAAATTTATAGGATTCCGGAACGGTATCGGCGGTCGAGGCGTTCGAGGTCGCGTCCACTTGCATTTTGATTTTTCCATTCACGTCCAACGCGGCCTGGGGTGTCATCGTGCCGATCCCGACGTTCCCGCTTCAATCCAGCGCTATTCTTCCGACGTTCCCGGCCGTGAGATCGGAAAATACGAGCGCTCAAGTATTGGAATAAAACCCGCTGTACACGTTGTACGTCCGCCCTCATGCGACGTTGTTCGCAAGTTGGAGTACCGGCGAATTCACCGAGTCGTTATTCAGTTTCACGTATCACCGTACCGTAGTCCCGTTTCCGATTTCGAAAGCGGCGGAAGGGCTTGCCGGTCAAATGCCGACTCACGTTGCGGAAATGGAAAACGTCGAAAGTTTGGTATCGAGCGTCTGGAGCGCTGCGACCATCTTGTTCCACTCCGAGGACGAAACTTGCGTCGACGGGGTCGCGGCAGCGGGATGGTTCGAAACGTATGCCGAATAGCCAACGGAAAGCATTCCGAGCGTTCAGAAGAACGCGATGGCCGAAAGTACCGGATTTTTTAGAGAACGTGCGGACATGGCAAAGGGGGTTTAGCGTTTCTCGAGTTCCGAAATCCTGGCGTCCATCCTGGATAACTCGTCGCGCAGGGCGGCGTTGTCTTTTCGAAGGGCGTCGATCTCGCCCAGCTGCGTGTCCCCGGACTTCCCCAGCTCTTTGATCGCTTCGATGAAATATGCGGAAAGTCCGGCATAGTTCACCGACCGCATCTTCTCGGGTGACGAATCGACCGCTACGAGGTGGGGGAGTACGGTTTCGAGTTCTTGGGCGATGACGCCGGAAGATTTTCCGGTTCCGTTTTTCCAATCGAATTCCACTCAGCGGAGCCTTTCCACGGCGTTGAGACCGGAAACGGTTTCGACGTTCGCCTTCAGTCTGGAGTCGGAAACACCGTTGAACGTCGCGGCGGTGGCGTTGCCGGAGCCGTCGACGTTCAGCCGGCAAACTCCGCCAGTTTCGAAGCACATCTTTCCGGCACCGAGGGGCGATCACGTCGAGCCGCTGAGCCAGGTCCATCGGGCTCAACCGGCTGCGGTGTTGTTATTGGTGATTCCGACGTATCCGTTCGGTACGTTGTTCGCCACTTCGAGATGCCATGTCGGAGAATTGGTGCCGATCCCTACGGATCCGTTATTGGTAATTCTCATCCTTTCGTTACTTCCATGACGCCACACGAAAGGCCCGGTTCAGAGTCAGGCTCAGTCCACGGAAGTTCCGTTCGTAAACCACATGCCGTTCGTCACCCCGTTTCCGCTCGCGAGTTCCATACTCGTAACGCCTCAGCCGTTTTCCGTTATGGAAACGATGCCGTACGCGTTCGCTGTTTGCGTCGCGAGGTCGAGTCTGGCCTGGGTGCCTGCGGCATTGCTGATGTTCGCGACTTTCGCTATGACCGGATTGCCGGCCGAGGTTTTCCTGATTTCGAAAGCCTGTGTGGGCGAATTGCCTATCCCTACGTTCCCGCCGGAAATCGTGAATGCCGAAAGGTTCGTGTCGAGCGCTTGCAGCGCCGTGACCATCTTGTTCCATTCGCCTGCGGAAAGCTGGCTCGTGCCGGCGGTCGCCGTTGCCGGATAGTTCGAAACGTAGGCCGAGTATCCTACCGAAAGGATTCCGAGCGTTCCGAAAAACGCGACGGCGGTGAGGATTGGGGTTTTGACGGGAGACATTTTTCAGTGGTTGTTATTTATTTTTCAATTCCGAGATTTCGCGTTCGAGGACTTCGTTTTTCGCTTTGAGTTCCTTTACGGCTTCCACGAGCTCCGCCGTAACGTTGGCGTATTCCACGCCCTTGATTCCTTTTGAATCTTCAGTAACTACCTCCGGTATGACTTTTTCGACTTCCTGGGCGATGAAACCGATTTGTCTTCCTTCCGGGAAGTTCCTTTCGGGGTGCGCTTCCCGATCCCATGAGAACGCTACGCCCCTGAGCGCGGAAATCTTATCGAGGGCTCCGGTGAGGGTTTCGACGTCTTTCTTCATTCTCGCGTCTGACGTCGCGGTCCAAGACGTGCCTGCGACGGATCCGTTGACTTGAAGCGTGTAAGACGGCGTAATCGTGCCGATGCCGACATTGCCTGCCGGAGTGGCGGTAATTGCGGCCCAATGGGCATTCCCGGCATTATTCGTAAATTGGATTACCGAGTACGAATTGTCAGTTGGGCCTTTGAGTCGGAATCCTCCGTCCATGGATCCTCATTGTACGGGTTGCGTAGCTTCAATCTGGCCCGCGACTTCGAATTTGCGGTCGGGATTGGCAGTGCCTATTCCCACGTAGCCGTTCGGCTGTATGACCATATTGGTATTCCAGCCGGTTCCGTTGTACGAGAGGAAATTGATTTTCCCCGGAGTTCCTCCGACTGCGTAACTGCCGATATCGACATTTCCACGACGGTCGTCCGCGCCATTGATGGCGTTCGATCAGTAGAACAATCCGTAGCCTCCGTCGTTCGATCCTACGTTTCCAGCGATGAACGCTCCGGTAACGGGTGCCGTTCCAAGGTTTTTTCCAACGATTCCGTACCCCATGGTGGCGATGTTTCCATTGACGCTGAGTTTCGAATTCGGAGCCGTTCCGATCCCCACGTTCCCGCCGGAAATCGTGAACGCCGAAAGGTTCGTGTCGAGCGCTTGCAGCGCCGTGACCATCTTGTTCCATTCGCCTGCGGAAAGCTGGCTCGTGCCGGCGGTCGCCGTTGCCGGATAGTTCGAAACGTAGGCCGAGTATCCTACCGAAAGGATTCCGAGCGTTCCGAAAAACGCGACGGCGGTGAGTACGGGGGCTTTGAGGTCCGTGTGTCGCATATCGTGTTGCGGTTAGTTTTCGAAAATGAGGGCGTCCATCGTACCCCATCAGCTTCAGCATCCCCAAACGTTCGCCTGAGGGCTCCTGAGCGAGACTACGTGGTTACCGGCTCCAAGGGTTCATGACCATTGCACGTGCGCTCCGGCCCAATCGTTCGCGATGGCCGGCGCGATGGTTTGCATTACCATGCTGCCGTCGACGAACAACTGCAAATCCGCTCTCAACGTAGAATTTTTAATCGAGTCGCCGCTCAGCCATACCGTCGAAGTCCTGTCGAGGACGATCGGCATGGTCCAAAGGTCGGTATTCGCCGCCCGGGAGGGCGGACAACCGGTCGTTGGATCGACCGAATGCACCGCTCTCGGAGCTTTCGATATGACGCTGCCGTTCGCCGTGAATTTAATATTCCCGTTGATTTCGAGTTTTTCGGACGGTGCCGACGTTCCTATTCCTACGCCGTACCCGGTTACCGCCATTACCGAACTTCCCGTTCCGCCTCCGTTCGGAGAAAACGAAATGTAATCCGGCGAAGCTTCCGTATAGAAAATGCCGAAGTTCGGATCCGCCGAACTGAAACGCCAAATTCCACGCGTTCCGCCGTACAATCCGCCGTAAAGGTCGCCGTCGAGCTGTTCGTCGCCCGTGACGTGAAGTTTTCGCAACGGCGTGGAGGTTCCGATTCCCACTTTCCCGCCGTTATAAGCGAGTCATCCGGTCACGGCGCTCCAAGGATTCCCGCCTCAGGAGATTATCGAGGCAACTTGCGTAGAAAGTCCGGATATCCTGCTTTCGTGGTCGTCGAGATTGTCTTTCAATTGCGTCCAAGCCGCAACGGTGAGCGGTTGTCCCGACGTGACGGAAGAAAGGCCGGTGTATGCGGAGTATCCTACCGAAAGGATTCCGAGCGTTCCGAAGAACGCGACGGCGGAGAGCGCGGAAGTTTTGAGATTGGTTTTCATGATCCGGAAGTTAATTATCCGAGTTTTCGGCTTTCCCATTACGAATTTCCGTAAGTACCGCTTCGAGTCGGTCCATGTTCTCGCCGTTTTTCTCGATGAGGTAATCCTTCATCGCCGAGAGAAAATCCGCGTCTTCGAACGTCGTCGTCCAAACGAGGTCGGTTCCCTCGGCGGTTTCTAAGAAATCCGCGCGCAGTACGAATCTCGGAGCGCATGCGTGTTCCATGACTATGCGGCTTTCGCCGACTTCGAGCCATTTGCTCACGTTCCGGTATTCCGTCCCGTCCGGTCCGCGCATGGTGAAAATCCAGTCGCCTCAATCGACGACGTCGCAAACTTCGAATTCGTTGGTAAACCCTTTCGGTCCCCACCATTGCGAAAGGATTGAAGAATCGGTCCATGCGGCCGTGGTTTCAGCCTTGCCGAAGGGGAGGATTCTCGAAGTGACGAGTACGTTTTCCGACATGTCCGATAATTATCGAAGTAAGTGCCGTCAAGCTTTCTCGCCATATGATAACGCTTCGTTAACGAAAAGAAAGCCCCCCGTCGCGGGAGGCGTTCTTTTTTCTTGCGGACTTAGACGATGTAGGTCTGGTAGACGTTGATCGCGCCGTTCTTATCTTCGTATTTCTCGATGGTCGTCTGTACGTGGGTACGGAGGAAATCGGTAAGGCTCTGGCCCTTTTGTTCCAAAATGAATTCGATTTTCTTCTTCTGGGCGTCGGTCAGGTAGAAATTGACTGCGGCTGCGAATTTCTTGCGGTTCGTCATGCGTGAACGAAAAGGGGAATATCGGGACGGAGAATATCCCCAGACAACAAAAAATCAATTCAATTTGTATAATTCGGGCATTTTACGCGAATCGTACCCGCGTCGGTTTAAGCCGGCTTGAAATCCTCGGACGTGAACGTACGTCCGAACTCGGCCTTGGCTTTGGACGTCGTTCGCGTATATTCGGGCGCGTATTTTGTCCGGTAAACCGCCGGCCCATCCGGTCTTCGATATGCAGAATTCCCAGAACAACCGCAACGACGAAGTGCTCCACGGCGTCACGCTCTCCATGATTATGGATTTTCTCATCGAGGAATACGGTTTTCTGAAGCTGGGCGAGATGATCCGCATCAACTGTTTCAAAAGCCATCCCACCAAGGAATCGAGCCTCAAGTTCCTTCGGAAGACTGAATGGGCGCGCCTCCAGGTGCAAGGCTTGTACGTGAGGACGGTTTTGGAGAAGCGGAACCGGGAAGCGGATTTCGAGTAAGAATCCTCGGAGTTCGAAAAACCGAACGTCCGTAAAAAAATCCCCCAGGATGGCCCTGGGGGATTTTTCGTGCGTCTTGCGGATTACGCGGCCATCATGCGTTCGTATTCGGCCTGGAGCTCTTCGCGCTTGGCGCGGGAGTAGGGCGATTCGAATTCGCCGAACGCTTCTTCTTCGCCTTCGCCTCCGAAGTATTCCCCGACGTCGCGGTTGTTTTCGAAGTATTGGAGGGTCGGAATGAGACGTCCGATGATGACGTTTTCCTTAAGTCCGTCGAGTTTGTCGATCTTCTTGGCGGTCGACGCGTCGACGAGGACGCGAACGGTTTCCTGGAAGGATGCCGCCGAGAGCCACGATTCGGTGAAGAGGGAAATCTTCGTGAGACCGAGGAGGAGGCGGGTGCCGATCGCTTCGCGGTCGCCGGATGCGGCGAGTACGCGGTTTTCCTTCTTGAACTTGATGATGTCGACGATGTCGCCCGGGAAGAACGACGAGTCGCCGGCGTTGGTGATCTTCACCTTCGAGAACATCTGGCGAACGATGAGTTCGATATGTTTCGAATTGACCGTCTGACCCTGGGAAGAGTAGATTTCCTTGATGTCGTTGACGATGTAGAGCTGGGTGACGACCGCATCAGCGAGCTCCATGAGACGCTGGATGTTGACGTGCCCTTCGGTGATTTTCTGACCGATTTTCACGCGGGAACCTTCCTTGACGAGGAGGTTCTTACCGGCTTCGACCACGTAGTCGATGGAACGCGGAGCTTCGTCGCGGATGACGATGACCTGACCGTCTACGCGATCTACGATACCGTCCTTCACGGCGTTGATTTTGCCCTTGGTTTCCTTGGACTTGGCGAGAATCTGCTTTTCATTGACCTTGTCGCCCTTCTTGACGGCCACCTTGTAGGTGTCGTCCGGAAGGTAGTACTCCATCGATTCGATGTCGTCGGCCTGGAGGGTGATGATGCCGTTCTTGCCTTCGTAGCGGATCATGCTGATCTCGCCGGCGATTTCGGCAATGGTCGCTTCGTACTTCGGATTGCGCGCTTCGAAGAGTTCTTCGACGCGGGTGAGACCCTGGGTGATGTCTCCGCCTTCCTTGACGACGCCACCGGAGTGGAACGTACGCATCGTGAGCTGGGTACCCGGTTCACCGATGGACTGCGCCGCGATGATACCGACCGGGGTTCCGAGTTCGGCGATGGCGTTCTGGCCGAGGTCGAGACCGTAACATTTCTGGCAGACGCCTTCCTCGGTTTCACAAGTGAGGATGGAGCGTACCGATACGAATTCGGCCTTCGAGTCGAGGATCGCCTTGAGGACGTCCTTGGTGATGAGGGTTCCGCCTTCGACGATGACGTTCTTGCCTTCGACCACGTCGCGTGCGAGGAATTTTCCGAAGACGCGGTCTTCGAACGATTCGCGGAACACGGACTTGGAGGTCTCGCGGTAGATGTCTTCGTAGTGGTGGGTTCCGCAGTCGTGCTCGCGGACGAGGACGTTCTGCGCAGCGTCGACGAGACGGCGGGTGAGGTAACCGGACTGGGCGGTCTTAAGAGCCGTGTCGGCCTTACCCTTGCGTCCCGAGTGGGTGTTGATGAAGTATTCGAGAACCGAGAGGCCTTCCTTGTAGTTCGCCTTGATCGGAAGTTCGATGATCTTGCCGGACGGGGAAGCTACGAGACCCTTCATTCCGCAGAGCTGGGTGACGTTGCCCCAGTTACCACGCGCGCCGGAGTCGATCATGTTGAAGATCGGGTTGGACGTCGTGTAGTACTGCTTCATTTCGTCTTCGATCTTGCCCTTTACGGACGACCATACCTTGATGGACTGTTCGTAACGTTCGCGTTCGGTGAGGTATCCGTGCCAGAAGGCCTTCTGGATAGCCTTGATCTTTTCTTCGCCGCCCTTTACGAGCTCTTCCTTGTTGTCCGGGGAAACCATGTCGTCCTTCGAAACCGAGAGGCCGGAGATGGTAGCGTACTTGTACCCCATGTTCTTGATGCGGTCCGCGAAGAACGCGGTCTTTTCGGAACCGAGGAGGTCGAAGGAACGTGCGAGGAGCTTCTTGGTCGCGCTCTTCTTGAGGGTTTCGTTCACATATCCGAGTTCGGCCGGAACGATGTCGTTGAAGAGGTAGCGTCCGTAGGTGGTGTCGACGAGCTTGCCGTCCATGCGGATCTTGATCGGATCCTGGAGGGTGATTACGCCGTTGTCGTACGCGTTGGTCGCGTCGTGTCCGTCGACGTAGGCGTGCTTGGCTTCACCCGGATTGATCTTGGTGAGGTAGTAGCAGCCGAGAATCATGTCCTGTGCCGGAGCGACGATAGGTTCGCCGTTGGACGGATTGAGCATGTTCTTGGAAGTGACCATGAGTTCGGCCGCTTCTTCCTGCGCTTCGGAGGTGAGGGGGAGGTGGACTGCCATCTGGTCGCCGTCGAAGTCCGCATTGAACGCGGTACAGCAGAGCGGGTGGAGCTGGATGGCCTTTCCTTCGATGAGGACCGGGCGGAAAGCCTGGATACCGAGACGGTGGAGCGTCGGAGCGCGGTTCAGGAGAACGTGCTTTCCTTCGATCACCTCGTCGAGGGCGTCCCAAACTTCCTTTCCTTTTTCTTCGATGATCTTTTCGGCGTGCTTCACGTTGTACGCCATTTCCTTTTCGATGAGGCGTCCGATGACGAACGGGCGGAAGAGGACGAGGGCCATGGCCTTCGGGAGTCCGCATTCGTTCATCTTGAGGGTCGGGCCTACGACGATGACGGAACGTCCGGAGTAGTCGACGCGCTTACCGAGGAGGTTCTGGCGGAAGCGGCCCTGCTTACCCTTGAGGATGTCGGCGAGGGACTTGAGCTTCTTCTTGGTAGCGGTGGTGTAACCCGGGCGGTTGGAGCGGACGTCTCCGTTGAGGAGCATGTCGACCGCTTCCTGGAGCATGCGCTTTTCGTTCTTGAGGATGACTTCCGGCGCGCCGAGTTCCATGAGCTTGCGCAGACGGTTGTTTCGGTTGATGACGCGGCGGTAAAGGTCGTTCAAGTCGGAGGAAGCGAAGCGTCCGCCGTCGAGCTGGATCATCGGGCGGAGGTCCGGCGGAAGGATCTGGAGCGCTTCGAGGACGAAGTGTTCCGGACGCTGGTTGGACTTGAAGAGCGAGGAAGCGAGCTTGAGTTTCTGGAGGATCTTCTTCTGCTTCGACTTCGGAGCGGTTTTGAGTTCGGTCTGGTTGTCGGCGATGAACTTGCGGACGTCGATGCGCTCGAGGAGCGTCTTGACGTGTTCGGCACCGGTTCCGCCCTTGAATACGTGGGGGAATTTGTCGTAGAGGACACGGTAGTCGAGTTCGCCGATGACGGTGGAGACCTTGAGGTTCTTAAGAAGGTCCTTGAGGCGGGCGTATTCTTCGTCGAGCGCGTCGATCTGGTGGACGAGCGCGGCTTCGAGTTCGGCGTAGGCCTTCTTGGCGAGCTTCTTTTCTTCTACCTGGAGGTTGGCTTCGGAAAGCTGGCCCTGGATCTTCTTCTGGAGTTCGACCTTGGAAGACTTGTAGGCGTTCTCGAGGTCGGATACGGCCTGTTCGCGCTTGTCTTCGAACACGTCGGTGACGATGTAGGAAGCGAAGTAGATGACCTGCTCGAGTTTCTTAATGGAAATGTCGAGGAGGAGACCGATACGGGACGGAACGGACTTGAGGTACCAGATGTGGACTACCGGAGCGGCAAGCTCGATGTGGCCCGTGCGCTGGCGGCGGACCTGCGAAGTGGTGACTTCGACTCCGCAGCGTTCGCAGACGACGCCCTTGTAGCGGATGCGCTTGTACTTTCCACAAGCACATTCGTAGTTCTTGCGCGGACCGAAGATCTGTTCGCAGAACAGGCCTCCGCGTTCCGGACGCTGGGTGCGGTAGTTGATGGTTTCCGAAATGAGCACTTCTCCGTAGGAGAGGGCGCGTACTTCTTCTTTGGATGCGAGTCCGATGGAAATACCGGCGAGGTTGTCGAGGGTTTTTCCGGTCGTGATGTCGCGCTTCCCCGCGTATTTGCCGATCTGGGAGTAGTCGGTGATTTTGTCCGAGAGGAAGGTGTCGAGGTTCTTGTCCGGGAACATGGTATGTTGGGAGATTAGGGAACGGGAAGGGAAAGGGGAAGGGAATTACGCTTCCTCTTCTTCGGTCCGCTCCTTGGGTTCGGAGCCTTCCTGTTCTGACTTGCCTTCTTCGACCGGGAGATCGAATTCGACGTCGTACTGTCCTTCGAGCTTTTCGATTTCGGAGTAGCGTTCGAGCTGTTCGGTCTCTTCCTGTTCGAGGGCGTCCTTTTCGAGGAGGTCGATCTTGAGGTTGAGGGCCTGGAGTTCACGCAGGAGGACGTTGAACGATTCCGGCATGTTCGGACGCTTGATGCGCTTGCCCTTGACGATGGCTTCGTAGGACTGCGCACGGCCGTTGATGTCGTCGGACTTGATGGTGAGCATTTCCTGGAGGATGTTGGCTGCGCCGTATCCTTCGAGAGCCCATACTTCCATTTCTCCGAGACGCTGGCCACCGTTCTGCGCCTTACCGCCGAGCGGCTGCTGGGTGACCATGGAGTACGGTCCGACCGAGCGGGCGTGGATCTTGTCTTCGACGAGGTGGTGGAGTTTGAGCATGTATTTCACGCCGACCATGGTCTTTTCCTTGAACTTGTCGCCGGTGCGTCCGTCGAAGAGCTGGACCTTGCCGTCGCGCGGGAGTCCGGAGAGCTCCATGAGGTCGCCGATCTTTTCTACCGGGATTCCGTTGAGGATCGGGGTAGCGACCTTGATGCCCATCTTGCGAGCCGCGATACCCATGTGGGATTCGAGGATCTGCCCGATGTTCATGCGCGAGATTACGCCGAGCGGGTTGAGGATGATGTCGACCGGGGTTCCGTCTTCGAGGAACGGCATGTCTTCCATCGGGGAAATGCGGGATACGATACCCTTGTTTCCGTGGCGTCCTGCCATCTTGTCGCCGACTTCGATCTTGCGGGTCTGGGCAACGTAGACCTTGACCTGCATGAATACGCCGGTCGGGAGGTTGTCGCCTTCTTCGCGACGGAGTACGTGTACGCCGATGACCTTGCCGCCGGAACCTGCCGGCATGACGAGGGAGGAGTCCTTGACGTCCTTCGACTTGTCGCCGAAGATCGCGCGGAGGAGACGCTCTTCCGGAGAGAGTTCGATTTCTCCCTTCGGGGTGACCTTACCGACGAGGATGTCGGAACCGTTCACGTGGGCACCGATGCGGACGATACCGTCGGCGTCGAGGTCCTTGAGCTTGGACGACGATACGTTCGGGATGTCGTTGGTGGTCTGTTCCGGGCCGAGTTTGGTCTCGCGGACGTCCATCACGTATTCGTTGATGTGGACGGACGTGAAGTAGTCGTCCTGCATGATGCGGGAGCTGATGACGATCGCGTCTTCGAAGTTGTACCCGCCCCAAGGCATGTACGCTACGAGGAGGTTGCGACCGAGGGCGAGTTCGCCGTTGTCGATGGACTGGCCGTCTGCGAGGATGTCGCCTTCGAACACCTTTTCGCCGGTCGAAACGAGCGGCTTCTGGTGGATGATCATGTCGTGGTTCGAACGTTCGAACGTGCGGAGTTCGTAAAGCGCCTTCTTGCCGGACTTGTAGAGTACGGAGATGTGCTTCGCGTCGACGCCGATGATTTCGCCGTCTTCTTCCGCCTTGACCGCGTAGCCGGAGCCTTCGCCGATCATTCGTTCGGTACCGGTACCTACGACCGGGGATTCCGCCTTCACGAGCGGTACCGCCTGGCGCATCATGTTGGTACCCATTTCCGCACGGGTCGCGTCGTCGTGTTCGAGGAACGGGACGAGCGAGGTGGATTCGGACATGACCTGCTTCGGGGAAACGTCGACGTGGGTGACTTCGCGGACGTATTCGATGGTCGCTTCGGAATTCTTACGTGCCGAGATGCGGGTTTCGGCGAAGTTGCCGAATTCGTCGAACGGGGAATTGGCTTCCGCGATGACGAGTCCGCGTTCCTGGTACGCGTCGAAGTATTCGTAGTCGTTGGTGAGGAATCCGCGGATTTCGATTTCTTTGGAATCGTATTTTTCCGCGAGCTTCTTCGCGATTTCCGGAGTAATGAGGGTCTTGTCTTCTACGAGGACGTTGCCCTTGGCGTCGTGGAGGGCGGAAAGGGTGATGCGGTTGATCGCGGCCTTACCGTCGTTGGCGACGACGTGGATGACGTTGCGGAACGGGGTCGCGATGAAACCGTAGCGGTCTACGCGGGCGAAAGACGCGAGGTGGAGTACGAGACCGATGTTCGGTCCTTCCGGAGTCGCGATCGGGCAGATGCGGCCGTATTGGGTCGGGTGGACGTCGCGGACTTCGAAGGAAGCGCGTTCGCGGGTGAGACCGCCGGTACCGAGAGCCGTAACGCGGCGCTTGTGCGCGAGTTCGGAGAGCGGGTTGGACTGGTCCATGAACTGCGAGAGCTGGGAGGTTCCGAAGAATTCCTTGAGCACTGCGACGATCGGACGCGAGTTGATGAAGGTACCCGGAGTCGCGTCATCGAGTTCGATGATGGTCATGCGGTCCTTGGCGATCTTTTCCATGCGGGCGAGACCGACCTTGAGTTTGTCGTAGACGAGTTCGCCTACCGAACGTACGCGGCGGTTTTCGAGGTGGTCGATGTCGTCCCAGTGGTGGCCCGGAAGTTCCTCCATGAGGGAAAGGAGGTACTTGAGACCGTCCACGATGTCGTCGGCGGAAAGGAATTTCCCTTCGTCGGCGTAGGCGACGTCGCGCTTCAGCTTGCGGTTGATCTTGATGCGCGCGACTTCGCCGAGTTCGAACTTCTTCACGTCGAAGAAGGTCGTGCGGAAAAGTTCGGATACGCGTTCATCGGTACCGAGGTCTCCCGGACGGAGAAGCTTGTAGATCGCATAGAGGGCTTCCATGCGGGTCTTGGTCTTGTCCTTGTCGATGGTCGGAGCGACGTATTTGGCGATGAATTCCTTGTTGCCCTTGAACGCGCCGAGGATGTCGGAGTCGTTTTCGAGACCGTACGCACGGAGGAGTACGGATACCGGAATCTTACGCTTCTTGTCGATCTTGACGTTGATGACGCCCTTCTTTTCGATTTCGATTTCGAACCAGGATCCCTTCTGCGGGATGACCTTCATCGCGAAAGCGCCCGGATTTTTGGGGTCCGGTACGAAGAACATGCCGGTGGAGCGGATGATCTGGTTGACGATGATGCGTTCTACGCCGTTGATGACGAAGGTTCCCTTCTCGGTCATGAGGGGGAGTCCGCCCATGTAGACGTCCTGTTCCTTGATTTCGCCCGACTGCTTGTTGAGCATTTCGAGACGGACCTTGAGCGGGGCCTCGAAGTTGAGGTTCTTGCGCTTGGCGTCCGCTACGGAGTGCTTCGGTTCGTCGAGGGTGAAGCCCTTGTAGTAGATGTCGATCTTTTCGCCCGAGAAGTCTTGGATCGGAAAGGTTTCCTTGAAAGCCTTTTCGAGACGGTGGTTCAAAAAGTCCTGATAACTGTCGGTCTGTACCTCGATGAGGTTCGGGATTTCGAGGATGGAGCGGTCGTCCGTGAAGAAGTACCGGCCCTTCACCTCGTAAACGGCACCGAGTTCGGAGAGGGCGGGAGTTTTTACGCTTCCGTCCGCCTCTTTCTTTTTTGCCATGGAGGGTGGAGTTTTTAGAAAATACTAAAAAATACGCCCTCGCCATTATCAGGAACGCAATCGGTTGGCGAGTAGCGGAACTTCTTACGCCCCAATATATCGAAAAAACCTCCGCGGTCAAGGCGGAGGCGTGGGGATTTTCGCTTCGGGATTAGGTTGCCGAGGCAAGGAACTCTTCGCGGTTTTTCAGGTTTCCCGATTCGTCGAGGACGCCGTTGCGGATTGCGATTTCGCGGATGCTGGCATTTTCGTCCCGGGAAATCCTCGAGAGTCTCGCCGACATTTCGGAAAGGTCGGTCGACGCGTGCGGGAAACCTTCGATTTTCAGGGCTTTCGCCGCCGCCGAGAGGAGTTCGCGTTTTTCGCGATCGCCGAAGTCGCCGTCTGCGGCCGTGGCCAGATTTCCTTTGGCGACGCTCGACCTTCGAAGGAGTTCGCCGGAAACCGGAGCGAGGAACGCGAGGCCGTTCTTCGAAAGGAGGTCGGCCATTTGGAGATTCGCAGCGAGGTTTTTGTCCGTACAGGAAAAGGATTCTTTCCCGTCGACGTTCACGCGGTACGGTTCTGCGCCGTCACCTGTCTTCGTAACCGTTACGGTGGTCGATTCGTTTCCTACTGGCACCCGTACCGTGCGTCAGACGGCAAGTTCCGCAGCGATGACGGAGGCGACGTATTCCGGCGATGAACGGTTGGCTCAGGATACGGTATCGATACCGGGTTTCCCGTTCTCTCCTACGGGGGATTCCGCCCGTTTTTTCGCGTCCCCGAGTCCGAAACCGTTTTCCTTTTCGAGTTTTTCGACTGCCGTCCTCGCGGTTTCGAGGTTCGGCAAATCCGAGGAAAGCGACCATCCGGCGTCTCCGAAGGCTTGCGCACGGAGTCTCGCCGCTTCGTCCGTCCTGCCTGACGATTCGAGCGCGTCGGCGCGCTCTTTCGCACGGAGCAGGGATTCTCAGAGTTTTTCACCCTGGACAATCGTTTCGCCGTATTGGCCCCTTCGGTCGGACGCCTTTCCACCCGGCCCGTTTTCTGCAGCGAGCTTCTTCGCTCCGTCCGCGAGGCTCTTGGACGCTACGGCGTCTTTGAAATTCCCTCCGGACAAGGCCTTGTTCCGAAGCCAGGACGCAAAGTTCTCACAACCGGCTTTCCCATAATCCGAAGAGGCGGCCTTGCGGTCGAGGACGTTCGCGAAGTATTGCGCGTGATTCGCGTATTTTTCAAAGAATTCGGATGCCGTCAGACGGTTCTCCTTTTGGAGTTCTTTGAGAAGGGATTTGCGCTTTTCGGCTTCCTCCGGGGTTTCTCCTTCGACGGCGTCGGCCATCGCGAAGCGCAAATGTACGAATCACGGGACGTATTCCATGATTTCGCCGCCGGGAATGCTCCTCTCCGCTTCTCGTTCGTATGCGGCCGCCGCGTCTTTGGATTTTCTACTGACCTCCGTGAATATCGCCTCTACCTCCCCGTGCGAAAGGCTGGGGCAGGCATCGAGCAAGAGTTCGAACTGTTCGCGGGTGGATTTTCATTTGAGCGCTTCCAGGAGCGTTTCCATCGTTTCGGGCGTCATTTTCGCCTTCAGGAGGTTCCGTACCGTATCCAGGTCGCCGGTCTCTATGGCCTTCCTGTTTTTCAGGATTTCGTCCGATTCTTTCGAAACGAACTCGTCCAGGACGTCGGAGGCGTTGAGATCGGATTTCATGAGGGTCTGCTCGATGCTTCCCCAATCCTTCGTCCTTTCCCCGCTTCATTTGGAGAGCTTTCATGAAATGTCCGCGAGTTTGAGGACGAAAGCGTCGTAATTGTTTCCGAAGTCGGATCTCAGGATTTTAGAAAATTCCTGCTTTCCTCACCGGGAGAAGGCATAGGAAACGTATCGTGCCAATCATTCCGGATCCCGGATTTTCTGCACGTCGGTCTCTTTCGCGGTTTCGCGTACGAAATCCGAAAAGTCCCGTGGCGCCAGGTCTCATTTCTCGTTCCTGACCAAGATGGTTCACCAATTCCCGCCGATGGCGCTTCTGAATGCGGCATCGTATTGCCGGACGTCCTTTTCGATTTCCGGAGTGACAGCGGTTTGGGCGGACATGGCGTTCGAATCGTCCCCGTACATGTTCCGCAAACTCATGAAGAGTTGTCTGGTTCCAGCGATCGCCTGGATATGGAGATAGGCGTCCGGTTGTTGGCTGCCCACGAGACCGTAGAACCATTCGTTGGCCTGATCCTGCTGTTTGCGGAATTTCGTGTCGAAGAAATCCTCTATTTCCATTCATATTTTTACGGTCGAAGCGGAGTCTCCGTTCATTCTTGCCGTGACGATGGCGTTCCACTTTTCCGTGAGGTATTTTCGGTTTTCCGCGTTCCATTTCGCGACTTCTTTCGCCCGGTTTCCACGCCTTTCGAAACGTTCCAACTGGTCTTTCGCCACCTCTCGGAAGTTGTCCGGGAGATTGTACGCGTCGAAACCGTACGATTCGGCGATTACCGATTTCGCTCCGTCCATAAAATCCGAGGCTTGTCTCACCCATTCGTTCGGGTGTTTCGACAGTACGGCCCTTACCGGATTCTTATCGCCCATTTCCCATACTTCTATCATGCCGAGGGCCAGTTTTTCATCCGACTTGAGGATCTTGAGGATGTCGTTACAGGCGAATTGGCCTCATTTTTCGAAAATTTCCGCAAAAGCTTCCGCGGTTTTCGGATCTTTCGGATTCGGAAACCCGTTCCTCACCAGGCCTTCGAATTTTTTCAGCGCTTCGTTCCGGTCTTCCACGGTCTTTTCGAAAGCCTTCCGCGAACCGTCGTCATTGGTGAATTCAGCGGACAACGTCATGTGGGCCATGTCGAGCGCGTTGACGATTTCCGCGGCGGCGAATCACTTTTTCCCCAATGCTTTCCTTACCGGATGCTCCTCGCTCCAGTTCGTTACGAAACCGGCCGCACATTTCGGATTTTTCTTCAGCTTGTCCAAGAACGCGTCGGAACCGTCGCGTATGAACATGCAGTCTGCCAGGTATTCGGCGACCGCTTCGGGATTCGCGACGTCGGTATCGAAATTCGATACGGGCAGGAGGGAGAGTTCGTCCGAAATCTCTTTCAGAGCCGTTTTCGATTCGTTTCTTACCAATCCCATTTCGGCATCCTTCCGTTTGAGTACGGTCTCGATCTTCGACAGGAGTTTGAGGAATTCGGCGTCGGGGAGGTTGAGGCATTCCTTTTGGATGTATTTCAACGCTTCTTCCCTCAGCGCCTCGTCCCCGTCGCTTTTCCCGTCGGCCTTGGCGTCGACCGCGGCGAGCCTTTTCTTCGCCAACTCCAAAAGGACTCACCGCTTTCCGGAGGGCGAGAGGCTCGGGGCTTGGGATTCGGACGGGGAGTCCTTCGTCATTTTCGGTTCGTAAAAAGCGGGACGATCCCTCGGATTATCCCGCAATTCGCTTCCTTAATCAATATTTTCGCCTACTTTTCCAATCTCGCGAGAAACGCTTCGCGATTTCGTACGTTTCCGTTTTCGTCAAGAAGTTTCGAGCGCATTCCCAAATCTCGGAAGGTCGTGGAACGTTCGGTCGCGAACGTCTTGAGATACGCTTCCATTCCGGAGACTTCGACGGATTCCGTAGGGAACCCCTCTATCTCGAAGGCGCTCGCGAAGCCCTTGAGCATGAGTCGTTTTTCCCGGTCGGTAAAACTGCCGTCTTCCGCGGTTCCGAGGTTTCCTTCCCGCAGGGAGACCGCTTTGAGCATTTCCCGAGAGACCGGCGCGAGGAATTCGATCCCGTTGTCACAAAGGAGTTTCACCATTTCGAGATGCGCGCGAAGGTTCTTCTCGCTGCAGGCGAAAGATTCTTTTCCGTCCACGGAAACGACATAGGGATTCTGCGCGTCGGCAGTCTTCTTTACTTCCACGGGCGCGGAGTCGCCGGAGAACTTGAATTCGTACGACTGTCCCGTCCGTAATTCCCGGGGGATCGATCCGGGTCCGTACGAGGCGTTCGATTCGGAAGGCGACCCGTCTTTTCCAACCGTCGCACCGTGCGCGTCGGCATTCTTGAAAGTGGGTTCCCTTTTCGCTTTTTCGAACATCGACTCGAGGCTTTCGCCGTTCTTTTCGCGTCTCGCTACCTCTTCGTAGGTCGTTCCGCTCGCGATCGCGACGAATTCCCTACGTGCGGGATTGCGGGAGGCGATATATCCGGCGATGGCCGCGGACGCTTTTCGGTCGTCGTCGGTCAATGGGGTTTTCGCTTCGAGCGACGCCTTCATATTTTTAAGTTCGTCGTCGGTCATGTCTTCGTACGACTTTTCGCCGTCTTTCCGGGGTCACGCGATTTTTTCGACGTCCGCACGTTTCTTTTCGGAATCCATGATGCGGCCCATGCCGTCATCCACGGTTCATTTCGTGACCGGACCTTTCAGTTTGAGCGCGGCAGTCGAAGCGGCTTGGCCCAATTTAAAACCTCAGAAATACGTTCCCGAACCGAATGCTTCCGTCGCGAGCGACTTCATTTTCAAACTTGCGTGCCGTCCTATCGCGTCCTTGTCGCCCGGATTCGCTTTCAGGAGCTTGGCCTTGACCGCTTCGACGTCCGAAGCTTCCTTGCAATTTTGGAACGCTTCGAGGTATTTCGCCTCTTTCGGATCGTTCTTCGCGTCGAATCGTTTGCTTGCGACGTCCACTTCGAGAACGCTCCGGATGAACGCGAGATGGTCCTTGTCCGAAAGGTTTTTCGCTCCCGCCTTTTCGAGAATCTTCTGGATTTTTCCTCCGACTACGGCGAAGTAGTTCGTCTGGGGGGTGGCCGACGTGTTTTCGATGACGGACTGGATTTCGTTCGCGGTCTTCGCGATTTTTTCCGAGCTTGCGCCTTCTCAGAGCTGGCGTTTTACGAAATCGTCGACGACGTTCATGGTTGCCTCGGCAAAGGCTTCCTTGGCCGTCGTGATGAATTCTTTCTTTATGCTCTTCGCGTCGCCTACCTGAAGCCTCGTGTCGATGGGCGGCTTGGTCTTCGCGAGATTTCCGCCCCATCATTCGGAAATCGCGATGAGTCCGGCCGGATCGTGCGCGAACCTGGCCTTGATCTTAGAGATCGCGTCAGGAATGCGAGCCGATTCGTTCGTGAGGGGGTATTTGTTCGAGTGTGCGTACGCGTATGAAAAGACGTCCGCGATCTCTTCGTTTCGGAATCCGGAGAGGGAAGCTCCGCCAGTTATTGCCGCGAAGTCTTTGGATACTTTGTTCCCTTCGCGTTCGTGGTATTTTCCGTCCTTTTTCAGGTAGAAATTGTATTTCACTTTCATCTGTTCGACCACGCCCCCGTTCTTTTGTTCGGTAGACCCTCCGCGCCGCACGTTCAAAGTTTCGTCATTGAGGACGATTCCCATCGAGTCGACGGTATCCCTATGGAACGCGTCCAGCTTGGCCACTCCGTCGGCACCGCGGTTCTGTGCCATGATGCGTTTCACGTTGCTGTAGTTCGAAACCTCCCCCCGCATGTCGAGCAGCACCCAGTAGCGGATGAATCCCGCCATGAGTTCTTCGTCGGAGGCGAGAAGCCTTTTGAAAGCTTCGAATTTTTCCGGAGTCGAAGTGGCGTCCGTGAGGTATTCCGCGGTTTCGCGCCCGTTAATCTTCACGGGATCGAATTTGTTCCGCAAACATCCCGGTTCGCCCTTCGAATCGACCTCGCTCTTGAATTCGGCAATTTTGGTCCGAACGCTTTCATGGACTTCTTCCTCGCGTTCGTAGTGCGTGCGCAAAATGTCCCCAACGGCTTTCACGAGGGCTTCGTACCGTTCTTTCGGGAGAGTTTTCTTACTCTTTTCGAGTTCCCTGAGGGTGAATTCGCGAATGCGACGGTCGGACGCCGTTTCG
Source organism: uncultured Candidatus Peribacteria bacterium (assembly GCA_964482035.1). Lineage (GTDB taxonomy): Bacteria > Patescibacteriota > Gracilibacteria > BD1-5 > UBA2023 > JANJWP01. Next base: position 588,941 of record CAYZVC010000001.1, on the reverse strand, counting down.
GTTCCGTCGGATCAGATGTCGGCGGTTTCGATCGGGTTCGTGGGCATCGGGCTCGGCGAGGTTCGTTCTTTGTCGGACATGTCAGTGCGGTAATATCTCGTTGAATTTTACCAAACTCTTCCATGCAAAGCAAAAAGCGCGGCTTTTGGCCGCACTTTCGGATCGCTTAGGAAAATTACGCTTTCGTCGAGGATTCTTTTGCCGCTTCCGCACCGCCCATCATTTTGACGAGAACGTCCGATTTGAGGGAATTGTTCGCGGGATCGAGAATGCCGAGGCTTCGGGCTTTCGCGCCGATTCCACCGTCTCCGGAAGCGCCGGAAGCCGCGGTTTTGAATTTTTCGAGCATCAGTTTCGGGTCGGTTTCCTTCGTAACCGAATCGAATCCGAAAGCTCTCGAGAGAACGGACAGAATCCGTGCGGACTCTTCACGTCCTACGCCGTCCTTGATGCGGGTGTTCGAAGCGAGGGCGATTTCGTTCATCGCGGGAATGAGGAATTCGGCGCCCGCTTCTTTAAGGAGGTCGATTTGCTGGACGGCGCCTTCCGCTTCCGTCGAACTGAACCGGAGCTTTCTCGTTCCGGCGGTGATTTCGAGTCATCCGCCTTCGGTTTTGACTGCGGTAACGGCATTGCCGATTTGGATTTTCTCACCCGGTTTCGAATCGGTGAAAGAATCGACGGAAGAGGCGTTGCCCAGTACTCCGGAATGGTTGTGTCCGGAATGGGATTCGGTACCGGAAGCCGATACGGACGAGCGAGGCTCTTCCCGGGAGTTCTTCCAGGTTTCCGCCTGTTCCTTGGTAAGCGGGATTTTCCCTTCCGCGACGTTTTCGAGGTATTTCGTGAACACTTCGACGGATCGGATTTTCGACTCGCTATCCCAATTCTGGGTGATGGCCGAATCCTCGCCCGGAATGACGTTATACCCCTGTTTTTTCGCTTCTTTGAGAGATTCTGCCGCTTGGGTGACTATCTTTTTCTCCTCTTTGCTCAAGGGGGCGTCGGTAATGCCGGACTGCTTTCTGTCATCGACCATTACGCCGACTTCCGCAAGTCCGAGATTCGCGTTGTTGAACGCCTCGGTCTTTTTCTTCGCTACGGCCGGCGGAAGGGTTTTCTGGTCGTGGAGCACCTGTTTTCCGGCCTTCGCGCTCGCTCCGAGGGAACCGTTGACTTCCTTGTCGCGGACGGTCGCAGTGCGCGTTTTGTGAAGTTTGAAATACTCACGGAGTTTCGAACCTTCGGGGAGGTATTTTTCAGCGGCGATCGCGATTTTCATCGCGTCATCGCCCTTGATTTCCGAGACCTTTCTCAGCCTGGGGGTGTTGCCGCTCGGATTTTCCGACTTCAGGACGTTTCGGAACGCCTCGTTCGTCAAGAGTTTGACGAGCGCCATGTCTTCGGGGGTTTTGTTTTTCGCGAAAGCGTCGGAAGCCTTAGCGATGAGCGTAGTGAATTCGGGAACGTTCTGGATTTCGACGTCGCCCAGGCCGTTCGATTCCATGTCCTTCTTGATCTTCGCGGCTTCGTGTCCCCTGACCTTGGAAAGTCCGGTGAAAAACTCGGTGATTTCGTTTTCGGTGAGTTCGGCTCCTCCCTTGATTTCTTCGAGAATGCGGAGACGCCTGTCCGGCACGGCCCCCTTCATCTTCGTCATGGTGGCTTCCATTTCCGCCTCGGTGATGCCGGGCTTCATTTTTTTGAGACAGTCTTTTACCGATTTGAGATCGGCGTTTTCCATATCGATGCGCCTCAGGTCGTTTTCGCGGTTCTTGACGGCGGTACGCAAAATGCTTTCGAACGATGCCGCGACGTTAGGTCGGTCTTTCGAGAGTTTTTTATACGCTCAGCTTTTATTGAATTCCTGTCCGGCTTTTCCACCCGAAACGATTCCCCAATGGAGGGCGATTTTTAGAAGCCTCGCTTCTCCCCAGCGGGCGACGAGCCTGTCGAGATTCAGCTGTCCGAGCACGTTCGCTTGGCAAAGGGCCTGGTAGAATGCCTCTGAGTCGACTTGGCTGATTTCTTTGGTGCGGATTTCCGTGTCGAGTTCGGCCTGCGTTCTCGGTTTCTGTATGCGGACGATTCCTCACATGTCCGCCTCGAAACCGGTGACCGCGCCGAGATCGCCGCCCTTGATGATGCGGTTCACTTGTTGTTCTTTCGCCGCGACCCAGGATTTGTTGGCATCGCTCATCGCCACGCCCTTGAGGCTCGCGTACCATTCTTCACCGGTATCGTTCACCTTCATGGTGTTCATCGCCTCGATGGCGACGCGGAGCGCCGCGATTTTCTGATGCAGGGGATGCATGTACTGTTTTCCGTCCGGCCCCGTGTAATTTCGAAGGAGCTTCTGGGCTTTCTGATGGACGGGAAGAAGCGTTTCGTTCGAGAAAGAAACCATGCGCGCTTTCGCTTTTTCCAACATCGCGCCCTTATTCTCGAGCACTCCTTGTTTCATTTCGTTGAAAGCGGCCCCGACGTACTGGAGGTATTCCGGATATTTGGTTTCGATGCTCTCTTCCAATTCGGCGCGTTCCTTGGCGCTTTCTCCGTTCACTTCCAGGTACTTCTCGACCATCGGAATCGCCATTTGGGAAGTGATGTTCCCGAAATTTTCCGGCATTCCGTAGTCGTGCTTCGTCTGCTGTTGGAGTTTGTTCAGTTTCTCGATGGCGGCCGCGCCGTTGTTTCTTTTTATTTCTTCGCCGAGAGGGGAATTCTCGTTCCAGTTCCAAATGAAATGGGCGAACTGCTTCTTGTTCGATTTCAAAACGGCTACGAACGAAGTCCATTCCTTTCCGTTTCCGTAGGCGGTAGCGAAATTGAGATACCGCGCGGAGCGGATGAGACTGAAATCCTTCGTAGCGCCGAAAGAATCCCTCGCGGCGATCATCCGGTCGGCCATTTTTCCTTCGTCGGTACGGTTCAGCGCGAAGCGCACGAGGCTTTGGACGTTTTCGCGGTTAGAAGGAGCGGTGGTTCCTACTTGGATGCCACAAATCTTCATCGTCTCGTTCCTCCAGCGGGAAATCTCGATCGCGACGTTTTCCTTGCCGCGAAGTTTGAGCGCTTGGTAGATTTGGTTGTTTTCGTTCCAATCCACGATGAAGCCGGTCGCGATTTCCGTGGAGGATTCGATCTGCTCCATGAATTCCTTCTTTCCGGCCGCTCCGGCGGAAACGGCGTATTCGAGATAGTTCGCGGAACGTTTCACGTACTTCGTATAGTCGCTTTCCGGCATTCCGGCCGGCTTCGAAGCGAACCTTTGGGAAAAGATTTTGCGGTCTACCCCCAGGATGTCCCCGGCGACGTTCATGGTCTTGTTGTAGGAGTCTCCGGTTTTCCAGTCGGCTACGCGGTTTTTTACGAGTTTGAATTGTTCTTTGGGGTTTCCGCCTCAAAGATCCGAATTCCTCGGCACTCAAAATTCGGATCGGAGCTGGGCTTCGATTTCGGTTATTTTCGAAATCGCGCGGAACATTCCCTTTTTTTCAAGGGCCGTCCATGCCGGATGTCAGGGTTTCCAATATATGAGGAAACCGGCGAGATGGCCGTCGTCTTTTAGAAGCTGCTTGTAGAGCTGTCCTCCGATTTCCGGATATTTTTCCATCGCCTCGAGCATCGGCATGTCGTACATGGCATTGAATTTCGAGGGATCGAAATCGTTCGAAATGATGGTCGTGAGATACGAAAGGAGCGTCGGTCCTTTGTCCGTTTCGAGTTTCTTCGGAACGTAGCCCGCTTCGGCGGAGACCTTTGAATTTTCGCGAATCGGCTTTCCGTCCGCGGAAATGGAATCCGCTATTTCTTTGCGGGCTTTGCGGAATTCTTCGAGGAGGTTCTGTTTGTATGCCTCCTTTTGCTTCATTCTGATTTCGATGGCGTCGATCAGTTTGAAAAACCTGTCTTCCGGCAGGGTGAGGCATTCGTTGGATACGAATTCGAGAGCCTTTTTCTTTACGTCGGCTTCCTTCTGGTCGTGGGCTTTATCGTCGCCTACGTCGACCTTTTCGATACGTTCCTTCGCCTTCGCCAAAAGCCCTTCGCGCTTGGCCGCCTGTGCCGTAGACGCTCATTTCGCGGTTTCCGCGGATTGTTGTTGCTGTTTTCCGTCTGCCATGTTTTCGGGATCTGATCGGTAGTTCATGCCCCATTTTCTCATAAAACCGCTTTCGATGCAACTTTTTAACGCGGTCTTTAACGTTTTTGGGCCTAAAAAAACGCCGGGAATTACCCTCGGCGTTTTTTAGCGATCGATCAGATGCGTATGACTACTCAGGCGGCGAGTATTCCAAGCGCTGCGAACGCGACGTTCTTGGCGTTTTTGGAAGCTCAGGATTCGGTCGACGAAGCCTTTATCGCGAGCGGGTCGGGAGTCGCGTTCGGATTCGTTCCGGACGTGTTCTCAGCCGCGGCGAGAACCGCCTCGGGGGTTGACGGGATGGCGTCCTGCGTGGTCGGCTGGTTAACCGGTTCCGCAGGGGGGGGGACGGAGGTTCAGGAGGCCGTCGTGACGGCATTCGGAACTTCGGCCGTTGCCGGAACTTCGGTTTTGACTGGAGCCTCCACGGGTTTTACCGCTACCTTCACTCCTTTGTCAGGCTGGGTCACGATGACGGGTTTCGGAGTTTCGGACACCGGAGTTTCCACGGGTTTCGAAGCCAGTCGTTCGACCGTCACAGTAGAACGGATTTCGCCGTCCGGCGAAGAGAGCGTGACCGCTCATTCGGAGTACGGGAGGGTGAAATCGGCCTTGGAACCCGCCGGCACGGAAACCGCGCCTTTGGAGAACGTTCTCGTATCGAGGTCGGTACGAAGCGTCCATCCCGCTAGGGAAACGGGAATCGGTCAGAAATTCCTGAGTACGACGGTGACGTTTTTCGCGTCGTTCGCCACGCTGACGCCGTCCTCGATACGGAGGGTGACCGGCGCGATGACGTAGTCTTTTCGTTCGACCTTGGATTCGTGCTCCTTGTCGACGTAGGCGAAATAGAGCAGGGGGGTGGATTTTTCGATTCTGAGCGGCTTCACGTAGGGGAGGGCGTCGCCCGGCGGAGCCTTGGGGTCGAACACGTACCAGATTTTGGCGGCCGGGTCGCTCGCGGAGAGGGTCACGGAAATGGGCGCGTCGTACGTACCCGAGGGTTTGCTGGCGGTGACGGTAATCGTCGTAGCCGCCCATGCCGAAGAACCGGCAGAAGCGAGCGCGGAAAAGGCGCAGAATATCGAAGCGAAGAGTTTTGCGGTTCGTTTCATCGTTGATTGATCGGGTGCGTTCCTTCCTTTAGTCCGTAGAGTACCGCATCCGAAGCGGAAATCAACGCGTTTTGCCTTTTTCGTTTTTCGCATTATCATCGGTTCCACGTGGGGATGATACAGAATTCTACCGTAAGATCCGTTCCCCGTACGCGCTTTTCGGGAGATGTCCGTGCCTTCCGCATATCAATCACGGACGACAACAAGTGCAAACCGCACCTACCGTGGTCTCGCCGCTGCCTTCAAGGCGCGCGTAGCAGCCCCGTCCTTCGCTCTCGCTGCCTAGTTTTCTAGACTCGAAAGTAAGGTAAAAAACGCGACCTCCTACGGGATGAGTGCCGACTGGCCTGCCGCAAACTCCGTACGTCTTTTCCGGGGCGTACGCCGCACTAACGGAACCCGACGCCGCCCTTACCATGGGGTTCAGCGGTAATCGGGTATAGGAACCTTTTCGCGATACGGCGTCTTCGCCCCGTTCCCATCCGGATCGCGTAATCGAACGTCGGCTATGAAAGTACACGCGTACGGTGAGCCTTGCGGGACACGGGTGCGATTCCCGTCATCTCCACCAATTGGCACGTAAAAGCCCCCGAAAGGGGGTTTTATAGTGCCAAAATGAGGAAGGGGGAATCGCACGCCCGACGGATTGCCGCCCGAAGTTCATTTTAAGCCAAGAAGCGCTATTTTTTCGATTGCCGTCCGGATTTTCCCGTAACGAGCACGACGCTTACGCCGCCTCGGATTTTCCGTACCAAAATGAATGATTCCACATCGGGGCTTGCGCATGCCAATGGGGAACACCCTTCCGATGATGAGGATGGCGGCGTTTTGACAATCCCGAGACGCTCCATGGTCTCGTCGCTCAGAACGCCGAAGCTCCGTACGACGTCTCACGGCTTCCAATCGTTTCTCATGGGCAGTAATGACTTGTATTTGCTGCATGGGAATTTATAATCGCTTCGTCAGCGAAGAAGTAGGAAATATCCTGGAAATATCGGCTCATTTCTTTTTCCATGCCTTTGGTACCGTCAGAAGTTCCCGCATCCGAAGTCGGCAAGGCATTGTCCAATTCCCAGATGGACTCGTTTTCACGAAGGGTTTCCGATACCGTTTCCGCGAATGATTTACGTCCATGATTCGTCCTTCCGCCGCAATTTACGAAATCAGCACTGGAGATAATCCCGGACATCGGGGCGACCATACGACATTCCGTAGAAGACGCGGCCTTTTTCCATGGGGCTTCGGAATACGAAATGGGCGTAATTTCTTCGTTTTTTCAAGGAGACGCATTGTCGCGCAACTTCCGTTTTTTCATAGAGGACGGGAAATATTACGGATTTTACCGTTTTTCCCATCCGTCGGAGTCGTGCGACGGGCCTGAGAGTTACCTGCGTGAGATGACCGGGAAGGACGGTTGGTGAGTGCGTGTTTCCGCACATCTCGTTTTTCATTCCCAAGCTGGCTCCGGTTTCCGTCCCCTAGTTTCACCGGACGCGCTTTTCTATCTTACCGTCAGGCACGAAATGGACCATCTCGTCCGCCATATCCTTTCGATATTGCGGAATTATCGAAACTCCGGCCAGTTCGTTTCGGCTTGCCTCAACCCGTTCGAGAGGAGAAAGGCCGAACTTCACGCATTCTACCACCAGGCGAACTTTTCCATTCGGCTGAAATGATTCGGTTTTCCCATTTCTTGGGACGAGATACTCGACCACCATACCGGTTGGAGCCACGTTCGGGGTGGGGCGCCCGAGGATTACCGGGGCGTAGTCGAGCACGTGCGGTCGATTATCGCCTCGAGAAACGTCCTGTACAACGCCCTGTGCGCGAAATTCTGAAGGAATGACAATCCCCGTAACGACTATTGCGCCATTTCATCCGAGGGGCAACGCGTCTTCGAGCGCTTTTGCGCTTCTCTGCCGGTGGGGTTCGAACGGATATCGAACGATGCCGAAATGCACGGTTTCCTTTCGTATCTCTGAGGCCTTGGACGCTGAATTACCGAGACCCCCTCTTGAGCGGACGAATTTTTCAGGCGCGTTTTCAACCCTCCCGCGAAAGTCGCAGTATTCCCCTCATATGCGGCCTTTCGTGCCGCGTTTTTCGATTAACCGTTATCGAATTCAATTCCGTATCGCATTTGGAGCAGTGGATTTCGAACGCTTTCCGATAACGAAAAAGCTCCCGGATTCCGGGAGCTTTTGATCATATTTCCTTCTCGTCACGAAACCTTTTTCAGGTTCGCGCCGGAGGCTTCATTGGCGAGTTCTGCCAGGGCGTACTTCGTGCCGCGTTCGACCGCTTTCTGCAGGAACGCGTCGGGACCGCCGTGGTCATTCATAGTCTGGAGCATGGCGGCGACGCCATGGATCGGCTTGCCGGTGCGGTTGGAAACCGCATGGAAGTCGCAAGTAGGTTTGGCGGGCTTTTGGCCGCCTTTTCTGTATTGGTCCAACGAAACTACCTTGTCGGTCATGATGACCTCCTTCATTTTTGTGAAAATGCTGGACGGAATTGCCCGGCGGAGAAATGTATACTTATTTTTTTGCCAGTGGCAAGACATTGGTGGTAAGATGTTCAGGTAACCGCCTTTTCATGATAATCATCCTCACCCGCCATGGACGTACGGTGGAGAACGATGCGGGAATCCTTCAGGGGCACCTTCCTTGAACGTTGAACGAACTCGGATTGGCACAAGCGGCCAAAGTGGCCGAACGGCTTTCTGCCGAAAAAATCGACCGTGCCTACTCGAGCGATCTGGCGCGAGCTGCCGATACCGCGCGTGCAATCATGGCGTACCATCCGGGCACGAGTCTGGAATTTACGCAGGAGCTTCGCGAATCGTCGCTCGGGGATTGGCAATGAAAGACCAAGGAAGAACTCGGATTGGCATGAAAGCCCGTTACCGACGACATGTTTCCGGAAAATGCCGAATCCGTCGAATCCATCAGCGCTCGCGCCAAAGGGTTTATCGAACGCCTTCTGTCCGTTCATTCGGACGACACGGTGCTTCTCGTCGGGCACGACAGCATCAACCGCCGTCTCGTTTCCGCGATAACGGGCGAAGTTTGTACGGAGGGCATGAAGAACGCTTCGGTCTCCGTATTCGAAATACTCCCGAACGGCGAAGTCGCCGTGCGGGAGTTCAACTGCGTAAAGCATCTCGGATAGGCTATTTCGTTAACGGCAGGGCCTCCATTACCGTAGCGCTCGCCATCTTGCAGAGCCGTACTCCGCCGCCGATATTTTCGAAATGCTTCTGGAGCAAGTCGTCCACGAGAAAAAACCGTGTCGACGGTTCTTTTTGGTTCACGAAATGGAAGCCGCGGATCTTGTCTTCGTATCAGACACGTTCGGTTTCTTCTCTCGAAACGTAGAACGAATGCCGCGTACCCAGGTTCGTGCCTTCGTAGGATTCTTTTCCAAATAGGTATTCCGGGTCGAAAACTCCCGCCAAATCCGTAAGGGCGTAGTGCGGTTCGTGACCGGACAGTTGAAGCCGTAACCTGTCGTTCCCACGCGACGTCAGCGCTCCATGGCATACGTCCGGCCGGACGGTACGTAAAAGTTCGATCAGCGGAAAGAACGCGGGCCGGACGTACGATCTTTTAATCCTCGCGTCGTTGTAGACGACGGATTCGTCGATGTCCCAGAGCACGACCGTTTTTTCTGCCGGCTTGCCCGTGGGCGCGTCCTTGAATTTCAAATATCCGAGCTCGTCGTCGAAGAGTTCGCGGAGTTTCGAATAGGAATGTCGGAAAAACTCGGCTTCCGATCTTCGGACGTGCGCGAAGACGCGTTTTACCGACTCGCGGTCTTCGGAATTTTCGGCGAATTGCCCGGCGTAATCGGCTTCCATCGCGTCGGTCATCGACATGGCCCGGGCGAACGCGTCGCGGTAATCCATGTCGTCCAATGCCCGTTCTATCCCCCTGACCGTCGAAGAAAACCTTCCGAACGAAGGCTTCGGAAGGTTTTCGCTTGATTCTACGTCGCGTATTTCGTTCATGTTAGTCGCGGCAGAAATGTTTGACTATGCGTTCCAGAATTCGGTTGCGGACTTTTCCGACGGCGTCTTTCGCGTCGATCTTCCCGTAGTTGATAGAACTCTTGAAAGAGAACTGTTTTTCCCCGTGGAAATTTACCGTGATGCTGAATTCGTTCCCGACTTCGCGCTCGACGATGTCGAAGAGGTAGTCTTCGTCCGCCGAAGTGATTTTGGTTACGCTCAGAAGGGCCAATACCGCCTTCGCCTGGAACTTGCGGTCGTCGAGGAGGGCTTTTCTGAGGTATTTTTTTATCTTGTCGTTGCCCGAGACGAGCAGCACGCCGATGGCCCATGCCCAATTGGATTTTTCGCCGTTCTCGAGATCGTTGATGATTTCTTTGGTAACGGCTTCCGGAATCTGTTTTCTCGAACTGACCATTTCCCGCAGGCTCTGTGTGAAATGCGAAACGTTGAGCGGAACGTCGCCGTTGCGCTTCTTGAGGCGCGAAACGATGTGTCGCCCGTGGATTTCGCGGTCGTAGTTGCGCCCGAGGATGTCGATGACCGTACGCGAAACGTTGATATGTTTGGCGACGTCCCCGATCTCCTCCTTGGTATACGGCGCCTCTTCCCCGCGGAGGTGGAGCTGCTTGATGACGCGGTGGACGATCATGTCCGAATACCGCCGGATTGGGGAGGTGAAGTGCGTGTAGTATTGCAACGCGAGTCCGGCATGGAGTCCGGAAGCGTTGTGGTAGTAGGCGCGCTCTTCCTGTCACGCGTGGAGGCGGAATACCGAGTTGTAGCCGTTTTTCGCCGCGAGCATGGCCGCCGCGATATTGGCGAGGATCATGAATTCCTCGATGATCGAGGTGGGGATGGCCTTTTTTCCTGAGTGGATCTTCTCTTCTTTCGTTCAAAGCGTGAGCTGGCGGTCGGATTCGTTGTAGTCCATGTTCGCTCCGTCGCGTTTGCGCACCGCCTTTCTGCGCCCGGCGATTTCGTACATGAGCTGGATGACGGAATGGTGTTCGCTGTCAGGGTTCATGAAATCGTCCACGAAGCTTTCGTAATCGTACCGGCGCAGGTTCTTGAATACCGATTCGTACGCTTCGAAATCGCGGATCTGCCCCTCGTGGTCGAGTTCGATCCGCATGCTGAGCGTGAGTTTTTCGCCGTCTTCGTTGAGCGACAGAAGGTTCTGCGACAACGAAGGCGGGAACATATTGATGACCGCGTCCTTGCGGTAGATGCTCGTGGTGCGCTTGAGGGCTTCGATGTCGAGCGGGGAATACGTGGGAACGGCTTCGGTCACGTCGCTGATATGGACGAACACCGCGTATCCGAAACTCGTGCGTTCGGCCCAGATGGCGTCGTCGAGGTCGAGCGATTCGATGCCGTCGATGCTGATGCCTTCTTCTCATACGCGCTTCGCCGCCTGGTCGTTGACGCCGTTTTTGGCGATGAGGCGGGCCTGGTTGTTGGCGAAAGGGGAGTATTCTACCCGGATGATGCCGTCGTGGTGGGTGTCGCCCGCGACGTATTCAAGGATTTTCGACTGCCCTTTCATTGAATCAGGAAATGACTTGATATGAAGTCAAGCATAATCCGCGAAGCGAAAAGTCAACTTTTAGAAGTGGGGAACTCCGCGACGATTTGACTTTATCGCGAGCCAATCTATAGTTTTTGAAAATCCCCTCCGTTTCGAGAAGGGAACTTCATTTTTCAAGCATGTTGCAAGCAGAAAACGGCTCGCTTCCGAGTATCGACATCCAGCGTTCCGCCGTCATCGTTCCGACCCACGTTTCCGACCTCGTACAGAGGATCGTCGACGAAGTCGCGGCCGATACCGGACTTCTCCAGATCGCGAGCCTGAAGGGCGCGGTGGAATCCCGCACGTACCTTCGCGGATACATCGTCGCCAAGGTTCTCAAAGCCGACGCGTCCGCCATCGGCCAATACGGCGCGGAAGCTATCGACAAGGTCATCGAAAGCAAACTTCCCAAAGAGGCGGTTTAGTCGCGGTATCCCAGCACGATCCATTCTTCCTGTCGCCCGAGGTGGTAATCTCGGGCTTTTTTGAACGCGTCGGAATATTCGGAAACGCGGATGGGGTGGCCTTTCCCGGCAATCGAGACGAGCGGGTCGATAAACCGCCGTTTGCATTTGGTGCTCACGACGAAGGAACCGGTTTCGCGCGGATACCGGAGGATCTTGTAAGAATCGAGGTTTTCGAAAAATTTCCACATTCTCGAAAGCTTCGCGTCGCTTGAATTTTTAATGCGTTCGATGAAATCCGCATCCTGGAGCGTATAGAGTTCCATGGGCGCGACGCCGCCGATTTCGGAGAGGCGTTTCAGAATCGCCGCGAGAAACGACATGGCTGACACGCTCTCGTAGCTCGAGAAGCACCCGGCGTCGTTCTGGATGGAAAGGAGCGCGAATTCTTCGGCCTTCTCCGCGTCGTCGAACGCGATCGCCTCGTCGTCCGCGGTTACGGTGACGAGCGAACCGTAGAGCGCGCGGATTTCGTCCATGGTCTTGAAACCCAGCGACCGGGCGCTCGAAAGCGTGTATTCGAGTCGGTCGGCAGAGAGTTTCGGTCCCGGATTGTCGGCGATGGGGAACCGCGAATAGTCTTCGACATCGGCAACCGTGAGACCGAGTTTGGCGAGTTCCCCCGGTATGACGGGATCGTTTTCGAGAATGCCGCGCGTGTGGAGTTCCGCGGATTCTTGGTTTTCGGCATCGCCCAAGAGGAAATCGCCCACGTGGGAGAAGGCCGTGTGCGAAATGTCGTGGAAGAGCCCTGCGAGAGCGGCTTTGGGGTCTTTGGAGAAATTCCAAACGATGAGCGCCACGCCGAGGCTGTGGTCGAGACGCGAATACGCCGCACGGTATTCGTAGAGCTTGCAGAATTCGGTTCCGCAGTTCTGCCCCACGCCCCTAAGCCGAAGCAGGGCGGGGGAGTCGAAAAACGGCTCGAAGAACGACGGAATTCCGTCCGCGTAGATTTCGGTGAACGGTAGGTATTCCGGATGCAGGAGCGGGAGAATTTTGGAAGGCATGGGAGGAGGTTTGGCCTAGTATACCTTGATCGCGTATTTGGCCAAGAGTCCCGCGAGGGCGTCTTTGGAGAACTTCGCGTCCTTCATCCTGTTTTCATCGGGATCGAAGGCGAACCCCCAGGCGCCGCGGAAATCGGCTCATTCCAGATTCGTCGTGGCGAAGCGGGATCCTTCCATCGAACTTCCCGAAAAATCCGCCGAAGAGAGATCGGATCACGTAAAATCCGCGTCTTTCAATTCGCATTCGACGAGCCTCGTCTTCTTGAGTTTCATTTTGCGAAAATCGGCGAGTTCGAGGAGGCATTTTTCGAAGTTCGCCGAAAACAGGAACGCGCTGCAATCCGCGAACTTGGCGCCGAGGAGCTTACATCCCTCGAACTCCGCGCCGTCGAGCGTGGTCCCGCTGAATTTCGCCCCAGTGAAATCGCATTCGGAAAACCGGCAATCCCGAAACGCGAGACCCGACAGATCGGCCTTTTTGAAGTCGCAATTCGAAAACGAACACCCTTCGAATTCTTCGGTTCCGATGCCGAACTTGGAGAAGGGGATTTTGGAGAACTTCTGGTTTTCGAGGGAGGGCATGCGATTGGATAACCGTATAGGACCGTAAGGTATTCTGCTTTGAGAAATGTTAAAGAGTTTTTATGGATTTTCACATGTTCTTGGCTTATGGAAGGGCTTTCTAGACTGTGAAAAATTGGGTCGGGAATTTAAGAAATTTTTAAGAGTTCTGCATACAATACACACGAGTTTTCTCTATTCTCATTATTGCAGTTGTATGGATTCCATAAGTTTCGAGAATTATAAAGGCTTTCGCGAACATACGATTCTAAAGATCAAGCCATTAACAATTCTCCTTTGAGCGAATAGTGCCTGAAAGAGTAGTCTTATACAGTTGTTGCTTTTATTGAAACAGACCTTTTCATCTGAACCGTATTGATCGGCTTTAAAATTGAGTTGAGAGCTTGTGAATCTAGGGGAATCCAAGAACATTTTTCATAATCAAGATGTGTGAACCCCGATAGTGTTGGGTTTTTCCGTAGCTGATGTCCCATTTTCCAGATTAAAATCTAATTTAAGGTATAGGGCGGAGGATATGATTTTTTATCTGCACAGAATACAAGACGAGATTTCATTATCCTGATCATCGCACAATTCTCGTCGCAAGCGCCTGCACGAAAATTTTATGGCCAAAAACACTTCGTTTATCGAGGATTTGAAGATTACGACCGATGAACTCAAGAGCGCATTTCTTCAAAATGCTAAATCCAAGGATGATTTAAATAATATATGGCGCAGGCATGCAAGATTTCAGTCGATGCCCCCTCTTTATGATAAGCACGGGACCATCTTTACTGACGAGATAATTGACGCATTTGATCTGTTTGAACTTGGCGAACGCATTAAACGCTTTGATTTTAAATTTGAAATTGGTTTCAAGGGCAAGACTAGAGTGTTGGGTTTTGATTTGGTGAATTCGGAGGACTGAAGAGTATTTCTGAATTTCAAATCCAGAATTGCAAGATGACCGAGATGAAAAGCTTATGAACTTACGAGCGACTACCTAGAAATTCAACAACTACTTCAGAAATATGATCATTATGCATTCTGAGACTGCATCGATTTTGACTGATTGAGGATAAAAAAGAAACCTAGCGTTTGATCGAATTGATCTGAGAGAAAATTTGCCATAGATGAATCAATGTTTTTTTGAGCACTCTTCGAGGTTATATCGGCTGCGAACAAAAAGATAGCAGATTGATTCTGAATCGGGAAAATAAACTATGTTAGCCCCTTAAGGGCCTATCCAAAGCGCTATTACTTTCTTGACGACTCCAGTCCGGACGAATCCCTGAATGCGATTGATTGAAATCAAATGACAGAGATTTTGAAAAGAAATAAGAGTATTTCGGAACTTTCCAATAATTGGCTTTCGAAATTTGGTTTAAATATAAGCGTTGGGGAATTGGAAGACGTTATTCATAAACTTAAAGTTAATCAGGGTTGACTCAGTCTCGATATTACTGATGTGTGATTCTGAATTTCTCAGATTCTCCCGGTAATCGTTCAGGGTTTTTTGGCAAAAAAGTGATCATTAACCTTGGTCGAACAACCGGAGATACATCTGCATCCCAGCATGCAATCCGAGCTCGCTGATCTATTCATCGATATGCTATGAGCGGAAGATAGGAATCCAAGCAAGAGCTTTTTGATTGAAACGCATAGTGAGTATTTCCTAAAGAGACTAAGAAGGCGCATAGCAGAATGAACAACAATCACCAATAGGGATGTGGCCATTTATTTCTTACACCCAAAAAATCCCGAAACCTGATCAATACAACTGGAGGAGGTGGATATTTCGTCCACGTGAAACTTTAAGTGGCCGAGCAATTTTTATGAAGACGATTTGAATGATACACTCGCTTTCTTAAAACTTCAGAAAAGTGAAATACGGGAAGCTGACCAAACGAAGAATTCAATAATTGATCGATAAATATGCATCATATTGTCTGCAAGAAAGTCTTATTGTCGGCCAAATGATACAATAAGTACCTTACTTCGTTGCTCATGGTTCTTGCTAATTCGCAAAATTGACACAGGGTTGTAAGAAACGCAGGGATTATATCTGAGTATGAGAGCGTTATGGCCGAATGTTGAGCTGACGAATGATTGAGGGTTTGGCTGCGTTCGTTGGATATGCAGGAATTGTGGGAAGATGTCGAATGCTGAACGTGAAACGTGTTTTCACGTTCATATATTGCTGCTGGCGCTGATTGAAGACTAATTGCCAGCGTCAAAAGGGATTATCCTGAATTGCCTGCCTCGGATCAATTTCTCGATAAAGATGAGGCTTTGATTCTTTTAAATGCAAAGTCGTCTAGCATTTCTCAAATTTGACTTATCAATCTCTTTTCAAAATCATCATGAAAAAGAAAATAATGAAATCTCAGAAGCAGGATTCGCATCTTGCGTGATTTTCTAATAACGAAATTAGCCAGTACTGAATTCTCAATTTCTTGAGAATCTGAGATATCATAAATACCAAACCAGGCTGGTTTGTTACGTGATTAATTTTGCCTGTCATATCTGGATTGATAGTTGAATGGGCAGGAAAATGATCACTTAGCCGTTTTTTTGGCTTATTTTTAAGTGCTTTCGGCGGTTAACTTTTCTGACGTTTGACAATCGTAATCCGGTCACTACTATCCAAAAGTAACCGATAACGATGCGTTCGCATGCGCGATAAGCCCGACAGCTCAAAGGTCAGCTTTTCTTCCCTTTCCCCCGACGTTCTTCCCGGTCTCGATTGGGACAGGGTGTCTTTCGCCGGAGCCTTCGTTTTTTCTACCGACGGAAAACTCCTCTGTCTCGAGCAGCCGCACCGCGGTATCGACATTCCAGGAGGCCACCGCGACTCCGGGGAAAGCCCGCTCGAAACCCTCGGACGTGAAACCCTCGAAGAAATCGGCGTAACGGTAAAACACGCCCAAGCGGTTTTGCTTCGCGAATGTTCGAGTCCGTACAACGGCATCGAAAAGCCGGTCATGGCCTATTCCGTGGTTAATGGAGTCGAACCGGTGAAGGCGACGGAAGATTTTGCGAACCGCCCCGACACCCACCGCGACGAAGTATCCGAAATCCGTTTCCTGGATCCGGACGAATTCATCGTCCGTTACGAAGCCGAGCGTCCGCACGCTCCCGCTTTCGTCGAAAGCATGAAACTCGGGCTCGCCGCCGCTCGCGAACACGCCTTGGGTTTCAAAGGCGTGCGCGTAGCCATGGTAGGCTTGGGCGACCATAACATCCGCGGGCATCTCGTTCCGCTCAATGCCGATCCGCGCGTTTCGGAGGTTTCGGTTTTCGATCCGAAGGGCATGGCGGCGCATGCCAATCTTTTAGGTAAATATTCCGCCGTTTACGAAGGGGTTGCGAACAAGATTTCGAGCGTGATTCCCGATTTTTTGGAGGTCGTCGCCGACCCCGAGGTGAAGATCGTCTTCATCAGTTCTCCCGACCAGTTCCATGCCGAACAGACCGCCGCTTGTCTCGAACGGGGAAAACACGTCTTCTGCGAGAAGCCGCTCATCCATTCGATCGCCGAGGTGCCGACGCTCGTAGAAAACGTCCTCCTCGCCAAATCGAAGGGGCTCGTGCTGAGTTCGTGCCACCCGCGGCGATTCGATCCCCCGTTCGTTTGGCTCAAGTCGTACCTCGAATCCGTCGAAGCCAAAGCCGTATTGGGTAACGTGGATTCCGTAGGGTTCGACTTCGCCTACCCCGTTCCCGAAGAAGGGAAGGGGGGACTCCATTCGGGACTTCTCGCCGACCACTTCAACCACGAAATCGACCTGGTGAACTTCATGTTCGGTTTTTCCCATTACAAAGCGAGAAAAATTTCCGATTCGCAGACGGCGTACGAAGTCATGGGAACGAGAAAGGACGGAATCCTCTTCCATTTCCGCGGAAAGCGCAAATCCCCCAAGGGCTCCAAATACGCCGAAACCATGTGGGCTTCCGGCAACGGCTGCGTCGTCAGCGTCAATGCCGAATCGGGCGAAGCCATCCTCGAGACCCCCGAAGAAATAAAAGTCATCGCCACCGGACTCTTCACCGGATACGTCGAACGCTTCGAACTTACCACTAAGAACATGGTGGACGCAGTGCTCGCGGGCGGTCGCAATTACCTCGCGCCCAGGGATTTGTTCCTCAATTCCGTTTCCGGAGCGGTCTTGGCCGAGGAAGGGGCGTTCGATAGTGAAAATTACCAAGACGTCCTTACCCGTTTCGAATAATGGTCCTCTCTTCCCGCTCGGCGAATCCCGAACTCCTCGAATCCAAACTCTCCCGTTTCACCGTCGGAAACACGCGCGTCGTCACGGATTTCGATTCGACGCTCACGGCCGACAACGGACATTCTTCCTGGTCGCTGTTCGGTCAGGGGGGACTCCTTCCCGCCGAAGCGGTGGAACGCCGCAGGGTCTTGAAAGAAACCTACTACCCGCACGAAATCGACGCGACGCTCACCGTCGAGAAGCGCGCCGAGTATATGAACGAGTGGTGGGAAAAAGCGCTCGACGTCCTTCGCGAATACGGACTCCACCGCGATTCGCTTTTGGCGCTCGCCGCCCGAGACATGGCCATCCGCGAAGGTTTCGACGGCCTTTTGCGCGAAGCCCACGGGCTTTCGATCCCCGTGCTCGTACTTTCTGCCGGCATCACGCAGTCCATCGAATCGGTACTCAAAGCCCATGATTCGCTCAGGCCGAACGTGGCGATCGCTTCCAACGAGCTCACCTTCGACGAAAACGGCGTGTGTACCGGTTTCGCCGGCCGGGTCATCCATACCGTCAACAAGGACGAATGGGACGCTGACGACGCCGTGCGCGCGCATTTCGAAGAACGCAAGAACGTCCTGCTCTTCGGGGACAGTTTGGACGACATCCGCATGGTCAAACCCGAAAAGCGCGAAGATACCGTGGCGGTGGGCTTCTGCACTAAGAGCCGCAAGCACCAGCTCGGGCTTTTCCGCGAGACGTTCGACGTCGTCGTCGAAGAAGACCTTACCGACGGAGGCGTTTGTGCCGCGTTGGTCGAGAGGATTTTAGCGAACGGAAGATAGCCGTTTTTTGCCAAAACCCGTCCACATGTCGTACACTGGGGAAAACCCCACCCGATCATGTGACTTCAGACCCATACGGCTTCGGCCAACCACCACGACGACCGCGGAGCGGCAAGCCTGCGCGACTCGCTCATCCGTAACGAACGGTTCCTCGGCAAGGAAAAGCTTTTGCGTGGCATCGATTCGTGGCAATCCGCCATCAAGGCCGAAGGCGAACCCACCAAAGAAGCGGTGAACATTCACGACTGGTATTGGAGCCAAGTCCGCTCGCGCTCGTACCAGGCGCCGAGCTGGCGCATCACGCCGGAACGAACGGCGCTTTTTCAGAAGTTCCGAAGCGATCCGTACTACCACTTGAAAAACCTCGTGGAAATCGTAGCACGAAGCCTCGTGGAAGAAATGCTTAAGGCCGAAGGCCTCGACGCGAAAGTCATGGTTACCAGTGACTCGGATGACGTGTTTTCGGGAGTCGACTTCATCGTCGAAATCAAATCCGAAAAGGGTTCGAAAGATTACGTCGGCTTCGACCTCGCCATTTCCGACAATCCGGATTACCTCCAAAAGAAAGGGCAGCGTACCCACACGGTCTGCCGCGAATTCAACCAGTTCATGGGTTGGAAGAAGTCGCCGGAATGACAGGAGCGCTCGATGGTGAGGGAAGTGTTCGCCATTCCGCCGAAAGTCATGGCCGGATTCCTGCCGGAATTCATGAAGCACGTAGCCGCCGGCAGGCCGCCGTCTTCCAAGGAGACTCTCGCCCTGCTCGACGCCGCCAAGATCAGAAGCGTGGCCGGAACGAAAGAAAACACCCAATCCCGCGTCGCCGCGGTTCTCCACTAACTCGAAAAGAACATGGTTACCAACGTCCCATTGCCGTCAGATGACGCACTCGAATCCCAAGGACTTGCCGAACTCGTAAACCGGGATATGCTTGCGGTAGATTCTTTCGAAGCACCCCAGGCCCCCGCGAGCCAGGAAGTCGAAGCCGTCATCGGCTCGATGAAGAAGTTCGTGGAGAGGCTGAACTAATCCTCCTCCGTCTGCGTTTCACCCATTCCGAACGCCTCATGGGCACGACCGTCGAAGTGGCGGTCGAATCCGAAGATCCGTCCACCATTTCCCGGATCGCGTACGTTTTCGATTATTTCCGCTCGATGGAGGCGGAGTTCTCGCGATTTAAAGAAGATTCCGTTCTCAGCCAACTCAACAAGGCCGGACAATTGTCCGTCTCTTCGAGGTTCCTCCGCCTTTTCGCGCTTTCCAAAGAAGCGTACGAAAAGACCGGGGGAATTTTCAATCCGCTCGTAGACGTGTCGGCGATCGGGTATTCCAAATCGTTCGATTCCGGCGAGTTCGTCCAAAACGACCGGCATCTCGCTACCGACTTCTCTTCGGTATATTCGACCAACGGCGAAATCGTCTTGGGTAGGGGGAGGGCGCTCGACTTCGGTGGAATCGCCAAGGGATACGCCGTCGACAACGCCGCGCTCATCCTTCTTACTTTCGGGTACGACCACTTCTTCGTGAACGCCGGGGGCGACATTTTCGCGCACGGATTCAACGGCAAAGAGAACGGCTGGCGCATCGGCATCGAAAACCCCTTCAATGGCGGTACGCTCGCTACGTTCCTTTTGAAAGACAAGGCGGTGGCGACCTCGGGCAGTTATAAACGCCGCTGGATGTCGGAAGGGCACGAATACCACCACATCCTCGATCCGAAAACCGGCGAGAACCATACCGAACTCGTGAGCGTCACGCTCTTGTCGGACCGCTGCGTAAGTTCCGACGCGTACGCCAAGGCGCTCTTCAACCTTTCCGCCGACAAGGCGCTCGAATTCGCCTCGAAGAACGGCATGGACGCGCTCGTCGTTACCAAAGAAGGGCAGACTCTCCATACGGAGGGATTGCTCTTGAAATACGACATCGACTTCCACTCGTAAAAAACTCCCCCGGATATCCGGGGGAGTTTTCATTACGTCCTGAAGAATTTCTTACGGAGTTCCGCGCCTATCCAGAGGATGGCTACTAATCCCATGCCGTAGGCGACCGAAGTCTGGCCGTAGTAGTAGAGGAGGATGCCCGCCGAATAGAAGTACGCGTACGAAAGGCGCTGGAGGCGCTTCCAATTGGCTCAGAGGAGTTTTTGGCTGAACGTATTGGACGTTACGAGGAGCAATACCGCCGTAATCTCGGAAATGCGCGCGAACGCCGACCGACTGGCGATTCCCCAGCCCTTGGTGGAAAAATAGGTCGAGACGATCTTTTTCGAGGATGCGGCAGCGAGTGTGAACGCGAGGCTCGTGACTACGATGGACGCCGAAAGGATGCCGAGTCCCTTACGAAGCGGGAGGACGCTTCTGAAAAACAGGATTTTCGGAAAAATGTCGGCGAGCGGACGGATGCACATGAGCGTTACCACCGTAATCCAGCTGACGCTCCAGAGGTCGCTTTTATATTCCGGAAACAGCCACCAAATGAACGGAACTGCGGCGGACGCGGCGATGAACAACCAATTGAGGGCTTCCACGCCGGGAACTTCGCCGTCGACGAAGAAGCGGGTCAGACAGTTCGGTTTCGATCCCAACTTCGCCTCGGCGGCCTTTCCGTTCGAGCTCGTTCCCCCTTGGGCGATGAACGATTCGTGCGAAACGAGGGCGGGGGAGTGGCCGGCGGACTCCATCGCCTTTACGACGCTTTCGACCATGTCGGGATTTCCGCAGACGTAGACTTCGGATTCCGGAGTCACGCACGAAAGGTGGTCGGTGACGCGGCCGGATTTTCCCGTCCAGGAGTCCGACGGGCGCGAAACGGTGATGACGACTTCGGTGTTTTCGAAGGTTCGGAGTTTTTCAACATAGAAGAGGTCTTCTTCGTTACGTACCCCGAAGACGATGGATTTCTTGGTTTGCGCCGGTGCGGCTTCGAGCATGGCGATCATGGGTGCGAGACCGGTACCCGTAGCTACGAAGACCTTGTGCGCCGGAGTGTCTTTCAGTACGAAATGCCCGATGCCGCCCGAGTATTTCAACGTTTCGCCGCCCTTGAACGCGCGGATGGCCTTGGCGCCGCGCCCGTTCGGCAAGAGCTTGATGGCGAGCGTAAAGCCCGTCGAGTCGCCCGAGACGATCGAGTACGCTCGGGAGAATTCGCCCTCGGAATCGTTGAAGAATACCGACGCGTACTGTCCGGGTCTGAAAGAAAAGCCCTTTGCGGAAAGCCGCAGCTCTACGGTGTCGGGCGTGAGGTATTCGATATTCGAAACCTTGGCGGAATCGAGTTCCACCGCATCGTCGGAGGCGTCGTCCTTCGTTACCTTGATGACTTGGACGGGGCAGAGCTTTTCGGCCTTGAAAATCTCTTTGGCGTGCTTCAGATAGTCGTGGTTGATGACCTTGGAAGTGGGGTCGACCTTGAAGATTCCGGGACAGACGGATTCGCAGGTATGGCAGGAAATGCACCCCGGTACGACTTCGACGTTCTTGATGGACATGATTCGCTTTAGAAAAGTAACGGATGAGATTATCCGTTATTTTCGTTCGCGCCAGTTTTTTTCGAATCTTTCCAATCGAATCCCACCGGTTTTTCGAGTCCGACCGACGTTTCGTAGCTGAGCGTATCGTCCACGTAGGCGCGGTATTTTTCCAATTTGGATACGAGTCGCCGGTTCGAGCATCCTACCAATATTTCCCCGTGCGTCTCGCGCACCTTGAAAAGTGAGGTCCCCAAGGGTTCCGATTTTTCCGGATCCGCGATTTCGAGCACCTTCCTTACGAAACTGCGCACGCGCCCCTTCGCTTCTTTCGATAGGGACGGCGGAAGAGCGGAAGCCCGTGGGCCTTCGTAGGTTCCGGTTTCTCGGCTCTCGGCATCCGCGGATCCGCCGTTCCTTTCGCCCGGAACCGGTAGTCCGAACCACGCGTAGAGTTCTTCGATGGAGGTTTCGTGTCATACGGTGCGTTCCCCGAGGCTTTTGGCGTGCTTCGGAAACCTGCCGCCCATGTTCCGGCGTTCGGCGTCCGTAATTCCGGAGACGTATTTTTTTAAGGAATTCCAGAAACTGCGGCTTTCGTGACACCAATCGAGCACGTCCTTGCCGAGTACCGTTTTTCACTCTTCGGAAACGTATCCCTCGAAAAACCACCTCCGGATTCACTTGCCGTTCAAAAAGCCGGAGTCGTCGCAATATTCGGCCGTTTCCTCATCGAGCGCACCGAACCATAGGCACGTTCCTTTCGCTCCCGGAACCAGTCCCGCTTCCGATACGCGTGTTTCGTATCCCGACGGAGTGCAGGGAATCGATCCGCCTATTTCCGCGAGTTCGATTTTCCCCAAGGATTTGGCGTACCTTTCGAATTCGACCCAGAACGTCCCGGAATACAAGGCGTCGAGGAGAATCCGTTTTCCGGGGATTTTTTCTCACGTAGCCCGATTGCGGTATCCGTTCTTGCACCAATCGCGAAGTTCCTTTCACGAAAGGAATCCTTTGGAGGACTGCCTGACGCGATGGGGGGCCGGCATGGGGACCCCGAGCTTCGCGAACAGGTCGGAAATGGTGATGCTTTTGCTTCCGTCGCGCATCAGACGGTCGCAGAACATTCTCGGATGCTTGGGAAACCTTCCGCCCGCGTTCCGTATCGAAATTTTCCCTAGCCTTTCCGCGTACGAATCGATTTCGTTCCAAAAATCGCCCGATTCCGCCGCCACGGTGAGGACGTCCTTGCCGTACACGCGTTTGCCGGATTCGTTTTCATAGCCTTCGTGGCACCATTTCCGAAGGCCTTCTTCGGAGAGGTTGCCGATGTCGTCGACGAGCGCGGCACGCTCTTCGCTGATCGCTCAGAGCCAAACGCAAACGTTCTTCGGGCTGATGCGGTCGTAGCCCGCCTTCTTGATTCGGTACGCGAAGCTTCATCGGTCGGCGGGAAGCCTTCCGCCCACGGCCTCGACCGTTTCGGCGTCCATCGATTCCACGTACTCGAATATTTCGATCCAGAATCCGCGTTTATTGAACAGTGCGGAGACGAGCAGGTCTTTCCCATACGTGCGTTTTCCCGTTTTTGGATCGACGTATCATTCAACGCACCATCTCTTTAATCCATTTTCGTCTAGCGAGGGGAGTTTACGCGACGTCTCCGGGACTCCCGTTCCAGAGGTCGTCGAAACGTCCGAATCCGTGCGGTAGAAATCGGATTCCCGGTATATCGAATAGTTTCGGTCGTCGAGCATGCGAAGAAGTCAGTATCGTATTTGTACCTATAAAACACGGTATTGTCAAAGCATCCGTCCGACTTGTTTTGCAACATAAGAAAATCCCCCGTCGGAACGGGGGATTTCGGAGTTGCGGTTTATTCTCCGGCGACCATGTCGAGACGGAAGGTGGTTCCGTCTTTTTCGAAGAGCACGCTGTCGGCGAAGAGACCGAGCACCTTGCCTTCGATGAGGCGGGTGAGTTCCTTGGAAGCCTTGTAGTAGAGATAGAGGGCTTTGCCGTCCGAGATGAGGTACGCCCCGTGGTACGGTTCGATACGCACGTCGGAGAGTTTCACGTTGCCGATGATTGCCGGGTAGCGGTTCCCACGTTCGTCGATGAGAACGAACGCGGCGTTTTCCCCAGCGTATCCGAGAGCGATGGATTCGGTACCGAATTCGTGCACTGCCGCCACGCTCGAGAGCGGGGAGATTTCGAATTTGGTTTTCGGATCCGCTACGGAGATGAGTTCCCCTCCGAAGAGACGGTATTGGGATTTCGCTAAGCGGAGCACGTTTCCGGGTTTCGATCCGGAAAGGGTTACGACCGGTTCGCTCGAGATTTCGCGTCCGGCGTCGAGGCGCACGGTTTCCTTTTCGAGTCGGACGGGGCGGCCCGAGGCTCAGAGGATGCGGTCTTTGAACGATGTTTCGTGCGGAATGAGCGTAAGTCCGTTCTTCGGGCAGACGACCTCGCCCTTTTCGAGAAGAGCCTCTTCGCAGAGGTCCAGCGTGGTTTCGCCGGAAGCGGTCTTCATACGGGTGGGTCCGAGACCGAGTTCTTCGTCGTACGAAAGGATGATGCCTCGTTTTTCGAAGAGCGTTCCGCCAAGGTAACGAGCGTCCGTCCTGAAGGATTTGGTTACCGAGAAATCCTTCGAATCCATAAGGCGGTAGACGCTGCCCGAAAGGGTTTGTCCGGTAGCCGCACGTTCGCGTACGAGGAATTTTCCTCCACCGAGGTCTTCGGCGAGGTCGGCCGGAACCACGAACGGAACGTACGTGGGGGTCTTGAAGAGTTCGAGGACGTTGATCGAGAACGAATTCACTTTGTCGAGCGTCGTCGAGAGCGCTACGGGAAGGTATCCTTCTTTCTCGATCTTGATGGAATAGCTTCCGAAGTCGAAGAATCCCTTGTCGTCGTTGGGGATGACCTTTTCCCCGATGACCGGAGACCAAATCGAAATTCGGTCGGGCGAGGGGACCGTTCTGACGTTGATGATGCCGAAGGCGCGTACGACCTGCGGTTTCGCGTCCACGACTTTCTCAGGGTGCGTTTCAGCCGTTTCGAGGAACTTCCACGTGTCGAATTTGACGTACGGGTAGTACCCCTGGAAGAACAGGTATAAAAATACCGAGAGCGCCCAGACGACGATCCAGAACGCCCAGCGTTCGCGGCGCTTACGGCCGATCTCTTCGTAGTAGTTTTCGAGCATTAGGCTTTCTTACGCTGTATTTTGCGGGTAGTTTCGAAGGAGTCGAGGCGTTTGCCGAGGAAGAGGCGAATCTGGCTTTCGATAGCCGGAATCGAGAAGAGCGTGAGCGTGAGGATCGGTACGAGCGTCCACTGGAGGACGCTGAACAGGTAGTCGCGCTTGCGGAACTTCGTGTAGCGCTTCATGATGTGGATCGAGATGACGCTCGGGAAGACGACGGTAGCGAAGAGCAGCGTGAAGATGATCGAGCTCGCGAACGGGACGGTAAGGACCGCGATGGAGTTGCGGAGGCTTTCGAAGATGCCCGGGACGTATCCGATGAAGAAGAGCATGAGCGGACCGCCTGCCCAGAAGAGATGGTTCTGGATGAGGTATCCGGTCTTGCGGAATTTTTCTCAGAACGGAATGTCGTTGCGGCTCGCGAATTCGGGGATGACGTATTCCACGTCGGTGCACCCCCAAGACCAACGACGTAATTGTTTGTATTGCGATTTTACCGTACGTCCGAAGGTTTCTTCTTCCACGACGTCCATCTTGCAGACCGCCGGAACGTTGACGATGCGGAAGTGCGACCCCCAGGCGAAGTAGCTCCTCCAGTACTGGAGGCCGTCTTCGACGATGGAAGTGAGCGACCAGTAATTCGACTTGCGCAGGCAGTGGAGCGTTTGTCCGTAGACCGCGAAGTTGCGGTAAAATTCGGGATTCTGGGATTCGAACAGCTGCCAGATGGTCGTACCGATGGCGATGAGCCGAGCGAAGAACGTTCCTTTGGTCCAGTTGTTGGAATAGACCGGGGTATACTGGTAGATGGCCTGGTCGCGGTATTCGGTGACGAGGAACTTATAGGTGACGATGGAGAAGAAATTCTTCTCGACGAGCGTGTCGGTGTCGATGGTCGATACGAACGTGAGGTGCGGGTCGAGCTTGGACATCTTTTCGTACTCCTTGATGGCGTGTGTGATGTTCGAACCTTTTACGCGGCCTTCGCCGGGAATTCCGTCCGGGTGCACGACGTTGACGATCTCGATCTTGGATTTCTTGAATTTGGCGATGATCTTCGCGGCGTTGGCTTCGGCGTCCGGGACGCGGGATTCGGTCGCGAGGAGGACGGTGACGTTTTCCAAAAACGGATAGTCGTTCGCGACGATAGCGGCCACGTTCTCTTCGATGACGTCGTAGGGTTCCGTGAAGATCGGAACGATGACCACGTGGCGCACGGATTTTGCCTCGGCCTGCATGATCTCGCTTTCGCGGAAGTCGGTCTTGTTGAACCGGAGGAGCGTGAGGTACGACGAAAGGACGAAGTAGTACGATTCGAAAACCTTCACCGTCCAGTACGAAATACAGAACGCGATGAAGAAGAGTCCGGCTTTCGGATTGATCTTTACGAGAACGATCGGAAGCAGGAATATGAGGATGAGGCCGAAGCCCGGGATTTTGGAGAGGAAGCCGGACTTGAGGTAGAACGGCGTTTCGGTGCTGGTTTCTTTCCGCATGGAGTGGGGGATTGGCGGACCGTTTTTAACGGCCTCGGAAAACGGTTGCCATCATATCCGAAAATGGCCGAATTCAAGTTTGGCGAAGCGGCCCCGGAAAAGTTTTCCTCCCGTTTGCCGTTTCGGGCTTTTCGCTTAGGATGGACGCCGTTTTTAGTTATCCGATTCCGTTCGGACGAACCGCTTCCAATGGACGCCAAATACGCGCTTTCCACGTACGCTTTCCACTTGCCCGACGACCGCATCGCGCAGGTCGCTTCGCATCCGCCCGAAAGCGCGAAGATGCTCAAATTCTCCCGCGAGGCCGACGACGCCTCGAATCGCGGGGACTTCGAAGACCTCGATTTCTCGCATTTGCCGGATTTGTCGGCGGACGGGCGCCTCTTCTTTTTCAACGACACCCGAGTCATCCCTTCGCGCGTGGCGTTCCGGTCGGCCGTATTTACGAACAAAGACGGCTTCCGCCGCGAGAAGGAGGGCGAGATATTCTTCCTGCGGGAGATCGAGTCTGGAAAAGACTCGTCGGCTCGCTTCGAGGCTCTCGTTTTCCCCGGCGCGGCATTTTCGGTAGGGTCGAAAATCGAACTCGGGGACTACGTGCTCGAAGTCGAATCCAAAGTGCCGGACGGACGCGTGCTGAAAATCGTATCCGGGGGCGGAATTCAGGATTTCCTCCATGCCCATGGCAAACTCCCGCTCCCTCCGTACGTTGAGTATTCCGACGAGAAGGCCCTCGATTACCAGACCGAGTTCGGTAAGAAGGAAGGTTCGCTCGCCGCGCCTACGGCTTCGCTCCATTTTACCGAGTCGCTCATTTCCAAAATCCGCGAGAACGGGTCTTCCGCGCGTTTCCTCACGCTCCACGTCGGACTCTGAACGTTCAAGCCCGTCCGCGTGGCGGATATCCGCGAACACGAAATGCACCCGGAATATTTCGAAGTCCCCGCTTCCTCCTTTTCCGACGTGGTGACCGCCAAGTCCGAAGGGAAAAAGGTCGTCGGCGTAGGGACGACCGTCATCCGAACGCTCGAATCGCTGCCCTACGTTTGGCGCGAAATCCGCGAACGCGGCGAATCGGGGGATGCCGAATCTTCCGCGTTCTTGGAGAAATTCGATCCGGCTATCGCGGATTTCTGGAATTCCGCCGCCGCCGAACTCGATGCCGCTTACCGCCCCGTCGAACTGTTCGGCGTCAATTCATCGGGCGTATCGGGAACGACCAAACTCTTCCTCATGCCGGGGTCGAAATTCCGCGTCGTTGACGAGATCGTGACGAATTTCCATTTGCCTGAAAGCACCCTCCTCATTCTCGTCTCGGCGTTCGCGGGCATCGAAAAAGCGCGTGCCGCTTACGAACACGCGCTTTCCGAAAATTACCGTTTCTACAGCTTCGGCGACGGGATGTGGATATCGTAAATACCTAGTTTCCCACGCGTCATTTCGTACCCGAGAGCCAGGTGCCTTCGGTATACGAGGCGTTTGCCGTGACCGTCGCCCCGTTGTAGGTGACGGCTTTTCCGTTGAGGATGATGGCATATCAACCGGCTCAGCCGTACCCCATGCCGTTTCCGGCGTTTCCGCCGTTCGCGCCGGCTTGTCCGTACGTTCCGCCGGCTCATCCGCAAGACGCTCCGCCTCCGCAGTTTCCTGATTCGGCGGTCGCGGTGACGTTGGTAAGGTACGCTCCCGCGCCATTTCCACCGTCTCACGAGCCGTATCCGAGCGCGTAACCTCCGCCTCCACCGGCGCCTCCTCCGCCTGCGCCGTAAATGTTTCCGGTATTGGTGATATTCATGGCGTATTGCGCGTCGATCGCCGCTCCGCCGATACCGCCATAAGTTCCTCCGTTGCCGCCTCCGCAGCCTGAGCACGAGTCGCCTTCGCCGGGTCCTCCGCTTCCGGATCCCCCGATGATGTTTCCGCTGTTGATGACTACGGTCTGTACCGTGGTTTGCAGGGCGGTTCCTCAGTTATACGCCTGATTGGTCGTTCGGTCGACCTTCGAGGGGTACCTTGCGCCGAGGATGCTTCCCTTGTTTTCGATGGTTATTACCGTACCGGCACCCCAGCCGGCTCCGGTAATGAGCGCCGGAACGTCGACGTTGTCGGAATAGACGGTCACCCCGGCATTGATGGTTACCTTGAGGTTTCCGCTCGTACAGCTTCCGAATACCGAGGTACATTCGGTAAACAGGTTGAGCTTGTTCTTGTTGGCCGAAATCGTCAGGAGTTTCGTGGAGCAGTC
Source organism: uncultured Candidatus Peribacteria bacterium (assembly GCA_964482035.1). GTDB lineage: Bacteria > Patescibacteriota > Gracilibacteria > BD1-5 > UBA2023 > JANJWP01. Next base: position 560,579 of record CAYZVC010000001.1, on the reverse strand, counting down.
GCTTCCCGTGTGCGTCGCGTCACAAACGAGCGGGCCGGTCGCCGCGGTCGAGGCGTCGACGAGGGCACCCGTCGAACTCGAAGAAGATTGGTTCTTAATGAGTCAGCTGACGGAACCGCTCGATCCCACGGGATAGTTTCCCGTAACGGATACCGCGCCGCTGGCAGGCGAGATTCCGGCTACCTGAACGAAACTCGTTACGCGTTTTTTTCAGCTCGGAAGCGTGGCTATCGCTTCGGCCGCGCCTACGGAAACGGATTTCGGATCATACGCCGCGAAGGCGTTCTCGAACGCTTTTTCCAAAAGGGAAGTCTTGAATTTTTCCGGATTGATCTTGAGTTTCACGAAATCCGGGTTTCCCGCCGAATAATTGGTATTTGGAACGTTCCAATCCCCGCCGGTAAGCGTGGTGGTTACGCCGTCGAATACGACGATGCCTCAGGAGAGCGAAGCTCCGGTATCGTGGACGACGTAGTACCGCGGCGAATTCCCCGTCACGGCGCTTTCGGCAGTGATCGCGGTATATACGGACCGGACGTTCGTCTTGATGGCCGAATCCTTCGCGTCCTGGGAGTAGCCGGATAGGGCCAAGAATCCTATGGTCGCGAGTATCGCGAGAATCGTGATGACCACGATGAGCTCGACGAGGGTGAAACCGAGTCCGAAAAGCCGGACCGCGCGGTTCTTATTCGGGTGTTTTTCGTTTTTCATATGAAATGGAAAAAATAATGCGTCTTTCCTCATTTTTCGGATCTACCAAAGCGTCTGATTCGTCGGAACGCAAGTGCTCACCGCGTCGGTCGTGATTCATCACCAATAGTACTGGTAGGACTTGTACGCGTTCCCCGTCGTTCCGTTATTCGGCGTGGCTATCCCTCTTCCGTACGCCTTTCCGTTTCTTTGTAACGTAAATACCGTGTCATACCAGGAGGCGAGATACGGACCGCACTGGTCGCTGTTCCCCGTTCCTTTGTAGAGTTCCACGTTTGTAACGATATCGGTATTCAATGCGAACGTTTGGTGATATGCGGCGCATTCCGCCGACGTCGGATTGTAAATGAGGTCGGTACTCGGCATTTTGAAGCAAACCGTTTCCTTTTTCGTTTGATTGCTCTCGTAAATGATGACGTTTTTGAGATTCGCGTACCAGGAATAACTGCTTCCGTAGGACAATACTCATGAAATCTGGTCAAAGTCGTTCGCGTTCGTCCAATACGCGTTATCGGTCAGGTACTTGCACGTAGACGTCGCCGGCATGGGCCTGCAATACGCTGCGGGAAAGTACGTCCATCATGATCAGCTGCTTACGTCACAATAGGCTTCGTAAGGATCGTCGCCCCCAGCTCAGTCCGAATCGATCCAATACTTTCCGTCTTTGAATGACGAACCGGATGCGGTAACGCTTCAGGTAATGTAATACGTTCACGAGTTCGTCAGGATGTCCGAGCATGAAGTCGGATATTTCTTGACGCCCGACGATTGGTAATACGTCCATGAATTCCCGTCGGATGCCCAATTCGGATACGTTTCGGCGATTTTTCCAACCGATGTCGAATCCGTCAGCGCTCACGTGGCGCTTGAGGAAGAGGGGTTCTTGATCAGTCCGGCTACCGAACCGCTCGAACCTACCGGATAGTTTCCAGTCACGCTTACCGTTCAAGTTCCCGGAGTGATTCCGGCGACCTGTACGTATCAGACTGACCGACGCTTTCCATTGGAATGGAAGGAAACGACGTCCGCCGCTCCAACGGTTACGATTTTCGCATCGTACGCCGCGTTCGCTGGCAAAAACGCCGAAACGAAGAACGCCGGTATGCCGGAAGTCTTGAACTTATCCGGATTCAACTTGAGTTTTTGAAAATCCGGATTTCCGGCCGAATAATTCGTGTTCGGTTCGTTCCAATTTCCTCAAGTGAGCACCGCGGGGTTGCCGTCCACGTACGTTACCGCGCCGGAAAGGGATGCGGCAGCATCATGTACGACGTAGTACCTGGGGGAATTCCCCGTTACCGCGCTTTCGGCGGTGATCGCGGTGTAGACCGACCGGACGTTCGTCTTCGTAGCGGAATCCTTGGCGTCCTGGGAATACCCGGAAAGCGCCAAAAATCCTACCGTTGCCAAGATTGCCAAGATGGTGATGACGACGATGAGTTCGGCAAGGGTGAAACCTTTCCAGAATTTCGTTCCGATTTCTTTTTTGGTGTTTCTCATGGGCGGGGGTTAATAGACGCGATACAGGTTCATTTGCACGGAATTCGCCGTAGGGTTCTGGTCCACGTTTCCGCCTCAGAGGTAACTCGTCAGCCTGAGCCGTACCGTGCTGCCCGCGGTGGCGACCTTTATGAAGCCGGTTCGGAAATATCCGCAGCTTCCGCCCCCGACGTTCGTGTTGTCGAAATAATCTATTCCCGTCGCCGAACCGGCACCGCTCGCGAAGACCACGTCCCCGAGCACTCAGCTCGCGAAATTGTTTTGTCCGGCGCAGCCGTATATCTGAAAAAAATACGTGCCTACCGGGAGTGCCGGCGTGGCAGACGCCATAATGGAGCCGCCGCCTCAGAAGGACATGTCGTTCGGCATGACGGACGAATACGTGGTTCAGAAATTGGGGGAAGTCATGCCTCACCGGATGACGACGTCCCCGTTCACGTCGAGTTTCGCGGTGGGAGCGATTCCTACGCCCACGTTCCCACCTGAAACGTTCAACGCGCCCGCAACGGTGTTGAGTTGCGAAACGATGTCGTTCCACGCCGCCGAAGACAGCGTGGTTCCGGCGTTCGGCAACGCTCACCAAGCGGCGGCGGCGAAAGCGGAAACCGCCCAGACGGACGCTAAAGCGAGAGCGAATCAGAGGCCGCGCTTGAATCCGTCGATGAGAGGGTTTTTATTCGTTTCCATATTCGGATGGCGTAAGACGCCGAATTTTAAAAAGTGCGCACGGTTTTCGTGCGCACAATTCTAAACGTGTTTTTGACCCGAATCAAATGGACTTGTCGGGATAAATGGATTTATCCGATCCGGATTCCGAATTCTTCGCAAACCTTCGCGTTCACGGCGTCTTCCACTTCCTTCATGGCCGCGTATTCCTCGTCGGTCTCGTGGTCGTAGCCGAGAAGGTGGGCGAGCGAGTGGATGAGGAGTTTGTAGGTTTCGAGCTCCGGCGTGTTGCCGTATTCCGGCGCCTGTTCTCGGATGCGGGATTCCGAAAGGATGACTTCTCCCGCGATTTCGTCCTCGTCACAATCGGCGAAATCATCGTGGTAATGAAAGGAGAGGACGTCGGTAGTGGAATCCTTTTCGCGGTAGGTACGGTTGTACGTGCGCATCGTTTCGTCGTCGACGAACGCGACGTTCACCGTCCCGCGCTGGGTTTCGAGTGCCGCCTCAGACATTTCGCGGGCAATGGCCGAAACGACCTTTTCGTCGATATCGAACGGGACGTCGGATACGAAAACGGGGGAGAACGTCATGCTAGTCGTTTTTAACGGTGTAATTTCGCAATCCCGGCTGTACGTAGAACACCGGTTTTTTCGAGCAGTCCTTTACCTCGGATTCATAGTCGAAGAACGCGGCGGACTTGTCGCCGGGTACCGTGTTCATATAGAACGCGAAGACGGTGTAGTCGGCGTTCGAATCGTCCACTTCGATCGCTATCGGCGGTTTTCCGGAAAGTTTCGAACCTTTCGGAACGAGTACGCGGACGTACTGTTTGTTGTCGCCGTTGCCCTGGATGAAAATCTGGCGTTCGTGTTCGTTCGGCGGAATGCCGAAATCGTAGAGGAGCCCGCGGATTTTTTCCTTGTCGTCGACGGTCATCCGGTGGTCGCTTTCCATGCGGAACCCGTTCAACACCTTGCATCCGTCCATAGGTTGGGCCTTGAGTTCGAACGAACGGTGGACGTAGCGGTCGGATTTGTTTCCCGAAATGGAGGTAAATACCGGGTACGTGAAGTTGCCGGTGAACGGTTTGTTCTTTTCTCCGGGGAAGACTTCTTCGAAAAGGGCGTTCACGCGGGAATCGTTCGAATACGCCATGAGTTCGCCGGTTTTGGCGTTGCGGTCGAGGATCTCGGCATAGCCGGAGAAGTCCTTTTTTTCGACGAGGGTTTTTTCGAGCTCGGTGACGAAATCGAAAAGCACGTCCTTTGGAGAGTAGGTCTTGGCGACCTTGTTTTCCACGAGTACGCTCATGAGCGTTGAGAAGTTCGACGCGTCGACGGTTTTGTTTATCTTTTCCATTCGCACCGGTCCGTACTTTTCGAGAAGGTCCGTAACGATGCCTTGGTTCATGACGACGATGCCGTTGAGGCTCGAGCCGCCCGATTTTTGGTAGAAGGCGTCGACGGTTTCGAAGTTCTTCGACATTTCCGGGTAGTAGTTCGCGTCGCGGAGGCCCCATTTTTCAGCGACCCGGTCGAGTCCCGGCGGTGCCTTTTCGGCATACGGGAACAAGTGCCAGTCGTAGTAATAGATGTCTTTCTTTTCGTATTTCGAAAGACGGCCCTTGTAGAATTCGACGAATACCGCCGATCCCGGGAATCCCCCGGTGGCGCGCAGTTCGTCGCGGTTCTGATTAAGTACGAGGTAGCGCTGCGGCGCTTCGTTTCCGAGCGCGGTGAGGATGGCCTCCTTATGTTCGAGAACGAAGCGGAGCCGGTTCTGGGTAGAGACGAGAAGCGTTACCGCTTGTTGGAATTTGGCGTCGAGTTCGGGATTTCAGAGGCTTTCGACCTTGGAATATTCCGCAAGAGCGGCCGATATCTCGGTATCGATTTCCTTAAGCCGGTCTGCATGTGCGTCGACGAAGTCGGTCGCCTTGAACGTGCTCCCCGATCCGAGCGCCGCCTGGGCGTTGGGATAGGACGAAGTTTCCTTCGCGAAATCGGTCCATATTCCGGAAGCGATTTTCGCCGCTTCGGCCAAATGAGACCCTCAGCGCACGACGTTGCCGGCTACGCGGACCGATTCTACGGAGAGTACCGGGGAATCGAAAGCGGCGGTGATGGGCGAGAACGCGAAGCGGAGTTTGGAGAACCTTCCGGTCGCGCGGTCGGCACTTTCCGCGAAGGCTTCCGGTCCGGATTTGGCGGAATCCTTCAAAGAGAAAAGCTCGCCGTACGCCTTTTCCACCCCGGTCTGGGCGTACGATACCGCCGCCATCGTGCCGCCGATAAGCACGACCATGGCTACCGCAGTGGAGAATCCCGTTTTCGCCACCGTCCTCTTGTGGCGCTTCACGTAACGGAACGCGCGTTTCGGAAAGGGGAGGGGGAGTTCGTAGAGGTCGCCGTAAATCCTCGGTACCGCTATGGGTTCGAGGTTGCGGACGTCGAAACAATCGAGGGGGATTTCGAGCGGAGACAGGATGTTGGCCGGCTCTGGCCGCACCGGACGGCTTTTGTCGACGAACGCCACGAGACTCGGCGCGCACTCTTTTCGCGGAAGGATGTCCGAGGTCTTTTTGGTGCGGTACTTCTTGATCTTGATGACCGGCTTTACCGAAAAGTCGAAGCGCTTGCCTTCGCCCTTTTTGAGGTCGTTGAACTGGTGGGCGTCGTTATGTTTCACCGCGAGTACCGACGATACGGGAAAAAACTCCGTGAGGTCGACTGTGGGGTCTTCGCCGTGGGTGGCGCTGAGGTCGTTGATGAATCCCGCAGGTACGAGCATCGGTTCCTCGTCTTCATGATGTCCTCCGTGTTCGTCCTCCCCGTGCCCTCCGTGGCCGTGGTCGTCGTTTCCACCGTGTTCGTCGTGGGAATCGTGCCCGTGACCGTCGTGTTCTTCATGGCCGTGTTCGTCCTCCCCGTGCCCTCCGTGGCCGTGGTCGTCGTGTCCGTGGTCGTCATGACCGCCGTGGTCATGATCGTCGTGGTGTTCGTCGTGTCAGTGAGACATGCTTGCGAATCGGTTCGACAGGGCTATACTTCGCGGGATTTTACGAATAGTTCCGAAATTTCCGAATTTTTATGACCGACTCCAGCATCGTTTGTCCCAAATGCGGTACGAAGATCGATCTCGACGACATCGCCCGCCACAAGTACGAAGAGAAGCTCAAGGCAGACGAGGAGAGGCTCCGCGAGGAATTCTCGAAGAAGGAAGAAGAGATTAAGAAAGACCTTCGCGAAAAGGCAATGGAATGGGCGGAAAAGAAGGCCGCCGAGAAATTGAAAGAGAAGGAACTCGAAACCAAGGACATGCTCGCGACCATCGAGGAACTCCGCAAAAAGCAGGAGGAATCCGTAAAGGGCGAACTCGAGCTCCGCAAGAAGGCCCGCGAACTCGAAGAAGCGGCCAAGAACGCCGAAATCGAAAACGTCCGCAAGCTCGACGAAGAACGGCGCAAGCTCGAGGCTTCGATGCGCGAAGAGCAGCAGAAGCGCGACGAGGCGTTGGAAATCGAACGCAAAAAGCGCGAAGAGGAATCCTACCGCAAGTCGCAGGAGGATTTCATGCGCAAACTCGAGGAGAAGGAAAAGCAGATGGACATCCTTCGCAAATCCCTCGAAGAAGCCAACCGTAAGGCGCTCCAGGGCTCCCAGCAGATCCAGGGCGAAGTCCTCGAGAACGAACTCAAGGAAATCCTTTCCCGCAATTTCCCCACCGACTCCGTCGAAGACGTACCCACCGGCATCCGCGGTGCCGACCTCGTCCACCGCGTCCGCGACGCGTATTCCCACGACGCCGGAATCATCCTTTGGGAATCCAAGAACACCAAGGCGTTCTCCGCCGAATGGATCAAAAAGCTCAAAGACGACCGCATTCTCGCCAAGGCCGACGTCTGCATCCTCGTCTCCTCGGTGATTCCGGAAGGGGTGCGCCACTTCGGTCTCTACGAAGGCATCTGGGTGACCGAGCCGGAGTATTTCCTCCCGCTCGCGCAGGCGCTTCGCGAAAGGCTCCTCGCGCTCGCCGAACAGGGCAAGAGCATGGTGGGGCGCGAAGAGAAGATGGAGCTCCTCTACGGATACCTCTCCGGTCCGGAATTCCGCGCGAAGATCGAAAACGTCATCGGTGCGTTCCGCTCGATGAAGGACGACCTCGACGCCGAAAAGCGCTCGATGCAGCGCATCTGGAGCAAACGCGAAAAGGAACTCGAACGCATCATCAACAATACTTCGATGCTCTACGGCGACATGCAGGGCATCATGGGCGCGAACCTCGGAAAGATCGACTATCTCGAACTCGGGTCGGGCGATGCCGAAGAGGCCGAATTCTCGGAAAACGAATAACGTACGTTCTTTTGCGGATATGAAAAAACGGGGCTTTCACCCCGTTTTTTTCGTCGGCTATTTCGAATCCTTCCGGAATTCGAGACGTTTCTCGGTCGTGCCGTTCGTAACCGTTACCGAGGCTTTTACCGAATTCTGCCCGACGCCGTCCGTACGGGTTTCCAAATATGCGCCATACGTTCTTTTCGTCTCGTCCGCACCGCCCTGGAGAAAGGTTTTCAATTCTATTTTCGGGGATTTCTCGTAATCGAAAGAACCGGTGAGGGTTTGTCAGGTCTGGCATGAGACGTTCCCGCTTCCGAACCAGATTTCGGTCTTCCTTCCGTCCGCGAGGGAACGCAGGTACGGAACGCCGAAGCTTGCGGCGCACGTCTTCACCGACAGCGCGAGTTCGGAGATTTCACGTTCGTCTTCCAATCTCGTGGCTTGGTTTCCACTCATCGAGATGATGGACGAAACCCCGATGAGCGATACGGACAGTATGGCGACCGCGAAAATGATTTCCACGAGCGTGAAACCGGATTTCGAAGCGGACTTCCGCTTAGCGGACATACGCGCTTTTTACGATGGAATCCACGATGTCCGCGGAAACCGAAGCGTCGGCGTCGATGGCGAGGGTGCTTCCGTTGATGGCCACGTAGGTGGTACCGGTTTCGGAATCGTAGTATTTCGCCGATTTTTTCACTTGGCTGAGTACCTGGTTCTTATAGAAGCGGACTTTGACCTCTGAGAGCTCGAAGCTTTCCGGCGACGCGTTCCTGCCGATGCCTACGCTGTGCGACGCTCCGTCGCGCGCCCCGAATCCGGAGAAATAGGTTTTCTTGGGAAGTACGAACCCGTAGCCGAGTCCGGCATTGTCGTAGGCGAGTCCGGCGACGGTCTGGGTCGGAGCGGTGCCCGTTCCCGTGGCAGTAGGGGTTTCGATAGGCGCGGCCGCGGTTTCCGAAGTTCCGGAAACTCCGGCTTCCGATCCTTCGGCGGCGCCTTCTTTCGCGCAGGCTCCCGGAATGGATTCGACCTTCATGCGCTTCGCGGCGCATGCGTTCGGATAGGTGTTTCCGTCGGCACCGCACACCGGAGCGTATTCGTCGGTACAGATGGTCTCCATTGCGGAAGATCCGGATTCGGTAAGCGAACCGGTGCCGGATTCCGAGACGCCCGTCGAGGTTGCCGGAACGGCCGCTCCTGTCGAGGCTTCGCTTCCGGTCGACACCGAAACGGTCCCGCTTCCTTCTTTCACCACGTCTTCGGCAAGCTTGTCCAAGGCTTCGCTCGAACCGCTGGAATTTTCGACGGTCGCCGGATCCGCTGGCGCGGGTGCCGGTTTCTTCGGGGCCGCGATGAAGATGAACGCGAGCACGATGATGAGGGAAAGCGTAAGCGGAAGCAGGATTTTTTTCATAATTGCGAATGGCGGATAAATTTCGGAACCTACCGGGCCCGTACGGCGTCATTTTATCCACGCAAGCGGTTTCGCCAACGCGATAAAAGCTTTTCGTCCCCTCGCTGTCCGAAGCACGTTCATCGGTCGGGTTTCGCCCGTATCCGCATTGCGAAAACCCGTATTTTACGTATATTCCAGCCATTCTTTCCCCATAGAAACAGAAAATGCTCAAACTCTACAGCACCCTTACCCGCGAAGTCGAAAATTTCCGTCCGCTCCGCCAGGAAAACGTGAAGGTCTACTACTGCGGCCCCACTCCGTACAACTACGCGCATATCGGGAACCTCCGTTGCTACCTGTTTGAAGATTTCGTCGTGCGCACGCTCCGCTACCTCGGCTGGCGCACCGATACCGTCATGAACGTCACCGACATCGACGACAAGACCATCCGCGATTCGCAGAAGCAGGGCATGCCGCTTAAGGAGCTCACCGAGAAGTACACCGAAATCTTCTTGGAAGACCTCCAGAAGCTCCGCATCGTTCCGGCTGACAAGATCGTCCCGATTTCGACGCTCGTCGATGACATGGTGGCGATGATCCAAAAACTTCTCGACCGCGGGTACGCTTACGTCTCCGAAGATGGCAGCGTCTACTACTCGATTTCCAAGTTCAAGAAATACGGGCAGCTCGCGCACCTCGACGTATCGGGCATGATTTCGAATGTCCGCATTGACAACGACGAATACGAGAAGGATTCCGTCGCGGACTTCGCCCTTTGGAAGGCGTACGACGCCGCTTCCGACGGCGATAACAAGTGGATGGCCAAACTCACCGTAGAAGGAAAGGAAGTCGAACTTCCGGGCCGTCCGGGCTGGCATATCGAATGCAGCGCGTGCAACATGAAGCACCACGGGCCGCAGATCGACATCCATATGGGCGCTATCGACAACCTTTTCCCGCACCACCAGAACGAAGTCGCGCAAACCGAAGCCTGCACGGGAAAGCCGTTCGCCAAATACTGGATGCACGGCGGACACCTCTTGGTCGACAACAAGAAGATGGCCAAGTCAGCGGGGAATTTCTATACCCTCCGCGACGTGGTGGAAAAATACGGTTCCGACAAGGCCGAATCCGTCTACCGCAGCTTCCGCCTCATGGCCCTCCAGACCCAGTACCGCGAGAATTTCAATTTCACCTTCGACCGTCTTGACGCTTCCATGCGCACCGTCGCCGGATTCGACGAAACCTTCCGCCGACTCTCCCGTTTCGAAGCCAAGGAAGGCAAGGTGAACCGCGATTTCCGCAACGAACTCCAAGGGTACGTCCAAGCCTACGTCGAAGCGCTCGAGAACGATTTTTCCACCTCCGAAGCGCTCGCCATCGTCTTCGCGTTCCAAACGTTCGTCAACGCTTCCATCGACGCCGGCAAACTCTCCGCTCCGGAAAAAGACTCCGTCATCGAAATGTTCCGCTCGTTCGATTCCGTACTCGCGCTCTTCGATTTCTCGCTTCTCGAAGCGGTGAAGGTCGATCCGGAACTCGACATCATGCTCGAAGACCGCAATATCGCCAAAGCTTCCAAAGACTACGCCGCCGCCGACCGCCTCCGTGACGAAATCCTTGCCAAGGGATACAAGATCGTCGACACCAAGGACGGTTCGTACCTCGAACCGGTCTAAATTCCGAACGTAAGAAAAACGCCCCCGAATCGGGGGCGTTTTTCTTATTGAATCCGTCTTTACTCCGGAATGACGGTTTCCGTAACGGTTCCGTCTTTTTTCTCGATTTTCACGACGGACGCGCCGTCTTTGGAGGTCACGACGCTTATTTTTCCATCGATTACGGCAAGCGCGGCGCAGTTGGTCGCGGCGTACGCTCTTCCGCCGCGTTTTCCGATTTTTTCAAGCAGGTCCGCCCTTCGGTCGGTTTCGACGTCGAAGTGCGGGCAGAACGTTCCCTTTACGAGACCCAGTCATTTGACGAAGACGAAAGGGGAGTCGGGCTTGGTGAAGCGCCGCGAATCGGAATGCCCGTATTCGAACCAGCAGTTCGCTCATGCGGAGAGTCCGGCGAGGACGATCCCCGATTCGTAGGCTTCTTTCAAAACCTTGTCGAACCCGGTTTTGCGCCAGATCTTCATCATCTTGAGCGTATTGCCCCCACCTACGTAGACGATGTCGCTCGAGAGGATTTTCGCCCGCACCGATTCGATATCGGATTCCATCTCCTTTACCATGATTTCCCGGAACTTGCAGCCCAGGCGTTTGCGGTACTGTTCGTAGACGGTGATGATGTACCCGCGCGAATCGTTCGACGCGGTAGGAACGAACGATACGACCGGCTTCTCCTTGTCCGCGAGCGACACGATGAAGCGGTCGATGGCCTCGGTTTCTATCTGGGTTCACGGGCGGCCCATTTCTCAGCCTCCTATCGCGACGATTTTCGTAATGGCCATGGTTCGGTTCCGTAAGGGTTACGCCCCTTTGACGGGGTGGATTTCTTTGGCGGGGAGAAGGATGCCGAAGAGCGTGTACGCACGGCTCTTGCGGAGGTTTTCATATTTGCGGATTTCTTCGTCCATCTTATCGAGTTCTTCTTTCGCGGAATTCTCGTGATACATCCAGATGCTGCGTGCGTAGAGGAAATTCCCATCGTGCGAGATTTCGCGGATGCGGATGGAAAGATGCATGAGGAAGCGGAACTTCGAGGAAATGCGCGCGTCGTTTTCGAGGATGTCGTACACGGAATCCACGTTCGCGATGATTGCCGCCCGGTGGAGTTTTACGAGTTCGGCATAGATTTCGTCCTGCGGAGCATATTTGCGGATGGTCTCCACGATGACCGGAATCTTGTCGACTTTATGGAAGAACGAATCGATGACCGCGTGGGAGCGTTTCTCGATGGATTTCCGAAGGCTCGAAAGAACGAACGCCCGGTGGACGGTGGCGATGACGAAGGGGAGGAATACGAGGGTCGTGACGAAAGTCTGGGGGGTGAAATCGAAGGGCATGTTTCTTTTTATTGGGATTGCCGCCAGTTTACACGGAATCGACGTTTTATTCAACCTATTAGAAACGAAACCGTTGCTTTTGCTTTTCCTTGAGTTTCAAATTATACTCCAGAAAATTTAACGTAGATTTCATGAAATTTTCCGCCAGCCGCTTCCGCGGTTTCACCCTCGTCGAACTCATCGTCGTAATCACCATCCTCGCGATATTGGCGACCGTCGGGTTCCTCGCGCTTTCGGGGTATTCGCAGGACGCCAAGGATTCCGCCATCAAGGCGAACGTGAGGTCGCTGCAGACGGCGATTTCTTCGGAAGCGGCGATCACGAACAATTCCCCGAGGTACTACGTGGTCCACGATACGGACTACGCGCTCTCGGGCGCCTTCGCGTACGTCGACGGCGCTTCGGTGGCGCTCACCGGAGGGGACGTCGGGTCGGCTCCGGCGGATTCCAACTACGCCGCCGGGAAACCGGATTTCAAGAAGCTCAAGCTCAATCCCGACAAGTTCAGGATCTCGGCTTCCGGGCTTCCGGGCGGGACGATGGGCGTCATCGCGAGGGCGACCGGTTTCGGAACGGATTCCGCGGGGGCTTCGTACGACGCGAGCTCGCTCATGGCCGCGGGCGCGGACTTCATGACCGCGGGGGCCAACGGGAGGAAGCGCGTCACGTCGTACGTCCAGACGGCGGGAGTCTCTCCCGCGACCAAGCTCGCGAGCGTGGCGGGGGATTTTCCCACTTCCAACGTTCCCGCGGGCAACGTTTCCTGACTTTTCCGCGCGGAACCGGGAAGCGCCACGAACCTGACGGGAGCGCTTCTGGACGGGGCGGCGGGGAACGGAACCCCGTCTTCTTCGGGCATCGTAGGAAACGACGCGTCGGGAAGGTCGTGGTCCGACGGTACGTACGCGCTCTCGTGTTCCGGGTATCTCAATCCTCCGGCCGGAAAATCGTACGCGTGATCCATCGGCAACGGCATCTACGTAATTGATCCGGACGGTTCCGGACCGACGGCAGCCCTGAAAGCGTATTGCGACATGACGAGTTCCTGAGGCGGATGGACCATGGTCGTAGCGCAGTTCGAATCCGACGTGACCGCGAACTGGAACGAAGGCGCCCAGGCCGACTACGATCCGACTCTCGCCACGTCCAAGGCTTTCGCCCTTTCCACTTCGCAAATCCCGGCGCATTCGCAAACGGCTTTCAGTTCTTGAAACGTCGCCACCTATTTGGATTACGCGAACTTCACGTACACTACGGGGGACATCGCTTTGCAGACCCTCGCCGGAATCAAGAACCCCGCGACTTATCAAATCCACAGGAGCACCACGTTCTATTACGGATGGCACAATCCCGAGCAAGGTGGCGGTTCCGACACGTATTGGAACGATACGCTCACGTTCGACAAGACGGGTTGAGCGCTCATGTCCTGGGCTTTCTCCCGCAATCAGAACACCGTCTTTTACCGCGGGTACGCCTTGAACGGCGACCGCACTACTACCGGCGAATCCTACGCTTGGACGGTTTGGGTTCGCTAACGCGTTGCACTCTTTCGCGAAATCGTTATGCTTCGCGCCATGCGAAGGCACGAACTCATATTCCGGCTCTGCCGGGTTCCGGTAGAAGCGGCCGCCGTATTCGGCGCGTTCTACGCCGGTCGCGAGATACGTCTCGTCACCGACCTCATCCCGGGAGTCCAGCTCCCCATCCAGCGAATCACCGAGTCGCAGCTGTTTTTCTTTGCCGCCTCGGGCGCCGCGCTCTACGTGCTCGTTTCGTTTTTCCGCGGTTCGTACCGCATTACCTACGACGACGATTGGGGAATCGAAGGCTTTCTCCGCACGATCTCGATTTCCTTTTCGTGGTTCCTGTACTACCTCGCGCTCGCGTATTTGAGTACGGGGTACCTCACCCGCGTCGAGATCCCGCGTCTCATCATCTTTTTCGCTCTCGCGATGTCGATCGTGGGCGTTTCGCTCGTCCGCTACGGGTTTTCCTCCGTCCGCAACGCTCTTTTGCGCTGAGGCTGTTTTCCGGCGCGAAAAATCCTCGTCCTTTCCGGATGACAAACCACTGAAGTCCTGAGTGAATTCCTCTCGAATCCGGGGTATAGGTTGGTCGGGTTCGCAAACCGGGCGCCGCTTTCCCAAAACTACTTCTGAAACAAGGACGCCGTGATCGAAGCCTGCCGCAACCGCGGTTTCGAAGAAATCGTTTCCCTCGATTCGGATTTTTCCAAAACCGACCTCGAAGAAATTTTCGACGTCGCTCGGACGTACGGCGTGGCTTACCGGTATGCCGACCGTTTCCTCCTGAACGAATCGAGAAAGACCGAAGTCACGTTCGTGGCGGGGGTTCCGCTCGTGGAGGTCGTAAGCATCGGGCTCGGGCCTTGGGGGCGCGTGCTCAAACGCGGTTTCGACGTGTCGGTTTCGGCATTGCTCATCGCCGCGCTTTCGCCGGTGCTCGTTCTCGCCGCGCTCGCCGTATGGCTTTCGGACTTTCATCCGCCGGTGTACCGCAGCGTCCGGGTGGGGCGTCTCGGACAGCCGTTCGCCATGTTCAAGTTCCGTTCGATGCGTCCGGACGCCGACAAACTCAAAGCCCAGCTCGTGAAGAAGAACGAACGCACGGACGGTCCGCTTTTCAAGATTGAGAACGATCCGCGGATTACCAAGGTCTGAAAATTCCTCCGCCGTTTCGACATCGACGAACTTCCCCAGCTCTTCAACGTCCTTCTCGGCGACATGAGCCTCGTCTGACCCCGTCCGCACCTTCCGGACGAAGTGAAGAAATACGAAGAGTCCCAAAAACGCGTCCTCACGCTGAAGCCTGGCATTACCGGCATGGCCCAGGTGAACGGACGCCACCGAAACAGCTTCGACGACGAGGTGCGCTTCGACGTGTTCTATATCGAAAACTGGTCGATAGCTTTGGACTTGAAGATCCTTCTGAAGACCTTCGCGGTCGTAGTTTCGAAGTAGCATCCCGGTTTCCTAAAACGTGTAAATATGACGGCGGATATGCCGGTCTGCAGCGACTTTAGGACCCTAGGAGCCAAGACCGGCATATCCGCCTAAGCATTTTCTTTTCAAATCCATGGGTTTCTGAGATTTCGCACCTTCGTCACGCTGAAGCGCCAAGCCGATAACCAAAGCGGCGATGCGGCGCATGGCGGAAAAATTCGCCCACGTGGACGAATTCACCAAAGAGCTCCACGCGAAAGAGGAGGAGGAAAAGAAAAAAGCCGCGTCCGAAATGGACGGGCTTTTGGACGAACTGCCGATGTAGCTCGGATTACCGGTTGGAAGCGAGGGAGCCTCCGGTTTTCTTAACGATATCCCCGTAGCGGGTCTTGAATACCGAATTGATGAACGGGGCGAGTTTTTCGGCGAAGGCGCGCATTTGGCCTCTGGTGAGTCCCGCGAGCTGTTCGCCCGATGCCACTACGCTGTCTCCGAAAAGCGCGTCGTCGATCTTGAGCTCGCGGTATCCGTAGGAGACGATGGGATCGACGTCGGAATACGCCTTGCATTCCGCCATGAGCGGATGCTTCGCTTCGCAGGTACGCATGATTTCCACCGCCTTGCCTACGACGAGATGGAGTTGGGCGGCCTTCGTCTGGCGTTCGAGTTTGGTCTTTCCGTCGATTTCGAATTCGAGAACTTCGCCTCCGCTCGAATTCACGAGGCGGAAGGTGTTTCCGTTCTCTTCGAGAGCCACGCCGAATTCGGAGAGCATTTTCGGAACCATGGTACGGAGGCTTTCGCCCTTGTGAGCGGTTTCGAATTTCGCCTTCGCGGCACCGAGGATTTCGGCACTCGTCATCGGTCGGCTTTCGATACGCGGACTGAAAGCCGCGCCATCGGTTGAAGTGAAGCTTCCGGGAGATGCCGGATTTTTTTCGGAACCGTATTCCGGGGAAGAAGTAAACGTTTCTTCGGCTTTGAGTTTCACGGTCTGCTTGTCTCCGAAAATTACCGCGACGTCGCCGGTTGCGGGATCTTTGAGGATTTTTCCGTATTTTCCGGATTCGACGAGTTCGGTAAAGCGGCGGTTTTCGGCCGAAACGGTTTCTTGTGCGGATTGCGGGATCTTGTCGTTTGCCATGGGGCAGGGGGTTGGATACCCGGATATGCTACCGTATTTGTTCGGCGTTCGCAAAATATCGAACGCCGATATTTCGTCTCGCGTTTTGGTATTAATGGGCTACTATGTTGACGAATAGTTAAAGTTTCACTATCTATTTATGGCAAGGCCTTCTAACGCCCGCCGCTTCCGCGGCTTCACCCTCGTCGAACTCATCGTCGTGATCACCATCTTGGCGATATTGGCGACCATCGGTTTCCTGGCTCTTTCGGGGTATTCCCAGGACGCCAAGGATTCCGCCATCAAGGCGAACGTGAGGTCGCTGCAGACCGCGATTTCTTCGGAAGCCGCGATAACCAACAATTCCCCGAGGTACTACGTGGTCCACGATACGGACTACGCGCTCTCGGGCGCTTTCGCGTACGTGGACGGGGCTTCCGTGGCGCTCACGGGAGGCGACGTCGGTTCGGCTCCGCTCGATTCCAACTACACCGCGGGCAAGCCCGACTTCAAGAAGCTCAAGCTCAATCCGGAGAAGTTCAGGATCTCGGCTTCCGGACTTCCGGACGGGACGCTCGGCGTATTGGCGCGCGCCACCGGCTTCGGCGCGGATTCCGCGGAGGCTTCGTACGACGCGAACTCCCTCATGGCCGCGGGCGCGGACTTCATGACCGCGGGGGCTAACGGGAAGAAGCGCGTCACCTCGTACCTCCAAGCCTGAGCCGTCGCTCCCGCTACGAAAATGGCGGTCGTGAGCGGTAATTTCCCTACGTCCAACGCTCCCGCCGGCACGGTTTCCTGACTCCTTCGGGCCGAACCGGGCTCGGCGACCAACCTTACCGGAGCGCTCGTCGACGGCGCCTCCGGAAATCCCGCTCCCGTTCCTCCGACGGTCGTGAATGTCACGTGAAACGACTCCGTAGGCAGAAATTGGTCAGATGGGACGTACGCCGCGTCATGTTCCTGATACCTTAACGCTCCGGTAGGGAAAACCTATGCCTGAGCGATCTGAAACGGCGTCTACCTTATCGACTCGGACGGCGCCGGAGGGAATACCGCATATCAGGCGTATTGCGACATGACGACGCTCGGCGGGGGTTGGACGCTCGTAATGAACGTCGATACGTCCGACGGCAACGTTTTGCACTACGAGAACGCTCTTTGGACCAACGCTACCGCGTACGGTTCGGTTCCGTCGTCCTTAACGAACGCGAACGACTATAAAAACGGTACGGCATTCTCATCATTCGCGGGAAACCAATTGATGGTAAGCCTGCATGCCGAATGAACGCCGTACGTTTCACGCTCGTACGCCTTGAACGAATCGTCCAAAACGCTTTCGTACTATTTGAACAAGGGTTCGAATATCCAACTTACGTCCTCCGTCCTGTCTTCTTCGGTAACCACGTTGCCGAGCGCGAACGAGCCGATTTCCTATCCGAATTCGAACTTGTACGTCAATACCGGCCGTGGCAGCGGAGATCTCGACAGAGTGTCGGTTTGATGAACCATTACCGACAATAACGGCGGTGGGCTCGGAACTTGGTACGATTCCAGCGTGGATCGCCAACGTCCCCGTGCGGACGCCCAGCTTCTCGGTTGCCATTGGGCCGTCACTACCGGTTGCCGCATCGGTTCCGACTACGATTCCGCAAATGCCAACGCGAGCTGGAACGCTTCTTCCGGCCTCGCGTACGACTACGCGTTCTACGTGCGGTAAACCCGCCGTTCGAACATTGCCGAACCGCTTTTTGCATTCGTTTTTCCACGCTTTCGAAACCGCCCGTTTCCCGGGCGGTTTTTCTTTGAATCCGCCGCGTTCCCCGGTATACTTCCCCGCGTTTGAAACTCACCAGGAAACCCTTGTCCCACCCAGAACTCCAAAAGGCGCTCGAAGGCCTGAACGCCGCCCAGCGTGACGCTGCGGAAACTCTCTACGGTCCGGTCGTCGTCATCGCCGGCCCCGGTACGGGCAAAACCCAAATCGTCGCCTGCCGCGCGGCGAACATTCTCACCAAGACCGACGCCAAGCCCGAGAACCTCCTTATCGCCACTTTTACCGAAGCGGGGGTCGTTTCGATTAAGAAGCGCCTGTTGAAGTTCCTCTGAACCGAGGCGTACCGCATCACGGTTTCCACTATCCATGCGTTTTCCAACGACGTCATCCGCATGTTTCCGGAAAAGTTCCTCCGGTTCCGAGCGATGCGTCCCATCGACGACGTCGAGCAGATCGCGCTTCTCGAAGAAATCATCGAGAACGCCAAATACGAGCACTTGTCCTCCGATCACGACCGATTCTTTTACCTCACCCACGTCCGCGACCGCATCGGCAAACTCAAGCAGGAAGCCGTTTCCGTAGAAGGCCTCATCAAGGCTACCGACGACCTCGAACGCGAAAACGCCGAAATCCTTTCCGGCATCAAACCCGAACTCAAAAAATACGCCACCGAAAAGGCCCGTGGCGAAAAACAGGTCGGCAAGCTCCGTGATTTGGCCGACGCCTACCGCAAGTACCTCGACGCTTGTTACCAGCGCGGCTTCTACGACTTCTCCGACATGATTACCTACGTCGGCGAGGTTTTGGAGACCGATTCCGACATCCGCGCTACCCTCGCGGAAAGGTACCAGTATATCATGCTCGACGAATTCCAAGACATGTCGGGCGCGCAGAACCGCGTCATCGACGCCATCCTCTCCGAAGCTGACACTCCCAACGTCATGGCCGTGGGCGATGACGACCAGTCGATCTACCGTTTCCAGGGCGCGAGCTTGGAAAACCTCTTCCACTTTTCGAAGCGCTACGAAGGAACCAAATTCATCGTCCTGACCGAGAATTACCGCTCGACCGACGCCATCCTCCGTTTGGCCGAAAAGAGCGTGAGCAACAACCAGGAACGCATCGGACGCTACGTTCCGAATATCGTGAAGTCGCTCAATTCGCACCGCTCGGACGATTGAGCCGAAGTCCGTATCACCGCGTACGCCAATCCGCTCGAAGAGAAAGCCGTCATCCTCCGTGACGTGCGCCGTCTTCTCGCCGCTGGCACCGCTCCCGAAGAAATCGCCGTGCTCACCCGTACCAACCGCGAAACGCAGGAGTGGGCCGCATTTCTCGCCGCCAACGGAATAGGGGTTGAAAGCAAGGCTTCCGCCGACGCGCTCTCGAGCGAAGCCGTCACGCTCGCGCTCGACCTCTTGGAAGTCATTTCCGACCCGGGCGTCGCCGAAGAAAAGGTCATCCGCCTCGCGAGGTCGGGCATTTTCGACATCGATCCCGCCGACGTGCTCAAGATCAACCGCGCGCTCTACAAGATGAACTACACGCGCAAAGACCGCATGAAGTTCCTCGACGCGATCGCCGACGCGGAACTCCTCGCCGACATCGGCGTGAAAGACGTGGCAAAACTCTCGGATTTTTATTCGAAGATCGCCGCCGCGGCACCGGAGAACGTGCAACTTTACGAGGATTTCAAACGCATCTTCGAATCGGTGGGCTTTCTCGATTTCGTCGAAAAGCGCGGATCGTTCCCGGATTTGGAAGACGTGTTCACCCTCTTCGATACCGCCAAGGATTGGAGCCAGTCGAACCCGCTTCTCACCGTGGCCGGATTCATGAAAAAGATCGGGTACTACCGCAAGTATTCGCTCTCGCTCCCGTCCAAGCGCCTTTCCGAAATCCCGAACCGCGTAAAGGTCCTTACTGCGCACCAGTCCAAGGGTCTCGAATACGAGGCCGTCTTCATGTCGAACCTCTGCGACGGAAACTGGGGTGGGCGTCGCAACGTCGACCAGCTCCGCTTGCCACCGGGAGCCGTTCTCAAGGACGGTTCCGCCGCTATCGCCGGAGACCCGGAAGAAGAAGAACGCCGCCTCTTCTTCGTGGGAATCACCCGCGCCAAGGCCGTTCTCCACCTTTCGTACGCCGAATCCGACGGAAAGAAAATGAAGATCGCGTCGCAGTTCCTTACCGAACTCGGACAGGAGCCGGGCAGAAACGCGGATGCCGTCAACTACGCCGAAGTCGTAGCGGCCGACCTTCGCCCCACCGCGCTCTTCGCATCCGAAATGACCGACGGCGAAGAAGCCTACGTCCGCGAATTCCTCGTGAACTACCGGCTTTCGCCTTCCGACCTCTCCAAATTCATGGAGGATCCCAAACTCTTCCTCCGCGACTCGATCTTCAAGTATCCGTTTGAGGACAACGAATATACGGTGTTCGGAAAAACCTACCACCGTGCGCTCGAACTCTTCTACCTTTCGTGGAAGAAAGACGGAAAGGAACCGGGAATCGACCAACTCCTCGCCGACTTCGAAAAGGCTCTCAAACAAGAAGTCTTACCGCCCGATTTGCGCGAGAAGCTCCTTAAAAAGGGAAGGGAAGGACTTGGCGGCTGGTACGCCATCCACGCGGGAAAGCTCGAAATGCCGCTCGAGCTCGAATACAACTTCTATCCGCGCAACATCGTTTTCGAAGGAATCCCGCTGACGGGCAAAATCGACAAGATCGAGCTTTTGTCCTCCGGAGCCGACGAAGTCCGCCTCGTCGACTACAAGACGGGCCGCGCGAAGTCCTTGAACGAAGTCAAAGGCCTTACCGCGAACGGCGACGGCAAATACTTCCGCCAACTCCTCTTCTACAAGCTCCTCTTCGAACTCGATCCGAGCCTTTCCGGCAAGTACCGTACGACTTCGCTCATGCTCGAATTCGTCGAAGGCAAAGACGGCGACTACAAGAGCGTCGAAGTCGATTTCACCGACGAGGACTACGAGAATCTCAAAGCGTCCATTCGCGACGCGTGGTCGAAGATTTCGAGCCCCGAATTCTGGAAAGAAGTCATGCGCTCGTAACTGCGGATTTTCCGCGATGAAAACCCCCTCCGGAAACCGGAGGGGGTTTTTGACGTTCGAACTCGAGTTTTAGCTTTTGATTTTGTCCGATCCGGCGAGACACTTGCGTTCTTTGCCGTTCATGCGGCGCGCATCGTCCATAATCTTTCCGAACGGAACATGGGCTTTCTGCCGTTCGGCCTCGAGTCGGGCTTTGGCTTTCTCGATGGCATCGGCGGTTTTCTTTCCGTAGTTCTTCGGCGCGCGTTCGTTGAGCGCGTCGAATTTTCCGATCGCCGCAAGCCAAGTAGGGGCGTTCTTCGGGGCGTTCGCTACTACGTAGCACTTTTCGCGTTCGAGATAATACCGGACCTCCGCCTGGAAATCCTGACCGTTTTTCGTTGCGTATTCGCGAGAGTTCGCTGATTGTCCGGATACGGCTTTTTCCGCCTTGTCTTTCGTGGAATCAATGACCATGTCAGCGATTCCAGATCCGAGAGAACCGGCGAATTCGTTCGCGGAAGCGGGTGCGGAGGATATGGCAAGCGGTGCGGCAAGCACGATGACGCGTGCGGTTTCAAGAAAATTCTTCATAACTCGGTTGTTGGTTATGAGGAATGTATAACGACTATTTCGTCTTTGTCAAAAGCCTCTCGGAGGCAACGAACGCCAAACCGGAGAGTATTCCGGCGGCATTGGCCACAATCCCGTATCCGTTGGCGTAATCCAATCCGAGGAAAATTACCATGAACAGGTAACCGCCGCCGATTTCCGGATGCTTCGCCTGGTGCATTTTCACGATGGTATAGGCACATATCGCCATAGCGAAGGAATCGAGTCCCACTACCGCGCGATGCGTTTCGAAAGTGAGGAGGAACGCGCTGGAAACGATCGTGACGAAGGCGAAGAAGCCCACATACCGCTTCATGCCGATCGTCTCTTCGATCGGTTTGCCGAAGTATAGGAGAAGGAACGCGTTGCTGAGGAAATGGAAGAAACCGTAGTGGATGAGCGGACCTATAACCAGGCTTGCCAAAATGTCCGGAAGCGGATACGCGAGCGTGACGGTCCCTACGCCGTAGGCGACGAGGTCGGGCTTGACGGTAGCCGCAAGGAACGTTCAAACGGCTCCGGCGATCAGGAGGGGGTTATTGAAGTTTTTCCGAAGCATGGGTTCTGAAGGTGAAATAGAGCGAAATCGCGGCGACGAACATCACGGCCGACAGTGCCTGTCACATCGTCACGAATCCGTAGATGTATCCGATTTGTGCGTCCGGAGTACGGAAAAATTCGACGAAGATGCGGAACGCGGCGTACCCTCAGAGGAACGTGGTCGCCACGATTCCCGGATTCGGCTTCCGGCTGGCAACGTACCAGAGCAGAGCGAACAGCGCCGGTCATTCGAGCGCGGCCTCGAGGAGCGGGGAGGGGAAGTGCGAGGTTCCGTCCACGCTCATGGCGAAGGGTCACGCGTACGGCGCGAAGCCGTAGAGTTCGCCATTCACGTAGTTGGCGAGGCGTCAGAGCATGATGCCAATGGGCAGTATGAGCGTGACTTCGTCCGCAGTGGTAAGGAAGAGTTCCTTCATTTTTTTCGCATAGGCCCACATCGCGGCGATTACTCCGATGACGCCTCAGTGGAAACTCATGCCGCCTTTCCATGTCTGAGGGATTTCGAGCGGGTGCGCGAGGTAGTACGACGGGTCGTAAAAAAGCACGTATCCGATCCTGCCTCAAAGGAATACGCCCAAAAACACGTAGAACAGAAGGTCGTCGAGCTTTTCCCGAGGTACGACCGCCCTTTTTTTGAGGATGAGGTACCCCAAAAGGAATCCTACCGCATACGCGGTTCCGTAGTACGTGGGGGCGATTCGGATGCCGAAGAGGCTCAGTTCGAAGATGGGCATGCGAATGATGGGATTTCTTTAGAAATCGCTCATCGCTTCCGTCTGGATTCCGTAGACGACGTAGTCGCCCTCTCTCAGGGATTTGGGATCGAGGCCGGTTTTTTGGATGGCGATGGAGAGGAGGTCTTCCGCCTTATCGGTGAGGTTCGCGATGTTCGGAAGGACGACGGAGAGTTTTCCGAGACCTTGGGCAAGGAAAATGACGCCTTCCTTCTTGGCGTCGAGGGCGGAGATGTTCGCGAGGACGCGGCGCTTGGAAGCGGGCAGTACGTCAACGCGGATGCGGACGTTCTGAAGGTCGGCCGCGGTTCCTACGAGGCCCGAAAGACGTGAATCTTTCAGACAGAGAAGCGCGTTTTCCACCATTTCCTTCGCGGTGTTCTCGTTTTTCGTATGGATGCGTCCGCTCGACGCGACGACCTTGCCGTCCTTATAGAGCGTCACGAAAACCGGGTCTTTCGAGCGCGCGTATTCGCTCTCGGCGATGCCGATTTCGCTCAAAGCGGGGATGCGTCCTTCGGAAAGGTAGGTAGTGAGAACCTTACGAGCGGCGTTCTGGAGCATGGGTCGGGTGATTGGGGAACGGGTTTCTTATTGGAATTTCACGAGGTCCTGTTCGGCGCGCGCGAGGATTTCGTTCTCGTCGCGTTCGATGCGGGCGTAGATGTCGCCCAGGGGATCGAGGCCGGTGAGCTTGTAGAACTTGTAATACGCGAGTTCGGTAAGCAATCGGAAGAACGTCATGAGCACGTTTACGACGACGATGACGCCCACGAGGGAATAGATCATCGAATCCGATTCGCTGAAGTTCATGAAGAACACTACCGAAGCGGCCGTCGCCATGAAGAATCCGGCGAAGCCGGAATACACGGCGAGCGCTGCGTAGCGGTAATTGGAAAGAATCTCAGAGATGAGCAGGACCCCGAGCGAATTCAGGAGCACGTGCAGTACGAACACGAAGATGATGCGGTCGATATTGACCGAGTTCATGTATACGTAGAGCGGTACGACGAGAATGAAGAGGAGGATCGAGAACGCGAACGTCTGCCCGAACGTCGCGAGGCCTTCCTTGTATTTGTTCGGAAAGACCAGCGAATTCATGAAGAGCGACAGGTAGGTCGAAATCATGATGGCGAAGAATCCTACGAGCGCGAGCACGTACGGGAATATTCCCGGAGACGCGATTTTGGCGGCACGGAGGAAAAGGAGCGTCGCTACGAAGATGACGAGACCGCCTACGAAGCCGGATACGAGGTTTCCGATAGTGGAGAGCCCGACGGAGAGGAAGTCGATTTTCGGAGGACCGAGGAGGTCTTCGGAAGTGAGCGCGTCCTCATTGTGGACTTCTTGTTCGACGGCCGCTCGGGCGACGTTATTTTCGTGTTCGGAGTTTGCGTTCATGGAAGAAATGGAATGCCACGAGAAACGCGGCGGATACGGTGATAATGATATCGGCTACGTTGAAATTCGCAAAATATTTCAAGTCTATGAAATCCGTGACTTTTCCCATCCAGATACGGTCGATGCCGTTTCCGACGGCTCAGGCGAGAAACGCCGCGTACGCCATGTCGACCATGGCCGTTCAGCGGAATTTTTCTTCCTTCGCGTAAAAATACGCCACGTACGCGATGAGTACGAGCGTGAGAATCTTGAGCGGCAATCAGGTGACGGGCGCTGAAAAGGCGATTCACGGATTGCTCTGGAATCTCAAAACGAGCCAATCCCCGAGGATTTCGGTCTTCTTTTCGACGAACTCGGTTTCCGCGTACCTTTTGGTCGCGAAATCAACGAAAAGCCCCGTCGAAAACGTGGATACGAATACGAGGGGGCTTTTGTACTTCATGCTTGCGGGGTTGGTTTCGAACCGGATTAGCGGTTCTTGATGATCTTGTCGATGAGTCCGTAGGCGAGGGCGTCTTCCGGCGACATGAAGTTGTCGCGGTCGCAGTCGATTTCCACTTGGCTTACCGGCTTGCCGGTGTGTTTCGCGAGGATTTCGTAGAGCACGCTTCCCGTTTTGATGATGTTTTCGGCGGCGATCTTAATGTCTTTCGCCTGGCCTTCCGCACCGCCCAAAGGCTGGTGGATCATGATTTCGGAGTGGGGGAGCGAGTAGCGCTTGCCCTTGGCTCCGCCGGCGAGGATGACCGCGCCCATGGAAGCCGCGAGGCCTACGCAGACGGTGGATACCTCCGGCTTGATATGCTGCATCGTATCGTAAATGGCGAGACCGGCGCTCACGTGTCCTCCCGGGGAGTTGACGTACATGGTGATGGGGGCCTTCGGGTCGACCTTTTCCAAAAAGAGGAGCTGGGCGACTACGGTGTTGGCTACCATCGAGTCGATGGCGTCGCCAAGGAAGATGATACGGTCTTCGAGAAGGCGGGAGTAGATGTCGTATACGCGTTCTCCCGACGGGGTCTTATCGATGACGGTGGGGATGAGCGTGGCGCGTTTCGTCTTCTTCGGCGCGAAGCCGGTTACGGGGTCGTAAGTCATTGGTCGGTTCGTGGAATGGAATTAGAACGAAATCGGATATACCTTGGCGACGTCTCCGTCTACCAATCCTCCGCTGCCGGTCACGCCGCCCGGTCCGATAAGGGACGAGGGGCAAGCCGCGCAGTTGTTGAATTTGGAGTCGAAGTTTCCGGTTACCTTGGCGATTTCGCCCTTCTGGTCGTCTACGATGGTCGCGGCGAGGTTGTACGCCTGTCCTTTCTTGGAAGCGGAAGTCCAGTCGGTGTTGTTTTTCGCGTAGACGCCGTATACGTAATGTCCGATGCCGTAATCCTTCATGGTCTTGGTATCGCCTACCTTCACGTCTTTGACGGCCGGGTCTACGAGATCCTGCGAAAGGTACTGCTTGCCGAGAACGTCCTGGTTCATGACGCCCTTCGCCCCGATTTGGGTAGTCGCGTCGCCGGAGATGACCTTGCCTCCGCCGGCGCCAGCCGATACGGTCGCTACCGCGTCGCCGTTCATGGTGACGGTGACGGCGTTCGTAAGGAGCGCGTTCGTCGAATTGTCATATCCCCAGAATTCGGTCACGCCCTTGGCAGCCGGCATCGGATAGTAGGATTTTTCTTGGTAGAAAAGCCCGAGCGCCCCATCGATGGACGCGAGCTGTTGGAGTTTGGTGGAATTCTTCGCCTTGTCGGTCGCGCCGCCGAAGCTGGTGTAGGCAACTACGGAAATGATGGCGAGGATGGTGATTACGACGAGGAGCTCGACGAGCGTGAAGCCCTTGGTATTCGAGACGTTGAGCATTCTACGGAAGGGAAATGCGGATAAATTCGTAACGCGTCCAAGAGTACGGGATTTCCTGAAAAATTCAATGCGAATGCGAACGAATGGTGAACGAGAAAACCCCTCCGGAGAGGGGTTTTCATTTTTTTCGTCAGAACGGCGATTACTTGGTGCTGTACGGAATCTTGGAGGATCCTGCTACGACTGCGTCGGTAAGGGCCGGGGTACCTGCGGTTGCGAGGTTGGAGGCTACGATGAGGCCTGCCATGTCGGTCGAGGCGCCGGTTCCGTAGGTACCTTCTACGAGCGCGGTTTCTACGCCGGCGTTGTTGAGGGTAGCGGCAACCTGGAAGACGGTGCGCTGGCGGGTCTTGCCGTTGGTGGTTTCGTTAACCGAAGCGGCACCTACTGCGTACGGAAGGAGAACGCCGGTCGAGGTCTTGTCGAAGAACTTGGCACCGTCGATGCGGAGCTTGGTAGCGTCGAGAGTACCGGCCATGTACGCGCCGGACTTGAAGTAGAGGGTTCCGGAGTAGACAAGACCGGATACGAGGGAGGTTCCGGAGAAGGTGTTGTCGTTACCTGCGGCCGAGTATCCTGCGAAAGCGCCGGACATGTAGTAGTCGAAGCCCTGCTGGGTGATCGCCTGTTCGTTTACGAGCGAGGAAGCCACGGTGCGGAGGTTCGCCTGGGTCTTGGTGTTCTTAGCGTCCGAGGTGTATCCCTGGAGGGAGAGGAAACCGATCGTAGCGAGGATCGCGAGGATGGTGATTACTACGATGAGTTCCACGAGGGTGAAACCCTTGGAGTTCTTCATTGCCTGTACGAGCATAGAAATGGTTGAGAGGAAATAACTCGGTGTAAAGAATCGCCAGACCCTTTAACTGGAATCAGTTTAGTACGCTTTTTTTCGATTGCAAATCTTTTTATTAACTTCTTGTTAATAATTAGTTGAAAAATTAACTATACTAAATAAACGAAAAACGCTCCGTGATGGAGCGTTTTTCGAGATGAAAGCAGAAGTGCGATCTTCGATTACTTGGTGGTGTACGGAAGAGCGGTTCCACCTGCGACAACGGTCGAGCCGGAGTTTGCGGAAGAGACTGCTACGTCATACTTTTTGATGAGACCCGGCATGTCGGAAGCGACACCGGTTCCGTAGGTGCCTTCCACGAGCGCGGTTTCTACGCCGGCGTTGTTGAGGGTAGCGGCAACCTGGAACACGGTGCGCTGGCGGGTCTTGTTGTTGGTGGTTTCGTTAACCGCTGCGGCGCCCACGGCGTACGGACGGAGGTTCTTATCGGTAGCGTTGGTGTCGAAGAACTTGGATCCGTCGATACGGAGCTTGGCGGCGTCGAGGGTTCCTGCGAAGTAGGAGCCTCCGGTGAAGGTGAGTACGCCCGATCCGTAGATGGTACCGCCAGTGTAGGTAGTGCCTCCGGAGAAGGTATTACCAGTA
Organism: uncultured Candidatus Peribacteria bacterium; assembly: GCA_964482035.1. Lineage (GTDB taxonomy): Bacteria > Patescibacteriota > Gracilibacteria > BD1-5 > UBA2023 > JANJWP01. The sequence goes on along the minus strand of CAYZVC010000001.1, from coordinate 533,428 downwards.
CCCATTACCATATAGTTGTCGAAGCCCTGCTGGGTGATCGCCTGTTCGTTTACGAGGGACGAGGACACGGTGCGGAGGTTCGCCTGGGTCTTGGTGTTCTTAGCGTCCGAGGTGTATCCCTGGAGGGAGAGGAAACCGATCGTAGCGAGGATCGCGAGGATGGTGATTACTACGATGAGTTCCACGAGGGTGAAACCCTTGGAGTTCTTTGCCTGTACGAGCATAGAAGGAAGAAAAGAAAATAACTCTTTGAGTAAACGGCCTCTCGACCCTTTTACGCTGACAAGTCTACTAGGCTTTTTTCGCTTTGCAAATTTATTGATTAACTTTTTGTTAACCCCCTAAATGTTTAAATTTAACATTTCAATCAATAGAAAACCGCCCCCTGGGGAGCGGTTTTCATACGTATGTGAGAAAGCGTGAATGCGATCTTCGATTACTTGGTGGTGTACGGAACCTTGCTTGCGCCTGCGACTACAGCGTCGCCATCGTTTGCGGAAGCTGCGGTAACGGTACCGTCGCGTACAAGTCCCTTAAGGTCGGTATTGACACCGGTTCCGTAGGTACCTTCCACGAGCGCGGTTTCTACGCCGGCGTTGTTGAGGGTGGCGGCAACCTGGAAGACGGTGCGCTGGCGGGTCTTTCCGTTGGTGGTTTCGTTAACCGAAGCGGCACCTACTGCGTACGGGAGGAGGTTCTTAGCCCCAGAAGCCTTGGTGTCGAAGAACTTGGTACCGTCAATACGGAGCTTTGCGGCGTCGAGCTGACCTGCCATGTAGGTTCCACCGGTGAACGCGAGGAAGCCAGAACCGTAGATAGTGCCGCCAGTGAAGCCGGCAGCGGTATTTCCAGACCAGCTATTGTAATTGCTTGCCCCGCCAACGAAAGCTCCGGACATATAGCTGTCGAAGCCCTGCTGGGTGATCGCCTGTTCGTTTACGAGGGACGAGGACACGGTGCGGAGGTTCGCCTGGGTCTTGGTGTTCTTAGCGTCCGAGGTGTATCCCTGGAGGGAGAGGAAACCGATCGTAGCGAGGATCGCGAGGATGGTGATTACTACGATGAGTTCCACGAGGGTGAAACCCTTGGAGTTCTTTGCCTGTACGAGCATAGAAGAGGGGGAGAGGGGGTAGATAATTACGTACATACGGTTTGTTTCCGAATGAACGTTTCCAATTAATCCATATGCGGTTTTGCTTGTCAAACGTTTAACGCGTTTTTAAAGTAAAGCGGTCATACGGGTCCAGAGATACGTCCGAACAAGAATATTTTACCCACTTGAAAGAAAAAACAACGTTAAATTTGATATTTTTTTAATTCCCCTTTAATAGGCATTCAACATTTCTTCTTGGATTTGGCCTTCCAATGCCGTATCCTTACCGAAGGAAAGCCAATCGGCAAGCGAACGTTATTTGCGTACGCTTCGAAAATGCCCTATAATGGTAGAAAAGGTAACCAGAGGATCCGTGTTCCACAAAGAAAAATCACCTAAGAAATTCCTCGCGCACGAAGTCCGTCAGGACATAGGCGACGTCATCGGCTATTCCAACGGCCTTTTCGATTTCGCCATTACCGAGCGCGCTTCTGACATCCACATCGAGCCTTCGAGGGATTCCATCAACCTCCGTTTCCGCGTATCCGGGGACTTCATTTTCATAGACCGCATCAGCCATGAAGAATACGCGAAACTCATTTCGCGCATCAAGATCATGGCGAACCTCCGTATCGACGAGAAGTACCGCCCGCAAGACGGCAAGATCGCGTACACCTCCGAAGAGCACAACGAAAACGTCGACATCCGTGTCAGCATCATCCCGGTGGTCGACGGCGAAAAGGTGGTAATGCGCATGCTCCGCCAGGACACTTCGCTCCTCAATCTCGAAAAGCTCGATTTTCTCGACGTGAACATGGAGCGCATCAAAGCGAGCCTCGAAAGCCGGTACGGCATCATCCTCGTCGCGGGTCCTACCGGTTCCGGTAAGTCGACCACGCTTTTCTCGATGCTCAAGAGCTTCGATCCCCTCGAAAACAACATTTCGACCCTCGAAGACCCGGTCGAATACAACATCCCGTTCATCAACCAGAGCCAAATCCGTCCGCAGGTGGGATTCACCTTCGCGGAAGGGCTCCGTTCCCTCGTTCGCCAAGACCCGGACATCATCATGGTCGGGGAAATCCGCGACAAGGAAACCGCGACCCTCGCGATCGAAGCGGCGCTCACCGGCCACTTGGTGCTCTCCACCATCCATACCAACTCCGCCGCCGGAACCATCCAGCGCCTCATCAACATGGGCATCGAACCGTTCCTCATCACCTCTTCGGTGAAGATGATCATTTCCCAGCGTCTCGTCCGCAGGCTCTGTCCCGCATGTTCCGCCCGCGGAACCTACCGCCTTCCCGAAGGTTCGCTCAAGGACCGCGTCGCCGAACAGCTCTCCTGAGTGGTCGACGACGACCTCGCCCTCGTGGACTTCCACCAGCCGGTGGGCTGTCCCGAATGCGACGACTTCGGATACAAGGGCCGCGTAGGCGTCCATGAAGTTCTCGTCATGGACGAAGCGCTGCATCCCCTCATTCTCGAAAAAGCTTCCGCCGCCGAACTCGACCACAAAGCCCGAGAGTTGGGCATGGTCGGCATCGTGCAGGACGCGCTCATCAAATCCGCTACCGGAAAGACGAGCATCGAAGAGGCAATGCAGCTCGTTTAACGCTAAACCCTAAAGGAGGATAACGTGTTCGCACTGCTGAAAAGACTTCTCGGAAAAAAGGATGCCGCCTCCGAGGCGGTAACCGATTTTACCGATGCCGTCGAGTGGATCAACACGTACCGGAAGGCGGGAAACTACGATACGGCCCTCATGGCCACCCACGAACTCCTCCTGAAGATCAAATCGGGCATCAACTGGAGCGAACAGGCCGAACGTAAGGCCACCGTTCTCGAATCCACCAACCTCGAAGACGTCGCGAGAACCGCGAACGCGAAAAAGAAACAGCTCCAGGCACGTCTCGACGGCCTTTATAAATGGGAGCGCACGATTTCCCGTCTCATCGACGACCTCAAGCACGAGAAAGTGACGGCCGAAGAGAAAGCCGCGGAACTCCACCAGCTCCGCCGGTTCGCGGATATGGAAGACGAAGTGAAGGCCCAACTGAAAAAGAAGGATTACGTCAAAGCCCTCCAGGCCGCCCGCGCTCTCGTCGGAACGTTCGAAGGGAATCCGAAGGCGATGAAGCTCCTTACCAAGGTGCAGGACATCAGCGAGAAGCAGAAAACGAAATCCGAACGTCAGGCCGAAAATCAGAAACGCCTCCAGAAATTTTTCGAAGAAGTCGGTGCCGAAATCCATGAAAAGCAGAATTCGGTCGACGGCGCAAAGGTTTCGATCATGCAGCGCATCAAGGCCGCATATGCCGAATACGGAAAAGGACGCAAAGAGCGCGCCGCGTACATCAGGGAACAGAAAAGTCTCAAGGATATCGAATCTTTGCTCCTGCGAGCCGGTGGGATCATCGACATGCCCGAAGGCTCCGAACGCCTCCTCGAAGCAGTAAAATCCGGTACCGCGAGAGCGGTATCGGGTTTCTCGCTCCCGGGCTTCGACTTTTTCGGGGAAATCCGTGGCAAGGACCAGATCGTGGGCGACACCTTCGGTTCCTACACGGAAGGCAAACGCACGGTCTTCTATTTCGGAGACGCTACCGGCCACTGAGTACAGGCCGGTTTTACGGTAGCGGCGCTTTCGAAGCTCTTCCATGAACACGTCCGGAAGATCAAATCGTTTCCTGAGCTTTTCGTAAGGATCAATAACGACCTTAAAGACCGCATCAAGGCGCGCATGTTCGTAACTGCCGTCTTTTTCGAATACGACGCGGAACGAAACGTTCTCCAGTACATCGGTGCCGGACACGACAAGATGATCTACCTCCACCATGCGGAGAAGGCTACCGAACTCATTACTCCGGGCAATCTCGCCCTCTGAGTTCGCGTCATCAAGAACGTATCGTCCATCAAGCCGAAGGAAATCGCCATGAAGCACCGGGACGCGCTTTTCGGATATACCGACGGTTTCGTCGAAGCGCGAAACGGGGAAGGAGGGGAGTTCTACGGACTGAACCGCCTCGAAGCCTCGTTCAAGGATTCCATCTACAAATCCGAATGCGACCCAGACAAGGCGTATAAGATGATCTACAAGAGCGCCTGAGAATTCGCGCCGGTATTCGACGACGACGTATCCGGATTCATCTGGGTCCGCAATACCGATAAGGACGTCATCGTCGATAAAGGCGAACTGCAGGCCATCCTCGACGAAGTCGGACTCAAGGAGCGCGAAAGTTTCGGCGGCCTCAAGAACCGCAACCGCGCGGAAATCATGGAACTCTTGAAGAAGGAGAAGTTCGAGCGCGAACTCAAGATCCGCCTCATCCAGCTCGACCGGCTCTACAAGATGGGCGAGTACCTCAAGCTCAAACAGCGCATCCAGGACAACTTCCGCGAAGGGTACGTCCACGACCGCATGAAGAAGTACCTCGAAAAGATCATCCAGAACGAAGACAGGTTCAAGATGCTGAAACTCGAAGAACGTCTCCGTAGGAAATACGAGACGCTCCTCGAATTGCAGAAAAAGGGAGAAAACGAAATCGTCATCCGCGAAGTCGTCGAAATCATTACCCGGTGAGGAAAGATATAAACCATGTTCTTCGAACGTAAAATACGTTTCATCCGCGACGACGGGACCTTCGATCACTCGAAGTTCATGGATCTTTTGACGAAGGCCCGCGCCGAACTCCATAAGAAGAAGCGCAAACAGGGCAAGATGTCCCAGAAACTCAGCCAACCGGTCATCATCTGAGGCATCAGCGCGAAGGAAGTCTGGCAGTTCATCAACAAGCTCTCGAGCTTCCTCGCTTCCGGTATCGACCTCAAGACGGCGTTCTCGATAGTTTCCCGGCAGATATCCAACGCCAAGCTTGCTAAGATCATTACCGAAACCCGCGAGAACCTCGACCACGGTCTCACCATTTCGGAATCGCTGAGGGCCTACGAGAAGTACTTCGACCCGCTCGTCATATCGCTCATCGAAGTCGGAGAGAAGACGGGTACGCTTCCGCGCGTAATGGCGGACCTCGAGAAGACGCTTTTGGAAAACATCGAAATTAAGGCGAAGATCAAGTCGGCGCTCGTCTACCCGGTGATCCTCATCATCCTTTCCATCGCGATGGCCGTCTTCATGCTGACGTTCATCCTCCCCAAGATTACCGGCACGTTCATAAAGAACGGCGTCGAAATCCCGGCGCTGACGCAGTTCATGATTAGCGCGTCCGATTTTCTCATCGGCAATTGGATAGCCCTCGCTATCGGGCTCTTCCTTCTCATTACGGCGGGAACCATGTTCGGACGCACGTATCCCTGACAGGTGGCGTACGGATACATATCGCTCAGGCTGCCCATATTCGGGTTTATCAACCGGCAGCTCAACATCATCCTCTTCATCAACTCGCTCGTCCTGCTTCTGGACGCCTGAGTCCTCATGCTCGAAGCATTGGAAACCTCGGCCGACGTCGTGCCGAACATCCACTACAAGAAGGACATCATCCGCATCAAGAACGAAGTCGAAGCCGGCATCCGCGTATCCGCGGCGATGGGGCTCAACGTCTCGGACAACAACAAGAAGGAAATCGAATTCGAAAATCCGCTCTTCCCCGTGGACTTCGTTCATATGGTCGCGGTCGGCGAAGAAACCGGTACCATCGGTAAGTCCATCTTCAAGGTAGGGGAGAACTACTCCCGAGAACTCCGCCGCTTCATCTCCAACATCATGGCCGCGTTCGAACCGCTCATCATCGTGTTCGTCGGAGCCATCGTCGGTACCATCATCCTCTCCATCATGCTTCCGCTCTTCAAGCTCGGAGAAGTCGCGAAGAAGATGTAACGAAAACCCCAAACAGCACCCCAACTTCCTAATCTGGTTCCCATGCTCGATCACTCGATGATTCCCGCCCACCCGATGCGCGACGCCCTCCTCGGCGTCGTCATCGACAACCGCGTTTCGGACTTCTACTATACCGTCGGCACCCATCCGGGGGCGAAGATTTCCGGTGAAATCGTCCATATCGACGAAGGCATCGAAAAGATCACTCCGGAAGAAGCCAAGAGCTTCGCGCAGTCGCTCATTACGTTCGAGCAGCACGAACAGCTTTTGCGTACCAAGAACCTCGACTTCTCGTTCGAGTTCAACGGGGCCCGTTTCCGTGGGAACGTCTCGTTCCAGATGGGCTGCTACATGACGGTTCTCCGCCAGCTTTCGTCGAGCATCCCCAAACTTACCGATCTCAAGCTCCCGATCATCTACGAAGACGTCACCAAGGTCGGACAGGGGCTCATCCTCGTAACGGGGCCGACCGGTTCCGGTAAGTCGACCACGCTTGCGGCGATGATCCACGAAATCAACGCCAACTATTCGAAGCACATCATCACGATCGAAGACCCGATCGAATACATCCACCCGCATAAGAAATCGATCGTCGAGCAGAAGGAAATCGGACGCGACGTCCCCAACTACAACACCGCGCTTATCGGTGCGATGCGTCAGAACCCGCAGGTCATCCTCTTCGGTGAAATGCGCGACCGCGAAGAAATCGAAATGGCGCTCAAGCTCGCCGAAACCGGCCACTTGGTATTCTCGACGCTCCACACCCGCTCGGCCCACCAGACCATCTCGCGTATCATCGACTCTTTCCCGGCGGCGCAGCAGAACCAGATCCGCCTCCAGCTTGCGGACTCGATCGTCGGCGTATTCTCTCAGCGCCTTCTTAAGAAGGGTGACGGATCGGGACTCCTCCTCGCGAAGGAAATCCTCACCAATACCACGGCGGTTAAGAACCTCATCCGTGAAAACGAACTCCACCAGATTCCCTCCGTCATGCAGACTTCGCGCCGCGAAGGCATGCAGGTCATCGAACAGGACATCGTCGAGTTCGTAAAGAACGGGGAGATATCGCTCGAAGAGGGCCTCAAATACGCGAATAATCCCAAGTACGTCCGCGACAACGTGCAGTAATTTCGCATACTTTTCGTTGCGTACGACTTAGGAGGGGATATACTCGCGTATTCCTCTCCTTTTTCATGTCTCGGGGTCAAACGCGCCGAGGCAATCCGCCCAAACTATGCGAACTCTCAAAGGCTACCGACTCGAAATCCCCGAACATCCTGCAGGAACCCCGCTCCGCGACGTTCTTTTGAAGAACCGCTGAATCGACCTTTCCATCGACCTTTCCTCGTTTTTCACCCCCTCGGTTGCCGACTTGCACGATCCGTTCCTCTTCCCGGGAATGGAAGAAGCGGTAGCGCGCATTTTAAAAGCCCGTGAGAATAAAGAACGGGTGGTGATTTTCGGCGACTACGACGTCGACGGGGTTTCTTCCACCGCGATGCTCGTGCGGTTTTTCCAGTCGATGGGATTGGAGATTTCCTACCGACTGCCGCACCGCGTCAAAGACGGGTACGGTATGAAGCCGTATTTCATGGACGAACTCGCCAAGGCCGACGTGAAACTCGTCATTTCGGTCGACTGCGGAACCCGCGACGTGGAAACCGTAAACCGCGCGAAGGAACTCTGAATAGACGTCATCGTTACCGATCACCACGCCGTTCCCGAGATTTTCCCGGAAGGCATCGTGGCGCTCATCAATCCCAAAATCCCGGGCACGACCTATCCGTTCACGAATTTGGCTGGAGCGGGCGTTGCCTTCAAACTCCTTTCCGCCGTTACGGCCCGCGCGTTCGCGCCGTTCGAGTACGAAAAGCGCATTTCCGAATACCTCGACTTCGCCGCGCTCGGTACGGTGGCCGACATGATGCCTTTGGTGGGGGAGAACCGTACAATCGTCACCCTGGGACTCGCCCGTATTAAAAAGAGCCGCTCTTCCGGCCTCCGCAAACTCTGCGAAGGAAAAGAAGAAGTAGCCGACCTCATCGGATTCCACATCGGGCCGCGCATCAATGCCGCCGGACGCATGGATACTCCGTACACCGCGCTCAAGCTCCTCTTGGCTGCCGACGACCGGGTGGACGCGCTCATGACTGAAATCGAAGACCTCAACTCGCGCAGAAAGACTTCGACTGAGTACTTTTTGAACCACGCGATGCAGGTGACCGACCCTTCCGAAGGCGTCGCGTTCTACGAAAACGACCAAATCGAGCACGGCATCATCGGGCTCATCGCCGGACGGCTCTGCGAGGCGTATGCGAAACCGTCCATCGCCCTCAAGCGCGAAGAAGGGAAACTCGTGGCCAGCTGCCGCGCTCCGGAGGGATTCGACATGGTTGCGTTCCTTACCGAATTCAAGGATTCGTTCCTCGCGTTCGGCGGGCATAAACAGGCTGCCGGATTCTCGATTTCCGTAGAAAAATTCGAAGATTTCCGAACCCGCGCTTCGGCACGCGCCCATGAGATTCGCGCGGGAATCACGGTAGGGGAGAGACCGCTTAGGGCAGACATGGAATTGTCGCTCGACGACGTCTCCGAATCGCTCGTGAAAGAAATCCGCTCGTACGGACCGTACGGCATGTCGTTCGCGAAGCCGGCGTTCTTCTTCAAAGGCGTGAAAGCCCGGGTGGAAAAACTTGGGAAAGACGGCAAGCACTTCAAACTCGTCGCTCCCAACTTCTCGGGCAAGATCAACGCTTTCGGCTTCGGACAGTTCGATAAGGAACTCCTTTCCCGCGATACGTTCGACCTGGTATGCGAAATGGAAGTGGAGAAGTGGATGGGAAGGAGCGGAATCGTCCTCACCGTCCGCGACATCGTGGCGTAGGCATGAAAAACGGGGCTTCGGCCCCGTTTTTCGTTACTGCGGATTCTTTTTCGGAATGGCCGAGTAGGCGATTCGGATGCGCTCTTCGATGAGCGCCACTTGGGTTTTTGCAATTTCGAGTTCCTTTTCGGATTCCGCTACTGCGCCTTGTTCCGCGAGCCATTCGGCTTTGTCGATGCGTTCGAACACCGGCATCTTCTCGGGATCGGTCGTTATGCCTTTGCGGTCGAGGGCTCCGGCTACTTTGATCTTGCCTTCGAGGACTTCCGTGAGGAAGACGGTTTCGGCGTCGGTACGGTCTTCTTTGTACTCGAACGCCTCCGCGATGCGCATGAGCGAATCGTAGAACGACTTGAGGGATTTGCGGTCTTCCTTGGCGCGGAAGAGGAGATTTGGGATCTTGTCGAAGATTTCGTGCCCGTCTTCCGAAACTCAGGCGCCTTCGGCGACGATGAGCGGCGGTTTTTCGAGCGACTTATCGAATGAGGGTTTCGGGGCCGGAGTGACGGTTTTCACTCCCTCGAGAGCGGCGAGGCTCGCCTTGTGTTCGGCGGCGTTGAAGCCCGGAAAATCGGATGGCGATTCTTTGTTAGCCATGGTGTCGAGTTGGAAATACGCAAATATGGTAGCACGCTTTGCCGGAGCAGGCAAAAACCCGCACGAAAAACATCGAAAATCGTTTTGACACTAAAAGTGCTTTCCATACAATGCACGAGCGCTCAGGGGAAACCCGGCGCGAAAGACATTATGCGGGCGTAGCTCAATGGCTAGAGTCCCTGCCTTCCAAGCAGACTGTTGTGGGTTCGAGTCCCATCGCCCGCTCCATTGTTTTTCTTCTCGGGTGTGTAGCTCAGGTGGTTAGAGCGCGTCTCTGATAAGGACGAGGTCCGTGGTTCAAATCCACGCACACCCACCATTCATTCGCTCAAAAGCTTCGGAGACTGGCGCAATTGGCTAGCGCACGTGCTTTGGGAGCACGGGGTTGTGGGTTCGAGTCCCACGTCTCCGACCATAAGCTAAGAATCCATTCGCATGGCGCTATCGTCTAGTGGTCAGGACGTCGGGTTTTCATCCCGCAAACCGGAGTTCGATTCTCCGTAGCGCTACCAAAAGAACTCAAAACCTCCCCCGAGAAATCGGGGGAGGTTTTTCATCCTAATAATTTTTATCCGCCTTCCGCGGCCCGTTTCAGTTCTTCGATGTCGAACTTCTTCATCTTGAGGAACGCTTGGGTTACCCGCTCGGCCTTCTTCGGGTCGCCGCCCATGAGTTTTCCCATGACTTCGGGGACGATTTGCCACGACACGCCGTATTTGTCCTGAAGCCAGCCGCATTGTTCGGCCTCAGGTACGGCGGAGAGCCTTTCCCAAAAATAGTCGATTTCGTCCTGGGTTTCGCAATTCACGATGAACGACATCGCTCCGTTGAATTCGAAATCGTGCGGTCAGGTGCTCTCCATAGCCATGAAATCTCGGCCGCCCATGGTGAAACGGGCATGCTTGACGTACCCTTCGACGTCGCCTTCGCCTTTTTCGTACGGCATGACGAGATCCGTTTTCGAATCCGGGAAAACGCCCGAGTAGAATTCGATGGCTTCTTTCGCATTGCCCGCCCGTTCTTTGGTAAACATGAGGAAGGGCGTGACCTTCTGTCCGAATCCGTAATTTTCGTCCGAAGAAAGCTGCCACGAGAGGCCGTATTTGTCTTCGAGCCATCCGTATTTGCGCGCCCACGGGTACGTGTCGTAGGGCATCAGGATCTTTCACCGTTCGGCGAGTTTCGCCCAAGCGGCGTCCGATTCCGCTTCGTTTCCGAATGTGGCGAACAATGACAGCGAGGGGTTGAATTTGAAATACGGTCCAGCGCCGATCGCCATGAACGATTCTCCGGCCAGCGTGAAATTCACGATGTCGCAATCTCCGGAAGGAGTGCCGGAGATGGTGGAAACGCTTTCGATCTTCGAATCGCCGAAAAGGGAAACGTAGAATTCCGCGGCTTCTTTCACTTCCTTGTCGAACCAGAGGTGGGGGGTGACTTTTCGCATAAGGTATTTTAAAAAAAGGATACCCGTTACGATATCCTTTTTTTAAAAAAATCCAACCGAGGGGGCTGTTCGTTCAACTTGTAGCCTACTCCGTAAAGTAGTTCAGATTCTTGTTTACGTAGATGATGAAGAAGATTCCGACGACGATGGTGAATCACGTGCTCGTCGCCATGCTCGAAGCGACCAAATCGGGCGCTGGCGCGTTAGGAACGTTCATTAACCGGTAGTACTGGAGCATGATTTCGGGATTCTTCGACACGAAGAAATAATTCGCCGAGGACAGTACGATAGAAAAAAGGTACGTTGCCATTATCGCGAAATACGACCACTCTTTTCTCTTCCATATGCCGTACGCCACGCTTCCGCTGAGAACTCAGACCGCTACGTAAAACATCGCCGCGGAAGATCAGGTGAACGTCCGCGGACCGAGCTGGGCCCAAATCGCGCCCGTCTCGTGCCAAAGCCAGAGCATGAGGACGGTGCTTCCGACGGAGACGACCGAGAGCGCGAACATGGCCTTGAACCCGAGCGGCATGGCTTCGTCATCGTAAGAATAATCGTCGTAATCCTCTCCTTTTACGGCGAGCAGATATATGAAAAAGAACAAGTTGATTACCGGGACGAACGTCAGGAGAGCCAGCCACGTACTCGCTCAGATGTTACGCAGTCTCTTTACCGCAACGTTGAGTCAAAGCGCGAAGGCGACGCAGAAAATCGTTCAGGAAACCTTCGTCGCGTATGAGAGGAATTCCCCAACCGCGGCTCGGTTTTGCGCCTGGATGAGGACCATGGCTTCGGGGTGCACGTAGGAATAGTACGCATAGGCCAATCCGTTGGCCAACAGCGCCAACGGAAGTATTTTTAAAAATACCGCAAGTGCGTATCTGCCTCGATTGAGACTTCAAGAAAGGGAAAAAACGTCGCTCATGTCCGATGTATTAAGAATGGTTTCTCTTCTTGAATGCGCATCTTATTCACAATTCTTAAGAAAACCTTAAAAAATACGGAAGAAACGCGACTTCTTGACCATTCGAAATTGACAAATACGCAAAAGATTATAAAAGATAAAAGCTCCAATCCGGAGCATGAGAAAAAGGGGAAGAAATTGAAAAAGCTCGTTATTTATTACGCAGTCGCAATCGCTTTCGCCGGTCAAGCCTTCGCTCAGGAATCGAAACCCGAATCCGCAGCCCAGGCCCAGACTCAAAACGGCGAAGTGCCGATGACCCAAGAAGAGGCCAATGCCTTTTTCCTGGGGAAAAAGCTGTCCGGCGAAAACATCAACTGGAAGGTTCAATTCCAGTATGAGGCGGGCGGTACCGTTTACGGCACGAACAATGCCGGAAAATCCGACACCGGCCAGTATTCCATCGACGCCGAAGGGAAAATTTGCCACAAGTGGCGCACTTGGCGCGACTCTTGCGGGCAGCTGATGAAGCTTCCCGACGGCAGCGTGCGCCAGGTTTCCCCTTCGGGCGGAACCTGGATGCTGTACAAGAGTAACGGCTAGGACGCTCGGGAAACCCGACGTCCGACAAAAAAGGCGGCTCCGGCCGCCTTTTTCCATGGCTTTTTAGATTCGCCACCTCCAGCGGAACCTGTCTATTTTGTGCCTGAGGGAGCCCCGGTAGGAAAACTGTGTTTCCGGATCGTTGTTGAGGAGATCTTCTTCGGTTATGGAATAATCCGCCATAACCGCGTACAAGGGGCTGTCCGGATCGTCTATTTCGTTTTTCAACCCCTCGCACCGAACGTGGTGTCATCTCATGTCCCTTAAAAAGTTCTCCCATTCCGTCATTCTTTCCCGTATCTTTTCCGCGATGGAGGCGTCCGTCCGGACGGTCAAACAGTAATTGTCTCCGAAATTTCGGCAATCGACTACTGCGAACTCCCCGGTCTCGGCATTGGGAAATATCCCGAGGCAATGGATCCCCGGGAGACCGTCGTTCCTGATGGCGGTTCAGAGATATTCGGGGTCTACGGGGATTCCCATGACGGAGCACGCGTCGAACACGGCCTCATGGGCGAGCGAACTCCGTATTATGATGGAAAACTGCGAATATTCACCGACGATTTCCCGTTTTTCCGTCGAAACCCATCCGTCGATAGGGGAGATCGAAGCCCTCGGATGCGAGAAGCTTCATCCGTAACTTTCCATGTACCTTTGGAAATTCTTGGCGCTTACCCCGAATTCCCCCTCGATTTTCCCGATCCAGTTCAGCATCGTTTCCCAAATGGAGGGGATCATGTCTTCGGAAACGACAATCCAAACGGGCTTCCATTCGGGGTTCGACTCGTCTACGAGGATTTTGCTTCTCGAATTCGTTCACGCATTGGAATATTCGTACCTGCCTTCAACGGGTTCGCCGTTCTTAATGGCTTCGAACCTCGTTTGCGGCATGTCGATTCCGATTTTCGGACAAAGCTCGAGAACGAACGCGTCCCGGAATTTCGCCGGGCAGAAGAAATCCCAACACATCAAGGGGGCGCCGGTAGTTTCTTTCAGGGCTTCCTCATTTTCGATTTCGGTTATTTCGAACACTTCTCCCCCCTCGGGCTTACGTATGTGGTAATAGGTTTCCGATCGGATTTCGTATACTACCAGCCCCTTCCATTCGTCGCGAGTCAAAAGGGGAAGCAGGCCGTTTTTCGGAAAACGTTTCGTGAACTCCGGTACGCTTTCATGCAGTCGTTCCAGCGTACTTTCGATTTCGCATCCCCTCCACTCCATGCTGCAGATTTCCCTGGGATCGATTTTTCCTTTGAGAAAATCGAAGGCTTCGATCGGTTGCCCGTCAGAAAAGAGCGCGTGCAAACCGCTTTCGAAATCGTTTCCCAAAAGGAGCAGCAGATTGTTTTTCGCCGCGTAGAATTTTCAGGATTTCCCGACGAACAGATCGTAGCTGATTCCCTTCGCGTTGCCGACGTAATCGAGTTTTTCTCCGGAAAGGAGGGAATAGTCCGGACCGAGCCGTATTTTCTCGGTCTCTATTTTCGAAAAGTCCCAGTTGAAAAACCTCGCTCCGTCGAAATAGAATCCCGACGATTCGAAAAACGCTTTGCGGAAGCGTTTGGCCTGGGGATAGGTTCCAAGGAGCCGGGATACGGAATCCCTGACGAGGATTTGGTCGTTTTTTAGGTTCGCAGACGTGAGAATTTTCCCTATCGTTCCGCGGTCCAAGAGGACTGTCTTTCCCTTGCCTTCGGATTGCGCCGTGACGGCGGATTTCCGTAAGCGTTCGGCGACGTTCCACGTAAAATCCCAACCCTTCTCAAAATCCGATCTGCTCATTTTTTTCAAAACTTGCGCGTCCCCGTTTCCGAACGCCAGGAAGAATACGTCGTCGAATCGGGAAACGACGTACCGGACGTCGTCGAATCTCCGTTCCGTCCGTTTGAAAAGCCCGATTCTTCCGAATCCCGTTTCGGTAACGGTCCATCTGGAAAGTTTCGCGAATGCGTGAAGCGCGAGGAAGATCGCAAGTACCGCGCCGATCATAATCAGGTTTTCGAGCCTGCTTTTTTTTACCATGTCGACAACGATTCCAACGAGCAAGTAGCAGAGGAACAGCATTCCTGGCAACGCGGGAAGGAATTCTTTGAATACCGATTTTTTCGAATCGCCCGCGTCTTTCGCTTCCGTTTCGGAAACTTCCGCGCTTTCGTCCTCTATCGCCTTCTCTTCGAAATATTTCGCCGTCGCTTCAGCCTCGCTCAAATCCACGACTTTCCGCATTTTCCAATCGACGAGACGCAGGTTGCGGCGTTCTCAGATTTCTCGAATCGCCTTTGCCAGTGCCGCGACCTCCTTTTTGAAGAGGTGCACATGAAGAAACGCTTCTATGACGTAGCCGTCCGAGTCGTCGGCTACGTATGCGTGGCCGAACTTCGATATCCTGTGGGCGCTTAGGCTGCGGAAACCTTCTTTCGTCCTGAGATAGAGTCCGTTGTCGATATTTTCCGCTCTTTCGAACGCCTCGTCGAAATCGCGCCGGAGTTCGTCGGATTTGACGTGCGCCTTTTTCAACTTCTTCGAAAACGTCTTGGCCAGGGCGTTTTGAAAACGTTTCTCTCCGGATTTCAGCCGTTCCATCGTTTCGAGGATTTCCGGCAACGACGAAACGTGGAACAGTTGCACGTTCCTGAATCAGACTTCGTCCACGTATGCCCTTCAAAATTCTTGGTAATCCATTTTAGCCGTTCATTCCGCCGTATTTCGGCTTCGGTGGCATTTTACATAGGATTCTTAAGAAATCCTTAAAAATCGTACGTTATTTTCCAATAAAAAAACCCGACCATTCCTGATCGGGCGCGCATTTGCGGAATTCGGACTCCATACGGAGCCGCATTCCGTCCGGTTGCCGGCTATTGGGCGGGGTACCATTGCCTTGAGTACGGATCCCAGCAGGCCTTGCGGAACACCGGGCGGCCGTCGTAGGTCTGGCCGACGAAGTCGCTTCTGCATTGCCTTTCCGGCGGAGCCTCGTAAACCACTACGCGTTCTTGCTGTTGGTTGGCGATAGCGTTGACCGCGATGCCAACGACCGCTACTCCGGCGATCCAGGCGAGGGCGTTTCCGCCGCCTCCCCGACCGTGGTCGTAATTGCTGTCGTTGCGGTAATGGCCGCGATGGCCGTAATCGTGCGCCAGGGCTGGCTCGGTCGCGAGACCGAGCGCCATGAACGCTACGATGAGCGAAAGCAGGGCTTTCTTCATGTCGTTCTCCTTCTCCAATGGTTTTCGACCGTGTCTCGGGAAGATTCCCGGCGGCCCATTTATCATACGTGATTCCTGATAATCGTCAAAAACCGTACGCGAAGCGTTAAAAGAAATTCTTCGAAAATCCTCGGTTCTTTCCTTTGGGTAGGCAACGAGCGGCCTTAAAAAATTGCGTTCGAAATTTAAGAAATTTTTAATATTCATACGTATCGTATCTATCGGCAGCACGTTTTCCGCTATCCATAATCCGTTTGCCGTATGGTCGGTCAGTACCAAAAAACAAAAAAGTTCTTTTCTTCCGTTCTCGTTTCCTTCATGGCTTTCTCTGCGGCTTCCCCCGCGAGCTGGGCTTCGATGGACGAAAACGACGGCTTTACTTTCCGTTCTTCGAAATCGATGGACGAGGCGCCGGCATTTGACTTGAATTCGTTCCAAAACCACAAGGTTCCGTGATTCAGTTCCGTCAACCCGCCCCCCGCGGCATGAGTGGCGCGTTCGCTCAAATCCATGGAGAGGCATGCCGAAAAAGCGTCCGAATCCGACAGGTTCGTCACCGACGAAGTCATCGTCCGCTTCAAGAAGAGCCGTATCAATCTCAAGGATTCGGCCGGTTTGGAAAAGTCGGAAAGGTTCTGAAGGAGTAAGAAACTCAAACAGGTTGACGCATACGCGAAGGGGAATTTCAGCGTCATGCGTTCGACGACTTGAGAAAACGCCGTAGCGCTCATGGCGAAACTTAAGAACGATCCCGACGTCGAATTCGTCCAACCGAACTTCAAATATTACACCAAGGCCTCCACTTCTTGGAGCAACGATTCGTACGCGAGCAGTCTTTGGGGATTGGAAAACAAGGGTCAGAACATCAACGGCTCATACGGCTTATCCGACTCCGACGCGGACGTTCCGGAGGCATGGGCCGTGAACGAATGAACCAATACGGGCATCATCGTAGCCGTTATCGACTCCGGTGTGGCGTACAACCATCCGGATCTTTTGGCGAACATGTGGGACGGCTCGAACTGCAAGAACGAGAGCGGCGTCTACATTTGAGGCTGCGTCCACGGATACGACTACCAGGATGACGATAAGAACCCGTTGCCCACCACCTCCGACCACGGTACCCACGTGGCAGGTACCATCGCCGCCGTGAAGAACAATTCCGTCGGCATTGCGGGCGTCGCTCCCAAGGCGAAAATCATGGCGATTAAATTCGGAGGCACGACCGCTACCGTCGTGAAATCCATCAATTTCGCGAAACAGAACGGCGCGAAGGTCATCAACGCGAGCTTCGGAGACGCGTACGTAAGCGGAACCGGGTACAACCACTCGCTCCTCGACGTCGCCCTTTACGAGGCTATCCGCGATTTCCCCGGCATTTTCGTCGCCGCCGCCGGAAACGATTCCCGCAACCACGATTCCGGAAGTTCGGGAGACATGATGTATCCTGCGGGATTCCGCGTAGCTTCATCGGTTGGTCCGGGGCTTCCGAACGTCATCGCCGTTGCGGCTACCGACCAATACGACTCCCTCGCCAGTTTTTCCGACTACGGATCCAAATCCGTAGACCTCGGAGCGCCTGGTACGAACGTCTACAGCACCGTGCCCTCGTCAGCCATTTCTAGGCCGTATTTTGAGAATTTTTCATCCGTCTCCTCCCCCGACGTTCCTTCGAACATTTCTAAAAATGGCGGTTGGTGAACTTTCGATATCCAACAAGGTTACGGAAACGTCCTTTTTTGAGACTTGGACATCCCATACGCGGCCAACGCGAATTCTTTGGCGACCTTCCCGACGGTAAACCTCAAATGAGCGGAAGCCGCGGCTTTCGATTTTTACGCCATTTGCGACACTTCGTACGACAAGCAATACCTCAGGGACTACATGTCTTTGGAGATTTCGGCAGACGGCTCGAATTATGTCGAGTACATCAAGTGGAACGAGCCCGCCATTGACGGCGATAACGATCCGTCGGGGGCGGTAGCCGCGCATTTTCAGGACATGACGATCCCGGACGAATACCTGACTTCCTCGTTCCGCTACCGCTTCCGTTGGGTTACGGACGGATCCGACAACAACTACTTCGGATGCGCCGTGGATGACGTGTCGGTTTTGCGAAGCGACTTGAGCGACGGTTCGGACAACAAATACGCGTTCAAAGCCGGAACCTCCATGGCGGCTCCCCACGTTGCGGGTGCGGTCGCTTTGGCGTGGGGATATTCCCCGTCGTCGAGCGTTTCCGAAATCGTGAACGCGGTCGTGAATTCCGGAGATCCGCTTTCTTCTCTGTCCGGCAAAACGGTTTCCGGAAAGCGCTTGAACGCGTACAAGGCCCTTTCGTCCCTCCTCGTCCCTTCCGTCACGTCCCTCGGCGCGTATCGGGATTCTTCGAAATCCGTCGCCATCGGTTCGGGCGCTTGGCTTACGGGTTCGCTTTCGCCGTATTTCGCATGGACCTCCACGGGAAGCGCCGTTTCGTATAACGTGAACGTCGACCGTTCGGCTTCTTTCGCCCAATTCGGTCCCGTTCCGTCCGGGAATTTCTACAGCGGATCGACGGTAGCCACAGCCTACAGCGGATCGAATTTTTCGACGGACGGTTCGTATTCCTTCTGCGTCCGCGGAAAATGATCCGCCGCCCAATTGGGGGATTGGAAGTGCGCTTGAATGAAGATCGACTCGACCTGACCGGCCGCGCCGGTAGTCGTTTCGCCTTCGAACGGCGTTTCCGTCGGCGCTACGCTCGCGTCGCTGAATTGGAACGTCGCCGCCGATGCCGGAATCGGCATGGGTTCGTGAAGCTACCGCTTCGAGGTCGCTACCGATTCGGGAATGTCGTCCCCGGTTTTGTCTGACTCCACCGCTTCGACATGAACGTCCGTAGTCTCGCTCGATGACGGCACGTATTTTTGGAGGGTGAGGGCGACCGATTCCCTTGGGAACGTCGGTGCGTGGACTTCCGTCCGGTCGTTCACGAAGGATACCGTTCCGCCCGCCGCCCCCACGGAAGTTTCGCTTAACGGCGGCAACTTCGTAAACGCGGCGAACCAGTCGTCGCTCGTACTTACCGCCAAGTCTTCCGCGGAGGAATCTGGATCGAAGGCGCGGTACTTCGTTTCCATCGCGGGGAAAAGCGTTACCGGACTCTGAACCGTCGCTTCCGACGGGGCGGTTCGAATAACGGGAGTCAACGTTTCCTCGTTGGGAGACGGCGAACTCGACGTTTCGCTCCGGATCGAAGACCTTATCGGCAACGTCAGTTCCACCGGCTCGTCCACCGTATTCAAGGACGCCATCCCTCCTACGGGTTCGCTTTCGTTCGTTTCCGGCGCTCTCACGAATTCCGGAATCGCGCTCGTATCGCTCTCGGCCTCCGAGCCCGTTACGTACGAACTTACCGGAACCGGTCTCGCGGAATCGTATTCCGGGACATTGAAAGGACCATTGAATCTCTCCGTCGCGCTTTCGGAGTGAGACGGGCCGAAGATCGCGACCGTAACCTATCGGGACGCGGGTGGCAGCACGAGCCCCGCGTACGTGGCGAGAATCATCCTCGATACCGTTCCGCCATCCCTCTCCTCGCTTTCGGCGGCCGATGGGGATACCGTTACGGGTTCTCCTTTCGCGCTCTCCGGTAAGGCTTCCGACACCAACGGCATCGCTGCCGTGAAGGTGAACGGTTCGCAGGCGGCGGGAACGGATTCTTGGTCCGTCCAGCTTCCCATAGTCGGCGGAACGAACCGTTTGTCCGTAGTCGCGTACGACCGGGCGGGAAATTCGGTTTCCCAAGAGTTGTCGGTCGTGAGGGTTCCCTCAAAACCGGCACCGCAGGTTTCCGTGACCGCGAAGGACGCCGTGCGCGTTTCGTTCGCCACCGACGTCGACGCTACCGGTTCGGTAGTTTACGGAACTTCCTTGGATGCTTTGGACGTTTCCGTAGCTGACGCTTCGTATTCGAAATCCCATGCGATACCGCTTTCGGGACTTTCTGAAAACACGCGGTATTACTACCGCGCGTTCGGCTCCGTTGAGGGTCGCGACGGCCCCATGTCGGTTACCGGCTCTTTCGTCACGCCGAAATCCGTGGAATCTTCGGCAGTCGCCTCCAGTCGTAAATACGACGCCCCGCTCCACGTTTCCGACGGTACGCCGGACGGTGTGGACGTACCGCTTTCCGACAGGATCGAAATCCGTTCTTCCAACGGTTCCTGATCGATAATCATCTCGGCCGGTTCATTGAAAATCACTGCCGCTTCCGGAAATTGGGACAAGATCATTTCCCCTCCGGAATTCGTCAGCTACAGTGGCGGGCTTTCGGTCGAAGGCTACGCCGTCATTCCGGAGTACGCCGCGAAGGCCGGTTCCGAATCGGATTCCATTTCGTTCTCCGGCGCGAAGGTTACCGTCAGAATGCCGGTCCCCGCGAGACTTAACGGAAAAGTTCTCAAGGTTTACCGCTCGGAGGATTCGCAAGCGACCTTCGCGTTCGTCGCTTCTTGTACGGTCGCGCAGTCCATCTGTGAATTCGACACCCCGGGATTCTCGGTTTTCGTTCCGCTCGAAGGTTCCGACTCCGTTCCCGACCAGTTCGCGTTCGAGAGCGTCGTGAATGCGCTCCCGGGTTCCGAGGTGGTTTCCAAACCCGTAAAAATTTCAGGCATCAACGTTACCGTTACTGCCGCTTCTTCGAACGCCACTCTCGTAGTGGACGGAAAAGACGCATGAACGTCCGCCGAAGTGAACTCCGGCGCGTCCATATCGCTTAAGGTGAGGGCGTCGGAAAACTCTTGAGACAAGATCGTAGGAACGCTCACCGTCGGCGGAATATCCGCTTGATTTCAGGTCACTTCCGGCGATAAGCCGGTGTCCGCGTCTTCCGGCGGACTCTACGGAGGCGGAGGCGGTTCGGGCGGATGGTCCCCGTATTTCGGGGCTTCGTCTTCCGGCTCCTCCCAAACGAACGCTTCTCCGGCAGGAAAACCCGCGGTTGAAGCTGACGATTCTTCCGTTTCCTCCGGCTCGAAAAAGAACTTCGCCGTAAAGGACGTTTCCGGCCACTGGTCGAAACAGTACGTTCTGAATCTCGTGCGTCTCGGTATCGTCAACAACGCCCCGAAATTCCGCCCCGACGATTCCCTTACTCGCGCCGAGTTTCTGAAAATCGCCCTCAACGCGGCGGAAGTGGAAATCCCCGGTTCCGTCTCCGATTCGAAATTTTCCGACGTGTCCGCGGATTCCTGGTACGCTCCGTACGTGGCCGTAGCCCTCGAGAGGGGCGTCATTTCCTGAAACTCCGACAAGTTCCGCCCTGACGACCGCATCACTCGTGCCGAAGTGGCGAAAATCCTCTCGGGACTTCTCGACGACGCGGCTTCCGAAGCCGGGGAATCTGGAATCTTCTCCGACGTTCCGAAAGAATCAGAATTCGCCGCCCCGATCTCGCTTTTGTATGCGAAAGGCCTGTTCTCGGGGCAGGTCTCGGGAGACGTTCGCGTGTTCCGTCCGGCCGATTCGATAACCCGAGCGGAAATCGCGAAGGTCACGTCGATCGGATTCGAACTCGCTTCGCGATAATCCCGATTCTCAGAAAAGGCCCGTTCTATTCGAACGGGTCTTTTCGTGCCGTACGAAGGAGGTACGGAGTCGGATCTTTTATGCCTTTCGGTTTTCCCGATTCCGGATACCAACCGTCCCAATCCACTATGCCTTTTTCCCGGAGTTCGAGGTGGAGCATCGACGTCGGACGGCCCTTGTCCTTCGCGAGTACGCGAATCACCTTGCCGAGATTCTCCCCGGCTTTCAATGCTTGCCCCTCTTTTACGGACGGCTCGATTTCGCCGTAAATGACGTTTCCGCTTGCGCCTTCGACGATGACGGCCCACGTGTCGAGCCACCACGGCATGCCGATTTGCGGTCAGGTGAACGGCACGACAGCGACGACGGTTCCCGCTTCCACGGCCCGGATTTCCGTACCGGGTTCGCAGTAGAGGTCGACGCCTTCGTGGATATGCTTCGCCCGCACGGTTCCGAATCATCCAGGATGGGGGGCGATGGGAATCCCCGTTGCCCAGTGCGGCATGCCTTTGAACGATTCGGATTCTACGGTGGGGAAGAGCTCTTTCGAAAACGGTTCGACCCACGCCTTTACGGATTCGGCGCTTTTTTCGGCACGCTTCTCTTCTCCGGTTTGCGGACGGAGCACTACTCCGTTTCCCCGCGCATCCCGTTCGACGGTCATGAATCCGCGTTTCGCGTAGATTTCTTCCACCCCGCACTCATAGGCGGTTCTGATATTCATGCCCCGCGCCAGCGCCCGTTCCACGAGTTTTTTTCCGAATCCGCGGCCACGGTATTCTTCCATGAGCCTTGGCGATACGCTTCCGTCTTCGTGGACGAGTACCGAACCGACGATTCCGTTTTCGGAAAACATCGGAACGATTACGGCGTTATTCGGCATGAACGAACCGATTTCCGACAGATGTCGTCCCCAATCATTTTTGACCGAGAGCCACGTTTCGGCGAGTGTCTTTACGGCGTCTTCACCGCGTATGGCGATAAAGGCTCCGTGGTCGGCCATTTCCACCACGGAAAACGGGTCGTTTCAGAGTTTCGCGAGTATTTCTTCGGCTTCTTCCGCCACGCCGCAAGGAAAGGGGAATTCGGTCTTGGGCGTACTTATGAGCCAAGGGTTGTGCGAATGGATGATCGCGGTTATTTCGGCATCGTGGGCGTACGCGGCCGCATGGACTCAAGAGTCGATGGAGGGTTTGCGGTGGCCGGAATATTCGATTTTCCTTTCCGACAGGTCGGCGCGTACGCCGATGAAATCGGATTCCGTAAGTTTCGACTTATCGATTCCGCGGGGCGTTATGGCCAATCCGCCTTCGCGACGGAACGATACGTTCCCGAAACCGTCGGTTAAGAGGCCCATGTCCTTGGCGAATTCCAGTACGTATCGTTCCGATTCGTCCAATGTGGGGGTTTCGATTTCCGGATTTTCGGATGAGGAGAACCAGCGTACTCCGTCGAGGCGCTTTTGGACGAATTCCCGCACGGAGAGGATTTTTCCAGCCACTCCGATTTTCCGCCCCTTTCCGATTTCGAACGCCGCACCTTCGGAGGTCAGAACGAATTTGTCGAAGGCGAAGTCCTTTTCGACGGTCCTGAATTTCCGCCGGATTCTCGCGATGACGAGATGGGCCTTGTTTTCGCATCCCGCCTCACGGGCCTTTTCGTGGGAATCGAAGCTTCCCACGAGGATGCGGTTCCTGCCGTTTTCTATGGTTTTCATGGTACGTTCGTTAAGAGGTTGCCGACCGCTTCCGACATGAGCCGGAAGATTTCGGATATTTCGAGCAGCGCTCCGTCGCCGGTCTTTCCGCACTGGAGGAGCTTGGACTGCGTGGGGAGCACGCGGTACTTCGGATAGCCTTCGTTTTGCAGCGCTTCGAGGTTTTTCTTCGTAAAGGGATCTTCGAGCATGTTCGTATTCATCGCCGGAGCCACGAAGATGGGAACGCTTCCGTCGGAGGGCATCGCGCGGATCGCTTGGAGAAGGAAAGAATCCGTCGTCCCGTTCACGATCTTCGCCACGGTGTTGGCGGTCGCGGGGGCGATGAGTACCACCGACGCTGAATCGGCGACCTGGATATGCCGGACGTTTCCGATATCCCTCGTGAGGATGCCTCCCGATTCGTCGCCGGTTTCGAAGGATTCGAGAAGGGATGCCAAGTCCGCGTTTTTCGTGGCGGATGCCAATTGGGTAAGCCACTCGGTGAATTCGCGATGACCGACGGTTTTTCCGTCTTTGATTTTCCGTTCGATGCTTTCGGTCATACGGGCATTCGTCGCATTCCGTGCCGCATGGGGATGGTCGCGCAGGACGGATTCGAAGAGGAACGCCACGGAGGCTTCGCTCGGATGGAGGACGATTTTGCCGAATCCGGATTTCTTCGCTTCCGCGATCATTTTGCCGGCGAGCCGCGAAGCGACGCTTCCGGTGGTAGCGAGAAAGAGCGTGGGTTTCATACGTTCGGTTATGAGGGGTACGAATTCTTCGAACGGCGGTATTCGACCGCGAACGGGATTTCTTCGTCGATGAGAACCTGGGGGAGGCGGTTGCGGTCCTCGAGCATGGCGAGGTGCCCATCGGTCCGGACGATCCAAGTTTCGAGCGGGACGAACGCTCCGTTTACCGAATCGGTGAGGTTCGCCACCACGAGGTCGTGGTCGCCCTTCGCCATCGATTCGAATGCCCTATTGAGGAGCTCTCAGCGGTGGCAGTCCTTGGTCATCTGTTTGAACGCCACGATGGCGACCCTATCGCTCACTCACCGGATGAGGTCGCGAACCTTCGTTAGCGGTTCGAGCTCGAGCGTGAGCCCGCTTTTCGAATCGAGTTTTCCGTGTCCGCTCGATACCGGTCAGAAGTCTGATACGGCCGCCGAGAGCACGATGGCGTCGGTAGTGGGGTTCTTCGCCGCACGGAGAACGGCTTCTACGTAGTCTTGGAAGAACGAAGCGGTTTCGAGCGAAAGACGCCGTTCGGCGCGGGCAATTTCGAATTTGGCGATGCGGTCGACGACGGCTTCGTCGAATCATTTGTTCCAAGCCTTGGCAGAGAGGTTTCCCACGTAGGGGAGGGAGGTGGTTTCGTTGCCCACGTAGGTGACGGAGTGTCCGGATTCGATCGCGTATTCGGCGATGTGGGCCCCGGTGCCTCAGCGGGAGATATTGGTTATGACGCGTACGTCGTCGATGGCGACGCGGGTTCCTCAGGAGGTGACGGCGAGATGCATATATGAGATGGTTAGGTGTCTTCGAAAAGCAATGTAACCGGCCGTCGAATATTTTTTAGAGAATGAATCCGATTCGTAATTATTTCTGAGCGAACGTGAATTTCGTGCTTTAAATACGAGGAAAAACGAATACGATAAAACGTATCAATTCAATTCGTTTCTATGAACAAATTTCAAAAGGCGCTGGAAATGGCCGGATTTTCCGACAGGGAAGGGGCGGTATATCTCGATCTGCTCGAGCACCCGTACTCGTCGATGACGGAGGTTTCGCAACGCACCGGAATCCACCGTCCGGTGCTGTATTCACTCTTGCCCGCGATGAAAGAGCGCAATTTCGTTTTCACGAAGGAACGTTGAAAACGCATCCTCTACCACGCGGCCGAGCCGACGGTCATCAAGGACGCGATGCGCGAGATGGAAACCAAGGTCGATTCGATCCTGCCCGACCTCCAGCAGATTTACGATTCCCAGGGGGACAATATTAAAATCCTGCATTTCCACGGCCTTCGCGGAATCCAGCAAATCTACGAAGACCTCGCGCGGTTGTTGCCGCCTGATTCCGAGTACTTCGCGTACACGGGGAAAAACGAACTGGCCGACACCCGGTTTTTTACTAAGGATTTCTGGGAAACGCGCGACCGGAAACGCTTACGGCGTTTCGTCATCGCACCTACTGACCGAATCCCGTTTTTTACCGAAGACGAACGGCGCCAGGTGGTCTATTTTCAGAAACGCACCGATAACGTCTTCGAGAAGAATGTCGTCAAAATTGTCTATGGCAACCGCGTAGCCGTGATAGACTTTTCGCAGACTACGGGAATCGTCATAGAAAACGCGCTCTTGGCCTCGCTCGAAAAACAGCAGTTTTCACTGCTGTTCGGGTTCTTGAGGAGTTCGATCGCGTAAAGTCGAGGGACCCCCCTCGACTTTACAGCTTCGTTATCGTCGCCTGGAAGGATGCGGTGGGTTCGGACGCGATGCTGTTCGGCGCAACGACGCCGAGCGCGCTCGAAAGCCTTCAGATCTGTATTTGGTAGGTAGCTGCAGGGTTCGTTACTACCGCGATGAATTCGACTTGGTTCTGCGTCGGGTCGTTCGTGGCGATGTTTCCGAACGACGAGCTGTGCCCCTTGCTCGCGCCGTCTCCGTATAAACGTACTTGCGACCAGACGTCGCCCCCTCCGCCCATTCTCCATCAGAGGGTCACCTTGTACGCTCCCGCTTCGGGAAACGTGATATTGGTCGTCGAAAAAGAGAATCCGCTGTTGGCCGGAGCGTTCTCGAACGATACCGGAGTCCACGTATTGGCGGCGAATGTTTGGGCCAACTGACTTTCGAGTTGGACGTATTTCGGTTCGGTCCTCGAGACGAGTTCGTTCCATTTCGCGAGCTGGAGCGTATCGCCGGGTTGGGCCTGAAGTCAGGTCCATGCGGAAACGACGCCGAAGGACAGAAAGAGCGAAAAACCCGTCGTAAGTGCCGCGTTTGCGAGTTTGTTCATGGTTCTGTTTAAGGATTTTCGAAATTTTACGCATCTTTAATGTATGAGCAAATCCGCATAATTGCTTTTCGCCCAAAATCCCGTACTTTTTCCAAAATACTTCCGCTTTTCGAAACGTGACCGATTCACTCAAAGAATTCAAGAAATTCCACCAGTCGTTCGTTCCGTTCGTATTCGGGAAAACCGAAGTCGCGGAGCTTTTCGAAATCGCGCTGCTCACGCATGGGCATCTGCTCATCGAAGACTTTCCGGGAGTGGGGAAGACCACCATCGCCAAGGCGTTCGCCCGGTTGCTCTGACTTTCGCATTCGCGTATCCAGGGCACTTCCGACAGCCTCCCCCAGGACGTCGTGGGCGGAGAGACGTTCGATTTCGCTTCCAAGGAATTCATCGTGCGCAAGGGGCCGGTATTCGCCGAAGTCGTACTCATCGACGAAATCAACCGCATGCATCCCAAAACCCAGAGCGCGTTTTTGGAATGCATGGAAGAGAAGGCCGTTTCGGTCGCGGGGCAGACCTTTCCGCTTCCGGAGTTCCACTTCGTCATCGCCACCCAGAACCCGCTCGAATACGTGGGAACGTTTCTTTTGCCCGAGGCTCAGAAAGACCGCTTCACCGCGGTAGTGAAGATCGGGTACCCGAGCGACGAGGTCCAATCCGAAATCATCCGTTCCGGCGCTTCGAACCGCATCGAATCGGTACTCGCTTCGCTCGCTCCCGCATTCGGTCTCGACATGCTCCGCAATTGCGTAAAAGAGGCGTCCGAAGTACGTATCGACGACGTGGTCATTAAAAAATTGGTCGCCTTCGTTAACGCTACCCGCTCAGACGATCGCCTGCGTTTCGGCATATCGCCCAGAGGTCTCAACCTCTTCGTTTCCGCGCTCCGAGCCAAGGCGCATCTCGCCGGACGGGATTTCGTCATCCCCGAAGACGGCATTCCCCTCGTCGCGCCGCTCTTGGCACACCGCATATCCGCCAAAGACGCCGCGTTTCCGGTTACCGAACTCGCATGAATCCTCGCCGAACTCTACCGCAAGCATCTCGGATAGGCTTTTCGGGCCGCATCCGGTCGTTCTTCGCGGGCGTTTCGCTCGTGGGGTTCTACCTTTTCGCCATCGGGTTTTTCTTTTTCGTCGCCGCCTTCATCAAGGGCGTACAGGTGCTCGTTTTCGTGCCGGCGCTTTTTTTGGGCATATTCCTGTTCTCGTACTTCGAATCCGAACGCATTCGGAATTCGGTGGGATTCTCGTTGGAGCGCGATAAGGATTCGTACCGGATATTCGTGCATTCGCCCAAGCCGGTGGGATTGTCCTTCCGCGTCGCGTATGCGGACGCTTCCGGAACGGTTTCGTTTGCCGAACCGGATCCCGAAACCATGGCTGTCCCGTATCCGCGAAGTTGAGCCGCCTCGGTAAGGCTGTACTACCGGGGATCTTTCGATCTTTTCCGGAAAATGGCGGATTTGTGACCGCTTCCTCCCGAGAGTTCTCTCGTTTCCGGGTCCGACGCGCTTGCTGCGGATTCGTATTCGGTGTCGAGGCGCGTCCAAGCCGGGGATTTCGTCGAGCGAATAGACGCCTTCCGTTCATCGTCTTCCGACATCCCCTTCGTGAAGTCCTGGGAAGCTTCCAAAGAGAAATCGTCGGCGCTCCGCCCGGGAGCTCCGAAGGAAATATCCGTCCGATCAACCGTGCCGCTCACGCTCCCCTTGGCTTCCGAGAAGGCGCGTTCGCTCGAATGGAAGCTCGTGGCGCTCTGTTCGTGAATCATGTCCCTCCAGTGGGAAAGCGCCGCCTTCGCCGCGTACCTCGCCGTTACGTTCGCGGCATGTTTCGTACTGAAGAACGTTTTTCACGTTCCGAAACTTTCCAAGACGGTCAAGACCTTCGCCACGTTCGTCTGTTTTGCGGCCATGGGTTACGTTTCGTACCGGGAATTCGATCTCATGGGGCCGGTGAGCGTCTTCCTCATGCAAATTCTCGTCATCCACTATTTCTATCCCGACGACCGGGACGAAAGTTTTCTCTACATTTTCCTTTCGCTCTTCGTTTTCGCGACGGTATCGTTTTTGTCCATCGGGGTTTGGTTCCTCCTCTTTTTCGCGGTGCTGCTCTTCCTCGTACTGCGATTGCTCTTCCTCTCTTCGGGCTATTTGTGAAAAGATTCCACTTCCTTGCCTTTCAAAACGGAAGTCCCGAAGAAGTACCTCGTGAACTCTTTCATAGCGCTCTACGTCGCGACGTTCGCTTTTTTTGCCATCCTTCCGCACGGAGACGGATACCGGTGAGGCGTCGCCCTTCCGACTTCGCAGAATTCGGATACCGCCACTTCGGGATTGAAAGACGAAATCGCTCTTTGAGGACTTTTGAACGTCAAGCGCGATCCTTCGAAGAAACTCGTGGTGAAAAATCCTACCGTTTCCCAAACGCGGGAGTTTTCGAAGACCTATTGGAAGGGCGAACGTTTCACGGCCTTCGACGGCACCGGATGGACGGCGGAAAGGGATTCGCAGTACCGGTATCTTCCCATTGCCAAATCCGGAGCGGAAACGCTTTCGGTAACGTACTACGATCCCGGTTCCAAAATCCTTCCGTTGCCGGGTCCTGCGTACTCGGCCACCACGGCCCGCGCCTATCGGAATAACGCGTTCGTACAGAGGGTTGGCGATCCGTACGTCCACCGAACTGAAGAGCCCATGGGTTCCGCTTACGAGCTTTCGGTCTCTTTGGCGGGAAGCGCCGCCCCGTCGGCTTCGTTCAGCGGAGCCGACGTCCCGCTCCCGGCGAACGTCGACGGGCTTTTCGCGGCGTACTGGTCGAAAGTTCCGCGTGAAGTTTCGAAAGACCCGCTGAAGCTCGCCAAATACGTTCGTGACGAATCGGGATTCGAATATACGGTCGACGCGCCGGCCAAGAGCCTGCGATCGTTCCTCTACGAAGAAAAGCGCGGCCATTGCGAGTATTTCGCGACGGTGCTCGCCCTCACGATGCGGCATTTCGGTTTTCCGGTGACCGTCGTGAACGGATACTATTCCGGTGAATATTCCCGCTTGTCCGATACGTGGATCATCCGCGGAGAACAGGCGCACGCGTGGGTGGAAGTGTTGGAAAAGGGCTATTGGACGGTTTACGATCCCACGCCCAATTCCTGAATCGTGGTAAAATCGGCCGTTCAGGAATGGAAAGCCGCAGCGGTATCCGCGTACGACTACGTCGACCTCGTGTGGTTTACGTACGTCGTATGATATTCGTGATCCGCCCAGCGCGACCTTCTCGCTTCGTTAGTTTCCCTTTGGCCCCGGTTCGCGATTATCACCGTTTCCGTTTTCCTTCTTTTGCGTTTCAGGAAGTTTCTTATCGAACGGTTCCGACGTTTAGGACTTTCGCACAAAGAGCGTTTCATGGAGGATTTCGGCGAATTGGCGGGAGTCGATTTTCCGCTCGCGGCATACGCGCATGGCCATCCTGAGCTCGTACTCAAAACCCGTCGCGCGCTCTACGGCACGGACGGGTTTTGAGCTGCCGATTACGATTCGTTCCTTACCGAATGGAGGGGCGTTTTGAAACGAAAGGAATAGCTATTTCGAAGCGATTTCGGTTTTCGACATGGAGCCGGAGGGGCCCACGTCCACTCGGAACGTTTTCACGACCGTGTCCGGAACGTTTTCCGGATGGCCGTATTCGAGGTAATACGTGACTTCGAACGTTCCGTCGGGAAGGGCTTTCGCCACGATGCGGTCGTCGTAGCGGTACGGCATGGTTCCAAGGTCCGGGTCGGAACTTCCCACTTTCGGAACGTCGTCGTACGACGCGCTTTCAAGATATGCGATTTTCGCGTTTTCCACGACGTTTGCCGGATAGGACGAAGGATCGCAGAGGAACGTTTTGGATTCTTCGGAATATTCGATTTCCGTCCCGGTGCAACGGCCGTCGTACGGGGAGTAGGAATCGAACTCGGTTCGCGATATTCCGGTAACGTCCGCATTCCGGGGAAGCGCTCCGAACTTTACGCGTACGGAAGCGGGTACGGAAATCTCTATGACGCGCTTAGCGAACGCGTAGGGGGACTTCTCCGCGTATTTTACGCCCGCGTTGCCGATCTTTACGACCGAACCGGACGCCGACACGGAAACCGGTACGATTTTCGAGAACTGGTCTTTCGCGGATTCGGAATCGGATGCGGAAATTTCCGTGATTGCTCGGATTTTCGCGGTTCCCGAATCGCTCTTGACGACGCGTATTTCCATCCAATCGGGAAGCGTGGGGAACGATTCGCTTCTCGGGAGATCGGTTTCCGAGAATTCCACCGAGAGCGCTCAGGTGGAAATTCCGGTATCGGAAACGGTTTCGGTTTTCTCACGTTGCGCGAAATTGGCAACGGTTTTGAACGTTCCGTACGCCCCAGCGGCGAACGACGCCGCGATTACCAGGCCGGCGATTGCCAGAACCCATCAGGTGGCGATTTTCTTTCCGAACGCGCGGAACGCGGATATCCACGAAAGTACGAATAGCGTAGCTCCCACGGCTCCTGCCGCGAAAGGCAGTGCCGGATGCGCCCAGCCGAAAAGGTTCTGGTTTTCGACGACGATGCCGCTCATGGAAGCTCCGAACGCCGCGAGAAACCCGAGCGATGCCGAAAATAGGATGAACGCGAGGAATCCGAAAAAGAAGAACGCGACGATCGAACCGATCATGGCGAAGGTTCATCCGATGACCTCGGAAGCGTTTACCGGCGAGACGGCGGATATTTTTGAGATGGCCGCGTCCGCTTTCGCCCTGATTCCTCAATTTTGCACCTCGGAAGCTCCGAACGCCGATTTGTCCTTCATGAGGATGGCGAGAACGAGGTACGCGAGAACGCCGGTTCCGTAAAAGAAGAATAGGAAGACGAAGAGCAACCTGACGAAGAACGGATCGATTTCGAACTTGTCGCCGAGTCCCGCGCATACGCCGAATATGATTCCTTTCGAGCTGTCGCGATACAAGGGCGACTTCATGTTTTCCTTCACGGCTCAGGCGATGTCCCCGATGCCCGACGTTTTCGCTTTCGGCGCGTCGGCGAAAACGTCTTCGGGTTCCCCGAGTTCGTTCACGATGCGCACCGCTTCGCCTTCTTGGCATTCCGTGCCGACGTACGAGAGTTTTTCGGCGAGCCGGTTTTCGATGTCCTGGGCGTATTCTTCGCTGATTCCGCGGGAGGAGACGTACCGTCTGACGCGGGAGAGGTAGCTTTTGAGAAACGCTTCCGCCTGAGCGGTAACGGCGTATTCTTTTCCGGATAGGCGTATGGTAGCCATGGGGGTTCGGTTAGGTTTTATCGGAGTTTCTGATTCCTTCTACGGCCTTGGAGAGTTCTTGCCATGCGTGCTCCATGAGGACGAGCGTTTCCCTTCATCCGTCGGTGAGCCGATAGTATTTCCTTGGCGGTCAGCCGGTGGATTCGACCCAGTAGTAGGATATCAGCCCGTCGTCCTTCATGCGGGTGAGCAGGGGATAGAGCGTGCCTTCCACTACGATGAGACTGCGCTCTTTGAGCGCGGTGATGATGTCCGACGCGTAGGCTTCGCCGTGGCGGATGATCATGAGGATGGCGTACTCGAGAATGCCTTTGCGCATCTGGGTCGTGATTTTTTCGGATTCTCCGGCCATGGTTATATTTTAGTACTATGTAACACAAGGTAGTGTATGCGCATTTTTCCACAGGTCAACCGATAAGGTTGAAATTCGGATTCTTTACAAATCCGCCCCGACAAGTATAAGGTGGCGCGTAATTGAAAACCGCATGCAAAACCAGCAACCCAACCTCCTTATCGTAGAAGACAGCCCGTCCGTATTGCAAAGCCTCGTCCAGGCGACGACTTCTTTCGGGTTCAATCCCGTTACCGCCGAAACCAAGGCCCAGGCCATGGACCGTTACCGCGCGAGCCACCCGGACGTGGTTTTGCTCGACGTCGGCCTTCCCGACGGCAACGGATTCGAAATCGCCCAGGAAATCCGCCTGATCGAATCGCTCACCGAGTACTACCGCTCGTTCATCATTTTCCTCACCGCTCTCGGCGACGAGGACCACGTCGCCATGGGTTTGCAATCCGGCTGAGACGCGTACCTTCTCAAGCAGCAGGTGAGCGGCAAGATGCTCGCCCTTCAGGCGTATCTCTGAGTCGCGACGAGGAGTGTCGAACTCCAATTCAAACTGCGCGAATCCAATAGGAAACTCCAGGAGCTGGCATCGACCGACGGACTCACGGGCATATACAACCGCCGCATGTTCGAAATCCGTTACGAGTACGAATGGAACAAATCCGCACAGGAGTGAATCCCCATTTCGGTACTGTTTTTCGACGTCGACAATTTCAAGAAGTACAACGATACCTACGGTCACCAGTCGGGCGACGACTGCCTCGTGAAAATCGCCGCGCTCTTGAAAAAATTCCAGGTAAAGGGCTCCAATGTCGCCGTATCCCGTTACGGAGGCGAAGAATTCGTCATGCTGCTCCCCGGAATCGATAAGGACAAAGCGGTGCTCATGGGCGATTTTCTCTGCAAAGAAATCGCGAAACTCGGCATACCCCATTCGAAGAACGTGCACCCGGTAGTTACCGTGAGTATTGGGATCAGCTCCGCCGTACCCCAGCGCGGGGCCGATAGATCGGTTCTCCTGCGTCTTGCGGACAAGGCCTTATATTCCGCGAAAAAGAAAGGCCGAAACCAGGTTTCGGCCGCGTAGTTAAGACTTCTTCGATTTTCGGTTCCGGTACCAGATCACCGCCTTCATCTCGACGTATTCGTTACTGAAATGCGCGAGAAAGAACGCCACGGGGAACGTTACCGCCACGAGGATGAGCCATTGAGGCATCGGAACGGATTCGCCGGTAAATACGGTGAACCTCATGATTCCGATCACGAGAGCATGGTACAGGTAGACCGAATACGATACTTTCGCTATCCATTTGAACGGCCGGTTGTCGAGTAGCCTGCCGATTTTTTTCGTGTACGCGACGGTGAACAGTCCGATCCCGAGCAATAACGGCACGAAGGGGAAGCGGTACGGTCACGCCGGCCAAGAATACGCGAAGTCGTCGGCTTCGCGGATGGTCCAGAGGAAGTAGAACGCCCCGAGCATCGCCGCGAGGAACGCCGCATCGAACCAGTACGAATGTTTCAACCGTTTCATTTCGGCGTATATCGCCACTCATCCGACCGCCATGCCTAAAAGGAAATGCAACCCGAACAGAAAGGGATTGTACGTAGGAAACCAGACCGCAACGGGGCCGTCACCCATTGGAAAGGGGAGTTTCATGAACGCGAAATGCCCCGCTAGAAGGATTCCAGCAGCAGCCGCGAGTCATGTCCATGCGTATTTCCGGGGCATTTTGACTATGGCTCACATGACCGCTATCACCGTCAGTCATCCGAGCATGTCGAACGCGATATACCAGAGCGGCCCATTGAGGTCCGCGGGAAAAAAAGTGGTCGGATGGATCCAACTGAGAAACGTAAAGCCCGCAAGAATCCGCCAGAGTGCGTTATCCATGTCTCACTGAACGAGGAACACCGCCAATAGCGTCAGCGCGAAAGCTACGTAATAGGCTGGGGCGATTCTCAAGAACCGGTCGACGAGCGCGTTTTTCGCGTCGGGCGGAGGCGCTCATTCGTAAATCGTACGCCAATACGGAGCTGAACGGAGCATTCCTCAGAGGATGAAGAAGAAGCTCACGGTGACCGGCCAGGTCTCCACGAACTGGTAAAGGTCCCAATTCCATTGGGCCAAATTGTCGATGGCGCGCTGTTGGTTGAGGTGGTAGCATACTACGCTCAAGCAAGCCAAGGCCCGGAGGCCCGTGAGTCAGGAGAGGTTCTTCGGCATGCTTCGAATCTACCCTGATTTTTTCTTTTGAAAAGATATTTTCCTATTTTCCGTATCGCTTGCGTCCATACAATTTCTTGACTTCGGCAACCGTTCATTATTATCGAAAACGTATTTCGAGTGCTTTGTCAAAGTATGGGTAACGGAGATTCCAACAAGCCGGCTGATCCGGCATACATTCCTTTTGCGGATTTCGTATTTTTCGACGACCTCCCGACTTCCGAACTTCCCGGTGAATCTTCGGATGGGGGAGGAGGAAACGCCCCCTCCGTTCAGGACGCGGTAGCGGACGTCCTCGAAGACCGCCTGAGGAACCCGTATCGGGATTCCGTTCTGAAATCCATGGTAAACGCCAAACCCAAAGGCGATCCTACGCTTACCCCCAAAACGGTCGTCGCCCTCAAGAGATTCCCGTTCGTTCTTTCGAAACTTGAGGCGGCATGGGGATGTCCCGAACTCTTCCACATCCATTTGTCGAAGTTTTCGCTGACCGACGAGCGCGTAGACCCGAAGGACCCGACGAAAATCATCTACAATCGGGAGGGTTTCCCGGTCGATGCCGCGAACGAACTCGCCGCGCTTACTGAAAATCACGATCGGCTTTTCGGTCTTCCCCCGCATCTCGACCACGACGCGAACATCAAGATCGACCCGTATTCCCACAGCAATTCGAAATAAGGCCGCAAAGGCCTTATTTTTCTTTTGCCGCCGGCCTTTCGCGCGTAATATCGAAACCTAAACCGTACCGACATGAAAATCGCAGTAATCTGAGCTTGAGCCTCCTGAATGATGGTCGCGGCGACCCTTGTGGAAGAAGGCGTTCCCGTCGCGAACGTCACCGTTTACGACGGGAACTCGAAGATGGGCAAGAAGGTGGCGATTACGGGCGGAGGGCGTTGCAACGTCACGACCGGGATTTCTTCCAAAAAGGAGCTGCTTTCCAAATATCCTCGCGGCGCGGATTTCATGGAAAAGTCCTTTTGAGCCTTCTCCCCGAAAAAAACTCGCGAATGGTTCGAATCCCACGGGTGCCCCGTCAAGATCCAAGACGACCTCCGGGCTTTTCCGGTTTCCGACCAGTGATCCGACGTGGTGGCGGTATTTGAGCGCATCATTGCCAAAGCTGACCTCAGATTCGGTGCGAAAGTCCTTTCCGTCGTTAAATCCGGTTCCGGATTCGACGTGGTTTCGAGTTCCCCTTCCGGCGACCGGACCGAGCGTTTCGACGCCGTCGTGCTTTCCACCTGAGGCGCCGCGTATTCCAAAACCGGTTCCGACGGCGGCGGCCACGCTTTGGCCAAATCGCTCGGGCATTCCGTCACCCGGCTCGCGCCTTCGCTTTCGGCATTCATTACGTTCGAACCCTGGTGCGCCGAGATTTCCTGACTCGCGCTGCCCGATACGGCGTTTCTCGATAAGGACGGAAAGAGGATATCGGAGGGCGCGACGATGTTCACGCACTTCTGAATCACGTGACCGGCGGTTTTCGCCCTTTCCGCCAGATTGGCGTTCGAGAACGTGTCCGAAACTTCTGCCTATTCAGTCCGTCTCGTTCCCGACGCTTCGAAGAACTTCGACGCATGGGAAAAATCCCTTTCCGAAGCCCTTTCCTCCGACGGCGCGAAGGAGTTGAAGAACGTGCTCTCGAAATTTTTTCCGAAAAGGTTCGCGGAAATCCTACCCGTTCTCGCGGGGGTTTCCCCCGAACTCAAGGCGGCGACCGTCTCTAAGGATGTCCGCCGATCCTTCGTAAAGCTTCTGTCTTCCGGTATTCCGCTCACGCTCTGCGGGCAGCGTCCCGGCGAAGAGTTCGTTACTGCGTGAGGGGTCGAGCTTTCAGAAATTTCTCCGGAAACTTTCGAATCGAAAATCGTTCCGGGATTGTTCGTCACGGGCGAACTTCTCGACGTCGACGCCGTAACGGGCGGTTTCAACCTCCAGGCTTGCTGGTCTTCCGGCAGGGCGGCGGGAAAGGCTTTGGCCGAACGTCATAAAGGCGGCGTTTAAGTCCGCGCGCGCATTTCAACTCCGCTTAAACTTCATGAAGTATCCTCCAGACAACGTAATCGGATATCCATGCCCATACTCGAGCATCTCCTGAACGCGCTTCGAAGCATCCGTGCCAATAAGATGCGCACGGCGCTTTCGAGTCTCGGCATCATCATCGGCGTTACTTCCGTCATCGTCCTCATGGCGTTCGGGGAAGGCACGCAGCGGAGCATTTCTTCGAGTATCGAATCGCTCGGAACGAACCTTCTCACCCTCCGTCCGGGCGGTAGCCGCCAAGGCGACGTCCGCGCGACCAACGTAAAATCCACCAACATCTTCACGCTCGACGACACCGAGGAAATCCGCAAGATTCCGTGAGTCGCTTCGGTATCCCCGGTCGCGAACGCGTCCAAACAGGTCATCGTCGGTAACGTCAACGCCAATACCACCGTGTACGGAATCGGCGCAGACTATTCCAAAATCAAGAACATCAAGGCACAGTACGGCATGTTCATCGCCGCCGAAGACGTGGAGGCACGCTCGAAAGTGGCCGTTCTCGGTCCGACGACCGCGACCAACTTCTTTTGAACCGCCAATCCCCTCGGGCAGGACATCAAGGTCGGCAACGTGTATCTCCGAATCATCGGAATCGCCGAGTCCAAAGGTTCGGGCAGCGGTCCGGTCCAAAGCACCGACGACGCCATCTACATACCGATCACGACGATGCAGGACCGCTTCTCGGGCAACAAGTACGTATCGCAGTTCGTCATTATGGCGACGTCTTCCGACGTCATGGATTCCACGAAACAAGCCATTACCGACCACTACCTCGAGAAGTTCAAGATTACGGATTCTTCCAAGGCGAACTTCTCGGTATCGAGTTCGGCCGACATGCTCGCCACGATATCGAGCGTCACGGGAACCCTCAAGATATTCCTTGCCGGCATCGCCGCGATATCGCTCGTCGTCTGAGGTATCGGCATTATGAACATCATGCTCGTGTCCGTTTCGGAACGTACCCGAGAAATCGGCATCCGTCGTTCCATCTGAGCGCTCAATGCCGACATCATCGTGCAGTTCCTGACAGAAGCCGTCGTCCTGACGTTCCTCGGCTGATCGATAGGGGTCGCGCTCAGCTTCTGACTCGTGTGACTCGCTTCGCTTTTTTCCCTCTCGGCCTACATCACCACGTCTTCCGTCGTCCTCTCGTTCTGATGCTCGGTGGCGATAGGCGTCATATTCGGACTTCTGCCCGCGTACAAGGCTGCCCGTTTGAAACCCATCGACGCACTTCGTGCCGAATAATCCCGCAAGATATCTAACTTCTTTCCCATGACGAAGAAAACCATCACGATAGCCCTCTCCGTGCTCATCGTCGCCTGAGGCGGGTATTATTACTCCCGTTCGAAAACCGCTTCTACGACTGCGGTCCGCGTTACCGAAAAAGACACCGTGACCGCCTTTACCGGAACGGTCAAATCGACCATCCAAGGGGTTTGAACGGCGACGGCTTCTTCCACGCAGTCGCTCCAGTTCAATTCCAACGGCAAGATCGTGAAATGGAACGTAGCGGCGGGGGACAAGGTGAAAAAGGGGCAGATTCTCGCAGAAGTGGATTCCCGCGACGTCGATAATGACATCAAGAACCAGGCCCTCTCCCTTGCGAACGCGCAGATTTCGTATGAAAAACTCTTCACGAACGTGAAGGACTACCAGGTTTCGCAACTCGAGGCGTCCATCGCTTCCGGCGAGCGCACCGTCGCTTCCGCGCCGAACGAAATCCGCAACCTCGAAATGGAACGCGACGCGAAACTGAACGACCAGAAATCGTCCATCGCCCAGACCGAACGCTCCATCGCGATCGCCAAAGAGAAACTCGCGACCCTTGAAAGCGACGTCGCGTATACCAAGGCGTCTTCCGAGAATACGGTGAACATGTCGGATACCAACCTGTCCTACGTACTTTCGACCGCTTCCATAAACGCCGGAACGCAGCTTTCCGATTCCCGCGCGTTCGTGCAGGATTTGGAGTCCTCCGTCCTCAATTACGCCAACGACAATACCGTTCCGGCGCAGTTCGCCGCGAAGGATTCTTCGAAAGGCGTTCGCGCGACCAACGCCTTTACGGCTTTCCGCGGTCAGGTGAACCCGTATTCTACCAAGCTCGCTTCGGCGGATTTCACGAGCACGGGCGGTGTTCTGGCGTTCCTTTCCGAACGTGAGGCGTTCGCGAATTCAGGCCTCGCGGCAGCTGATGCGTTGGGTCAAGCTCTCGACGCGAGCATCGTAGCGGGAACTATGACGCAATCGGCTCTCGACTCCCTTTCCAATACCGTTTCGCAAGCGCGTTCGAAATTCGCGTCGTATCTTACCGACGTGGCTTCGGTACGGAAACAGATCGCCTCCATCGACGATCCGTCCCTCGTCCGTCAGGGCGCCGACAATACCATCGCGAACAAAACGGCCTCGATGCTCGACCAGAAGTCGACCCTCGCGTCTCTTGAAGCGACCCTCGCGTCGCAGAAACTCGCGTATACCAAACTCGAAAGCGACTATCTCATCAAGATCCAACAGAAGAACGATTCCGTAGCTTCTACCGAGGAATCCCTCAAAACCAGCCGGCTCAACCTCGCCGACCTGAAGGACGGCCCCACGAAGGAAGAGGTCGCATCCGCGAAGAACCAGATCGAACAGGCGCAGGTTTCCCTTTCGAAAGCCAAGAAAAAGAAGGAGGACTATCAGATTATCGCGAGCTTCGACGGCATCGTCACGGCCAGCAACGGCAAGGTTGGCGAAATCTCCACGAACTCCAACTCTTCGAGCACTGCTTCCGCGACCAGCATTACCGTGGAAGTGCCGGGCCTCTACGAAATCAGCGTCCTCGTCGACCAGCTCGACGTCGTCAAGATCAAGGCCGGACAGACTTCGACGATCAAGTTCGATTCGTACGCCGACAAGACGTTCACCGGGACCGTGTCCGAAGTCGATCCGACCCCGGTAACCAGCCAGGGCGTTGTCTCCTACAAGGCGAAAATCCTTTTCCAATCGGACGAACTCCGCCTCTACAACAGCATGACCGCTACCGTGACCATCGTCGTAGAAGAACGTAACGACGCCGTCCTCGTACCTACGGCCGCCATCTCCCAGTCCGACGGAAAGAAGACCGTCCGCGTTTGGGAAAACGGCCGTCCGAAGGTTACGGAGGTCAAAACGGGTCTCGTCGAAGGATCCAATACCGAAATTCTTACCGGCGTCACCGTCGGGCAGAGAGTCGTAAACTCGGCGTTCTCGATTACTACCAAATCTTCATCCTCCGGATTCTCGCTCTTCGGAAACCGCAACCGTTCGTCTTCGTCTTCGTCTTCCGGATCGACCAAATCCGCTTCTTCCGGAGGCGGCGACATGGGCGGACCTCCTCCGGGAATGTAGCCTTCCCGCCGCTTCCGAAACAATAATTGAAATTCCATGCTCGTACTTCGCAACATAACCAAAGTCTATCGGATGGGTTCGGAGGATCTCCGCGTCCTGAAGGGGGTTTCGATGTCCGTGAAGAGCGGGGAATTCGTCGCTATCATGGGGCCCTCGGGCTCGGGGAAATCGACGCTCATGAACATTATCGGCATCCTCGACGCGCCTACGGAAGGCGAGTACGAACTTGACGGGATTCCGGTCGAAAAGCTTTCCGGCGATGAGCAGTCCGAATTCAGAGGGAAAAAGGTGGGGTTCATCTTCCAGGGATACAACCTCATCCCCCGGCTTACCGCGCTCGAGCAGGTGATGCTTCCGCTCGCGTACCAGGGAATCGGCAAGACCGAACGGAAAAAGCGCGCCCTCGCGGCACTCGAAAAAGTAGGCCTTTCCGACAAGGCAGGAAACCGCCCCAACGAAATGTCCGGTGGCCAGATGCAGCGCGTCGCCATAGCCCGTGCCGTAGTGGGTAACCCGGCCATCATCCTCGCTGACGAGCCGACGGGCGCGCTCGATACGAAAACGGGCAAGGAAATCCTCGACATCCTGAAATTGCTGCACAAAGAAGGAAAGACCATCATCCTCATCACGCACGATCCGAACATCGGCGCGATGGCCGAGCGCATCATCCACGTAAAGGACGGGATGATCGAGAAGGAAGGATAGGCGAATTCAATAAAACCCCCGGCCGTATTCGCCGGGGGTTTCTGATATCGTTCGATTACTGGATGAGGCTGTCGAGCGAATTCACGTCCGTCGTGGTTCCGTCGATGGCGTCGAGTTTTTCGTTCAGGATATCCTTGAGTTCCGAGAAGAGGCTCTTGGCCTTCTTGGACTTGGCCTTCGCTTCGAGCGCTTCGACCTTCGCGATTACCGCGTTCAGCCATTCGGCGCGCGCGGCGTCCGTCCCGAGGGCCGCGAGTTTCGCGTCGATCTTCGTCCCGATGGAAACCGGAAGGAGTTTGGCTTGGCGGGTTTCGCGTGCCGGACGGTTGCCGCCGTTGGATACGCTGCCGCTCCC
Source organism: uncultured Candidatus Peribacteria bacterium (assembly GCA_964482035.1). Lineage (GTDB taxonomy): Bacteria > Patescibacteriota > Gracilibacteria > BD1-5 > UBA2023 > JANJWP01. The sequence continues at coordinate 493,208 of CAYZVC010000001.1, read as the reverse complement.
GTTATCCATGCGTCCGCGCTCTCCTTGTTCCCGACCTTCTTTCGGCGGAGTGAGGGGGCGTGCCGCGAGGGCCGTCTTGAACGCTTCGAGCTTTTCGGTCGCTACGTACTGGCTTACGGCAGTGACGTGCGCTTCGCGTAGGGCTTTCGCCTGGTTTTCGAATTCCGCCTGGGTGATCGTTCCGGCTTTCAGCGAATCGGCAAGGGTTTTCATCGCGTCTCGCTGTTGGTCGAGCACGACCTTGAGCGCGTCCATTTCGGCCTTGGTGAGGTTGGTCCGGAGATATTGGTCAATCATTCCGCCTCCGCCGCGGCGCTGCTGGGATCCGCTTCCGGAGCGTTCGCGCATTTCGCCTTCGCGTCCGCCTTGGCGCATTTCCTGCCCCTGACCTTGCTGTTCTTGGGATTCGTTTTCATCAGCGTACGCGGAAGCCGCAGATGCGGCGATGCCCGCGAGAATCATGGCCGCTACGGCCGTCGTTTTCTTTGCTGCCATACATGGAAAGGGTGAGAATTAGGTCGTCTTTCGAGAAGACGCGGATACTCTACCACTTCGAATCTTAAGGGAAATTGAAAACCCGCCGGATATTTCGGCGGGTTTTTCTCGTCGGTTTCGCTATTGCTGGAAGATAGCGTCGATGCTGACGTCGTTATCGAGCGCGTCGATCTTTTCCTGAAGGAGCGTCTTGAATTCCTGGAGAAGGGCTTTGGTCTTGGTTTTCTTCGCTTTCGACTTCATGGTTTCCACCTTTCCGACTACCGCGTCGAGCCATGCTTTGCGGTCGGTATCGTTCGAATAGGCCGCGAGCTTGTTGTCGAGCGCGGTAGCGATGTTCGCCGGAAGGTACGAAGTTTTTACTTTCCCGTTGGCTCCGGCCCGCGGGGCCGCCGGAAACTTCTCGAATTCCGCGTAGAATTCATCGACCTTATCTGCGGCCACGTACCCTACGATGACGTTCTTGAGCGATTCCCGAAGCGCTTTGGCCTGGGTTTCGAATTCCGTCTGGGCAATCGTTCCGGCTTTCAACGAATCCGAGAGTGTCCTCATGGAAGTGCGGTTCGCTTCAAGTGCGCCGGTAAGGGTCGCGGTTTCCGAGGCGGTGAGGTCGGTTCGGAGAAATTGCTTGAATTCCATGCCCTGGTTCTGTCCGCGTTTCGCGGATTCGTTCACCGAACCGGTTCCGATGCGGTGCGCCGGACGTTCGGTGACGGCGGATTGGGTTTCGCTATCCGCGAAAACCTGGGAAGTCGCCATGCCGAGACCGACGAGGACGAGCGCGGAAAGTGCCTGCTTTTTCATAAACGAAGTATTCAATGGTAAGATCGTGCGCCTTTCGTCAGGCGACATGGGAATGATACCCACCGTACTTAAGGGGAATTTGAAAATGCCCACGAAAAAACCGCCCGTTGGGGCGGTTTTCGGTCCATGCGAACGTTTTCGATTACTGAGCGGTGCCGGTTCCTTGGGTTCCGGTGGAAGCGGGCGCTTCTGGGGCGTCTGCCGGAGGCACGCCGTCGTTATCGGACGGACCGAAGCCCATTCCCATTCCCATTCTGCCGCGCATTCCGCGACCGTGCCCGCGTCCTTCGCCACGCTCCTTATCCATGTTCGGGTGCTGCGCGCGGAGGACTTCGCCGGCCTTCTTCATAGTCTCGGCCATCTTGGAGATTTCGTCTTCCGCCGGGAGCGCAACGCCTTTGGAACGGAGGTATTCCCGTTCGGCCTTGGCGGATTCCTCGCGGATTGCCTGAATCTTCTGCTGGGTCGTGTCGCGCATGGCTTTGAGCGCGGCCTTGTTGGTATCGGAGAGCTTCGCTTCAGCTTCGCGCGCAGCCTTCATCTTTTCTTGGAACGCCTTCGCCTCGTCGGCGGTGGGGAGGGTTACTCCGCTCGCCGCGAGTGCGGTGCGGATTTTTTCGTTGGAGAGCATTCCGGCGTTTCCGCCCATCATCCCTCCGAAACCTCCGCCGTTCATTCCGCGGCCTTCTCCCATGTGGGATCCGGAGCCTCCTCGCATTTCGCGGAACGCCTGATTTACGACTGCGGATCCGGTCGAGGTGCTCGCTGCGGCGAATCCGATTGCCGGAACGGTCACGATGATCGCGGCTGCGGCGATCGCCATCTTTTTCTGTTTTGCGTTCATAGTGTGGAAGTTGAATTGATAAACGCGGTTATGTCCGCCGGATTTCCCGGTGGCGCAAACATCATGCCCCGCGAAGTTTAAGCGCGCTTGAAATGTGCCGAGTTTCTCGAAAAGCTCCTTGGAATAGGCGTAACGGTGCGTATTCTGTGAGCGTATCCCTATTTGAACGCGCATGCGCATCCTCGTAGTAGACGACCATCCCAAGCTCCGCGCGAACGTCAGGACCTTCCTCCGCCTCGCGGGAATGGAATCCGACGAAGCGGTTACCGGAAAAGAAGCGCTCGACCTCGTTCGCTCGCACCCGTATTCCGCCATCGTGCTCGATTTGAACATGCCCATTATGGACGGCCGGACGTTTTTGAAGGAAATCCGCGCAATGGGCGACAATACCCCGGTACTCGCGCTCACTTCCGACTCGCTCACCGTGGACAAGGTCGAAACGCTGGACGCGGGCGCCGACGACTACCTCACCAAACCCTTCGAGCCGGACGAGCTCGTAGCGCGCATCAAGGCGGTGGCGAGAAGGCGTGAGAAGCCTATCGAATCGAAATCCGAAATCTTCGGGTACGAAGTCGACTTCGACAAGATGAAGATCACGAAGGACGGCGTTTCGTACGACCTTCCGGCGAAAGAATGGGGAGTCTTCGAGTTCCTTTCGAAAAACCGCGGAGTCCCCAAGAACAAATCCGAAATCCTCGAAGCCGTATGGGGCGAAACCGAAGAATCCCTCGGCTTCGACTCCGTCACGCTCGAAGCGCACGTCTCTTCGCTTCGGAAAAAACTTTGAAAAGACCTCATTCGCACCATCCGGAACGTCGGATACGTAATCGAATAATATGAACATCAGAGAAACCTTCCACCGCCCCGAATACCTCCTCGCCTCGCGCGTTACCGTCTCGGTGCTCTTGGCGCTTTTGGGCGTCATGGCGGTAGCCGCTTCTTTCGGATGGATGGTCGACGGAAAACGCGTGGAAGACTTTTTCGAGAAGCGCGTGGAAATGCTTGCCAACCGCAAGGCGGACCTCCCGCTCGCTATTTCCAAAGCAGATCGTCCCGAACTCGAATTCGCCAAATCGCAGGAACGCGGCTTCGGCCAGCGTTGACCGCTCCGGAATTTCGCCGTGGTATACCGCGACGGTTCGTTCTCCGTGGTGGGCTCCCTCGAATCGGAAGACGTCCAAGAAAACGCCTTCAAGGACCTCCAGCTGGGGCGTGCCGAAGTCCGCGAACTCTGAGACGACAAGTACGTCGTGTATGCCGTACGTTTGAACGACCAGCGAACGCTGGTGCTCTACGAACCGGAAGACGTGCTCATGTGACCGCGTTTCGCCATCCTCACTTCCGTTCTCTTCGGGGTGTTGGCGTTTTCATTCCTGCTTTTCTTCATCTCGCTTTCCTTCGCGAGAAAAGTCATCCGGCCTATCGAGGAGCTCGCCGAACGCGAACGCGCCTACGCGCGCCACATCGCCCACGAACTCAAGACCCCGCTCGCCGTGGCTAAGAGCGACATGCAGTTGGCGCTCGCCGTGAAAGAAGGCGCCGAGGACTACCTCAAATCCGCCATTTCCGAAATCGGCATGATGCGTGATACCGTCGACGACCTCCTGCTTTTCTCGGCATCCTGAACCCTTGCCAAGACCGAACCCACTGACCTCCGCGCCGTTTTGGACGATACGCTCGCACGTACCTGAGCCGTCGACCGCTTCTTGGTAGCCTCCGCTTCCGACGCCCCGTCCACCGTTCCCGCCGACGCGAAGATCCTTTGAACCCTTTTTCGGAACCTCGCGTCCAACGCGCTGGTGCATGCGCCTTCCGATTCGAAGATCACGGTGCTCTTCACTTCCACCGGTTTCGAATTCTCGAATCCGGCGCCGGATGCTGACCCGAAGGTCATAAGGAACGCCTTCGACGCGTTCGTGGGAACGCCCGGAAAGGGGTCCGGAATCGGCCTTTCCCTCGTCCGCCGCATTGCGGAAGCCCACGGATGGGATTCTTCCATGAAGTTGGAGAACGGAACCGTTACGGTCCGCGTGAAGTATTCGAAATAGCCGCGGAACCTTTTTCAAATTTCCCCGACATGCGAAAACCCCGGATGATTCCGGGGTTTTTCTTCGAAGCGTTTCGGATTACGATACCGCATCGAGGATTCTCGCCACCCAATCGTTGGTGGTTTCTGCGTCGAGGTATCCGTGGGTTTCGCCCACGTCCGAGTGGCGTCCGTCGCCGATCTTGTTCGGGAGGAAGTGGCAGTCCGATCCGAAGGTGAGGATGAGTCCGTACTTGCGCTTGGTCCGAAGCACCGCGAGCGTCCATTCGGGAGTCGCGTGGGGATTGAGTTCGATGCCGTTGACGCCCGCGGCGACGAGGTTTTCCGCGATGCCGTTTTCGAAGGCTTCCACGCCTTCTTTTTCGAAGGTGAAGTTCGGATGGGCGATCGAGAGGATGCCTTTCGACTGACGTACTACCAGTTCGGAGACGAGCTCGGCCTTCGGTTCGTACTCGGGGAAGTTCTGCGCCACTCCTACCGGGTAGGGGGATTCGCGTTTGAGAAAGAGCTTGATGAAGTCGTTCGGATTAGTGACTTCGGCGCCCATGATAGCCTTGGTAAGCGCCGAGGTCGAGGGACGTTCGACGAGGAATTCGGCGAGGTGGAAATTCGTGAGGTTCGCCAAGTCGAATCCGCCGTTTTCGAACCTCTTGAGAAACGCTTCGTGGGTGACGTCGAAGCCGATCTTCGCGAGGGTTTCGCATTGGATGGCCATTTTGCACACCCGGCCGTTGCGGGTTTCTTCCATGAGCGCGTCGATCTGCGGTACGAAGCTCTTGGAGTACGAGGTCAGGTGGAGATGTTTTACCTTCCCGCCGCCGATGGGGGCTCTCGCGGAGATTTCGACCCCCTCGAGGGTGCCGATGCCGTTTTCGGCGGCGAGTTTCGCGAATTCGCGGTTGACTACGTCGTGCTCGGTGGCGACGGCGAAGCGAACGCCGTTTCTTACGCATCGGGCGACGGCTTCGGCGCTGGTCGCACCTCCGTCGGACATGGTGGTATGGAAGTGGAGGTCGGCTTTGTCGAATACGGTATTGGCCGAGAGGGTGGAAACGTTGCTCATGGGATGGACGGTGAGTGGATAGCGGTGCGTCGTCCGGACAATGGCATCATCTCCACAACCTTTCAAATGTCTTTGGATTTTATCAAATATGGAATTTCACTCCTATGAGATTTTCCATTTTTCTTTTCCAGTAAAGGAATATACTCCATTTGAAAAGTGACACGAAACATTCCACTTATGGACAAACTCCTCCTTTTGAAGAAAGCCGGGCTGAACGAGCGCGAATCCGAGACCTATCTCGCGCTCCTTTCCAAGTTTCCGGCGACCGTCGCGGAAATCGCCAAATCCGGCAATCTCCACCGCCCGGACGTCTACCGGGCCCTTCCGAGCCTCATGGAATCCGGCCTCGTCACCGCGCATCCCAAAGGCAAACGGACGCTCTACGTCCCGGAAAGCCCGCGCAAGCTCGAACGTCTCTACGAAGAATCGAAACTCGGTTTTTCCGCCATGGTCGAGCAGCTCGATTCCGAATTCTCGCGCTCGGTCGACCGCCCGACGCTCCGTCATTACGAGGGGCAGAAGGGGATTCACGAAGTGCTCTTCGACATCGTTGAGCGCGTTCCGAAGGGAGGGGAGTACATGCGTTTTTCTTCGAGAAAACAGCTTCCGTGAGCCGAACCGCCACCCCTCCAGGAGCGCTACGTGAAGATGCGCGACGAGAAAAACCTCTCGCGTCTCGTCATAACCAACGAAAAATCGGTCGCGTCCAAAAAGCAACGCCCCAATCGGGAACTCGCCGCCATTCCGGATTCTTTCGGATCGTTCGACGACGACGTGACCAAGATCATCTACGCCGACCGCGTCGCCATCATCGACTACGCATCGAAGACCGCCTTCACCATAGAATCCGCCCCGCTCGCGAGGCTCGAAGAAAAGATTTTTCGAATGATGTTCCGGTACCTCCGCCGAGACGGCCAAGACGAGACGTCCGTCCGCGAACGCCTGAATCGCTCGAACGGCAAATAAACGCCCACGGTATCCCTAAAACGATTTCCACATGTCCGAATCCCAAAAGCGCGACGCCTGCGCATGGTGCCTCTGAAACGAACTCATGAAGGCCTATCACGACGAAGAATGGGGCGTCGAAGTCCGCGATCCCGTCGAACTTTTCGAATGCCTCTGCCTCGAAGGCCAGCAAGCCGGACTCTCTTGGCTTACGGTCCTGAAAAAGCGCGAAACCTACCGTTCGCGCTTCCACGGTTTCGATCCCGTTAAGGTGGCCGCCATGACCGATGCGGAAATCGACGCCGCGCTTCTCGATCCGGGCGTCATCCGCCTCCGGCTGAAACTCGAAGCCGTCCGGAAAAACGCCGCAGCGTACCTCGCGTACGTGAACGGGGGAGGGGATTTCTCAAAACTGCTCTGGTCGTTCGTGGACGACCGCCCTATCGTGTACGTGCCGAACGCACTTTCCGATTTCAAGGCGAAAACCCCCGAAAGCGACGCTATGTCCAAAGCGCTCGCCAAACTCGGATTCAAATTCGTCGGATCCACCATCTGCTACGCGTTCATGCAGGCCGTGGGAATGGCCGTCGACCACGATTCGGGATGCCGGTTTAGCTGAACTCCGCGTCGACGATAGTTTCGGGCCGAACTCTCGAACCGGTAATTCCCGCGACGTCCGCGTAGATTTTCAATTTTTCCGCCACGTCCCTGACGGACTTGGGAACCGTCATGCGTCCGATTTCCCGGACGCATTTTTCGTACGCCGCCTGTGCGGATAAGCGCGATACCCCGATGCTTTTCAGGCTTGCCGGATTCGTGAGCCATTCGTCCCGGGCAAGAGCGACCGATTTGGCGGCGACCGAGAAACCGTCGATCCCTTTCGATTGCGACAGTCCGATCCACCGTTCGAGTTCGCGTTCGAGCCGTCCGTAGTACGAATAGTCCTGCGCTTCCGGGTCGCTGCCTTCCATTCTGAGCATGACCGAATAGTACGCGCCCGAAGTCGCCCGGAGTTCGTTTTCCGTTCTGGGGACATCGAGTTTCACGGCCTCCGCCGCTTCTTCGGCTTCGATTCTGAGCGCGATTTCCGCCCGTACCTGATTTTCGAGTCCGGTAAGCGTTTCCGCCATCACCGACACCTGCCGTTCGAGCTCGAAATTCCGTGCGGTCGTACGCTGGTAGGCGACGCGTTCGCCGTTCAGTTTCCCATTTTCGGATTTGAGCGTTCCGTTCTCGGTCCTGAGCGTTCCGATTTCGGAATTCGCCCTCCGCAGTTCGTTCAGGATTTCCCCGAGTTCCGCTACCGGCGACGCGCCGGATTTTCAGAAACCCTTGAGGAGTCCGGCAATCTTGTCGACGTCAGACGCCTTTCTCGCGACCTTTTCGTACAGTTCGCGCGCGAGCAGCGTTTCCCGTTTCGCTTCGTCCCGTTCCGCGACGGAAGCGTCCCTGTCGGCAATCGCGCCGTCCCTCTCTTGAACGGCCGCGGCTTTCGCGGCTTTTTCCGCCTCGATTTCCGTGAGGAGCGATTTTCGGTTCCCTACGAACTTCGTCACCGCCTCCTTGAGGGTGGAATTGAGTTTCGACAATCGGATTTCAAGCTCCTTGCGCTCGTTTTCCGCGGTTTTCACCCTCTCCAGTGCCGCAGCCTTCTCTTCTTGGCCGATTTCCGATTGCCGGAGCACGAAAGATACTGCGGCATCGGCGCCTTTCGCGGATATCGCGCGAATTCTCGCTTCGGTTTTCTGTCGGACGTATTTCGCAGCGAGTTCGCAACGCTTGAGATCGCGGTCGCATTTGTCGGCGTCTTTGAGTATCGCGTAGCCTTCGTCGACCTCCGACATGATCCGGTTCTCCGCTTCGGCGATGCCGTTCTCGACCTTCGTCCTTATCGAGTCGGTTAGTTCGGTTATGCTCCCTCCGCCTCAGCGCACGAGCTTCCTGAGCGATTCCTCGAATGCAGAAAGCATTGCGGCAGACAGTTCGCTTTCGAGTTTCTCCGCTTCATGAGCGGTGTTCCTCCCTCATTCGTACACGCGGAAAAGAAGCCGCTTTCCGGCTTCTTCCAGATTTCCGCCGATTCCGGCATATGTGGCGTTCGCGTTCGACATGTTTCAATTTGATTTATAACTTCGCATAGTGATATGTCAATACTTTCGGAACCATGAAAAAACCCCCGCGGACGGGGGTTTTTACGCGACGTGTCCTGGCGGCCCGAGTAGCGGGGTGTGCTAGGATATACCTACTCTGATGCCAATAAATGTGACCTTCATTGGCGAATAGCCATATCGTAGCAGCCAAACAGCGCGATTTTTTTACTGCAACGGCGTAAACCGTTTCCTTACGAATCGCCGTCTTCTTTTATGACGGCAACGTTTGCTGATTTCTCAGCGGCTGATTGCTCAGCGGTTAGGTCTTGGAAGATAGCATCCTTCGCTGTATTCCCAGAAGTGGTCTCTGAGGTCGGCTCCGGAAGGCGGTTCTCCATATTCGTCGGATTTCCAAAGCTGATACATCGCCTCCCTTTCGGAGAAGTAACGTCCAGTTGGAAGACAGTCTATGAAGTCTTCGTCGAATATCTCTACTGCTCTTGGTTTTGCTTCAGCTTTTCTTCTAGCCATGACAGGCCCTCCTTGAAGTTGGTTTGTGTTTATGGCGATCACCCTATGTGAAAACCACGGCGGGATTATATCGTGGAAACGCCTTTGTCAAATCCTTTTCCATGTCTTCAGAATCCCTATCCGCTTTATTTTGACAACCCGTTTGGCTTAGATATAAGTAATAAAATCAGAGAACGTCAAAACCCATGGAAAACCAAAGTCCCCAAGAACCGCGGAACGCGCAAGAACTCGAGAGGGAGCTCTGACTCTCCAACTGGCAGGAAATGTCCGACGCTTTCGCTTCGGCGCTTTCGTCTTTCGAATGAGGATACGGCGACAGGCCGTACTCCCGGCAGGTTATCGAAGGAGTCAGGGACACCATCCCGAGACTCCTCTCCAAACACGGAATCCTTTCCGTCGCGCTCGAAAACGTCCTTCTCAAACAGGACGTGGAAGCTTTGCGTAAAGAGAAATCGCGGCTTCTCTCGGTAATCGACCTCCTCTGACGCAACGAAGCTTCCGTCGAAACGGATTCGACCGGAGTCATCGTCTCCATCAACCGCAGACTCCTCGAGCTTTCCGGATATTCCGAAAGCGAGCTCATCGGCAAGAACATGTCCATTTTCCATTCGTGATACCACGACCAGGGTTTTTGGAAGGGTTTTTGGGATACCATCAAATCCGGCAGGGTCTGGGAAGGGAACGTTTGCGAAAAAGGGAAGGATGGCAACCTCTTCTGGCTGCATACGGTCGTTTCTCCGGTCATGGAAAACGGGGCCGTCGTTTCTTTCCAGGTCGTCAGCCACGACATCACCGAGCTCGAGCGTCTCCGTCATTCCAGTTCCGACATTTCCCGTTCTACGGTGAATTTGCAGACGGGGCTTCCCAATAGGAACCAACTTGTCTCGGATTTGAAAGCGAGAACCTATCCGACCCTCGCGGTCGTGCACGTGAACCACATGATCGAGGTCAATAACGCGTACGGGCCGGAAATGGGGGACAACGTCCTTATCGCCGTCGGAGGCCGTCTTGCGGGACTGTTCCGCGGAAAAGGCGGAGAGGCGTACAAGCTCGAGGGGGCGGATTTCGCCATCGTCTGTCCGGATAACGCCACCCAAGAATCCATCGCCCAGTTCCTCTCCCATTTGAACGAACTCGACGTCGTACACGAGGGATCAAGAATACCGCTTTCTTTTTCGGTGGGCATCGTATCCGACGGTTCCGAGGGAAAAGAAATGCTCATGCGTGCGTACATAGCCCTCCACCAGTCCCGAGAACGTTCGGAACCCGCAGTCCTTTTCGATTCGTCGCTCCTTTCCAGCGCGTTCTTCCGAGAAGGGCTCGAAATGGTATCACTGGTAAAATTCGCCATCGAAAAAGACCTGTTCGTTCCGTTCTACCAAGAAATTCGCGACAACGCCGCGTTCGCTTCCCCTCGGAAAAAGGTCGAATGCCTCGTGCGGATGTTCGATCCGGTCGATTCGGTTTCCGTAATCGCGCCCGGAAAATTCCTTACCGCCGCAAAGAAAGGGGGGCATCTCAGGTCGATAACCCGAATAATGGTTGAGAAAACTTTCTCCCATCTCGCCGCTATGGACGTCGAATTTTCGATCAACCTTTCTTCCGACGACGTCACCGACCTCACGTTCGTGCAATTCGTTCAAGAATCACTCAAGACTTACGGAATCCGGCCTTCGAGGGTGATTTTCGAAATATTGGAAGGCATCGACACGTCCAAGAGCGAGCTCATGGTAGCAATCGCGCACGAGTTGAAAGCGCTCGGTTGCAAAATCGCCATCGACGACTTCTGATCCGACAACGCGAATCTCACGCGCATGATCGATTTCGCTGCCGACTACATAAAGATCGACATGAAATACGTTCGCTGAATCGACACGAACAAGCGAAACGAAAGCCTTCTCCGCCATATCATCGGCTACGCGCACGAGAACGACATCCTCGTCATCGCCGAAGGCGTGGAGACCCAAGCGGAACAGGACGTTCTCGTAGGGCTCGGAGCGGACTATTCCCAAGGATACCTCTTCTCGAGGCCGAGTCAGGAAATTTAAAACGCTTGTTTTTCTAAACCGATTTGCTTTTTTAGGAGGAATGGAAACAATGTTTCCGCTTATCCTTTCTTTCGCAGCATGTCGAACAAGAAGACCGTAGCGGTTTCCGCATCCGCCCTCGCGGCGCTCGCCCTCGTTGGGTGCAATAAGGAAGAGGCTCCGGCTCCCGCGCCGATCCAGCCGGCTTCCGTCACTCCATCCGCCGAAACCAATCCGGCGCCCGTAGCCGCTCCGGCCCTCGTATCCACCGGCGCCAATGCCGCGCCGGTCGCTGCCTCCGGTTCCGAACGTACCGTCGAATTCAATCAGCCGTACTCCCTTGGCGCCCAGACCGCATATCTCAAGGGTCGCATGGTATTGGAAAACGGCATCGTGAAGTCCGTCGAAGTCCCCGGGGCCCAGGGGCCGCAGGCTACTTTCGCGGAAGGCATTTCCGAAGCGTACGGTAAGCCGGTGAAGGGTCTCCAAGTGGATACCATCTCCGGAGCGAGCCTTACGACCGCCGCGTTCAACGAGTTTCTCAAGACCGTAGAATAGTCCTTTGAAACGAAAGTTCGACTATACCTTCCGCGCACTGGGATCTCTGTTCGTCATCACTTTTTTCCGTGAAGACGACAGGGGTCTTGACGCGTTCGTGCAGTCCGTTTTCAAAAGGATTTCCCATTTCGAAAAGGAGTTCTCCCGTTTCGTTCCCGACTCGTCCTTATCCGTCCTGAACCGCGTGGGCAGGCTTTCGGTTTCCGACGAGTTTCTCGAACTCCTTTCCGTTTCGGGCGAATGTTACCGTCGGTCCTCGGGCTATTTCAACCCTTTGCGGAACGTCGCGCTCATCGGCTACTCCCGCGATTTCGAAAGCGGGAATTTCGTGCCTGAAGTTCCCGATGCCCCGCCGCGAACGGATTTTGAAAACGTGCGAGTGGAATGAAGGGACGTCGTGCTCGAGCCGGGTATGAAACTCGATTTTTGAGCCGTTGGAAAAGGCTTCCTCGCGCAAAAAACGGCGGAATTCTTCGTAAAATCCCGATACTCCGACGCGATTTTGAATTTCTGAGGGGACGTCTGCGTCATTTGAGGCAACGCCACGGATGATTTTCACAGGGTCGCCATCGCGTCGCCTTTCGAAGAGGGGTGAGTTTTCGCCACTTTGGATTTGTCGAACGTTTCGGTTTCTTCCTCTGGCGCGTATTTGCGTAAATGGAGGGTGGGGGAGGACGAGATCCGCCATATCGTTTTCCCTACTACGGTCCCCGCGGGTGAAGAATGTGCTTCCGTCACGGTCGTGGACGCGTCCGGTGCGGTGAGCGACGCCTTCGCAACGGCGCTCTTCGCCGCATGAGCCGCGAAGGGGTTGGAAATCGCCGTTTCGGCCGGAATCGACGCGCTTATAGTGAAAGACGACCGGAAGGTCGTGACCACTCCGGATTTCGCCGCGAAGTACTGCTTGCGTTCGAGCGGCAATCCCGGATAGCCCCTTTGGGAATGCCGTCATGCGAATAAAAAAAAGGACCCGGAGGTCCTTCTTTTCGTCGTTCGGATTACCAGGTCCGCGCGAGTTCGTTGAGCCGATCCATCTGTTCGGCGAGGGATATTCCTTTCGCGGTCAGGGAATACCGGATGCGTACCGGCTTGTCGCAGATGATCTTCCGGTCGACGATGCCGTATTCCTGCATGTCGGTGAGACGTTCGGAAAGCATTCTCGAATTGATGCCCGTAGCGCTTTTCTGAATCGCGGAAAAGGTGTCCGCCCCGCCGTGTATGGCATGGAGGATGATGATGATCCACTTCTTCGAGATGAAATCTATCAACTCGGTAACTTTACATTTTTCAGCCATGGTCCTAAGGGTGTTCATGGCGAGTATATCCCCCGCGTTAAAATATTCAAGGGTCTCGTTCCGGCCACGGTTTTTTCATTGCCGAAAAGCGCGAAAACGCTATACTCCGCAGGTTTTTACGGAAGTGGTGAAAATCACCTCCGACCGAAGTCTTTTCACGTTTTCCCATGTCCGCTTCTTTTCGCTTTTCTTCCGTAAATCTCGGCTGTTCCAAGAACCTGGTCGACCTCGAATTCGCCATCGGCGAAATCCTCAAGTTTTCCGACCGCATCCCCATGGAATACTTCGACGACCCCGAAGATTCCAAGGCCGAATATGTGCTCGTGAACACGTGCGGATTCCTCTCTTCGGCCCGCGAGGAGTCGGAGGCGACCCTCCGCCATTACGACGACCTCGGCAAGAAGGTGATCCTCATGGGATGTTACGTATCCGTGAAGGACGACGCGTTCCTTTCGTCCTTGAAAAACCTCCACGCCATCCTTTCGTTCGTCGACTACGGCAACATCGAGAAGATGCTTTTCGGTGATTCCCCGATTCTCGGCAAGCCCGGCGTAGCCAAACTTAAGAACGCCCTCGCCCAAGCCAAAGAGGGCAAACTCTCCGAATACCTCGACAAGGTCGCCACGGCGGCTTCGGCAGGGAAGTCGGCCTTCGTATGGAAGGGCGACGAAGTCCGCGCCTACATGCACGCCCCGTTCCGTTACGAATACCTCAAGGTCGCCGAAGGCTGCGACAACAGCTGTACGTTCTGCATCATCCCGAAGATCCGCGGCAAGCAGAAATCCCGCCCGGTCGCCGACATCGTCAAAGAAGTCGAAACCATGGTCGCCTCCGGAATCCGGGAAATCGAAATCATTTCGCAGGATACCACCCGCTACGGAACCGACCTTTCCGGAGGCGAACCGATGCTCATGGAAATGCTCGAAGCGATCGAGAACCTTCCGGGCGATTTCACTTTCCGCGTGTTCTACCTCTACCCGGACGTGCTCACCCTTTCGCACCTCGACAAGCTCTCGAAGTTCAAGAAGTTCCTTCCGTACTTCGACATCCCGTTCCAGCATTCGCACCCGGACATCCTCAAGAAGATGGGCCGTTTCTACGACCGCGAGCACATCGAGAAAATGCTCGAAGCCATCCGTTCCAAGTTTAAGGAATCGTTCATCCGCACGAGCTTCATCGTAGGTTTCCCAGGCGAAGGCGAAGCCGAATTCGCGGATCTTCTCGATTTCGTGAAACGCCACCGTTTCGAAAGCGTGGGGCTTTTCCAATACCACGACGAACCGCTCGCGGCTTCGAGCAAGCTTCCGGGCAAGGTCGACGAGGCGGTCGCGCGCGAACGCGTGGACGTTCTCGGTGACGCTGCGGCAGCAGTGTACGACGAACTCGACAAGGCTTCCCGCGGGAAGGAATTTACCGGCTACGTCATGGACGTGCTCGACAAGACCGTCATCGTCCGTCGCGAAATCCGCGCTCCGGAAATCGACGAATACGAAGAAATCCCGTTCTCCCGGGTGCTTTCCGCCGACTCGAACGAGGTCGGGGTCGGTACGGTGGTCCGGTACAAGGCGAAATAACCCCTCAGGCGCCCCGAAACGGGGCGCCTTTTTCTTTGAATTATCCGCGCGAATGCGGTATACTTCCCGCGTTGCCGTAGCAAGAAAACGTTCCCAATGGGCCAGATTCTGAAGTGAACATCCTTCGCCGTCCTCGCCGGACTGCTTTTTTGCGCGTTTTCCCCGACGTTCGCGGCGGATTTCCCGTTTTCGGACGTTCCCGTGACCGACGCCATCCATAACGACCTCCAGAAGCTTTACGAGAGGGGGGTCGTCGACGCTCCGTCCGACGGCAAGTTCCACCCGGATTCCCTCATGGATCGCGACGAATTCGTTTCCATCGCCGTCTGAGTCGGTTGCCGCAAGTGCCTTACGCCCACGATCGCCGACGTTCTCAAATACCGCGAAATCCCGTTTTTGGATTTCGAAAAGAAGAGCCCGTATTTCTACTGCGTTTCCTACGCGAAGGAACGGGAAATCGTTTTCGGATACTCCATCCCGGGCGCAACCTCGTACGCTTGCCAGGATGCCCAATCCTGGAACGGAGTCCCGTTTTGCGCGAAAAACCGCACAAGCCGCATCGAGGCGGCGGCCATGCTCCTCCGCCAAGCCGGACTTTGGGACGACGCCATCAATTCCACGTCGTTCGCGCACAAACGTACGTTCAAAGACGTCGACCCCTACTGGTACGGCTACGCCCAGAAGGGTACCGACATCGGAATCCTCACCCCGGATGCCGACGGCACGCTCCGTCCGAACGAATACGTTACCAAACGCGAGTTCGTAAAGATGGCCGCCATCATCTACTCGCTCAACATGTGCGACGCCAAGGGCATGGGTGGAAACGGTCTCAATTCTTCGCTTTCCGATACCCGCGATTCGGCTTCTTCGAAAATCCGCGTTCTCGATTCTTCGGCTACCTGTTCGGATTCCGCGAAAGATGCGGCACCGTCGGGGGCTTCGTCGTACAATTTCTACGGACTCCCCACCGTGGATGGTGCCACGTACTCGTGGCAATTCGTTCCGGCCGACGCATCCGGCGCTACCGTCACCGCCGAAGGGCAGTGCGTGCCTAAACAGGTCCTCGGTAACGGAAGGTGGATCGCCAGGCTCACCGTCACTACCGCAGACGGAAAAACGTCGACTTCGTATACGGAAATTTCCTATGCCGACAAAGCGCTTTCGGTTTCCGTCTCTGCCGATCCGCTTTCCGTTCCTGCCGGAATTCCCGTAAGCTTTTCTTCCGAAGTTTCCGGCGGCAAGGGGCCGTATTCGTACCGCTGGGACTTCTGAGACGGTTCCGTTACCGCGCTTTCCGACCCGAGCCATTCCTACGCTTCCGAAGGAACGTACCCGGTAACGCTCGTCGTCACCGATTCCGAAGGCAGCCGTGCCATCGCCAAACTCGTCGTCGCGGTTTCTGCGAATCCCGATCTCGATGCGGACGGGCTTTTGAACGAAAACGATTCCTGCCCTCTCGTTTACGGTCCTGCCGCCAACAAAGGTTGCCCTTCCGTCGCGGAATTTACCGTTTCCTCGGATTCCTCCGTCTTCGGAATCTGAGGAGCGAACCTTACGCTCGTGGGAGTCGGGGGCCGTTGCCTCTATTCTTACGCCGCCCCCAAAGGCGCAGTATTCGGCAAAGCCTCATGTTCGTCCTGCCCGTGCGCGTACGACGTGGATTTCCTTTCCGACGCCCGCCATTGCGACGTCCTCTTTCCGGCGATTCTTTCGCAGGATAAGAAAACCGTATTCGGGCGCTGACCGATATACGAGCTTCGATAAGGAGCCGCCTTGTAAAACGTTCAAGATAGGTTAGCATCGTGCGAACCTATCTTTTTTTACTGCGAACGCCTCCGGTATGAAAAAACATTTCGATTCCGTTTGCCGAACGGAAGTCAGCGATTCCGTTTCGCTCCGCGTCAGAAAAATCCTCACGAAGGCCGCTTCGAAACGTTGGTCGGGGTTCACGCTCGCGGAACTCATCGTCGTCGTTACCATTCTCGCGGTTCTCCCGGCGATCGGCTTTCTGGCGCTTTCCGGCTATTCTCAGGACGCGCGGGATTCCGCCGCGAAGGCGAACGTAAGATCGGTGCTCACTGCCATCAGGTCCGAATCCGCGCTTACGGGCAATTCGCCGCGCCGCTACGTCGTCCATGATTCGTCGCTCACCGGCGTCGCCCTTTCGTGAGCGTTCGTCGAATTTTCCGGGAAACAGGTCTACCTTACCGGAGGCGCGTGGAACGCCCCAAATACCAACTATTCGGCAGGGAATCCGGATTGGTCCGCGTTGAAGCTCGACCCTTCGAAATTTAAGATTTCCTCCGCCACGTACCTTCCTTTCGACTCCGCGCTGGCGGCTTACGATTCCAAATCGGTAATCGTCGGCGCCGCCGACGCCCTCGACTCGTCCGCGAGCGGAATGGCACGCGGTCGTCCGCTTCTCCAGGGGGCCGCCATACTTTCCAACGGCGTCGCGTACGTTACGGGAGACGCGCCGAATTTTTCCACCGCTACGGGCGCCTCCTTGAGCCTCATCCGAGATCCTGCGAAAACTTCTTCGACCGGTGCGCTCGTAGACGCCGCGCAGTCGCTCCTGCCGAGCGCCGCTTCGTCCACCCCAGCTTCGTATTCTCTTTCAAACTCCCTCCGACTCGACGCCTCAAAGGGCGGATATCTCAGTAAAACCCCGCCGTCAGGCTGAAATCTCACGACTTGGACGATGAGTTTTTGGACGAAGCGATCCAAGCTCGGCGTTTTGCAGGATCTTTTCTGAGCCCTTTCCGGAGTCGGCGCGACTACGGAATTCTGATTCAACGCTTCCGACCAGCTTTTTCTCGCTTGGAATTCGTACAACACGTATACGAGCAGCGCGGTCTTCCGGGATCCGTCCGCTTTTTACCATATCGTCGTCACGTGGGATACCTCGAACGCGACCGCGGCGGACCGCGCACGTATTTACGTAAACGGCAAGCGTCTCCCGGTCGTACTCTCCTGATCGCACCCTTCTTCGTGATTGGCTTCGTATTGGAATTCCTCTTCGCTTTCCAACATGATCGGCAGATTCGGTTCGATCAATTACGACGGACTTCTTTCTTCCGTGGACTTCGTAGACGGACAAGCGCTCGACGCCGCATCTTTTTGAGAAGCCGATCCCGCTTCCGGCTCATGGAGGCCGAAACAGTTCTCGGGAACCTACGGTACCTGAGGATACCGCCTCGATTTTTCCAGCTGATCTACCGTCGCTTCCTTGGGCACGGACGGATCTTGAAAAGGGAACTCGTTCACGCCTTCCGCTTGAATTGACCTGAACGACCGCCTATCGGATTCCCCTACGAACAATTTTCCTACGCTCAATCCGCTCGACTGGCATTCTTCCGCTTCCATGATTTCGTACGGAAACCTGAAGGTTACGGCCAATGCCGCCGCGCACCAGCAAACGAAGGCTACCCAAGCGTTCCCGAAGACCTGAAAATGGTATTGGGAGGCTTTGACGACGACTACCGCTTCGGCATATTCCGTACATTCCCTCGGCGTGGCGACTACGGCCATGGTGGCTTCATGACCGGTTAAAACCAGTACCGCGTACTTGAACAATTACGGACAGTCCGGCAACCAGAACGCCCTTATTTTCTCAAACGGGGCTTCCGTGAACGTTCAGACGGTGAATGCGGGATATTCTCAAACGTCCGGTGACGTCATGAGATTCGCCTATGACGCCGATTCCTGAAAATTCTGGATCGGAGTGAATTGAAACTGGTTCGGCCCTTCCGGTGCTTTCGACGGAAATCCCGCAGCCGGAACGAATCCGGTCGACACCCTTTCGTGAGCGTATTCATGGGCTGCGTATACGAATCCCTACGGCTCCCAGTCGGAAACCTACAATTTCTGACAGTGAGGGGTTTCGGGGCTCACGTACGACGCGAATGCCGGATGAGCTTTCAATTACGCCGCTCCTTCCGGATTCAAAGCCCTTTCTACGGCAAATTCCCCGGCGCCCCCGATTGCCAACCCCTCCCAGTATTTCGACATCGTCACGTATACCGGCAACGGATCAACACAGAATATCGGTTGACTGTCCTTCCGTCCGAACCTCGTTTGGGGCAAGGCGAGAAACGCCGTTGACGCGAACTGGATGTTCGATACGAACCGTTGACCGAACAAGATTTTGAGATCGGATTCCACGCTTTGAGAATCCACCGCTTCCACGCTGACTTCGTTCAATGGCGACGGTTTCTGAGTCGACGTGAACATCAACCAGACTTGAAGGACGTTCGTCGCTTGGAATTGGAGCAAGGGAGCTTTGCCCGGATTCGACATCGTCACGTATTCCGGAGACGGTTCGAATACGCGCCAGATTCCGCATTCGCTCTGATCGGTTCCGGCGATGTATTTCACGAAGAACCTCGACGGCTACAACAACGCCCAAGGGTATAACGACTGGTCGGCGTACCATAAGTCCATAAACCAATCCGGCGCTTCCAATACCAACGGCCCATGGTGCGCGTGGTTCTTCACCACTTCCGCGCCGGCATCCGGAGTCGGCGGATTCGACGGCGTTCCTTCCGCGTCGTATTTCTACCCGAACCAAACGGCCTACGACAACGTCTCCTGAAAGAATTACGTAGCGTACCTCTGGTCGGAGGTTCCCGGTTTCTCGAAATTCTGAAGCTACGTGGGGAACGGCAACGCCGACGGTCCGTTCGTAAACCTCGGTTTCAAACCGAAGTTCTTCATGATTAAGAACATCTCCAGGGCCGGCACCCGCTGGAGCGTGTTCGATTCGGCCCGCAATCCCAACAACGTCGTCTATTCGGCGCTCAGTCCGAACTTCACGAACGTCGAGGACAATTCGACTTCTTACTGGCTTCTCGATTTCGTCTCCAACGGGGTCAAATTCAGGGATTACCTGTCCTGAGATACGGAACTGAACTATCCGGGCGACACGTTTCTCTACGCCGCCTTTGCCGAAGCTCCGTTCTGATGATCTGGAATCGCTCCGGCTACCGCCAAGTAACGCTCCGGTGCCCATGCCGTTTCGCCCATTTGCGCGAAACGGCATTTTGGAGTAAGATGGAAGAAAGAACGTAACCGATCCGTTCCATGAACTACCTCATTTTGAAGAGCATCGTCGACGCGACCCTTTCCGGCTACGTTTGCCGCAATTGTTCGTCCCGCGCTACCGATAAGGACATCCACGTCCTCGGTACGGCATGAAACGCCCTCAATCTCGAAATCACGTGTCCGCACTGCCAGACCGTCGGCGTAGTGAAGGCCGAAGTGAACATGCTTCCTCCCGGAGGGCCTGCCAACCGCGAAGCGCACGCCTTTTTCGAAAATCTCAAAAATTCGATGGGGAAGGGGAGCGATGCCGATTCCATCAAGGATTCCGACATTCTCGCCATCCGTGAAAGCCTTAAGAAATCCGCATCCGTAAAAGATTTGTTCAACTAATATGATCGCACGCATCCTCTGGAGTTTCGTCCTCGTGGCGACCCTCTACGTTCTCGCAGTATTCTTCCAACCGCAAAAGGCCGACGAACTTGGCGACGTTTTCGGAATCAAACAATTCAACGTCATTCTCCGTGAAGCCAAGAGCGGCGGCGCTCAGGACATCAAGATGAATCTCGACTCGGGTTCAGGCGGATATCTCGGCGAATTCCAGGGTACCGTCAACCAGGCCCGCGACGTGGTAGAAACGACGAAATCCACTATCGAAACCAAGGTGAACCAGACGAAAAAAGTGGTAGACTCCGTTCAGAAGACCGCAGGAGCCATCGAAGAGCTCAAGAGCAACGTATCGGATCTCACTACGCTTTCCGGTACCTCGGTTTCTTGAACTTGAAAGACCTCCACCGGCGCTTCCGCGTCAGGTTCCGTGCGTACGAACCGTAAATAGCAACGTCATGGAAGGATACCGAAGAAGAAGGATATCGAACGACTCCGACCCCCGGAATTCCTCCGGGTTTTTCGGTTCTTTTCTTCGAACGCTCGTCATTATCGCCGTCCTTTTCGGCGGAGCGTACTGGTACGTCTCGACTTTCGGCGCGACGCCGGTGAAGAACATGGCGTTCTCCATTACGAAAGGGGAGACGGTTTCTTCGCTTCCGAAAAAGCTCAAACTCGATACCGGATGGAGGTCGAAACTTTACCTCAAGTACTTCGCGCCCGAGGTGACCGTCCAAGTAGGTACTTACCGAATCGAGACTCCCATGACCTTCGAGCAGGTCTTTGTCAAAGTGTTGCCGAATCCCCAAACGAAGGACGTGACCGTCACTTTCCTTCCCGGTTGGACGGTCTACGACATCGACGCGTACCTCGCGGACATGGGGATGATCGAGAAGGGGCAGGTTTCTTCGATTTCCGACGAAGACTTCAGGTATCTCCAGGATGCGTACCCGTTCCTGAAGGGGCGCAAGACCGTAGAGTGATTCCTGTATCCGGATACCTACCAAGTCCGCCCGGCGGCGAGCGTTACGAGTATTCTCTCGAAGGCCCTTTCGAATTTCGACAAGAAGATATATTCGAAGCACAAGGATCTCGCGTCCTCGTTTTACGATACGCTCAATCTCGCTTCCATCGTCGAGAAGGAGGAACGCTCCGTAGCCAATAAGGCGAAGGTCGCCTGAGTACTTCAGCGACGTATCGACGGGGATTGCGCGGATACGGGCAAGACCATCGGGGCCGACGCGACGTTCTGCTACCCGTACGCCATTACGAGCAAAGAATGCACTCCGTCGTTCATCGTTAACCACTTGGACGAAGATACCGAGTACAACACGAGGAAGCACGCCGGATTGCCCCCGACCCCGATTTCCAATCCCACGGACGACAGCTTCGTCGCCGCGAGGAATCCGGAATGAACCGCGTGTTATTATCTCCACGATTCCGACGGAGTCATCCACTTCGCGAATACCGCTGCGCAGCATAACGCGAACAAGTCGAAATATTTGAGATAAGAAAAACCCCCCTCGTGAGAGGGGGGTTTTGCTGCCGGATTTATTCCGGCAGGTGCGGCACGTACCCGGAGAGACCGATCATGCGGTCCGCCAGTTCGGCTTCTTCTGTGCGCATTTGTGCCTGCGTGCGGGCTTGCTTACGCTCGTTGCGCTTGCGCGCGATGCCACGGATGGCCTTCATGATGCGTTGTCCCATTACGGACTCCTTTTCCTGTTTGTTTGGAATTTTGACCCGGCGTTTGACGACCGTATACATTTTTTGTTCCACGCTCGGCATGCCTCGCGGGGTTGTGATAGTATTCAACGAATGCTAAAAGCAAGCGATTCGTATGAAAAAGTCTTGAATTCCATAAAATCCATATATACTCCGTACATAAGAAGACGGATTAATAACCGATTTTTCCCATGCTTACCGACAAGCAGCAGCGGGTGCTCGATATCGTCACCAAGTACATACGCGAACACGGAATGTCGCCGACGCTCGAAGAAATTCAAATCGAGTTGGGCGTCCGGAGCAAGCATTCGGTCGTTCAATTTCTCGAGTATCTCGACAATAAGGGGTACATATCCAAGGGGAGGGGATACCGCTCCATCCGCCTCGGCGAACGCATTACCGCGTCCCAGCTCGCGATTCCGATTCCGATTCTCGGCTTCGCCAACGCCGGCCGTCCGCTTGCGTTCGCTGACGAAACCGACGTCGGAACCATCATGGTTTCCAAGAGTATCATCGGTGCCGATGAGAAGAAATACTTCTGCGTCCGCGTCCATGGAACCTCGATGAACCGTTTTCTCGTGAAAGGGAAGCCCCTTGCCGACGGCACCGTGGCACTTATCGACTCTTCGTACCGCACGGTCGACGATCCGAACGCCGCGTACCTTTGCATCGTAGACGGCGCCGCCACGCTCAAAAAGGTGAAGATGGCAGGGGAGTCGCTCTACCTGGTGCCCGAATCCAACGACGTTTCACATTCTCCGTTGGTACTCTCGGGATCCGATCATTTTTCCATAAACGGCAAAGTCGTCGACGTGTACGATTTTTCCTAATTTAAAAAACTCCCCGGATTAGTCCGGGGAGTTTCATTTTTGCACGTTCATCACGAGACGATCTTTACGATGTCCGCGTACGTGACGTATACCGTAAGTCCAAGCATGAATACGACGCTGAGGACCAGGGCGGGAGTTTCTACGTATTTCCAGAACTTGAAATTTTCCATGAGCATCATGACGATCCGTCCTCCGTCAAGAATGGGGAGGGGCAAGAGGTTCATAATTGCCAAATTGACGCTTATGACGTAGAAAAAAATGGCTGCGCCCATCCATGTTTTCATGAACGAAGCGCCTTCGTTTACAATTCCGACCGGTCCTGCGAGTTCCGGACTCTCGGAAGAATTCATGGCCTGTGAAAACATGTCCACCGTGAGTTGGAGTATTTTTCCGGGAATTTCTAAAACCTCATATGAGAATCCCTTGAACCACAGAGCCGCCAACATGAAGAGGATTATCGGTGAAACCGCATTGGCAAGCGGTCCACTGATGTAAAACAAGAGCCTTTTCGGTTTGCTGACGACCCTTCTTATCGTTTCGTCGTCCACGGCCGGCTTTACGTATCCGCCCAGAAGCAGGGGGGAGATGCGGAATTCGGTATCGAACATCGTCCATTTGACGAGAGACGGACCGAAGCCGATACCGAACCGTTCTATCGGAATTCCGACGGCTTTTGCGGCGAGATAGTGTCCGAATTCATGAATGACGATACAGAGCGTGAAAATCGCGATGACCAACGCATGTTCCATTTGGAACCTCCAGATTGTGTTTTTATTGACCGACTGACCATACGCAAGAGACTTGATTTGTCAAAATGCCAAGAACGTTCCGAGAACCAGAATCGCGCTTACCGTTTGATTTTTCTTGAATTCGAAATATTATCGTATAAACGCTTAACATAACTTACATTATGTTAAGTAGTGGATATCAAGGTTTCCATCCCCCGCTTTCCATGTTTTGAGAAAATTTCGCACGTTCGATAGATTCGTTCATTACGTACCTTCGAATCCATAAGCAAGCTTCGGAACGTACCGTCGAACAGTACGCGTTCCATCTTTCGGAACTTCTCCGCTACCTCGAACCCGAATTGGAAATTTTTGAGGACGGCCCGACGGATTTTCGACTCGCCTTCTACCGTACCCCGAAAACGACCGAAAAAAAGGCCTCAAAAACGCGCGTTCGTGAATATTTGCTTACGCAGAGTCGTGCGACCACCGAAAACGTCGCTATGGCCGATTTAGACGGTTTTCGCGTTTTTTTGGTCCAAAAATGACTTTCCACGTCTACGGCCAACGCCTATATGGTTTCCATTCGGTCGTTTTTGAAATTCCTGAAGAAGCGCGGCGAGTCTTCGATAGATCCCACGACCGTAGAACTCGCGAAACGACGCGATCGCCACGTAACTTTTTTGGAAGTCGAAGAGGTCGAGCGTCTTTTTAACACTTGTTCTTGACCGGACATCCAGGATAAACGTGACCTCGCGATTCTCGAGTGCATCTATTCGACCGGCCTCCGCATCTCCGAACTTACCAGTCTCGACCGAGACCGTATCAATTTCGAAACCCGCGAATTCGCCGTTCGCGGAAAAGGCGGAAAGGTTCGCGTGGTGTATCTTACGGAACGTGCGGCGAGCAGGATTTCAGAGTATCTCGAAGCCCGTCATGACGACTTCGCTCCGCTCTTTATCCGGCATAACTACTGACCCGACTATCTCAAAAAACCGAAGGACGAAGACTGGAATTCCGTAAATCAGGAACTGGAAAAATCGCTCGGTTCCAAAATTTGAACGGCTAAAAAAAAGGCGCTCGAATCCGACGACGTCAGGCTGTCGCGCAACTTCATAACGACCACGGTCTCCAAGCGTGCCCTCCAGGCCGGTATCGTAAAGGACGTTTCGGCCCATACGCTCAGGCATTCGTTCGCCACCACGCTGCTTACCAACGGCGCGGACATCAGGGCCATCCAGGAACTTCTCGGGCATTCGTCGATTACTACCACCCAGGTATATACCCACGTCACCAACCCCAGGTTGAAGGAAATCCATGGAAAATTCCACTCGGAAGCCTAGTTTCCGCAAAGGACTCAGAGGTACTTAAATACCGGTTACGAAGCAGTTCCCGCCCTCGCGTTTCACAACGTCGAGGGCTTTTTCGTAAGCGTCCGAATACCGTTTGTCGCGTGCGATTTCACGCAGCCTGTTTACGGCCGTAAGGTACTTGCAGCTGACGAGTTTTCCTAAGACTTCGCGCCGGATGGCTTTGGGATATTTGGAAAGGAACTTTGAAACGACGTATTCGTCGGTCGTCGAAATGCCTTTGTGGACCGTGAGCGTATCGAGGATCGCGTGTTCGATTCCTGCGGTTTTGAATTTGGTTCCCTCGATGTCGACCGTTTCGGCCAATCCGGAAAAATATGGGAACGCGTTCGTCCTTCCGGTCTTCGCTCCCGTCTTCGCGGTCTTAAAAACGACCTTGTGCCCCTCGGTTACTGTAAGAATTCCCGAGTAATCCTTTGTATATACAATGAGCGTACTTGGAATTGATAGGTCGCGCATGCGGATTTCCAGTGATTTCGGGCCCGCGACCACGTAATCCGAACCACAGTTTTTCGTAACGAGCTTCTTTACGATCTTCCAATACGAGTTTTCTACGGCACGGATTTCATTGAAACCACCGTCCCGTTCTGACTCGTCGACCAAGAGGTACAGACCGTTTCTTATCGGAGCGAGCACTCCTGCGGACTTGAGACGGTAAGCGAGTTTATAGGTGGCGGACTTCCCCGCTTCTCCTTTGGAAAACTCGGGATCCACGTACTCGGCAAGGTCGGACAAATCGAACGCTTTCGAACTCTTCCTAGACATTTTCTTTACGATTTTGTGCATGTCCATAATCGTCGAAAGTGTCTATTTATAGGGAATAACTAACTATATGCATAGTAATGATTCTACTATATGAATCAAGTTTTATTTTACGTGCTTCGAATGCTTCGAAGGTGAAATAAAAAATCGGACTCCCCTCTCGGTCGGTCCGATTTTTCATATGAGTCCGAAAATCCCTGCCTATTCCTTTCTGATTTTCTCGTAGGTCTTTCCGTTTACGTAGTCGATGGTCTCGAGGGGGGATTTCATGTACTTCCCCTCCCCTTCCCCGACTTCGACGGCACTCGTTTTTGCGGAAATTCCTTCCGCGATGAGCGTGGTGGATTCGCTCGCTACCATCGATACGGCGTTGATGGCGGTGTGGAAATTGGAGTACACGATAGACACGTTGTCTGCCCTGGCGAACGTCAGTCCGAAGGTTGCCGATACGACGGCGAAAACGGTGAGGAATCCGGTGAATTGGAAGTTCGAATTCAACGCCATTTCCGGGTATTTCTTTTCGAAAAACCTACGGAATGATTTGGCGAACGCGAGTCCGAGGACGGATGCGAACGTCCCAAGCGGAGCCACGAAAAACATGACCGCGATCGCGGAGTACATCCATCCGAACTGGAGGAATCTGAGCGAGGCGCCGTAGATTCCGGTTTTCGAGTGTGCCTCGAGCGCCACGAAAAAGCGGGACATGATCTTGTACTCCTTGTAATTCTTCGCCGAATGGATGGTCAGGAGGAATTTTACGAAGTAGTACGGATCGGCCTTCTTATTGAACATCGCGGACAGCCTTTCGATAAGGAACGGACGTACGAGCCGCATGAGGAAAGAACCGTCCAAAAGCATGGCGAGCGCCTTGACGTTCTCAAGATGGGGGAAATCGATCGGAGAATTTTCCGCACCCGTTACCAATGCCGTGCGGCGCTTGATTTCATAGAAAGCTTCGCGGCCGAGGAACGAAATTCAGAAAAGAACATCCACGAGGTCGATGGAATTGTCGTATACGATTCCTTTGCGCAACACGTTGAGAAAACGTTCGCGGTAAATGGGGTTTTCCCCCATCGCTTCGTCTATTTCCGCTACGAATTTCAATTTGGAAGTTACGTCGGATTTCGAAATCGCTCGGGCGCGGTCGATGAGCTTCTGATACGCGTTGCCGCTCGTGAGCGCGATGTTGTATTTGGGCGCCTTGAGGAACTTCGATCTGAGGAAAGCGAAGCAGTCGAGAACGTCGTCGTTCGGAAGGAGGTCGATGAGTTCGTCGCGGACGAACGCGGTGTGAACGAAAGACTTCGACCAAAAATCGAGATATTCGTTTCCGATTTCGCTTTCCACGCCGCGTAGGCTCGCGAAGAAAAGGTCCCTCGCCACGATACGTCCGCTGCGTCCCGTGCGTTCGCGGTTCGAGGAGAATTCCGGATGCGAAGAAAACGGAAACTCGGCGAAGCGGTCGAATAACCCCTGGAACAGCGGCATGGCGGATACGTCGCGAACGACGGATTTGTCTTCGCACAGGCCGATAAGGAACTTCGCCTTTTCTTCCGAAGTTGGCAATTCAGAATATTTTTTTCCGACGTTTTCGTCCGCGGCGAACGCCTTGAGACATTCGAACTGGGTATGGAAAAGCGGATGCTTGTCGAGGACGAAGAAGAAGAAATCCGGGTCACGGCTGTAGCTTTCTTCGAAATACCTATCGAGATACGCCTTCTGTTCCGCGAATTTCCCGGAATCGAGGTAATGCGCGTAGGTAATCTTATAGAACCCGGCTTCGCGGTACTTGTCGGTAACTTCAACGAAACGCTTCGCGGTATCGTCATAGTAACTCGTCTCGATGGAATTGATGAGCGAATCGCCGAGTTCGAGGACGGTCTCGCGGATCTTCGCGATGGAAAACAAAACCGCGAGCGGGTTTTTGGACGTCGCGAGCGATTCTATCTCCTTGAGTATCTCCGGTGCTGGTGCCATGGGTTTTTCTTTTATGGTACCACTTCCCTTCTCCGCGCGCAAAAAAGCGCGGAATTCGCCGCGCTTTTTTCGAACGTAGGCTCCATGTGGGCTAGCCGACCATCCTTTTCAGGAGCTTGAGCGGTACCGCCGAGCCTTCTATCACGCCCTTCAAGACGCGTGCGTGGGTGGAGTTCCAGGCTTCGTAGGCGAATTTTACCGTCCGACCTTCTTCCTCTACGATGTCGATGGCTACGGAGAGGCGATCTCCCGCGAAGATTTTTCGTATACCGGATTCCGCAACGGAGGATTTGAACGTCAGAACCTGCGCCTTCGGATTGAATTCGCCGTTTTCAAGACGGACTTCCGGGAGCTTGCGGGATTTCGCATACGCGAAAGAGGCGATTTGGGCTACGGATTCCTCTACGATTTCGTCGGGAACCTGGTCGTTCTCGTCAACGAAGGCGAAATTCCAGGGGATATCGAAATATCCGCCGAGAAAAGTCGCGTTTCGGTCCGACGGCTGGTGTTCGAACTCGCCACCGGTCGTAACGAAACGGAACGGCGCGTCCTGGAGTACGAATTTGTCGGCATCGTCGAGCGGGACGTCGTTCGCGAAAGCGTGGTACATGTCCTTCACGTTCGTCGCTCCGAAATCATGGGGCTTCCTTTGCAGATCTTCTTCCGTTTCCCCGTACGTGAACGTCGCGAATGTTTTTCCGCCTTCGGCGAGTCGGTACGAACCGTCGTCAAGCACGATTTTCGGCTTGGATCAGACGGTCAAAGGCGCAGCGAATTCCGTTTTCCACGAAAGCCTCCGCCCGCTAGGAAATTTTACCGACGAATACAAGTCCTTCCCCAGTACCGCTGCGGCGAGTCTTTTGGAGACTACGCCGGGGACGATGGGCATGGAGTCGAAATGGCCGGAAAGGATTCTGCTGTCGGATTTTACGCAAAACGCCTCCTCGCTCGCAACGAAGGCGTCCGAAAGTATGGAATCGGCGAGCACGGCATCGTCAATGCCGGAGCGAACGTATTCGGAAATTCATTTCAATTCCGCGGGGATTTCCTCCGGACGGAGTTCGCGGAGCCCAACGGCGTTGGGAAAATCAGCGGTTCTCAAGAGATCGTTTCTTTAAGAAAAGGCGGACGTCCACGGGACATCCGCCTCGATGATAGCATTCTTATTCGTAGGTCGCGAATTTCTGAAGGAGCTTTTCGAGCTGTTCTTCGGCGATGCGCTTTTTTTCCTGTTCCATGCGGATGATCTTTTCCGGAGCGTTCTTGATGAACTCCTGGTTGGTAAGTTTCAGATCCATGGTGCGGACGTACTCCTTCTTGTTCACGATTTCGGCCTTGAGACGGGCTTTTTCGGCTTCGTGGTCGATAAGCGAGCCCGCGTCGAGGTAGATGTCGACGTCGCCCACGACTCCGTACGCCATGTCGCCCGCTTCGACCTTGTCACTCGTGACCTTGAGCTCGGAAATCTTGGCGAGACCCTTGAGGATGGCTTCGTTCGCCGATACCGCGGTGGCGGTCTTCTTGGGTGCGCGGATGGTGGCCGGGATGGCTTCGCCCGGTTTGATTCCCTTGGAAGCGCGGATGTTGCGGATTTCGCGGATGACGTCGTAGAGGAGCGACATGTCCTTTTCGAGCGCTTCGTCGCGTTCGAACGCACATTCCGGCCATTCGCTCGTGATGAGGATCTTGCCGTCGGTGATGCGGTTGTAGAGTTCTTCGGTTACGAACGGAACGTACGGGTGGAGAAGCTTGAGGATGGTCAGGAGGCAGTAGCCCATGACGTCGGTTCCGAGGACGGAGGATTCTTTGGTGATCTTGTATTCCTCGATGGCGAAGTCGGCGAACTCGTCTCGCATGAAGCTGATGAGATCGGAACCGGTTTCCGAGAAATTGAATTTCTCCATGCCATCGGTCACCTTGTCGACGACGTAACGGGTGCGGGAAAGAATCCACTTCTCGTGCGGAAGGAGCTTGTCGGCATTCGCGACGATGCGGTCGTGGATGGCCTTGTGATCGTCCTTGACGTCGCCGACGTTCATCCATACGAAGCGAGCGACGTTCCAGAGCTTATTGAGGAGGAGTGTGTTGTTTTCGACCGTACGGAGCGAGAAGTTGAGATTGTTGCCCGGGGTGTTCCCTACGACGACCGAGAGACGGAGCGCGTCGGTGGAATGGTCTTTGATGACGTCGAGCGGATCGACGACGTTCCCCCAAGATTTCGACATCTTGCGACCGGTTTCGTCGAAGATGAGACCGTGGAGGTAGATGGTCTCGAACGGGGTCTTTCCGGTGTATTCATAGCCCATGAGGAGCATGCGGATGACCCAGAAGAAGAGGATGTCGTAGCCCGTTTCGAGCACGCTCGCCGGGTAGAACTTCTTAAAGAGTTCGCCCGGATTCTCAGGCGTCCAGTCGAGGATGGAGAACGGCCAAAGCGCGGCGGAGAACCAAGTATCGAGCACGTCGTCGTCGCGGCGGACGTTCTCTTTGCCGAATTTGGCGTAGACTTCTTCGGGATTGAGGGAAACGGCTACGAGTTCGCCGGTTTTGACGTCGTAGTAGGCCGGAATCTGGTGTCCCCACCAGAGTTGGCGGGATACGCACCAGTCGCGGAGGTTGCCCATCCATTCTTCGAAGGTCTTGTTGAAACGGGGCGGAACGATTTTGAAATCGCCTTTCTTGTGTCCGACCATGACCTTCTTGGCGAGCTCGGAAGATTTGACGAACCATTGGGTCGAAACGACCGATTCGATCTTGCAGTGTCCGCGGGAGCAGTATCCTACCTTGTGCTTGTACGGTTCGATTTTGACGAGGTTGCCCTTCGCCTTGAGGAGTTCTACTACGTTGTCACGGGCGGTAGTAGCCGCGTCCTGGCCTGCGAAGATGCCGGCCTCTTTGGTCATGACGCCGTTCTTGTCGATGACGCGGTAGTCGAGTTTGAGGTTGTGGCGCTTGCCGGCTTCGAAGTCGGCCGGGTCGTGCGCCGGGGTGATTTTGAGGGCCCCGGTTCCGAATTCCATGTCGACCATTTCGTCGGCGATGATCGGAATCTCCTTGTTGACGATCGGGAGGATGACCGAGCGTCCGATGAGTTTCTTGAAGCGTTTGTCCTTCGGGTGGACGGCTACGGCCTGGTCGGCGAGGAGCGTCTCGGGACGGGTGGTGGCGATGGTGAGTTCGTTGTCGGAACCCGAGACGAAGTACGTGACGTAGTACATCTTGGCATCTTCCTCACGGTAGTCGACTTCGATATCGGAGATGACCGAACCGAGAACCGGAGAATAGTTGACCATGTATTCGCCGCGGTAAAGCAGACCCTTGTTGTAGAGGTCGACGAAAACGTGTTCTACGTTTCGGTTCAGTCCGGCGTCGAGCGTGAAGCGTTCTTTCGACCAGTCGCAAGAAGCGCCCATCTTGCGGGCCTGGTTGTTGATGTTGGCGGCGTACTCGTCCTTCCATTTCCAGACTTCTTCGAGGAATTTTTCGCGTCCGAGGTCGTCGCGGGTCTTCCCTGCCTTCGCGAGTTTCTGCTCGACTTTAGCCTGCGTGGCGATACCCGCATGGTCGGTTCCGGGGACCCAGAGGGTGGAGTCGCCCTTCATGCGGTGGTAACGCACCATGATGTCCTCGAGCGTGAGCGTCAAGGCATGGCCGATGTGGAGGTTTCCCGTTACGTTGGGAGGCGGAATCGGAATGTAGAAGGTCTTTCCGGTGCGGCTTTCTTGAGGCTGGTAGTAACCGGCTTCTTCGTCGCGCTTTCCGATGGCGTCTTCAAAGGATTTGGGTTCGTAACGTTTCGGGAATTCCATAGCGGGTGCGTCAGGATATAAGACTATCGGAATATACGGTTTTTTGGCTTGCGCGCAAGGATACTTAGGGGGAATTGACAAAAAAATCCTCCGATGCCGGATTCGCTTCGGAGGACGGGGGGAGATTATTGATAGACTTCGGTGGCGGTGACGGTGGACATTCCGTTTTCATAGACGTCCGTTCCGGCGCTTCCTGTCGACCTATTGAGGTTGAAGACCCGCG
Organism: uncultured Candidatus Peribacteria bacterium; assembly: GCA_964482035.1. GTDB lineage: Bacteria > Patescibacteriota > Gracilibacteria > BD1-5 > UBA2023 > JANJWP01. The sequence continues at coordinate 462,087 of CAYZVC010000001.1, read as the reverse complement.
TTCCCCCGTCGGAACTTCTTACGAGGAGGGAGTACGTGGATGCGGTAGAAAGGCTGTTAAAGTCAATTATCCTGATGACTTTTTCATTCGGAGTGCTGTTATTGTCCGGATCGTAATCCGGCGACGTGATTCAGGAGTATCGATTGTTCGAACCGTCAACGGAGTCCGCCATCACCGTTCAGTTCCTCGTGGCTACGAAAGATATGTCATGCTGTCATTCCCCGTCTACGTTCCATTCGACAATGACCATGTTCCCCGCTTATTTGGGGGTTATGGTGATATCGAGCGGAGTCAGCGCCACCCCGTTTCACGAAATCGGAGCGGTATACGTTCATTGGGTGCGGGTCTGTTGCGCCTTGATTCCGGCAATAGTGCCGGCAGTACCGGAGGCGTCCTTGAGTTGCTGGACGTTTCCGACGAGCTGGTTCCACGTAGCGGAGGACAGAGGAGTCCCGTTCGACGCTTCGAAACCCGCCGTACTCGTCCATACGGAAGAGATGGCCGCATACGCGACGAACGTTCCGATCATCGCTGCCGAAAACGCGAAGCCCGAAACTGCGGCGGTCCGTATCGGATTTTTCATAAGCGACAGGAAACGTAATAAATGTTAAATTTGAGTTATGATATAACGTATTTCACGTATTGCAAAAAATCCCCCTCTTTTCGAGGGGGATTCGCGTTTCGGAATAGCGGATTACGCGGGATTCGCGGAACCGTTTTTTCCTTGGTTGAGGATTTCGTCGCTGCGTTTGAGCGCTGCTTGGCATTCTTCGGTCACTTGGCGCGAACGGCGGAGGGTTTCTTCCGCGCTTTCCCGAGCGTCGGCCAACATCTTCTTCGAACGCTTGCGGCGTCCGGCGAGAACGCTGGAGAACGACCAAAGGAAGAAGATCACCGCCGGGGCGATGGCGAGCGCCGTGCTTTTCAGCGTGGCCATCAACGGCAACGCGTATCCCGCCGGAGCGAAAGTTCCGTCCAGAAGGAAGAAAAGCCCGATTACCGCGGCTACGCCAAGACCCATCTCGAACATGGCGTCGAGGAACGAGTCGTAATGTTCGACTCCCAAGTACGGAAGCGAAACGAAGCATGCGAGCGCGGTTACCGCAGCGCCGAAAACGAACGAGGCCGGTGAGCCGAACGCCAACGGTACGAAACACGCCGTAACGAAGAATGCCGCCATGAGGATGACCGGAAGGTAATCCTCGAAGACGAATGAGGTATTGTTTTTGGTATTTTGTTCCATGCCGTACTCCTTTCTCTATTGGTGGTGCAAGAACGAGTTCGTTATTACTGGGAAGTCGGAGTTTGTCAAGGATTACCTGATCATGATTTTGAGTTCGTACCACGTGTTGTACGACCCCGCCGCGTCCGGTCAGCGGTTGGAATACCCGTTGCAGACGGCGCTGCCTCAGCGGACAAACATCGCGCCCGTATATCCGTATCATGGCAGTGCGGCCTCGACGGCACCCGGCGCGCACGTCGCCGACCATTCCGGAGTCTGGCTCCAGATGTGGGCCGAGTGGCAGGAAGTATACCATCCGAACGATCAATACACGGAAATGTCCGCGCAGTTGCCCGAGGTGTTGCTGTCGTTGTCGGCATCGTACGTCGTGAGCCGGACCCCGTTGTACGCGACGAGACTGTTAAGCGCGTAGGTGGCGGTACCGTTCCAGGTGAAATACCCGTCGCTCGACAGATAATGGTTCGAATATTGGATGGTTTTTTGCCAAGGGTCGGCAGGTTTGCCGCTTTTTCCATACCATGCGTAATCTACCTGCTTCGAAGCATTCGCCATCGCCAAATACCGATCCATCGAGATGTGGAAGTTGGTATTCGGATTCGTCATCGTACCTACGCCCGAAGTTTTCAGGACGTTCCAGCCGACGTTGAACGGAGCCGATGGATCGGAAGTGGCGTTCGCGAGGGATTCGCTGATGATCGTCCACCCTCCCCCGTCGCTCGTCATATCGCATTGGACCTTGAATCCCGCCATGACGCCCACTCCGTCCGGATCTATCCAATAGATGCCGTCGCCGGTCGCTCAGGCGTACGTCTTGTTTCCGATCCCGTTCCTGTATTCCTTACAACTTGCCGCGTACGATCCGTCGGCCCATGTCCTGCCGGAGGCGTCGTTTCCGACGATGGCCTGCGTAAGGCACGACGTGCCCGAATATCCGGTTCAGCAGGCGTACGTGCAAATGCCCGGAGTCGCCGAATACGTCCAGGCGGTAGCCATTGCGGTCGGATTGCCGGACGTCAGCGTTCAGAGGTTCGTGAAAGAGGGATTGGCCGCGCATGACCCACGCGAAGCCGTGCATACCGGAGACGCCGCCCCGTTCCAGAGACCGTTACAGGTCCACGTTACGGAAGATCCTGCCGTCGGGAAGGCCGGAGTGGACGAGGGCGTTCATTGTCCGCAGTACGTATCGGTTCAGAAGGAGGAGTCGAGGAAGGCGTAGGTTTTTGAGGCCGTTCCGCAGGTTCCCGGTACCGAGGCCTTACAGGTGGAGGTACCCGAATCCCAACCGTATCCCGAATTGCAGTCCCAGGTACAGAGTCCGGCGGTCGCGGACCGCGCCCAGTTTCCCGACACGGACTGCGAAGTTGCCGTAGAGTGGGCGTTGGAGTCGGCAATCGTTCCTCCGCAGACGTCCTGTACGCAAGAAAGCGACGCGCCTTCCACCCATCCTGATACGCACGACACGGATGTGTCGGACGCGGTTACGGAAGCGAAAGAGCAGGAGGCGTTGCCGGATTTCGTGCCGATCGTAAGTCCGGTTCAGGAGACTACCGGCTTGGAGACGGAAGCCGAAGCGCCGTGAGCAAGGGCTGGTACGGAGTAGCCGCCCACGGTTCCCGAAGCGCAGCCGGCGGAAGTGCCGGCCTTTCCTCCGTCGACGAGCGCCTCGGTCGACCCCGGCGCCTTCACGAGACCGAGCACCGATCAGGAGGAGGCTGGGTAATTCCCCGAAACGGAAACCGCTCCCGTGGCGGGGCTGATGCCCGCGACTTGAAAATAGGAAACCGAACGGGGCTTCGCGGACTTTACGGTGAAATCTACCGCTCCCACGTTCACTTTGCCCGAAACGGCAGCCATGGCGGAAGGGAAAGCTTCCGGTTCGGCGAAACGGTACGAGGCCCTGAATTTCGCTGGGTCGATCTTCAGTTTCACGTAATCCGGCTCCCCTGCCGAATAATTGGTTCCCGCTTCGCTCCAAGCTCCTCAGGTCAGGGCCATGGGCGTTCCGTCAACGTACGCGAACGCTCACGTCAAAGCCGAGCCGGTATCGTGCACGACGTAGTACCTCGGGGAATTTCCGGTTATGGCGGATTCCGAAGCGATGGCGGAATACAGCGAGCGCACGTTGGCTTTCACTGCGGAATCCTTGGCGTCCTGCGAATATCCGGAAAGCGCGAGGAACCCGATGGCGGCGAGGATCGCCAAAACGGCGATTACGACGACGAGTTCCGCGAGAGTGAATCCGGTAAACCTGCGGGAAGCGGCCTTTCTCAACGCTTTCGAGACGCGGGAAGAGACCGAATCGGTAAGCGGGAGGCGTTTCGTGTTTCGCATATTGCGAGTATGAAAAGTATTCCCCCCTATTGTAGGACGGAATACCTTGAAAATCAACGGAGATTTAATCCCAAGCGAACGAAAGCTTGTACCCGTGTTTCGCCGCCCTTTTCCGGAGCTTCTCGAAATCCGATTTCACGGCATCCATCGTCGGTTTCGCTTCGTTATTGAGCTTTCAGGCAAGAATCGCCCGCTCGATAGCGAGTTTCGAGAGCCTTTCGGGATTGTTGCCGGAATTCGCGACGAACGCGATTTCTCCCTGGAGGTCGGCTATCGCGTCGCCCGCGGCGACGTTCGCGGATTCCATGGCGGAGCGGGCCTTGTCGAAATCCTCCCCGATGAAGCCGAACAGCACGTCGTCCACGATTCACGGATCGTCGGCGCGCCCCTTTCTGCTTTCGCACAATTCCAGATACGAAAGCGACGATTGGAAAAAAGTCGAAGCCCACGAGGTTTCCGAAAGGACTTCCACTACCCTGGCCGACGTTTCGCTTACGGATTTCCGAATGTCGGAAATGACCGTCTCGGCCATTTCGGCCTTGTCCGTATATTCGCCGACGAAAAGCGAGACCTTCGTTCATACCAGGTATTTCAACGACTGGGCGTCGAGGGATTCTTCATGGTAGATGTCCCTGATTCCGGCGATGTCTTCGGTATGGAGGCTCCCTCCCCTTCGGAGTTTCCTTTCCGCGCGCTCTAAGGCGGCCACGGTCTCTGAAAACAGCTTCGGCACGGCCGGTCAAACGTATTCGGTGAGCGATCAGTCCGCTTTAGATTCGCGCATATTTTACGAAAATGAAGGTTTCGAACGGCGTGCGTCAGATTTCGCGGTACCCGCTTTCGAATTCGGGGAATTCCGCGTCTCATTCGTAATCTCAAGGAACCAACGACAGCCAGATTTCGTCGGCGGTTCCGGATTCGATGAACGCGGAGTAGATTTGCGAACCCCCGATGACGAAGATTTCCGACTCCCCTTCCGATCGCATCATCCTTACGGCATCGGCGGGGGAAGTCGCGGAAACGAATCCCGCCCCACGGTATCCCGAAGAGGAAATTACGACGTTCTTGCGGTTCGGCAACGGACGGAACTTCTCAGGAAGCGACTCGTACGTTTTCCTGCCCATCACCACCGGCTTGCCCGAAGTGAGCCTTTTGAAGTTCGCCAAATCTTCCGGAAGGTGCCACGGGAGGGTTCACGATTTCCCGATGACCCTATTTTTTTCAGCCATCGCGGCGATCAACACGGTCTTCATCAATGTTCGGGGTTATTCCCACCGATTTTAGTCCGCAAGGCGATTTGGGCAAATGTCTTTCGTCCGGGTTCTTTTTCCGAGAACGAGTAGGCTTGATAATTCCTTCCGTTTCCGCATAATCCGAACATGACCAACAGCCTGAAACCCGACGGAGAGACGCCCGCCGCGAATGCTTCGGACGCTCCTCCTGCCCATATTTGGAAAAGAAAAGAACCGGACGCGCCCGTCGCTCCGGCCGATTTCATCCCTTTTCGGGACAAGCCCATCGGAGAGGTGCTTTTGGAGGAGTGATACATCACTCCCGACCAGCTTTCGCAAGCGTTGAACGAACAGCGAATCAGCAATGCCCAACTTGGCGAAATCCTTACCGGCAAAGGCTGGGTGACCGAGCAGGTCTTCGCGAAGGCCATGAAAGACGTTGGACGTCGGCTGAAAATCGGCGAAGTCCTCCTCAATGAAAAAGTCATTACCCGCGAGCAGCTCGACCAGGGGCTCGCCGCTCAGAAACTTTCCTGAGGGAAGCCCTTCGGGGAAGTCCTCGTAGAATGCGGACTGGCCGAAGAGCAGTCGATACTCATGGCGGTTTCCCGACAGCTCGGAATCCAATATCTCGACATATCCCGAGACGATTTCGCCGCGATAGACCCCGAAATGAAAGACGTGTTGAAACGCGTGCCGAAAAGCCTTTGGACCGAAACCAAATCCCTGCCGATATTCTATATCGAATCGTTGCAGGCGAAGGCGTCCCCGAAAGACGGCGAAGCGAAAACGGCGCACCTCTCCATCGTCATGGCCGATCCCCTGAACAAGGATTTCATCGACCGCATCGAAAAGGAAACGTGAGCCGAAGTGAGCGCGTACGTCTGTAATTCAGCCACCATAAAAAAAGGGTACGACTACCTTTTCGGAAGCAAGATATCCACGGCACCCAGCGGCATGGACGCTTTGGAAGCCAGCAAGCACGTACGGTACCTCAACAAGCTCATGTTCCTCGCGGTGCTCCGCGGAGCTTCCGACATCCACGTGGAACCGTGCGACGGCGAAGTCACCGTCCGGATGCGCATAAACGGAAAACTCCGTAAAGTCGACCGTTTCGCCACCGACAATCTGCGCGGTTTTTTGAACGTAGTGAAACACGCGAGCAAACTCGACATCACCAAGCTCCATCTTCCGCAGGACGGTTCGTTCATGCGCGCGCTCGGCGGACATATCGTGGACATCCGCGTCAGCACCATGCCGACGATTTACGGCGAAAAGCTCGTACTGTGCATGCTCCTCCAGGACATGAGTCGGAAAAGTCTCTACGATTCCAACCTTCCCCCGCGCATTGAGCGCCAGCTCGTGAGCGTGATGAACAAGAAGAACGGGGTCATCCTCGTCACCTGACCTACGGGCTCGGGTAAGACCACCATGCTCCACCGTGCCATCCAACACGTCGCGTGAGAAGGGACGAACATCGTCACCCTCGAAGATCCGGTAGAATACCGTGCCGGGGAGTTCGTCAACCAGTCCGCCATCAACGAGGCTCGCGGCTTCACGTATCCCGTAGCCATCCGTTCGGTCCTCCGCCAAGACCCGGATGTCATACTCGTAGGGGAAATCCGCGATACGGAAACCGCTCAAATCGCCACGCAGGCCGCGCTCACCGGACATTTGGTGCTTTCTACGCTCCATACCGAAGACGCCCTTTGATCCATCGTCCGCCTCATCCAGCTCGGCGTCGCGGAATGGCTCATATCGTCCACCGTCGTCACGGTATTGAACCAGCGTCTCATCCGCAGGCTTTGCGATTGTGCCGAAGACATGCCGATATTCCCCGGACGGGAATACTTCCGAGGGATGGACATCGACGACCACGTCGTCGACGAGCTCGAACGCGATTGGTCGAAATACAAGATCAAGTCGCCCTGCGGATGCAAGAAGTGCGACGGCGAGGGATACCGGTCGCTCCAGGTCATCGTCGAACAGCTCACGCTCACGTCGATGGTCCGCGACATGATCCGCGAAGGCAAGCCGTACCGCGAAGTCATCGAGTTCATCCGCGAGAAGCACTTCATGAACATGATCTTCGAAGAGGGCGTGCGTCAGGTCCTCCTTGGAAACACTTCGTTCCACGAACTCCGCGACCTTCCCCGCGGCGACTACGTCATGAAGACCCCCGGAGAAATCATGAGAGACGCTACCGAAACGGCCGAAACCCGTCGAATAGACCTTCCGAACGTACCGCGGGCGTTCATCGTCCCGCAAGTGCAGGAGAAAGTCGACGGAGCGCTTTCCGGAGTCTGAATGGCGAACATCGCGAAACCGATGCCGCACAGTGCCCCCGTCGTTCCGGCAGCCAGTCCGGAAGCGCCCGCGAAAATATCCGAAATGCCGCTGAGTGACGCCTCGGTCGACCGCATCCTCTCGAACGCCAAAATCCGCAGGCAGCTTATCAAGCGTTTGTTGGACATGGACGCAAGCGGCGAATCCGCATAGCCGACCAATGAAAAACCCCGTCCGAAGACGGGGTTTTTTAGATGTGGAGAAGCGCGAGTTTTCCGACAGTGGCTTTGAGGTCACTGCAGAGGTCGTCCCACTCTTCCACGGCTTTCATCTGCTTCTCGAAGTATTCCACGAAGGAGCTTCCCGGATCGTTCAGAAGCACGATTTTCGCACCGGAATCATTGGTTCTCCCAATGCGGATGGCGATGTCGTACTTCGTGCCGACTGCGTTTTGGTCGAAGAGGTAGTTCGTCTTGCCAAAATACAGGTCCGGGAAATTCCGACGGAGTTCGGGCTCGAAATCCGCATGGAACTGACCGCGGATCGCTTCCTCCGTTCTCGTTTCGGAAAAACATTCGATGAAGCGCACTTCGAAGAACTGATTCAAAGAAACCGAGGAACCTTGTGCGTTGGCACGGGCGAATTCCTGACTGACGACTTCGTAGGAAGCCGCCAAATTCTTGCGGGCCTTGACGTGCAAGACGACCGCCTCGGTAACGTCGACGAATCCGTTCTTTTGGAAGTGGCGGATGAGTCTTTCTGCGAAGCCCATGACTCCGCCGTTGTTTTGGTTTGTCATCGCGTGCCTCCTTTCGTAAAATTTGCGACTACGTTGATTATGATGAAAAAAGACGTTTGTCAATAAAGACTCGTTTTAGAGCCCGAAGCCGAAAGAGCGCCTACCGATGCTTCAAAGTTCGAACCCCTCGAAAACGGTGGTCGCCGACTCCCCTTCCATGGCGGTTCAGAGCGCCACGAGAGCCGGGAGGTAGTGGTCGGGCGTTGGAACGCTTCGAATTCCGCCCGGCATTTTCAACGGAGAAAACAAGGTTGCGAAGTCGTTTTTCTCCAAGGCTTCGGCGAACGATTCGTCAAATTCTCTGGCGAACGGGTGTGGTGCGCTCCCGGGTCGTTTTGAAAAATCAACCGATCAGAGATCGTGCACGAGGTTTCCCCCTCCGATGACGAGATAGCCTTTCGAACGGAGGTCGCGAAGTTTGCGTCCCGTTTCAAAATGCTCCTCCGGCGACAGCGCCGCGTTGAGCGAAAGCGTGATTACCGGAACGTCCGCATTGGGAAACAGGTGTACGAGCGTCGTCCATACGCCGTGGTCCAATCCCCTTTCCACGGGCTTCCAATATCCTTTTCCGAACGATTCTTCGATATCGGGAATCGCTTCCGGGAAACCCGGTGCTGGGTATTCGACCTGGTAAAGCGGGGCCGGAAAGCCGAAAAAGTCGTAGATGGTCTTGGGTTTCGCCGAAACGTCGACGAAGCTGCCGTTCACGTACCAGTGCGCGCTGACGAAAACCACGGCTTTCGGTTTGGGAAGCCGTTCTCAGAGTTCGCGCAGGACTTTCACGTAGGGGTCGCGACCGGGGGTCTCGAGCGCGAGCATCGGCGATCCGTGCGAAAGGAACAGGGACGGGAAAAGCATGCTAGCGTTTTTTAGAATTCGGAATTCAGAGATAGAGGAACAGGAGTCCGGTCATGATGCTCGCCGACCAAATCAGCGCCTCGTATATCCAAGAACAGTAGAATTCTTCGGATTCGGTCGCGAGGCAGACGGAAAGTTCTCGGATTTCCGTGGCGAACAAGGCGACCGAGCACGCGAGCGCGAAGGCGGTCACCGCATGAGCCAAACGGACGTTCATGCGCCGTTTCAGCGTCGCTCATATCGCGGCAGTGGCGGAGAGGGTCGCCACGAAAGCCGCCACGTCTATCAACCCGGGGCGGGTCACTCCGTTTTTCACGACGTTTTCGAGGATGTCGTTCAAGAACGTACCGAGCGGTAAGAAACACGTGAAGAAGAGCGAAATCTGCGCGAGCATGCGGATTATGAATCGGACGAGCCGCGCGACGTGCTCTTTTCCGCGTCCTTCGGAATCCGATTTGTGGACGAAGTTCTCCACGGACGCGTAATCCCCGCCTTCCTCTTTCGTCCAGAGAGCGAAAGATCCGACGTGCCATACCGCGCTGGGAATCTCCTCCATGATTATCGGGAGGTCGGAAGGGGTTTCGTTTTCTCAAATCCTCCCCACCGTAACGTGGGGGCGGAATCATTCCCCGTCGAATATCTCGAACCCTTCTCAAAGGCACGATTCGAGTACCGAAACTACGTCGCTACGGAGCTTTGCGAGCGGCTGCGGTAAATCCGTCGTTACGACGAGCGCCGTTCTTCAGAAGCCCTCGGTTCCGGTGAATCGGAGATCGAATTCGGGGAATCTGATTTTGTGGAGTTTCTTTTTCAGCGCTTCGAGCGTCTCCGTCGAAAACTCCCCTACGCACCCTACCGCGAGGGTAAGGTGGAGGGGAGTTCGGTTGTCGATGGTCGCGACGTTCGGAAAAGACTTCGTCCTATCGAGTTCGATAGCCAGTTCGGGCGGTACGGGGATGCAGGCGAGGACGTTCGTGCGCATTGGCGTTGTGATTGCGGTCGATGCGCGATTCTATCCATAATCCCCTACGAATCCAACCTTATACCGCGATGGGCGCCTTGATGGCTTCGTGGTGCTGATAGTTTTCGAGGGTGAAGTCGTCGTACTTGAACGAGAAAATGTTGGAAACGTCCGGATTGACCTTCATGGTCGGGAGCGGGAGCGGCTCGCGCGAAAGCTGGAGCTTCACCTGGTCGAAATGGTTGTGGTAGATGTGCGCGTCGCCGATGACGTGGACGAACTCGCCCGGCTTGAGTCCGGTGACCTGCGCGACCATCATGACGAGGAGCGCGTAGCTCGCGATGTTGAACGGAACGCCCAAGAACATGTCGGCGCTTCGCTGGTACATCTGACAGGAGAGTTTGCCGTTCGCCACGTAGAACTGGAACATCGAGTGGCACGGCGGAAGGAGCATCTTCTCGGCCTGTACTGGATTATAGGTGATGACCATGTGGCGGCGGGACTCCGGATTCTTCTTGATGGCGTTCACGAGGTTGGCGATCTGGTCGACGCCCTCGCCGTTGAAGTTCCTCCACTGGAAACCGTAGCCCGGCCCGATGGAACCCCACTTGTCAGCGAAATCCTTGTCCGCGCCGATCTTTTCGATGAATTCGGCCTGGGTCAAAGCGGGAACCTCTCCCCTTTCCGACGCGAGGCGGTATTCTTTGTACGGCCATTCGTCCCAGATGTGCACGCCGTTTTCCACGAGGTAGCGGATGTTGGTATCGCCCGCGAGGAACCAGAGCAGTTCGTGCGTGATGGCCTTCATGAAGGTCTTCTTCGTGGTTACGAGCGGAAAGCCTTGGGAGAGGTCGAAACGCATCTGGAGTCCGAATACCGAGCGGGTGCCGGTTCCGGTGCGGTCGCCGCGGTCGGCGCCGGTATCGAGGATGTGCTGGAGTGCGTCGAGGTATGCGCGCATGAGTCGGTGGCGATTGGATATCTAAATGTTCCGGGCGAACGAAAGGAGGCTATGCCGCCTCCTCGTCGTGTTCTTTCGGGGTTTCGTCTTTGCCGAGGGCCTTGCGGAGGACTTTATCCTGGCTGTAGTGGATGACTTTGGGATTGAAGGCCTCCTTTCCGCTGAAACGGGTCTTGCGGCTGGTTTCGAACATCACCTGGCGCGCTTCGTGCGAAAGGAGCGGGATGACGTCGTGCGGGATGTCGCGGTAGTTCGGGTTGAGGCCCTGGGACTCCGCGCCGGCCATGATACTTTCGAAGTTGATCTTGAATTCTTCGCGCACGCTTTCTACCGTAGGGACTTCGAGCGCTTTGAGGAACCGCTGGCGGACGAGCTGGACGATGCCCTTGCCCATGGCTCCGAGGAGGTGCCATTCGGCGAGTTCGAGGAAGAATTCGCGTTCTTGCTGGGTAATGGGGGTTCCGTCCGCATGGCGGTGGTCGGCCCAGGTCTTCTCGGCGATGAATGCCGCTACCGAGGATTCGGATTCGATGAGCTTCTGACGGATGAGGTCGCAAACGAGGGCGAACTCCGCTTCGTCGAGATGGCCTTCTTCGAATCCCTTGCGCGCCATTGCGGCGTAGATCCGCTGGTCGGGCGAAGACTTTCCGGGAAGATGCTTCTTGAGGATGGCGTCTGCGGCGGATTCCTGTACGGCGAACATCGATTCTCGGGCGTTCATAGGTGGGTTGAACAAGGAGATATTTAATGGATAGTAATCGCGGAAACTCCTTTTTCAATGCGATTTGAAGGGATTTCGCACAATCTTTCCCCATTTCATAAATCGCCGCTTTTAGGCGGCGATTTAGAGTTAGAAATCCCAGCTTCCCTTCATGGACGAAGACTGCGTGTAGTTGATGACGGTGGTCTCGAAGAAGTTGCCCTTGTCGGAGTTGGGGTCCTGGAGGCGTTCGAGGTGCTTGTACGGGTTGACGATGGCCTCCGGGTAGAGCGGCGCGATGCCGAGGGTGGCGAGGCGCTGGTTAGCGAGCCAACGGGTGTATTCGTCGGTGGAAGCTCCGGAGATGCCCATGATCTTCTCGCCGAGGATGTGCTTGCTCCATTCGGTTTCCTGCTTTACGGCGACGTCGACCATCTTGAGGATGAGCGCTTCGTCGTAGATTTCCGGGAACTCCTTCTTAATTTCGCGGATGATGTTGGCGAAAATGGTGACGTGGGTGAGTTCGTCGCGGCGGATGTACGCGATCATGCGTCCGGTCGCCGGCATCTTCATGTGGTCTACGAGCGTATCGAAGAACGCGAAGCCGTTGTAGAAGTAGAGTCCTTCCAAAAGGTAGTTCGCGACGATGCCGCGGAAGAAGTTGTGGTCGGACGGAGTGTCGATGAAGTCCTGGTAGATTTGTCCGATGTAGGTGTTGCGTTCGAGGAGGATCTTGTCGTTGCGGAAATAGTAGTAGATTTCCTGACGTTCCTTGGATTCGACGACGGTTTCGAGGATGGTCGCGTACGACTGCGAGTGGATGGCTTCCTGGTAGGCCTGGATCGAGAGGATGAGGTTGACTTCCGGGGACGTGATGAAGTCCGAAAAGTGCGGAAGGTTCACCGTCTGGATGGAGTCCAAGAAGATGAGGAATGAAAGGATTCCCTTGTAGGCGCGCTGTTCTTCCGGAGTGAGGTCCGAGTGGAGCATGCGTGCGTCGTCCTTGAGTCCGGATACTTTTTCCGGTACCCAGAAATTCCCTACCATGACCTGGTAGAGCGATTTCGCCCAAGGGTATTTGACGTCGTTCAGGTTGAAGAGGCCGGTGGTAGCGCCCTTGATGATGGTGCGTACTCCTACGTCATCGTTCCCGTTCGGGTTAAAGATGGCGTTCTGGTGCATCTCGGTCATATGAATGCGTAAGTGATTTCTAAAGGTTCCTTAGTCGTCGTTTTGGGGCTTCGAGAATGCCCGGGAGAGTTCTTTCGTGAAGAAGTATTCCATGATGAGGAGTAGGCCCATGATCGGGAAGAACGTCTGTCCGTGGGTTCCGGTTTCGGCGATGACGCCCGTATCGGCCACCCACTGCGCGTACATTACCGCTCAGAAAACGAGCATGGCGACGGCGTAGAAGGCTTTGGGATATTTCCTTCCGAAGTGCTGGAGCAGCGCGTTTCCGAGGTGGAACACCGCCTTGAACGCCGAGATGATGGCGAAACCCGTGAGGAGGATGCCGAGCGGAGTCCAAGCGTTGGTGAGTATCCAGGTCTTCCAGAAAACGAAGGCGATTACGTAGGTGGCGTGCGCGCTGCCTACGAGGAAATGGGTTCTGACGGTAATCGTGACGGGCGGTTTTCCCGCCTGCATGAATCCGAATCTGTCCGCGTGGTTGGTCATTTTAAGTGAGACGTTTAATGACTTCGGAAAGGCTTCATTCCTTTCCGAGATACGGGACCCCTTCTACGATTTCTTCGTCCGTGAAGCTGTAGCCTCTGAATTTTCATCCTTCGACGTACTTCATTCACGGGATGGCGAAGTCTTCCGGGGAGTCACCGAGGACGATTATACGGTCAAACCCCTCGAAGAGCGAGAACAAATTTCACATTTTTTTAGCGGGAGTCCGAATCGACCGGATTCCGTCGTGTTCGACGAGGTCGTTAGCGAAGATTCCGCTCGAATCCCTGTTGGGGAAACCGATGGGGTATTTCACTCCGTGCGTGGCGAGGAAGCGCTGGATGAGTTCGGAAACTCCGGAGCTCACGATGCGTACCACCACGCCGTGGTGCTTGACGTAGTCGAAGAACTCGCCGAAGCCCTTGCGGGGAACGAGGAGGTCTTCGTCCAAGGCGAAGTGCACCACGTCGGTCATGCGCTGGAGGGCGCCGTGTTCCATGAGAAGGTCGAGGTGCTTTTCGAGCCACTCCCCTACCATCTCATCGTCGCCTTCGATCTCGAACGGGCGGTATGCTTCGAAGAGTTCGTCACGCTTGGCGGCGTAGTCCTTGGGGAACAGTCCGGATTCCTTGAACAGGCTCCACGTGGTTTTCGCAGTGGGGGCCGTCAGGGTTTTGGAGAAGTCGGTGAGGATGAGGGTGGGCATGAAACGGTGATTACTTAAAATTTTCCAATCAGTTCCAGTTGCTTTTTATCGGAGGTTTGGCTCTCGGATCAGACAATCAGACTTCTTCGAGCGTATAGTTCATTCTCCCGAAATTGCAGGCCGAACACGTAAGCACGATGTTTTCGAAACTATTATCGCCTCATCTCGAATGCGGTAGTACGTGGTCGTATTGGGCCCACATGGCCAAGAATGCGCGATGTCTGCTCCGATTCGTTTTTCCGAAGGTCACGATGTCCGGATAAGCTTTGGAAATTCTTTCCCGAATTTCCTTGCGAATTACAGGCATTCAACAAAACCTGCAACAATGTCCGTCTCTTTCGTGGATTTTTCGAATCATATCCGAATTCGGCATACGAATCGGAATTCTATGTTCGAGCGATAAAGACGGCGGAGCCGTATCGACCACTCGATATTTCACATAAGGTGATTTTGGTCATGCGATGGAATTCCACCAATCCCAAATCGATTCGATATTGGCCTTAGTGAAAAGTTCCGATGCCCTTTGGACATTACCAGAAAGATGTTCAGATACTGCTTCGGACAATAATTTCGAAGCGAAAATCACATCATCTCATGGTTTGCGGAAACAGGTTCGATCGGTCATGCGCCTTATGGTTACCCACTACAGCTCACGCATCCGTCCTTCACTTCTCCGGAAAGCGACCTCACGTAGTAAACGGTCTTGATGCCCTGTTCCCATGCCTTGATGTAGTAGCCGTAGAGCTGAACCGGCGAAACCTTGGCCGGGTCTACCATCCATTCGAAAGAGATGGACTGGTCGATCCACTTGTAGACGACGGAAATCATGTCGATGACGTCGTTCATATCCATGTTCACGTACTCCTTGTAAAGCCAGAAGTTTTCCGGGGAAAGCTTCGGTGCCACGCGGACGGTCGGTGCGGAAAGGTTGGTTTCGACGAAGTACTTCTTGTAGATCGGGAGGAGCGCCGCGGTGGTGCCGACGATGCCGGCGGTCGAGGTGTTCGGTGCCGGAGCGGAGTGGTAGGCGAAGCGGACTCCGTTTTCCTTCATGAGGTCGAAGACCTCTCCCCACTTTTCGCCGAGTTCGGTGTTCTTCTTGTACCACGCGTAGTTGTGGCCGAGAAGCACGCCCTTGTCGTATTCGGAACCCTTGTAGAGTTCGTAGGTGCCGCGTTCCTTCGCGAGGAGGGCGGAAGCCTTGTAGGTGTGGAAAGCGTAGCGTTCGAACATAGAGTCGACGTGCTTGCGCGCTTCTTCGGAGTCGTACGCCATGCCGTGGGTGGCGAGGTATTCGGCGAGACCGAGGTACCCGAGGCCTACCGAGCGGTAACGCATCGCGGTACGCTTGGCTTCTTCGATCGGGTAGAAATTGAGCGAGATGACGTTGTCGAGAACCTTCATGACGACCGGGAAGACTTCTTCCATGGTCTTGTCGTCGAAGACCTTCGCGACGTTGATGGACGCGAGGTTGCAGACGACGAGGTCGCCCGGTTCGTACTTGATGACGATGGTTCCGTCTTCGAGCTTTTCTTCGACGTACTTGGTCGCAGAGGTGTTCTGGCAGATTTCGGTGCAGAGCTGGGTCGAGTAGATGTTCCCGGCGTGCTTGTTGGGGTTGAGCTTGTTGACGGTGTCGCGGTAGAAGACGTACGGCATGCCGGTTTCGACCGTGGTCTTGAGGAACTTCTTGAAGAGTTCCTTCGCTTTTACGACCATGCGGAGCTTCATCTTGTCGGAAGCTTCGAGTTCGGCGTAGAAGGCTTCGAATTCGGCGCCGAAAGAATCCTGGAGCTTCTTGCCGTAGAGGCGTTCCACCTCGTTCGGGTCGAAAAGGGTCCAGTCGCCGTCTTCCTGTACGCGCTTCATGAAGAGATCCGGTACGGAGATGGCCGGGAAGACGTCGAACGCCTTCGAGCGGATGTCGCCGGTTTCGGTCTGGAGGTCGAGGAAGTCGTAGATGTCGCGGTGCCATACGTCGAGGGTCACCGAGATGGAACCGAGACGGGTGCCAAGCTGGTTGACGGCGATGGCGGTGTCGTTGATGACCTTGATCCACGGGTTGACTCCGCCGGACGCGCCTTCGATGCCGCGGATGTTTGCCCCGCGTGAGCGGATGTTGCCGAGGTACACCCCTACCCCGCCTCCGAACTTGGAGATCTGCGCCATGTTCTCGATGGAGTGGTAGATTCCACGGAGGTCGTCGTCGACGTTGATCTTGAAGCACGACGAAAGCTGGTGGTAGTTCGTACGGGCGTTCATGAGCGTCGGCGTCGGGAGCGAGATCTTCTGGGTCGAGCACTGCTCGTAGACCTTGAAGGCGAACTCGAGACGGGTTTCCTTGGGTTCCGGCATCGCGAGGAAGAGCGCGACGGACATGTACATTTCCTGCGGGAGTTCCTTGACGACCTTGTTCGGGTTGAGAAGGTAGCGCTTCTGCAAGGAAAGGACGGTGGTGTAGCCGTAGTCGAAGTCGGTGGCGGCGTTGATGCGCGCTCCGGCCTTGAGGATGTCTTCTTCGGTGTAGTACTCGTAGAAGTTGGTCGAGTAGAGCTCCTTCTTCACGTATTCGTCGAAGAGGGCCTTGTACGATTCGGGGGTGTAGAGCTTTTCGACGTCTACGCCGCGGTTCTTGGACGCGAGCTTGTAGAGGTTGCCGAGTGCGATGCGCCCCGCGACTTCCTGCCACGAAATGTTCTCGACGGAAACGAGGTCGATACAGGTCTTCACGAGGAGTTTGCCGATGTCGGCGGTCTTGATGTCTTCGACGATGTTCTTCTTGAAAGCCTCCATGAGGTCTTCGAAAGTACAGACGGTTTCGTATCCGACGGCCGCGCGCTTCCAGACGTTGCGGATCTTTTCGGCATCGAAGTATTCCTTCGAACCGTTGGCCTTGGTAACCTTGAGCTTGTTCTTTTCGAACTGCTCGACGAGTTTTTCCTGCTTCTCTTCGCGTTCCTCGCTGCGGCGGGCACGGTAAAGGATGAACTGCTTGGCGACCTCGTACTTGTGGAACTTCATGAGGTTGCGCTCGACGATGTCCTGGACGTCTTCGACCCCCGGCATGCGGTTGACGAAGATTTCGGTGAACACGTGCTCGAGATCCTTGATGACGAAATCCGTGACGACGGTCATGAACGAGGTATCGGATTCGTTAGCGTCTTTGCAGGCGCCGAGGATCGCTTGTTCGACGCGTGCGCGGTCGAATTCGGTGACCTCGCCGTTGCGACGTCGGATTTGGGTGATGGCCATTCGTTTCAAACACAAGATATTGTGGTTGATATATTTATTCCAATGCTACATATTGTCAAAAGAAAGGATTTCAAAAACGCGGTTTTGGCTTGTGGATGCGACGCGTTCGGGTACGGGGTACCGATAGCGTATTTCCGGGGTCAATCCGGTGTCTATACGGACGAAAAAACGCCCCGGTTTTCGGGACGTTTTCTTCGTTCATTACGAGTGAAATTTCGGCTTTGGCGAACGTTTCGACGGAAACTGAACGGAAAGCCGGGAAACAGCTAGGCCGAAAGGTATTCCTCGATAGCCTTTTCGGTGGCGATGACTTGGTCGGCGAGTCCGTCCGGATTGGCATTCACGCTTTCCACGCGGAAGAGCTTGGAATCGGTGATACCGATGAAGCCCATGGCGGTCTGTACGTGGCCAGTGAAAAAGTCGTAAGACTTCATCGGGCCTTCGGCGTACGATCCGCCGCCGGCGGTGGTGACGATGACCGCCTTCTTGATGTTGGATACGTGGCCGTGGTAGCCGGCGGCGTCCATCGAGAAGGTGTCGTTCACCTTGAGGACGAGGTCGATCCACGCCTTGAGGGCCGCAGGAACGCCGAAGTTCCACATGGGAGCGGAAATGACGAGCACGTCCGCCGAGCGGATCTGTTCGACGTATTTCTTCTGCGCGTCGATGGCCGCCTTCGAATCTGCGTCGAGGGCACCGTATTCGCCGTACCCGTAATTGAACGCTACGGAGCTTTCGGTATGGAACGGCACCTTCTCGGCGGCGACGTCTACGGTGACGATTTCGGTGCCGGCCATGGATGCCGCGAATTCGCCGAGTTTGCGGCTGACGGAGCGTCCGCCCCGCGGGGAAGCTACGATATGGAGTACTTTCATGGGAGGTATTTCGAAAAATAAAATCGCCCGTTCCGGAGACCGGAGGACGAGCGAAATTATACGATTCTCTTAAATTAGCAACTTTATTTTAGAAAGCGATTATCTAAGCGCTTGCCGAGTTTTTCAGATAGGTCCAAGAAATCTGTCATGATTTCACGTCCATCTTGCGTTCCGTTCCGGATCAGCGGTCGTAGGCTTCCCTGCGCATTTCGGTATCGTTTTCGTAGTCGGCGAGTTTCTTCGCGACCAACTTGGAAGGATCCGTTTCCTTCTCCTTCGGCCTGAGTCCGTTCCCTTCCGCTACGGTCGGCTTCTTGGGAAGCCTGGTTCTGAGGATGGTCTCTCAAAATACGTTCTCTACCGTCGCGGATATGCCTTCCACGCTTTTGAGGAGGCTTTGTTCGTGTTCCTGTTTCAGCATGACGAGTGGCGCCATTTGGGCGTCGAGCGCGGAAATAACGGCGTCGAGTTCGACGATTTTCTTGCGCTTCTCCTGGATTACGAGAAGTCTCGGTCTCACCGCGGCCCTCATTCTTTCGAACGCGGATGACTGCTCCGGAGTGAGGACGTTTCCGGCTTCCTGGTAATCCTTCACTTTTTTCGCCTGTTCGAAGTACTTCTTCACGAGTTCTTCGGACGAAACCGCGGAAACTTCCTTTTGGATCGTTTGTCGCGCGAGATGGGCCTTGGAAAGGTCTTCTTCCTTCTTTTTCAGAGCTTCCTTCACTTCGCCCAGCGGGGCGGAAAGCTCCTTGAGATCGGGGAGCTCCATGGTTATCACGGTGGCCTCGTCCTTACTGTCGACGTCCGACACTTTCACGTGGACCGTCCTGCTCGCGGCGAGCGCCGAGCCCTCGGATTGGTCGACGATGATTTCGTCGGCGATGATGATGCAGTTCCTCGCGTGTTTTACGTGGACCTTTTTCGCGATGATGACCGAGTTGATGGCGAGGTTCGCGGTGACTTCGCCGTTCCGGCATTCTACCCGCCCGTTCTGTATCGCCTTGCCTTTGAGATGGACCGCTTCGCCCTTCGAATAGATGGCACCGCTGACGTTGCCTTCGGTGACGACCGTTCAGGAGTTGGAATATATCGTGCCAGCGACGTAGCTTTTGAAATGCATCGAGTGTCCGGTGATTTCGATGCCGTTGTCCACTTCCCCATGTTCTTCGAAATGTTCGCCTTCGAGGTCGAGGCTTCCGGTTTGGCGCATGTTCGCGCCTTCGCGGTGGATGATTTTCTCAGAAACGGAAATCGTGCTCGTTTTCACGTCGATGTCGATGAACCCGTTCATCGACGAAACGAGGAACGTCCTTCACTCGGATTCTTCGATCTTCGTTCAGGTTCCGGCGATCGCGGAGAGATTGAAATCTTTGGGGATGTTCGGTTCTACGGGAAACCCTCCGACGTTCATTCCCGCCGTACCGAGTTTTCTCGGAATCTTTTCCAGAAGCCTCTCGCCTTCGTTCACTTGCGGAAACCGGTTCTTCCAGTGCCTGAGGTCGATTTTTCCTCATTCGAGAATCTGCGGGGCCTTGTCCTGGTGGAGACGCTCGCTGAGTTCCTTAGTCGTAGCGTCGGAGCCCTGCGTCGCGTCGACTTGGCGCGCGACCGTTTCCCATCCGATTTTCGGCGGATCCGAGTCTACGAGGGCGCGTATTTCGGCTTCGAGGAGTCCGAAACGTACGCCCCGATTCCAGAGGTGCGCGACGAATTCGTCGAAGTCGAGCTTGGCCTTCACTTGCTCCACCGTGGTGACCTCCAGTCCGCTCGGATCGACTTTAGTGACGGGGCGGTCGACGTACAGCGGTTCGAAAAGGTATTTGGCGTCGGAGAAAGTCGGAGATACTTTGACCGCGCGGTAAAGCGGTCGGCGCTCTTCGGAAATGCGGATGATGTCGGTGGCGAAACGGAGTTCCGGAGACGCGCCCTTCGACTCGAGCTCCTTCTTGATTTCAAGGGCCTTGTCGGGTTCGTGAACGATCTTGCTGAATGCCGGATAGTCGAGTTTGAAAAGGTATGCCCCTGAGGAGAACGTACGGTCTGCGAATTCATAAAACGCCCTCGGGTTTTTTTCGAGAACCGAGAGGTCGAGGTAATAGCCGTCGGTCTTCTTGGATACGAAACTCGGAAGGAGGATTTCCCCTTCGTCCAAATCTGCCATGTTTCAGAACACTCCCCCGCCCTGCGCGATGATATAGCCCGCTTGGGCCTTGATTCTTTCCGTGGCGCTTTCCGCCATGGTCATCGGATGCGTCGAAACGGCTCCGGTCACCTTTTCGGGCGCCGTGGGCGGTACGTAACTGAACGTTGCGGAATTCGTATCGGACATGGTTTCTGGAAGTTGCGGTCTTTCGTATTTTACGTTTTATTTCATTTTGCGTCAATAAATGCGACTCGTCTTGGCGATTCGCATTCGCATTGCTCCTGGGAAAATACGGGGTAGAATGTGTGACGGCAATTTAACACTTAGGTAGCCAACGTGAAAAATCGTTCAAAGGCGTTCACCCTCGTCGAACTCATCGTCGTCATCACCATCCTCGCCATTCTCGCGACCATCGGTTTCCTCGCGCTTTCGGGATATTCCCAAGATGCCAAGGACTCCGCCATCAAGGCGAACGTGAGGTCGCTGCAGACGGCGATCTCGTCGGAATCGGCGATTACGTGAAATTCTCCCCGTTTCTACGTAACGCACGACACGGGCGCGGCCCTTTCCGGCGCATTCGTGTACGTGGACGGAACGAAACTCGCGCTTACCGGCGGCGACGTCGGGTCGCCTCCATCGGATTCGAACTACACTGCCGGAAATCCGAATTACGCGAAACTGAAAATGAATCCTGAAAAATTCAGGATATCATCATTCGATCGTATCGCGCGGGCGCTTGCCGCGTACGATTCGAAGTTCCTTTCCGTCGGCGCGGTCGACTGGAGCACGACGTCTTCCGCGAACGGACGTACGAGGATGGGTTCGTACCTCCAGGTCGCCTGAGTGGACCCGAATACGAAAAAGGCCGTCGTGACCGGGAACTTCCCCTCCCCTTCCGCTGCGGAATCCGCTTCGGGCGCGGTATCCGGACTCGTTCGCGACCCGAATCTCTGAAATACCTGATCGATGGTCGACGGATCGGTCGCCGGCACCGTAAGCGCGCCACCTGCGCAGGTAACGACTGGCGGAACCGTTACCGGTGACGACGCGTCCGGACGTAAATGGTCCGATGGGAAATACGCGCAGAACTGCAACAAGTACCTCAATCCGGATTCGGGATACCAGTATTCCGGTTCGACTGGCAGCGGAACGTACTGGATCGACTCCGATGGCGTAGGCGGAGCTGCCGAATTCAAAGCGTACTGCGACATGTCGACCGACGGCGGCGGATGGACCCTCGTAGGGACCACTATTGACGGAAACCTCATCTCTTCCGCGAATTTCACGACTTCCACGCAATACGGCGACAATTACGTAAAACCGCTCTATGGACAAAACGGAACCAAACTCATGTACGAATGCGGGACGAGCGCCCAGGGAACGAAGGGGCGCGTGGTTTATATGGGAAGCTGGTCGTGGGGCGCTTCGTTCTCGACCCTTACGGCGACCTTTTCTTCCGTCCCCACCAACAACCTCACTTGGGTGCCCGACATGATCGGGTACAATTCCTCGGATTCGGACTCCACGTGGACCAACCACGTTAGTTCGGTGCATTTCCCGAATTTCTGAACGACGGCGTTCGCTTCCGTCGGTTCTTGTGGCGGATACTTCTGTACCACCCGCATCGGTTTTACGTGCGATCCCCAGAACAATGCGTTCTGATCCGGCGACGGTACGTGGTTCGCTTGAAATTCCTGAACCAAATACGTGCGGTTTTTCGTAAAATAGGGTTTTTTCGAATTTTTCAGTTGGCATTCCCCTTCGCGTTATGGCGAAGAACAACCGCCCCGGAACCCAGAGCCAAATAGCTTTTGAGACTGAAAGATTTACGGTATAATTTTTACGTAAATTTAATCAGAATCAGAATGTCGGCCAAAAATACGGCGAAACGCCCGTCGAAAGGTTTGCGATTGTCCGGTTTTACTCTCGTCGAACTCATCGTCGTCATTACCATCCTCGCGATTCTGGCGACGATCGGTTTTCTCGCGCTTTCCGGATATTCCCAAGACGCGAAAGACTCCGCCGTCCGCGCGAACGTGAGGTCCGTCCAAACTGCCATATCTTCGGAATCAGCCATTACCGGCAACTCCGCGAGATTCTACGTCATCCACGATACCTGAGCCTCCCTCTCGGGAGCTTTCGTCTACGTCGACGGGCTGTCGAACGCCCTCACCGGTGGGAATTGGAACGATGCGAATACCAATTATTCCGCTTGAAATCCCGATTACGCGAAACTGAAAATCAACGCTGACAAATTCAAAACTTCGAAAGCCGTCCCGCGCTTTCCTACGGCCGAAGCCTACGACTCGAAGCTTCTCACGGTTTGAGCGGTCGACCTGCTTTCGCCGAACGCCGGAGGGAAACGCCGTACCGTCTCGTATTTCCAAGTCGCCTGAGTCGTTCCGGCAATGGGGAAAGTCGTAATATCCGGAAATTATCCAACCGATGCTTCCGGATCGGTCGCAGGTCTCATCAGATTGCCGACTTCGACTACTACGGGGGCGCTCGTCGACGGTGGAAACCTCGATTCCTCCACGTTGCCTTCTAACGGGACGTGCGGAAGCGCCAACGGCGTTGGCGCGCTTTCGTACCCTTCCGCCGGCCTTTGCCAAGCAGGCACGGCGAGCGGTACCGACCTTAGTGCCGTTGACGGCACTTTCAATTGGAATTGCCAAGGCGCGAACGGCGGATGAACCGTTTCGTGCGGCGCGTCCAAAACGTACTATTCGAGCTGTGCGGCAATCCTTGCGGCCGTACCCGGAAGCCCATCGGGAAACTATACCATCGATACGGACGGGGCAGGCGGAAACGCGGCGTTCCAGGTCGCTTGCGACATGCTGACGGACGGCGGCGGGTGGATCGTGCTCGACTCGAAATTCACCGACTATACCACTTGGACCAACTGCACGAGCGGATACGGAACCGTGAGCGCTGCGGGCCTATGGCAGGTCTCCGCGGAAAACGGAGGAGGAGTCAGCGGCGTTCACGGAGGTTGCGGAATACAGTGGCGAAACTCCAAAGGCATCCCCTTCCGATACCTCAAAGTCGGAGCGTTTTCGTCTCCTTCGAACGCGAGTTGCGGATCGGTACTGTTTCCCAACGTGCTCGTCGGCATCGTTTCGTCGGATGCTCCCGCTACTTCGTTCAGTACTGGAAACTACTACCCCGGATGGTATGCCGAGTGAACCAACGTTACGTACAAGGCATCGTGACAAAGATCGTCCTGATACGGGGCGAACGATACCTATGACGCGACAGCCATCGGCACCTGGGGCGTACACATGGGTTCGGGTAAATACAGTACCTGCTGAGGCGCGGGAAGCGGATATATGATGATCAAATAAAAAGGACTCCTAAGCGGAGTCCGGGAAGTACTTCCTCCCTTCGAGCTCCTTCGGAAAATGCTCTTGGGAGGATTTTTTATCGGGAAGGTCGTGGGCGTATTCGTATCCGGCGCCGTACCCGAGTTCACGCATGAGGCCGGTGGGAGCGTTACGGATGTGCATGGGAACGGGAAGGTTTCAAAAATCCCGTACGTCCTGCCGCATCTTCTGCATGGCGACGTAAACGCGGTTGTCTTTCGGGGCCCGCGCGAGGTAGTACGCGAGCCAGCAGAGCTGGAGTTCGGCTTCGGGCATTCATACCTTCTCGCAGACGTCGTAAACCATGTTCGCGTAGAGGAGTGCCTGAGGATCGGATAGGCCGACGTCCTCTGCGGCGAAATTGAGCATCCTACGTGCGACGTAGCGCGGATCTTCGCCTCCAGCGAGCATTCTGCCGATATAGTAGATCGCCGCGTCACCATCGGAATCTCGGAGTGATTTATGCATCGCGGAGATGTTGTCGTAGTGGTTTTCGCCGTTGCGGTCGTAGGCCAGCACTTTCCCTCCGCTCTCCAGGACGTCTTCCGCCGTAAGTTCCCCGGAACCCTTGATGACGAGCGCCTGTTCGAGTACCGAGAGCGCGAATCGGAGGTCGCCGTCCGTTTTACCGGCGAGGAAGTCTATCGCGGCGTCACTGACGGCGACGTTCGGAAAGACTTCGGCTATGCGTTCCCTCGAAGCCTTGAGGTTTGCGGAGACGTCTTCAGTGGTGATGGGTTCGAATACGAACACCTTCGCACGAGAAAGCAAGGCCCTCACGATGGTGAAGCTCGGGTTTTCCGTAGTCGCGCCCACGAGGGTGACGATCCCCTTCTCCACGTACGGAAGGAGCGAATCCTGCTGCGCTTTGTTCCAGCGGTGGATTTCGTCCAAAAAGAGCACGGTTCTACGGCCTTCGAGAAAATTCTTCCTCGCTTTCGTGATAATCTGCGTGAGATCTTCTTTTTTGCTTACGACTCCCGAGAGATGGAAGAAATCGGCGTCGACGGTTTTGGAAATGAGGTACGCGAGACTGGTTTTCCCCGTTCCCGGCGGACCCCAGAACACCATGGAAACGAGCCTTCAGGATTCGAGAATCTTCCGGATTGGCGCCCCTTCTCCTATAAGGTGTTTCTGTCCGGCGAATTCGTCGAAATTCCTCGGCCGGAGCAGAGAGGAAAGCGGTTCGATTTCTTTCGCCATACGGAAGTTCGGTAATTGACCGGTAGAGTATATCGGAAGCTTCGGAAACCGCCATTTCCACATGGCCCGATTGATTGACAAAGCGGTGCTAATGGGTATTAATCCCACGTTACTTTTCGCGCATGAATCCGAAAACCGTTTCCGACAGACTCGAAGGCGTACGAGAGGCGCTCGAAGGGATTCCCGATGAATGAACCCTTTCTTCTTCCGAACGGAAACGTCGGAAGAAACTCGTCGACGAACTCCTTCTGCTCCAGATTGGGGCGGCTGAAATTTCGGAGTGCCTCGAAGCGCAAAGGGGGGCTGCGGACGCGAACCCGAGACTTTCGAAACTCCCCCACGTTTCTGACGGGGTACTGAAAGACCGGATATCGAGAAAGGTCGCCAACCGGTTCTACAACGTACAGAAGGCGTTTTCGCTTCCGCAGGACTACCGTGCCCTTCCTGACGGCCCTACGCCCGAATCTTGGGAATCCCAAGCGATATTGGACTCCGTCATCCATCCGGAAATGCTTCCGACCGATTTCTTGAACGAACTCGGTTTCGGAATACCGGAATCCAAACGGTCCTGAGCCGTCGAGTACGAAAAAACCGTAAAAGCAAAAATCGCCGCGATACCGCAATTGAAAGCGATGTTCGCAAAAGCCGTCCCCATTGCGAAAACTTCCGCGTGAAGATCTCGAGCCTTCGCGCTCCAATGAACCGATGATGCCCCAGACGGAAGGATCGTGGCCTTTCAGGACTCGTCTACAAGAGAATCGAAACGGAAAAATTCCCTCAATACCGCCGTCAAAACCTACGGCGACGCGTTCGCGTATCTGAGGAGCCGGTATTATGCCGAGAATTTCCTCGCGGAACGCGAAATTTCGCTCAAGCAATCGGCCGTAGCGCTGTCGGCGCTCATCGTGCAGTACGATGCCAGCCCAGGAGACGCGGAAAGCGTGGACGCCATTAAAAACGCCCTTTCTTCGAGGAAAACCTTTTTCGAACAGCGGGCGTATCTCGACCGGCTCTTGTCGGTAGAACTCCGCAACCGCTCGCAAGACCGTCTCCGCATCAAGGGCGCGTTGTCCGACGTGCAGAAAGGTTTTCTCGAACGCATGGGAAAGCGTCTCGCCATGGAATCCCAAGCGAAATCGATAGAAGCGTCCGTCGAAACGGAAAACTCATCGTGGAAGGCGCTGTACCGAAAGTTGGCCCCGCTACTCGAAAACCCTTCCGAAAATCCGCAGGCGAAACTTTCATCCGCCATTCAAGCTTTAAAAGGCTACGAAATCACGGACAACGACTTCCCCGTCCGACCGTTCTCCTCTATCCGTGCGACCTTCCGAAACGCGAAAAAGGAAATGGAAGCCGCAAAGTCCGACGGAAATTCCGAACGTTCGTCCGAAGCCCTCAGGAATCTCGATTATCTCGTACGTTCCCAAGCGTTCTGGCTCTTCTGTTTCTGACTCGAACACTCGTTCAAGACGGACTCCCTCGTAGAATGAACGGCCGCGAGCGAAAAACTTTCCACCGTAGTCGACCGGAGGATCGCGAGAATCGAATCCATGGTGTTTTCCTGATTGGGGGAGCGTGCGGCGAAGAGTCCCCGTTTCGAAAAATACCGCTCCCATATCGAGAATATGAGGAAACTTTCCGACGGTTCCGACTATTCGGGTCTCGTGGACATGCTCGAAAGCATTCGGAGGGGCGCGTAAAAAACCCCTGCCGAAGCAGGGGTTCCGTAAGGCGCGAGCCTTATATGGCGATTCCGCGGTCAAGCCGCAATTCCAGTTTTTCCCCGATGGGGTCCGAAGCGGAATGCGGTTCGTAACGCAGGTTTGCCGGTTCGCTGGCGGACGCCTTATGGGCGTATGCCGGAACCTCTTCATCCGGTTTGGTTTCCGGTGAGAGCTTGACCAACTTCAGCGCCGACTTGAGCTTGTCGATATAGGATTCGTCTTCCGCATATCGGTCGAGCTTTTCGGCGAGCGCTTCTGGATGGTCGGTGACTTTCAGTTTTGCCCGCAAATCGGAGTACGCGGAGTTGCCCGAAAGGGATTTGACGTAGACGCGAATGGAATCCTCCGCCGTCTCGAAACGCATGTGTTTGCCGTTTCTCGACAATCCGAAGAAATTGTTCCGTTTCACCGCCGGCTTGTGCGTTCCCCATCCGGTCTCGAGACCCGCTTGCGCGATCGCGAGCTTGATAGGAAAACGTTCGGCGATGATTCCCGAGGATTCGTCGAGTACCGACCTGAGTTTGGGCTCGAGCCAGGAAACGAAGCGGTCAACGGGATTTTTCGTTTTGCTTTGTTGGTCGTACGCGCTGTCGTATGCCGAAGCCGGCAAAGAGACGAGCGAAACGATCAAAGCGAGACTAAGAAAACGGATCCATCGGCAACATCGACAACTATCCATTTGGTTGCACCTCTTTTCGTAATGAAGGACTTCCAAACTATCCAAAAAATCACGAGAGCCTAATTTTTTTCCTTGATTTTTTCCCACGTTTCCCGCTCGGTAATGCGGTTTTCCCTTGTTAGTGGGAAAAACTCGGGTATTGATTTCTTAAAGAAATTGTATAGATTCTCTCGTTCTTAATCCAAGCACATGGCACTTAAAATCGACTCCCCCACCCTTTCCGTTTGGAACGCCGCCGGCATCTCCTCGGTACGAGTGCGTTTCGTTCGTGGCGGTTGTGCCGGAACGAAGGTTTCGGTAACCCCTGCCGAATCCGCGGATTCGGTCCTTCCATGCTTCGAAGTTAGCGGAATTGCCGTCCATTTCGAGGATGCGGACCGCTCGCTGCTCCAAGACGCGAGACTGACTAGGATGGAAAAGAACGGAAAGGAAATCTGGCTCTACGTCGCATGAGCCGTAAATGGCCGTTGCGGATGCGGTTCGAGCTTCACGTTCGATGCGGATAAGAACCCGGTATCCAAGCATGCCGAGGTTTCCGCCATGCCGAAAATCGACTTGAAGAAATTCGCGGAATTCAAGAACGCGTTCAAAAAATAGTTCGGATAAAAAAGGTCTCTGAAAGCAAACGGAGACCTTTTTTAGCGCTAAGAACCGGATTCCAAGAGTTCCGGGCACGATTCCGCAAGCGCGGCGACCCCTCAGGACAAGTTCGAGGACGGCTTTCAAAGCTCTTCGAACGCCGAAACGACCCTTCCGCTCCTCGCTCAGCTTCGGCAGACGAATACGACCTCTTTCGACCAATCGATATCCGGAGAATCGGCGGACAATCCCGAAAGTGGCAGGTTCTTCGAAAACTTCAAACGGATTTCCGCGAACTCTCACGCTTCGCGGACGTCAATGAGTTCCAAAGATTCCGGAGATTCGGCGAGACGTTCCTTCAGCTCCTTCGAAGTGATTTCTTTCATATCCGTTGGGATCAATGCTAATGGACGTGACCGGCCATATTTACCGCGAAGTACGCGAACGCGGTTCAGGAGGCGGTTAGGGCGACCATGCGGTACGAACTTTCCTTGCTGTGGGCTTCCGGGAGGATGTCGCTCGCCCCGATGTAGAGGATGAATCCCGCGAATACGCCCAAATATACGAAGAGCGCGTACGGAGGAAGTACGAAGAACAACGTCGAAAGCGCTCAAGCAACGGGAGCGAAAGCGTTTGCCAACAAGAAGGCTTTGGTACGTTTCTTGGTATTCTTGTGGGAAAGCATGAAAGTGACGGTATTCATGCCGTCCGTAAACCCGTGCGCGATGACCGCGAGAGCCACCGCCATGCCTACCGCCGGATCAATTTGGAATCAGAGCCCGATACCAACGCCGTCGAGAAAGCTATGGCCGATGAGTGCGGAAGCGGAAAGCGCGCCGACGTGGGGATGGTGGTGGTGGGCGTAGTCGGCTTCGTGGTTATGGTGGATAAGGACGGACTTTTCCAAGAAATGGAAAACGAGAAAGCTCGTGGCGAGCGCGATCATCGCGTGGGCAGGATCGAAATTCGATTCGTGGGCGATTTCGAAGATTTCCGGAAGGATTTCGAAGGCGGCGATTCACAAGAGCACCCCTGCCGCGAAAGCCATGACGAAATGGAGGCGGTCTTTGAATCTGAAGGAAACGTAGCCGCCGAAAAGTATCGAGGCAAACGTGATGGCGGAAAATACGGCGGTATCCAAGTTCATAATGCGAAAAAATGACGATAGCGCCGAGTATATCCAATATTCCCCAACTTCTAACGTATTTGCGAAATACCTTCTTTGACATTCAACGATTTATACGTATTAAAAATAAGCTTCGATCTTTTACATTCCCGACAAACAAATAGGTTCCACGAAAGGAGAATTCCGATGGATTCCCGTTATTACGATGCCGCGAACGGCATTTTGAAATGCGATGCGGAACGAGAGGCCTTGCTCAAGACGTTTTCCCGCAGTTTTCCAAAGGTGGCGGTCGCCGTCGTCGGACAAGATTTTCCTACGGAAATCGACCAGGCGATCGAGTTTTGGAAGCAGGTTCGGGCATTTCCCGAACGGGCGTTCGAAACGCTGAAAAAAGTCCGCGAACGCGCTACCGGAGTCAAAGTGTTCCATAGCGAACACGCACAGCTCAGATATGACGTGTTCGTCCTCCGTCTCGCCTATCTCAGGCGCTATGAAAACCACGCGAACCGTTACGTGCGGCTGGTAGCGAACCTCGAATCGCTCAGAACTCCGGTTTTGCGGCGTCTCTTCTGGTTCGCCAACGTCGACTTCCAAAGTTCCGGAAGTTTTTTCAAACGCATTACTCCCGAGCAGGAAGAAGCGATCGCGGAACATGCCAAGATATCGTACCGCTTCATGTTATCCGAGGAGAACGTCGATTTTCCGTGCTTTACCGAAGGGTTCGCCAATGCCGTCGCCAACAAGTTCCAAACCCGCGAAATCACGATAGCCAACCGCGTCGGAAACGGGGAGGAGGACGAAAGTCGCTACTCGAGCAAATCGGCGATAGCGCACAACCTCTTCGGCTGGGACTTCGGCTTTCAATTGTACTCGGACGCGGACGCGGAATTCAAAAATCCGACTTCGCTCCCCGGACAAACCGTCCTGAGCTTCCGCGGCGAAGATTTTTCGGTCAACACCGAAAGCCGCGGGATCTATTGGTGGTTGTACAAGACGATCCGTTCCAACAACCTTTGGGGAAGCGACGACGTGACGCTCCGCGCGCACGTTTGCCCCGGCTTCTGGGCGACGGTTTTCCTATGGGCGTTCCTGCTCGTTGGGTCGCCTTCGTCGTTCGTAGCCGGAATTCTCAACTTTGACGAACTCTTCGGAAAAATCCTTCTCGCTCCGGGTGCGGTAACTCCGTTGCTCGCGGGCGCGATCGGCTATTCATGGTTCATGAAGAAATTCGGGAAAGGCTACGACAAGAAGTTCGCCGTAGGAAGCCTTTTGGTGGCAGTGGTAACGCTCGTCGTATCCGTCATCGGAACCGCGATTTTCGACCTGCTGAAGTGGATGGATTGGACTGAGCCCGTCAATTGGCTCATCGTCCTTTTCTTACCGATGTGGGCCGGGTATTCCCTTTCGAGGGAAAAAGGCGTGGCTCCGTGGCAGCTCCCCATCATCGGACCGCTTTTCCTCTCCGCCATCGCCGTGAGGGCGACGTGGATCGGATATACGCAGCACACGGAAGAGTTCTTCACGGTTCTGAAATATGCGGCCATGGGCATCGCCACGTTGCTTGCGGCGGGCGTTTGCCTGTTTGCCGGCTATATGGCGATCCAACTTCTCAAATGGCTTTCCAATAAGATGTGCGCTTCGAGCTCGAATACGAAAGGACGGGCAATCGAATACGTACGTTCCGGAGAAGTCGAGAAGGCGTTGCGATTCATTGGTAACGAGCGTCTCCGCTCCATCGTTTCCATGACGCTCGGCTGCTTGGGTTTCGCGTTCCTCTTGGGAACTTCGCTATCCGTCGCGACGTCGGGCATGGGCGTGGAATTCGTCTTGCCCATCGTCGCCCTCTCGCTCTACGTCTCCGGCATTTTCGGAATCATGGCGTGGTACGGGTTGAGCTCCGCTTACGAGTTCGCTCCTACGAACTTCGACCGGGAGGTGGTGGAAAACATCATCGGATTCCATGACTCCCCGGCGATTCGTTTGGCGATCGTCCGCAACCAGACTTTCCGCAGAAAGGACAAATCATTCGACGAAGACGTCATCAATAAATTCGTCAGTTGCGACAATTTCAAAAAGTGCTGGTGGCGAATGGACGAAAACGAAATGGCGGACATGATCGCCTCTTGCACGCCATCGGGCGTCGAACATTTCATGAAGGCGAAAACCAAAACGTACCTCTTGCCCTACGTGGCGAAAGGTTTGCGTTACGGAAAAGCCCGACTGGCATACCGTCGCGACGTCGAAAACATGGAAAACGAAAGGATCAGACTGCTCGAAGAAGCCAAAAAACGCCGTGAAGCGCAAATGAACGCCAAGGAAACCCTAATGGATACGCTGCTCTATCTCCCCCGGGCGATCGGAGCCGCCGTATCTACCGTCGGTTTGCTCAAAAAGACGTTCGACAACCATTGTCCCCATATCTACCGTTCGAAGCGGGTAGTTTGAAAGGACGCACCGAAAGGCCCGCATTGCGCGGGCCTTTTTTTCGTTCGGACGTTAGTAATGCGGCGTGTATGAGTGGAACTCGCTCGTACAATTGGTTCAACCCTGTCCGTCCCACGCGAATCACCAGCCGTATACCGCTTCGGGCGCCCTGAGGAACGAAAAGCTGTTACCGGCTCACCATTGGATTTTCGCGAGCACGTGGTTATTGTTCCATCAATGGTAAGCGCAACCCACGCACTGGACGGACCCGACCTTGACGAACGTCACCGGACAAGAAAGTCACGGATAACAATTCCCATAGCCGTCGCAAGAAACGGCGGTCAACGTCGTACTTACGGAACAGGCCGCGTTTCCGTAAGAACATCATACGGGCGATCATCAGTTCACGCCAGTACACGCCCACGTTCTCGTCGTACTGCAGGCGGTTTGGCCGTTGTCGCTGTAGGGCGAACCGACGGAGCACGCTCCGGGCGAACCCGAACACACGCCCGTCTGGGGACATCCCTGCGTATTGCACGCCTGGGAAAGCGCTGCGGCCGTTCAACATACCGCGTCCGTTCATTGCGTACACGATTGCGATGTCGCCGGTTTGGCCGAGAGGCAGGCGGAATCCGCGAGAACTACGGAATCGAAGCGGAGGCACTGTGGCGTCCTCGTTTGCGTACCGTTCAAATTTCTCGTACACGAAGCGGTTCTCGACTGGGTGCCTCATCAGCAAGCTAAGGAACAAGCGCCCCATGCCGTATACCCCCAAGTACCCGTTTCTCAAGAACAGGCCGACCAAGAGGGAACTGACCAGCCGTTCGCAACGCAGGAATTTCCGTTCAACGAATATCCGTTATCGCAAGAAAGCGACTCGGACGCGATGGAGAGCGTGCCTCAAGCACACGTTGACGTAGCGTTCGAGGATCCGTTCGCAAGGGGTTTCGAAACCGTTACGGAGGCTCCGTCCGACAATCAGGGGATCAGATAGCCGGAAAGCGTCGCGGAAGCGCAGGCAATGGCATTTCCGGGAGACGCTCATTCTACGATGGCTCACGTAAGGCTCGGGGAAGACGGGTCTTTTACGAGGCCCGAAACCGATCAGGAAGAGTTCACGGGATAGTTTCCCACGACGAACGCCGTGCCGGAAGGCTGGATGGCAACGGTCTGGTAATAGCTGACCGTCCTGGATTTTCCGGTCGACTGCCTGACGGTGACGTCGGCCGCTCAAACGGAAGGTGCCGTCAGATCCGACGTTGCGGCGAAGGAAGTCTGAATCGTCCGGAATGAAGTGACTTTGAATTTCTCGGGATTGAGTTTCAGCTTCACGTAATCGGGAGTTCCCGCGGAGTAGTTCGTTCCGGGTTCGTTCCAAGATCAGCCCGTGAGCGCCGAGGGCGGCGACGAAGTGTCGAATGTGACGAAACCTCACGAAAGCGCGGAGTTCTGAACGTGGACGACGTAGAACCTCGGCGAGTTCCCGGTGACAGCGCTTTCAGCTCCTATCGCCGTATACACCGATCGCACGTTCGTTTTCGACCTCGAATCCGCGGCGTCCTTCACGTAACCGGAAAGCGCTACGAAGCCTACGGTCGCGAGGATGGCGAGGATCGTGACCACTACGATGAGCTCCGCGAGCGTGAACGCGGAAAGGACCCGTCACGTCTTTTTCGGTTGCCGAACCTCGGGTGACGGATGTTCTTGGGGATTTCGGAATTTTTTCGCGTATTTCATAATAACGGTTGTTACGTTTCGATTTTACGCTTAATGACGGCATCCACAACGCGGAATGTCCGATTTTTCGCACCAGCTTCCGCCTTTATGGTTGACAATCCGTTCATGGTAATTAAAACGAATCCGTTACCACAACCCGGAACTAATGGAATCCGTATCAAATCCGACCCTTCCGAATTCCATCGAAAGGGATTCCGACGAAAGCGCCTCGCTCATTATCGAACGCGACTTTCAAGAATGAATCGCTTTGAAAGTGAGGGATTTCGTATCCAAAAGCGTCATCGCCTCGATCGCCTCCGCTCCGACGAGGACGGAAATGGAAACGTACCGCCAGTTCGAAGAATCGAAGATGGAACTTTTGACGGAACGGATTTACGAAATCCTTTGCGAGGTAGCCATTCCTGCGGCAGTCGCGTATGTGAGGAAGCGGTTTCCCGAAGAATCGAAAAACGATTTTCCCAGGTTCGACAACGTGATGTTCCGTCCGGAATACACCCTCTCTTCCGACGAGAACATCCTCAGCGGAACCTTGCCGCCATCGCCCGGATACCTTGGCGGATGCAGAGTAATTCGCGAAGACGGCGAACAGAAGATCGGAATCGAAGTCATGCTCGATTCGGTTTTTCTCGCGTTCGAAGAAAGGGAAATCGACGATGAGGCGTTCGACGATTTCATTTTGCAGATTTTGCTCCACGAAGTCATGCATGCGCTTTCGCTTTCTTTCTACATGACCGAAGAATCGAAAATGGACGCCTATGCGAAATGGCTCGCGTTTTTAGAATCCATCGGGAGTCTCGACCCCTATCCGTCGTGGGAAGAACTCATTACCCGTTTCGGGTATTCGTGCAATTTCGTAGCGCCCGAAAACCAAGCGAAAGACACGCCATTCAGGACTCTCGGCCAAATCAATTCGATCAACGAAGGGCTCACCGATACGTATGCCGCGAGGGCGTACGCGCAATACCGGAAAAAGAACGGGCTCCCCCCGTCACAGTACAAGTTCTGATACCCGGATGAAGCCAAAGCATTCAACGTGGCGCTGAAGGAGTTCTGCGCGAAACACGGTTACGATTTCAACGTAACGTTCAGGATGGTCGAACTCGGGTATTTTTTCGGTGACGAGGAATACCTCGACGCATTCGAAAACGTCATCTGGGAAACGATACCGAAATTTCAGGAAGAGCTCGCCCGATTACGCGCGAAGGCCGTCGAGAACGTTACGTAACTCGAGCCACTCGAGCCCCTGGTGCACGGCGTCGTAGTAGGAATTGTGTTTCCCGATGGAAAGCGTTTGGATGGATTTCGAGAAATGGTCGCCGCACATGGCGGCCGCAACGTCGGATTTCGTGATTTCTTTAGGATTCCATGCGGGCAGAACGGTTTTGACTGCCCTCTTGACCGAAGAGAGGCAAAGCCAGGAGAATTTGCACGGCATTCACGTATCGGAAAGTCAGGCAGAGGCGAGAATGAACGAAGCGTCGAACGAGCTCGGTCATGCCATGACGTCATAACCGTCGTAGTTTTCGACGTCGACGGCGATTTTCCAACCTCCTCCCGCATCGAGCGCGAATCGCTCTTTACTATCGAGGCAGAGGAGTTTATCGCTTATGGTTTCCATGGGTCAATGTTCGAACTTCTCCCCCGGTTCGGGTTTCAATTCCGCGTAAAAACCTTTTCCGCTGAGGATTTCGTGCACCCCGATGGAAACCAGGGAATGCTTGCCCGGAAGCGGACCGCTCGTTTCTACGTCCAAAGAAAAAATAGGGCGTTCCATATCTCGTGATTACGAGTAAATCGCAAAATAGTACCGAAAATTACGAATACGCAATAGGAAATACGTAGGGATCGTCGATGGGATACGAAAAAACCCGGACCGAAGTCCGGGTTTCCGTTTTGTGCGTCCGGTCAGATAGAAAAAATCCTACTGAGCCAGTTCGCGAGATCCATGTCGCTATCCGTCTTGCGGTACGGACCGTGGATCGTCTTGTAACAACCGCGGGAATGAACCTTGCGCTTCATCCCGGTAAGCACCCAATCTACGTAAACGAGACCGCGGGTGACGTCAACGCCTTTCACGATGCCGATGGCACGGATGAGCGTTTCGGACGTTCCGGGCCCCATGCCCTTCTTGATGGCGATGCGATCGCCTTCCTGGACTTGCGAGATGATCGGCGTGTAATCGTCGTTGAGAGGATCCCAACCCGATTCCCAGATGCCGAGTTTGACGAAACGGTCGTACTGATCGTTGCAACCGTCCCACATCGCGCCTGCTACGAAATAGCGGCGTCCGCGCTTCACTACTGTGGCCATGATGGCCTCCTTCTTTACGAACCCTCGGAGGAACTCGTCGGGCAACCTAAGGCGGTCTTTATCGGACCGGGCTCCGAACGTTTCGAAACCGTAGGAATAGTAATGATTTCACAAGGAAGTCAAGGCGCTTGCTTTTTCATTTCGAAGCGTAAGATGCTAGCGAACCCATAACCATTTCCAATATGGGAAACAACGAAGGATTCCAGTCCAAATACGAACGTGGCGAGCATTTCGAAATGTCCACGGCGTCCCTTGCGGAACTCGAGGCGCTCGAGAGGAAATACTCTTCCGTACTGAACGGGGGCGAATACGCCTTCTCATGAAACCCTTCCGAAGAGGGGTACCGCATCTTTTCACGGTTGCTCGAAACGGTCCGTACGAAGATTTCGGAAATGAAGTCGGCGAACGGCAACGTCGCCAAAGAATCCGAGAAATCCAGAAGGGCGCTTTCGAAAGAAGTTCGGAAACCAACTTCGAAGCCCGTGGGCGTTTCCGCCTCGAAAGAAGAGCCGAAACCCCGGGAAACGGAACAGGAAGCCCCGGTTTTCGTAAAAATTCCGCTCGCTCCCGAATCGAAATCCCCTTCCGCTACCGGCGTGAAAAAATCGGATCTCGACGGCTTTGCCGGTTGAGTCCGTTCCGCGCTTCGCGATATGGGAAACGCCGCAGGCGGCGTTTTCACAAATAAGAAACCCTAACCTCCGCGCTTATGCCTTTCGATTCCTTTTCGGAGGCAATGGCTTCCCCGGCGGAAACGTCCGATAAGATCGCATTCGCGGCCTGATACGTATCCACATGGCTCGTAGCCGTCGCCATCGTCTGAGGCGTTCCGTACTACGGATTCAAAAAAATGTCTTCTTGAGCAAAAGCGGCCGACGTCTCCGAAAAGGTCGCGGCCCTACTGGAAGAGCGCACGCGAATTACCCCCGAAGACGAGGAGTCGTTCGATTTCGACGTCTCCGGTCTGCCGGACGAATTCCAATCCCTCCTGAACGCGAAACGTCGGGAGCACCTCGAACTCTGGAAAGAATACCGAATCGGAGAATGCGTGGAAAAGCAGGCACATTTTACGCAGATAGTGCTTTCTACGGACGTAATGGTAGCTTGAGATCCCGATGCTACGCTCGAGTGGCTTAAGCCGTATTATTGGCTGATTTGAATGCGTAAAGAAGCAGACCTCCACCTTTGATTGCCGAGCGATGCCCCCCTCTGAGAATCCGACGGGGACGAAGACTCGGAATGAAGCGGCGCCTACCTTTACCCGGCCGCCTGATCAGAAGAATACGCGAAAGTTCTCGAAGCGTACGGCCTTTCGGACTTCTGAAAATTCACCGCCCACTAATTACTTTATATATTAAAGTTGCATTATAAATTAGAGTATATAATCTAGAGTCACTTTAGTTTATATACCTTTTGAACATGACTGCAGTAGGAACCCTTTTCAAATCCACCGATACCATTCCAGCAGCCGGAAAATACCGTTGCGTCGTTTGCCGCGTAGTCGTCGACATTCCGGAACATGTAGCCGCGATGAACAAGCCGTTCTTCGCATGTCCGATCTGTCACGCCGGAGAAGAAGGCGGAGCAAAGGAAATCCACGAAGACGTCTGGGAATACCTCGGTTAATTCCGCAGATGCGAAATCCCCCGATGCCGCGAGGGCTGGGGGATTTATTATTTCGGCAGCAGCGCGCTCACGTCGAACAGGCTTCAGAGTTCCCCGTCCGTTTTGTCGTGCTCGGGGAAATGCGTGTACCCGCTGTGCGGCGTGAACGTCATTTCTCAGAATACGATACGTCAATTCACGTCATAGAAATCGACTCGTACCAATGGGAATCCGTTTGCCATCTTCGCAGCCAAGTCCGTCATCTTGGCGATGTTTTCAGAAAGTCGGACTTCACCCGGGTTCCAACCCGGTTCGTCGCCCATGGAAAAACCTGCGGGATTTCCATCCATATCGAAAATCATCCTCCTATGGTTTTCGCCGTACCGTCCGATGTCGACTTGCATGAATCTCGGCATCCCTTCGAAACAGTAGAACTTGTAGTCCGGCGGAATCGGATGGATGCCGTCGTTCAGGAATTCTTCTACGATGATACGCGGCGGAATCGCCGAATATTGCCGCTCGCGTCAGAATTCGGAATAGTCTTCCGCGAGCCAATCCTTCAGAACCGCGCGAATCTCGTCCTTGTCGATTTCCGCCGCGTTCGCGACGATGACGTTGTATCCGGAGCCGTGGGTGCACTTGATGACGAAAGAATCGGGCAAATCCCCGAAAGGCAGAAGCGCCGGATCCGTTCGGCATTTGGATTTTTTCCGAATACGTGGTCGGACGATCCAGGTTCGGAAACCTTCCGTGAACGGTAAAATACCTGAGCTTTACGAACATCCGGTCGGAAAGCGGACGAAAGAGCGCGAGCTTCAAACGCGTGACGAATTTACGGAAACGCGTAGTACGTATCGGATGCGGCATTCTGCGAAGTTCTGGCTAATGCGCCGATTCTACGCGGCGACGCGTTTTAATCGAGTCAAAAAGTCGCCTACCCACGGAATGACAGCGACCAATAGAGCGTGCTGTCAAGCAGGGTGGAAACGTCGAAGAAAACGGAACCTTCCTCCGCATCGTATAAAAACGCCGCCCTCACCGTCCTTTCCATCGCTTTCGATTTTTCGGCCATTCCCATAGAATTGTAGGCTGCGAGGGAGAGCATGGTTCACGCGCTGCTCGCTCAGAGGATGACCGGTCAGGTTAGCACGCTGTTGATGAACTCCTGGCCTACGGGAACCTCCGAAAACACGGGCATCCCCATGAGCGAAGACGAGAATCCCGTATCAATTGCGGAAATCTGTTCCTTCGCGAATGCGGGTTCGAGAAGTAGGAAATACGGCAGCATCAAGGCGCTCGCGGAAGATCTCGACTGGTTCTCTGGAACGTACGGACCGTAGGCTTCGGCGAGAACGTTGCCGGTAGCGTCGCGACTCGCTCGGATTTCCGCTATCCAGTCCGAGATGAGTTTCGCGTGCTTGGGGTTTCATGACAGACGGTCCGCCAACGCGATCGCCGCGTAGGCGTCCGCGTTATCCACCCACCACGCCCATCCGGGATAGCTTTCTTCTGTATGCTTGGGGGCTATGGAGAGAAACCGTGCCAATTCGTCGACGTCTTCGAAAAGAAGCTTCTTCGACGCTTCGTCTCATCGATATTTCGCCAAAAGCGCGAGTACGTGCAAGCGGTGTCATTGGAAAATGATTCCACCCTCCACGTGCGTGGGTCAAACGTTCCTCATGGTGGATTTCTGTACCGAATCGATGTTCGCGTAGGTACGTTCGAGAACCTTTACCAACGCCGTTCTCGACTCTTCGGTAGGATGGCGTTCGTAGCGGTTCACCCTGCCGTAGGCGTAAAACGATTGAGCGAACAAGTCCACCCAGAGCGCGTGTTCGACCATTCCGTAATCCCCCGCTTCCAAGCGTTTTTCGATACGGTTTTCGAGGACGTCGATCTGCTGCGAAGTCAAAGGACGTTCCGAATCCAGCTCGTACGAAATCCGAGCGTAGGCGAGATATGCTCAAAGGAGAACGTAGAAGGATGCGACCAACGTGGCAACGGCGAGGGCGAGAAGCTTGAAAACGTGTTTCAATTCCCGAAAAAGCGGTTTGAGCATTCGAAATGCGGTTACGCGGAAATGGTACGGCATTTCGAAATCCCTGGAAAGCGGAAATTCGAAATTCGCCGATTTCTTTTGTCACGAAAAATGCTATCATCCGTCATAATTTTCGAACGCTTATCCGTAAATCATCCTCTCATGAAAGCATTCGCAATGGCCGCAATGGCAACCGTAGCGCTCTTCCCTCTCGTTTCCTTCGCGGAGGAGGCCGTCGAACCGGTCGTAAACCTTACCGATATCATGGTCACCACGCCGATTACCGCCGTACCGGTCGACGAACCCATGATGTGCACTATGGAATACGCTCCCGTATGCGGAATCAACGGTACGACCTACGGCAACGCCTGTACCGCAGGAAAGAACGCCGTCGCCTACGCCGGAGAATGCGATACGTACGTGGACTACTCGCAGTACGCCCGACTGAAGCGCGTAGCCGGAAAAGCGGTATCCGCAAAGGTTTCGAGCTATTCCGAAGAAGCGCGGGAGAAGGCGCTCGAATCCATCGAAAAACGCATCGAGATGGTAAAGCTCTCCCGTATCGCGCCACAGGTACAGAAAGAACGCGTGACGTTCTACATATTCGTACGTGGAATCATCCAGAATTCTCTGAAGTACTAAGAAAAAACCTCCGGGATTCCCGGAGGTTTTTTTATAGCGAACGAATTGCCGCTTCCACGTCTTCCAAAATCCGGTTTATCGAGGATTCAGATTGTCCGAAGGGATCGGGTACCGGACGAATTCGGAGCTTATCTGAATAACGGACAATCAGAAATTCAACGGCGTCGGTCCCGTCGATTTCGAATTCCGACGTCATTCAAGCCGGCTCAAGAAGCAGCACGATACGCTCGGCATCGTCGCAAAGTTCGCGGGTCATGAGCTTCGGGCGTTTTTTCGAGGCGTCGAGTCAGCGCTCCGAAAGAGTCATTAAAACGCCCTTGGGAAGCCCGTCGGCATATTTCGCCCTTCGGTCTTCGATGAGCGCCGCGCTTCGACACGAAGAACCCGGAAACGCCATTTCGTGCAGGGCTTCCGCCATCTGGCTTCTGCCTACGTTAGCGGAACAGACATAGAGAACGTCGAACATGCTCGGAATGGGCTATTCGTCCAGAACGGACTTTAAGAATTTCTTCA
The DNA here is from genome assembly GCA_964482035.1 of uncultured Candidatus Peribacteria bacterium. GTDB lineage: Bacteria > Patescibacteriota > Gracilibacteria > BD1-5 > UBA2023 > JANJWP01. The sequence goes on along the minus strand of CAYZVC010000001.1, from coordinate 422,121 downwards.
AACCGCGCCTGTCGGCCATGCCGAATTTGTCGTACCGGATTTCTTTCGCGAGGAGAGTGACGGTCTCAACGTACGGCAGTTCTCATCAGGATTTCGATTTCAAGCGCTTAAGTGCGTGTTCGGTCAACCAATGCGAGTCCGACTCCCCCTTCGCCGTGGCCGTGGCGGAATACCGGACGTAATCGAGATAGTCTTCGAGCGCTCACCGGTAGGATCCGTAATGGGGCGATTTCTTTTCCCATTCATTCCCGCAGGCATTGCAGTGGAGGATATGGAGCGGGTCGGTCCTGTCGCGGTCTTCGTACGTGTCTTCCGGAGCGTATATCGGAATGCCCTTGACGATGGTAACCAAACGCATCTTCGTTCCCGTGTATACCGATTCGGTCGAAGTTCGTTTCCCGAGTTTGTTCACGATAAGTTTGCCCGTCGATCAGCAAGAACCGCAGTTCGAGTTGGATTTTTCGCAGTTCTCGCGGGAAAAACGGTTGCCTGATTCGGTTTCGGTTTTCAAAACCGCTTTCACTCCTTCGGCCTGGACGCGAACCTTTTCAAGGGATTCGTCGTCGACCAATCATAAAAGTTTCCTTACGGCTTTGGACGCCCTTCGTACGAGATCCGCGGATTCTTTTCATTCGGATGCCGCACGGGAAAAATTTTCCGCCTCGATTTCCAATAGCTGCGAAGCGGTCGGTGGAACGACGGGATTCATGCCATCCGATATATTTTCATCTGGCCTAATCATGGACATTTTTCCGCCTAATTAATGAGTATTCCACTGTTTTTCAAGTACGCTTCCGGATTTGCCGGCCTTCAGAGGTACGAACGCAGTATTTCTTCGCCTTCGACTTTGTTTCCCGGCTTGAGAACGCGGTCGTAGAAATCCTTGCTTGCTTTCGGGTTTGATTTCGCCGCGTTACGCAGTCGTTCGAAGAGGTCTTCCACTGCGAAGTCCCCGAGAAGGTACGAAGAATATACCGACGAATACATTCCCGAGAAAATGTGCGAGAACCAAGTGGGATAGTGCGCCCAATCTTCACAGCCAGTGACGGATTCGCGACGGATGGCGGATTGGAACCGGCTTTTGAGTTCGTCGTAATCCGCGGGGACCGGTGCCGAATAGATATCGAGGTCAGCTTCGATGACGGCCACGTCCATAAGGAAACTCCTCGCGGCATGAAAGCCTTTCTTGAGGGCAAGGTACTTTGAGAACCTTTCGCGGTCGATGGCGTTTCATTCGTTGTCGACGAGGTGCTTTTCCATCATCATGGGCGACGAAAGCCACTTTTCGAAGAGCTGGGAAGGAATCTCGATGAAGTCGGCCTCGGTATAGAATCAGGAATTCTCGGGGAGTTCGGAATCTTCCGCGAGAAAATGGATGACGTGCCCGATTTCATGGAATACCGTCAGCGCGGATTCTATGGAAAAATGTTCGGCTCCCGATTCCCCCATCTGAAAATCGCAACTGATGGCGCAAACGGGCAATACGAAACGTTTTTCTCCTTCGGTCGATTCGGTAACGACCTGCTTCTTCTGAAGTTTTCCGGTCGGCTTCGGTTTCGGTACGGATTTCGGAACGTCGAAATACGCGCCCTTCTCCCGGACGACCGTCGCGGATGATCCGCCCATCTTTCCTTCCCGATCGAACGGGTCGAATACGAGGTAACCGATTTCCCTTCCGTCTTTTTCGATGGAAAAATGCCGGACGCCATTCTTTGCCCCCTTCGCGTCCATGGCGACGAACTTCACGCCGAAGGCGTTATCGGCCGCTTCGATGGCCCCCGCGAGCACGCGGTCGAAATTGAAATACGGGAGAAATTCCTCTTCGGTAATTCATTGGCTCAATTCTTCGAATTGGCGGCGTGCGAAATAGGCCACATCCCAGCGTTCGATTTTTTCGAGTCACGAAAATTTTCGAAGCGATTCGATTTCCTCCAGAGCGATTTTCCGAACCGCGTCCTTTTGCGGGCTTAAGAAACTCCGCACTCATTCGCGCGTTTTCGCCATAGTGTCCGAAAGCAGCATGGACGAAGCGTCGGGATACCCGAGTACCGCCGCGATTTTCGATTGGATGCGAACGATTTCGAGTGCGTTTTCCCGATTGTCGAAATCCCCTTCCGAAGCTATGGAAGCGGTAAGCCTGAAATACTCTTCACGAACGGCGCGGTTGGAACAGTATTTCAAAAGCGCGTCGTGCGAATCGGGATCGCATCCGAAAAGGTAACCCTCGAGACCTTCCTCTTCCGCGGCGGTCCTCGCCATTTCCCGAATGCTTTCGGGCATTTCGGCAATGTCGGATTCGTCGTCGACTACGAATTCGAAGGCGTCTTCGGCATCACCGAGGGTTTCGTCGTATTTTCTGCAGGCGACGGCGAGCGATTCGTAGAGTTCGGAGAGTTTGCGCTTGTTCTCGGGATGGAGGTGGACGCCCTGTTTTTCCATTTCGCGGATGCCTTTGCGGAGCGAAAGACGCTCGTCTTCGGGTATTTCCGGGTCGTCCACTACGCGTTTCAGGATGCGGTAATGGTCACGGTCGATGGATATGGTCGAAGTGAAGTTCGCGTATTCTTCGCGAAATCCGTCGATGACCGCGTCGAGCTCGTCGGTCGAAGAAGATTGTTGTACGTACGTAAGGAACCCCCAGACGGTATCGAGGTTCGAATCCGAACTGAGATCGCGGTAGCGTACGGTTTTCAGGTCCTTCTTAATGAGCTTGTTATACCAGGCCTTTTCGTGTTCGAGTTCTTCGCGAAGAAATCGGGAAAGGAACTTCGCGTTCCCTTCGGCGACAAAGAACGAAAAATCCGGAATCCCAGGGGTTTCCAAGATCTTTTCAAGACGCTGGCAGAAGTCTAAATACCCGACTTTTCTCCCAAGCGCCGAGGAGACCCGGTTGGAGATATCGGGAGAGACGGAAACGTTGTCGGATTGGGGCGTGGAATCTCAAAGCCTGTTCTGTGCGAAATCCAGCATTCGTGCCGTTCAGAAATGGTAATGGAGTTACCATAACTACGTATGATTGAATGTCAAAGCATGCTTTCGCATAATTCTCTTACACCCTACTCATATGAAGGGCTCTTGTCACGACGCAATCGAATCAATCGGATGGATTACGCACGATCAAAACCTTCTCGCCCAATCAGCTTTCCCCGATGCTTCTCATAAGCCTGGGCAACTGCCTCTTTCTCCAAATCAGAGTTCTTTTAATGAAATCGAGGCTGATCGAGTCTGGCAAGGAAATTCAAATTCGCTTTTCAACTCCGATTAACGATTTCAGTCTCCTCGAAATCATCCTCCAAACGTTTCACATTGGAGAGGTATCGAGAATGACGACCAAGTCGACCTCGGGCATGGATTTCACGATAGAGCAACTCGGTCATTCGATAATCCAATTTGCATTGGAAATCGCCTTTCGCTGAAGCTCACCGTATGACGGATTCTCCATCCAATCTTCGTTCCAAAGAAGTTCGTCAAGGTGCGTAACTGGGAGATTGAAATGGATGGCGAGCCTATTGGCGATAGTGGATTTTCACGATCACGCTGGTCCGGTAACGTAGATTTTCATAAGAAAGGCTGTTCGAAGAAGATTTCATGGATTTTATTACAACATACGCGCTATCAAATTCGGAAATAAAAACTCCCCCGTTTCCGGAGGAGTCTTTTGGCATTCAATGGTGGATCGGGAGGGACTTGAACCCTCGACCTTGGGCTTAAGAGGCCCCTGCTCTAACCAACTGAGCTACCAATCCATGGTAACTTGCGGGGGTCGAGCCCCGAAAGCGAGCGCAAATATATCCGACCAAAAAAGAAATGCAAACGATTTTGCGATTTTTTTCCCGAAGGGTATCATCCACGGGTATTTTTTCCGCATCCATATGAGATTGTTCGCCCCCGTAGCAAGCTTCGCCGTAGCTGCCGCGTTGCACGCATTCGTTCGAGCCATCGGCTGGAAGTTGCTCGTCTGAGTCGCTCCGTTCGCCGATAAATACTTCGCGGTAGCCGATAAGGCACTGTCCGTCATCACCGGTCTTACGGGCCTCTGGTTGGCGAACGTGGTCGCGGTCGTCGTGCTCGATAAGACTTTCTCCAAGGTCCTCAAATCGAGCCCGCTCGCCAAGAAGCTCCTCCCTCTCCTCAAATACGCCGCTACCGTGGTCATCTGGGGGTTCGGCACCGTGTTCATCCTCTCGCTCATCGGCGTAAACGTCAGCGCTTTGCTGACCGGGGCAGGAATCTGAGGTTTGGTGTTCGCGCTCGCGTCCAAAGAACTCGCCTCCAACCTGTTCGGCAGCCTTTCGCTCATCTTCGGGCACTTCTTCAAGATCCACGACCGCATCCGCATCAAGGGCTTCGAAGGCACGGTCGAAGAAATCACCCTCTCGTACACCCGCATAACCGATAAGAACGGCCATACGGTGTTCATGCCGAATAAATACCTCACTGCCGAACCCATCGAGAACCTTTCGGAGTCCGCGTTTAAGACTTCCGACATACCCGCGTCCTTCCCTACCGCAATCGGGCTCGACGCGTTCTCCAAGGCCGTATCGAATCTCTGAAAAGGGTTGGCCGAAGTGAAAACGAAGGTTTCGGTAACGGAAATCTGAGCACAGGAAACCAAAGTCGCCGTACGTCTCGAATGCCCGGCGGACAAACTCGACGAGGCGAAATCAAAGGTATTGGAAAATATATCCAAAATCTATTCAAAATAAACAAAGCGCCGGTTCGTTCCGGCGCTTTGTTTTGGTTACCTCTTCTTCATCCTCTCGAGTCATTCCGCAATCGCGAAGAGCGCGCGGTCGAGTTCGTAATACGGCGTGACGTTGGTGGTCGCGATAGTCGCATAGGCTTCGGCAATGATGGAAACCGCTTCTTCGTCGCGGATTTTTCATTGTGCCGCAGCCTTTCAAAAACAAGCGAGAACCGCCAAGCATTTCGACCGCTCCGGCTTTTTCTTCGCCGAAAAGGAAATGAGCGGGGCGAATTCGCCTTTAAGAAAATCCTCTACCGATTCTACCGTCTGTAGGTCGGGCTGGAGCGCGGTTTCGTTGGAATCGGCGAACAGGCAACGCGAAAGGACAGTGTCGAGCATCCTCGAACGGGATTGGACCGTCAATAGGAACAGCGTGCCGCGCGGCACGTCTTCCAAGGTTTTAAGAAGCGCGTTAGCCGCCTCGAGATTGAGGCGGTCGGCATCGAAGATCACGACGGTCTTGCGGTCCATACCTTGCCCCGTGAGGGAAGACTTGGCGATGATGGTGCGGACGTCTTCGATGGAATACGTGGGCTCGCGCCGTTTTTCGCCTTTGCGGAACATTTCCTCGGCCTCCCGTTGGCTAAGTGCCGTTTTTCAGAATTTTACCGTAGCCTCGAACGTGATGATTTCGGACAAAGGGGATTCGAAAAGTTCTTCCCTGGTCGAAACGCGGAATCCGGTAATTTCGGCGATGGCGTCGAATGCTGAAAAATCCGAACAGATTACCGGGGGAACCGGCGTCTGGTCGAGGTAGCGGGAGACGGTCTCTTTGAGCTCTGGGGGCATTTGCAAACGGGTGCGTATTCCGTATAGTTCGCCCCGAGTATACCGATTCCACCGGAATGCGGAATTTTCTTTTTCTCAAATGAGCAACCGCAAATTGGCCCTCCTCGTCCTCTTCGGAATGTTTTCGGCGATAGGGTACGCCTTCTATTTCTTCTTCGTGCGCAACGTTTCGGAGGTCCGCGTAGCCGTACGGTGACCGGAAACTTCGAGCGTGAGCCTCATGAAAGGAAACGCGAAGATGCTCACCGTGGAATGCCAGGGAGACTGCTTGATATCCAAAGCCCCCCCGTTCGACTACGTTCTTAGAGTGGAAGCCCCAGGATACAAGAGGCACGAGGAATCGGTTTCCGTCCATACGACCGACAAAATCTACCGCGTAGTCCAACTCGAGCGCGACGTCACCACGGCGGCGTATTCGGAAGACCGCAAAGACAAGGTTGCCGAACTCCGTTCGAAACGCTCCATCATGGCGGAAGAAGGGGCCGAAGAGAACGGTCGGGAATACTACGGACAATTCCGAGGGTACGACTATTTCGCCGACAGGAAGCCGAGTTTTAAACTCGTAGAACGTTCTTCAGAAGGGACCGACAGAACGCTCTTCGAAAGCGAAGCAGGAATCGAACCGAACGTCGTCCTGGGCGACGGCGGAGTCCTCTGGGTCGATGCGCGGGGCGCTTCTTCCCTCTTCGATCTTGAAAACGGTTATCGCGATTATCCGTCTTTCCCGAGCGGCCTTACCAAGGTCGACAAAGGATTGAAGCCGGGATCGTTCATCGCCACCGACAAGAACGGCGCGTACGTTTACGATCGCGAAAGCAAATCCCTCGAAAAAATTGCCCTCTACGACGACTTCGTCCCCATGGCTGACGGCAAGATAGTGGCCCTCGTCAAGAAATGAGACGAAACCAAGGCTTCCCTTCTCAACCTCTGAAGCTCTTCGAACGCCTATGTTTTCTCGGACCGCGCGGCGGGCGACAGAAAAGTCATCTATTCCACCGATAAGAACGTCACCAACCTCCACGCGTACGGTACGGGTTCGGTTATTCTCGAATTCGAAGACGGGAGCAAGGAAACTCTGACGAATTTCGACTAACGAACGATAAAAGAACCGATGGCCACCAAGAAAGTCTACCTCAACACCGCCGCGCAGATAGCAGGGAAAATCTCCACCGCGCTCATCTCGATCTTCCTCGTGAAGATTTTGACGAACTATCTCGACCTCGCCGGATACGGGTTGTATTCAAAAATCTACAACTACCTCTCGATATTTTCGGTAGTGGCGGATTTGGGGCTCTACACGATTACGGTACGCGAAATCTCCGACAATAAGGACGATCCCGAAAAAGTCCGCTCCATCGCGGGTACGGTCTTATCCATCCGAACCGGAATGGGTTTGGCGATCGTCGCGCTTTCGCTCGGACTCGCGGCATTCCTCCCTGGGTACGACACGCTTCCGGCGCTGGTCGGCATCCTCATCGCCGGAGTTTTCACGCTCTTCGGGCTCGTGAATTCTTCGATCCTCTCGCTCCTTCAGGCGTATCTCAAGACCGAGTTTTCCTTCGTCTCCACCACGATGGGCAAGCTCGCGAACCTGCTTTCGATCGTCGCGGTCGTAACCTTCGTGCTCCCGAAGACGCAAATCGGGCAATCGATTTTCTGAAACTACGATCCGCTGCTTTTCCCTGCGCTCTCGCTCGGAGCGGTCATGCTTTGCGGACTCATCGGGAACGTCGTAATGACCTGGTTGCTTTACGTATATTCGCGAAAGGTCGAAAAAGTGGGATTCGCTTTCGACAAAGCCTACGCCAAACACATACTCTCCGCTTCCCTCCCCTACGGGCTCGCCCTCTTCCTGAACGTGGTGTTCTTCAAGGTCGACATCGTGCTCCTTTCCGTTCTCGAACCCCGGGAAGTCGCTGATAAGGACATCGCGCTCTACGGCGTCCCCATGAAGATTGTCGAAGTCGGGATGATGTTCGGAACGGTCTTCCTCAATTCGATGCTTCCGCTCTTCACGGCAGCCATGAAACAGAAATCCGAGGAACTCTGAGCCCTCGTGAAAAAGGCGTACGGGATACTTTTCTTCTTTTGAGCCGGAGTCGCCCTCTATCTGGCTATCGCCGCGAAGCCGGTCATCACGTTCATCGCGAACGCCGATTACCTCGTAACCTGACCTTCGGGGTACGACGCTTCCGATGCCATGCGCGTGGTCTCGTTCGTGTTTTTCTTCTACTTCCTCTCTTCGCTCTTCACCTATCTGCTCATCGCGGGCGGAGAACAGAAACGGCTGCTGAAGATCAACGCGTTCATCGCCGTGGCCAACCTCGTGGGAAATCTCTTGGTCATTCCGCATTTCTCGTTCATCGGTTCTGCCTGCGTGACGCTCGCGTCGCAAATCCTGTTGCTCTTCATGACCGCGCATGCCGCGAAGTCGGTAACCGAGAACCGGTTCTTCCTTTCCACTACGCTTTCCATCGTCGCGCTTTCGGCAGTTTGTTCCGCAATTTCTTATGCCGTACTCGGATTCGCGTCGCAATACGGTACGTTCGCGTCGCTCCTATTGAGCGCGTCAGCATTCGGAATCCCTTATTTGGGAGGGGGGTTGGCGATGAAAAGGCTCTCACGGAAGTACGCATAAAAAAAACCGCTCCGGAAGGGGCGGTTTTTTTATCGGATTATTTAAGCAGTTCCGGCCCCTCTCCTCAAAACTTCGAAGCGAGCACGTCAATGGCGAAGCCGTAGAACGCCCCGGCCGCGAGCGTGAGCCAGAATACCGTCCAGGGGTCGGTTCCGGCAGCAGGCATTACGAGGACTCCGCAAGCCAACGGAATGGAAACGAACGTACCGAGGCAGGTCCCGCGGAACCAAGCCGGAATCGGGAAACGGAACATCGGATGGATCGAATAAGCCCCTGCGAGACCGACGACCATGCCGATGAGGATGCGGTCGCTAAGGATGGTCCACATGAGTGCGGTACCCCAAATTCCCGGGGTGGAAGACGAGGCCAAAAAAACGCAGAGAAGTCCGAACGCGATTGCCAAAGGCATGGCGATAGCGAAGCGCTTCTGTGCGGCGGAAAAGGATTTTGCCATATAAGAAGGGGTTATGGGTAAATCCGAGGTGATGATAGTCCCCCAGAGGGCTTATGCAAGGGCATTTCAGTTTGCGAAACCGCCCCCGAACCGCATAATGGGGGAAACCGATTTCCCGATACTGAAAATGGCCGTTTTCCAAGACCTCAAAACCTCGCTCGCCCTCTCCGACTCCAAGAGGAAAATTTCGAATTTCCGCGACTACGCGGAAGCGGTGCACGAATATTCCGCATCGGACGATTCGGCTACCGAAGCTTTCGAACGGGCATATTTCGCCGACAAGGATTTTTCGGCCGACGGTGAGCTTTTGGCAACCGCCGAGAATTCCATCCGAGAACTCGAATCCTCGCTCATTCCCGTGCTCGCGGAGATGGAATCCACGGGGGTCTACGTCTCCCGCGAAGAACTCGCCGATATCGCCGAAGAACTGAAAAAACGGGCAAAAATCCTCGAACTCAAAATGCACGACCTCATAGGAGAACCGTTCAATCCGAATTCTGCGAAGCAGGTCCAATACGTGCTTTTCGAAAAACTGAACATTCCTGCGGGAAAAAAAATCAAAACCGGATTTTCCGTCGATTCCGAGACGCTTGAAGAAATTTGAAAAACCTACGCCATCGCGAACCTCATCCTCGAATACCGCACTTGTGAAAAGCTTCGCTCCACCTATGCGGAAGGCCTCGTGAAAGATATCGCGGACGACGGACGGATCCGTACGACCTACAACCAGATGGGCGCGGCTACGGGACGACTCTCGAGCGAAGCTCCCAACCTCCAGAACATCCCGTCCGGCGAAGGATATCCGAACCGTATCAAATCCTGTTTCAAACCCAAGGACGAAACTTGGCGTTATCTCGTAGCCGACTACTCGCAGATCGAACTCCGCATCCTCGCGCACTTGTCCGGAGACGCGGCGCTTCTCGCGGCGTTCGAAGAAGGGCGCGACATCCATGCGGAAACGGCGAGGTTCCTCTTCCCCGAAGCGAAGGAAATATCCAAAGACCAACGACGCGTAGCGAAAACGGTCAACTTCGGGGTCATTTACGGAATCACCGGTTTCTGACTCTCGAAGACCGTCGGAACGAGCCCGGGGGAAGCCACGGGGTACATCGAGGCTTTTTTCAGCCGGTACTCCTGAGTGCGCGCGTACTACGACGCGATGCTCGAAAAAGCGAGAACGACCGGATACGTGGAAACCGCCCTCGGCCGCAAACGTTTCATCAAGGGGCTGGGCGACGCGAACCAGAATATCAGGAAGGGCGCCGAGCGCGAAGCCACGAACATGCCGGTACAGGGCACCGCCGCCGACGTCGTCAAGCGCGCCATGGTCACCGTGGCCGATAACGTCAAAAAAGCCGGGCTCGAAAGCCGGCTCATCATGCAGGTCCACGACGAACTCGTTTTCGAGGGTCCGGAGTCCGAAATGGAAACGCTCGAAACCCTCGTTCGAAGCGCGATGGAAAACGCGCTTCCCGGATGCCGGTTGCCCGTGGATCTGTGAATCGGGAAAAACTGGTCCGAAGCCAAATAATCAGTTGAATCGGAAGCCCTCTTCCGTAATATCCGGCGGTAATTTCCCCACCTACATGAGTTCCAGAACCGACAAGATTTGAGCCTACCTTTCCGCACGCGTCACCGAGGTTGCCCTCCAGCGCCTCCGGGACACTGGAAAAGATGATAAATTCGGCATCGTATCGGTAGTCTCCGTACGCATTTCGCCCGATTTTTCGTATGCGGACGTATTCGTGGATTCCATCTTCAATCCCAAAGAACTCCCCAAAGCGTTGGCACCCATCGCCGGATGACTCCGTACCGAACTTTCCCGCAAGATAGGCCTTCATAAGGCGCCCATCATCCGTTTCCGCACCAAGGCCGAATACAAGGACGAAATAAGCCCGGAAACGAAGGTGCTTGAACTCCTCAATGAAATTTCTCGCGAAAATGCAGGAACTTAGGCGATTGAAACTCAAGATCGACGCGGCCTTCCGGTATTTCGAACGGAGGAATTTTCGCAAGAAAGTCCACGAAGAAAAATCAAAGAAGTACCTCGTTTCGAAATCGGCGCCTCGAAAATCGGTGCCCCTTTTCGAGTTCACCTGACGCGGGCGTTTCCGTTTCGTTTCCACCATCTACACGAAGGTCCGAAACGAAGGGGATAAGATCAAAGTCGCGTCCGTCGTCATGGCGATCGCCCTCGTTTGCCTTTCCGGCTATCTGGCTTTCGGCTCCTCGTACTTCAGGATTTCGCCTTCGCACGTAATCATCGAGCGCGTGGATGCCGGCAGCGACGTGAATATCGCCTACAAATCCATCGAAGATTTCTACGGCACCCCGATTTTTCTCGTCAATTCCGACGAAGTGTCGAACGCGATCATCACGATGCAGAAAAACATCCGGAGCGCCAAAGTCACGAGACTGTACCCCAACGGACTCAAGATCGTCATTTCTTCTTGGCCGCCGGAATTCGTCACGTATTTTCCGGAGCTCGACCGCTACTACGGCGTAACGGGGAACGGGGTTCTCGTATACAGCAAGACGAGGAACCCGGAACTCAGCGAAATCAACATCATTGACCCCGACCTTACCGAAGCGGGATTTCTCGACTACCGCGAAGGAGTGAGCGAAGAGGCGATGTCTCGCATCATCACGTTGAGACAGACCATTAAGGAAACCCTTCCTGGCGTTACCATAGCCAAATTCGCGTTTTTCCGCCTCGAACAGGAAGTCCACGTGTTTCTCGATTCTGGCGCGAGGCTCGTATTCTCACTCGACGGCACGGAAAAACGCCAAATCTCCACGTTGGTGTTCTGGAATTCCCAAGAAGGCGGCATACTCGCGAAGTGAGGGGTTTCGTACGTAGATCTCCGCGTTCCCGCAAGAGTGTTCGTTTGCCGGGAAGAAGCGGTTTGTAAAAAGAATCTCGAACGCGTATATGGACAGTACTACGCAAAATAGCGGTTCCCTTCCGGAACTCCGTCCTGCGAAATTCCCGTCTCCCGACGCGGATTTCTTTTCCGCGTTCCTGCCGGAAATCCTTTTCGCACTCGTAGTATGAGCGATTGCCGCACTTGCGCACTACCACTTCGCGAAGCTCGTTTCGAAAATCGATGACCCCGCGGAAAAATCAAAAAACGATTCAGGCGCATCTCATAAAGAAGCCGTACTGGAAGCGCTCGAAAAACTCGACGTCTTGGATCCGGATTTTGCGGAAAAAACTTGGTCTTACGTCCGGTCGTACCTCGTGCGCGAACTTGGAAACCCCATGTTCCCGAACATGACGGCAGCCGAAGCCGTCAAAGCTACAAAATCCATGGACGGATTCGTTCCGCTCGCGTATTTCGCCCGGGAATTGGAATATTCCGCTTCGAAGAAAAACGCCGCTTCCAATCTCAGTCTCAAAGAGTCCGCAAAGTCCTTCATCAACTCCAGATAATGACCGAGCTCGCGAATATCGAATTCCTCCGACCGCTAGCGTTCGTGCTCGCTTTTTTGGCCGTACCCGTTTTCGCGATGCTCCTCAGGGAAGCGAAATTCTGAAGGTATTTCAGAATCGCGTGAGCGGATTCGAAAAAATCCTGACGCGTATCGTTCCACGTCGTACGTGCGTTCTTAGGTGCCGCCGTCATCATTTGTCTCGCGGCGCTCATGGCCGATCCGAGGCACCCCTATGAGAAAACTTCGGAGACTAAAGAGGGTACGGATATCGTTTTCGTCTTCGACATCTCCAAGTCGATGCTCGCGGAAGACTTGAGCCCGAACCGAATCGAAACCGCAAAACGCGTGCTCGCGAACTTCGTCGCGAAACGGGACGGGGATAGATTCTGACTCGTGATTTTCGCGGGAAAACCCTTTCTCCTCAGTCCGCTCACGAACGACGTGGAGGCTTTTACGGCGATTCTATCCAAAGTCACGACGGACTCCATCCGCCAGGAAATCCCGGGCTTGTCGTGAACGAATATCTGAGAAGGTCTCCTGCTCGCGTCCGAAAGCCTGTCTTGAACGACCGGAGATAAGAACGTCGTGCTCGTTACCGACGGCGAAGCGAACGTCGGAATAGATCCCAAACCGGTAGCGAAGCTCATGTCCGAGCGGAAAATTAAAATCCACTCCATCGGCATCGGCGACCCGAAGGGCATCGATCTCTTCGTAACGGACAAGGCAACGGGACAGAAAACCTATTTCCTCTGACCGGATGGAAAACCGATACGCGCCATCGTGGACGCCGCGCTCATGGCGTTCATTTCCACTACCACTTCCGGAACCTTCGCCAACGCGTGAGACGTGAAGGGTCTCGAAACGGTTTTCGAAGCGCTCGACCAATCCACGAAAAAAGAAAGCGTTCGGGAAACCGTCAAACGGTATTCCTCCGCGGAATCCCCGTTTCTCATCACGCTGCTTCTGTCGCTCGTCCTCTTCGCCGCCACTTCGAGAATCGTTAGCGATGACCCCTCCGTATAATGTCCGCGACCTTCGGTACCATCCTCATCGTAGCGGCCTTCCTCTTCTGGGCGGCCGCCCTTCTTGCGAACCGTATGTTAAAGATTCCCCGGCTTTCGGAAAGTTCGGGAAATTACCGCGTATCGACAATCCGAAGGAACGCTCGTCGGACGGCGTTCGTGACAGGCATGGCCTGCCTATGATTGACGTTCACTCCGTATTCGATGAACGTCCGAAGCGTAAGCGAGCCCTCCAAGGACGTAGCGTTCGTTTTAGACGTATCGCGGTCGATGGACGCGGTCGATCCTGGCGAAGAGTCGAGTCGGCTGGACCGAGCGAAAACGTTCATAGTCGGCATGGTGGAAAAACACCCTCAGAATTCGTATTCGCTCACGGTTTTCGCAGGCGAGACGTACGAAGCCATTCCGAAAACGTCAGACAAGACCGCCTTCGTCGCTCTCTTATCGGGCATTTCGAGCAAATACTCGAACTCCGTAGGAACGGACTTCCTCAAAGTGGGAAAACACCTCGACGACCGATACGGAACGTGAGCGGACGATGCCACCACGAAACCCACGACCCTCGCGGTCATCCTGACGGACGGCTGAGACGCGGAAGACACTCCGAACGTGGCCAATCTCAGGTCTGTTTTCCAACATGCTGAGAATTCCCTCATGACGCTCTCGGTGACGTACGGAAGTCCGGAAGGATCGCAAGTCCCATTGGGAAAGGATTTCATGGGATGAACCGTGTACCAATCGGACAGGAACGGGAATCCGGTGGTAACGAAATCCAATCGGGAAACCGCTTTGAGAATCGCCGAAGCGACAGACGGAAGCGAAACGGACGAGAAAGGCGCGGAGGAAGCTTTCGCGGATTCCCTCAAATCGGTAAAGTCCGCGGAAGACGAAAACCGGAGCGAAACAGAAACCCCCGTATCCCCTTTCCATCTCATTTCCCTTCTCGCGTTCGTTGCGGCGTTCGTCATTCCTGATAAAATTCCAGCATGATCCAAAAAGCGCTCCTTACCGGTTTCATAATAGCGCTCAGCTCGCTTTTGGCCGTCAATCTCGCCTCGCATAGGCCGGAGGCGTTTTTTCTCATGGGGTGGGCGGCGGAGAAAATCTGACAACACGAAACCGCGACCCGCATGTTCGAAACCGGGCTCGAGTCCTCAAAAAAGGACTCCCCCGTAAAAGACCGCTTGAAGATTGCGGACGGCGCGTCACTCACGAACTCGAATTTCGATCATGAAGCGATAGGGGTACTCTATCCAGAGGCCAATTCCGCCGAAGGGAAAGAACGGGAAAAACTCGAATCCTTACGCCTTCTCGCCCTCGGAAACGCTCGGGCGAAAGACGCCGTCAACCTCGAATGAACCAATAGGAAACTCTGATTGTACGGGGCTCTCGTCGCCTATACCGGATCATACCGGATCGACGGGAACGAAGATTCCCGCACGAATTTCGACATCGTGAAAAAGCTTCTCGACGAGCAAGTGAAACAGGAGAAAGAGGAGGCGGGGAAAAAAGAAGAACAGGACCAAGACAGCGGTTGAGACAGCAGAAAGACGGAGGAGGCCAATAAGTGAGGCTCGAAAGACGGTGAAAAGAAGGACGAAAAGCAACCGGAAAATTCCGATTCTTCCGCGAAGGGCGAATCAAAATCCCCCTGATCCTGAGAGGAAGAGCAAAAAAACGGATCGGAAGAGAAAAAAGATACGGGCAAAAAATCCGAGCCCCCGAAAACTTGAAACTGGACCAATTCCGGAAATCCCGCGTCTCTCCAAGGCGATCCGGGGGGAAACCGGTGATCGAACGGATCCGTTCCGTTGTCTGCCGAAGAAAGAAAAGAACTGGAGGCCGATATAAAAAGCCTTTCCGAACTTCAAAAAGAACGGGATAAGTACGTTCGCCCCGACGGTCAAGCCCAATCCCAAAACTCGATACCGAACTCTCTTCGCGAGCTGTTTTCGGGTGATCCCCTGTTCGACAGCATGCTTCCCCAACCGGACTCGGGACCGAACGGCAAAAGTTGGTAATTTAAACGCGGATTTGATTATTATGAGAGGTCGGCTACCATTGTGACAATAGTCGGCAATCTCCCCTTTATGAATAAATACGTCCGCCTATTGGCGATATCGGCAGGAATCTCGTTTGGCATCCTTTGAGGGAACGTACTCTACGCTACGCTTCTGAACGATATGTGACCGGTAACGAATTCCGGCAGTACGCTTTCTTCGGCGAATTGGAACGCCATGGTGGCGAATATCCAACAGCTCGACTCCAGAACGATGAAAGCCGGAGGGGAAGTGATTACCGTATGGTGACGGGGAACGGCTCCTACGGGAACGGACCTCCTCATGACCTGATGGGGATACTGACCAGATTACGGGCAGGCGAATTCCGAACCATTCTGCATGCAAGGGGGCGATCCGGGAGGAACGGCCGCCTCTACGAACTATGGCGACCTCCTCTATCCCCTGGGTACTGCGGATGCCGTGCGCATGCCTCCTGGGATAACGGACACCAGACATATTCGATGCGCACAGGTCTACGTACCGAGTACCACGTTCCAACTCATGGGAACCCAATCCTGCCCTGCTGGCTGGAGTCCGCTATTTACGGGATATTCCATGGGCGGTTACCACGGCCACGGAGGAAGGATTACCAAATCCCTGTGTATCGATCCGACGTCGTTCGACGCGTCCAGAACGTATAGTTGGTCTTCCGGCGGAGCGTTCGTCACGGGCACTTTCCTTTGGTGAACCTCCGACGCTACCAACTATCCGACGAACCGTTGGGTAAAATGCGCCGTTTGTATGAAAAATTAAAAGCCAAATAAAATCCCCCGACTACCGGGGGATTTTATTTCGAAATTATTCCGGAGTAACCATCGTACCGCGGACGTCGCCGGTTCAGAGACGATCGATGTCTTCGATACGGCAAACGAAGAGCGGAAGTTTTTCGTCCTTCGCGAGCGCGAGCGCGCTCTGATCCATGATTCGGAGGTTCTTCGTAAGGGCCACGGAACCCGGAACGGTATCGTAGCGGACGGCGTCCGGATGCTTTGCCGGATCCTTATCGTATACCCCGTCGACCTTGGTGCCCTTGACGAGGACGTCACAGTGGAGTTCGAGCGCACGGAGGACGGCGGCGGAGTCGGTAGTGAAATACGGGTTTCCTGAACCGCCCACGGCAATTACCACTCGACCGTTCGTAAGGTGCTTGACCGCACGGCGTTGGATGAAGAGTTCGCTTACGCGGTTGATTTCCAACGCACTCATGATGCGCACTTCCCTGCCGTGTCGTTCTATCGCGTCACCGAGCGCGATGCCGTTGATGACCGTGGCGAGCATTCCCATATAGTCGCCCTGCGAACGGTCGAGCCCTTTGGCGGCCATAGTAGCGCCGCGGAAGATGTTGCCTCAGCCGATGACGATGACGACCTCCTTTCAAGAATTCGCGAGCGCGACGACCTTTTCCGCGAGCGTATGGAGGAATTCGACGTCTATTCCGTACCCTACGGAACCCTGGAGGGCCTCGCCGGAAAGCTTGAGGAGAAAGCGCTTCGCGTTCTGGATCTGCATAGGATGGAGGGGTGAAGTAGCTTTTTTAAAATGATGGAATTTGGACGAAAGCTGCGTATCGGAGCGAACCGTAGTTTGCTACGGAGAGCGAAGAAACGCAAAGATTGAGTTCACAGTCCGCATTTTAAAAAAGCTACAAAATAAAATCCCGCGAACGGGATTAGATAGTGGCGAACCACATGCCGAGGAACCCCAAAAGGAGGATGGCAAGGGCGAAAGCGAGAATAGCGGTAATGTTCTTTTCGCTTTCGAGCCGTTTGGTCACGGCTTCGACTTCCTTTACGGCATTCGCCTTTTCTTCGTCGCCCTTGGTCTTGGCCGCTTCGAGAAGGTACGATGTCTTTTTGAACTCGATCATCGAAACCGAGTTTTTCAGCTCTGCCTCAGCCTGGCCAACGCGGTACGAAAGTTCGCGGATGACCCGGTCCTTCTCGTCGATGCGTTTCTGCGCGTCTTCGAAGAGATCTTGATAATCGACGAGTACCGGCTTGCGACGGAATCCCGTATCCTTCTTAACGTCATCAAAGAAGACGATTTCGCCGTCTTCAGCTTTCGGGCTTACGAACTCGACGTCTTCCTGACGTGCGGAATCGTCGACCTCCCTCCCGAGTTCGTTCTTCAGGATGTCCAAATCCCCGTCGTGGACGAAAACCTTCTTCCCGACCTTCTTCGAACGGAGTTTGCCCGCTTTTACGTAACGGTCCAAAGTCCTCGTCGAGATGGCGAGGCTATCGGCTGCGGCGTAACGGTCGAGAGTGAAAGGCATGGGTACTTATTTTACGATAATCTCTAACGAATCAGCCTTATTTGAAAAGGCGTCGAAAATTCAATCTTCCCACTCTTGATATTCCTTTTCCGTAATCTGAAGATCAAACAAAATCACTACGAGCCTATCGTACTGCTTGAGATATCTGATGATTTTATCCGCAATAGTACGCAGTTCCGGTTTTCAGGTGGGTCATTTGACTTCAATCGCTATGTTTCAAACGACGATATCCGGTCTCGTGTCGCTTCTCGTTTCTTCGATATCGAGTTTTGGAAAGGTTTTTTTTAAAAAACCCGCAAGTTCCATCTGATATAAAGCTTCGGAAGCATGATTTCTTATTTGTGAAAAAGAATTCATTTCAGCCACAAGGGCTTCGAATACGGCATCCTTTCAATCCCTTGCGGTCAAATTGGAGCTTCTCGTCTTCTTAAAAATCCAGAATGCAAGGAGCGTTGCCAAGATTCATGCCAGCGAAAAAAGAACGACGATAAACCAGTGCGTTATCGTTTCTCGATGAAGCTCAAAATAAGGCTTTACATAGAAATGAAAGGACAATCAAACCAGCGCGGCGAAACCGAAAAGAGCCTCGATGAAATCAGGTCACTTTCAAGAACGTCGGCGACTTTTTCGATACCCCTTTTTCCTTGCCATATCTTGTTAGATATCGAGATTCGTTACGTGCTTCGCGCGGCTGAGAATGAAACGCTTACGCGGCATGACTTCTTCGCCCATGAGGACGCGGAAAGTTTCGTTAGCGCGTTCCGCATCGTGGATGGAAACCTTGCTCATCTTGCGAACGGACGGATCCATGGTGGTTTCCCAGAGCTGTTCCGGGTTCATTTCACCGAGACCTTTGTAACGCTGGGTGCCTTCGGAAGAAATTCCGTGCTCGGCGATGAGCTTGAGCTTCTCTTCGTCGTTGAAGACGTACCAAATCTGCTTACCCTTCTGGAGCTTGTAAAGCGGCGGCTGGGCGATGAAAACGTGTCCGGCTTCGATGAGCGGCTTGAGGTAGCGGTAGAGGAACGTGAGGAGGAGCGTGCGGATGTGAGCGCCGTCGACGTCCGCGTCCGTCATGATGACGAGACGGTGGTAGCGGAGCTTGGAAATGTCGAACGTATCGCCGATGGAGGTTCCGAGAGCGATGATGAGGTTCTTGATTTCTTGGTTCGCGAAGATCTTGTCGATGCGTGCCTGTTCGGTATTGAGGATCTTGCCACGGAGCGGGAGGATCGCCTGGTGCTCGCGGTCGCGCCCCTGCTTGGCCGAACCGCCTGCGGAGTCTCCTTCGACGATGTAGAGTTCCGACTTGCGCGGATCACGGGAAGAACAGTCGGCGAGTTTGCCCGGAAGGGTCATGCCTTCGAGGGCGCCCTTACGGATGATGGTGTCGCGGGCGCTGCGTGCGGCCATGCGGGCACGGAACGCAAGAAGGCACTTGTCGATGAGGCCGCGCGCGGTCTTGGGATTTTCCTGGAGGAAGTCGTAGAGGGCTTCAGCAACCACGCGGTCGACGATTCCACGGACTTCGCTATTACCGAGTTTCGCTTTGGTCTGGCCTTCGAACTGCGGCTCGGCGACCTTTACCGAGATGACGGCGGTAATGCCTTCGGACATGTCCTCGTTGCCAAGGTTGGTGTCTTTCTCCTTGAGGATTTCCTGTTCGCGGGCGTACTTGTTGATAACGCGGGTGAGAGCGGTACGGAAACCTACGAGGTGGGTTCCGCCTTCCGGGGTGTGGATGTTGTTGACGAAGGTTACGACCTTTTCGGTGTAGTCGTCCTTCTTGTACTGCATGGCGACTTCTACCTGGACGCCGTCGACGTTCTTGTCGACCCAGAAAATGTCGCCGATCGCGTCGTCGCGGCGGTTGAGGTGGTAGACGTACGAGCGGATTCCTCCTTCGAAGTGGAAACGTGCGCGCTTGTCGCTGCGTTCGTCGACGAGGGTGAGGGTGATGCCGCGGGTGAGGTACGCCTGTTGGCGGAGGCGACTCAAAACGGTGTCGTAGTCGAAGACCACGGTGGTGAACATCGAATCGTCCGGCCAAAAGCGGACGGTAGTACCGGAAACGGTGGATTTGCCAATCTTTTCGATCTGTCCGTCCGGAACGCCGCGGGCGAAACTCTGGAAGTACTTGCCGCCGTCTTTGTAAACGGTCGCTTCGAGCTTGTTGGAAAGGGCGTTTACTACCGACGCGCCTACGCCGTGGAGACCGCCGGAAACCTTATAGCCGGATTCTTCGCCGCCGAACTTGCCGCCGGCGTGGAGGACCGTGAGGACGGTTTCGAGAGTGGACTTGCCCGTCTTCGGGTGGACGTCGACCGGAATGCCGCGACCGTCGTCGGAAACGGAACACGAATTGTCGCCGTGGAGGGTGACCGTGATGTTCTTGGCATAGCCGGCCATGGCTTCGTCGATCGAGTTGTCGACGATTTCCCAGATGAGGTGATGGAGGCCGCGTTCATCGGTGGAACCGATGTACATACCGGGGCGCTTGCGCACCGGCTCGAGGCCTTCGAGAATCTGGATATTGCTGGAATCGTAGGAAGCTGCTCCGGACATGAGGATGGGTACCTAAAAATAGTCCCGCGGATTATACGGAACAAGAAACGAAAGTAAAATCGAATTATACCCGGTTTTCCGCTTGCCGAATAGGCTTAGAAGCCTTTTTAACGGCAGCGTCCACAATCGGGCGCAAACGGTCGTGCGCCGCGGGGAAAGCCATGATGACCAAAGCGCGGAGTTCGGCGAGTTTCCTCATTACCGGCAATGCCCGTTTTCCGCTCGACAAAGCGATTTCCACGGTCGTCCGTTCAATGGTGGAAATGAATTTTTCCACTTCCGCCACGGTCGGCTCCGGCACGTCTTCTTTCACGGTCGGATCGAGGTACCGGTAGACTTTCATGGAGGCTTCGCACTTCGCGAGGCGCTTTTCGATGACGACCACGACCATGGGCTTCTTGATTCCGGCATCCGCGGTTTCCCCTGGAGATTTGGAAAGTCTGTTCTGACGTCGTTTTTCCGCGCGTTTCGCTTCCTTCTCCGCACTTTCGGCGAGACGTTTGGCATCTTTCGCCATCTTCGCGATCTTCTGGTCAGAAAAAACGGAAACGGGTTTTCAAAGAATCTTGGATACGTCTTCGCTTACCGATTCGAGAGACTTCGGTAAAACGTCTCACTGTCGGGCAAGCTCTTCGATCATCCCGCCCCAAACGGCGGCCTCGTCGATATCGGCAGTTACGGGGATGCCGGCTTCCGCATGGGGGGAAAGGTTGTCGATAATTCAATAACATCCCGCAAAGAGCGCGAAATCGGATTCCCTCACCACCTTTTCGACTTTGGTCGCCACGCCTCCCACGACTAAAAACGCCGATCATTTCGACTGTCTGGAAAATGAAAGTTTGGGGGCGGTTTCGTAAATCGAAAACGGTGGGCGGTTCTTGGACACTCTAGAAATTCAACGGGATATCTTCGTACGGGGCGTGTTCTTCCGCGAAAAAACGGTCTCTCCAGCCGTTCCAGAACCAGAAATCCCCAATGTCCGTAAACCCTTTCGCATATATCCATTTCGACCAGGTTTCGAGAGTCTCGTTCCGGTAACCGGCGTTCCGCAATTTCGGAAGGACCGATTCGAGAAGACGGGAAACGTACGACCTCTTCGCTTGACGGAAAAAATCGGCGCGATCAGCCATGCTGAACGAAAAGCAGAGCCTTTCGAGGGAGAGGAGCTTTCGGATGGTCGAATCGACTTCGGCACTCCTTTCCTCTGCAGGCAGGGACGCACATTTCCGTATGAGGACCGTAGCGTATTCGGTCGCGGTGAAACCTTCCGGAAACGCCGATTCGAAACGCAGTTTCGTCGATTCGGCCAAGCGCTTCACGTCAGAACGCATGCGCGTGGGCGAATTCGTCGAAACCGACTCCCCTACGCCGTCGTCGTAGGAAATTTTATGGAGTTTTCAGGAAGGGAGTTTCGGCATGCTATTTGCGGTGGTTTCTTCAGAATTTTTCCTTAATGCGCTTGGCTTCGGCCTTTCAGAGCTTCTCTTCCAACACCATGTCGAGCTCGCCCTCGTCGTTCCAGAGGGAAACGTCATAGGAAATGCCACGCTCCTTCTTCAGTCGGTAATCGGCATAATTCCCGTATGACAGCGTCAATTCGCCGTCTTCAACGATCCAGAGGTGGGTGGAGACTTTATTGACGAAGTAGCGGTCGTGCGAGATGAAAAGGATGGTGCCCGGGTATTCCTTAAGCGTCTTTTCGAGCGCCTCGCGGCTGTCGTAGTCGAGGTGGTTGGTAGGCTCGTCGAGCACGAGGAAATTCGAAGGCCGGAGGCCGATCATCGAGAAGAGTATTTTGGAAATCTGTCCTCCCGAAAAATCCCTCGCCTTTCGGTCGACGTCGGAATATTCGAAACCGTAGTTGCCCAAGATGGAAGCGAGCCGCTCGCGGGTGAACGCGAATCCGGCGCGTTCGAAGTTCTCGAACACCGTGGCTTCCATGTCGAGTTCCTCGTGCATCTGCGAGTAGTAGGCGATTTCGAGCGCCTTGTGCTTGGAGAAATACCCGTCGAGAAGCGGGACGGTTCAGAGGATGGTCTTGATGAGGGTCGACTTCCCCACCCCGTTTTCCCCTACGACGCCGATACGGTTCTTTTCGCGCGCGACGACTTCACTAATGAAGAAAAGCGGCTCCTTGCGACCGATGAACGCCTCTTTGAATTCGAGAATTTTCTCACCCGGACGTTCCGAGAATTCGAAGCGGAACTTCGGACGCGGCGGAATGAACGGCTTTTCAGGCTCGTCAACGCGTTCGAGCATCTTTTCGCGACTCTTTGCGAAGCCCGCTCTCGAACCCGCGCGGAAACGGTTGATAAGCGCCTTTTCCGACTTCATGAATTCGAGGTGCCGTTCGTATTCTTCCATGAGCTTTTCTTCGAGACGGCGCTTTTCGGTGACGTAGTCGGAGTAGTTGCCCACGTATTCGGCGATGGGGCGGCCCTTCACCACGTCGTAGACCTTGGTGCAAGTGGCGTCCAAGAATTCGCGGTCGTGCGAAATGATGAGGTAGCCGCCTTTCCAGGTTTCCTGAAGGTACTTTTCGAGCCACTCGGCGCTCTTGAGGTCGATGAAATTCGTCGGTTCGTCCAAAAGGAGAAAATCCGGCTTGAGGAGGAGGATTTTCGCGAGGGCGATCTTCGTACGCTGTCCGCCCGAAACTTCCTTGAGCTTCGAACCGAGCAAATGGAAAATTCCGATACCGCGGGAAACTCGGTCGATTTCGCGTTCGTAATCGTACCCGCCCACGGCCTTGAACCTCTCCAAGGCTTCGCTATACCGTTCCACGCCGTTCTCGTCGCCCAATCCCGCTTCTGACGCCGTAAGTTCCTTTTCGGCTTCAAGAACCAAAGGGAACGCGTTTCGAAGTTCTTCGCCGACGGTTTTTTCCTCTTGGTCGAAGTGTATTTGCGCGAGGTAGCCGAGCGTAAGTCAGCCGGTATTGTCAACGGAGCCTTCGAAACGTCAGAGGAATTTCTCTCCCGCGTCGTCGGCCATGGTCTTTTCTCCGGTGACGACCTTCATGAACGTCGTTTTGCCCGCGCCGTTCCCTCAAACGACGGCGATTCGGTCGTCGTCGTTGATGATGAGCGAAGTGTCCCGTATGAGAACGTCTCATCCGGGCAATTCGTAACGCTGTATTTTGACGTTCAGGTGTCGCATGGCGCGGATAATAATCCGAGGCGGGGATTTTGCAATTTGCGTTCGACCGTTCCCGGAATATAATCGCACGTCATTTCCCGAATACCATGTCAAAAGCACACCGCCAGAACGGCATCATCATCAAGACCCCGGAACAGATCGAAGGCATCCGCCGCTCTTCCTGGCTCGCCGCCGCGACGCTCGACATGATCGGACAATACGTGAAGCCGGGTATCAACACCGAGGAGCTCGACAACATCTGCAACGCGTTCATTTTGAAGAACGGCGGCATTTCCGCCTGCATCGGCTACCACGGATATCCCAAGTTCACCTGCATCTCCATCGGCGACGTCGTCTGCCATGGGATTCCCGATTCGAAAACGGTTCTCAAGGAGGGTGACATCGTGAACATCGACGTCACTACCATCGTCGACGGGTACTTCGGCGACACCTCCCGGATGTACCTCGTAGGCAACGTTTCGAACGAATCGAAAAAGCTCGTCGACGCCACGAAAAAAGCGTTGGAAATCGGCATTTCCGAAGTCCGTCCCGGAAACCGTTTCGGAAACATCGGATTCGCAATCGGCAACTACGCTGAAAAGCTCGGGTACGGCGTCGTACGCGACTACACCGGCCACGGAACGGGCGTATACTTCCACGAAGAGCCGTACATCGTGCACAAGGCCCCCAAGGACTCAGGATCGAAGATGGAAGTCGGAATGGTCTTCACCATCGAACCGATGATCAACGCCGGAACCCATAAGACGAAGCTTCTTTCCGACGGCTGGACGGTCAAGACTTTCGACGGCAAACTCAGTGCGCAGTTCGAACATACCATCCTCGTCACCGAAGACGGTTGCGAAATCCTCACCACGACGTAAAGGCGCTCGGCTCAGTCCGCACGCAAGAAAAACCCCCGCGTTCATGCGGGGGTTTTGAGTTCGCCTCCTTTACGAGCGAACTATCGAGGATCGGACTTCCACTCGAGACAGCCCATGTCTTGGATTTTCCGAAGGATGTCGGGTGCCGACGGATGGTCTTCGAACAGGGTCTGCAATACGAGCGAAATGAGGTTCCAGGCCTCGGGCGTCCTTTTTTTGGAGAGGAAATCGTCCACTTCCTTCTGCGTCAGGCCTTGGCGCGATTTGGTCAGCATCTCAAGAACGAGCTCTTGGACGTCGTCCTTAGCGGTCATGTCGACGATTACCGATGCGAACGGACGTCGCGACCAATTCCAGGTCGAACGCCTTCTTGCGGTTTCTTGCGTATCGAGGAAACTCCGGATAGCCGAGCCGGTCATAGGGTCGCCCCCATTTCCCGCGCGATTTCCAGAACTTCCTGTTTGCGTTGGCCGTTTCCGTGGAAAACGACCGAGACGACGGTGACGAGGAGGGTCCAACCCGCCGGAGACCACGGCTTCTTGCGAAGCTGGGAAATCTGGTAGCGGTAGTAGGCTTCCTCGTCACAACCGGCCATTTGGCGAACGAATTCGCCGATTTCGAAGCTTGCGGAAAAATCGAGCTCCGCGGTGACTTGGTTTTTAGGATCCGACATATCCTTCTCCTGTTTCGGGTTTCAGTATCCGCCCATTTCCTGAATGGCCGAAATTACGAGGCCGTAGGATTGGTGGTTGATGAGTGCGACGCGGGCCGCGATACCGAACGTGTTCCATTCGGCAACGGTCCATTTTTCCTGCTTGATTTCGGCAAGGCGCATCTTGAGAACGCCGTCGTCCCCTTTCTTGATGGATTCAAGGTACGCGGCGATTTGGGCCACGCGTTTCAAGGCGATAGGAAGCGTGGTTACGTTATCGTCATCTTTATCCCGTTCATGGCCGAACCCTGGATGTTTTGACATAATGGAATCCTTTCCGTATGTGTTTTGGGACGCAAAATCGCGACGGGGTTTTTATACCGTCGCGATTCGAATTGTCAAACGTGAATGTCGAATATATTACGGCAGATTTGGCTAGCCGAGGCGCTTCTTGAGCATTTCGGTGAACATCTTGGGGTTCCCCTGCCCCTTCGAAGCCTTCATGCACGAACCGACGAGAAAACCGAAGAGCTGAACCTTGCCGGCCTGGTATTCGGCGACCTGTGCCGCGAACTCGGTAACTACCTGTTCTACCACGGCTTCGAGGGCGCCGGTATCGTTAACCTGGCGGAGACCGAGGCGGTCGACGATTTCATCGGTGGAACCTCCGTTTTCGAAGAGTTCTTCCACGACCGTCTTAGAGTTGGTAGAAGAAAGCTCATCCTTCGCCACGAGGGCGATGACGCGCGCGAGTTCTTTGGCGGGAACCGCGAGGAACGACTTGGATTCCTCGGAGCGGACGCGGGAATTATGTTCCTGAACGATAGCGAAAAGGACGGTCGTAACGTACGAGCACGATTTCTTGGCATCGCCGGTGAGTGCGACGAGTTCTTCGTAATAGTCCGAGAGCGTACGTTCGTTCGAAAGGATACGCGCGTCGTCCTCCTGAAGTTTATAATCGGCAAGGTATTTTCGGCGACGGTCGATGGGGAGTTCCGGCACGAGACGGGCGTCGACGAATTCTTTCGAGACGTGGAGCGGCGGAAGGTCCGGTTCAGGGAAATACCGGTAATCCATGGCGTCTTCTTTGGAACGCTGCGGTCGGGATTCGCCGTGTTCGTCGTCCCAACCGCGGGTTTCCTGCGCGACGCGGACGCCGGCTTCGTACATTTCGATTTGGCGGGCGTATTCGTTGTCGATGGCACGGCCGATAGCGGAGAACGAGTTGAGGTTCTTGAGTTCCACGCGGTTGTTGAGGACGTCGGTTCCCGCAAGGCGGATGGAGATGTTGACGTCGCAACGGAGCTGCCCCTTTTCCATGTCGGCGTCGGAAGCGCCGCACCAGCGCATGATCTTCTGGAGCTCTTCGAGATAGGCGATGACGTCGGCCTTCGAGCGGAAGTCGGGCTCGGTGACGATTTCCATGAGCGGAGAACCGGCACGATTGTAGTCGAGAAGGGTCGACGAACCAGCATGGACCAGCTTGCCCGCGTCATTCTCGATGTGCATGCGACCGATGCGGAAGGTCTTTTCTACTCACTCGACCATCGTTTTCACCTCGCCGTGTTCGGCGATGGGATGGAAAAGCTGGGTGATCTGGAAACCGGTCGGAAGATCCGGGTAGAAATACGACTTGCGGTCGAAGATCGAAACCTCGTTCACCGTCATACGCATGGCGTTGGAAGCGCGCACGGCCAAATCGACGATTTTGTCGTTCAAGACCGGGAGCATGCCCGGGAAGCCCATGCAGACGCCGCAGACGTTCTCGTTCGGCTCTTCGGCGAGCGCCACCGCATTGCGGCAGGAACAGAACATTTTGGTTTCGGATTTGACGCGGACGTGGGTCTCGAGACCCATGACGATTTCGTATTTCATAATTGCTGGAAAAAGAACCTGCGGATTGTATCGAAATAATTGCGAAACAAAAGCCTTTGTGGCTCAATAGTAAGGATATTGCCGTAACCGTTCCGGCCACATGTCCCCGCTGTTCAAAAAAATCGTCGCGACCGCCGCTTCGCTCGCGGTTTTCGCCAATTCCGTAGGAGTTCCGGCAACATACGCCGAAACTTCGCAGAAACCCGTCCAGAAGACGGCGTCGCAAGCGGGGATGGCCAAAGCGCCTACCGAACTTAAAACCCGGCTCAAGGCGCAGAAATCCGCCCTCGAAAAGAGCGGAAAGGCCGCCAAATATTCGGGAACGGAAATCCGTTGGAACGACGCGGCCGCGAAGCCGAAGCAAATTACGGGGCTCAAATCCAAAGCTACCAAGAACGTCGCTTCCGACGTGCAGGCGGTTTTTGACGACCTCTCCACTCTCTACGCCCAGAAAAACTGAGCGAAAAAGGCCAAGCTCGTAACAGAATCGGAAACCGTATCGAAACTCACGGGTGAAAAACACGTCCGCCTCAAGCAATCCTACTCCGGCCTCCCGGTCATCGGATCCGACGTCGTCGGCCACGTAAGCAAAGACGGCGAGCTCTACCAGATCGACGGCGATTACGTCGCGGACGTGACCGTAGGAACGACCCCGATCGTAACTTCCAAGCAAGCCGCCGCAGTCGCGACCGCCGCGTACGGGAAGCAGCCGAAATTCAAGGTTTCGAAACCCGAACTCGCCATTTTGGCCGAAGCATCGGGTCAGAACCTCGTATGGCAGTACGACGCGTCCTTCGAAACGACGAAGAACGGCCCCTCCAAAATCCGCTACGTAATAGACGCGAAGAGTGGAAAAACGATCCGTTCGTACGAAACGGTTGCGCACAACTCTCCGGTGGATATTACGGGCGACCTCCTTCCCGGCGAAGGCGGCGCCCAGGTATCGTTTTCCGGTACGGTCTATTCCGGAGACGGAAATACCTATATGTGGGACCCGGTCGACCGCCTCGTATACGTATATAACTTCTCCACGAACAGCGGAACGTATACCGACGCGGACAGCGTGGCTTTCAGAAGCACGCCTTCATGGGGATCGTCCGATCCGACGGAGGTTTCTGCCGCGTACAATCTTCAGAAAACCCTCGAATTCTTCAAGCCTCTCGGTTTTACGGTCCAGAATATCGCGTTCAGCGCGACCGGGCAGACCTTGGTAGGATTCACAGTCCACTACGGAAACAATTACAATAACGCGTTCTGGAATCCTGGAGACGGCTTCTATTTCGGGGACGGGGACGGCACCAATCTCGCTCCGCTCGCAACTCTCGACGTCGTAGCGCACGAGTTCTCCCATGCGTGGACGGAAAACACCTCGAACCTCGTATATCTCAACGAAGCCGGAGCGCTCAACGAATCGTTCTCGGACATCATGGGAAGCACCGTAGAGCTCCTCACTCAGGTCGACGATCGGGCATCGTACCCGAACGCCGCGCCCGGCAAGGGAGACTGGCTCATCGGCGAAGACATCCTCCGTCTTCCGGGTATCGGATACTCGTCGCTCCGTGACATGCGCGACCCCGCGAATACCGTAACGGTCGGAACCGGCGGCGAGCAGCCCACCAAATACAAGGGAACCTATTGGTACTCGGGAACCGGCGATAACGGGGGCGTCCACCAGAACAGCGGCGTGCAGAACTTCTTCTACTACCTTCTCGCAGAAGGCGGCAAAGGCGTCAACGACGGTCTTTTGTACAGCGTCGACGGAATCGGGTTGCAGAACGCGGCGCGCATAGCGTACGAAGCCAATACGAATTTCGTTACGAGCGAAGCCACCTACCAAACCGCACGCCAAGCTTGGATCGACGCGGCGAACGCCGTAAATCCGGCTTATGCGGCATCCGTAGCGAACGCATGGGACGCGGTTGGAGTGAACGAAGAAATCGCTTACCCGGCTTTCGTGACTTCGGACGAAAGTTTCGAAAACGACGTTTCGATTCCGGCAGGCTGGACGACGTCCGGTTCCGGAATCTGGACGCTCACCAGCTCCACCGGCGCGATCGGGAACAAATCCCTCCAGTCGCCGGCCATCGCAGATAAGGAATCCGCAAGCGTCACTTATTCGGCAACCACCGACACCGGATACCTCTCGTTCTTCGCGAGGACGTCGACCGAAAAAACGTATGACAAACTTAAGCTCTACGTCGACGGAAACCTTAAAAACGAATTGTCCTGAGAAAACGCTTGGATGCCGGTAACTGCTTCCGTTACGAACGGACAGCACGAATTCACATGGACCTACGCGAAGGACAACACCCTGTCGTGAGGCCTCGACCAGGTGGGAATCGACGCCGTGCACATAGAAACGATGACGGGAGGCGTCGACGTTACGTCGACGACCGGGAGCGGGGACGTACGCTCGAAAAACGGCCTCGCGGCGATCGTTTCGCTCGACGGGCAAGGAACGTACCTGTTTCAGAACGTGAACGCCGATACGATTACTAGGGCTACCGCTTCCGGAACCGTATCCATTCCCCTCGTT
Organism: uncultured Candidatus Peribacteria bacterium; assembly: GCA_964482035.1. Classification (GTDB taxonomy): domain Bacteria; phylum Patescibacteriota; class Gracilibacteria; order BD1-5; family UBA2023; genus JANJWP01. Next base: position 393,054 of record CAYZVC010000001.1, on the reverse strand, counting down.
TCCGCGCCGGATGGAACGAACGTCATCCGCTTCCAATATAAAAACGCGCGGAATTTCGTATCCCCCATCTACGAAAAGACCTTCTTCGTCGACTCCGTAGCACCCGTGAAGCCGATCGCTTCGCCTTTCATAACGAATTCTAAGATCGCCGACGTGGCGTTCGAATGGACCTCCGCTTCCGATACGGGTTCCTGACTCCCGCCAGAGCCGTACCGGTACGAAGTTTCGGACGATTTCGATTTTGCGCTGCTTACCCATTCCGGCATCACGAGCTCCACCGGCGTTACGCTGACCCTCGGAGAAGGAGCCCACTTCTTCCGCGTCATCGCGTACGACGTAGCGGGGAACTCTTCCGCATCCGACTCCGTGAACGCGTACGTGGACACCGTCGCCCCCGACACGCCGACGGATTTCACATTGAACGGCGACGCCGTGATCGGAACCTGAACGGTTGGTTCCACCGTACTTTCCGGACTTTCCGGAAGCGGTGAAATCGGAAATTCGGTAAACTACGAAATCCACGATCGGAACTTCGCGCATTCCACGAGCGGAACCCTCGTCGTCGGATCCGACGGCCGATTCTCGTCGACTTTCGACCTTTCTTCGTTCGACGATGGAATGATAAGCTATTCCGCATACGTCACCGACTACGTCGGAAACGTCGGAGCGACCGCACTCGGAACCGTAGGGAAATCCGTCGTACCGGCGGACGGAAGCGTCGCATTCCTAAGCGGAGCGATCGTCGGCTCGAACTCGGTCGTAGTTCGGGTCTCAGCAAGTAAAACCGTAGATTACGAAATCACCGGCGACGTAGTGGGCACGCATACCGGAACCCTGATCGGAGGATCGAGCGCGGACGTCGCCCTCGACCTTTCCGCCGGAGACGGATCGAAGACCGCGTACGCCACTTTTACCGACCTCGCGGGCGTATCCACTTCTGCGAACGCCGTAATTACCGTGGACACGGCCTCCCCCGCGCTTTCGATATCTTCGCATACGAACGGCGCATCGGCGGAAGGCTCGCTAATCGTCCTTACGGGAAGCGTCTCCGACACCGGAGGGTTGGCGACGTTCTCCGTCTGAGGACAAGCCTTGCCTCTCACGAACGGAAACTGGTCGAAAACCCTGCCGCTCCCCTCGGGAGATTCCACGTTCGAAGCGTCCGCCACCGACTCCGTAGGCCACGTAACGACCGTGAGCGTCACCGTAACGAGAACGCCCGCGGTTTCTGGAGTTTCGTCATCGCAGGTTACCGGTACGGGATTCGTAGCGACCTTCGCCACCGATGTCGATTCTCTCGGATCCGTCGCGTACGGAACCGATCCGAATTCCCTCTCCTCGCTCGCTTCCGAATCGTCGAGCGGAACTTCGCATTCCGTTACCGTATCCGGACTCTCCGCCGATACGCAGTACTATTTCAAAGCGTACGGAACCGTGAACGGGAAAGACGGGGCGAAGAGCTCCGCCATCGCGGTAAAAACGCCTAAGACCGCGACCTCGTCCGATTACGGAAACGACATTACCGCAACGGGTTCCGTATGGTTCCAGGATTCCACGTCCACCGGCGCCGAATTCGGCAATTCGAGCGGATCGGTGACCGTATACAGCGAAGACGGAAAGCATTCCGCGAAATTCCCCCTCGACGGACTCGTCATCGGAACCAACGGCTGGGATGGAAAATTCTCCGCACCGAAAACGGCCTCCGTATCGGACAGCGTCAGCGATACGGGATACTCGCAGACCGGTTCGGTATTCGCCATCGGTAACGATACCGCGAGGCTCGCCTTCTCGGGAAAGACCGTAACCGTGAAGGTCGAGGTGGGTGCCGCCCTCAATGGTAAGACCCTCCGAGTCTACCATTCCAACGACGGAACGAACTTCCAGCACGTAGCTGAATGCGTGGTTTCGGCATCGGTATGCCAATTCGAAGCCGACCACTTCTCGTACTACGGATTCGCGGCACCGAGCGATTCGGTTCCGGACGCGTATTCTTTCGCTCCGAAGAGCGGCGCGGAATTCACGTCAGAAGTCATCTCCGATCCGGTGACCCTTACCGGATTCAATGCCCCAGCGACCGTGACCGTCAGCGGCGGAAGTTACTCGGTGAATAACGCCGCCTTCGTAACCGGAACGTCCACCGTGACTTCCGGCGACAGCGTACGCGTAAAGGTCGTCTCGTCCGCGAACGCGCTGGGTACCGCTTCGGCGACGCTCAACGTCGGCGGAGTGACCGCAACGTTCACCGTCACTTCGAAAAACGCCGTGGTCCGCAGTTCGTCCGGCGGCGGAGGAGGGGGCGGGGGCGGATACTCCGCACCGGTAGCGCAAACCCCCACGACCAAGACCGGAAGCGTTTCCGGAAGCTGAACTTCGCAAAGCACGAACGCGAACAAGAAAAACGTCCCGAGCAAGAAGAACGTGAAACCGTCCGAAGATCCTTATGCGGCGGCGAACGAAATCGCCAAGACCGGCACGCTCGCGAAATTGGGAATAAACGCGACATCTAAAAACGTACCGCAAGGCGTGAAACCGAAAATCGACCGTCTCGTAGTGGACCGCATCGTCAAATCGCTCAATCTCGAAGGCAAAACTCCGGAAGCGAAATCCAACGCGCTCTCCAAGGCCGCAGCAAACGTGGCGAAGCTCGCAAAATCCAAAACGAAGGGTGGAGAAAAGGCCGTTCTGTCGTACGTATCGGAGCAACTCTCCAAGAAAGCGGCGGAGGCGAAAAAGTCCGCGAAGAAGAAAAACGTACGGAAGCCTGCAACCAACAAGTAAAAAGTCGGTATTTCCGCTTGCAGATAGGAAAATCCGCATATAATCTCCCCGGTTTCCCTTCGGAATAAGAAGAGGAGACCGGGTTTTTTTGACATTAAACGGCTTGTCCTGATGCGGGTTACCGCATTCCTCAAGCCCGTCACGAGACTCCATTTTAAGGATTACCTTTTTTCTCCATATGACGGCAAACACCGCCCTCGTTAAGGATATGCTCGCAAACGCGGTGCACATCGGCCACAAGCGCCAGTACTGGTCCGCTAAGATGCGCGACTACATCTACGGCGTACAGAACCACACCCACGTCTTCGACCTTTCGAAGACCGCAACCCGCCTCGAAGCGGTTAAGGCGGCTCTCGCTGACCTTTCCTCCAAGGGCAAATCGGTCCTCATCGTAGGTACCAAGCTCCAGGCACGCGAACTCGTCAAAGAAGTCGCTACCGCAACCAACTGCTACTACATCGACAGCAAGTGGGTACCGGGCCTCCTCACCAACTTCCCGACCATCAAGCGTCGCATCGCCACCTACAACAAGATCGAAAAGGATCTCGAAGACGGCGCTCTCGACACTCTCACCAAGAAGGAAAAGTCCCAGAAGCTCAAGGAACTCGACAAACTCCGCAAGGCATACGAAGGTATCAAGGACCTCAAGCGCACCCCGGACGCCGTATTCGTCGTAGACGGATACTACGAAGGTCTCGCTCTCGCCGAAGCTAACAAGCTCCGCCTCCCGACCTACGCGCTCCTCGGTTCCACCGGCGACATCGACAACACCACCGACTTCGTTCCGTGCAACGTCAACTCCATCAAGTCCCTCAAGTTCGTTCTCGAATACCTCAAGCCGGCACTCTTCCGCGCTAAGAAGGAAAACATCTTCAAGACCGAACGCATCGCTCCGAAGAACGGAGAAGCCACCGAAACCGAAGCATCCGAAGAATAATCCCCTCGGAACATGACGACCGGAAACGAAGACGTATTCGAAGAGAGCAACCTCCCGCCCAAGGACGAACGCGTCCTTGGCGCGGTCTGCTACTTCCCTTTGGGATTCTTCCTTCCCTACTTCCTCGACAAGGGCCGCGAAGATTTCGTAGCGTTCCACGTTCGCGTGGGCGCTTCGTACTTCGTCGTCACCTTCCTCGTGTCGCTCGTGGCATGAGCGCTTCTCTGGTTCTTCTACTTCGTTCTCGCCGCATTCTCGGCGTATAAGGCCTTCAATGGCGAAAAGTACCTCCCGGATTTCGTGGAAGCGATCATAGAAGCCGTAAATAAGAACTCCAATTAATACCTAAACAGCAAACCACATGGTTACCGCACAGATGGTCAAGGAACTCCGCGACCGCACCGGCGTAGGAATGGGAGACTGCAAGAACGCCCTCGTCGAAACCGACGGAGACATCGAAGCAGCCATCGAAGTCCTCCGCAAAAAGGGTATCGCCAAGGCCGCCAAGCGCGCCGGAAACGAAACCTCCGAAGGCAAGATCAAGATCGTCGTAGAAGGAACTTCCGCTTACGTAGTGGTCGTCACCTGCGAAACCGACTTCGTCGCCCGCAACGAAACTTTCGAAGAAATGCTCTCGCAGTTCATCGCGATTCGCAAGGACTCCGCTACCGACGCCGAAGCACTCGAAAAAGCAGAAGCCATCAAGGCTTCCGAATACACCCTCAAGGTGGGTGAAAACCTCGTTATCAAGACCCTCACCAAGGTCGAAGGCGAAGTTCTCGCTTCCTACGTCCACTCCAACTTCAAGAACGGCGCTCTCGTCGTAGCGAAGGCCGGAACCGACGCCGACAACCTCAAGCTCGTAGCTATGCACGTCGTAGCTTCCCAGCCGCAGGTTTGCCGCCCGGACGACGTAGACGCCGAATTCGTAGCGAAGGAACGTGAAATCGCCCTCGCCCAGATGCAGGAAGACCCGAAGAACGCCGGAAAGCCGGCCGACATCCTCTCGAAGATCATCGAAGGAAAGATGGCTAAGCTCAAGGAAGAAAACGCTCTCGAAACCCAGCCGTTCGTAGTGAATCCGGATCAGAAGGTCCGCGACTTCATCGGTGCTGGCAACGTCGTTTCGTTCCAGAAGTTCTCCATCTAATGAATAGACGGTGAAGGGGTTACCTCCTTCCCGTTCATAGCCCCATAGTTTATCGGCTAGAATTAAGGACTCCAAATCCTTCGGGGTAGGTTCGACTCCTACTGGGGCTGCCATGAAAAATAAGAACTCCTCCGCGTAAGTGGAGGAGTTTTATTTTTTACGATAACTTGCAACAGTAGGAGTCGAAACCGCAGCCTTCCGAATTGTCCGTGAAGCGGCGATTCGGTAAAAAGCCAAAGATTTGGCTTTTTAGGCAAGGCGTTTCGAGTTTCGAAGAAACGAGAAAAGACTCCTACTGGGACTGTAATGAAAATCCCCCAGCCTAAGCCGGGGGATTTCGTTTTCTGTCAGAATGACATCAACATCGCCGCAGTGGACGAATTGACGATACCGACGATCCAGATGACGTTATCGGTCACCGCTTTTCTTACGTTCTTGCGGCATTCGCCTACGAAGTCGGCCGCTAGGAACAATTGTACGAACATCGCCGCGTTCGCTATTCCGATTCCTATCGCCCCCAGATACGAAACTTCGGGTCCTGCGTATGCCTGGAAAAGCGGAACGTAGGAAATTTGCAGAGCGACGGCGTTTACGGCTTGCGAAACCCAACCTGATTTCCCCGTCACTTCCAAGTAACACCACGAGGAAACGAATACCGCAAATCCTAAGGAAAGAAGGATGAGCTCGTTTCTCGTAGAAAACAAAGATACGCTGCCACCGAGGGAAAATCCCGTGATTATGACGACGCAGTCGCCAACGATGTAGCCGAACATGATCAAGTACGGCAGGCCATGGAATTTTAGGACGCGGATGACCGCGACCGCGAGGACGACCCAGTAAATGAACGGCAGAAGTACGATGTCCCCTGCCCCGATAATGAGCGGGGCGTAGGATGCGAGAGTAATTCCGAACGCCCACTTTTCCCACGTACCCGTATTGGAGAATTCCTCAAGGAATCCCGAAAAGAGGTTACGCATTCATGACTCCCAATTCGAATTTGTTTGTGTTGGAATAGACAATAATTGTATATTCGCAAATGTCAATTCGTCGTCCGGTCTCCACGCACGAAGCCGTAACGATAACGCCATCTTCCAAATTGCCCGAAAGACGGCAATATGCTACCGTATATGCGCAATATCCGTCGCGAAGCGTCGCGAATGACCCGTGGAAGCATGAACTTCGAGGAAATCCAATCAAGAGCCCTCTCAAAATGACTCGATGAAAACGAGTCGCGAAGCATTGCCGAAATACTCACGTCCCAACAAGCGACCGAAGCGGTTCGACATGCGGAAAAATGGAGAATGATCAAGATAGCGGGATATCTGGCCATGGTAGCCGCGATCTACGGGATCGTCATCACGTGATTCGCTGACGGAGGATCCACGGTGACCGTCAACGGAGTCGAACGTCCGACGGATTGGAAAGACTGAGTCGTCATAGCGACGGTCGTTCTTTTCCTCCTTACGCGCTTCTACTTCAAATATTTTCCAAAGAAAGCGGAGAAAGCGGCAAAAACGGAAATCGTTTCGAAATTCGTAGGACTGCTACGCGAGGGTGCGAAATATTCCGCAGAATTCGATTACGGTTTCGACTACCGGGCACTCGCCATGAAGGGGTTCATCGAAACGTACTCGAAAGTAACCAAGAAGGAGGACAGCTTCGAGTTCGTCCATTCGAAAGACGGGAAAACGATAAACGTGCGGTGATTCGAATTGAAAACGGTTCAAATCGGGAGAGGGAAGAAACATAACTCGCGCGAACGGGTAACGAACCACTGCTATTTGCTCAGGGGCGAGTATCCTGAGACGAAATTCGCGATAGGCTCGGCGGTAACGGTAAAGGTCGACTATGCCGATTCCGCGAAGCTCAAATACTCGGTCATACTCACAATCGCGCTCTTCGGCTGCCTGACCTCCGTTTGAGAAGGGGCCCTTCCGGATCTGTACGCATGATTGGCATATCCGAGAATCGCCGGCGCCATGGTCGGAACGGCAATCTGACTGCTTGTCTGGAATATCGTGAAATTCGTACTGGATCGAAAAAGAATCAAACTCGAAAATGTGGAATTCGAAAAATTATTCGACGTTCGCTGCGATGACCAAATCATGTCGAGAAGGGTTCTCACACCTGCCTTCATGGACAGACTTGTGGATTTCGTAAAGAAAACCAAAGGCAAATACGAATTCATGTTCGAAGGAAACGCGCTCTACGTAAAGAAAAAATTGGATAGCGAATTTCTTGAAATAGACGGAACGAGGAACGTAAAATGAAACGTGGAAATGTTTCTCAAATGGTATTTGGAAATCAAGGAAATCGTCAGCCTCATCACCGACACGGGAGTGCTCGTTTTCTCGCGTACGGATTACGGAGCGGACTCGGACGATTCCGAGACGTGCTAAATTTGTCATAACCTACCCTCAGTGGTATATTCACCCCACTTATCCCAATCCTTTCAAGAATGTCCCTCATCATTCTCGCCGTCGTCGCTTGCGTGGCGCTCGTTTTCATCGGAATCTACAACGGAATCGTAGGTGCCAAGAACAACGCCGCGGAATCCTTTTCCGCTATCGACACCGTACTCCAGAAGCGCTACGACCTCATCCCCAACCTCGTAGAAGTCGTCAAACAGTACGCGGCGCACGAAGCCGGAACCCTCACCAAGGTAACTGAACTCCGCTCGAAGCTCCTTACGAACCACGATGCCTCGCCGGAGCGTTTCGAACAGGAAAACGCCCTCTACTCCGGCATGAAGTCCATCTTCGCCATCGCCGAGAACTACCCGGATCTCAAGGCGTCCGCCAACTTCCTCGAACTCCAGGCGCAGTGGTCCGAAATCGAAGACAACCTCCTTGGCGCACGCCGCGCGTACAACGCCGCAGCGAAAGAACTTCAGAATAAGAAAGAAATGTTCCCTTCGAATATCGTAGCGGGCATGATGACCGTTCCGGCTTACCCGATGTACGAAGCCGACGAAGCGGCGAAAACCTACCGCCCGGACGCGAAGCAGCTCTTCAATAATTAATAGAAACCGGCCCTTTCCCACGAAAGGGCCTTTTTCCTTTTCGAAACATGCTCCAAAACGAAATCATGCTCGCCGCGCAAGCGAAGGGCTTCGATGCGAACGAATCACAGGGAATCGCAACGATTCTGGATTCAGCAGAAGTAAAAACCGCGCTCGAGAACGCGGAAGAGTCGAGAAAGAAGAAAATCGGAATCTACCTCGCCGCTACCGTCGTCGTCTGCGGCGCCATCGTGGCGGCGTACGGGATCGAAGCGATTTTCGTAGCGCTCATCGTATTTTTCATATTCACTGCCATCCTTTTCGCGACGTTCAAGGGCGAAGCCGAAACGAAAGTGAAGAGCACGGTCATATCGGAATTCTTAAAGCTCATGGAAAAGAATTCCAGCTATTCGACCGGAAAGGAATACTCGTTCGACTTCACGACGCTGGTATACGACGGCTTCCTCAGTTCGTACGACCGCGTAGACGCCGAGGAAGACAGTTTTCATTTCATCCACGAAAAAGACGGGAAATCCATCGACGTCCGGGGAATGGAACTTCGAACGTCCGAAATGCGGGGCTCCGGAAAAAACCGTCGTCGGGTAACGACGAACCAGTGTTTCCTCCTGAAGGGAGAATATCCGGAAACCCGGTTCAAAATCGCCAAACGCATCACCATCAAAGGCGACATGGCCGATTCCGTCGCCGTTCAAATCGCGAGTTTTCTCGGACCAGCGGTGGTTACCATGTTCTTCGCTCATGGAGAAGGAGCGGTAGGCAGGGCGTTCGCCTCCCTTGAAAACCCATTCTACGCGTCCATTGCGGCGGCACTCGTCGTAGGAACGGTAACGTGGCATATCGCGAGATGGATCGCCAATAACAACCGAGTGAAGCTCGAAAACGTAGCTTTCGAAAAACTTTTCGACGTGAAATGCGAAGACCAAATCATGTCGAGAAGGGTATTGACCCCGGCTTTCATGGACAGGTTAGTGAACTTCGTTACGAAAACCAAGGGCAAGTACGAATTCATGTTCGACTACGAGACGCTGTACGTGAAGAAATTCCTGACCGGTTCCTTTTTGGAAATAAACGTCATGAAGAACCTGAATGAAAACGTCGACATGTTCATCGGTTGGTTCGCGGAAATCAAAGAAGTCGTGAGCCTCATAGCCGACACCGGGGTACTGATCTATTCCAGAACGGACTACGAGGCGCTCGGAAACCAGGTAAAAGCCTCGAACTGAACAAATGCGGCCACCGAAACCGCCCAAGTGCTTACCGCATCGGATTTCGTAAATCCGATCGCAAAGTAACGGTTAGATAGAAAAGCCCCCGCATGACGGGGGCTTTTTCGTGTGCGGTTAGTCCGTTCCGTGGGTCGCGAGAAATTCCTTCGTAAATCAGGATTCGTCACGGCCGTAGTGATTGAGAAGCCTTTTCACCTTATCCGCCAAATCCGGCTGGGAATGCGATTTCGCGATCAAGGTCTGCAAATCATCCATATGGAAAAATCTTTCCATATTATCGGGTCCCAAGCGCTCGGAAATTTCCTTTACGCTTAATAGACGGGTATCCGGATGTTCTCAAAGAAGCATCGAAAGGCGGTCGGTAGGCGAAGCCGCAACAAAGGAATCGCGGAACGCGTTCAAGTTGAAAGGCTTCTCCATTGCGGCCGCTTTCTCCAGTCATTTGAGTTGGAAGTTCCCTTCGGTTCCGACGCCGTTCGCGATAGCGGTAACTTTTTCAGGATTTTCGCGCGCGAGCTTTTTCAGCATGGGGCGAAATTCGTCGCCGCTCACGCTGAAACCGAGTTCGGATTTGAAAACGGTTGCGTTCTTCCAATGTTCGGGCGAAACCCTTTCGACCATGAGCATCGCGGACTCTTTCGCGGAAGCGGGGAATTTCTGAGCGAACGCGTCTATCGCGTGCGCGACGTCGGCTCAAGCTGCTCATTTCGCGCCGAGTTTCGAGACCGCTTCGCGGAACGCATCCATTCATTCGCGCATCGATACGGATTCCGGCAACGATCGTACGATTGACTGGAGTTCCGTTCACGACGCCGCCTTCGCAAAGGATTCCTTGAAAGAAGTTCCGCCGACGGCGGTCATCCGGTCGACCATTCCGGAAAGAAGCTTCTTTTGGTCCGCCGGTACGGAAGCCGGCAATCCGTCGACGAGCGCTCTCAATTCCTTAGAGACGCCCGCGACGTTCGATGAATTCTTCTCGAAGAGCGTTACGGCACGGTCGGCAGCGTGAAGGAATTCGGGTTCGAAAGCATCAGCGGCGTAGTCGGTAAGGCCGTTATTGAACGCGTGGCCAATCTCCTGGGGGCTCGATTTCGTAAGGAATTCCGATTGGGAGGCGTAATCTCAAGACTTTACGAGCTTCTTGATTTCGGTTACGCGTTCTGCAGAAACCGGGACCTCACCGGCATACCCCTTCCGTACGAGGGTTTTCGCTTGGTCGTTCGTAAAACCGCCTTCTTCCTGGAGGATCTTCATTTTCTTGCCAAGGCTTTTCGTTCCGAAATTGAACGCCGACTCCCCTTCCGCTTTTACGGAATGGGCCTTCAAAAGCGCCGATGCTTCGGTTTGCGAAAGCTCGCGGCCAAGTTTGAGTTCCACGGAAGCGGACGCCACGCGTTCGACGGGACCGAGAGCCGCATTGCGGAAGACTTCCGAAGAAGCCGCCTCGACGCTTTGGCCGGTACGCTCGGCGGAGGCCATCATACGATCGCGCATACGGATTTGATCTCTGCCAATTTCCGGAGCGAGACGGACTTCGGGATCATTAAGACGGCGGAATTCGAGAGGGTCGAGCGTCTTATGGAGCGAAGCGCCGTTTTTTCCGGAAAACGCGACGTCGATACGTCCGTCTTCCCCGATTCTCGTCACGCGGCCTACGGAAATTTCTCCGTTCGTGCGCTTGACGAAAACGGGTTCGCCGGAAAGAAGGCGCTGTTCGGCCAGCTGGCGGGCCCCCTCGATTTTTTGCGTCGAACGCGCGAGACGCTCAGCGGCGAGATCGATAGGTTCGGAAGGCTTATGCGGTACCGAGTCCGCGGACTTCGCGGCCGTGGCGGGCTTGGATTCCGCTACGTGGATGCCGTGCTTCGCAGCTTCTTTGCGGTACGCATCGTATTCCGGAGTACCCGGACGGATCGATACCCGCGCGGAAGTCGACTCCGTTCGAACGGACGACGAAGCACCGTTCGCCCGAAGCTTCTCCGCTTGGAACATCTCGTCGTTTGCAGCTTCGGAAACGGCATGGACTTTCATTTTCGGCTATTCTTTAGCGAAAGCGGAGGTATCGAGACCCGCGGCGGTAACTCAGAGTTTCGCGCCGGCCTTCACGACTTTTTCGGCTGATTTTCCAACTGCCGCAACGGTATGTTCGGCAGCGCTTCCCGCAGCTTCCAAAGTAGCCGCTCTGCCCATTTTACCGGCTGCGCGAAGCGTCTGCGCGGATCTTGCCGCGGCAGCGGAGACCTCGGCACCCGCGCGCGCGGCGGTTCCCACGGCATCGACCGCCCTCGCGGCGGTAGCCGTCTTGGATACGGCACCGAGCCCCTTTGAACCGAGTACGCCGATTGCGACCTGGGTAGCGAAACTCGAAACCAACTCGGCTTGGCGTTCTGCCGGCAAATTTCAAAATTTTACGCCTTTTTCTTTCCAATACTCTACCGCGTCCGCCACTACCGAGCGGTCTCCGTGCACCGCTTCGAATGCGGTAATGGCAATGGCTTCGCCCGCGATATTCACGACGTTTCGAATGCCTGCGGTTTTATCGGCGGTATAGTCCAAAAACGAATCCGTACCTTCCAATTGCAACTTCGCGATGCCGACGCCGATGAACTCCCCCGTTCATACGAACGCCGCTTTCGTGCCTTCCCAGGCGGAAGTTCCTCAAGAAACCACGCCCTTCCAAGCGCCACCGGCGATTCGCGAAAAAACCCCTTCTGCTTTGGGGTCCGCCTTAATTGCCGCAGCAAGCGCTTTGGGATTTTGGGCTGCGAGGGCTTTCGCCTTGTCGAGGTTCGGTTCGGAACGGGTTTCCGCCCCTTCCTGAAGTTTTTGTTTTTCCATTTTATAGGAAGTCGGATTCAAGGACGTTCTTCGCCTCTGCTGACTCTTCGCTCCTTTCCTTAATTTCGATCTCCCTTCTTTCGCGAACGAGGAGAATGGCTGAAGAAAGTTTGTCCTCCATGGCCTTTCCGTCCACTGCCAATGCGGCGGATTCGAGCAAATCTGCAAGTTCGAGAAGCGAAGTTTCGTCCAGTCATTCACGTATCGCCCCAATGAGGAAATCAGCTTCCGCAAAGTGCGGCCTGAGATTTTCAAGGACGCTGATGAGATCGGTTCGGAGCGCTTGTACGTTCGGCAAATTTCGACAATCAGAATTTACCCGTAAATCATAACAGGTATTGCGGTTTCGGACAAGAAAACCGGAGGTTACCGCTTGTTACAGGTGAGTATCGCGTCTTTCGTGTAATACGAATGGATGACGTCGACGATGCTGTTCGGTACGGCCGCCTCGGAAAATCCACCCCTCACGGGTTCGAAAACGGCATAATCTTTCTGCAACGCGCCGCAGTCGGACGATTTGAAACTGCGGTTCCTTCATGAGAAATGGTCGTGAACGTAGTACTGGATGAATTTCAGCGACTCCTCCTGCGTAATGGAAGCGGATCTGTTCTCGTAACAATAAAGGACCTTTTCCGCCTGCCTGGATCATGGCTGGCACTCGCAAATTGGCTGCGATTTCGAATCTTTCAATCAGGTAGCCCTTGCGTACGCTCAGGATTTCTTTTTACATGCCTCGTCGTCTTCGGGAGAGAATGCGGGAAGTTTGGGAAAAATCATAGACTCATACCCCGATTTGGCTGCGGCGTTGTTCGAATCCGATAAAAGTGCCCGCTTAAACGCGACTAACCTGTCCATGGGTCTGTTCAGGGACTCGTATGCGCTGGCTTCGACGACGTACGAATCGGCCATGGAAGCGCCATCGAGTTTTTGCGATTGGGCGGAAGTCAGAATCTGCAAAGCCTCCGACGAGCGTCACGTTTTAATCAGGACGTCGGCGTACGCGATTCCGACCTTCGGATTTCCATTGGAAAACATTGCCGCCTTTTCGAAGTATCCCAAAGACTTCTGGATTTCTCAAGCGAGAACGTGGGCTTTCGCCACGGCGAAATTCGCCTCGAAAGAATCCGGTGCGGACTTTAAGAACGCCAATCCTCGCGAAACGGTTTCCGAAGGAACGTGGCCGGGAGTTTTCAACCATTCGAGTTCCGCCGCCAACTCCGGACGTTCTGTAGGGGAAACGTCGATGACGGTACCCTCGGGCATTTTGCTTTTCGATGTGAAATCCGAAACCGAATATTTCCCAGGTCATTTGGTTGCGAACTGGTCGAGCCAGCCGGCGATTGCCGAAGCGGAGACTCAAGAAGCCAAAATCGAATTCGAGGCTGCCGAAGGCCTCGCGATTCAAACGAACACTCCATTGGCGTCGAAAAGCGTTCCTCAGTCGTAGCCGTTACGCAAAGGGAAATCGAGGTCGTAGGCATCCTTGTTGCCGTTCATGAAAGCCTTTCCGGAAGACGCGACGAAACCGAAACCGTTAGAATCGTACTGATATCAGGCAATTCCTACGCGGGTCATCGAAGCGACGGATGTGGGAAGCCCGTACAACCTCACCGGAACGAGGCCGTCCAGCGGCTTGTCAGCCTGTAAAAGCGCGAGATTGAGCTTCGTATTTCGCATAAGAACCTTGGCGGAATATCCGCAGGTGGGCGATTTGGAGACGTCGTCGTTCACGCAAACGGAAATCGAACCCGCGGTCGATTCGAAACCTGCCGGTTCGAAGGGCTTCGAAAGCGTAAGGATGAGACCGTCTTTGCTTACTACGGTGCCGACGAGAGACGATACTTTGGACGAGCCTCAAAATCAGGCCGTTTGAAGCAGAACGACGGATTTAAAGGGCGAAACTTTGAACGCTTGTTGTGCGGAAAGTTCCTCCGGTGCGACGAAACTCGAAGCCGAGTCGCCTCTGGAAGAACTGCTTCGGGAGTTCTCCGGCGTTACCTGTGGCCCATATGCGGACGGCGGAACGGATGAAGTCGGGAACGCGACGTAAGCGATGCCTTTCGCGACGGTCATAAGAACGCTGGCGAGCGTAAGCCATTTCCAGAAAGAAATCGGCTTCGAATCGACCGGCTTCGGTTTTTCGATAACCCGCTTCACTTTCGGAATGCACGAAGGACATCCAGAAGCGTCATCAGCAAAAAGCTTACCGCACGACTCACAAACTTTCATGGAAATGGGGATTATTTAGGATATTCTCTATCAAATATGAAAAAAGGAAAGGAGACGCACCACAAATCAGCGCAGGTCGAACATTCATCAATGCCTCTCATGCGAGAAAATCCTACGTACGACGAAGAATGGGACGATGAATACGACGATGGGGATTACGAATTGAAATTCGAATCTGAGGAAACGTATCCGATTGAGTCGGAACCATCGGCCGTCGTGAAAAACATCGGAATTCTATTCGCGATACTGATCCCCGGATTCGTCGTCACTTGCGCAGCAATTACCGGATTCGAGGGATTATATTGGCTTTTTCTTCTAACTTTATGGCTTTCGGCATTCGGTTGGTATTATTACGAGAAACTCCGTCCGAAGAATGCCCTGATAGTAAATGAAACGGGTATTACCATCGTGTCGGAATTTTCTAAAACGACGTACCAGTTCGATGAAATAGAGTGATATCGGATAGACGGAGAATTGCGGTTATATTTGAAGGGAGTGAATTGGCGTTACGTAAAGATACCGCTGAACTTATACCAAGATACGTGACGGTTCTTGAGCAACGTTTATCGAAAAATGCTCAATCTCGACGTCAGTCGGAGGGGTTTGGAAATAGAAGAATTAATGGAAAGGACAGGAAAATCCAGGGTTGAGTTAGACACGTCGGTAAAAAAATACTCGAAGTTTTCAAAAACGTTGACCGCCGTCGCGGTTATCGCGTCGATTATCTTGATATGAGGGGAACCGTACGGTGGCATACCGGTACCGAAAATAGTATGAGCCGTGATTTTGAGCGGAATATTCGTCATCGTGACGTCTTCGGTCGTAATGTCGAGAGGACTCGCAAGGGTGATAAACGACGGATACGGAACCGCGCGTGCGAACATGGATTGGCCCTTCTTGTATTCAATCGGCGTGTTATGAATATCTTCCTTTATCGAATACGTGCCGCTTTTGCCGTTAAACGAGTGATTTTGGAATGTATTCATGATAACGTTCAGCGTAATCTCACCGGCGTTGTGATGAATGCTTTACCTTCCGGTTAATTTCCCGATGAGATTCGCGAAAACATGCGTGCTCGCGGTCTGACTATGGTGAACGTTCGTATATTACAATTGTGCCCTGGATATCTCTCCCGTATTCACGGAACGCATGGCGGTGACGAACATCTACACCATGTGAGGAAAACGCGAATGAGAAAAGTTCGAGTACTTCGTGACGGCAAAATACCATAAAGATGGTACGGGGTATTCGTTTCACGTGACCGAAGATGAGTACCGGAACGCGAAAATAGAGAAACCCATCGAAGTACCCGTGCACGAATGATTTTTCGGACTTCGATGGATCGATAATCACGCAAAATAGATTTCAGGCCGAATCGTAGTCGAAAGCGACAAAGCGCTCGCGCTCGGTAAAACATCCAAAAATTACCCCCTCCCCAACGCTTTCGCGTCGGCCTTGAGGATTTCTTCGTCCTTGATAGCCTGCTTGCCTTTGAGCGAAAGCCCGACCTTCGGGTACATTCCGGGCGTACGGTAAAGATACCCTTCCCTCTCCAAGGATTTCATCATGCTTTCGATGACGTCTTGCGAATACTGTTTCAGAACTCCGTAGTTGCGATCTTTGTCGAGCGCGTATTTCTGAACGTTCTTCGATTTGCTGCCCGCGAGGCATTCGCGAATGCTGGTCATACCGTACTTTTCGTCGTACTTGTCGACCGTTTCGAGCACGAATTCGTATGCCGAAAGCGGAACCGGTTCGGCGTCTTCGTTTCCTCCGGAACCGGAAATCCCAAGACAGAAATCGCACGCTCAGCATCAATTCGCGATCTTTTCGGCATCGATCTCGTCACCGAAATATTCGAGCACGCGCTTCTTGCGGCACTGCGGAGAAAAGAGAAACTTCTTCACCTCTTCGAGCTTCGAATACGAATCGTTTTCCAAAAGTTTCTGACGGTTCCAGTCGATGCCGATGTTGGCATGCGTTTTCCTGCCGGACCGAAGCACCAATCCCCTACCGCGGAACCCTTCCTCGCCGTCCGCTCCGCCACGTTCGAGAATCCCGTATTTTTCGAGGATGCGGATGATCGCGCCCACCTGCATGTCGCTCTTCAGGCCCGATTCGTTGGCCATAGCCATCTGGGTTTTTGCGATGGGCGTATCGGAACCTTCGCCCGGTTGGAACGGCGCGTAGAGGTAGTCGTAGAACTTGAAAATATCCGCCTGCGACGGGTGCGCGTTCTCAATGAAGAACTCCTGGATTTTGGTATCCTGGTACGAGGCGAGAACGACCGAATAGCTGTTCTTGCCGTCGCGTCCTGCACGGCCGGCTTCCTGGTAGTAGCCTTCGATGCTTCCTGGAAGGTTGTAATGGATGACGAAACGGATGTCCTTCTTGTCGATGCCCATTCCAAACGCATTGGTCGCGACGATGACCTTGAACTCGTCGTTCATGAAGCCGTTCTGCACCTTTTCACGGTCTTCGTTCGTGACGCTGCCGGTATATCTTCCCGCGGGAATCCCCTGCTTTTTCAAAAAATCGTACACTTCGCCCACGTGCTTGATGGTCGAACAGTAGACGATGCCGACGCCCGGAGTCTTTTGGATGACCTCCTTCATCTTGGCGAACTTCGCGTCCTTTTTGGAGATTTCGCGTACGATGATGGCGACGTTGGGGCGGTCGAAACCCTTGATGAAGGTCTCGAATTTCTTCATGCCGAGGCGTTCGACGATGTCGAGGCGAACTTTGGCCGTCGCCGTCGCAGTGAGCGCCATGAGCGGAATGCCACGCTCGTCCAAACGGAGGGTCTTCACGAAGTCGCGGATCTGCAGGTAGCTCGTTCGGAAATCATGCCCCCATTGGCTGATGCAATGGGCTTCGTCGATGGCGAGAAGGCTGACGGGAACGTTGGAAAGCGTTTCGACGAAATGCCGGCTGCGAAGGCGCTCCGGAGCGATGTAGAGGAATTTTACGGGCTTCGCGCTTTCTTCGGACCACTTGATGTCTTCCAGAACGTCCGAAATCTCCCCGGGGCTTTTGGTAGAGTTGATGACTTCGGCGCGGATACCGAGGGAATTGAGTTTGTCCGCCTGGTCCTTCATCAGCGAAATGAGCGGCGAGATGATGATCGCCACGCCTTCGCGGCAAATGCCGGGAATCTGGTACGTCAAAGATTTGCCGCCGCCCGTAGGCATGAGGACCATGGCGTTCTTGCCGGACATGACGGCGTCGACGATTTCTTTTTGCCCATCGCGGAAGGCTTCGAGACGGAAAACGTCCCGAAGTACGCGTTCGGGGGATGGAGACATTTTGGGTTGGGCTATTTTTTAGCGGTTTCGGAAGCGGTTTGAAACCCCTTCTTGGAAGTCTTCCTGATTCATTTTGGGGCGTACGGCCCCTTGCCGTTTCCAAGCGCGAGGAAATCGAGCGCGGAGAGGTATTCGGTGGGATTGTCCGGAGAAAGCGCCTTCCAGTCGAGTTCGCCCTGTACGGGTTTGGAAAGTCCGTAGGTCTTGTCGCAATTGAAATACACGACGTACGAAAGATGACCTCCGAATGCGGAGTATCGCGCCAAATCCGATATCCAGGCGTTCTTGTCGTCGAGATTGTCGAGGTACGAAGCACGGGCTTTATCCCACGTCCACTTGCCGTTGAAACGGGCGGACGTCGTACCCACTTCGTCGAGGCCGACGGGCTTTCAGAATTTCTGAAGACGGACGAGCAATCCGTATTCTCAAAGCATTTCTTCGGCGGTTTTCCAGCCGGCCCACTTTTCGGCCTTGGCTCGGCCCCAGTTGTACAAGGTCGTGCCGACTACGTCAACGTATTCGTCACCGGGCCAATAGTCTTCGAAGGTGGGACAAAACGGCATGTCTTCCGTAACCGGTCAGTCGAGCTCGCAATGCACGAGCGCCGAGCTCTGCGTGGGGACGTCGTCTTTCGTGGGGAGATCGAGCGAATTTACGGAAAAAACCATCTTGAACGTGTCTTTCGGGAGGGCATGTTTTCGAGCCAGTTCGCTCACGTGGCGGAACGCACGACGAAAATCGGCCGGATGCGAAGCCCACGAGTACCATCCCCCGTTCATTTCGTGCATGGTGCGGAAGAGCACCTTTACCTTGAGTTCGCGAGCCGTTCGGAAAAAACGCGCGTAGGAGTCGTCATACGCTCCAGAAGCGACTTGGGCGGCAGTATACCCGAACGGGGAAATCGTGACATGGTAGACGCGTCAGGTGCCGAGAAGCGCTACGGAACGGCGGAAGTCAGTATCGGTACCAGTGCCGTAATCGTCGTGGATGAACGAAACGGTGGAAACCCTCGCCCCCGGATAACGGCTTTCGATGCCGAGTATTTCCTCCGGAAGGTTATGTTCCGCGCGAAGTCCGGTCTGAACCAAATGCGGAACCGGAAGTTTCGGCTTCAAAAGCGAACCCGAGAAGAACGTTCCGGAAGCGGTCTTGCCCGAAAATGAGGTTCAGGTGGAAGACACGAAAACGCCGGATCCGGAAGCGGTAAGGACCGAACCGGAAAGCGTATCTCCCGAAAACGCGGAAACGCCCTGCGGAACGAGGTTCGGCAAAGCGAAAAAAACGAGAGCGAGGAGGAATTTCGAAAGGGTTCGGAAAGCCTTCGGCATCAGACGGAACGGGATACGGTCAAACATTGTCCGAATCCTAATCGAAATGGGGAAAACGCAAGTCCCGAAGCCGGTTTTCATGGGTTTTTCACGCAATATTCGCGAAATGACCGAAATTCGGCTTGATTCGGGAATGCGGAGACTAGAATGCGAACGGTATCCATTACCCATCCCACTATGAGCGACGCAGTCATTTTGGAGGTATTTGCCCTCGTCTACCTCGCCGTCGGAATCGGCGGCCTTACGGACAAGAAGATGCTCAGAAGCCTTATGTGAGATTTCGAAGGAAACCGCTGACTGACCTACCTTTCGGGCCTGTTCGCCATCATCGTAGGCGCAGCCATCGTATCGGGCCGGACGGATTCGCAGGCAATCAGGGAAATCCTGGTCGCAACGCTCTGATGGATCGCGCTCGCCAAGGGGTTCTTCATCATCGCGTTCCCCAAATGGACGTTCGCCATCGCGGAAGAGTTCGCCCGTTCGAAACCCTTCCAGCAGATTTTCCCCTACGTGGCGCTCGCCATGTCGGTAGGGGCGTTCGCCGTTGCGCGCCTCGCGTAAACCGACGGTTCACCGTCATCCGAACGTCATAAAGAAAATACCCGCTTTCGCTCGCTTTTCGAACGATTGCGGGTATCTTTCGTAGGTACCAGTAAACAAGAAACCATGGAATTCGCAGTATCCGGCGGACATATCGAACTCGCCCAGCTCCTCAAGGCTTCCCGCTACGTAGGAACCGGCGGCGAAGCGAAGCTCGCCATCAAGAACCGCTGGGCTACGCTCAATGGAGAAGTATGCACGATGTGCGCAAAAAAAATCTTCCCCGGCGACGTGGTCGTTTTCGACGACAAGGTCATCAACGTGGTCGAAAAGAAATAACCGCCATGTTCGAACGGCGCTAGTCGTCTGGATTGAAGAACGCGGACAAGTCGGAATATCGGAAGCCCAGCCGGACCAACCGGTCTTGGGCTTTCTTTTTTTGTACCGGATCGGAGGGGACCGATTCGGGCAAACCGTGACAAGAAGCGAGAAGTTCGGAATCCGTGGGATAGTTTTCACGGACTTCCTGGTCGAGAAGGTCTTTAAATTCCGGGTATTCGGATTTGATGGTCATGAGCGCCACCGAGCGGGACTTGCCCTTGGAAGCGAAAGAAGCAAGGCGCTTGCGAATCGCGGGAGACCGGACGTTCCAATCGGTAAACGAATCTTCGGATTCCAAAACCGAACGGACTTCGTCTTTATCGAATCCCTTCATAACGAGGGAACTCCTCGTCTTGTAAAGGGTCTTCCCTCCTCTTGCGGCGAAAGAAATTTTAGATTCGAGGTTCGTGCGGTCGTCTACGTAGTTCGAAAACCTCGCGAGCGTTTCTTCGGCGAGGGATTCTGACGACGACTTCAATAAAAGCCTCTCGCGGAGCTTCGAAAGCGGCGGAGCGTACTTTCCATAATACCAGGCGGCGTACGCGAGGAGTTTGTCGGGATCCGAGAGGATCTTGATGGGTTTCTTTTGGAACACGGTTCGAGGGTGGTTGCGGCGATGATACGTCGAAATCCGCCTATCGCGAAGAAAAGTTTACGAAAACCCGTGACATTTGGCATATGCGCGGTATCCTCCGGGCATGCAGGATATCGCCATTCTCCTTATCGTAGCCGTACCCGTAGCCCTCGGGGCGGTTTTCGTGTACTTCTCGAAACACACGCGCGTACGTCTCAAGCCGAAAGATTCGAAAAAACTCGCGGACGAAATTTCCCGCCTCGAATGACGTACCGCGAACGAACGGATCGTCGGATATGACAAAGTTCTCGACCATCTCCTCTCCGCCCTGGGATACAAAGGCACGCTCGGCGAGAAGCTGAAAAAGGAACCGGCGCTCCTTCATAACCGTCTCGAAGAGATTTGGAAGTTGCACAAAATCCGTAACCGCCTCGTGCACGAACTCGAACCCGTTCCGGGTATCGAAACCCACGCAGACCGCTATAGAAAGATACTTCTTGAACTATTGACAGGGTAACTTTCGTAGTTATTATCGAGTTCGCGAACTTGCCCGGAACAGTGGAAAACAACCCCTTTCCGGAAGCCTCTTGGAAAAAAGGCGTCAGAGTCCCGTATCCGTTTTACCTTTTTTCGGTTGGGCGGTGGGACTCAGTTCCCACAAGCCGTTCGGTTTTTCGGATTTGTTCGCCGAACGCGTCTTCCCTGGCCCTCGCCAACCCCCATGCGGCCGCATTCCGCGCTAGCTCCCGGAATTCCGTGAAAAATGGGGGGCCGGATACGGCGAACGTTTTGGGTCCGATAGGATTCCGATACGTCGTCACACACGAAAAATTCCCCTTCCGGGGAATTTTTTTTCGGTTCATTAGACGAAACGCGGGCGATCGTGAATCCTACGCTTCCGAAGAAGGGCATTCGTCCTTGAGCGGACAATCGGAACACCGGGGTTTCCTCGCGAGGCAGCGGTACCGGCCGAAGAGCACGAGCGGGTGGTGCGAGCCGATTTTCTGCGCGGTGGTGAACTTCTTTTCGACCGTCTTGTCAGTTTCTTCCGGAGTTTTCGTCTTCACGATGCCGAGACGGTTCAGCACGCGGTGCACGTGCGTATCCACCCCCACGAACGGAAGGTCGTAGAGTACGCTGAGAACGACCTTCGCGGTTTTTATCCCCACTCATGGGAGCGTTTGGATTTCTTTCAAACCTCGAGGAATTTCGCTCCCGAAATCACGAACGAGAATTTCGGCCGTCATGCGGACGTGCTTAGCCTTCGTCTTGAAATAATTGACTCCGGAAAGGAGCTTCTCGGTCTCTTCGGACGAAACGCGGAGCGCGTCTTCGGGCGAGCGGACGATCTTGAAATACGGCGGAGTGACCTTGTTCACCTGTTTGTCGGTCGTTTGGGCCGAAAGCATGACCGCTACGAGAAATTGGAACGGAGTTTCATAATCCAATTCCGTCCTGATGTCGGGATATTCCTTTTCGATAACGGAAAGGAAATGGTCGATACGCGAAGATTTCATGCTATGCCCGATAAGCGTCACGCAGTTTTCGGGAAGTCGGGGAATCGAGGTTCGCCTCCGTAATCATGTTCCAGTCGCCTTCGAGTTCGGATACGAGCCAGCTCGTCCTACGGAAAACCGCTTCGAGAAGCTCGTCGTCGGAGACGTATTTGGAAGCTTCGCGGGACTGCGCGCGCATGGCGTCCAGAATCCTCACGCCTTTCCTATCTACGACGAAAGGATTGATAACCCGAAGGTATTTCGCGTACGGATCGAATTCCGAAAAAATCTGACGGAACGCCTTGATGGCCCAAGTGAGCGCTTCGTAATTTCTCGGGTCGACTACGTACTTGGCCATCAGGTAGAAAGCCGATTCGTCGAAACTGCCTACGATCTCGTTGGGGTCCATGCCCCCCTCGCGGGTGAGCGCTTTTAAAAGCCTGCCGGAAGCGATTCGGCAATCCATGCTCGGACTTCCGTCAGCTTCGATGACGCGGTTGAGACAACCGGCGATCCTGAGCGCGTTCAAACGTGCGGTTTCGATTTCGGGAAGGTCGTAGGCCTTAGCGATCTTCTCAATGGATTCGACGTTTTTCTTCGGATCGATGACCACCTGTTTTCCCATGGCATCCAGCTGCTTGCGCTTCGTGGCGACGCCGTCGAAATACCCGCATTCGTAGAGGGACTCGATGAACGTGAGTCCGTTCGGGAAACGGAAAGACAGCGCTTCGGACGGGGATCGGAATTCGAACGTGGTGTTCATCTCCGAAAGGAGTTTTCGAACGGCGTTCGCGACGTGGAGCGGAACGTACGGGTCGTCGAGGTTTTCGTACATGCGGATCATCACCGCCTTGAAGACCGCGTAATTGAAGCGCTCTTTCCCTTCCGCCGATTCGATGTCGATTTCCGCTCCTATGAGGTTCTCCAGGCGGAGCTTGGTGGCGTAAAAGGCCTCCCGCGCGTCGTCGGGAAGGTTTTCGGCATCCGGGAGTACCGTGTACTGGGATCTGTCGAGCTTGATGGTCGTCATGTCCGCATATTACCATAGTGACGCGCGGCCGTCAAAAACGGGGATTTCCGCGAATTGAAAAAGCGGTCCGCAGAGGTACAATGGCGTCATGATATTCGATACCCACACCCACGCATACTTCGACGAACTCGCCACAAAGGAAACCGGCGTGCTTTCGAACATGCGCGAAAACGGCGTGCGTTTCGCCGTCCAAATCGGCTGCGACGCGCAATCGAGCGAAAAAGCCGTAGCGCTCGCCAAGAAATACCCGGACGTTTACCGGGCGTCCGTCGGCCTCCATCCGGGCGAGGCCCAGAACATGGACGCAGAAACGGTAGAACGGGAACTCGCCGCCATCCGCGCCATATTGGAACGCGAGCGGGACACCGTAGTCGCCATCGGGGAAACCGGATGGGATTTTTACCGACTGTCGGAAGACCTCTCGGTCAAAGAACGCGAGATTTCGAACCAGAGAACCGCGTTCGCGTACCAAATCGCCCTCGCCAAAGAATTCGGTCTCCCGCTCGTGATCCATACTCGGAATTCCTGAGCGGCGCTTTTGGAATCGATTGAAGAATTCTCCATTGGCAAAGCCGTAATCCACTGCTTCAGCGAAGATTTGACCTTCGCGAAAAAAGTCATGAAGTTCTCGCCGGAAATCATGTTCGGATTCTCGGGAATCCTGACGTATAAAAGCGCGAAGAACCTGCACGAAGCAGCACGCGAGATACCGCTCCAAAGGATTCTCGTCGAAACCGACGCGCCGTTCCTCGCGCCCGAACCCGTACGTTGAACCGTCAACGAAAGCGGAAACACCCGGCACGTTCTCGAACGTCTGAAAACCTACCGGAATGAAGGCGGCGAAGAAGTGGAACGAACCGTATTCGAAAACTCGCTGCGTTTCTATTCGATGAGCGCGTAATCCGAAAGCATGAAAAACCCTTTCAAAGGTCTCGGAAGAGGCGAAATCTTAGCATTAGCGGCTACTTTCGCCCTTCTGGCGGTTTTTTCCACGTACCTCGTACTCCACGTGAAAGACGCACGACACGAAGGCGCGTTCGACCGGAGACCCCCGATTTCCGATTTGTTCAGCGGGAAGCCGGGAGGAGTCCCCAATACTCCGGATCCGATGAAGATCGAGCCTTGGATGACGTTCAAATACGTGAACGTCGTGTTCGAGCTCCAAGACGGCGTACTGAAAAGCGCGTTGAAAATCGAAGACGCCTCCTACCCGAACCTCCCCATTGGAAAATACGCCAAGAAGACGGGTGCCAAGCGAGACGAGTTCCTGAATGCCGTTCGAGAAACGGTAAAGGCGAATTGGAAGACCCCAAGCCCAAAATAGCCCATGCTCGAATACCTCCTCCCCTACCTCCTCATCTGGAAGTACGCACTGCTCGTAGCCGTGGTCGGTTCGGCATCGCTCTGACTTCCGCTACCGGCCACCGCATTGCTCATGGCCGCGGGAGCTTTCGCGTCACAGGGGTATTTCGAATTGGACGTAATTCTTGCGTACGCGCTCGTTTCATGCGTAGCGGGAGACATGATCTGATACGGGATTTCTTTCCGTTACGGACGGGAGATATTCAAAAAAATCTGACTGAAAAAAGTCCTCGATTCCACGAGGTTCGCGGCAATCGAAGAACTCTTTTCCAAACACTCCGCATCCGCCATTTTCACGAGCCGTTTCCTTGCTACGGGACTCGGGCCGACCATGAACCTTCTCGCGGGATTTTCAAAAACTTCCCCTAAGAAATTCATTCCGCTCGATGTCGCGTGAGAGGCTCTCTACGTCGTCATTTTCACGGGACTCTGATACGCTTTCGGAGACCAGTGGGAAACGATATCGTCCATCACCGGCGACGTGACGTCGATATTCATGCTCCTCGTCGTATTCGCGACGCTCGCGACCTTGGCCGTCCGCTATAAGAAACGGACGGCGGTAAGAAAGGTTGCCTAGCTCATCTCGATAAGTTTCGCTTCCTTGAACTCCGGAATCGCCAAACGGATGCGTTCGACGAGGCGCTCGTACATGTAGTAGTCCTCCTCTTCGGTCATCAGGTCGAAGGTGATACGGGCGCTTTTTCCGCCTTCTTCGCTCTTCTGTCCGATTTCGAGGATATTGATCCGCATCAGGAAAAAGATGTCGGTAAGTTTGCGCAATACGCCGATCTTGTTCTCAAAAACCATTTCCACTTTCAAACGGAGGTCCGAAGATTCGGAGCCGCTCCAGGAAGCCGGAATGAAACGGTCGAACGTCCCCTTCTTCAAAGAACCGCAGTCGACGCGGTGGATGGTGATGCCGAAGCGGCTGGAGTAGCCGACAACGCGGTCTCAGACCTTGGGAAGGCAGCAATTGGCAATGCGGTGCGGGATTCCCTTTTCGCCGCCGATCACGAGTTGCGGAAGCTCATTCGATTCTTCCTTTTTGTCGTGGCTTTTCGAGCGGTTCGAAGAACCTTCCGCCTTCACGGCCTTTTCATGCGGTATTCCGTGTGCTTCGCGGATGGCCCTGATGACCGAGCTCGGTTTTCGGGAAAGGTTTCCGACCTGTACGAGGATTTCTTCCTTCGCCTTGGTATCCAGTTCCCTTCCGTCGAGAACCTTCAAAATGGACATGTCCTTGTCGAGCATCTTCCCGAAATTCTTCTGAAGGTACGAATTCAGGATGCTGCGGCCCTTTTCGAGGATGTCTTCGCGCTGTTCGCGGTTGATGTAACTCTTGATGACGTCCTTGGCGCGGGTGGTCTTTACGAACGAGAGCCACGTTACCGAAGGCTTGCGCGACTTGTCGGTGACGATTTCCACGCGGTCGCCGTTTTTGAGTTCGTAGTCGAGCGGGACGACCTTTCCGTTCGCCTTGGCGATCATCAGGTGGTTGCCGAGGTCGGAGTGGATGGAATACGCGAAGTCGATGGGCGTGGAACCGCGGGTGAGGTTCACTACCGCTCCTTTCGGCGTGAATACGAAGATGCGGTCGTCGAAAAGCGTGATCTTCATCTCGTCCATAAGTTCGCCGTCGGCGGACTTTTCGAGGATTTCTTTGAGTTCGGTGACCCAGTAGACGTCTTTGGCGATACGGGAATTGCCCGATTCCGAATATTCGAAGTGCGCCGCGACGCCGATTTCGGCCTGACGGTGCATGTCGAGCGTGCGGATCTGGATTTCGGTCGGCTGTTTGCGGAACTCCTGGAACATTCAAACCACCGTCGTATGGAGCGACTGGTAGCCGTTTTCCTTCGGGAGGGCAATGTAGTCCTTGAAACGCTTCGGTACCGGAGTCCACGCGCTGTGGATGATACCGAGGATTTCGTAGCAATGCGGAACCGAATCGGTAATGATGCGGAGTGCGAAAAGGTCGTAGATATCGCGTACGCTCTCGTACCCCTTACGTTGCATCTTCTTGTAAATGCTGAACGGGGACTTCACGCGGAACGAGATATCGACCACCGGAACGTTGGCCGGAAGGAGCGTACGGATGGAATCCTTGGCTTTAACCACGAAAGTTTCCTGTTCGATCTTCAATTCGGCGAGTTCGCCGGTAATACGGGCGTAATCCTCAGGATAGAGGATGCGGAAACACTCGGTCTCAAGAGCTTCCTTGAAGTCGAAGATACCGAGGCGGTCGGCGATGGGGGCGTAGACGTTGAGCGTTTCGAGCGCGATGCGGCGGCGCTTTTCGGGCGTGGGATGAAAATCCAACGTCGTCATATTGTGTAGACGGTCGGCGAGTTTTACGAGAATGACGCGCATGTCTTCGCTCATCGCGATGAACATTTTGCGCAGACTGCCTACGGTTCGCTCTTCTCCGCGGTATTTAAGGGCGGAGAGCTTGGACATTCACGAGACGATGTGCGCGACGTCGTGACCGAATTCCTTTTCGACTTCCTCTACGGTCTTCTCGGTATCTTCCGGAACGTCATGCAAAAAACAGCTCTGGATCGTGATGATGTCAGGCTTGAGTATGGTCAGCAACTTGGCCGCTTCGACCGGGTGGACGATATACGGTTCGCCGGATTTGCGCGTCTGTCCTTCGTGGGCGTCACGGGCATAGGCGTACGCTTTCCGGATTTCGTATTCCACGGTTTCCGGAGAGGTGCCCTTCATGTACGCCTTCGCGATGTCGACGATTTGCGTAACCGACTTTTCGGCCTCCGCGTATATCGGGTTCTTCGAGATGAATTGGGAGGCGTCCATATGTTTTCGGGTTTACTGAAGGTGCGTTCAGACTTCGGAGAGCCAAGCCTGCCAGGAGAGGTCCGTATTATTTACGCGGGAAACGGACTCGTCCTTAATCTTATCGTAGAGGACTTTCGGCTGTTTGGTATTCACGATGCGCATGATGCGGGCGAGTGACGGCAGACTCTCGAGTACCGGCGAATATTTTTCGCGGGTCATGGAATTACGAAGTACCATGTGGTAAGTGTTCGCGGCGTTACCGAGAAAATGGTCGAATGCCGCACGAGTCTCGGTGCGTTTTCCAGTCGCGCGGTAGTCGTCGAGGTAGTCGAGCATTTCGGAACGGAGCATGTCGGAGTACGCCTGAACGGAAAGCTTCTCCAAAAGGACTTCCTCCGAAAGGTGCGCGACTTCCGCGAGTACCGGGTAGTTCTCCGCGTAATCGATGCCGGCGTTTACCATTTCCTTCACGGAAATGGCTACGCCGAGAGCGAGGGCGGATTCTGGCATGAATCGGTATTCCGCCTGTTGGCGGATGTACGCGGACGCGGAGAGTTCTTCCTTTTTCTTCGGCATGGTATCTGGGGTTTCGTTCTGGAGGATGGACATTCGGCTTAAAGAAGCGGTTAACGCCTCAAAGCGTATCATGCTTCCTCCATTTTGGCAATTGCACGGGACAGGATGTCGAACGCCTCGGTATCGGTAATGGTCTTCTCCGGATCTTCGATGCGGAACGAGAACGTTACGGAGCGCTTTCCTTCGCCGACGCGGACGGAGTCTCGGTAGGTGTCGATGACCGTCACTCCGGAAACCAGCGGGCTCACGGAAGCGATAAGCGATGCCGCGGCACCCGCGCTGTCGCGTTCGTCCATAACGAAGTTGAGTTCTCGGGAAACTCCCGGGAACTTGGAGATTTCCGCGAATGCGGGTTCACCGAGTTCCCGAACGAGGGCGAATACGGCTTCGGGGTCGATTTCGAAATACGAAACCGGAACTTCCACGAAACCGTATTTCTCTGCGGTCTTCGGATGCACGGCGCCGAATACGGCGATCGGTTTACCGTCGATGGAAACGGTTCCACACTTGCCCGGATGGAGGAACGGGAACTTCGAAGCGTCGGCGCCTTGGGAGATCTCGAACTCCGCACGCGGAAGCGCACGGGAAAGGAACGAAGTCACGGCATCTCGGCCCGCGAAGACGACGGAACCGTAAGAGACGCCCGCGAGGGAACGCTTTTCGGTGAAATCGTTTTCGGCGTTTTTAAAGTGGACCTTTCCGTATTCGAAGAACGAGAACGAAGGGGTATGCTTGGCGTTTTCGGAAGCGGCTTGGAAAAGGAGGGCTGCCGGGGAACGTCGCATGTGGGTGTATTCGGTGCTTACGGCATTGAGGATGGCGACGGCTCCGGACATGTCCGAGAAGCCGATGTTGGCGTCCTTTTCAGCGTTCGAGAACGAATACGCGTACGCTTCGGAGAAACCAAGGGAAGCGAAGTGCGAAAGCACCTTGTTGCGGAATTCGATCTCGTGGTTGCGCGGGGACAGGTCGATAGCGCCAGAAACGGCCTTTTCGGCGATCTTGTCGTATCCGTAGACGCGGCCGAGTTCTTCTACGATGTCTTCCGCGATGGAGACGTCCTTCGTAGCGCGCCAGGACGGAACCTTAACGGTGAGTTTAGTACCGGAGATTTCGTGTTTGAAACCGAGCTTATCCATGATGCGGGAAACCTCGGATTCCGGAATTTCGATACCGAGTTTCGACGCTACGAACGGGAGTTCGAGCGAAACGGAAACGTCGTTCACGCGGGAGGCATTGAGATAGTCGAACGCGGATTCGACGGCGAAGTCGTTGCCGAAGAACTTCAACAAATCGAGAACGCGGGAAACGGCGCGGCCGGTAAGGAGCGGATCGAGCGACTTTTCGTAGCGGGTGGAGGCGTCGGTGCGGCATCCGGTACGTACGGCGGTGAGGCGTACGGAAGTCGGATCGAAAGTGGCGGATTCGACGAGGATGTTCTTCGTATCGGCGCTGACGGCGCTGTACGCTCCGCCGATGACGCCCGCGATGGCGAGAACCTTCTTATCGTCAGCGATGACGAGGTCTTCGGAGGTGAGCGCGTATTCTTTGCCGTCGAGAGCGAGGAGCGATTCCCCTTCTTTCGCGAGACGAACGGAAACGGTTCCGTCGATCTTATCGGCGTCGAACGCGTGCATCGGTTGGCCGAGTTCGGTCATGACGTAGTTGGTCATGTCGACCAAATCGAGCTTGGGGTTCCCGTCGGCTCGGCCGAGGAGGACGCGAATCGCGAAAGGCGATTCCTTTGCCGAAACGTTCTTTACGGAAACGAGGCGGTACGCGAGTACGCGATCGGATTCGATCTTGACTTCGAGGCTGGAAACCTTGGGGAGTTCCGCTTCGTAACGCTGGAAAGGAAGGTTGAAAAGCGCTGAGAACTCACGGGCGTTGCCTTCGACCGAGAAAAGGTCCGGGCGGTTGGTGATGAACTTGTTGTCGATTTCGAATACGACGTCGTTCAAAGTGGCGGCGAAAGGTTTGCCGTCGAGACCCGGGATTTCGAGCGGGAGTTCGCCGAACGGGCTGCCGAGTCTGGATTCGAGGAAATCTTCCCCGTACGCTTCTTCGAGGCGGAAAATGCCTTCGGCGCGTTCTTCTTGGAGTCCGAGTTCGTCGAGGGAGCAGATCATGCCGTTACTTTCCTGTCCGCGGATTTTCGCGCGCTTGATGACGAAATCGGCACCGAGGGTCGCGCCTTCGGTGGCGAGTGCCACGTATTTGGCGCCCACGACGTTATGCGCGCCGCAAACGATGTTGCGGATATCGCCCTCCCCTACCTGGACTTTCACGAGGTTGAGATGGTCGCTGTCCGGATGTGCGGCAGTTTCTACGACTTTGCCCACTACGATCTTGGAATCGAAAGAAAAGACGTCTATGCCTTCGATTTCCGCAGTGCGGATGCTGTATTCGTGCGCGAGCGGCTTGGCTCCGTATTGCGAAAGAGTTTCGGAAACGGGAGAAAAAAGCCCCACCCAGGAAAGGGGGATTTTCATAACGGTATGGTAAAAACGTAACTATCCCGATTCTAAGGGAAAAACGCGAGAATTCAACGCGGGGAGAAAAAATAATTTCGGGAAAGGGCTCCGGTAGCCTATAATCCCACCGTTAAGGCGAAATACGACTAACTGACATCAACATATGAACCGATACGCGACCCGTGCGGCATTCGCCGCGATAGCAACCCTCTCGCAGGTACGTTCCGCGTTCGCCGACGCCGGATTCATCGGAGGGAACGGCATTACCGAAGACAAAATCCGCAACGGGAACTTCACCTTCGAAGACATTCCGAAGGTCATCATGAATTCGACCAACTTCTTCCTCGGCTTCGCCGGAACGGTTTCGGTAACCATGATCATCTACGGCGCGTTCAAGCTCTCCCTCGGATCCGTGGAAAGCGACAAGGACACCGCGAAGAAGATCATCACCGCGTCCCTCATCGGTTTCGTGCTCGCCGTATCTTCGTGGGCGATCATCAAGATCGTCATGACGAACATTTAAAGTCCCTTAAACGAAAAAACATGTTCGAATGGAACGTCGTCGTGCGCAAGGAACATAGCGCGAGCTGGTACGCCATCGCGGGAATCGTCATCGCCTCGCTCGTCATCTGGGGTTTCGTCGAAGGCATATACGCTCTCTCGGTGGTGGCGGTAGTATTCGCCGGAGTTTTCCTCCTCATCGAAAACAACGCTCCTGATTCGGCCATGGTGGTCGTCAATGAGAACGGTGTCGGAGTGGGTTCCGAATTCTACGACTTCGGCACTATCCAGACCTTCTCGTTCCTCTTCGAGGGAAAGGATCCCATCTATCTCCGTCTCATCCTTTCGAGAAAGGGCATCAAAACCATCGACATCGACATTCCGGAAGGTTCCGAAATTTCCAACCTTCGCGCCTTCCTCTCCGGATATGCCGAAGAAGCGAAGGACAGCGAGCTCGGGTTTACGGAAAAAATGCTCCGTATCCTCGGATTCTAGCCTTCCGTATCGGCAACGCATCCGCCGTTTCGGATCGAAATGCGAAAAACGCCCAATCCTCACCGGACGGGCGTTTTTTCATAGGCCAGCAAATTACTTCAGCACTTCTTCGAGGTTCTCCTCGAACGGATCGACTCCGAAACGGAAAAGGTAATTTACCGAAACGTTGGGGAACTTGTGCAAGGCCTTTCGGATCTTTCGGTAGACGTGGTCGAACTCGGCGCTGTTCGCGACTTCGATCTTCGCTTCGAAGAGGGCGGAAAACACGTCAGCGAGTTTGACGAGATCGCCGTGCTCGCATTCCCAAGGGAAAAGCATGCGCTTCTTGAGCTCCGCTGCGAAAGGCTGGTGGCGGATGTGCTCGATGAGGTATTCGTCGAGCATTTCTTCTTCGATTTCGGAAAGGAGGTCTTCGAAACCAGGAACGGATTTCTTGGTAGGCGTAATGACGTCTCCGGTGATGGCCTCCGGAATGTCGTGGTAGAGCGCCGTGGTCATCATGTCGGTCGTTTCGGCTTCTGAGAGGCCTTCGACGTTGCCGATAACGTAGCTGATGAAGAAAATGAAGAACAGGTGGGACATGACCGAAACCGGGTTCGTGCGGCGCATGTGGTTCCACCGGAAGCTCGACTGGAGACGGCGGATGGCGATGAGGTAGCGTTCGCTTTCGCCATGGTCGACGGGGTCGAGTTTCAAAAGCGGACGGAGATCGGCGTATTCGCTCTGGAGGTAGCGTTCGCGGATGGCGTCGAGCGGGCGTTCGAAAGAACGGAAATACACGAAATTGCTCGCGAACGCCTCCTGGTACGAAACCCAGTTCTTCGAAAATTGGTAGATGCGTTCTTCGAGCGCTTTGGAAGGATCGGGACGGCGGTACTTCTGAACGTCGGATTCCATGAAATCCGGCAAATCCCAAGAAAGGAGCCGGTCGTACGCCACGTCGGACAATTTCTGGTAGATTTCCGGATTCTTCGCCTTCACCATCTGTTTCACTTCGTTGGAAATGTCCGAGTGGAGGAACGTGGAAAACGAAGAATACAGAGCCCGTCGGTAGAGGTAACCGATGTCGACCTTCGTGCCGGTTTCCGCTTCGTAGAGACGTGCCACCAGATAGGAAACGTGGAGGGAGAACGCGACGTTGTCGGTCGCGGTAACCTGTTCCACGCGGGGGAAATTATTCCAGCGGTACGTGGAGAGTCCGCGGAACGCGAGCGAGAAAGTGTATCCAAGCATGGGAATGGAATGAGAAGTCCGTCTATTCATGGCAATTATACCGAATCTTCGTCTTCGTCCAATTCCTCGGGAACGCGTACGGGATCTTGGTACGCGGGATTGGGAACGCCCGGCACGTACTCGTGGATGGTCACGGTGTTCTTGGAATATTTCGCGAGACCTTCGGGGTCGAAAGCCAGAAGATCGGGTTTGAGGGCGCCGGTGAACTTGTAGGCCTTCCCAAAAAGGGCGAACGAAATCGAATAGGCGTGGAGCCACTGGCGCTCGAGCGCATGGGATTCCTCCGCGACGCGGTTGGCCTTTTCGTTGCCGTAGACCTTGTCGCCGATGATCGGGTATCCGATGGTCGAAAGGTGGACGCGGATCTGGTGAGTACGGCCGGTGAGCAGGTTCACTTCGAAGAGCCCGTACTTCCCTTCCAATCCCCTTTCCAAAACCTTGAACTCGGTCTTGGCGATTTTTGGGTTGATGGGGTTCGTCACCGTCATGCGGATGCGGCTGTCGGCTTCGCGGCCGATGTACGATTCGATATACCCCTCGTTCTCCCTGGGCGCGCCTACGGAAAGCGCGAGGTAGGTTTTTTTAATCCGGCGGTCGTGGAAGTTCTTATGGAGCGCCGTCATGGCCTGGTCGTTCTTGGCGATGACGATGAGACCGGAGGTATCCTTATCCAAACGGTGTACGATTCCGGGGCGTTCGACTCATCAAATGACGGAAAGTTCTTTGAAATGGTGGAGCAGCGCGTTGACGAGCGTGCCCGAATTTCATCCTTCGCCCATGACCGGGTGGGTGTTCTGGAACGGCGCCTTGTTGATGATGGCGAAATCGGCGTTCTCGTAGACGATGTCGAGCGGAATGTCTTCGGGCTCGAATTTACCCGGTTCGCTCTTCCATTCCACCGAAATCACGTCTTTGGCGTAGACCTTGCGGTTCTTGTCGATAACGACCCCATTGACCCTCACGAACCCCTTGTCGATGAGACGTTGGATGTTGGAGCGCGAACGTTCCGGATATTGGCTCGCCAAAAAAGTGTCGATGCGGCGGGTTTCGCGATCGGACAGGTGGAGGGAGAAATCGGTGACGGAACCGGGGAAGGGATTCATGTTTCGGTTATTAACGTCAGAGTTCCCGACACTTTCTCGAAAACCTAAGGTGGGATAAGGTTTTCTCAAAAGGTCGGGAACTCGGCCCACGATGCGCGAAAGCATCGAAAGGGATGCGAATTAGTCTACGAGGGTGCGAGCGTAATCGAAAAGTTCGCCTTCCTTGAAGAAGCGTGCGACTTCCTTGGCAGCCGATTCTTCGGAGTCCGAAGAGTGGATGATGTTGTTGTCGATGTTCTTAGCGTAGTCGCCGCGGATGGTTCCCGGAAGGGCGTCGGCCGGATTGGTGGCTCCGCACATGGTGCGAACGACCTTGATGGCGTCGTGTCCCTCGATAGCCGCGGCTACGATCGGACCGGACATCATGAACGCGGACATGAACTTGTAGAAGCCCTTGGTAACGTGTTCGCTGTAGTGGTCGTCACAGAGGGCCTGGTCCATCTGGAGCATCTTGAGACCTACGATCTTGAGACCCTTGCGTTCGAAACGGGCGAGGATGTCGCCGGCAACGGACTTCTGGACTGCGTCGGGCTTGAGGAGGATGAGCGTGCGCTGCATGGTTGGAAAGAAAAAAGAGTTTTAAGACGCGGGGATTATATGGAATGGAGGCTCCGAATCAAAGGAAAATGCTAGCAGATGACGGCCGGCCACAAAATTACGCCTTCTGGTCAGAAACCGGATTCCGGAAGTAATCCCCGTACAGTTCGAGAAGGAAGAACGGAAAAAGGGCGAACTGGAGGAAATACGGAATCGGTACGAACGCCTCTCAGATCGATCTGTCGATTCCGAGGCTCGCGAACGCGAAGCCCATGAAAAATACCGCGATACCCCTCGCCAACCTCGTGACCACGTAAAAGAAGAGGACGTTGAAAAAGATCGCCCACCACTTTCACGAAGTCGATTTTAGGGATTCGGCGAAAACCCCCTCGTCGTCACGTCAGAGAGCGACGGCGTTCGGCATTACGAAAATGGCGCGTATCAGCCGGTAAACGAGAAAAACGGATGCGAGCGACCAGCAAACCTTCACGAAAAGATACGCCGCCTCCATGGGAATATAGATTTTCGGAAACGCGAAGCCCACGATTTTCGTAAGGACGAAAAAAGAGGAAAACGCGATCGCCAAATAGAGGAAAACGTAGCGGGTGAAACGGAGGGAGGTTTTCCAGTGCGAGCGCAGCGAGGCCGGCGATTCGCCGAACAGCCGTACGAAGGGGACGCCCGAAGACGCGCCGTGCGGCTCCGTCGCCAGCCCCAGCCGAACCACGGCCAAAGAGAGGAAGAACCAAAAAACGTATTTCAGGACCACGTACCCGTTGTCGAACAGGTAATAGGCCAAACCGTCCGGAACGGAACGGTCCAACGATTCCCTTAAAAGGAAAAACCCGTATAGGAACGCCACCATCGCGACGGTGAGGTCGAGACGCCGTACGAAGGAAGCGCGAACCGCACGTCCGAATCTTGAAAATACCGAGAACGTGGACGACATGGGAATTTCGTTAGAAGACCGGGGATGGGCTACTTCTTCAAAATATTCACGAACGTTTCCGAAGGAATTGAAACGCGTCCGAACTGTTTCATTTTTTTCTTACCTTCCTTCTGTTTTTCGAGAAGCTTGCGTTTGCGGGAGATGTCGCCGCCATAGAGCTTGGCGGTAACGTCCTTGCGGAGCGCGGAAAGGTCTTCGCGGGCGATGACGGTATTGCCGAGCGCCGCCTGGATGGCGATGGCGAACTGCGCCTTGGGGATGTTGTCCTTGAGCTTACGGCAGATGTTCCCGCCCAGGGTGCGGGCGCGGCCCGAGTGGACGATCATCGAGAACGCATCGACCTTTTCGCCGGCGACGAGGATGTCGAGGCGGTGGAGGTCGTCCATTTCGTAGCGGAGGAATTCGTACGAAAGCGAACCGTAGCCGGAAGAGATGCTCTTGAGGTCGTCGTAGAAGTCGCCCACGAGTTCTGCCATGGGGATTTCGTAGGTCATCACTACGCGGTTCGAATCGAGGTAGTGCTGCGCTTTGAAGCGTCCGCGGCGTTCTTGGCAGAGCTGCATGAGGCCGCCCACGTAGTCGCTCGGGGTGATGATTTCGATCTTGGCGATCGGTTCCTCGATGTGGATGAGGTTGCCCGGCTTCGGCAAGTCTTCCGGATTGGAGACGTAGATGGCCGTAGCGGTTTTGGTTTCGTGTTGGAGAAGTTCCGGACGGTTGCGCGGATAGTCCGCCACCTTGTCTCCCGCGACGAGGACACGGTAAGTGACCTGCGGCGAGGTCATGATGACGTCCATGTCGAACTCGCGCCAGAGGCGCTCCTTAACGATGTCGAGATGGAGAAGCCCGAGGAATCCACAACGGAAACCGTGGCCGAGAGCCGGAGATACTTCGTTCTCCGTGGAAAGCGAAGAGTCGTTCAACATGAGCTTGTCGAGCGAGTCCTTGAGTTTGGGGTACTCGTCGGTATCTACCGGGTAGACGCCGGCGAAGACGAACGGGGTAATGCGCTTGAACCCGTCGATCGGAACCTTGCGGTCGGACGCGCCCTTAAAGAGCGTATCGCCCACCTTCGCTTCCGCGACGGTCTTGAGGCCGGTGACGACGTACCCGATTTCGCCTTCTTCGATGATGCCGATAGGGTCGTATTTCGGACGGAAGCAGCCCACTTCGAGCGCTTCCAATTTCGAACCGGTATGGATGAGTTCGAGATTGTCGCCCTTCTTGATGGTGCCGGAAAAAAGCTTCACGTAGATCACGACGCCCTTGTAGGTGTCGTACTGCGAGTCGAAGACGAGCGCCTTCACCGCGCCGGATTCGGCCTTTTCGGAAGCGTTGGGGACGAGCTTGGACTCGCTATCGAGCTTTTTCGGTTCAGGGAAACGCTCTACGACCGCGTCGAGAATGGATTCGACGTTTTCGCCGGTCTTGGCGGAAACCGGAATGATTTCGGAAGGATCGCAACCGAGGAGCGAACAGACTTCTTTCGAAACGCGTTCGACGTCGGCCGACGGGAGGTCGATCTTATTGAGAACCGGGATGATGGCCAAGTCGTTCTCAAGGGCGAGATAGACGTTGGAAAGGGTCTGCGCTTCGATGCCCTGGGTGGCGTCGACGACGAGCACCGCGCCTTCGACGGACGCGAGAGAGCGCGAAACTTCGTACTGGAAGTCGACGTGCCCCGGAGTGTCGATGAGGTTGCATTCGACGCCCTTCCATTCCATGCGGACCGGCGTGAGCTTGATGGTGATGCCGCGTTCCTGTTCGATATCCATGGTATCGAGGGTCTGAGCGCGCATGTCGCGTTTCTGCATCGCGCCGGTAATCTCGATCAAACGGTCGGCCAAAGTGGACTTTCCGTGGTCGATATGCGCGATGATGCAGAAATTGCGGATGGATTTGGACATGTTGTTGGGTTGCTGAAACGCGGTGGATTCTATCGGAAAGCGCTTGCCGGTCAAAGGAAACCGCCTCAAACGCCGAACTCCGCAACGTCCCGGACGCGGTCTTCAGAAAAAAACCACGTTCGCGCCTTGATTCCTCAAACCGAAACGGAGATAATCGGCACGTGAAAACGAGCTCCGAAGCCATACCGGAGAAGCGCCGGGCGAGAACCGAACCGTTCCAGTGACGCGAAATGCACCGCGTCGCGCTTCTTTCGTTCAACGAATTCGGATTCCGCGAATCCGCGAGGATCGCCCTCGAATACGTGAACCGCGCCATGGACGCCCTCGAATCAGCCGCACGAAAGAAGCCCCACGCCAGAAGCGCGGCGGAAGAACTTAAGGAAAGTGCCATCAGGCTGAAGCAAGATTGCGAATACCTTCGAAAATACCACGAAAGTCGGGAAAAATTCAAGACCGTGTCTACGCAATGAGCGGTCGAATGGACTTCAAAGCAAGCAGTACGGGCGTTATCGAGGGGGCACATCACCCAGTTCCACGACCTTTTGGCCCATAAAATCCGGCGTTTCCACTCCGAAGTGTCGGCGATATTGAACGAGGTCTCCGGAAACGAACTCTCATTCGCGAAAAAATAAGCCTGAAAAATCCCCTCGTTCGAACGGGGGGATTTCAAAAACGCGCTCTTGGCGGCTACAGTACCGCGGCGTCGACGATGCGGCTGACGACCTGGCGGACTTTTCCGACGTTGGCTATCGGATCATGGACGGACGGGGGAACCGAACCGGTATAATCCGAGAATTTCGGCTCCGCCATATGGCCGTGGGCATCTGCCAAATCAAGGTCAGCGTAATACCTGCCCTCGTTCTTCTGCGTCACGTAGGCGACGAATTTCACGTTTCCCTGCGCGTCCATCTCGTACGCGTCACGCACCCATTCTCCGTTCTCGTCGACGTGATGGACGTGGAACTCGTATCCGTCGCGCTTAGGGATGAAATAATAATCGAGCCCCTGACCGTTCTCGGAACGTTTGACTAAACGGCCGTCGGCATACCGTACCGCCAAACGCGGGTTCTGCTGGCAAAGTCGAGCGAAAACGACCTTGGTTACCGACCCGTCAGCATCGGACTCGGGAATATGGTTCGGAGGGAAAGGAAGAGTATCGAGCGAGGCGATGATGTCGGCAAGGGACGAGACCTTGTACCAATCGGCCGTAATTTGCGCGACGTTCTGCTCTGGCTGTTCGGAAACGGCCGAAGACTCCGGTACGGAAGGGGACATGTTCGAAGAAAAACGAAATACCCGCCCATCGTAGCACATGGCCACCCGGGGAGCAAAAAATCGAGAGGTTCTCGGCTATTTCGCGAAGGACTTCCGAATTTCCCTTTCGAAACGTTCCCTTCAAAATTCTTCGGCACGCTTAAGACAGGCGTCGCGCATCGAGAGGCTTTTTTCGAGAGTCATATCCGTAACCGCTTTCTGCAGGTCATCAAGGGAGAAGACTTCCGGGACGAATACGCCGGTCTCCCCCGCTACGACGGTTTCCTTTATGCCCCCGGAGTCAGCGCCGATAACGGGAGTTCCGGCCGCCATGGACTCGATAGCGACCATTCAGAAATCCTCGTTTTTCGAAACGAAAAGCGTAGCTATCGCCCGAGCGACGATGCCGGGAAGTTCGGAATTGTCTTCGAGAATGCGCAATTCGATATTGGGCGCGCCTTCCGCCAAAGCGGTGATTTCGTCTTTTTGGGGATCATTGACGCCATGCACGACCAAGAGCTTCTTATCGGGCATTTCTTTGAACGCCCGGACGACGACGTCGACGCGCTTGAACGTCGCGAGTTTCGAAAAAGAGACGTAGTAGTCGCCTTTCTCGGAGGGGTCGCAAGGAGCGAATTCGGCGGTATCCACCGGAGGATAGAGGATTTCTGATTCGCGGCCGAGGTATTCGGCACAGTACGAACGGAGATTTTCGCCGTTCACGTAGATTTTCGAAACCTTGGCGAGATTCCTGAAAAAATTCTTCGTGACGCAGAACCGAACCGCGAGATACGGCCACTTGAGATACGAGGGAACCTTGGCGAGATAGAGATCCTTCTGATCGAAGAGGTAACGCGGGATCGAGTGGAAATAGCAGATTTTTACG
Organism: uncultured Candidatus Peribacteria bacterium; assembly: GCA_964482035.1. GTDB lineage: Bacteria > Patescibacteriota > Gracilibacteria > BD1-5 > UBA2023 > JANJWP01. The sequence goes on along the minus strand of CAYZVC010000001.1, from coordinate 354,147 downwards.
GCGTCCTTCCGACACTTCGCGACCGCGGAAAGCGTATCGCCGGAAAATACCACCACGTCGTATGCTTTCAGGAAACCCGTTTTGAAGCGGACTGCCAGCTTGAAGAGCGCGTAGCGGACCATGCGCTTGATACGGTCGGGGAATTTGGCATCGAGCCATTTCTCGAGCGGTCCGGAGAATTCTCCCGATTCCGGAAACGCCCTTCTGGAGAACGCTATTTTCTTCCCTTCGAATCCCATGGAATCGAGATCGAAGCTTCCTTGGTCGAAGTATGCGGCGGCGATGTCGGCACCCGCGGCTTCGGCGGCCATCACGTCGAACCGTTCGGCTCCTCAGCGGTAGAGAAAAAAGTCGTGGAGAATGCAGATTTTCGGTTTGGCCATATCGTGTGGGGCGGTATACTTTCGGCCGAATCCTACACGAGCCTAATCCTTTGTAAAGCGCTATGGCAGAAAACGTTAACGGAAATTTCACGCAAGAAGCCGTGGAAACCGCCTCCGTAGGCGAAACTCCGGAGTATCCCGAGGAAGCGGTCGGACCGGACGAAGTCGCTCTCGAAAACCTCGAGGAAAACGGTGCGCTCCCCTTCCATGCGTCCCGCATCACGCCAGGGCTGCCGGACAAAAAAATCGCCATCGTCTGCGATTGGCTCAAAGACTGGGGCGGCGCCGAACAGGTACTCGCCGACATGCTCGAACTCTTCCCTCAGGCGGACGTGTATTCGTCGGTCTATTTTCCAGAAAAATTTACGAAACTTCTGGGAAATACCAAAGTCACCACGAGCTTCCTGCAGAAGATCCCGTTCGTACGTTCGCGTCCCAAGCTCTTTCCGTGGCTCAGGCCGTACGCCTTCGAATCTTTCGACCTCTCGGAGTACGACGTGGTCATTTCGTCTTCGAGCGCGGAGTCCAAGGGCGTCATCACCAAGCCCGAGACCGTGCACGTGTGCTACTGCCATTCCCCCACCCGCTACTACTGGAGCCATACCCACGAGTACCAAAAGATGCTCGAGTTCGGCATTTTCAACCCCTTGGCGAGGCTCGTGATGCCCATGATGCTGAAGAGATTGCGCGAGTGGGACCGCGACGCCGCCGACCGCGTGGACGATTTCGTAGCCAATTCGAACAATACCGCCAAACGCATCGCCAAATACTACCGCCGCCCGGCGACGGTAATCACCCCGGGAATCGATACCGAAAAATTCGTGGTGGAGACCGAAAAAGAAGACTACTATCTCGCCGTGGGGCGCATCATCCCCTATAAGAAATTCGACCTGCTCGTCGACGCGTTCAACGCTTCCGGCAAGCGGCTCGTGATCGCCACTTCCACCGAAAACGCGCTCTTCAAAGAACTTTTCAAGAAATCCCAGCCCAACATCGAATGGGCGATCGGGGTAAGCAACGATGAAAAGGTCAGGCTCTTCCAAAAGGCCAAGGCGTTCGTATTCCCGCCGGAAGAAGACTTCGGCATCGTGCCGCTCGAAGCCATGGCATGCGGAACGCCCGTAATCGCCTACGGCAAGGGATGAGCGCTCGAAACCGTCAAAGAGGGATTGTCGGGGACGTTCTTCATGGAACAGACCCCCGAAAGCCTCAACGAGGCCATCGAATCGTTCGAAACCCGCCGCTGGAGCGCCTACGACATCCGCAGGTACGCTTCGAAATTCGACAAGAAGATCTTTCAAAGGAAGCTGCTTGAGCACATCGAATCACTCATCTAACCCACACCGGAAAATGTGCTGAATCTTCGCCTACGCGGGTAACCGCAAAGACGCCGACAAGATCCTCCTCCACGGGCTCGAAAGGCTCGAATACCGCGGGTACGATTCCGCCGGAATCGCCGTCGGAAACGCGGCGCACGGAGTGGAAACCTTCAAGGCCGTAGGCAAAGTATCGGCATTGGTGAACGAAGTCTCCAACACCCGAAAACCCGAATCCGAATTCTCATACGGAATCGCTCATACACGCTGGGCCACCCATGGAGGAGTGACGATCGAAAACACCCATCCGCATTCCGATAGCGAAAGCCGGCTTTTCCTCGTACATAACGGCATCGTCGAAAACTACGTCGAAATCGCGGAAGAGTTGAAGAAGTCCTGAACCTCGTTCTACGGACAGACCGACTCGGAAATCGTGGCGAAACTTCTCGGAAAAGAAACCGCCGCGCGTCTGCGTACCGGAAGCCCCGACGCGCTCATCCAAGCAGTCGAGGCCGTTTTGCCGCGTCTCGAAGGGGCGTACGCGCTCCTCGTCATGCATTCCGATTTTCCGGGCGAACTCATCGGGGTCAAATACGGTAGCCCGCTCGTTTTCGGCCGCAATCCCAAGACCGGCGAATGCTTCTTCGCGTCAGACGTGCAGGCCCTTGCGGGATATGCCGACCAGGTGACGTTTCTCGACGACGGCGACCTCGTCCGCGTGAAGCCGGACGGAAGCTACGAAATCAAATCCGAATGATCGCTCGTTTCGCGTCCGTTCGAACGCGTGGAGACCGAAAGCCTCAAGGCCGACAAGGGCGATTTCGCCCACTTCATGCTCAAAGAAATTTTCGAACAGCCCAAGATCATGAAGGCCGTGTTCCAAGGGCGCGCGGATTTTAAAGACCTCGTACTCAACGCCGCCGCCTTCCAAGACCTTCGGGACGCGGATATCGAGCGCGTGAAATTCATCGCCTGCGGAACGTCTTTCCACTCGGGATGGGCGGGAAGCTACGCGTTCAGGGAATTCGCCTGAATGAGCGCCACTGCCGAAATCGCGAGCGAATTTTTGAACGCCCCCGTCAAAATCGACCCTAAGACGCTCTACGTTTTCATCTCGCAATCGGGTGAAACTGCCGACGCCATCGAGCCGTTGAAATTCATCAAGGCCCAAGGCGGCAAGACCTTCGGTATCGTCAACGTGGTAGGTTCTTCGATTTCCCGACTCACCGATTTCGGCCTCTTCACCCGCGCCTGAACCGAAGTGGGCGTGGCATCCACCAAAGCCTTTACTGCCCAACTCGCCACCGTGCAGCTCTTGGCGCTGTTTTACGCCATCAAGCGGTGAGAGGATTTCAGAAAATACCGCAGCGCGCTCGAAGAGCTCTCGAAGCTTTCCGAAATCATGCAGGAAGTTCTCTCGAACACTGTGTCTATAGAACGTACGGCCAAAGAACTCTCCAGATACCAGCACCTCTTTTTTCTCTGACGCGGGCATATGCTCCCCATCGCGGCGGAGGCGGCGCTGAAGTTCAAAGAGATCACCTACCTCCACGCCCACGCCATGCCCCTTGGCGAACTCAAGCACGGCACGTTGGCGCTCATCGACGAGAACTGCCCGTCGGTAATCCTTCTCCCAGACGATTCGCTCTTCTCGCAGAACAAGTCGAGCGTGGCCGAAATCCGCGCACGAGGTGGCAAAGTGCTCGCCATCAGTGCCAAACCGGTTGCAGAAGCCGATTGGAACATCGTCATCCCCAATGCTCCGGGGCTCACCTTCGGCTTTGCGGCCACCGTGGTTGGACAATTGCTCGCCTACCATGCGGCGTTGACGCTCGGAAGGGAAATCGATAGGCCGAGGAATTTGGCGAAGAGCGTGACGGTGAAATAGATCTCTTGGTTGACTTTTAATATTTTTACTTGATTAATAATTATTAGAAATATTATCGGTTAGTAAGAAGCCTATTCACCCATCAAAGGATGAAAGCGACTCTTATATTTCCCAACTTTTCATAAATCAGGTACGCGCTTTTGCGTTTACCTGATTTTTTCTTGGATTTTTCCGTTTCTTTCCAAACCAAAACATAAGAATTCAAAGGCGCAATATCTCAACCACTTTGGATATATGAATTCTGTCAAGATACGAGAAGCGCACCAGGAAACGTACCGAAACTTCTTTGAAGAATTCGAGATAGTCACCTCGGCAAACTATTCGATGCCGTGGAGCAACGAGCTTATCGACCATGCGTCGAAATTCCCTCTCGTACGAAGCAAGCTCCCGCTTAAGTGCTACGTATGAATCAGGCGGGCTGCCTGAGGTTGAGCGAAGTTCGCTTGGATCGATTCCTATATGGGCGCAAACGGCTTCAAAAGAACCGAATGGTCGGAATGGTCCTCGTCCATCGCAGTGAACGAAAGCATAATAACGGCACGGCTTGAAGAAGCATGATTCGATGGCTGAATCGAAATTTGAGCACTCTGTGAAATACCGAGAGGCCGATCAATCGGCTTTACGGAAACGGTGAACGCTGCGCTCGCGTACGCAATAGAAACCCTGCTCACCTGAGACGAGGGCGGAATGCCACGCTCATCTGAGGAACTCGACGACGGCAGAAAGCGCGAACTCATCGACTTCGCATGGAAACTTTCGATGAAACCGCGTTCCTGAAACACCATGGCGCAGGGCATTCGAAATTCGTATTCGTCATTCGGATGACCGGTAGCGTACTTTTGAGACGAATTCGATGCCGAATCGAGCGATTTGGCGAATATCCGCCTATGGGAAAGGAAACTTTCCGAAGATTCCGATTCGGCGAACCAACTCCCCATCGATACCTGGATCATTTACAGTTGAATTCCCGGAAACAGCGAATCCATCGAAGAAATCCGACAATCGGACGCGTTCGAAAAAGAAAGGCTGGGGAGCTTCCTGAGAGAAATATCGAGAGTACCGGAAAAAGACGGGAAACCGGATGAAGCCGCAATAGAGTGATTAGGATACTCGGCTTTCAGGGACGTGAAGAAACATTTGAACTTCCGAGGCATGGAACTCTTGGAACGAATGTGAAAATTCTGATGGGCAGACGACTCGCTTACGGGAAGGTTCGTCGGAAACCTCAACAACTCGAGGGCGCTTTTGTCGATGATAAGCGAACAGTGAGCGTTCGCTAGAATCCTGTACGAAGATATCCGACACAAGTGCGACGCAGAAATCGGCATTACTCCCTTATACTCGGGAAAATACGGCTGATCATACCTCGTAGTTGGGGAAAAATGAAGCGTCCGTAATGCTGTGGAATCAACGGTACGCGAAAAAATCGGACAATTCCCCTGAATGGAAATCCTGTACTCGAATTACGAAGGCTGAACCTCGTCGCAATCCGTGGAAATCCTAAAAAACCAGAAAGGGGACGTACGGACCAAGGGAAGAAGAATACTGCTTCTCGACAGTTTTGGAAACAGGAGCAATTGCGGTTACCTTGAAGCGATTTCCAGAAAGGAGGGGGAAATCCTATTCGATTCGATAAGCAAGAAAGTCTATTTCAACGGAAGAAGGCTCACTTCGAAAGAAATTCCTTCGCAAAACGCCGCAAGCGATCTTTTCGAAATGCTTATCGAGCGGATAGGAAGTGAAATACCGAACAGGGCTTTGCCCGCTTCGAGTTATTCCCAGAATAAGAACGAGATGGTGAGCAAAATCATTTCACCTCTCATGAAATTCGCACGCGCCCACTCGGACGACGAACTCAACGTAAGCTGCTCGTGAAGTCTGACGGAATTCCGAATTATGCTCGAACGTTCAAACGTTCGCCTCTGACTCATTAAACAAGAATAGCATGACCTACGCGGACAAAATATCGCTCATTCGACATTATCCGCACGTCAAAAACGCAGCGCATGCGGAATTTGAAAGTCTCGTAACGAAAAAACTCGTCTATTGAGTCAGCGAAACCGAACAAACGAGAATGGACGAGCTTGAACGAAACGAATTGAAATTCCAAACGTTCGAGGAACTTACTGAAGACGTTCGGCAGAAAATCTCGCGCTGTCTCGACGCGAACAACGAATTCCTCTTTTGTTATGAGCCAACTGGCACTGCTCGTGAAATCGATACGGCACGCGATCTTATCGAACGATTTCGGATACCTGAAGGAAAGATTCTCAAGATCGAAATGCCCGGACCGAGCGGGAACGCCTGGACGGACTACGTCAGTAGTTACCGAGTAAAACTGAATTCCATACTCGTCAAAGCTGCGAAAGAAGATGTCCCTGCGAAGGAAATCGTTCTCATATGACGGAGGTCGGATTCGTATTCGTTTCTCAATTACGCACCGCTTCAACAAACGACTTGAGCTCACATGGCTCGTGAAATACTGGAAAAACAGGCCGTAATAACGATGGACATCGAAGGCAGGCTCTACCCTTGATTATCGTATTTTTCAGTATTGGCGGCCATAGACAAGAATGCGAACATGAGGAAGTTGAAAAAGATTGTGGAATCAGGGGAGGTGTACGTAAACGGCATGAAGACGGGATCGGGATTCCTTCCCCGTCTCACCGTAGGAGACAGTCTACGTTATAAAAACAGGACTGCTGAAATAGGGATATCGGACGATTGATATCCCGTGGTCATCAGGGTTTCGCAAGATTAATATACCCCCATTCAGGATGTCCGACTAGAACAGTGCCCGCTACACAGAATGGTCGTCAATATCGTGGATGCGCAACACTCAGTCTTTGATGGTTGCGTGTGCACGATATTGTTTATTGATGCGAAAGTACCAAATTCCCTTATCCTTTGGCTCCCGGATTTTAAGCGAGGCGTTTGTGAAATTGCCTGCCAAAAGGAAATCCTTCGCTTTTTTATATTGAGAAAGAAGCCGCCTTTCCGACAGGTAGGAAACGAGCTTTTGGTCGATGAGAACGCGTTCGATTCGAATCGGCATTTTACAATTCTACGAAATCGGAATCATCACGTTTGGAAGCTTCGGTATACTCGCGAGTCTCAGAAAGCGACATCGAATCAAGAGGAACGAAACGAACGTCCAGTTGCTGTTCGTAGAACGATTCCTCGATTTTTTGAAGGGTCTCGTACCTCTCCATGCTCAAAATCACGTTCGTAGGTTTGCTTCAGACAAAAACGAACCTTTCCGGCAAAGAGCCTTTTCCGACGAAAGCCCCCGTCTTGCGGCGGAGTTCGGTTACCGAAATGCATTGCTCAGAGCGCATATCAAGGAAATGATACAAATAATACACACTCATTGTATACATACAACACGGAAAATAAAGGCTCGTTTCTTTTTGAGAGACTAACTCGCACTAAGGTTAAGGGCAAGGAAAATTCGAAGAAAAAAAGGCTTCCAAAAGCGGGCAAATACGTTAGAGTTCTTGCCGTTTGAAATATGACCGCAATACCGAACAAACCGCTCGAACGTCATGTCCATACTCATCTCCGGCTCCGTAGCCTTCGATACGATCGTAGGCACCACCTGAACTTTCAAGAGCCAGATACTTCCAGACGCTCTCGACAGCTTCAATCTTTCCCTCTTCGCTCCCAAAATACGTCGCGAATACGGTTGAACGGCAGGGAATATCGCATACAACCTCGCCCTGCTCGGCAAGAATCCGGATATCGTCGCATCGGTATGACAAGACGCGGATCCCTACGTAAAAAGGCTTGAATCGCTTTGAATCGGGACGAAGCTCATAAAGACTTTTCCCGATTCGTTCAGTGCACATGGCTTCATAATCGGGGACGAGATCGGTAGACAGATTACCGCGTTCCACCCAGGAGCGATGTCGTTTTCCTGAGAGATACCGACCGCAAAGCAAAGATATTCCCATGCTATCGTTTCGCCCGATTCGAAAAATGGGATGATGAGAAGGGTTAAGGAATGTCTCTCGGACTGAGCCTTCACTATTTTCGATCCTGGTCAGGCCATGGGGCTGTTCGACGCGAGCGAACTGACGGACATGGTCGTATCCGCGGATATAACCATCATGAACGAATATGAGGCGAATTGATTCCTCCAGATAACGGGCGAGGCCCTCGACTCAAAAACAAATGCCTTCGGAAAAATCGGAATCGTCACCCTCGGTGAAAACTGATCCAAGATATTCGAAAACGGCGAAACTACGCACGTCCCCGCTACGTTCTCAGAGTCGATCGTAGACGCGACGGGATGCTGAGACGCCTACAGATGATGACTATTGTTCTGACTGTCGGAAGGCTGGAACATCGAAAAATCTTGCCGGCTTTGAAGTATTCTCGGCGGGATTAAAATCCGGCATTTCTGATGACAGAACCATACCTTCGACACGAATGTAATAAATGAAATCGGAATGCGCGAATTTTGAGAAAGCTTCTTTTCTTAACGTCGTATTTACGTAAAATCCTATACATACATCCAATCTCTAAAAAATGGACTACAAAATTGCCGATATCGGTTTGGCTGAATTCGGGCGCAAGGAAATCGAAATCGCGGAAACGGAAATGCCGGGGCTCATGGCCTTGCGCGAAGAATATGGGGACAGTAAACCGTTACAGGGCGCGCGTATTGCGGGATCGCTCCACATGACCATACAAACCGCGGTCCTTATCGAAACCCTCCGAGATCTCTGAGCCGACATCCGCTGGGCGAGCTGCAATATCTTTTCGACGCAAGACCATGCCGCAGCGGCTATCGCAGCCGCCGGAATCCCCGTTTTCGCAAGCAAGGGCGAAACGCTCGAAGAATACTGGGATTACACGCATAGAATTCTCGACTGGCACGACGGTGGAACCCCCAACATGATTCTCGACGACGGCGGCGACGCCACCCTTTTGGTCATCCTCGGAAGCGAGGCGGAAAAGGATTCGTCCATTCTCGACAACCCTACCTGTGAAGAAGAGAAATGGTTGTTCGCGAGCATTCGCAAGCAATTAGCAAAGAACCCTACCTGGTATAGCGCCATTAAGAAGAACATTCGCGGCGTTACGGAAGAAACTACCACTGGAGTCCACCGACTCTACCAGATGTTCGAAAATGGCCGTCTCCCCTTCCCAGCCATTAATGTGAACGACAGCGTAACGAAATCGAAATTCGACAACCTCTACGGCTGCCGCGAATCCATTATCGACGGCATCAAACGTGCTACTGACGTCATGATCGCAGGAAAAATCTCCGTCGTTTGCGGATACGGGGACGTCGGGAAAGGTTGCGCCCAAGCGCTCCGCGCATTCGGGTCGACGGTTTGGATTACGGAAATCGACCCCATTTGCGCACTACAAGCTGCAATGGAAGGATACCGCATCGTCAAGATGGAAGACGTCTGCGATAAGGCCGATATTTTCGTTACCGCAACCGGAAACAAGGACATTATCACGCACGACCACATGGTCAAGATGCGTCACGAAGCTATCGTTTGCAATATCGGGCACTTCGATTCCGAAATCGACGTCGCGAGCATGCGCAAATACGTTTGGGACAACATCAAGCCACAAGTGGACCACATCGAACTACCGAGCGGAAACAAAATCATCATGCTCGCGGAAGGCCGTTTGGTAAACCTCGGATGCGCGACCGGACATCCGTCCTTCGTCATGTCGAATTCGTTCACGAACCAAACTCTCGCACAAATCGAACTTTTCCAAAACAAGGGCGAATATCCAGTAGGTGTTTACCGCCTACCGAAGCACTTAGATGAAAAGGTTGCACGACTTCATCTCAAACGTATCGGAGTGAACCTCACAGAACTCTCCGACGAACAGGCGAAATACATCGGCGTTGAAAAAAAAGGTCCGTTCAAACCGGAGCACTACCGTTATTAGGAAATTTCGTTAAAGAAGCGAAAAAAGGGGGGCATCCTCCCCCTTTTTTTCTTTGACTCCTCTCGCACATCTGTATACTCTTATGTATTACAATGTAATACACATATATGGATACTACGCTTTCCATACGGGTGGACAAGAAGCTCAAACAAGAGTTTCTTTCCAAGACAAAAGAACGGTGACTCGAATGAGCCGTCCTCATACGCTATTTCATGGAAAAGGTATCTTCGGAACCCTCGGTCATAAGATTCGATCTTGACGAACGCATTTTCGACGAGCTGCTCAAAGATCCATCCGTTACTTCTCGTCTGGAGAAGATATCCAGTAAATTGGATGACTTATGATTCTAATAACTGAGACGTTCGAGAAATCTGTGGTTAAAATCAAATCGGTATCTATTGACGATATGCGAATCGAGATTACTAAACACTCAAAAGGCCTCGACAATCTTAAGAACATCTGAGAAATCCGAGGCAGGAAAATCCTTAAAGGGTACCTGTTTTCAGGAAGAATCCGATTCGTAGTCTTGTTTCAGGAACGCAACGGGAGCTATCTACCGTTCCATATCGCAAAAAAGGAAACAAAACAGTGATGGAACGTTTCAAAATATTCCGTCGATGAATTCAACGGGAAACTGGACGGAATATTTGCAGATTTAGAAAGCGGGAAATACAGAATCGTTCCATTTGTTTAAGAAGCGGAAAGAGGGGTTGGTATTCCCCTCTTTTTCGATAGAATTCACCGGTATTTTCAAATTCAACAAAATGCACGACTCCGTATTCCCCATAATCCTCGCCTGAGGCTCTGGTACGCGTCTTTGGCCGCTTTCGCGCAAGCTCTACCCCAAACAGTTCATCAAGATTGCAGAATTCGGTGGCACTTCCCTCTTTCAAAATACCCTCAAACGGGCTATCGAAATTTCCGGTTCTAAGACGGATTTCCGCATCGTTACGAACGAAAACTACAAATTCCACTGCATCACGCAGGGTGAAGAAATCGGGATACCGGTTACCGAAAAGAACCTCATCGTCGAACCCAAGGCAAAAAACACCCTCGCGGCAATCATGCTCGCCATCCGCTCGCTTGATGACGACCACGACCTTGCGCTGGTGCTTCCTTCCGACCATGCCATCGAAAACGCGCGCGCCTTCAAAGAAGCGGTTTTCAATGCGGTACCCACGGCTAAGAAATCGCTCGTGACGTTTGGCATCCTCCCCGATCACCCAAACACCGGATACGGATACATCCACCCAACCGGCCCGTGTGAAACCGCTGCGGTAGCCGTTTCGGAATTCAAAGAAAAACCCGATCTCGAAACCGCCGAGAAGTACGTCAAAGAAGGCTACCTTTGGAACGCCGGTATCTTCCTCTTCTCGAAGGAAGTGTTCGATAACGAACTCGAAAAAGCCGATTCGGCCTATTTCGCCACCTTCGCGAAATACGATACCGTCGAAGAGATTTTCGACAACCTCCCCGACCTCTCCATCGACTACGGGCTTCTCGAAAAGACCAAGAACGTCAGCGTTCTTTCAGCCGATATCGGTTGGACCGACCTCTGAAGCTTCGACGCGCTCGAAAAATACGCCCGCGAAATCCCGTCGACCGACATGATCGAGATTTCGGCGAAGAACAACTACGCGTATTCCGACGTTCCCAAAAAGCCGGTAGTCTTCATCGATTGCGAAAACCTTATCGCCGTAGACACCAAAGACGCCCTTCTCATCTCTAAGAAAGGTTCGTCCCAGAAGGTTCAGGAAGCCGTAAAAATCCTGAAGGAACGCCTCCCTTCCGTTACCGAAACCCATCTTACGGTCTACCGTCCGTGGGGCAGCTATTCGATTATCGACGAAGGCGTCGGCTTCAAGTCGAAGCGCCTCACCGTTCTCCCCGGCAAACGCCTCTCCGCCCAGATGCACTACCACCGTAGCGAACATTGGGTAGTGGTATCCGGTACCGCGAAGGTGACCGTCGGTACCGAAGAACGCATCCTCAATAAGGGCGAAAGTACGTTCATTCCGGCCGGCACCATGCACCGATTGGAAAACCCGGGCCGCGTAACCGCACACCTCATCGAGAGCCAAATCGGCGACTACCTCGAAGAAGACGACATCGTGAGGTTCGAAGACGATTACAAGAGGAAATAAATTGCCCGAATAAAAAAATCCCCCAAATTGGGGGATTTTTTTATTCATAATCCTTATTGTAATCATTCATACACGACCAGTGTTTCACTAGCGCACCGCTGCCATGAGAACTTTTTAGATTGTTCAATGCCAAGGCAAGATAATCTTTTTCTGATTTGCGGATCATGCAAGACTGAGCTAATTGAATTAGCGATGGAATTCACGTCATTTGGATCACAAAGCAGACATGCATTTCATGCAACTTCCGGTATGCTTGAAACATTTGAGGTGATGACCGGCGCACCAACTGTCATGGCCTCAAGTACTGGAAGTCAGAAACCTTCGTAAAACGACGGGTATACAAAGACGGTGCAAGTTTTATACAGATGGACAAGCTGCTCATCTGTCAAGAAACCAGTGATGATGATTTCATTACGTAAAGAGGAGTGGAGGGACAATTCATTCAAAAAGGATTCCAGCTTCCATCAAAACTTCCCAGTCAGAACAAGCTTGACGTCTTTTCAAATTCAAAGCTCTTTTGCCTTTACAAACGCCTTGACCAAATTTCTCAGATTTTTTCTAGGTTCCAGGGTTCAGACGCTCAAAATAAACGGGGCAGAAAAGTTCGGGGTATCAGCCACTCCCCTCTCTAGTATATCCGTTCACAAAAGTGTGACGGAAATTTTATCTGGATGTATTCCAAAGAAACGAATCAGGTCATTCTTGGTTGCTTCGGAAATGGCAATTACTCTATCCGCTTTTTTCGCCGAACGCTTGACGAAAAGATTGAATCACAAAACATTCAACCATCAGTGATATTGACGAAATATAAGCGGCGTTAAATCGAAAATCGTAACCACTGCTTTGTATTTTCGAAAGAAATCAAAAGTATGGATTCCTATCATGTTCAAATCATGCACGACATCGATTCCACGACGACGACATTCTCGCGGAATGAGAAAGAATTTCCTCCAGACGCTCAATAAGGCATTCCATAATCAGAAACTGTTTCAGGCCGGGAAAATAACATTCTCGAAACCATTGAAAATGGAGTTTTCTTTCATATGAAAGAAAACGTAACTGTTATTCTTATCTTTCATAAATTCCCGAACCATTCTCTCACAATATACGGGAATTCCCGTTTTTTGATCAAGATCTATAGGATCGCAGATTATTGCAATTTTCGCCCCCTTTAAATGCTCCATTTTTTCGCAAAACCAGATTTATGATAAAAATTGCGTAATCGAGAAAGAATCACTCGTCAAAAGTAATTCTTTCATATGAGTAGAAAATATGAGAATATCCTTTTTTTAAAAGCCCGGGTTGTTAATGCCTTATAGTTATAACAAAAATTAACCGGATTATATTCAAGTATGTAATCTGCTTGTTGTTTCGAGATTTCTAAGACCTTCTCGTATTGGCGGGTATATAATTTAGAATATGGGTTTATCCTGGGATAAGCCCCCCGTTGAGTTGAGGAAGCCGAGTACTCGTTATCCTCATAATTATTCCAAAAAAGCGTTTCGCAAAGTTTGATTCAGATTCATTTCTTCAGAATTAAAACTCCGCCCCCAAGACAGGTTGAATGGTAAAAATCTTTATTGTCCATTTCCGCAATCAAAAAGCAGAGGTTTCAACTCCTAAGAGAAAGAGGGTCAGTTTTCGTTGAATTCAGTATTTCTACACGATCTAAAAATCTTATGTCAGTATTCTGAAAATATTGCTCAGTGGTCAATAGTTCGAAATTCGGCCCCCACTTTATCATTCATAAATACCATTGAGAATCAAATACATATCGATCGTGAACTATGACGATATTTTCATATTTTGATGAATTTAAAATAAGATTCTTTTTTTTAGTTATCCATCATTTATTCGACCTTTTGTTGAATGGGATGTAAGTCAAATCACCATCTCTAGGGTTTGCTTGATAATTTCAACAAACAAGTATCTCATAATTTGGAACATTTAAAGCCCTGATAGAGGATATCAAATCACTCATCCACTGACCTCGAGTACCGTTTGTAATAATTCAGAAGGTCCACTTATCCATGGAGTCATTTTCCTTCATGCACTCTACGGTTTTCCTTATTACTATTCGCCATTTCTTACTCCTCAGAGTAGGATTATCAAAATCATCGAATCATAAATCCTGATTCGATTCATATGTCTTTACATCGAGGATAAGTTGATTCTCGATTTTAGCGGAATCGGAAAAAGCATCCTCGTCCGAAATGATACAATGCTTTAGAATTTCGTATGATCATCCCCACTGAAGCCAAAACTCATCCTCAACCATAATAGGAGATATGAGTTCAGAAGGATGGTAATCAATTACAAGGAAACCATTCTTTTTCGGAAGGTAGAACCATTCTTTGAGCAATATTTGATAAAACTTATGCCCTGTAAGATTGTTATTCGAATATACGATATCATAAGAATCAGGAATACAGACTCACTGTCAGCAAGGACGATACAGTTGATTAATTTCCTGAGAAAAAAATTTCACACCCTCACCAAAGATTGCCTGTTTGCTAGAAACATCAAGAATATTTTTCATATCGTTAAGCCAAAAAGGAAGGATAGTCTGTACAAAAGAAGTCAGGCGAAAGCATAGAAATTTCAAGAATTCTCTTTTCAAGAGAAAGGTGATCTACGCAATCCTGATGCGATTCCCCACCGTATAATCATGGGGACGAAGCATGTAATTCAGGAGAGACTACGGCTATCTGAAATCACCGACTACGCAATGACAGGAACGAATCGCGAACATAGAGGGCTTTCGTGAGTCAGTTCTCATCCAACCTGTCCCACTCATCCAACCAGGCTCAATCATATACCGATCGCATATTTAAAAAATCGTCGAAGGGCAAGAGGGTTCAACCCACGCAATGCGAAAAACGCTTTACGTCGAATGGATGGGCAACAGAAGCGAAGGTGCGTATATTCGGATTGTTCTGCTTCAGATATTGTGCGGCTTCCGGAAGCAAATCGAAAAGGATAACTCTGTCTACGCCCCCTTCATACGAATCGAAGATTTCTAAAATCTTATCGAGGAATATCGGCGATTGGAACTTCGCCTTAACGTGCAAAGCTGAAAATTCATCTTTATTCGAGAATTTCAGTATGAGCGCGAAGACGTCTTCGATTTTTGCAAAATGACAGTCTCATGGCAATCAGACACTCAAAATCTCAGAGAAGTTCAATTCCGAGAAGGAGCCATCGTTGGTTCAATTCGAAATTCTTTTGAAGGAAGAATCGTGAAAAGCGAACGGAATATTGTCTTTCGAGAAATTAACGTCGAACTCCAATCAAAATCATCTCGAAAGCTGGTTTTCAAAAGCCTCGAAACTGCTCTCTGAAAAATGAAAATCAGGATTCCCAGGCTCCAATCAGCGGTGTGTCAGAATCCTCATGGCAATTAGACTAAGTATTTGTCTTCGGGAATCGATGGCGTCTTTACGACCACGGTAGTGCCGCTCTCAAGGCATTGAAAGTTCGCGACTTCCCCAGGACTCAGGACGATGATGTCGTCTTTACCGAGGTTTTCACCGTTCATAACGAAACGTCAGGACGTAATTGCCGTTATTTCGGTGGCTATGGCATGGTAATGGGGCATTTCTACGGCACCTGAGTCATAATGCTTTATAGAGACCTCGAAATCACCCGTTTTAATGATGACGGGATCGAAATCTCAGACGAACCAACCTTTTTTATAATCCGAAAGCCTATGTCTTTCCATAACCCGTTCTCAATTGCCAAATATTAGATCGTCTCAGATGCTTTGCTGTCTAGAAAGCGGTTCAAATCTTCGGGAGTACCGATTCCGTGCATCCTGTTTCAGATATCGAAGATGGAAACCCTCTTGTCATCTAATATCAATTCATTGTATACGGGACATACGTAAAATTCATCGTTAACTACGATGTTCTTTCGTATCATGTTCTGGGCGCCCCTTACGAAATCCGAGCCCTTTTTAAAGTAGTAGAGGCCAACTGTCGCATTATCGCTAATTGGCTTTTTTTCCGCGACTTCTTCTACGAATCAATCGGATCATAATCTTGCGAAAGACCATTTGGGGTGGGTAGCCTTAAAAGTCATGATCGATGCGTCATGTTTCTGATTTTTACAAGATTCCAAAAAATCAGAAATCCCACCTTCCAAAAACTGATCCGAATTCGCGAGGAGGAGATCGTCATCATTATCTATGTGTTCGCTCGCGAGCAAAACGGTACAAGCCGCGCCTTTCGTCAGTCAATCCGTGATGACAATATTGCAGTTTGGGGCTATGAGTCCAAGAAGGTGCTTGAGGGCGTATTTGTCATAGTGCCCCTTCTGGACGATGAACGTGAATTTATAATCGCCAAGAAAATCCGCAGGACGAAGATTGTCGACGACGACCTGTATCATGGGCTTATTCTTCACTTCGATGAGCGGTTTCGGAAACGTGTATCCCGCTTGGGCGAATCGACTTCCGGCCCCCGCCATAGGTATTACGATGTTGAGCATGTTCGTATCAGAGTTAGAAATCGAACGTATCGAAGATTCACCAATGGACTTCGGTCGCGTCCTTAACCTTAATTACGTTTGCGTTGGAAGCCTCTGCGGCCTGAATGCCATGAGGAGAATCCTCAACGATAATCGTCTCGGAAGGAAGTACCGAAGCCCTCTCCATGGCAAGGAGATACATCTGCGGAGAAGGCTTTGATTCCTTCACGTCATCGGCGCTGATGACGAAATCGAAATAATCGAAAATCAAAGCCTTCTTCAGCATGAGTTCTATGCTTGAACGAATCGAATTCGAACACACTCCGACCGAAAACCCTCTTGCCTTGAGCTTTTTGAGCATTACCTGTTTGGCAAAATCAGGATGGCTGTTGTTGTATATGGCATCCATGGTATATTGCTGCTTCATGTCATTTATGAAGCGATGCAATCAACGGGGAAGTCATTTTTCCTTCGTCAAGTGTTCAAGTTTTACCTTAGTCGGCAACCCGTCATAAAAATTTTCATGTTCTTGCCTGGTAATCGTGTAACCGAAAAGTTCCAAGGCTTTGTTCAACGCGTCGTAATGCCATTCTCTCGCGTCTATCAAAACGCCATCCATATCGAAAAGAACCAGTTTGATATTGCTCATATCGGTATTTAATTAGATGCTGAAGAAGAAAATACTGCGCCTTGTATTGATCGAACGGTGTGGGAAATTCAGTCCTTCAAAGTCGTTCTAGGCACCCATCAAACTGTCGAATTAATTTTGGCGGTATCAGCGAAAAATCTGATTGGTCCTCTCGGTTCTCATCCTCCAAAAGAGTACGGAACGCCAAGTTGTCCTGCGATTTCCTCCACAATTTTACCAACCGACACCCCTTCGCCTCAAGCGACGTTGAAGGTTCATTCGCAATCGGAAAACAAAACGAGGGATATGGCTTCGATAGCGTCGTCTATATAGAGAAAATCCCTTACCGGAACGTCTGTCTGGGCAATGATTTTACCTTCCGTAAGGCCTTGGTAGATTTTTTCAGGAATAAGGAAGGGGGAATTTTCAAAGATCTGCCCCGGACCGTACATATTGGAAAACCTCAAAATGGCCGACGGTACTTTGAATTTTTCTGAAAAATATTCCACGTAAGACTCCGCAACGCCCTTGGTAAAGCTGTAATTTCCGTAATAGGGACGCAGAGCGTCAGTTTCTTTAACCGGCGGCTCGTTAGCGTTGTCGTATACGACGATCGATGAAAAATGCACGAATTTCTTTAGGGATTTCTGCCGAGCGCAAAACTGAAGAACGTTCTTAGTGAACGTGACGTTCATTTTTTCCGTAAGGTCGAAATCCTGACAATATCGATCGCTCGAAAGCGCCAGAGTATGTATGACGTAGTCGAAGTCATCGGGCAATTTCGAAAAATCGTAGAGCTCGTCTCTTTCGAGTTCTACGAAATTCGTTCCAATGACTCACGATGTGGAAAGATTGAAAATTTCAACCTCGTGGGTATTTAAAAGCTCGTCGATAAGCCGCTTTCCTATGAAACCGGAACCGCCGGTAATGAGGATTTTCAAAGACATGGTGGCTGTTGTAAGCTATTCGTACTGGGCGAACACCTCGAATCCGGCGTCTTTCAGAGTCTGGACCTTCTTCGCCTCTTCCAAATCCATGCGCACCATTTCGGAAATCATGGAAGCGAGGGTGTATTTCGGCTTCCAGCCCAACTGGGTGCGGGCCTTGGTGGAATCCCCAAGGAGAAGGTCGACTTCCGCCGGGCGGAAGAACTTGGGGTCGATGCTCACGAGAACCTTTCCGGTCTTGGCGTCGGTTCCCACTTCGTCTATGCCCGTTCCCTTCCATACGATATCCACGCCGATTTCCTTGAACGACCAGTTGATGAAGTCGCGCACGGTGTTGGTTTCGCCCATCGAGATGACGAAATCTTCCGGCTTGTCCTGCTGGAGCATGAGCCACATCGCCTCGACGTAGTCTTTGGCGTGACCCCAATCCCGTTTAGCGTCGAGATTGCCGATGGTGATCTTATCGAGCTGCCCGAGGCTGATCTGCGCGACGGCACGGGTAATCTTGCGGGTCACGAAATTCTCTCCGCGGAGCGGGGATTCGTGATTGAAAGAAGGCCGTTGCACGCGAACATGCCGTAGCTCTCGCGGTAGTTGGCGATGATCCAGAAACCGTAGAGCTTGGCTACGCCGTACGGGCTGCGGGGGTGGAACGGCGAAGCTTCGGTATATCCGGCTTCCGGCATGTTGTAGCCGACTCCGCCGAACATTTCGGAGGTGGAAGCCTGGTAGAAGCGAGTATGCTTTTCGAGGCCGTTCACGCGGATGGCTTCGAGAAGGTGCAATACGCCCACCGCGTCGGTCTGGGCGGTGTATTCCGGCATGTCGAAGCTGAGGCGGACGTGGGATTGCGCCGCGAGGTTGTACACTTCGTCCGGCTTGATTTCGGAGAAAAGCTTCGAAAGTCCGGCACCGTCGGTCACGTCGCCGAAGTGGAGCTTGATGTGGGATTTGCGTTCGCCCTGAAGGAGCTTGTCGATACGCGCGGTATTGAAAAGCGAAGCCCGGCGCTGGAGTCCGTGGACCTCGTAGCCCTTGTCGAGGAGGAGTTCGGCGAGGTACGCCCCGTCTTGGCCGGTGATTCAGGTGATGAACGCTTTTTTCATATTCGGTTTTAGGACAGATAATTTCCATCGCCGCACCTATCGGGACGGCAACGGGCGTTTAAACTGTGCCAAGTGTAGGGAAAACGGGGCGAAATTCAAACAATAAAGCTACGTAAGTTCCCTAAAGAAAGCGAGGTATTTCGCAACCTCCGCGGGGACGGAAAGTTTTTCGGCCAGAGTCGCGGAAGGCGCTCCGGATTTTTTCACTTCGAGCAGGGGGCGGATCATGCGGCAGTAGGATTCGGCGTCTTTCGGGTCGTCCACGAAAAAGGAGAGGCCGTCCTCCTTGAAAATGTCGGCCATGTCCGAAATTTTCGAGCTCACCACGGGCACGCCGAGCATTCGGGCTTCCACTACGGGCATGCCATATCCTTCGGCGAGCGAGGTGAAGACGAAAACGTGGGAATGGCAGTAGAGCGCCCGAAGGTCTCCTTCCGATATTCAACGGTAGAATTTCACGTTTGAGGAAGCCGACTTCTTCAGCGCGTCGGACGTGTACCCCACCCTTGCGAAGACGACGTCTTCCGATCCGTTCGAATCCTGGAATTTCCGGGCGATTTCGAAAAAGGTTTCGGCGTTCTTGCGCTTGTCGGAAGATCAGACCTGGAGAACGACCTTCTTTCCTTCGAATTCCGCGTTCCAATCGACCGTCGAGTCGGCGTCGCCCCCGTTTTCCGACGGAGAACCGGTACCGATGTGGATGACGGCCGAATGCTTCGGCAAGCGCCCCACCCTATCGAAATATTCGCCTTCCGTATACTTCGAAATGAATACGACGTTTTCAAAGCGGTCGTATCCGCGGAGCATGAAAAGCGCGTAGATCCAAAATCTCGGGTCGAAGCGGTTGGTATACCTCCAATCGATGGGGAACAGGTCGGCCAAAAGGAGTACGGGGATGTGTCCCGTCGACTCTATGGCGTCTTTGAGGTACGCGAGGCCGTGCTGTCAGAGGAGGACGGCGTCGTACCGGTTCGTTACCAAGTGTTGGCGCAAGCCCTTGGGAAAGTCATGAAAAACGCCCAGGAGGAAATGTTTCGAAACGACGTTCACGCCGTAATCCGGAACCTTTTTAAACCCCTGTTTCGAAACGAGGTTCATGATTTCCGCTTCGTGTCAGAGGGCGCGGAGCCCGAGAAGAAGCTGGTAGTTCTGCTTTCCAGAGCCGGTCTGGTTGTGGTAATCGGTGACGATGAGGATTTTCATGGCTTAGGCTTTCGGCTCGATCAGATATTGGACGGCGCCTCAGAGAAGACGGGAATTCTCAAGGGCGGAGTTGATTTTCGCGAACGCCGGGGAAAGCGATTTAAAAGAATTGGGAAACGTGAAGCGGAAGCGTTTTTCAAGAATCGCGAACCCCCTTCCGCCGACTACGGTTTCGAAACGGGACTGTCGGAAATTCCTTTCCCCCGGCATGGAGTACTGCATGTAGGCCACGTAGGGATTGAACTGGTTGGGTTCGACGACGAGGAACTTCTTCCACTTGAGGTTTCCCACGGCATCGAAGAAATCCACTTCGGTAGGGAAATGGTGGATGACGTCGTTCACGTAGGCGAGATCGAAGTCTTCGCCGGAAAGCGCGTCGAGGGAAGACGTGAAAGAGAGGTTCCCGAGCGGCGAGAATTTTTTCGACGCGTGGGATACGTACGTTTCGTTAAGGTCGTATCAGATGAAAACGGAATCCGGAAAGGCGGCGGCGAGTTCGGCGACGAAATCTCAGGTGCCGCATCCGAAATCGAGGAAAACGGTTTTCTTACCGAGGTCCAAAAATTCGGAAACGATGCGGATCTTCTCGAAAAACATCCACCCCTTGCGCAGGGTGGAATACTCGTCGGGAACTTCGTCGTAAATGGAGTTTTTCATGTGCGTGCGGCTACCGTCCGTTCTGAACGATATCGAAATAGGTTTTTTCCGTCCTCTCCACGTTGTCCTCCCAAGAGAAGCGTTTCTTAGCAATGGTTTCGTGCCTTCAGGATTTCATGTCCACGACGGCCCTCGCGATGTCGGCCGGGTTGCCCGGTTCGGCGAAAGCGACCTTTCCGAAGACGACCTCGGGAAGCGACGCGACTCACGAGACTACGACGTTCCGTCAGAGGGAACAGGCTTCGGCCGCCGAGAATCCGAACCCTTCGACGAGGGACGGCACTACCACGACGTCGGCCGTAGAGAGGTAATCTGGGAGGAGGGAATACTTTACGCCGGGAATCCATTCGACCCTGCTTTCCATTCCGGATTCGCGGATTTTCGCCTTAATGAAATCCGAACGCTCCTTGTCGTCTCAGGAAACGATGAGTACCGCTCGGAAATCGGGAATCTGGCGCGCGATTTCGGGCATCGCCGCGACGAAATGTTCCAATCCTTTGGAAACCCCCGGACGACCGAAATACAGCGCGGAATACGCGTTTTCAAGGCGGAGTTCCTTGCGGAGCGCGGCGACGTTCGCCTCATCCGGAGTGGATTCGTTCCAAAAATCCGAATCGAGTCAGCAATAGACGGTCGAGAGCTTCGCGTCCTCGATTCCGAAATGGATCCGAAGGTTGTTTTTGGTATATTGCGAAATGCAGAGGAACCGTTCGAACGGAAAGAGGAAGATAGCGCGTTCGAAGAGCGCGTAGAAAAACCCCTTCCACCCCATGAAGCGGTACCAGAGCTTTCAAAACACTTCGAGAACCGTGAGTACGACTTTCTTGCGGTACGCCAAACCCAGGACGCTCGCGGGTATGGCGGCGGAATACGTAGTGGTCTGAATGACGTCGGCTTCTTTCGCGAGACGTCTTCCCGTTTTTCCGAGAGCGCTCCAAATGAGGTCGATCCGTCCGGAACCTACGCGGTGGATTTCGACTCCGGAATCGGTTTTTTCAAACGCCGGCACCTCCGCGTTATGCCGGCACGTAAGCACCGTCACCTGGTGACCGCGCGCGGCGAGGCGTTCGATGACGTTTCGGAACAGGGTTTCCGCCCCACCGATATGCGGAACGTAATAATCGAGAACGAAGAGGATTTTCATGCGGCGGAGTATATCGAAATCGCGACGTTTCCAAAACTGCTATGCCTTTTCCGAAGTCGACGGATCGAGGAAAAGCATGCAGAAATAGGTCACGGGAACCATGAAAATGAGAAGCGTGCGGTTGATGGTGGTCTGGTCGGCCAAGTACGCGTAGTTGTTCGTGAAGGAAAAGATCACGAACATCGCGGCGAGCATGGCGGAAAGCGAGACGGCCACCGGCAGGTTCTGCGGCTTCGACCATTTTCTCCACGTCAGGACGAACAAGAGCGGAAGCGCGTACCAGAAAACGTTGAAGCTTCCCCATTGGGTGAAGTACGTCCAGTAGAGTAACAACGAATCCGCATGGAAGCCGTAGGCGGCCATCTTGGAGTGCGGGTTGAACGAAAGGTGGTACGCCGCGCGGAAAACCAGGTGCGGCACGATGAACGCGAAAGGGATGGCGGCGAGAGCGACCGATTTCGATGAAAATTTGGGGAGGTTCGGATTTTTACGAGCGAGCAGCCACAACGCGGCGAACCCGAGGGCGATGCTCGGAACGACCATGACCATTCCCTCGTTCTTCGTAAAGACCACGGAATACGCCAGAATGCCGACGAGAAGCAACCGAATCGCGTCTTTCGTTATCGCGTATTTCCTCACGTTCATAAGGGCGAGAAGGAAATACGAAGCTACGACGAGGTCGAAATACGCGCGACCGACGTGCCAAGAAACGAGCGGGAGCGAACAGAGCGCGTAGACCGCGACCACGCCCCAGAACGGGCTTTGGAAAGAGGCGTAGACGAGGACGAGGACGGTCAGCCAAAAAAGCAATGTGACCGAATTCGCGAGGGGCTCGTTCCATCCGCCGGCCAATTGGGACAAATGGGTCTTATAGAGGATGAACTGGAGCGGATATTCCGAATGCCCTCCGCCTCAGACGTATGCGGGACTCTTCACGTCGTCGGTCACGATTTTTCCCGCGTAGTAAATCTGTTTCGACTTCACGTTCCAGTTTCATTTTTCGTCATCGAAATACGAAGGCACGTAGTACGTATTGAAGGCCGAAAAGAACAGCCGGAAGCCGACGAGCAGCAAAAGCGGCACAACGACGAGGAGATTCTTGCCCGACGGGAACGACGGTTTCGGAAGGTACGCCCTGAGGTCTTTCTTTACGAAAACCGAAACGGCACAGGCGGCGGCCGAAGCGAAAAGGGCGACTTCCACCCAAAAGAATCCGCCTCCGTCCCAACCCGATACGAAATATGCGAAACCTACGACGGCGATGCCGAGCAGGTATCCGTACGCCAGAAGTTCGGCAGGGGAAAGTTTCTTTTGGCGGTCGATAGCACGAAGCGCGACCGCTCCGACCACTAGCGGGGCGAGGTTTCAGAAAACGAAAGCGAGGAACGGCATGGACTATTTGGTTTTCTTCAAGATAAGCGAACCCCCTTTCACGGAACAGACGGGAGAGACGTTTTCGTCAACGAGGACTCACCGGTAGTAGAATTTTCAATCTTTGTACTCCCCTCCCGCGAAGGCCGCGTAAAAAGCCTGGTCTTTGGTGTTCCAGGTAACGGACCTCGGGACGAGGTGGTAGGATACGTTCGTCAGAAACGGCCATTCCGACGGGGCGTACAAATTGATTCCGCCTTCTTGCCCGGCAAGACAGTCGCGCGCCGTATCGAGGAAGGCGTACAGGTTTCCGAAATCGAAATACGTCCGGTCTTGCGGATCGGCGGGAGAAAGGAAGGTTTCTCGGGTTTTCGACATGATGGAGAACTGGTCGCGGACCAGGAGCAGGTCGTAGGAAACCCAGAGAACCAAAAGGATCGCGAGAGCGTATTTCGGCTTTCCCACGATAACGAAAACGAATCCTGCCGCGATGACGAGGAACCCCAGAACGGCGACGAGCGGGGTCGTGCCCAATTTGTGTCCGTACAGGAGATTGATGGTGGAAGGTTTTTGGGATTCGACGGCGAAGGCACTGGAAACTCGGTCGCCGAACGTGACGAACGAGGGGGAGATGTCGGAAAAATTCGCCTGTGACGAGGCGACCACGAGTCCGAAATATTCGAAATTCCGCGAATCGAGTTCCTGCGGGAGTTCGAAAGAACCCGACGCGAGGGAGACCGGAACCTGTCAGACCTGTGACGCCGAGCCTTTGGGCTTGAAAAGGAAAACCGCCGTGCCGTCTTGGATGCCCTGGGCATGGACGAGGGTGATCTTGTCGAATTTCGAAGGCTCGGCGAATTGGAACGCGATGACGAAACGTCAGGATTTCGAAACGACGGACGCGCCGTCCCGGTCGCTGAATTCGCCTTCTTGCGGAAGGACGGTGGCGGACGGAAGGGCGATGGCGCGCTGTTCTTGCTGCTGGGAGGCGCCTTCCGCGAAAACTGATGCGGACGGAAACGCCGAAAGTGCGATGACGACCGCGAAAGCGAGAACGGCGAACGTTTTTTTCATTTCCGAAAGGTTATTTCGATACGGTCGAACCGGGTTTCCAATTCCTCCACTTCCAGAGGGTCGCGATAGCTTCCCACCCGTCGGTCCAACGTATTTTCTTGCCTTCGGTAATCGAACGGGGGTAGTAGTTTACCGGGATTTCCTTAATCTTGTAGCCTTTGCGAGCGACCTTCGCGGTCACTTCCGGACAGAATTCGAAGCGGTCGCAGACGAGGTCCAAAGACTTGATGAGGTCAGTCTTGAGAAGCTTGTAGCACGTGGGTTCGTCCGTGATGCGCTGGCGGTAGAGGACGTTGGTCATGAGCGAGAGCGCGATGCCTCCGAGGAGGAACGAGAGATGCGAGTACTGGTTCTGCATCTTGAGGCGGCGAGAACCGTAAAGCACATCGAGATCGTCGTCGAGCACTTCGCGAACCATCGGCACGAAATCTTCCGGATCGTATTCGAGGTCGGCGTCCTGGATGATGACGTAATCCCCAGTCACCTTTTCGAGACCCGCGCGGATGGCCGCGCCCTTGCCGGAATTCTTCGGCATGAGAACGGACGTGAAGCGGTCCTGCGGCAAGTCGGCGACGTATTCGCGCGTGCCGTCCTTGGAACCGTCGTCGACGACGACGATCTGCTTGGTTATTCCGTCCGGCAATACGACCGCTTCGACCTTCGCCAAAAGTTTGGGAAGGTTTTCGCGCTCGTTGTAGGCGGGAATGAGGACGCTCAGGGTCTTAAACTGCATGGTGCTTGCGGAAAGTCAGGTATTTGTTGGCGAGGTAATTCCAGACGAAGACGACGAATTTGGCGACGAACGCCGCGAGCATGTAGTGGACGTGTACGATTTCTGCTCAGAACCAAATGAGCGAAGCGTAGAGCCCGAGTCAGGCGAGATTGATAGCGACGAAGCTCGCGTATTGGCGGAACTGGTCCGACCTGGAGCATTGGAAGGTAAAGCGCTTGTGCACGTAGAACGCCGCCGAAGTGACGACCACGAATCCTATGACGACGGACTCGAGATAATGGAGATGGGCGAACTCCGTCAAAGCGTAGAGGATGGCGAGATCGGCTACCGCCGCGGAACCTCAGATCAGAAAGAACTTGAAGAACTGCGGAAGACCGGAAAGGAAAGCGTAGAAGCGTTTGATCTGAATCACGAATCGGGCGTTATTTGAAGAATTTGTTCCAAATCATCTTGAACGCGATATTGAACGCGTTCGAAGACTTCTGCCCCTTTCAAAGGGTGTATTCGTCGTAAAGGATGTTAACGGGAACTTCCTTGAATTTCAAGCCGAGCGTTCGGACCTGGTCGATAAGTTCGCTCGCGTATTCCATTCCGTCCATAGTGAGGCGGGTGCGTTCTACCGAAGCGACTCTCATCATGCGGTACCCGTTGTGCGAATCGGTGAGGCTGATACCGGAAATCAGGCGGGTGAACACGCGTCCGCCCATGAGGATGATCTTGCGGAAGAACGGCACGTTCGAATTGGTCTTCACGACGAAACGCGAACCGAAAACGACGTCGAGCGAAGGATCGTCCGCGAACGCTTCCATGAAATTGGGCATGTCCGCGGCATCGTGTTGTCCGTCGGCGTCGAAGGTCGTAACGAACGAGATGTCGAGCCCCCGTGCGAAACGGCGGAAAAATTCGAGACCGGTTTCGAGGGCGGCTCCCCCGCCCCGGTTTTGGGGATGCCGCACGGACATGACGTCCTTGCGGCGGGCGAGGATGGCGGAAGTCCCGTCGCGGGAACCGTCGTCCACGACGAGGATTTTCGAAAATCCGGCAGCCATGAGGCCGTCGATGACGGCTTCGAGGCGGGTGGCCTCGTTATAGGAACGGATGAGGAACGCCACGTTCTTTTTCGTAGGTTTCGGTCGGTCGTCGGAAGATTCGGAACCCTTTTTCGGAAAATCGAGAGACGCGTTTTCGGGCGCGCCCATGTGGAGCGCCATTTCACGGATGAGGCGAGTGGTGTCTTCGCGGTTCTTTTCGGCCTTATTGAGGAGGAGGAGCGAAAAATACGAGAGGAAGACGATGCCTCCGTAGACGAGGACGTCGGCCCCGCGCGGAATGCCGAAAATACGCCCGATGAGATTGAGCGCTTCGGGAACGTACGCGAAAAGGAGAAGTCCGCCGCCGATTCCGAGGAACACGAGGAAATGGAGCGCGTTGAATTTCTGTCTCTTGGAAATATCGAGCGCGATGACGAAGATCACGATCCCCGAGACCGCGAAAAACGCTTGGAGAAGATTCATGGACGGTATTGGAATGGTTCTACGCTTCCGTAATCCGACAAAATATACGCACCGTTAAGCGAATGGCAAAAGTTTGAACGGTCATCCTTGCAAAAGGCGAGAAAAGTGTGAAAATTGGGACGTTTACCAATTTTCGTCCTTTATCATGCGCGCTTTCACCCAGGCCGTCATGGCGTTCGCGACCTTGGCGATGCCGCTTTCGGCGTTCGCGGCACCAAGCGTATCCGTCACGAGAACGCCTTCTTCCTGAACGGTTTGAGACGCGTATTCCGTGACTTGGAGCACTTCATGAGCGGCGAAACTCGGCTACCGATGCACCTGAGCGTGGAGCAATTCTGCTGACGACCTTTCCGCCATCGGGCTTTGACTCAACGGAACGGCTTCCGGAAAATACGACGAGAGCATGGTCTGAACCACGAACTGCGTCTGGACGGCAACCGCCGCCGACGGCGCGACGGCCAACTTCAGTGAATCGTTCACGACGGCAAAATCGTCCGCATCCCCCTTCTCGAACTTCGCGATTTCGAAAATCGCCGCGACGCCCTACTCCGGAAGCGCGGTGGTTCTCGCGAATTGAGCGAGGTCGTTCTCCATCGAAGGAACCGGAGCCCCAGGGGCGAACGTCATCGTATCGAGCGCGGGCTGTGTATACCTGAACCGAAGCGCGAATGCCGACGGTTCGTGGGCGGTAACCGTAACCGATGAAGGATCCTGCAAACTCCCCCAGGGCGGGGCGTTCCAATTTTCCGTAACAGCGAGCAAGGCGTACTACGGGGAAGCCGTCCGTTACGCCACCGTTGCATTCCCCTCTTCTTCCGCCGTGGAAATGGGAAAAATCCAATGTAGGACGGGAGGCGAATACTCGGAAACGAATATCTACGCCAAACGCGGGGAATCGGTAAACTGCACCGTCGGTGCAAGCGATGGCAAAACCCGGCTGATGATGGATTCCGGCTACGTAAGCTGGGGCGACGTCGACAGCACGAAGGTCGTGCAGCCCCAATCGGTTTCCGAAATTCCGACTTCTTGCCAAGGAGGAGTCTGCACGGCGACGTTCGTATCGGATTACGCGGGGTATTCGAAAAACCGGAACGTCTGGTTTCAGAATTCCTCAGGAACGAAATCCGCCCTCGTTTCGTACGTTTCGGCAGACCCGGGTTCCCAAGACTACGCCGACGCGATCGCGTACCTGAATAAGA
Organism: uncultured Candidatus Peribacteria bacterium; assembly: GCA_964482035.1. Lineage (GTDB taxonomy): Bacteria > Patescibacteriota > Gracilibacteria > BD1-5 > UBA2023 > JANJWP01. The sequence continues at coordinate 326,454 of CAYZVC010000001.1, read as the reverse complement.
AATACCAATCCTCGGCTTCTCAATCTTCGGGAACCTCGACGTCCGTCGGATCGCCCAAGATATCTTCGGTCAGCGGGGCGAGATTCTCGAACGGGAAAATCACCGCGTCGGAAGGCGCGTCGTTCACCGTTGACGGTACCGCGGCCAAGCGCTCACAGTTTCGAATATACCGCAAGGGCGCCGATTCAGACGGGGTATCTTGAGGCGTGGACGATTCGGGAAAATGGAGCGCCTATGGCCTCTGAACCAGGTGATACCCGAAGGTTTTCAAAACCGGTACCTACCAGTACGTGTTCGAATGCGCGTCCGCCGACGGGAAAACCACGACGAGCACGACGGTGGAAATCCAAATCGTAGCCGCTACGTCGGCAAACGGATCGTCGTCAGTCGCGACGGACGCTTCGACCTCCTCGGCAACGCCGGAAAACTCTTCTTCCTCAACGAAAAATACCGACACCGCATCGTCTTCCATGAAACCCGCGTCGCAAACGCCTCCGAAAATTTCACCGGAACTCAAAACGAAACTCGACGCCTTCGTAGCGGTACTCGAAAAGCGGGCGGCGGCGAAGCGAGACGCGAAATCTTCGTTCGAATACGTTACCGCCGTTCGTGAAAAACTCATTATCCTAAAAGCGAAATATCGGAAAGGCGGCAAAAACGGAAGTGCCGCGGCAATCGCGTACATCATCGAAAAAACCGACGCCATCGCGTTGAAATTCGCTCCGCAGGAAAACGAAGAGGATTCCCTGGTAAAGGACTTGAAGGAGTCATACTAAACCGAATCCAGGCATCGAGGAGGAACGGTTTTTTATAGTGGGGAATCGTTTCCGACGTAATTGGAATTGTGCAAAACGAAAAACCGGATACTATCCCCGGCTTCCTACGAAGCGACAACTAACTTGAAACCCAAACCATGGACTACTTCGCAGAATCGCTCAAACTCCACGCTAAAATCGGTGGGAAACTCGAAACCACCTCCCGCGTCAGCGTCAACTCCCGCGATGATCTTTCGCTCGCCTATTCCCCGGGGGTGGCAGAACCGTGCCGCGCCATCGCGGCCGACCCGGAACTCGCCAATACCCTCACGCTCAAAGGACGCACCGTCGCCGTAATTTCGGACGGCTCGGCCGTTCTCGGCCTCGGCAACATCGGACCGCTCGCCGGACTTCCCGTAATGGAAGGGAAATGCGTACTCTTCAAGGAATTCGCCGGAGTCGACGCCTTCCCCATCGTATTGTCTACGCAGAATACGGAAGAAATCATCGCGGCGGTCAAAGCCATCGCCCCGACCTTCGGCGGCATCAACCTCGAAGACATCTCCGCTCCGCGCTGTTTCGAAATCGAAGAACGCCTCAAGGCCGAACTCGACATCCCGCTCATGCACGACGACCAGCACGGAACGGCAATCGTAGCGCTCGCCGGACTCTACAACTCGCTCAAGGTTACCGGAAAGAAGATCGACGAAATCAAGGTCGTCGTCAACGGTCCGGGCGCCGCCGGAACCGCGACCATCAAGCTCTTCCTCCAGGCCGGAGTGAAGCATATCGTCGCTTGCGACTCCAAGGGGGCGCTCTCTAAAAATCGCGCAGGACTCGACTCCGCCAAAGCGAAACTCGTGGAAATCACCAACCTCGACGGTCGCGACGGCAGCGTCAAGGACATGATCGTGGGCGCTGACGTTTTCGTCGGGCTTTCCCAACCGAACCTCCTCACCCGCAACGACATCCGTACCATGGCGAAAGACGCCATCGTATTCGCCATGGCAAACCCCACTCCGGAAATCATGCCGGAAGAAGCCAAGGCCGGCGGCGCCGCCATCGTCGCCACCGGACGCAGCGACTTCGCCAACCAGCTGAACAACGTCCTCGCTTTCCCGGGAATCTTCAAGGGCGTACTCGAATCTGGAAAGAAAAAGATTACCGAAGAAATGAAACTCGCGGTCGCGCGGGCCCTCGCCGACTACGTGACCGAACCGACGACGGAAATGATCATTCCGCACCCGCTCGACAAGAACGTGGTTCCGGTTGTCGCGGCGGCCGTAAAAGCTTGCGCGTAGACAAAGGAGGCATTCGACGTATATTCGAGGAAATAACTCTTTTTCGAATATGAAAATCTTTTCGAATTTCGACACCAAGCTCGACGAAAAAAAATACGCCGACGCGATTTGAAGGTACGGCGAAGGCAACGTGCTGCTTTTTAAAAAGCATCCCGCTTACCTCATCCGTACGTTTTTCCTATTCGTTTGAGCGCTTCTGCTTCTCTCCCTTCTCGTAACCGTGAAGTATTTCATGGGCACGGGCGAATACGCGTTCCGCATGTGAGTAATCGCAACCGTCGCCGGCGCGTACTGAATTTGGACGTGGCTCATCGTCTCGAAATTGAAAACGTATTTCAGGTCGTATCGTCCGAACATACGCGGTGCCGGGTTCCTCAATTTCGAAAACGGACGCTTCGAGTACCTCGTAAAAGCTTCGATTGCGGTTTTCATCATCCAAGCGGCGGCGCTTTGAGCGAACATTTACGGGGAAATGATCTCCGAGAAGATCGCCTTCGAGACCATCCTTTCGATAAAACTTCAGTTCATCCTGTCGGCGTTCCTCCTTTCGATGGTGTTCCTCACCATCCGGTCGTTCATCCGCTTCGAAATGGATTATTGCCTGATTACCCCGGACTTCATAGAATACGTGGAGCAACCGGGAATCTTCGCCAGGAATGAAAAAATGATCGATACCGACAAAGTCAAAAGCATCCACAATAACAACTCCGGGATCGTTGACAGCATAATGAATACGGGGACGTTGGCGTTCTATTCCGAAGGCGACGACCAGGGCAAAGCGGACATAATCGCGGACTACGTTTCCGATTCCGAATGAGTAAAGAACGAAATACTGCGCATTTCCAACGGAATGCGGGGCGGAAAATAGGAAAACGGCCTTCGGGCCTTTTTTCTTGCAATCGTCGGATTTGCCGTATATTCCGCAATTAGGACGAGCCCACGATACCTATCCCCTCCCCTTTCGGAAAATGGAAAAAGAGCGAAGGAATTTGGCGAAAGGTTCCCTCGGAATGGGGGAATCGACGATTATGGGAATCGCCGGCACGGCACCGGCGTACAGTATAGAAATTACCACGTCCACGCTCATCGCCACCGTTGGAATGCTCGCGCCGGCGAACGTGCTCATATGCGGCATCATCATGTTTGGGATCACGTACGCGTTCATGAACCTGAACCGCGTATCGTCGAACGCCGGAACGTCGTACGCCTGGGTAAGCATGGTGTTCGGAAAGAATCTCTGATTCCTCGCCGGATGGGCGCTACTCGTGCTTTGCTGCATTTTCATGGTTTCCGCCATGGTTCCGGCAGCGAACGCGACGCTCCTCATCCTCAAGCCCGAACTTATGAACGACGTAGGGTGGGTAACGTGAATCGCCGCCCTCTGGCTCACGTTCATCAGCCTGATAGTGGTCAAGGGCATCAAGCTTACGAGCCATGTCCAAGTGCTCATGACCGTACTCGAAGGATTCATACTCCTAGCGGTAATCGTCGCCGGATTCTACGTATTTTCCCAAAACCCGGCGCACCCGTTCAGTTGGCAATGGTTCAATCCCCTGTCGTTCGATCTCAAAACGTTCGCCGAAGGTTCCCTCATCGCCGTTTTTTTCTATTACGGATGGGACGTCACGATGAACCTGAGCGAAGAAACGAAGAATCCTGAAAAAACCCCAGGAAGGGCGGCTTTCTGGTCGATGCTGTTCCTCATCTCGTTTTTTCTCGTTTTCATCACCCTCATCCAGCTCGGCCTCACCGATGCGGAAATCCAGCACTATAACACGAACGTCATCTTCGCCGTAGCCGAAAAGGTGTTCTGAGCGACTTGGGGCTACGTCGCGATCCTCGCGGTACTTCTTTCTACGGTAGGGACGGTGGAAACGCAGATACTCCAGTTCACCCGAACCATTTTCGCGAAAGGGCGCGATAACGCGCTCCATCCGAGATATTCGAAGCTCCATCCCGTCTGGAAAACGCCGCACGTGGCGATTTTCATCATCTGGTTCTTCTGAGTCGCCCTCCTCTACGCGTCGTCGTACCTCCCGACCATCAATTCGATCCTCGAGAATTCCATCGCCGCGCTCGGGTTCCAGATTTCTTTCTACCTCTGACTTACCGGTTTCGCCTGCGCTTGGCATTTTCGCAAGAAAATCGGAGCCACGTGGGAAGCTTTCACCCACGTCTATTGGCCCGCGGTTTCGGCGTCTTTCCTTTTCTTCGTAGCCGCGTACAGCGCGAACGGGTTCGACCTGATTACCAACGTCATCGGCTGGGGAGGAATCGCCATCGGCGTCGTACCGCTGGTTCTTAATCGAATGCGCGCTGGAAAAAGCTAAATCCGAAGCGGAGACTTCCCGTTGCGAACGGTCGTGAAACGGATACCATTCCGCGGTATCCGTTTTTTCATTCCCGGACATGGCGAACAAATTCGAATTCGACGATTCCACCGACGCGGAAAAAATCGACTACATTTACCGTCGCATGCGCGCCCAAGAGCGTCAGGAAATCGCAAACAACGTTTGGAAATGGATCATTCGGGTCCTCATAATCGTTTCGCTCGTCCAGGCGTATTTCATGTTCAGCGGACTTATGAAGGGCATGACGAACGGCAGCTGATTGGGATCCCTCCTCTGATTGCCGTCGCAACAGCAGGAAAGCGACGTAAGCAAAATACTCAACAACAGGTAAAAAAGACATGATCATCCACTCCCTCTGACACTCCGAAGCGATTATCGAAACCGTTGACGCGAACGGCGCGCCGTACCGGCTCCTTTCCGACTCCTGGCTCACCAGGTTCAGTATCGGGGATTTCATGGAACGCAATCCGCCGGTCGATATCGATTGGACGAAGTTTCCCAAAATCGACTCGGTCTTCATCAGCCATTCGCACGCCGACCACCTCGATCCGTATTTCCTTTCGGAACTCGCGTCGAAATACCCCTACGAACTCCTCCTCCCGGAAACGCTCGAATACTTGGTTCCGGTATTTAACGCGTACCTCGAGAACGTCACGGTCACGATTCTCCGAAACCTCGAACCGTACTCGGTACGTCCCGGCATCAAAGTGACCGGCCTCGTTTTCGAGAACGACACCGTCGGCAACGAAGAAGACGTCATGACCCTCAAGGTCGAAGACGGGACCGATTGCGCATACCTCGAAGTCGACACGCTTCCGCCGGAAATTCCGGAAGAACGGGAAAAACTCCAGAAATTCCTCACGGCCAAACACTACAGGACCGTCTGCTACGTGGCGACCCGCAACGAGCTCGAAGGAAATCTCAAAATCCATGACATTTCCGTTCCGAACGAACGGAAGAAATTCGCCAAACAGTACGTCGAAGACCGTACCGAATGGATGGAATGGCAATACGCGATGTACGACGAATACGACCTCGGTTTCGAAGACTTCACCCGCGTTCCGGGGTTCTGCCGGCTCTTCACCGGACAGGGGCTCCGCTATCCGTCCGAAATCAACGCCGATCTCGCCGGAGTCAACATCCTGCCGCTTTCGGAAATCCTCAAGATCGAAAAATCCCTCGCGAAGAAGTACGGCCGCGACTTCCCGCAGGACGTTTTGGAAGCCGGGGTTTCGTACGCTCTTTCCAAAGGCCGCACCGAGCGCGTAGGAAACGTTCCGGGCGTTACCGTACCGAAACTCGCGGCATCCTCGAAGGAAGCATGGGAACTCCCCGCGGTAAAGCGCGCGTTCAAACCTTTGCGCGACGAAGAACGCGACGTGGCGCGACAGGAAAAGCTCGTGCTCGGGCTTTTGAACGGACGCTTCCTCCCGACCAAGCTCGCCGACCCCGACGACAATCTCAAGAACCTCGTACTGAAAAACGAAGACCGGACCTACCGCGTACTCGTCCGTTTCGGAACTACGGAAAGATTCGTTACGAAAGCCTTCGTTTGGAATTTTTCGAAAATCGGCTTCGTTCTCGAAGGGGAAATCGCCGGGAACGTTCGGTTCGACGAGGACTATTGGGCCAACGACCTCGAAGATTTCTTCGAAGGCACCCAGGAGCTCTATTCGAATTTCCTCCACAAACTCGATGCCGGAAAAGGCTACCGCCTCTGGACGGTGCTCGGAAACGACTTCCTCAACCACGACCTCGTACAGAAGAAATACGCCTTCCATTTCGAGCGCGTGGCACGCGGCGGAACGCCTCGCGAATTCGTACTCTCGGCCTACGGATTCACCGAATAGGACGTATTGACTCGAAAGCGGAAAGTGTTAGAATTATCATGATTTTAACACTTTCCGCTTTTTTCGTATGGATGCACGAAAAACGCCCCGGAAACGGAAGCCCGGATGATTCACGCTGGCCGAGCTCGTCGTCGTCGTGACGATACTCGCGATTCTGGCGACGGTCGGATTCGTCTCCCTCTCCGGCTATGCCTCGGACGCGAAGGAAGCCTCCGTGAAGTCGAACGTCCGATCGGTATATTCCGCCATCGTTTCCGAAGCCGCGATTACGGGCAACTCTCCCCGGTACTACGTCATCCACGACCCGAATTACGCCCTCTCCGGCGGCGTGGTCGTATTCGACGGAAATTCCACGTCCCTCGCGGGGGGCGACTGGAACCAGCCGGGCACGAACTATTCCGCCGGAAATCCGGATTACGTAAAACTCAAGATCAACCGCGAAAAGTTTAAAATCACCCGGGCGTGAGAACCGTTTTCGAACCCGTTCGAAACCGTCCGGACCCTCGCGGCCGCAAGCGCGGACCCCTCGTACCTCTTGGTCGGCGCGGCCGACGTTACGGAAACCGTCCAAGGAAAAACCAAGATTCGGAGCTATGGGCAAGTAGCGTGACTCCTTTCGACTAATACGGAAACGGTCATAGGGGATTTCCCTTCCATGGCATACACGGGAGCGGTTCTCGGACTCGTCCGCGATTTGACGAACCCGTCGTCTACCGGCGCGCTCGTCAACGGGGCGGTAGCCGGCGGACCGGCCGCATGCGCGGCCACGACCATGTCGGGATACGCCGTTCCGGGTATGGCGAGCGGAGAATCTCGAAACGTGAGCAAGCCGACCTCCAACGGAACGTTGAACGCTTCGGCGGGATGCGTTTCAGGCACCGTTTCCCTTTCGTCGGAAACCGCTTCGTGTTCGGCCGGGTACGTACCGGCCGGAGCTTCGTGCGTTCCCGACGTGTGCGGTTCGACCGTACCTTCGCACGCCTCATCCACCGCCACTTCCCAGACGGTGTCGCTAAACTGGCATTTTTCGGCGACGCCCGCGCAGTGCACGTTCACTTGCGACGCCTGATTCTCATGGGACGGAGCGGCTTGCCGCGCGAACTGCGCGATTCCCGCCGTCGACTCTTACTCCGGATTGTCTTACGCCGTATCCCCGTTGGGAACCCTTTCTCATGGCGGAACGGCGAACCGTACGGGCACGAGCGCGTTCTGAAGCGCTCCGAACAACGGAACGCTTACGGCAGACTTCGCGTATTCGTGCAACGACGGAACGGTTTCGAGAACGGTTGTCGGCAATTCGGGGGCCTGCCAATCCGGATACGTCTGGAATTCGAATTGGTCGACGCCGGCATGTTCGGTAGCTCCGTACGTCTTCAATTACGCCATCTCGGGGAATACCGCGAATTTCAATCTGAAAAACCAGGCGGTAGCCGCAGGTTGGAACCAAGTCGCTCCGCTGAGCGCCACTCTCACCATAAATTCCTGAATCGTCGTCTACGGCTCGACTCCGTCCAACCCCGCCATTACGGTCGGATCGCTCCCGGTGGGAAGTTCGGTCACCATCGTCAACAACGGGTACGTTTACGGAGCCGGAGGGAACGGGGGGAACGGAAACGGGAACGCGTGAGCGGCCGGTGGCGACGCCATCAGCCTCTGAGGCGCCTACGCCGTCAGCCTGAACAATGCGAACGGCTACGTTTTCGGGGGTGGCGGCGGTGGTGGCGGATGAGCCGTCAGAACCAATACGAACGTTCTCGCGTGAGGCGGGGGCGGAGGAGGCGGGCAAGGATACGCGTGAGGCGCCGGATGAGCCGGCGGTGACGCTTACGCATGAGCCCAATACCCGTACGGATATGCCGGTTGAGCCGGAAACTCGTCATGAGCCTGAGCCGGAGGAAGCCCCGGCAACAGCGGATATTACCCGAACCAATGGTCCGGAGGATACTGCATAGCCTGAGCAGGATGAAACGGCGGAGGCTGGTGAACGGCCGGGTGAGCCGGAGGCATAGGAAGCGGGGGGTATTGTCCGGACTACGCCGCCGGTACCGGTGGAGCCGGAGGATACGCGATAAGAAAGAACGGAGCTACCGTGACTTGGATTTCCTGAAATAACGGGGCCCAAGTAAAATGAACCGTAAATTAGCCAATACTCATCCCGCCATGAGAGTCCAATCGCAAAAATACCTCGACGCCGTAAATGCCGCGAACCGCCAAAAAGAAGCGCAACAATCCCAACAGAACGGCCAAACTTCACGTGCGAAAAGCGCCGAGGTGGAACAGGCCCAGCAGCGTCACGCGGACGCGATCCGAAGAATTCAGGAATCCCAAGCGAGTTCCCAACAAAGGGAATTGAAACTTGCCCAAGAAGGTTCGGTTGGAACCAAAATCAATACTACGGCGTAACCATCCCCATTATGCGAAACATATCGAACCCCAACGGCACGCTCCGGAAAAAGCGTTCGATCCTGAGAAAAATCGGCGCGTTCACTCTCGGCGAACTTATCGTCGTCATTACGATTCTCGCGATTTTGGCGACGATCGGGTTTCTCGCGCTGTCCGGCTATACCCAGGACGCCAAAAATTCGGTCGTAGCTACGAACGTCCGATCCCTTTATACGGCCATCACCTCGGAAAGCGCGGTATCCGGCAACTCCCCCCGTTACTACGTAATCCACGATACTGGGGCTTCGCTTTCTTGAGGCATCGTCGTCATGGACGGAAATTCCAACACCCTCACGGGTGGCGACTGGAACCAACCGAACACCAATTATTCGGCCGGAAATCCCGACTACGTGAAGCTCCGTCTCAATAAGGACAAATTCAAAGTCACCAAACTTTTTTGAGACGTGGCGCTCGCGGCTTATGACCCCAAAAACCTCACCGTATGATCCACCGACCTCATGGCGGTTGCCTCGGCGAACGGAAAGAGCCGCGTAACTTCGTACGTCCAAGTAGCGGGCATCAGCGCGGATACTAACAAAGCGTCCGTAATGTGAAATTTCCCGGTGGGAAGTTCCGGTTCCGTATCGGGACTCGTGAAAGACCCGAATTCGTCGAGTTCCACGGGCGCGCTCGTGGACGGGAATTCGTCCGCCACCCCTTCCTGCTCCTGAGGCGCGGTTTGGAACGGCAGCGCGTGTGCGATTCCTTCGTATTCGTTCGTAACGACGATCAGTGCGAATACCAGCAATTACGATTTGCGCGCCGCGGCGATAGCCGCAGGTTGGGATCAAATTAAACCGCTGTCCGCGTCGGTCACCGTCGGCGCATGAGTCACTATCGGATCCGCATCTTCGGCGAACCCGGCGTTTTCGGCAATCGGTTCTTTTTCGACTTGAAGCACGCTCACGCTCGCAAACAACGGAAGCATCATAGGAAAATGAGGCGACGGCGGATACGGAGGCACGTGGAACGGCTCCCCGAGCCCCGGTTGAGCCGGAGGAAAATGACTGCAGGTCGCCATTACGACGATCGTGACGAACAACGGCACCATCGCCGGTGGCGGCGGAGGAGGCGGAGGAGGCGGAGGAGGAAGTCCGGACTGTTCTTCGTATTGCGTATGAGGTGGCGGCGGAGGCGGCGGAGCATGATCGTCCGTTGGCGCCGGCGGGGGATGACATCCTTGCGGATGGTATCCGGGTGCGGGAGGAAACAACGGCTGAGCGAGTATCGGCGGAATAGGCTGAAACGGCGCTTCGGACGGCGGAAACTCTGCCGGAAGATGAGGAGCCGGATGATCGCTCTGAGCCAACGGCGCCGGCGGAGTCAACGCCACGGCGAGCTGTTCCCCCACTTCTGGCGCGGCCGGAGGGCTCGCCTGAGCGGCAGTTACGTGAAACGCGAATATCACGTGGATAGCCAACGGCACGAAACTATGAGCTTCCAATTAAATACGGAAAATCCGCTTTCGGGCCGAAGCTCGAAAAATCCCCCCTGAATCAGGGGGGGATTTTTCATTGAACTCCCGTGGGACGAATTAGATCTTTTCTACCGGCGCGATGCGGACGTTCATTTTCTTGATTCCTCGGTTCGCTCCGGAGAACGCGATTTCCGCGATGTCGTCCTTGAGCGATACGACCACTCCTTCGCCGAACTGCGCGTGGCGGATGCGGCAACCGAGATGGAAGTCGGAAGGATCGTGCTTCACGGCATGGCGGGCAGGAGCCTGTCCGACTCCGGCGGTTCCTCAGAATCCGTTTCGGCTCATTCCGGTTCCGGAAATCGCCGAACCCGGATTCTGCTCCACCTGGGATTCGCCCGTAGTACCGCCATTAAGCCAAGAATACGCCGAGGAACCTGTGGATTTCGCGCCGTATCCCCCACCCCCGAGTCCGCCAGCGCTGAATCCGCCGGAATTTCCGAACGATCAGAAGGTGTATTTCGGCTGCGGGTCGGCCTTCACTACCAAGTGCTCCGGAATTTCCTTAAGGAATCGCGAAGCCGGATTGGCGGCGTAGTTTCCGAAGGTGTAGCGTTCGCGGGCGCGGGTGATGAAGAGCTTCTTCTTGGCGCGAGTCATGGCGACGTACATGAGGCGGCGTTCTTCTTCGATTGCCTTGGCTTCCATGAGTGAACGCGAATGCGGGAACAGCCCCTCTTCGGCACCGGCAATGACGACGTTGGGGAATTCGAGACCCTTGGCCAAGTGGATGGTCATGAGCGAAACGCCGCCCACTTCGTCGGTACGGTCCTGGTCGGTGATGAGCGCGATGTCCTCGATGAAGAGCGAGAGCGATTCGCGCGGTTCGAGTCCGTCGTAACGCGAGGCCATGTTGAGGAATTCCTTCACGTTTTCGAGCTTTCCTTCGACTTCTTCCTTCGAATATTCGCCACGGAGGTAATCCTCGTACTTCGTACGCTTCACGACCGCGTCCATGAGGTCTTTCACGCAGGCGGTGCGGGAGACTTCGGCCAAACCGGCGAACATCGAGCCGAATTCTGCGAACGCGCGCTTGGCGGCCGGACCGATTTCCGGAGCTTCCGCTATGCGTTCGATCGCTTCGCTGAAACTGAGGTTCTCCGCGTTCATGAAGTTACGGAGCCCTTCAACCGACTTCTCCCCGAGCTTACGGGACGGAACGTTGATGATGCGCGTGAACGCCACCAAATCCTGCGGATTGAAGATGAGGCGGAGGTACGAGTGGATGTCTTTGATTTCCTTGCGTTCGTAGAACTTCACGCCCCCGAACACCTTGTACGGGATATTCTTGCGGATGAGGCCTTCTTCTATGAGGCGGGATTGACCGTTCGTGCGGTACAAGATGGCCCAATCCGCGTAGTTCTTGTCTTCGGCGATCATTTCCGCGATGCCGCGGGATTCTTCCTTTTCGTCGTACGATTCGATGACGTTGATCATATCGCCGTCTTCGTTGTCGGTCCAAAGGGTCTTTTCGAGAGCTTCCTTGTTGCATTTCACCACCGCGTTCGCGGCTTCGATGATCTTCTTGGTAGAACGGTAGTTCTGTTCGAGTTTTACGACCGTGGCGTCCGGGTAGTCGCGTTCGAACGAGAGGATGTTCTTGATGTTCGCCCCGCGCCACGAGTAGATCCCCTGCCAGTCGTCGCCGACGACCGCGAGGTTGCGGGTTTTGCTCGCGAGAAGTTTCACGATGCGGTACTGGATGTCGTTGGTGTCCTGGTACTCGTCGACCATGAAATATTCGAAACGGCGGTGGAAATATTCCAACACTTCCGGGTTTTCGAGAATGAGGAGGAGTTTCAAAAGGATGTCGTCGAAGTCGAGCGCGTTCATCGACTTGGTGCGCTTTTCGTATTCGACGTAGATGTCCGCGACGAGGGATTTGGCGTAGTTGTCGGCACTGCGGCGGTACGCTTCGGGTCCGATGCCTTCGTTCTTGGCGGCCGAAATCATGTAAGCGGCCTGGCGCGGGGGCAGTTCTTTGTCGTCGATCTTCTTGTCTTCGAGAATCCCTTTCACCGTACGGATCTTGTCGTCTTCGTCGAAAATGACGAAATCCTTGCCGTACCCGAGACGGTCAATGAACAGACGCAGGAAATACACGCCCATGGAGTGGAACGTTCCCACGAGCGGGAGATCGCTACGGCGGTACGGGTTGACCGATTCGAGTTTTTCGAAACCGAGTTTCTTTCCGATGCGCTCGCGCATTTCTTTGGCCGCCTTGTTGGTGAAGGTGACGCAAAGGATTTTGGAAGGAGGTATCCCCTCCCCTACCATGCGGGCCACGCGTTCGGTGAGCGTATGGGTTTTCCCCGCGCCGGCGCCAGCGAGGATGAGCATCGGTCCGGACGTGTGTTGGACCGCTATTTTCTGAGAATCGTTGAGCATGGCGGGAGTATATCGAACCGGGGCTTTCGGGCAATGGAAATTCGTTCGAAATACCGAAAGCCGCGAACGGTTTGACAATCGCCTTTCATTGCGTATTTTCCATCAGTCAAAACAAAACTCCAGGGAGGTAAGCGAGATGTCTGAACAAAACCCGGTACCGGCGAGCGCAAAATCCGCAGCCATCGAAACGGTCGTGAACGGTTTCCTCACGTATCCCGGTTTCTCGGATCAAGACCGCCAGGGCCGCATCGTTTGGCTGAGCGTCTTGCAAGAAGGGGCTCGGGATTGGGAATTCGAAGATTGGCACGCCTTCGAAAGCGTGACCAAAGCGCGCCTGCAAAAAAACCCTTCCTACGGCATGATCATGGGGGTCATCGGCTCCAAACTGATCATTACTGCCGCAACGGAAGTAACCGTAGAAAAGTCAGCGGCGTAAGTCCGGCCGAAAGGCTCTGGCGAACGCGAACTAAAAAATCCCCCGAGGGGGATTTTTTCATAGTGCGCTTATTTCAGCATTCCGGTCTTCTGTCTCCAGGTATCTACCATCTTCACGAATTCGGCTCGGGTGAGCGGAGCGTTCGGTTGGAACTTCACGTTCCTCTTCAATTTCAGCTGGACCGAGAAAGCGTTGAGCATCCCGACGCGGGAATCGCCGTTCGCCACGTCCCTGAAAAGCGAGTGTCCGAGAACGTTCGTGAGTCAGGACGCGCGTGCGATGAGTACGGCGGCTTCGGCACGGGTAATCGCGGCCGACGGACGGAACGCGCTGGCGTTCCCCACTACGCCCTTGCCGATAAGCTGGTCGAGATATCCGGCGGACGGATCGGACGGAAGTACGTCATTGAACGGAAGGCTCGGGAAATCCGAAGGATCGATTCCGAGAAGGCTGCCCAAAAGCATTGCCGCGTCCCGACGGGTCATGGCGTCGTTCGGCCGGAAAGATTCGGATTCGAGAGGCTTCAGGGCGCCGGCCGCGGCCAAACGGTCGAAGGAGGCACGGTAGCCGGCATTCTGGGGAACGTCGGAAAACTTCGTCTTGGGTTTCGGCGTTTCTACCGGCTTGGTAGGCGCCTTGACGACGGTCGGGGAAACGAGAATGTCTTCCGGACGGTCAGTAAGCTTTTCCTCCGGAAGGATCGGCTCGATTTTCTGAGGTTCGGCCGGCGCGGAATTTTTCGGAGCCGACTCGGCGGCAGCGTCGTCAGGAGAAGGTTTCAGCGCTTCGGATGCCGAAGCTACCGATACGGTCGAGGTAGTAGCCGCTACCTGGGAGGCGCCGGCCGTTTCGTTTTCCTGAACGAACGTCATCGGGTGGATGGTGTTCTTGATGGCGTTTTCCTTCCCGAGGCCCATGTTGACGGCCGCGAAGAAGTCGATGCCAAGTTCGTTGAGATCGGAGTAGGAGTACGGCCAGTACGTGTGGAACGGAGCCGATGCCTTATCGATCTGGAGATGGAGGTGCGGAGTGGTGGTAATGCCGGTAAGTCCGACCTTGCCGAGCGGTTGGCCCTTACGGATTTTCGTTCCGACTTCCACGGAAGAGGATTCGAGGTGGAGGTACGAACTGTAGACGGTCATTTTCGTTCCGTCCACCGGAACGTCGTCATGGCGGATGATGACGTATTTTCCATCCGCGGTTTCCTTGTCGTTCACCTTGGTGACCACGCCGTTCGCGATAGCGAGGACGGGGGTTCCGAGCGGGGCGCGGATATCGACGCCCAAGTGGCTGCCGTCGTACTCTTCGAAGTTCATTCGGTAGCTTCCCATGTACGGAGTGATGTACGTGGAGCGCTCGAGCGAAGCGATACGGTTCTTGGCGTCGTCGATGCGGAGGAGGTCGGCATCGTAGCGCGGAAGGTCGACGAAAGCGTCGGTGGGGATGTTTTCGAAGCGGAGGGTCTTGTTGGAATAGGTCGAATCGAGCCAGTTCGGAACGTATGCGATGGGGGCTACGGTACCGTCGAACGGTTCGGATTTCACGTTCTGGAATTCGACGACGCTGGTCTTCAAAAGCGTCGGGAGTCCGACGTACGCGGACACGAACATCGCCAGCAAAAAGAGGTTGAACCCCCAGAGTTGGGCGAGGGTTCAGGACGAAGGTCAGTATTTTTTCCGCCTGCGGAGCATATCGGATCGGTTAGCGTTCCCACGAATATTAGCATATTTCAAATAGGGGCGCAAAAAACCGGCCATGTTTTTCGGCCGGTTTTTCGAAAAATGCGGAATTGGGGCATTAAGAAAGCCTGAGCCTTCTCGAAAACACGTCGTTCGGACAGTCCGCGACGAGAGGAAGAAGCCTCGGAAGACGGTCGGCGACGAACTTTCCCACGTTGTGTTCGTGACGCGCCATCCCCTGTCCGTACCAGTCGTAATACGCGCGGATTCCCATGTCCGCATAATCGCGTCGGGAAAGCCGGTTCCCTTTCTTCTTGTGGTAGAAGAGATACCCGAAGAGCGCCGCGTCTCAGGCGAGGTCGTATCTTCATTGTTCCTTCCATCAAAGGACGTACGGAGAGTTCACGATCGTTTCTCCGCGTGGGGACATGGTGGCGATATCGGTCATGAACGCTTCGAAATAGTCTACGCAGGCCTTCATAGGGACGTCGATACGGGAAATCGGCATTCCGTTCTTTTCGAGACGCTCGTACACGTAGTGCCGGATGGAGAGCCGGAAGCCTTCTTCGTCAATGGTCATGAATTCCCTCGCCGGAGTGGAAAGCATGGCTTCAACCTTCGGGTGGACGCAGTCTCCTATGAGACTGATGGAATCGGCTATGGCGGCTTCCGATTCGGTTTTCGATTCGAGAAAACGTTCCCTTCCGGCTTCGGTTTCGAACGCGAGACGTTCGGCTTCCAATTGTTCGGTACGTTTCGCGGAAAATATTCCTTCGAGAATGATGGCTCACATATCCTGGTCGGTCTTATGCGATAAGGGAAACAATCCATTCTAATAACGACGGGGGCGGCTTTGTCAAAAGTATTTCGGCAGGCAAATTTCGAAACTGATGAAAAATCCCCCGGGAACTCCGGGGGATTTTCAGCATCGCAAGACTTTTTGGGCGACGATACGACTACGCTCCGAACTTGAAGAGGAGCACGTCGCCGTCGCGGACGACGTATTCCTTCCCTTCCATGCGGACCTTGCCGGTTTCGCGGGCTTTGCCCCATCCGCCGCATTCGACGAGGTCCTTCCAGTCGACGGCGTCGGCCTTGATGAACTTCTTCTCGAAGTCGGTATGGATGACGCCGGCCGCTGCCGGAGCTTTCCAACCTTTGTGGATGGTCCAAGCGCGGACTTCCATTTCACCGGCGGTGAAATAGTACTGGAGGCCGAGGAGGTCGTAACAGGTCTTAATGACCGCATCGGTCGGATTTTCGGAAACGCCGAGGGCTTCGAGGAATTCGGCGCGTTCTTCCGGGGAAAAGCCCATCATGTCCATTTCGATCTTCGCGCTGACGGCGAGAACCGGAACGGAAGCGTCGGAAACGCCGGTGATCGAGCGGAGTTCGGCTTCGGATACAGTGAGGCGGTCTTCGGCGACGTTCACGGCGTACACGAACGGCTTGTTCGTGAGGAGGAAGGAATCCTTGAGGAGTTCGCGTTCGTCGTCTTCCAAATCCATGGTGACGGCGAGGTTTCCGGCTTCGAGGTACGGCTTCATCTTTTCGTACACCGCGAGACGGGCCGCGGATTCCTTATCGCCGCCGCGAGCCTTCTTCTGCATGTCGCCGATGCGGCGGTCGATGGTTTCGAGGTCGGCGAGAATGAGTTCGGCGTTGATGACTTCGATGTCGCGCTTCGGATCTACCGAACCGGAAACGTGGTGGACGTTGCCGTCGGAAAAATCACGGACGACTTGGAGGATGGCGTCTACCTGGCGGATGTGCGAAAGGAACTTGTTCCCGAGGCCTTCGCCCTTGGAAGCGCCTTCGACGATGCCCGCGATATCTACGAACTCGACGTTTGCCGGAACGGTCTTGGCGGCGCCTACGGCCTTAAGGAGCTCGTCCAAACGCTTGTCGTTGACGTTGACGATACCTACGTTCGGTTCGATGGTACAGAACGGAAAGTTGGCCGCTTCTGCAGCGTAAGAGTTGGTAAGCGCGTTGAAGAGGGTGGATTTTCCAACGTTCGGGAGTCCGACGATACCGATTTTCATAAGCGGGTCTGAAACTGAAAAAATGGGCGGCGGTTCTCGCCGTCCGGGAAATACGTTTCTTAATACTCTTCCTGAGCGGTCTGTTCCGCGACCGTCTCCGTCTTTTTCGTATCCGAAAGATTGAATACCGCGACGTATCCGACGACCGTCATCACGAGGAGGAAAATCGCGAGGACGCGAGTCGCCGTGGGAACGTAGTGGGAATACTCGCGGAATTTGGAAACGTGCATGCGTGCGACGAGGAAGAACCCCCAAACGAACGCGACGACGGAACTATACAGCGCGAAGCCGATCCAGAAAGCCATAGGTAGAGGAAATGGAACGATTCGGATGGTAGCGAAAAAACGGCAAAAAGAAAGGGGATATCCGAAGAAATCCCCTTTGGTACGGCATTACGGTTAGTCTTTCGCGCAGATGGTATCGAAGAAGTGCGCTTTAATCTTCATCCAGCGGGTCGATTGGCGACAGAGCTTCTCCGCGTCGCGGAGGTCGAAGAGGAATTCCTTGAGACCTTCTTCGAGATAGATGTTGGTCTGGCTACCCTTGGCGAATACTACGCAAGGTTTCTCGATGGAAACTACCATTTCGCGGACCTTGGTACCGGCCACGCGGCTCGAGGAATAGGAGAAAACCTTATCCGGGAGGGCTTCAGAAAGAATCGGAAGGACGTACTTGCGCATTTCGTCGCCTACGAGGATGACGGCGTCGGGATTGGCCGCGAGGACCTTGGCGGCGATTTCCTGATGCATTTCCTCGGAATCCGGTCCGAGTTCGCGCATGTCGCCCAAGAAGAAGACGCGGGCGTATTCTTCGGAGAGTTCGGAGAGGTATTCGATTCCGGCGGACATCGCGGCGTACCCGCCGTTGTAAGTGCCGTCGACGATAACGGACTCCTTGATGCCCTTGAGGATGGATCCCCTGCCCTTCTGCGGATGGACGTCGGAAAGGTGCGTGACGATGTCGTGGAGGTCGCGGCCCATTTCGAGGCCGAGGGCGAAGACCGGAAGAAGGTTGTACGCCTGGAACGATCCCACTACCGGGAAACCGGCGGTCGCGCAGGCGTCTTCGCAGCAGACGTCGAACGTGATGCCGTCGATTTTGGCGCTCACGGAACGGACGTAGACGTCGGCGGATTTCTTTTTGGCTGAGAAGGAAACGGCCCGCGCCTTGGATGCTTCGGAAATGCCTTCGCTCACGACCTTGTCGTCGGCGTTGTAGAGACAGCGGCCGCAGGAATCGGCGAGAAGGAGCTTTTCGGCGGCGTATTCTTGGAAATTCTTGAAGTTGGCGACGTGGTTCTTGGAAACGTTAAGGACGATTCCGACGTCGGGCTTGGCGACCGCGAGCAACGATGCCATCTCGCCCGGATGGTCGATGCCGTATTCGAGGACGAGGTACTTGGGGTACTTCTTGTCGAGAAGGCGGAGAAGGCCTTTCACGAAAACCCAGATCCAGAGGAAAGGGTTGGAATAGGGGGCTTTCGCACCGATAATCGTGAGCGGCAATCCGTATTCCCCGTTGTAGTTGTGGGGCGACATGTAGACCGTTTCGCCGTAAAGCGAATGGAGGAAGTCGTATACGAAATGCGTGGTGGTGGTCTTGCCGACCGTACCGGTAACGCCTACGATGAAGGGGCGGTGCTTCTCGACGACCTTGCGGGCGAGGAGATGGAGCATGCTGAGGAAGATGGCTTTCATATGTTCGGAAAACCGAGGCAGTTTATCGAGGAAGGCGCGGAATTCAAACGATTTTGCCCGTACGCCCGCTTAACGCGCAACATAATACGGAAAAGGGCAAGCCCAGGGGGGCGAAAATTTTGTGTTTAAAACGGAATGTCCTATAATGGACGGGATATTTTCAAAAAGGAACGATATGGCACAGGTCATCAAAGACGGACACACATTCACCATTCTCGACGAAATCCAGGCCGAGTACCCCGAGCTCATCAAGCTCGTGCTCGCAACCGAGAGCATGGACAACAACGAAAAGCAGTACTGGTTCGACATCCTTCCGTCGATGACCGACGAGCAGGTCGACCGTCTCTTCGACATCCTCGAAACCGAACGCCGCAAGCTCGAAGAGCTCGAACTCAAGTACCAGGAAGAAATCAAGAACCTCAACGAGAAGCACCTCATCGAATGGCAGGAATTCCAGTCGCAGGAAAGCCGCAAGAAAATCCAGCAGGCCGAAGCGAAGGACGCCGGCGGACAGGATACCGAAGACATCCTCAACATGCTCAACAGCCTCTAAAGGCGAAATTCCAAAGGAAAAGCGCGGGAAAAACCCGCGCTTTTCCTTTTGCCGATGCGGATTCCGGCTTGACGCTGAACAGATTTTCCATACATTCGGAGGCGGTATACGCTTTCCCCAACCCATGCTGCAAGTCAGCTTGCTCCGACACGCTTCCGAACAATCGGATTCGGTAGTCGTGACCAAAAAGATCCGCATCGACGACCGTCGTCAGATCCTCCTCCAGATCGATTCCAAAAAACCGCACGCCGCGTCCCTCGTGGAAGGCGCCATCGTCGACACCGTCGCCGAAAGCGGCAAGGCCGGCGAAACCGCGGCCTATTTCTCGTTCGTACTCGACCGCCTCAACCGGCATCTCCGGGCCACCGTTCCGGACCTCAAGGTCGAAGACGTCCGCGTCTTTCTCGCCGCCATCGACGGGGACGACATCCATTTCTCGGTCCTCGGCCATTACAACGCCTACCTCATCCGCGGCGGACGCATTACCGACATCGCCGAAGGCATGGCCAGTACCGCGAGCGAATTCTCGTACGTGTCTTCCGGCAGCGTCAAGCACCCCGATTCCCTCTACGTCGCCAATATCGACCTTCTCGACTACCTTACCGAAGAAGACGTCACCGAACTCGCGACCGTAGGAAAAGACGATGAGAAGCGTCTCGCTATCGAGAACCTCATCCGCCGCGAAGCCGGCAAACGTGCCATCGATTGCATCGCGCTCACCAATGCGAACGTTACCGACATCGCCGTCCCCTCAGCGGCGTCATGAGTCGAAAAAGCCACCATCGCGGCAAGGAACGCCATGGCCAAGGCCGCGCCCATCGCCCGCGACGCTGCGGCGCGCATCAGCGGGGCCATTTCCGAAATCCCCGCCGCTAAAAAGGCGTACGATACGGTAAGGAACCACCCCATTTGGAAAAACGAGAAATTCCGCGCGGCAGCGTTCGGCGCCGGAATCGTCGTTTGCGCGTTCCTCCTGTACGTAACGATATCGGCCATTTTCCAACAGAAGACCGACCTCGCCGTTCCGGAAGAGTACAAGAACCGTCTCATCGAAGCGCAGGTCATCCTCGACAAGGCCGGCAAAGACCTCGCGAACAAAGAGGTTTTCAAAGCCAACCTTAAGAAGGCCGAAGACCTCATCTTCGAAGTGCGCGGCAAGAACGTCTATATGAACGACGTGAAGCGCCTCCTCGACAGCATTTCGATCCTCAAGAAGCAGATGAACGGCATCGAGTCCTTCGATCCGAAGTCCCACGAGGCCGATTACATCTTCTCCGATAAGAAATTCGGACCGGTAGGCGTCTTCGAAATCCAGAAAAAATACTACTTCGTTGGCAAGACCTCGCTCGCCGGGCCTTTCGTAAAGGGGGCGGAAACCAAGGTGTTCCCGTATCCGGACGGCGAAGAAGCCGTGTCTTCGGACGCGAGCGCCGAAGGCGTCATCTACGTGCTCACCAAGACCAACCGCGTTCTCAAGTTCTACAAGGGCGAATTCTCCTACGTGAACGTCGACGGGCAGAAATCCTGGGAAGCCGGCCGCGCCATCAAGACGTTCAACGGTAACCTCTACGTCCTTTCGAACGACGGAACCCAGATCTACAAGCACAAGCCGAGCGTGAACGGATTCTCTTCGAAGAGCAGCGTTCTCGTTGGCGACCGCGCGAAGAAGCCCAAGGTTCTCGACTTCGGGCTCGACGGCGGATTCTACGTCGTGCGCGACGACCTCATGATGGACAAGATCTTCACCGTTCCGGATTATTCGGAACGTTCCCTCATGCTCAACGGCCTCCCCGACGACTACGCTCTCGCCGACGCGAACGAGATTCCCAAGTTCTACGCGTTCGCCAACGCCAACTACCTCTACCTCATCCTGTCTAACAGGATTTGGGTTTTCGAGCCGGATTCCCGCGACTACCGCAATATCAAATGAGTACGCTACGTCGGACAGATCGAAGTGGTGGAAAGCCCGGTACGCTCGATTTTCGTACCCAAAGACGGCACCGTCGTCGCGTCCACCGATTCCGGAGTTTACCAGATCCGTTTCGAAGTCTCGGACGGCAAGCTCGTAATCCGCTAACATGCACGTAACGGAGTGCGTCTTTTTCAAACGTACGCCGATAGGTGACCAGGAATTCGTCTACGAACTCTGGAGCCGCGATTTCGGAAAGATCCGGGCCTTCGCCAAAGAGAAGAAAAACGAGAGCCGGGCGGACACGTGAAGCCTCATCCAGGCCAATCTCGAAACCAAAGGCGAAAAGAACCGTCTCATTTCGTTCAAACTCCGCAAGAACGTCTCGAGCGAAAAGATGGACTACGCTTCGGCGGTAGCCTACCTCAAAGTCGTGTCCACGCTCTCTTCCACGCTCCCGGAAGGCATCCCCAATAAAAAGCTCTTCGAAGCGTATCTGGATTCCCTTCCCTACTTCGAATCGTGAGAATGCCGCAAGGCGTCGGCGATATTCCTTTCGAAGCTCGCGAAGACGCTCGGCACCTACGCGCTGCCCCAAGACGCTTCGCCGACGCTCAGGAGATTCGAGTCGGCCATCGCCTCTTACGACGTAGCGACGCTCCATAAGATCAAAGGGGTAGAACCTTGACTTATCGAAGAAGCCGCCATCGCGGCGGAACTCGCCCTCGCCAGATACCATTTCTAATCCGTTCAATGGAAAACCTCGTCCTCGCCTACCTCTTCTTCTTCGGCACGTGCCTCGGAAGTTTCGCCTCCGTGGTGGTATACCGTCTGAAGAGTGGAAAAAAAGGCATCCTCTGAGGACGCAGCGAATGCGGTAGCTGCGGTAAAACGCTCAGTTGGAAAGAACTCTTTCCCGTTTTCTCGTGGCTCTTCCAAAAGGGGCGTTGCGCCGGATGCGGAAAGAAGATCCCCGCGATCTATCCGCTTCTCGAACTCGTTACCGGAATCCTCTTCGTTACCAGCGCGAAATATCTCTGCGACCTTCCTGCGGCCATAGCGGGAGACTGGTGGGAAATCGCGCGCGTCGCGTTCTTTCTGGCTCTCGCCTTCGTTACGGTGGTGTTCGTGTTTTACGACATCCTCTACCAAGAAATTCCCGACGAAATCCTCGTTCCCGCTACGCTCGGCGTCGCCGCGCTCCTCGTTTTCCTTCCGGAAGGCAACAC
Organism: uncultured Candidatus Peribacteria bacterium; assembly: GCA_964482035.1. Taxonomy (GTDB): domain Bacteria; phylum Patescibacteriota; class Gracilibacteria; order BD1-5; family UBA2023; genus JANJWP01. The sequence goes on along the minus strand of CAYZVC010000001.1, from coordinate 304,342 downwards.
GCTCTTCCGGCACTACGAGCCCATCCTTTGGGGCGATACCCTCTTCAAGCAAGGGATGAACGCCTCGCTCGGGGCTTGGGCGGTATATTCGTTCTTCTATCTCCAGTTCCTCATTCCCGTCGGTACGTACTGCCTGCGCAACAAGCGCTACAAAGACGCGCTCGAAGTCGCGTGGTACTACGTCTGGCTTCCGTTCGCGGTCGTTTGGGACACGTTCCTCCGAATCATCGGAAAACGCAACCCGCACCAGGAGCACGATCCGGAACACGAACTCCCTTCCGGTTGGATCGGGCTCTGAGATCTCCGCATCGCCGTATTCATGGGGCTCGTGGCCGGAGCGAGGATGGCCGCGCTCGCGCTTTTCCTCTCCTATATCGTGGGAAGCGTCGTCGGAATCTACGTGCTGGCAGTAAAAAAACAGCGGAACATGGCAATTGCGTTCGGTCCGTTCTTGGCGGTCGGACTCTACCTTTCGCTCTTCTTCTACACGCCGATAATGAAAGCCATCGTAAATCTCGGCATCGGATAACCGAATGGTCAAGCCCCGTTTCTTGGCAACGCGCGAAACGGATGATATAATGTACGCGTCTACTCAAAAACAAATCGACATGGAAAACGACCAGAAGAAGATCCTCGCAGTCCGCGACCTCCTCGACGCAGCGCAGAAGTCCATCACTTCGGCACGCAAGATCCTCGCCACGATGACCGACGGCGAAGCGGCCAAGCGCGAACTCGCTTACCTCGACGCTTCCAACCTCACCGCCTACAAGAGCGGCGACGAAAAGATCGTCGAAGGCGTATTCACTGGCGAATCCATGCTCGGTTCGGACGGAAACACCTACCCGGTCCCGCAGAACTACGCATCCAAATCGCACCTCGTACAGGGCAGCAAGCTCAAGGCCATCATCGGCGGCGACGGGAAGATCGTCTACAAGATCATCGAAGAAATGCCGTACGAAACCAAAATCGGCCTCATCGCTTCCAATCGCGACAAGTTCCAGGTCGTCTCCGATGGCAAGGCGTACAACCTCCTCATGGCGAGCGTTACGTACCTCAAGGCGGAAATCGGCGACACCGTCACCCTCCGCGTTCCCAAGGGGAAAGAGGCCACCTATGCCGCTCTCGAAGCGGTCATTCCTAAAGAAGAAGCAAAATCCGAATAATGGCAAGGGGAAACCCCTTCCGAGAAAACCCCGCCAGTGCGGGGTTTTCCTTTTCCCAAAGCGGAAGCGCGCTTGATTCGGGGGCGGTTTCGGATATATTTCGGCGGTCAGTACCGTAATTTTTCCAAACATGTCACGAATGATGCGCAACGAGCGCAGCGCACGCCGCAACAGCCTCATTTCCCTCGCCGTTCCGGTAGCGGTGGCGGTAATCATTTTGGTCGTCATCGTCAGGGCGCTTTTCTCGGGCTCTTCCACCGAAACCGCGAACCGCGCCGGCAACGACAGCGTCACCGTCGTTCCGAAGTCGGAAAACTCGGAAGTGTACATCTACATGTCCGGCGATTCCAAAAAGCAGATCCAGGGCGAGGAGAAGATGTTCCCCACCGACAACCACCTCGAAGTGAAATCCGGCGACGCCGAACTCGTCATCGACGGCTCCCCTTCCAAGGTCTACGCCGATCGTCTCACCGAAGTCGCCTACCGCGGCAAAGGAGCGGACGGAACCCACTCCTTCGATCTCCAAAGCGCCTATCTCTGGGTAGAAGCGGGCGCGGACGACCTTTCTTTCAAACTTAAGAGCTTCACCGTGAAGCCGAAGTCCGGCAGCGTCGTCGCGCTCTCGCAGAACGCGGTAGGCAGCAACGTCTACGTCCTCAAGGGCAGTGCCGACGTCTCTTCGGAATCCTCTTCGGCATCCGTAGGGGTCAACCAGATGCTCACCGTCCTCACGAGCGAAGCCAAGACCCTCAAACTTCCGGATTCCATCAAGCCGATCGATTCGTTCTTCCGTACCGAAACCGTCTACGTGAAACACGACGGGGACAAGTTCCTCCTCGTATCCGGCGTACCGGGTGAAGGAAGTGGGTCGACGCTGAGCGGGGCTACGTTGAGCATGAACTCCCCCTCCTCCTCGAAGGTCATCGTCGTAACTTCCCCCGAAGACGAAGCGAGCCTCGATACCGCGACCGTCGACATCGAAGGAAAAATCACCAATTCCACCGTCGCGAAGGTTACCTTCAACGACAAGGAAGCGAAGATCGATACGGCCGCGTCGGCATTCTCCTTCAAGGGGTTCCCCCTTCCGGAAAACGCGAACAACATCGTGTACAAGGCGTTCGATAAAGACGGTGGACTCATATTCAAAAACGTCCTCACCGTCTACTCGAGCACCAAGAAAACCCAGGCCCAGGAAACGAACAAGCCGACCGTAACGACCTTCCCGATTTCCGACAAGGACTTCCGCATCGTCGCACCCACCGAAAACCCGTACAAAACGACCGAAAACGTCGTACGCATGGAAGGACGTCTTCCGAAGGGGGTCGTAAAGTATATCACCATCAACGGTTTCCGTCTTTCCAAGTTCACCCAGCTCGGTACGTACTGGTACTACTTCGCGAATAAGGACTACGGCACGATGAACGACGGCATCAACACCTACGAAATCAAGTACTACGGAGAAAACGACGATGTCGTGAAGACCTCGCAGTTCATCATCGTGAAGGAAACTGAAAAACCGGCCGATACCGCCGTCGCGCCCACCGCGGCGGAAACTCCCGCGGCATCTACCGGAACCACCGCAGAAGGCGCGAATAAGCCGCTCTAACCGCACTTCCCCAACCCGCGCATGCGACCGATATCCCATAACGTCCGAGGAAGCACGATCGTCGAAGCGATGATCGTGCTCGTCATCGTCACCATCGGCGTGACCGGAACGTTCCAGGTACTCCAAGGAGGCGTGAAACTCGCTTCGACGACCGAATCCAGAATCCAGGCCATAAACCTTGCCCGAGAAGGGATCGAAGCGGTCGAGAACATCCGCAACAGCAATTGGACGAAATTCTCCAGCGACCTCGAAAACTGCTTCGACGTGGCGAATTACGACCCGAGTTGCGTGGGAAACTCCTCCGTATCGAAGATGTATATGGCGGCCGGGGCTACGAAGGTGCTTACCAACCAATCGGGAATGTGGTACCTCACGGGAACCACCTCCACCTGGTCGGGCGTAGTGTATTCCACCTCCGGGCTCTCCGACCAATGATGGGGAAACGGGCTCAACCTCTGCGATTCGAAACGCCCGGTCAACTGCAGGTCGAAATTCTTCCGTACGATCTCGATCACCGACGTCTGAGTAGCCTGAGCGAAGAAGATGAAAGTGAAAAGTACCGTCAGTTGGCGCGACGCTTCCCGAGCCGAACCCTATAAAATCGAATTGGAAGAAATACTCACGAACTGGAAACCCAACTTCTAAAACGAGCGTTGAAAAATCCCCCGTACGGGGGATTTTTCATGCCTTGCGGATTACTCCGCGGCGTTCTTGATAACGATATCCTTTTCGGAAGACTTGACCGTTTGGTCCGCGTACTTCGCTTCGAGCTTGACGGTGAACGTACCGGATTTCTCGAACACGTGGGTCGGGTTCGGTTCCGAAGAAGGAACGGTTCCGTCTCCGAAATCCCAGGAATAGGTCTCGATCTGTCCGGACGATCCGGATACGTCGAAGTCCACTCCGGAGCCTACGACGCCGGAAGAGACGCTCGTGTTGATTCGCAGACTCTTGGGGATGTCCTTCACGATGATCTTGCGGGTCGCGGTATCCTTGGAACCGTCGTCTTTGACGACCGTGAGGCTCACTTCGTATTCTCCGGGGTTCTCGTAGCGGATAGTCTGTACCGCGTCGCCTTCGGCTGCCGGACGTCCGAGGCCGAAATCGTAGATGAACTTGGTGATCGTACCGTCCTTGGTTCGGCTCGCCGAACCGTCGAACTTGATCGTAGTGGGCGCATAGAAGTTCTCGTCTTTGGAATCCGGCGACGTGATGACGATGTTCGCGGCGAGATCCTTCTTCTTTCCGTCGAAGATGATACGCTCGGTCGCTTCGCTCCGGTCGCTATCCGCCGCATTGAGGAAAACGTATTTGACGAAGACTTCGAAGCGTCCGTCCTGAACGAGCTCGTAATCTACGCGGAGACCGGATTTCTTGCTTCCGTTCTTACCGAACGTCCATTCGACGTTCTCAAGCTCGTATCCTGGATTCTTAACCCGAACGTCGCTCGCGTCGAACGTAATCTTGGACGGGACCGTGAACTTCTGTACGCGGTAGGCGTCGATATTGCGTTCGTAGGCTGAAGCGATGAGGTTTTCATCGCCAGAATCCGTGACCTTGAGGAGCGGAGCGCCTCCGTCGGCGGTTTCGAGTCGAAGGGGACGCTTGATGTCGAGTTCGCCTTCGATGTCTACGGTGTTGCCGGCCGCATCGGTAAGGAAAACGTTGAAGCGCTGCTTTCCGTAATCTATGAAGGCGTATTCGCATTCGTCTTTCTGGCAGAAAACGGAACCGTTCTCCAGTACCCAACGGTACGAGGCGATGTCGCCGCCCGTCTTCACCTTCACGTTTTCGAGCGAGAAACGGTACGTCAGGCTGTCGTTGTCGACCCTTTCGGTCTTTACGGTCGCTTCGATGGGCTCTTCCCCTTCCGGACGGATGACGAAGATCTTGTTGCAGTTTTCGTTCTTCGTCTTATTGGTAACGAGGGCGAGACAGAGGAAGCGTTCTTCCTTAAGAAGCTTCGCGGTATAGACCGCGTTCGTGGAAGCCGGCTTGTTCAGATCGCTGCTTTCGTACCAGCGGGGAGAACCGAGTTGGGTGGCGTCTTTGGCGTCGTAGACGATGCCCTTCTTGGTTTTGGTGATGTTGACGATGGCCGAGACGTTGATGACCGGAAGGTCCATCGAACGGGTCTTCGGTTCGCCGGTGACGTTGTCTTTGCCGACGTACGTACCTTTCGGGGTGTATTTGCCCTTCTTCGAATACGTGAAGATGAGGTCGTTGGCTTCGGACGGGTCGGCCCCTTCTTTGTCCATGGTACCGTCGCCGTCGAAGTCGATTTCGAACGAGTCGATGGACATGTATTTCTTCTTTACGTATCCGGCGTCGGAAACGAGGTCGAATTTGAGCGACGTCGGGCCGATGAGGTTATTGAAATCGGTAATTTCGCTCGAATCCTTGAATTGTTCGGAGAGGAAGCGGTCGTTGTCGTAGATCTTAATGCCACCGTTGGGATTCGCGAAGTCCTGGGCTCCGATCTTCTGCACGAGGAATGCCCAAAACGTGATATTGGAGAACAGCAGGACTCCGAAGAAAATGGCGAGGATGGTGGCGACGGTCTTCTTCCGCTTGTATTCCTTCTTCGTCAGGATCATCTTGAAAAGATAGACGATCCATATGACCGAGAGCGAGAACGTGATCGTTCCGAAGGTCGAATTGACGAGAAGGGCGAGAAGGGACTGGATGTCGGCGCGGTTGATGCCGAACTGGATGAACAGTTTGGCTTCTTCCGGATTGAAGACGACGTACGCGAAGAACGAACCGAAAAAGATGAGCGAGACGACGAAGAGCGCCCCTACGATTTTCAAGAAATCGATAGGACGCATGGGCTCTTTCTTTTTCTTCGGTGCCGGAGGAATCGGAGATCCGCCGGAAGAAGCGCCCCCCTGCCCTTCCGCGCCTTCCAGGACGATTCCCGGAATCGAAGCGAGCGAGCTTTCCGGAGCGGATGCCTGAACGGATGCCGGTTGCACGACGGGCGTCACGGGCGTCTGGACCGATGCGGTAAGCTGGTCTACGAAAGAGACGGCTCACGCGCTTCCCGGAACGGCGTCCTGGGGCTGAGGCGCGGCTACGGGCTGAGAAACCGCAGGCGCTGCGGGAGTCGCCACGGGCACCTCGGGAACGAGGATCTGGGAAAGAGGATCAACCCCCGGAGCCACTGGGGCTCCCGGGGTTGATTTCATCAGTTCGTCGAGCATGCTGGACGAAGCGTCTTTCGAATTGTCGGATCCGGTCATATCTTACGGTTTGTTACGGTTTGAGCCATTCCGGGAGGTCGTCGGAAGCCGGAGCGACGGGAGCGGGAGCGGCCGAGTCTTCGACAGCCTTCTTCGGAGCGCGCTTCGGTTTCTTTTCGACTGCGGGTTCTTCGACGGCCGGAGCTTCGACCGCAGGGGCCGCAACCGGTTCGGAGACGGTTTCGACCGGGGTCGAAACGCTGGACTTCAGCCAATCCGGGAGGTCGTCGGAAGCTTGGGCGGACTGCGGAAGGAAAGATTCCGGAATATCGGACTTCGATTCTTCCTTGGCCGGCTCCGTCTGAGCGGGCGCGAGCTCTTCGGCGACTTCCTTATCGATGGCCGCGGCGTCCATGCCCTTGAGCCAATCCGGGAGGTCGTCGGAAGCCGGGCTTTCTACGGCCGGAGCGGTTTCCGGTTCGACTTCGACCGCGGATGCGGTTTCTTCTTCGGGAATTTCTTCGGTTTCGGATGCAGTGGCGGCTTCTTCTACGGATTCCGCGACTTCGATGACCGGTTCCGGAAGGGTGATTTCTTCGGCGACGGACTTGGAAGATTCGGTAGAAACGGTGGCCGATTTGAGCCAATCCGGGAGGTCGTCGGAAGCCGGGCTTTCTACGGCCGGAGCGGTTTCCGGTTCGGAAGCTACGGGTTCGGACGGGAGTTCGAAGGCCGGAAGGGCGACTTCTGCGACCGGTTCTTCCGCAGGAGCGGATTCCTGAGACGGAGCCGGATCGAGGGACGAACCCTTGAGCCAAGCCGGAAGGGCGACTTCAGCGTCCGCAGCGGGAACGAAAGACTCGGTAGCGGGTGCCATTGCGGCAGCGGGGGCCATCGACGCGAGAGGGTCGACGTTCGCCGGAGCTGCGGGAGCTTCTACGACCGGAGCCGGCGCCATCGAGGCGAGCGGGTCTACGGGTTTCGGTTCGGGGGTCTTAGGTGCCGGAGCGGGTGCCGGGGTCGGCTTCTTGGGTGCCGGGGATCCGCCGAAGAGCTTTTCGATAATGAAATCCTGAAAGCCGAGGGACGGATTGGTATTGGAAACCTTGAAGAATCCGAAGAGGCCGAAGAAGAGGGCGAGGATGATGGCGATGATGATGCCGAATGCCTTCCCCACCCCGAGGACGAACGAAACGAAACCGGTAGAGGAAGAATCTTCGGTAGTCGGAGTTTCGGCATTTGCCGGAACGTTCGCCTGTCCGCCGTAGATGATGACTTCGAGCTGGGACTTAATGATGAGCTTATCCTTGTTCTCGATGTTCTTGTCGTCCTTGATATAGTCGAGAATCTTCTTGCCGAGCTCCTTGTTGAGCGCGGTATTGGTCGGGTGCGAGAGGATTTCGTCGACGAGGCCCGGCTTTCCGGTTTCGCCTACGATTTCCTTGTAGTGGGCGTTGGATTCCGGAATGAGCGACTTGAGGACCTTGACCGCGAGACCGATGTCGTCTTTGGTCTGCGAATCCGAAACGAGGAAGCCTTCGAGAAGCGAATACGCTTCGTCCTTGATTCCCTGGTCGAGCTTGAGTTCGGAAATCGCGGTTTCCATATCGAGGATCACGCGGGTCTTTTCGCGCTGGTCGAACCAGTTTTCCTGCAACGAGGAAAGCGAGTTCATGAGCTTGAGGCGATCCTGTTCCGGAGCCTTGGTACGGATGATGTCTTTGAGCTTTTCGAGATTCGCCTTGTCGTTGTCCGAGATTCCTTCCGGAGTCTTGGCTTCCGAACCGGAGCCGGAAATCGCTTCGTCCTTCAGGAAGGTTACGGCGATTTTTACGTCCTTGGAATCGATCTTCTTTCCGGAGGCGTCGTAGGTCGTAATGCGGACGGTGCGGTTCTTATGCCCCTTTTCAAGGTTCTTGATCGCGAACGGCGCGCCGGAAGCGTAGGATTCAGTCCCCTTGTTGTCCGCATCGTCGGCAGCGTCGCCGTTGAGGTCGGAGTCGAGGTCGATATCGGTATCGATGACGTATTTCGACGGGGAATCCTTGGATTCGCCGAGGTAGAGGAAAACGTTGTCGCCGGCATTCGCCACCTCGATCACGCCGTCGTTGGCGCGCGGGTAGGAGAAGAGGGCGATCTTGTCTTCGGATTTCTTAAGCTTGGCTTCGTTGACTACGTCCTTGCGGAGCGGAACGTCGACGTACTTGGTATCCTTGCCGTCGGAAACGTCGAGCCGGAGGTTCATGGCGGAAAGGTCGTCGTCTTCGTTGAATTCGTACGAGAACGAATCCTTGTTTTCGGAAGTGGCGATGCCGTTACCGAGGTTCCATTTGGCGGTCTGGTAAATGCCCGGAGTGGTGTTGAGGAAGATGAACTTGCGACCGATGGCGATATATTCCGCACCCGGACGGAGGTCGTTCTTCACGTTGACGGTCTGGTACTTGGTGTTCGAGATCCCCTTGTAGGTGACCTTGACCTTCATGTTGAAGGAACCCGGCTTGTCGTATACGTGGGAAACGGTGGGTTTGTCGGTGGTCTCGTCGTAGAAACCGTCGCCGTTATAGTCCCACTTGTATTCGGCCTTGTCGCTGATGTCGCTCTGGAGAACGTTCTTGACGATAGCATCGAATTTCACCTTGTCGCCGGCGTTGACGTTGGTCTTGTCGGCCTTGAGGGTGATGAGCGGGGTGTTGATGTTGTCGCTCGCGAGAGTGAGCGAGTAACGTTCTTCGCGCTGCTCGTCGGAATTCACCTTTTCGCCGTTGGAGTCTTCCATGGTTACGGCGAAGTAGTATTTGCCGTTGATGCGCGGAAGGACGAACGCGGTGGAGTTGTTGCGGGTGATGCGGAAATCCTGCGGTTCCGGGTCGGAATCGGTGTAGTAGTACCAGAGGTACGAAGTGATGACGCCGTCTTCATCGACCGCATTGTTTGCGGTAACCTTGACGACCACCGGATCGGTGTCGGCCTTGTCGGTGGTTACGGAAAGGGAGGAAAAGGTCGGGAGGACGTTTTCTACCTTCACGTAGGTTTCCATAGTATTGGTCTTACCGGTCTTCTGGGAGCGGACGGTAAGGGTAACTGGGAAACATCCGAGTTCGTCGAACTTGTAGCTGAAGTCGCGCTGGGTCGAGGTCTTGCCGGCATACTTCCAGGCGTACGAGAGCCCCTGGTTGCTGCCGTCGACGTTCACGGATTCTTCGGCAGTGAAACCGATCGGCTTCACGCGGGTGATGACGAACGCTTCCTTGTCTCCACAAGCGCCGGCGGTCGTCTGGACGCTGTTGGAATCGATCTTGAGACCGATGAGCGCGAACGGGGCGTTGGCTTCGGTGACGTAGACCTTGCGGGAGATGGTGTTCTGTCCGCCGGCGTTCGCTCCGCGAACCACGAGGGTGACGTCGAAAGTTCCGGATTTCTTATAGGTGTGGGAAACGCGGCCGTTGGAAGAAATTTCCACGGATCCGCCGTCGCCGAAATTCCATTCGAATACTCAGGCTTCCTTGGATTCCGCCACGAAATTTACCGGAGTGCCCATGGCAGCGATCTTCGGGGTGGTGGAAAGTTTTACGGAAAGGAGCGAGGAAACGTCGATATCCTTGGTGATAGTCGAAGTTTTTCCTTGTTCGTTGGTGATCTCGAGGGCGATCTTGTGGGTACCGAGGGTCGAGAAGGTGTAGCGGCCGATGGCCCCGTTGCGCTGGGAATTGTCGAGTTCGGTACGTTCGCCGTCGATATTCCAGGAAAACGTGAGTTTGGAAGCCTCGAGGGAATCCGGATCGTAACTCTTGGTCGCGTCGAACTGGATGGTGTTCGGGGACTCCTGTCCGGTGGTACGGGTATCGAAAAGGGCTACCGGGTCTTTCGAATTGATGTTTACCGAAAGGGTGTCGACGTCCTGCTTGCCGCTCGGGGTCATCGTCTTGAGGCGGACGACGTAACGGCCCATGCGCGGGAACTTGTAGTTCGCGGTAGCGACCTTCGAAGCGTAGAGAAGCTTGCCACCGTCGGCTTCGAGGATGTTCCACTCGTAGGTGAGCGGGGTGCCGCCGAGGTTCGGATTCGCCTGGAACTTGAATTCTTCGTTCGCGTAGCCTTCGAGTTTGTCGGCCTTGATGGTCGCCATGGGATCCATGACCTGAAGGTCGATTTCCTTGGTGACGGACTGCTTTTCGTTGGTAGTGAGGCGGAGCTTGATGCGGTATACGCCTTCGACGTAGGTCTGGCGCTCGATGCGCGGCCCTCCGTTGTATCCGGCTACGACCCCGTTTCCGAAGTCCCAGTCAGTGTGTACGACGGTCGCGCCGCCGTTCGCCTGGGAGGCGGTGGCGTCGATTACGAGACCGGCGCGGCCGGTCGCCGGGGTGATCTTATGCTTGTCGGAATTGGATACGTTCTGTCCGTTTAAAAAAAGAAGGACGTTTCCAAGCTTGGGAAGGACCGATACGTTCACGCTGGACTGGAGCGGAAGGACGTCGGTTTTCCCCTGGGAATTGCGGGATGCGGAAATGACGTCGAGAAAAACGGTGTAATTGCGTTCTTCGCGGAAGGTGTACGCGATGGACGGACCGGTTCCGATGACGGTGCGGCCGGACGGGGTCTTAATCCACCAAACGTAGTTGCGGGCCGGAATGACCACGCCGGACGGATCGCGGACGTCGTCGGCACGGAGGCTGACGGTGAGCGGTGCGTTACCGGATTCGGGGGTCGCGGAAGCTTTGCCGGAAATCTGGTCGATCTTGGCGGCCTTCAAGTAGTTCGCGAGAGTGGAAGCGAGGTCGCCGATCTTGGCGTCGCTGCCGGAATCCTTGCGGACGACTTCGATGGAAGTCACGACGCTCTGCGCCATTACGGCATTGGAAGAGGCGTATTTGTCGGCAAAGGTTTCCATCGAGCCCACGATGAGGGCCTTGAGACGGAGGAGGGTCGCGTCGCTGACTTTCCCGTCCACCTTGTATTGGCGGTCGAAATCGATGGCGACGTCGTTGATGCTGCGCTTGAATTCGAGAAAGGTCCCCTGGGTAGCGAGGTCTTCCGGAGCGACGGACGCAGCGACCGCCGTCTGGAAGACGGACGGGAATTCGAATCCGACCTTCGTTGCCGGAGCGTTGAGCACGCGGACGATGAAGGAAACGATAGCGAACGCGAGGAAGATGAGAAGGAGGCCTCCGGCGACGAATTTGACAGTCCCCTTGGCTTTCTTCACCTTTTCTTCGTCACCCGAAGAAGTCATGATCGTGAAGCCCGCGAAAAGCAGGTACGCGACGCCTACGAGCGCGAGGAAGCTGAGAAGGTACGCGGTAACGTCCTGAACGTATTGGGAGAACTTGCGGTCCTTCTTGATGTTCTGGATGTTGTCGCCGACCACGGCGGTACCCTGGTCGATGGAACAGTACTTCGAGCTCGCGGGGTCGTTGGAGTTGCAGTAGTTGACCTTGGAATAGTCGCCGCAGTCCTCGGGATTGAGGATGTTGCAGCTCGCGAAAGCTTCCGGCACGGAGGACGGGAGCGAAACGGGAATCAAGGCCACGGTTGCGGCAATGGCGAGAAGAAGGCTGGAAACGCTCCTTTTGAAACGGTTCATCGTATCGTTTGTGAGAGATTATCCCGGGGTTTTATCCCCATTCACGGGGAATGTTACCATATTCCGGAATTTGCCGCAAATCCCTGGGCGGCGTTTTGCGAAAAATCCCCGAAGAAAGAAAAAGGCCCGACTTAATAGGTCGGGCAAGCCTCTTCGAAATTCGCTCATTCTATCAAATGCCGGCGCTGGCATTTGAGAACGGCGGAGAGATCGGAAAGGATCGTCTTGGCGTCCTTCTGGGAATCGAGCGCCGTTTTGAAGTAGGCGTCGAACTCCGTGGAGATGCCCTTGTCGAAAGAAACGGCCTTAGTTCCCTGCTGCGGAAGGAAGCTTTCGTATTTGACGCGAGGGAAGTCTTTGCTGACGACCTGCTCCTTGCGCTTATCTACGAGTTCGTTGAGGGCCGGGAGCACGTACGGGAATTTTTCCATGTACGATTCCTGTGATTTCTTATCGGTGAGGTGGATGACGAAATCCAATCCCCCCTGCTGGTCTTTCGCGTATTTCGAAAGGGCGAAGTAGTTGAACTTGGCGAGCGAAGCGGGCTTGTCGGAATTGAGGAACGGAATGCCGGTCGTCTTGAGGTTGCGCTTGTTGAGGACGTTTTCTTGCGAAGCCCGTTTCACCGAATACTGGATTTCGCGGAGATAGGACGGGTATCCGAAGACTACGCCGACTTTTCCGCGTGCGAAGAGGTCGGTCGTGGTAAGTCCGAGCTTGTCCATATCCGGCTTGAGGCGGGAAAGATCGTTTCCGTTAGCGGAAACGCCGCTCGGGGCGTTGGCGGGCACCCCGAAGGCCATGTAGTCGCCGAACGCCTTGGAAGCGTCGTTCTCCCCGAGCCCTTCGAAAGAAGAAATGCCGTTCTGGACGAGAAAGAGCGCGGCCAAATCACCGGAGTTCTGCACGTATCTGCCGCCCATTCCGAGTCCGGCGAGGACGATATCGGAAGACGGGGACGAAGAACCGGAATCCTCCTCGTCCTGAGGAGCGGAGGAGGCTCAATCCTGCGCCTGTGCTCCGAGTTCCTTCCAAGTACGGGGAACCGCGTTGGTAACGATGTCGAGATTGTAGTATGCGGCCATGGTTTCGTATCCCATGGGCACGCCCTTGAGATAGGAGACCATGATGTCCTTCCCTTCCTTATCCTTTTCCTGCTTTTCGGTAACGAGGGAATCGAACACGCGGTTGAAGTTGCGTCCGAACTCCTCGGAAGGGATGTACTGGTCCGGAATCGGCTCGATTTTCGACTCGAGGACGCCGGCCCCGTCGGACGGAACCATGAACACGTCGGGCGAATTGCCGTCGGCGATGACGTTGAGGAGGGTTTTTTCGTAGTCCGAATAGTTCGCGAACTTGGTGATGCGGACCTCGGTATTCTTATACCGTTCGTATTTGGATTTGAAATCCTTCACGACGTCTTCATAACCGGCCACGTCGTCGCCCACGACCCAGACGCTGAGCTCCTTCGGTCATTTCGCTCCGGTATCCTTCTTGCCCGCGGACAAAATGGAGAACGCGATTCCGGCGCCGAGGACGAGAACGGCTACGATAGCGAAAAAAATGAGTTTTCTCGGAGACACTTGGAAAACGGAAACTGGGTAAAGGTTTCTTCGGGGACGGGGTTACGCCACGCGGGAAACGATTTTCGCGCGGATCTTCTCCATCTCGGCCGGCTCGAGCTTCTTCGTTTTGGAGAAGTCGATATCGGCCATGGAATCGGCCGGTATGAGGTGGTAGTGGAAGTGCGGGACGTCGAAACCGGCGATGACGGTGGCGATACGGAGGGTTCCCACCGCTTCGCGAAGAGCCGGAGCGATCATCTTCGCCGCGGCGAAGACGGCCTGGTAATACGGCTCGGGGACTTCGTAGAACTGGTCGATTTCGATCTTCGGCACGACGAGGACGTGGCCGGGATGCACGGGGTTGATATCAAGGAAAGCGAAGACGTGTTCGTCTTCGTAGACCTTGTAACAGGGGATTTCGCCCGAAACGATTCGGGTGAACACGCTCTGTTCGGACATACGCGTAGGGGTAAAAGCCCGGGCAGTATACCATGGGCGCGCCATAATTCAATTTACAAAGTCTGCGAACCCCGTAGACTTCCAGCCGTTTTTGATGATGAAACCAAGAAATCCATGCAAAACCCTACCGCGCCGGCAGCCTACTACGTAAAGACTTTCGGCTGCCAAATGAACTACGCGGACTCCGAAAAAATCAACATGGTGCTTTTGCAGTCGGGCCTGCGCAAGGTTCTCGACCCCGCGAAAGCCGACGTCGTCATACTCAATACCTGCAGCGTCCGGCAAAAAGGCGAAGACCGGGTTTTCGGCTTCGCCCACGAAGTGAAGAAACTGAAAGAAACCGTCGGCAAGGACGTGAAGGTCGGCATCACCGGTTGCATGGTCCGCAAGACCGGGCTCGCCAAGAAGTACCTCGAAGATTCGGCACGCAAGGCGAACGGAGGAAAAATCACCCTCCTCCCCTCTTCCGAATCCATTTTCAACTGGGACGACGACATCCTCCTCCGCAGCGAAGAGGATACGGATTTCGTTTTCCGCATCGAAGAGACCGGGCATTTGCCGAAGATCCTTTCGGTCGTTACCGGAACCGACGTGGGAAACGACGAGAAATGGGAAGAATACCTCAAGATGCGCCAAGCCCGCGAAAACCCCTCGAGCGCCAACGTCATCATCCAGACGGGGTGCGACAACTTCTGCACGTTCTGCATCGTGCCCCATACCCGGGGACGCGAAACTTCGAGGCCCCTCGAAGAAATCGTTTCCGAAGTCCGCGAAGCCGTCGCGGCGGGCGCCAAAGAAGTCTGTCTCCTCTGACAGAACGTCAACAGCTACGGGAAAGAGACTCGGGCGAAACTCTGGAATGCCGAATCCCTCACGTGGAACGTGGACGCCGAATTGCGCACCGAAACGAAAACCCCTTTCCGGGAACTTCTCGAAGCGGTGGGCGCGGTGGAAGGATTGGAACGCATCCGGTTCACCAGTTCGAACCCGCACGACATGACTCGCGACATCCTCGACGCGCATTTCGAAGTGCCGGCGATGACGCCGTACCTGCATTTCGCCCTCCAATCGGGTTCGGATTCCGTATTGAAACGGATGAACCGCAAACACACGTACGCCGATTTCAAGGCCCAGGTCGACTACCTGAGGTCGAAAGACCCGTCGTTCTCGATTTCCACCGATATCATCGTAGGTTTCCCCGGCGAAACCGAAGAGGAATTCCAGGCCACGCTCGGCGCCATCGAAGAATGCGCGTTCGATTTCGTCTTCCTCGCGAGGTATTCTTCCAGAAAAGGCACGTTCGCCACCGACCGCCTCGGCGACGACGTACCGTCCGACGTGAAAGCCGACCGCTGGAACCGCGCGAACGCGCTGCTCGAACGCGTGGCGAAAAGCCGGAACGAACTCATGGTAGGAAAAACCGAAAACGTCATGATAACCGGAAAAGGGAAGAAATGAGGCTACGTAGGGAGAACCGCGAATTATAAGGAAACCTTCCTGGAAAGCCCCGAAACGCTTGCTACCGGAACCATGGTGAACGTGGTGGTGGAATCGGCGGAAGGCTGGATTCTAAAAGGGCGGATGGCATAATTCCGGACAATTCGCGGAAGTGCGACTTTTTTGGTTGATTTTATGCAAAATCGGTCGTATACTTTGGGGGATACAACTAACCTTCACGGTCGTGACCATCAAAAACGCCCAGTCGGAAGCGCTTAAAAAGCTCCAGAAGGCGCTCCGCAGTTCGGGATTCACTCTCGCCGAGCTCATCGTCGTCATTACCATCCTGGCCATTCTCGCGGTCATCGGCTTCATCGCCCTTTCGGGATATTCGCAGGACGCGAAAGATTCCGCAATCAAGGCCAACGTCCGTTCGGTCTACTCGGCCATCACCGCGGAAAGCGCGCTCACCGGCAATTCCCCGCGCTACTACATCGTCCACGACTTCACCTCGACCGGCGCTTCCCTTTCCGGCGCGATCGTGTATTTCGACGGAAACGTTCCCACCACCCTTTCCGGAGGAAACTGGAACGACGCGAACACGAACTACTCGGCCGGCAATCCCGACTACGTAAAACTCAAGCTCAATAAGGAAAAATTCCGCGTATCGGAACTCTCCGTGCCGTATTGGCCGACCGTATTGGCCGCGTCCAATACCGGAGCCACCAATACCTCCTACCTCATCGTAGGAGCTGCGGACGCAACCATTACCACCGGTGGAAAAACCCGTACGGCAAGCTACGTCCAAGTCGCCGGAATCCCGTCCACCGGAACCGCCGTCGTAACCGGAAATATCCCGGCGTCCGCACTCACCGGAACCGGAGCTTCCACCGGCCTCATCCGCGACATGTCGCCGACGAACCTGTCTTCTACCGGAGCGCTCAAGGATGGCGGATCCACGACCATCGTCCCGACCAGCAGCTCTTCCTCCTCGACTTCTTCGAGCGGAGGCGGCGGAACCTGCATCTTCGACGATGCCGGATCCACCTTCGACAACTGCACCTTCGGCGCGTAACCTACGCCTTGCGCGTAATGCGAGTAACGACCACTTCCACCCCGTTCTTCCAAAGAGCGGGGTTTTTCTTCTCTTCCTTCGAAAGCTGCGACCGGACCAATTCGGCCAAATTCGAAATGTCCTTCTCGAAAAGGACGGCGTACCCCTTTTCGGCATAGGAGGCGGCGTTCGCCCTTTGGTGGTCGTTAGCGCTGCCTTCGAGGGGAATGATGACCATGTCCGCTCCCGAAGCTTCGATTTCCGCAAGCGAAGTAGCGCCGGCGCGCGTAACTACCAAATCGGAAGAAGCGTACGCTTTTGCCAAATCCTCCTGGGAAAGGAAATCGTGGCAGACGACGTTGGAGAGACTGGAGAACTTCAAGCGCATCGGGGCGTTAAGTTTGCCGAGTACGACTTCGAAACGGGCCCCCGGCATCTTTTTGGCAGTCTCGAAAACCGCTTCGAACACGCGGGTGGAACCGAGGCTTCCGCCAATGGCGAGAATTTTCTTCACGTTCGAGCCGGTTTCGGGTTTGGAAAATTTCCCCCAAGGAATGCTCGGATCGAGCAATTGTCATGACACGACGCATTCTTTGCCAGGAAAGTATTTTGCGGCGTTTTCGAATCCGAGAAACACGGTTTTGGAGAATTTACCCACCCATCGGTTCGACAGTCCAGGGATTGCGTCGGACTCCTGGAGATATACCGGAATGCCCAAGGTCTTCGCGGCGATTGCGGCGGGCAAAGAAACGTATCCCCCTTTGGAAAACACGAATTCCGGGCGGAGTTTCTTCAAGATGGAACGGGATTGGAAAAATCCGGTAGCGACGTTGAAAGGCTCGACTACGGTCTTTAATGAAAAATACCGGCGGAGCTTCCCGGATTTGATGGCGAAAAATTCCACGGATTCCTTCGCCGCGATTTTTTCTTCCAAAGAATCGGACTCCCCTATCCAATAGAACGGTCAGTAGCCTTTTTGCGAAAGCGCTTTTTTCAGCGAAACGAGCGGAAAGATGTGGCCGCCGGTTCCCCCTCAGAGGAGGACGACGGGCTTCGGTGCGGATTTTTTCATGCCGCGATTGTATTGGAAAGCCCTCCGTTGTCGAGCGGATGGACTTTATGGCTTAAGAGAATAGTTCCCGAAAAGATCACCGTAGGCCAATCATGAAATCTCAAGTTCCGAGAGTTCCGACAAAACGGCTCCGATCGGTACTCCCGTTTCGACGGAGAGGGATTCGGGATCGGAGGAACCGAACTTCGAGAGAGCGGAAAACACGGGCGAGGACCGGCGTTTTCCGTCAAGGAGGTCCGCATGGGACGGACGTTCGGTCGAATCCGAAGGTTTTTCGAAAGCTTTCGGATTCGACACGGATTGCTGAAACTCGCAAAGAGCGTCTTCGGGCGAGGAAACGCATTTCGCCGAACCGTCGCGGATCAACGAATTGGCTCAGAGGCTTCACGAACGGATGACGTCGCCTGGGACGGCGAACACTTCTTTTCAAAAATCGAGCGCGAGCTTAGCGGTAATGAGGCTTCCGGATTTTTCGCTCGCTTCGGTCACGAGGGTACCGTCGGAAAAGCATGCGACCAACGCGTTGCGGATGGGAAAATGGTACGCCATTGGTCAGGCGCCCGGAGCGAAAGCCGAGACGACCGCCCCTCACGAACTTACGACCGAATCGAAAAGTTGCCGATTAGAGCGCGGATAATCGACGTCGATTCCTGTCCCGACGAACGCGAGAGTGGTTCATCCGGCCGACATTGCCGCGGAGTGGGCTTCGGAGTCGATTCATGCTGCTCCGCCGGAGACGATGGCCGCACCATGGCGGACGAAGGCCGTAACGAAGCGTTTGGTTACTTCTTTCCCGTACGGGGAAGCCTTTCTCGAGCCAACGACCGAAATTGAGAAAACGGGTTTCGGAATGCTTCATCGGACGTAGAGCAGGAAAGGTCGCCTCGGCATGTTGAGGAACGCTGACGGGTACTCATCGTCACGCTCGGTCACCACCCGCGAGCAGGCAGCAATCGCACGATCGAAAGCCTTTACGGAGGCTTCTTCGAAAAATCCCGAAGCCAAAACGCCGTGCCGGTCCTCACGAATTCCCGAATCCTCGAGGAGTTTCCTAAAATCGGATACTGAAACGGAAAACGCGGTTCCGACCCCGTTCGTCCGAATATCGGAAATGGAATCGGGTAAACGTTCGAGCACGTTCGAAAAGAGGCGGAGTTCGCCATGGGAAGCTCCGGCCGCGTGCAGCCGGACGAGAATGTGGTTACGCATGCGGATCGGACAGGAGTCGGTTGAGTGCCGGGAACGGGTCGTCCCCCACCCCAATTTCCGCAGAAGGAATTCGAGGCTCCGGGGTAACGCGCGCCGAATCTTTCGTACGGAAAATCCTTGAGAAAAAACCGCCGGATGCGACGGGCAGTCAAAGTGCCGGGAGTCGGGAATCGTACGGATGGGAAACGCGGATGGAGAAAACGTGGGAATTCCTCAAGATTTTCCGAATTCCAGTCGGAAGATCGGGATGGAGATCGGAAATGAGGAACACGGCGGATTTCGTGCGGATTTTTTCAGCGACTTCCCTCATGGGAACGGATGCGGAAGGAAGGGGGGCGAGCGTTTCGAAATCATTGCGGAGCGCCGTTACGAAGCGACGGATTTCGGCATGGGAAAGCGTGGGCTTGAGGATTCGGATCCGATCCCCGGCATACGCGATCGCCCCGGAACGATTTCCCGCTCATACGGCGCTCGCCGAAACCAGCTCGAAAATAGATACCGCCTTATCGAAACGGGTCGCGCCCTCTTCTCAGAAACCCATGGACGCGGACACGTCGATAACGCACCAGACCGGGATTTCGCGGTCTGGGACGAAGGTTTTGACGAGGGTCTTGCCGCTGCGCAAACTCGCTTTCCAGTCTATGGCGCGTGCGTCGTCGGTTTCGGAATACGAACGGAGCCCGCCGAATTCGATACCTTCGCCGGAAAAGACCGAAGCGTGCTTTCCCGACGAAAGCGACACGGCGTTGCGGAATTTGGAGAGGTTGAGAAAACGCATGTACGAATCTGAAATTATTGGAGGCGGAACCGTCCGAAACTACCTGATGACCGAGTCTCCGATCTTCAAACCATGGAGAACGACCTTACCGGAATCGGAGACGCGCCATACGGCAAGGACCCCGCCCTTGGCGAGAGCGGATTCGACGGGCCTTCCGGTTCATTCTTCGATAAAGAGGCGGTCTGCAGAGTAATCGAGACGGAGGACCCTTGGGACGTTCACGTTGGTGACCGTCACCTGTGGGAACGAACGGCATTTTTCACGGTATTCCTTCTGACGGGCTTCGTAGGCGGCATTGTCGGTCGCGGGCATGGGGACGGCCTTAACCGACCAAGAATGGGATTCGAGCCCGCTCGCGCATTCGTTCAGGTCGCCGTAGAGTCAGATGACCGATCACGTTTCGCTGAGTCCGGCGATGGCACCGCTTCCGGCGAGAAACTTCGTTACGGCGACGTCGGGGTTTTTCGAATCGGCGTACGCGTATTCGAATTCGTTCACGAAGGTTCCCGAGACGGGTACCGCGCTCGAAGTCGGGAGCGATTCGTAGCGGTACTCGGGCTTTCAGAAATCGTATCCGGCGACTTTCGCGAGAATAGGGAGTCCGGAGGGCTTGTCCGTAGTGACGGATTTCACGGCGACGAACGTTCCGGTGGACGAAATATCGGGCGAAACGTATACCTTGCTTCACGTTTCCGGCTTGAAATCGAGTGAACCCGTCCAAGACGATACCGGTCAGTACGTCACGTTGGCATACTGTCAGCGGAAAACGTCCATGGGGTCGTACCCGAACGCGGGGACGAGGATTTCGGTTCAATACCGGTCGACGAGTTCGTAACGTACCGCGATGGCGAGCACCGCGAGCACTTGGATCGCCGCAGCCGCGGCGAAGAGGATTTTCTTGTCCATGGGATGCGCGGTTATTCGGAAATGGATTTCAAAATCTTCTTGCGTCGGCGTTCGATGAGGAAGCCCACCGTTACGAACAGAACGCCTCAGAAAATAAAGAAGAGCGCCCTATCCATCATGTCGAAAAACCAGTCGAAGTACTTCGCGAAGACGAAGACGGTCACTGCCGCGAGCGAAAGGTTCACCGTGAACGAATCCTTCTTCGCGATGCCTGCGGCGATTCCCACGACCGCGAAGGCGACGAAGTAGGCGTTGGTAAAGACAAGCAACACGAGCTTTGTAGCCAAAGGACGGTCGAAAGAATAATGCTGATTCCAAGTGCCGACATCAAGTCAGGGAACGAGCGCGAACAACGCGGCGAGCGCTACGAAGTGGAAAGCCGGCAAGAGCGAAGGAAGCGAAGCGTCACGGCTTTTCAAGAGCTTTACGAAGTACGCTACGGCCCCGACGGCGGAAAAAGAAACGAGCAGCTTGGCCGAGTGCGACCAGCTGGGAAAAGTATCGAGCAGTCCTTCGAAAGTGAAAAGAAAAAATCACGAAAGAAGTGCGAAAAATCAAAGACGCGAGAACGCTTTGCGGAATGAATCGTATTTTCCGCCATGCCAAACCGACAACCCCGTAAGGAAGATTCAGATGACCGATGGCGCCCAGACGAGCGCCGCTTCGCCGGATCGGGAATACGTTTCGGAAAAATCCGCGAAAAGCCATGCGGAAAACAGAAACGAGAGAAGGACCGGAAAAGACGCCAAACCGGTGACGTACGCCATGGGGAGCACGCCCGCGAGCCACAGGAGCAGCGCTTCGGGGAACGTGCCTCAGAGATTGAACGTCTGACCGACCAAAAAGATGGAAGCGCCGTACAGCAGGCTTCAGAGAAGCGCCATGGCATGTCCGGTCTTTCGATAATCGCGAACGTACAGCAATACGAACGCCGCGGCATGGACCGAAACGGTCGCCGTAGCGAGGATCGCGAGCTTCTGCCAATCGGAAAACAGATCCCAATTCGAAGCGAAATACAAAACGAACCCGACGCCTACGAACGTCGCCCCTATGACCGAAAGGATAGGGACGAGTTTCGAGGACGCGGGTTCTTCGGGTTTCAAACGGTAATGGGTCAGCAGCCTTTCGGCTTGCGAATTGGTCACGATTCACGTCTCGACGAGCGTCGGCATGTCGGCGGAAAGCTTCTCGTAAAAGTCTGACATATTCGTGAAAAGTTACGGAGTGCTTCGGATGGAAAACGTTCCGAACTGACAAAAGTGACGACTTCCTCCTACGGTTTAAGGAACGGGAACGTGCGCGAGGACGGCTTCGACGAGAGCGTCGGGGTCGGTTCAGGAAACGGTGGCTTCGTAGGCGAGACCGATACGGTGCCGGAGGACTTCTTTGGCGACGGCTTTGACGTCTTCCGGAACGGCGTAGTCGCGCCCGGAGATGGCGGCAAGGGATTTGGCGGCGCGGATGAGCCCGATGGAAGCGCGGGGGGAAGCGCCGTAGGCGATCATCTTGGCGTAATCGTCCATTCCGAACAGGGCCGGATCGCGGGTAGCGGCGACGAGGTCGGCGACGTACGAGTAGAGCTTGTCGTCGACGTGGACGCCGTCTTCTACGGCCTTACGGAGCGCGACGATTTCTTTCTTGCCGAGAACTTTGCCGACTTTGGGGAGGCTGGATGCCGACATGCGGCGCATGATTTCGATTTCTTCGGATTTGTTGGGATAGTCTACGCGGACCTTGAGAAGGAAGCGATCGAGAGAAGCCTCGGGGAGCGGGTAGGTTCCCTCTTCTTCGAGCGGGTTCATGGTGGCGACCACGAAAAACGGCGCCGGGAGCGGAAAGGATTCGCCCGCGATGGAAACTTTTCGTTCCTGCATGGCTTCGAGGAGGGCGGACTGTACTTTGGAAGGCGCGCGGTTGATTTCGTCGGCGACGACGACGTTCGCGAAGACCGGGCCCTTCTTTACGGAAAATTCCCCGGTCTGGGGACGGTAGGTCTCGGTTCCCACGATGTCGGACGGAAGAAGGTCGGGGGTGAACTGCACGCGCACCGCTTCGAGGTCGAGCGCTTTAGAGAGGGATTCCGCGACGAGGGTCTTGGCGAGGCCGGGGACGCCTTCGAGGAGGACGTGCCCATCGGAAAAGAAGCCTACGAGGAGGCTTTTGAGAAGGTCTTCCTGACCGACGACCGCCTTGGAAATCTCCAAGCGGAGGGCGTCGTATGCGTCTTTGACTGCGACTACGGACATGCGCGTTTTTCTTTTGGAACTAACGCGGTCGAGTATACGCGGAAACGGGATGCGGGCAAGGGGTGCGGCGGGGGCTTTCCATTTCCCTCATCCGAAAATTACGGCGTACCGAGGTGTTCGAGAACGAACGCGTCGATAGCTGCGTAGAATTCGGATTCGCCGATATCGTTATTGATGACGGTGTGGGCGTTTTCTTTCAAACCCTTGGTAGCGGATTCGGCTTCGCCGTTTTCTTCTTTGCAGAATTCCTCGAACGACTTTTCGCTGTCGCCACGGTTCTGCGCGCGGCGGACGACGCGGTCGTAACGGGTTCGGAGATCGGCGTCGATATAGAGAAGGCGGAAATTCTCGTCGGAGGCGATGCCTTCGAGGTCGGAAACGCGACGGGCTCCGTCGATGACCACGACGCGGCGGTGCGAACAATCGATGGCCTTCTTGGCGACGTTGGAGAGGATGTCTTGTCCGTACGATGCGCGGAGAACGCTCGAGAGCTGCTGCATGTTCGCGCGGGAAACGTCCATTTGGAGGACTTCGAGGATTTTGCGGAACGGATCGGAGAAGAGAAAGACTTCCGCTCCGTAGCGGCGCTCGAAGTAGGCGGCGGCGGTACCCTTTCCAGCGCCGATGGATCCGGCGAGGCCGATGACGAGGCGAGAGCGCATTGCGGACATGGGCGGAAGGGGTTACCGAAAAAAATACCGGCCGAGTATACGGGAAAGGCCGGGGGCGACAAAAGGAAAATGCGGGGTTTTATTGCCGGGTTTCGTTCTTCGAGCGCCGAAGCTGAATCTTGTGGATCGGGTTCGCGGAAAGTTCGGGAACGACCTTCCCCCTGTCGGAAAAAACCATTCTCGTTCCGCGGGAAATGGGCAGGCGCATGATTCAAAGAAGGCTCTTCTCGACGTAGGTTCCAGAATTCGGATCCTTCACCCGGTAGGCGATTTCGCACATGGCCGCGCGGAGGTTTTTCGAAGGCGATTGGCTGCCGTCAGGAAGCCGTTTGGGAATGCTTACCGACGAATCCTTCACAGTAATCGAGTAGAGTTCGCCATGTTCTTCGAAACGTACGAACATGCGGTCTCAGGCGAAAAGCTCGGTGACTTCGCCAACGGTGTCGGACTCTTTGAATGATTCTTTGGCGGCGCGGAGCAGATCGGCGACTTTGATTTCCCGGCGTTTGATATCGGCGTACCGGACGTCGTATTCTTCCTTTCCGCTTCCGCCGAGCACGATGTGCTCTACGACGTCGCCCGGGAGGAGATCGGGAAAATTCTTCCCGAAAATACCGGAACGGCGGATGGCGGATTCGACGTCGATACCCACCGCGCGCTCGGGGATTTCTTCTTTCTTTCCCACGAGACGCGCACCGCCTTTGGGAGCGGAAACGAAATACGCTTCGCCTCCTCGGGACGCGTGGGCGATTTCGTCGGAAGTGAGCTTCATGCATGCGGAAAGCACGTCTTTCATGAACGCGAAACCGGGCGAAGTCTGGGCGTTCGCGGAAGAGCGGGCGGATTGTGGCGAATCCGGTATGGGCGACATGCCGTTCATGGAAATATTATACGATATGCTTTTTGTGAACGCAACAGGCTAAAAAAACGATGGAGAAAACATGTGCCGCGGCTTTGCAAAAACCCGAGTCACGGATACACTCCACGGGATTCGTCCGAAAGCGAATTCCCGTCCGGCGCCGCATACGCGAACACGCCTCCCCTACCCCGCGCAAACATGTCGTTCGTCCACCTTCACGTCCACTCGCATTATTCGTTTCTTTCCGGCCTCTGAAAGCCCGGCAGTTACGCGAAACGGGCCAAAGAACTCGGCATGCCGGCGGTGGCGCTCACCGACGCGGGAAACATGTACGGCGCTTTCGAATTCTACAAGGCCTGCAAAAGCGAAGGCATCAAGGGCATCGTCGGCGTCGAATTCCAAATTTCGCGCAAGGGCGCCGGAAACCGCGACAAGGACAACGACATCTACCAGCTCGTCGTCATCGCCAAGGACTTCACGGGATACCAGAACCTCATCCAGCTCGTCACCAAGTCGTATTTGGAGGGGTATTATTACGGCAAACCGCGCGTCGACTTCGACATGCTCCAACAGCATAAGGAAGGGCTTCTCGCCATCTCGGGCGACCACACCGGGGAAATCGCGCAGCACGTCATCACCGGCAAGGACGAATCGTTCCTCCGCGAACGCGTGGAATTCTACGAATCGATCTTCGGAAAGGGCGATTTCTACCTCGAAATCCTCGAACACCCCGACCGCGGCATCCAATCCAAGGTCAACCAGGGATTCATCGAACTCTCCAACAAGTTCGGATACCCGATCGTGGGCACCAACCACGTCTACTACGCCAAGAAGGACGACAACGAAGCGCAGGACCTCCTCTCGTGCATCGGCTCCGGCCGACCGCTCGAAGACCCCGACCGCACGAGCCTCATCGAAGGCGACTATTCGCTGCGCTCCGCGGAAGAGATGGCGGAACTTTTGGCGTACTGCCCGCGCGCCGTTTCGGCGACGATGGAAATCCTCGAAAAAATCCACCTCGACATCCCCTACGGCCAGACGCTCATTCCCAAATTCGAACTTCCTCCGGCCTCGCACGTCAAATACGAGGAATACATCGAAAAAGTGCGCGCCATCAACGCGAAACATTCGGGCGACGGTCCGAAAATCCGCGAAATCGGGGACGAAGAATGGGATCTTCGCCGCCTGTGTTACTCGGGCCTCAACCGCCGTTTCGACTTCGGTCTCGACGAAGACGCCGTAACGGAACTCATCCATAAGCTCGACGTTCCCACGCCGGACAAGAAGCTCTCCGACATGTCGCTCGGCGAACTCATTTCGCTCTCGCAGGCGTACCGCACGCCGGGTACGAACGCGGTAGTCGCCGCGATGGACGACAAGAAAAAAGAAATCACCGACCGTATCGACTACGAACTCACCGTCGTCGACCTCATGGGCTTCAACGGATACTTCAACATCGTCTCGGACTTCATCAACTGGGCCAAGGACAACGGGGTTCCGGTAGGGCCGGGACGCTGATCGGCGGCAGGCGCGCTCCTCGCGTACCTTTCGGGAATCACGGACACCGACCCGCTCAAGTACGGCCTCCTTTTCGAGCGCTTTTTGAACCCGTCCCGCGTATCCATGCCGGACATCGACGTCGACTTTTCGGACGAAGGCCGCGAACGCGTTTTGGAATACGTCCGCAACAAGTACGGCCACGACCACGTCGCGCAGATCGCGACCTTCGGCACGATGGCGGCCCGCGCGGCGGTGAAGGACGTAGGAAAAGTCCTGGGAATCCCCTTCCAGGAAATGAACAAGCTCGCTTCGCTCATCCCGAGCAAACCGGGCACCAAACTGAAAGACGCGCTCGAAGAATCGGTGGAATTCAAAAACGCGGTCGAAGGCGACCCGCGCTATTCGAAGGTCGTGCAGAACGCGCTCCGTCTCGAAGGTTCGGTCCGTCAGCTCGGCGTCCACGCGTGTGCCGTAATCATCGCGCCGCGCCCGATGACCGACTATACGCCCTTGCAACATCCGCCGAAAGACGTGGCGACCACGGTCACGCAGTTTTCGGCGAAACCGCTCGAAGACCTCGGGCTTCTCAAGATGGACTTCCTTGGGCTCCGCAACCTCACCATCATCGAACGCTGTCTCAAGATCATCAAAGGCCAGCACGGCGTGGACATCGACATGCTCGCGATCGACTACGAAGACCGAAACGTCTTCAAGGTCTTCGCGGAAGGCGACACGACCGGCGTATTCCAGTTTGAATCCGCGGGTATGCGCAAATACCTCAAGGAACTGAAACCGAATAAGTTCGAAGACATCATCGCTATGGTAGCCCTGTACCGTCCGGGGCCGATGGCGTTCATTCCGGTCTACATCCGGCGCAAAGCGGGAATCGAAAAGGTTTCCTACATGATGGAAGAACTCGAACAGACGCTCATGAAGCGCTACGGACGGGACACCGTGAAGGAAGAATCCGCCAAACTCCAGCGCGACCTCGGCCCGTACTTGGACGTCTCGTACGGAATCGCGGTCTACCAGGAGCAGCTCATGCAGCTTTCGCAGTCGATGGGCGGCTTCTCGCTCGGCGAGGCGGACGTCCTGCGCCGTTGAGTCGGTAAGAAAATCCGCGAAGTCGTCGAAAAGATCAAGATCGACTTCGTCAAAAAGGCGGCCGAAACCAACGGATACAAGCCGGAAACGTCGGAGTTCATCTACGAAAAGATGGTCATGCCGGCGGCCGACTACTCGTTCAACAAGTCGCACGCGGCGTGCTACTCGATGATTTCATACCAGACGGCGTTCCTCAAGGCGTACTACCCCACCGAGTTCATGACGGCGCTCATGGTATCCGACGAGGAAGACACCGAGCGCATCACCATGGAAATCGAAGAGTGCAAGGCGAAGGGCATCACGGTGCTTCCGCCGGACTTGGGAGAATCCATGAAGCACTTCACCTACATCGACAAGAAGAACATCCGTTTCGGACTGAAGGCCATCAAGGGTCTCGGCGACGCGCCGATCGAAGCCATCCGCAAGGGTCGCGAGAACAAGCCGTACGAAACCATCCTCGACTTCCTCACCGAAGGCGGCTCCGACGTGGTCAACCGCAAGACGCTCGAAGCGCTCACGCTCTCCGGGGCGTTGGACCGTTTCGGCGAACGCGCGAGCCTACTCGCTTCCATCCCCAAGATGACGGCGTACGCCAAGGAACACGAACATAAGAACGAAACCGCGCAGATCGGCCTCTTCGACATGGGGCACGTCGAGATGGAGCACCTCCGCTTCAACCTCGAACCGGCCAAGCCCATGACCTACGAAGAGAAGATCAAGGGCGAAAAGGTCTCCATCGGGTACTCGGTCTCGGGCCACGCGCTCGACGGGCTCAAGGCGTATATCGACAAGCGCACCATCGGTGCCGAACACGTAAAGGAATTCAAGAAGAAGCTCGCCGAACACGAATCGTTCGACGCGGATTCCGGAGAAGAAATCGGCGAAGACGGACCGGCTCGCGCTGCCGTAGCGGAAAAACCCAAGCCGGGCGCCGCAGCCACCGAAGACGGGCCGCCGCCCACCGACGACGACGCTCCGAAGGGCAAGGAAGCCAAAGACCCCAAGAAGAAGGAACGCGACCCGCGCGTGCGTTTCCTCGGGTACGTCACGGGCGTCCGCAACGTGCAGACCAAGACGGGCAAAATGATGGCCATCGCGAACTGCGACAGCTTCGACTTCCGTTTCACCATCGTCATCTTCCCCAAAGACTACGAAACTCTGGGGAAACTCCTCGAAGAAGACAAGATCGTCCTCGTCGAAGGCGGACTCAAGTGCTCGCTCGAAAACGCCGAAATCTCGGTGGTCGCCAACGCCATCCGCAACAACACTATCACCTCAGTACGCGAACAGGCGATGGACATGAAGCTCTTCGACCCGAACGCGAAGGTTTCGTTCTACGACTTCTCCACCGAAGGGGGCGAAGACGGCGGCGACAAGCCGCACGACGAAATCTTCGTCATCAAGATTCCCCGCGTAGCCGCCAAGGCCGACCTCGTGGACTTCAAAGAATTCCTCCTCGGCGAACCCAAGGGGACCATACGCGTCGAATTGGATCTGAACGGACAGAAAATCGACACCAAGATTTCCGTCGCCGATACCGCGCCGGTAGAGAAATGGATCGCGAACCGCTGGAAAAACTAACCCGACTCCCGGTCGGAAAAACGAAAGATGAAACCGACCGCCCATCCGAAACCATCGAAAATCCTCATCGTGGCCTCCATTGCCGCCACGATGGTTTTCGCGTCGGCGATATTCCGGGAAGTCGAGTCCGCCAACAGGTTGGAAATCAGCCATGGGAAAGCGTCTTCCTCTTTTTCAGGCATGCAAACGGACGCTTCGTTCAGGCCGTACGATCCGGCTTCGGCGACCGCGGGCTTCACCACCGGAAGCTGTTCGAAAACCCGTACGGCCGTACTCATGTTCCACTATTTCCGCCCCGAGAGCGACGACGCGCCCGAGTCTTCCATCCGCCGGCTTTCGATTCCGCCGGAAACGCTCGACAAACAGGTGCGCGAACTCAAGGAATTGGAAAAAGAAAACAAAATCCGGCTCGTGCCGATGTCGGCGCTGGACGGACTCGCGGCAGGAAAATGCCCCGCCGACGAAACGCCGGTTCTAACGGTGCTCACGGTCGACGACGTCTGGTCGGACGCGTACGACGTGGGATTCAAGACATTCAAAAAGTATGGCGTGCCGTTCTCCCTTTCGACGATTTCGCGGTTCACCGGTTCGGGAGAACTTCGCTACCAAGGCTTCGCCGACAGGAAGGAAATCGCGGAAATGGTGCGGTCGGGATACGCACACGTGCTTTCGCACAGCCTTGACCATAAGGATTTCTGATACCTAAGCGATTCCGGATCGGAATCCGAAATTTGCGATTCGAAAAAAGACCTCGAACGGCAGTTCGGCGTGAAGGTGGACGATTTCGTCTTCCCTGCCGGACACGCGGACGGCTATGCCGACGAATGGCTGAAGAACTGCGGATATTCGCGCGCGTTCCTCACGAAACCGGGGAAAATCGACCGGAAGAAGCTTTTGTCGACCCCGTATTCGCTCCCCCGCCTCCGCGTTACGGCGAAGACCGACATGCGGAGCCTCATCTTCTGATCGGACGCGGTCCAAACGGACACTGGCGCCATGATGGGTTCCGGGACTTTGCCAAAGCGAGAAAAACATTTGCAAGCACGGTAATTTTCCTTATGATGCCCGCGCTTCGAAATACGCGAAGCGTTACGAAATCCCATGGCGGGATAGCTCAGTGGTAGAGCAGCGGACTGAAAATCCGTGTGTCGGTGGTTCGATCCCACTTCTCGCCACCATAACAATATCGAAAAGCGCTCCCGCAAGGGGGCGCTTTTGTTTTCGGCTTGGTATAGCGCGGTGACGAGGACTCCGAACCTTGAAGCATTTAGACGGATATGGTAAAGTATCGGCGCGCACTTCCGCATCTCAAATACGCCCCATATGTCAAATACGCCATCCGGCACGTCGGCCGGATCGAATTCGAAAAACAATCATGAAAACCTCGCCATTGCGGAAAGGAGGATATTGGAATTGCTGTCGAAGCTTCCGGTCACAGGTTTTCCTGATGAGACGACCGACAGCGCGGATCTCGAACTCTACGTGTTCGAACTCAGCAATCTTGCAGGAAGGATATTGCAAACTTTGAAAGATTCGTACGGATCGTATGAATCCAATATCAAAGTTCTCGAAAGAATGCAATGAAAGTGATATTTGTCGGAACACTTTCCCAATTGGAACGATAGTGTGAAGTCCAACGTTTTTTTAGAATTTTTTGGCGCAATAACGGTACTTCGCAGAAGAAACCATCCAAATTGGAAAGAAATGAATTTGGAATCAATTGAGAAATCATTTAACCAATGCGGCATTGATTCGATATTTCCGGAAACAACCGACCGGAACCTTGCGTGGATGAATTTTTGCGCAAAAATCTACCTTTTCGACAACGAATCCATGTCTCCCCCCTCAAGCGTGATTATGGAAATCCCCCTTCCGGATGTGCGAAAATTCTGGATTTTACTGGAAAAGGTAAACTGACGCGACAAGCAATACAACATTACGATATTCAGTGGAGACAAGGAGCCAAATGAGAAGAAAATCAAATTAGCACAAGCTACCTATCCGGAAAACAATGGGGTACACATATCCATATTCCGCGACCAATTTTGACCGTTTAATCATTTTGCGACCTGAACGGGCGCATGCTGAGTATTGGATTCCATTTTGCGGGCGCTAGGAAACGGGAAAAGCGAAAAATTGAATGCCCTAATCCTGCTTGGATTGGCCCCCTTGATGTTAAAAAAAGAAGGCGTATCGGAATTGTACTCGTATTACGGGATGGAAATAGAACGCTACGGACACCGAGAAACTGGCGAAAAAACTACGAATGACAAAACGGAAAATTTAAATTCATCCCATAAAAGAAGTTATCCGTACGAGAGCGCGGCGAGCGCGAAATACGGAAAGTTTATGGAGTCAGATGAAAATGAAGAATCCGTCTCCAGAGTCTCGCACAAACGACTCCTTCCGTGCATTCGGCGTCAAGATTGAACGCACTTCTCTTGCAAGCCTTCACAGAGAGCGAAGGAGCGAGCATTAGAGCAAGGATTTAGGCTTCTAGAAGGTATCGGCTTTCCAGAACTCGGTACCTGCATACGCCCCGAAAAGCTTGATCAATTCTTTCAAACGCTGGAAGTAAACAATATCGAGGAAGCCGTAACGAAGCTTACTGGAGAATGAGAAATCGCCGTGATTCGATACGAAACCATGGTGGTGCCAAAAGAACACACGGAAGAACTTGCGAAAACCGTTCGAGGAAAAATTGGAAGATTGATTCCCTTGTCGTAAATCGAAAATTAGTCGAAAGGCCCATCGCGCCTATGTCCTATCTCATCTTTAAATACCTCGTCACGGCCGCGGTCATCGTCGCCGCGTCCGAACTCGCGAAAACCTCCGACAAGATCGGCGCGCTCGTCATCTCACTTCCGCTGATGACCATCCTCACGCTCGTCTGGCTCAACGTCGACGGAGCCGGGGCGGCGAAGGTTTCCAACCATGCGTACTATACCTTTTGGTACGTCCTCCCGACGCTCCCGATGTTCCTCGCGTTTCCAAAGCTTCTGGAAAGGTTCGGGTTCTGGCCGTCGCTCGCGATATCCGCAATCGGAACCGCCGCATTGTTCCTCGGCTACGCCATGGTCATGCGGAAATTCGGCATCGAATTGCTCCCGTAAAAAAACAACCCCTCCGTTTCCGGAGGGGTTTCGTTTCCGTCTTCAGATCATGCCGAGATCGATACTCAATCCGATAGGATCCTTCATGACGAACGTCGTGATGGGCCAGAACATGCCGAGATCGAAAGCTTTCCATGAGCAGCGCCCCATCGCGTTCTGGAAGAACAGGAGGAACGCCGTCATAAGCGCCGCGCTTCCGAGGTAGCCGATGATGGCGCCTTGCCACCAGGGCGAATCCAAGAAGTACGCCAAGGCGAACGGAAGGCACCAGCAGGCAATGGGAAGCCCGTATCGCACGAGTAAGGCCGCGACGTCGATTAGCATACTCTTCACGGTACGCTTCTCGATCGCGAGCACGTCAACCGCGGTGACCGGTTTCGCTTCGGACCATTTTGGAAATTCAACTTCCTTCTTCATAGGGAACCCCCTTCGCATTTGTTTACGGGATCTTTGTACGCATAAACAAAGGGAAGTCAAAAATCAAGAAAATCCCCCTTCCGTTTCCGGAGGGGGGATTCGATTTTCGTCCGTCAGAACGGTTCGAGCTCGTTTTCGAGCGCGTGCGGCTCGTGGAAGAGGCTCGAAGAGTATGGCCAGATTGCGCCGAGCAGAAGCGGACGGAGGTTCATACGCCGTTTCCGGTATTGCAAATACGACAGGTATGTCGTCATCAGCAATCCGGAAACCACGTATCCGACCGCTGCGCCTTGCCACCATGGCAAATCCGAAAACCAAGCGAACGCTACGGGCGACGCCCAACATGCCCCGGCGGTTCCGTAATGCATGAAGGCGAAAGCCACCAGTCCTAAAACGTAGGATTTCGGCATGTCTTTCAACGTTTTCTTTTTCGGTCTCGATCTCGGGGTCTCCAATGTCACCCTCGGATAATATTTGTTTCGCATCGCGTACTCCTTTGCTGCTTGTTGCGTGCGGAGCCTTTGTACGCACGAAAGACGGCAAGTCAATATTCCGCACCCCTTCCGTTTGACTTACCCATTCATTCGCATAACCTAGGGGGGAGGTTACTAAAACCACCGCATGAAAGA
This sequence comes from uncultured Candidatus Peribacteria bacterium, assembly GCA_964482035.1. Classification (GTDB taxonomy): domain Bacteria; phylum Patescibacteriota; class Gracilibacteria; order BD1-5; family UBA2023; genus JANJWP01. Next base: position 272,207 of record CAYZVC010000001.1, on the reverse strand, counting down.
CCCGTACAAGAAAAAATTCATCACGAACATCCGTAAGACCAAGGGTCTTTTGGAGACCATAGAAAAGATGGTCGACGAAGACCGCTATTGCGTCGACGTCGCCCAGCAGGTCAACGCGGCGCTCGGCTTTCTCAGAAGCGCGAACGCCATCGTCCTCACCGGACATCTCGATTCGTGCGCGGCGCACCGCCTATCCGACGGAAAACCCGAAGAAAAACAAGAATTCATAGACGAGCTCGTGCGCGTATTCGGCGTTTCTTCCCGCTAATGAAAAAAATCGTCTCTTATCTCGCCCTCGCGGCGTTCGTCATCTCGTCCCACATGTCTTCGGTACATGCTTGGGACATGTTCGGCATGGAGATGGTCCATTCTCATGCGGAAGAATCCGGACGTTCGATTTTCTGTAACGATTCGCCCTCGCAAAACGAAGAGTCCGATTGCGCGAAACAGGCCGTACCCGAAAAAACCGTCGTCACTTCCCGATCGTTCGAGCTTCCGGAACCGAAAACGGCCCTGGAAACGTTCGTAGCGTTCATTGAAAAATCAACGTCGGATGTCCTCGAATCCGCCGCGCATCTCGCGACTCCCCCGCCGTGACGGGAACGAAGGATGGCGGACGGTGGCGACGTATACGTCGCGCGCATCGGCGACGACGTGCGAAAATTGGACTAACGAAAGAGGAGTTCCCCATATCCTCACCTTTTTACCATGCGAAAAAAAACCATCCCCGTATCGGGAATGCACTGCAAAGCTTGCGAAGTCCTGCTTGAAAAATCCATCTCCAAACTCGAAGGCGTGAAGAACGTTTCCGCTAGCCAATCGAAGGGCGCGGTGGAAATCGAATACGGGGCAAACGTTCCGGATTGGAAAGACGTCGAATCGATCATCACCGAAAACGGATATTCCCTCGAGAATAAAAAGAACCTCCCCTGGTTCCAACCCGACGCTTCGGAATACGAATTCGTATTCGTTTCGGCGTTCGCGATCTTCGCGTTCTATTACCTCGCTGGGCATTTCGGATTCTCCTTTGGAGAAATCGGCAACCTCTCGGCACCCACGCTCTCCGTAGCGTTTCTCATCGGCCTTACCGCCGGAGTCTCGAGCTGCATGGCCCTCGTTGGCGGACTCGTGCTCGGCATCAGCGCCAAGTGGAACGCGGAACACGCCGACCAAAGCGGCTGGTCCCGGTTCAAGCCGCACGTCCTCTTCAACCTCGGGCGCGTGCTCGGGTTCGGGTTTTTCGGCGGCCTCTTGGGCGCGTTCGGTTCGTTCATAGGGTTCTCTAACCTCTTCGTAGGACTCGTGACGGTCGCCGTGGGCGTTCTCATGCTCCTTCTCGGTCTCGGTCTCACCGGACTCTCCCCCCGTTTGGGCGACGTGTCGGTGACACTCCCGAAATTCCTGGGAAAAAACCTCGGTTCCGACGCGTCCGGCCCCATGGGCGCCATGACGACCGGAGCGCTCACGTTCTTCTTGCCGTGCGGATTCACCCTCGCCATGCAGGTCTACGCCATCAGTACCGGCAGCTTCATGGTGGGCGCGATGACCATGGCGCTTTTCGCCCTCGGTACCGCACCCGGACTTTTGGGCGTCGGCGGACTCACCTCGTTTTTCAAAGGCGAATCGGCCAAGAGGTTCTTCAAATTCACGGGCGTAATCGTTCTCGCGCTCGCGCTTTTCAACGTCTCGAACGGCTATTCGCTCCTCTCGCTTTGAGCTCCGAAACCCGTTCCGTCCGCACAGATCGATACGTCGAAACTCGAAACCCAAGAAGTGCGGATGACCGAAAGCAACCGCGGCTATTCGCCGTCCGTCATCAAGATTCGCCCGAATACGAAAATCCGTCTCGTCATCGACGCCCAGGCGCCGTTCAGCTGCGCGAGCCAGTTCACCATTCCTTCGGTGGGCGTACGCAAGCAGCTCGAAGCCGGAGAAAACGTCATCGAATTCGTGTCGCCCGCTTCGGGAACCGTGCGGTTCTCGTGTTCGATGGGCATGTACACCGGAAAATTCGTCGTAGAGTAAGTGACTCCCCACATTCCCGAACCTCACCAGCAATCCTATGAAAGTAGCAAAGATAGCTCTTCCGACGATTCACTGCGAATCCTGCGTGAAGCTCATCGAAATGACGTTGAAGCCCAATAAGGCCATCGTCGAAAGGAAGTATGACATCCCGGGACGGAGCGCGGAAATGCGCTTCGACGAAACGGCGGTAAGCGCGAACGAAATCGTGAGCGCCATCAAGGACGAGGCCGGATACGAAGCGGCGCTTGAGTCCGAGGAAGACGAAGAGGGCGACTCGGGCGGGAGGTCCGCTTCCACCCAGGTAGCCGTTCTCGAAATCGAAGGAATGCACTGTTCGAGCTGTGCGAACCTCATCGAGAAATCCTTGAAGAACGTTCCGGGCGTGCTCGAGGCGAACGTGAATTTCGCTTCTGAAAAAGCCCGCGTGAAGCTGGATAAAAACGCCGACGCGTCGGTTCTCGAAAAGGCCGTAGCCGACGCTGGGTATTCCGCAAAATTGCAGAAGGCCGGGGTTCTCGACCCGCTCGCCGAAGGAAAGAAACGCCAGCGCGAAACCGCGCGTTTCCTTTGGAAGCTTTCGGTGGGCGGCATCCTTTCGCTCCCGATGGTCGCATTCATGGTCTACGACCTCGTTCCGCGATTGCCGTACGAAACCCTCGTCATGCCGTATTCGGCGCTGATTTCGCTCGTCCTCGCGGCGCCCGTCATGTTCGTAATCGGCGCGGAATTCTTCGCAGGAGCTTGGGCCGCGCTCAAGATGCGCACGTTCAACATGTACTCGCTCATCGCCATCGGCACCTCGACCGCCTACGCGTACAGCTTGTACGCCTACGCGACCTACTTTAAGGAAACCGGTTCCCTTCTCGGCCTCCACGGCATGAAAGTGGAAAACATCTACTTCGAAGTCGCGGCGTTTCTCGTCGTCTTCGTGACGCTCGGCAAATACCTCGAAGCCAAAGCCAAAGGCAAGGCGTCGGAAGCGGTAAGCAAGCTCATGGACCTTTCCGCCAAAACCGCCCGCGTGAAGCGCGGATCGGAATTCGTGGAAGTTCCGGTAGAAGACGTGAAAAAGGGCGACGTCGTCCTCGTACGTCCGGGTGAATCGGTCCCGGTCGACGGGCTCGTACTCTCCGGCCGTTCGAGCGTGGACGAATCGATGCTCACCGGCGAAAGCCTCCCGGTGGAAAAATCCGCCGGAGGCAAGGTCTTTGCCGGGACGATGAACGGACGCGGAAGCTTCGAATTCTCTGCCACGGGTATCGGATCGGAAACCGCGCTTTCGAACATCGTTCGCCTCATCGAAGAGGCCCAGGGCTCCAAAGCGCCCATCCAGGCGCTCGCGGACGAAGTCTCCGCGGTGTTCGTTCCCACGGTCATCGCGCTCGCCGCGCTCACATTCGCCGTATGGTACTTCATCGTGGGTTCGTCGTTCGAAACCGCGCTGCTCTACTTCTCGGCCGTCATCGTCATCGCCTGCCCTTGCGCCCTCGGGCTCGCTACGCCGACCGCCATCATGGTGGGTACCGGCAAAGGCGCGCAGAACGGCATCCTCATCAAGGGCGGGGAACCGCTCCAGACCGCTTGCAAGATCGACGTCGTCGTATTCGACAAGACCGGCACGATTACTGAAGGAAAGCCGAAAGTAACGGATATCGTCGGACTCGGCAACGTCAGCGAAAAAGAAATATTGGAACTCGCCGTCGCGCTTGAGAAACGTTCGGAACACCCGCTCGCCGAAGCCATCGTCCGGTACGGAAACGACGAAGGCGTGAAAAGCCTTTCGGTAGCGAACTTCGAAGCGGTGGTAGGCGCTGGAGTAAAGGGGTTCGTAAACGGAAAAACCTACTACTTCGGCACGAAGAAGCTCCTCGCCGACCACGGCATCGAGCTCGGCATGAAGGCCCTGGTGGAAAACCTCGAATCCGAAGGCAAGACCGTCATGTTCCTCGCGGACGACAAGTCCGCCCTCGGCACGGTAGCGGTAGCCGACACGGTCAAAGCGACCTCCAAGGAAGCCGTCGCGGCGCTCGCCAAGATGGGAATCAAAACCTACATGATTACCGGCGACAACGCCCGAACCGCCAAGGCCATCGCGGCGCAGGTGGGAATCGAAAACGTACTCGCCGAAGTATTGCCCGAACGTAAGGCCGAAGAAATCCGAAAGCTCAAGGCGGCAGGATTCACCGTCGCCATGGTGGGTGACGGAATCAACGACTCCCCTGCCCTCGCGGAAGCCGATTTGGGCATCGCCATGGGATCGGGCGCGGACGTAGCGATGGAATCGGGAGGCGTGGTCATTTTGAAAAACGACCTCCGCGACGTCATCACCGCCATCGAACTCAGCCGCGAGACCGTTGGAAAGATCAAGCAGAACCTGTTCTTTTCGCTCTTCTACAACGTTTTGGGCATTCCGGTGGCCGCAGGTGCCCTGACAGTTATCGGCATCGTTCTCAAGCCCGAATTCGCGGGATTGGCCATGGCGCTCTCGTCGGTATCGGTCGTATTGAACTCACTCCTCCTCAAAAACTTCAAGCCGCGCAAGCTGAACCTCTTCTCCAAGGTCGCGCCCGTACTCATAACCGCGTTCTTCGTCTTCGCGTTCTACCAGTTCTCGCTCCTCTCGACCGCCGGCGGACTCACGGTAGGCACCGCGTACGCCGCCAAGAATCCCGGGCTCGTCACCGACATCCACGTGTTCCTCAAGGCGAACGAAAGCAAGGTCGGGTTCGACGGTCGCGGTTTCCCCAAGATCATGGTAACCAACGACGCACTTCCGAACGGACTCCGGTTCAAGGCGGGCTCTGCGGACTTCTCGAACGGCGGCATCGTCGTAGGTTCCGCGGAAGCGGCCATGATGGTGAAGGAAGGGCTCATAAAGGGCGTAGGATCCGAACTAAAGGGATTCTTCGGCTCGGGCGACGTCCGCATCGCGGGCATTCTCGAACCTACCGGAACCTTCTTGGACGAAGTCCACGTAATGGGTAAGGATTCGTTCGAAAAGATTTCGTTCGGCAAGGATCTCTGGTTTGGCGAAACCCCCACGGGAGACCTCAAGGTTTTCTACGGATACGACGAAAGCAACGTTCCCGCCGAACTCGCCTACGTCATCAATCCCAAGAAGCCGTACTACGAACTGGATGGCAAGAAATACGTACCGGCGTACCTCGGCTGGAACGAGGCGCGGATGATGCTCGAAGAAAAGCTCATCGAAGGCAAATTCTCGAAGCTCGACGGATTCTTTGGAAACGACACGGTCATCGCCGGACTTCCCAAGAAGACGTACACCGCCCTCGACATGATGCACTTCGTGCCGAAGGGGTTTAGGAAGTAAGGACGTGCGAAAGAAAACCCCCGCCCCAAGCTCACATCGAGCCGGGCGGGGTTTTCTTATGCCGCCTTTTTTGCTCCGGGCCAAAACATACGGTAAAATACCTGAAATATTACCTGAATCAGGAAGGATGGCGAAACCGATAGATCCCGCGAAATCGTGGCAAGAATACTCGAAGAAATCCTTTGAAGAAAAGCGTGCTGCGGTCATGGAGCTCTTGGAGAACGCCAAAGAATGACAGCCCGTTTTGGAAGACGTGTACGAGTTGGTTTCAAGCGACGTGGCGGAAGAACTCGACTTCGACGAAGTCTACGCGAGCACTCTGGAAGTGCTCGAATCAGAAGACAAAGAGGCGTCATCGGCGGCGATGAAAAAACTCGAAACCGTCAGAAGCCGGCTGGAAGAAGCCCTCGCGAGAGAAAGAAGCGAACGCCCTATCGAAGTTGCGGAAGCCGAAGAAATCATAAAAACCCTGTAAAGACCGAACATGTCGACTGAAAAACAAACTCAAATCGAAGCGGAAGCTCCCAAAACCGAAGGCCAGGCAGTTGCCGAGCGACTTGAAAAACCCGAAACCAAACAGGCGCTTGCCGACAAACTCGCGAAAAAACCGGTGGCCGAACGGGCCAAGGATTTCGTAGCGAACCCGCCGGAATCCTCTTTTTCGTCGAAAGAATTCGCGGTCGACGAAAACCTGAAAGGAAAAAAGATGGAAGCCCAAGTCAAAACCAGCCTCAACGTCCGAAATGCCGAAGGGAAGGTATCGGCATCGGGAAAACCCGGAGAAAAGTTCGTACTTACCGGTGAAACCACTAAGGACGGCCGATTCGTCGGCATCGAAAGCGGGAACGGAGAAAAGAAATTCGTGGCGGTAAGTTACCTGAAAGACGCGAAGGCGGATCAGGCACAAACTGCTCCGAAAACCGAAGCGGCGGGAAAATGACCCACCAAGGCCGAAGCGGCGGGAAAACCGAAGGAGTCCGATTCCGTCCCGAAGGACAAGCCGGAACCCAAACCTGAGTCCACGAAAGCGAAACCGGAAGCCGAACCGGTTCGGGAGACTCAAAAAACCCAGCCGAAACCGACCGATTCAAAGGAAAAATCTGACGGGCTGTTCTCAACCGAACCGGGAAAACCCGTCGTTACGCCGAACGGAACCTACGAAGGACAATACAAAGTCGTAAAGGGGACTCCGGTATTCGAAGGCCAGGGAAAAGTATCCAAGGACGGATTGTCTTTTGAGGGAACCTTTAAAAACGGATCGCCCGCCTGAATTGGAAAAATTACCTCTGGCAAACAGACCATAGAAGCGGAATTCGATGGCTTCAGCATAAAGGAAGGTCCGGGAAAAATCACCTCCGACGGCACGACCAAGGAAGGAACTTTCAAATTCGAAAACCGCGTAAGCACGAAAGCCACCCCCACCGGCGGAACGGAAACCACTACGGAAAAGAAGGTCGTTTTCGAAAGCGAAGGCGTTCTCTATCGTGCCAATCCCAAGACGTCGCAATTCGAAGCCGTGAAGAGTACGGACACTCCCGCGTCGACCGCCCAAGCGGAAGGCCTCCAGGAAAAAGTCGGACAAGTCGAATTTCCCCAGGACGCAGTCGACGCCCTATCAAAAATCGGAATCTCCGTAGAAGACGGAAAAATGGTCTTGCCGAACGGAAGGAAGCTCACGCCCGATGCCAATACGACGGGTATCTCCCTCGTAAGCGCGATGTCTTCGAAGCAGCTCCTCGCGGAAGGAGAAGTTCGCCCGATGAGCGTGAGGCTGAAGGTGGACAACAAACAATGATCCCCTCAGGAACTCCGCTTCAATAGGAGCGCTGACGGAACGATGAAACTCAGTTTCGTAAAAGACGGAAAATCGCAAGAAATGGACGTCGGAGGAATTCAGAAAGCGGACGCTTCGCAAGGACCGAGCAGATCTGCCAAGCAAACCGAAGCTGTCGAAGCGGGAACCGAAAAACTCTCGGAAACGGAAAGGGCGTGACGCGAAATCGTTTCGAACGGAGAATCTTTGAAAAAAGACCTCACCGTAATAAAGAGCAAAGCGAGCTTGCTCAACATATCGAAAACGGCCGATACGGCATCGGCAAGAGTGAAGGACTACCTCGATGCGAGCGAACCGAAATTCCAAACCCTGTCCAAAGACAAAGCGGGGTTGTCTCCGCAAACCCGCTCCGATATTATGACCCAGCTCGAGGATCTCGCGAAGCTCGCGAAAACGGCCGAATGATCTTCCTTCGTTCCGGAAAGGACCAAAGAAGAAGTAAGGCAGTATTCCCAGAGGATAGAAGCGATGAAATCCAGCGTGGCGTAACGACGGACACTGATAAAACCCCGCCCACTCTCACGAGCCGGGCGGGGTTTTCATAATTCGTAATTAGAGAGCGAGTCTCCTCTTCACCTCCCCTACCCCAAGGGCGAGAAGCGTTTCATAGAGATCCGGCGTAGACTTCGAAGCGCAGAGCGCGATGCGGAGCATCATGGCGAGGTCGCCTACGCGGCCGATGTAGCCGCCGGCTTTGAACTCGTCACCGGTAGCGGCGAAGCCGAACGGCTTGCCGAATTCCTTCAAGTGCGCGAACCACGAATCCTTGTCCATGTTCGGGTCATACGCTTCGGCGTAGGCCGAGAGGAACTTGGCACGAACGTCCGCCGGAACGTTTTCCGGATACGCCGGAGCGGCCTTACGAAGTTCTTCGTAGGTTTCCGGAAAAAAGAGCGCGAGTTGGGCGCGGATGTCGGAAATCTTGGAGAATCGCTTGGGGTCCTTTTCGGAAAGGCGTTCGATATTGAGCGCGCGGAACGCGAGATCCGGATGCTTTTCCATGAGCGCGGCCAAATCCGTATCGTACGACTTCGTCCAGTCGAGGCAGAGCGCGGCGAAATCCTCCTTACCGATGACGGAAAGGCGTTCCTTATTGATGGAATCGAGTTTGCCCATGTCGAAGAGCGCGCCCGCCTTGGGGAAACGTTCGATCTTGAGCTCGTAGTCGGCGAATTCCTTATCCGGATTCGTGGCCTTCCACGCTTCGTAGCCGGAGTCGGCGATGTTGGCGAGGTAGTCGATGAGCGAATCCTTGAGGTAGCCCTGTTCGAAGAAGAATTCGACGTTGGCTTCCGGATCTTTGCGCTTGGAGAGCTTGCGCTTGTTTCCGCCGTCGATCTTGAGGAGCGCCGCACAGTGCACGTACTTGGGACGCGGGAGTTCGAGCGCTTCGAAAAGTTGGAAGTGGAGCGGCATCGACGGAATCCATTCTTCCGCGCGGATGACGTGGGTAGTACGCATGAGGTAGTCGTCCACCACGTGCGCGAGGTGGTACGTGGGCACGCCGTTCTTCTTCAGAAGGACGATGTCGAGGTAGTTGTCGTCCATCTCCATGTTGCCGCGGAGTTCGTCAAAGACGTTGCGGCGCGCGCGGAGCCCTACCGGAGCGCGGAAACGGATGACGCGCGGGCGGTTCTCGGAAATGGCCTTCTCAATTTCTGAAGCGTCGGCGTCGCGCCATTTGGCGAACGCTCCGTACATGCCCGGGACGAGCTTCATGGAGGTCTGTTCGGTGCGCACGGCTTCAAGTTCTTCTTCGGTCATGAAACACGGGTACGCCATGCCCTTCTTGATGAGTTCTTTCACGAAGACGTGGTAGAACGCCACGCGCTGCGACTGCGCGTAGGGGCCGTAGTTGCCGACGTCGGAAAAATCAGGTCCTACCGGGCCTTCGTCGACCCCCAAGTCGAACTTCTTCATGCCGCGCACGATGGTGCCGACGCCGTCGGCGATCTCGCGCTTGTCGTCGGTATCTTCGATACGGAGGAAAAACACGCCGTTCTCGGCGTGCGCGAGGCGTTCGCAAATCATCGACATGTAGATGCCGCCCACGTGGAGGTATCCGGTAGGGCTCGGCGCGAAACGGGTCACCACCGTTTCTTTGCGGGGCGGGAACTTTGCTTCGAGGTCTCCGCGGGTCATCGTGACTTCCGGCAAGAGGAGATCGGCGATGCGGTTGCGTTCTTCTTGGGTGAGGTAGATCATGGTTCTTGGGTACGAAACGGGGTGGAAAGCCCTTGGAACTGCCGAATCATAAGGGAAAACGCCGAAAAATCCACCCGAGGAAAAGACGTTTTTCACCGATTCTTCACTACGAAACCGTTGCGTCCCGACAAATGCGACCTACAATCCCTCGAAACTTTTATTTTCTCACCATACGAAATATGGATGCGAAAAAATTCATTTTGGCTTCGGCATTCGCCGTAGCCGTCGGTCTCTCCGCTTCCTTGGGAGCGAACGCCGACGAAGCGGGCACCGCGACTTCTTCGGGAACCGTTTCCACCGGAACCGCTTCGACCGGCACGACCTCGACCGGATCCACGAGCACGGGCGCCACGTCTACCGGCTCCACCGCGACGGGTTCGACTTCCACCGGCTCCACCGCCACCGGAACGACCAATACGGGAACCACGAACACCGGATCGACTTCCGGAGGCAAGGGGCAAAAAGGATTCCTCTGCGTAAAGCCGCTCATCGAGACTCGCGAAACCGCGCTCATCGCGGCGTTCGACAAGCAGAACGCGGCCGTTAAGGCGGCGCTCCTCGTACGTAAAACGGCCGTAACCAACGCGTACGCCCTTTCGACCAAGAAGGAAGTCCAGAAGGCGGTCATCGCCGCCCACAAGGCATATTGGAAATCCGTTGCCGTAGCGAACAAGACCGCTCTCAAGGAGCGTCTCGCCGCATGGAAGGCTTACAAAACCTCCGCGAAATCCTGCAAGGGATCGGCAGTAGGCGAAGAAGCTTCCACCGAACGCATGGAATCCCGCTAATCGGGGACATGAAAAAAAACCTCCGCTTTCAAGCGGAGGTTTTTTTAGGCGAGCGCGAATTTGAGGAGCGCTTTTCTCGCGATGGGCGTGAGGTCGAGTTTCAACGCTTCCCCGATGGGAAGACGGACGATTTCGCCCGCGTCGTCGCCTCACTCGGTAACGCTCTCGTCGAATTCTTCGGAAGTGACGCCCGCGACGGTGTGCACGATGCCGAGAAGGTGCTGCTCGAAGCGCCCGTCCGGCTTTTCGTGGACCACCACGTCATGGAAAACGTCGAACAGTTTCGCCGTGTGGACGAACAATCCCAGCTCTTCGCGAAGCTCCCTGGTTACGGCTTCGACGTGGCCTTCGCCGTGGTCGATTCCTCCGCCGGGAAGATCGAATTTCCCGGTGAGCGGGCCACGGGTCTTGCGAACGAGGACGATTCGTCCGTCGTTCATGGATACGATGGCGTACGCGCCGGGGCGGATGGGAAGGACGTTCATGCGGCAATCCGGTTAAGAGATGATGATACGGTGCCATCCGTCCGAGAACGAGGCGACTTGCCGGGTCTTTCGGAGGAGAGATTCGAGAGCGGAAGAATTGGAGACGGCGGACGGGTCGTCGTAGTCGAGAACGCAGACCTTCCCGTCCGGCGAAAGTATTCTGAGGAGTTCCGAATGGAAGCGTTCGACGTCGAGAGTGGGTTTTCCTACCACGTTCGTAGCGAATACGAAGTTTTGGCTCGCGGTCGGTACGTCCGAGAGGTTCTCCGCGAAAGCGGGGAGGCGTTTAATCGCGGGGAAGCGTTTCGGATCGTATCCGCGCCAGAAGAACATTTCCATATGGACCCTTTCGAGGTCCTTGAGATTTTTTTCCATGGCGTTCCTCGTTTTCGCATTGTTTCCTTCCCCGTTCGCGATTCGATTCTGCTGATCTTTTACGAGGGTCCGGATCGTTTCGAGGTCCTTCTCGAAGCATGCCGAGACGTTCGGTTCGAAAAATATCGGATCCGCGACGATGACTTTCGTTCAGTAGCCGGAGAGGATGTGGGCGAGCCCGGAAAATCATCCCCCAACGTCGATCACGTTCTTGGCGAAAAAGGCCCTCTCCCGGGATTCGGCCGTTGGGAATCCCATTTTCGAAAGCACGGTGTCAGAGCTCACTTGCGGGGAAATCCGAATGGATTCGCGAATCTTCGGCAACTTCGAGACGTCGTCGGGATAGGTTGGAACCTCCGCGTTCGCGGCAATGGCTCCCATCGCGGCGTCGGCCACCCGGCCTTTCGTGACTTCCGCGGCGGCTTCGCGCGCTTTTCGGGCACGGTCCTCTTCCGCGAGCAGGAGGCTCTCGGGTATCCAGGTGGGCAATCATCTTCTCGTTCGTTCGTCGATCATGTTTCCGATTATATCCGAAATGGCGAAAAGGCCCTCACGGGCCTTTTCGAAAACTTACTTCGTGAGGAATTTCGTCTTAACGAACCCGGTTCCGGCAGGAGTGCGGAGTTCGGTCCACTCCCCTACTTCGTCGAGAACGAAGCCGGCGTCGCCGTCGTAGAGCCAAGTCTTGATCTTGGAGTCGATATCCGGCTTTTCGCGGAGGAAAATGGAATGCGTCACCTTGATCTTGCGGCGGTCTACGAGACGGTCCTGGGTAAGGGCCGTAATGAAGAGGTACGGATCGTTGCGGTTACGGTCGCGGTTGGTCGCGTCGCGGAGGAATACCGAACGCACGTAGCCTACGACGCCGTTGTCGAAGGAGATCTTGCTCCAGTTCTTACCGTAGGCGAGAACCGTTACCGGGTAATTGCGCGGAAGGTAGGAAACCGTCTTGGCGTTGAAATTCGGAGCGACGCGCACTGCGGCGGTATGTTCGACGCGGATATACTTGTCGGCGAGGAATCCCGGAAGGTAGGCGACGTCGGTCATCGTTTTAGAAGCGTCGTTCTTCTTTCCGACGCCCTGCGGGTAGGAAACGGCCGAATCGGTCGCGGACGGGGTTTCCCCGGACGGGATCGTTACGGAAGAATCCGTGGAACCGTTGGAATTCTGGTGGTTCTGGTTCTGGTTCTGGGAATTCGAAGCGGTCGATCCGGTAGAGGTCGAGGGCTTGGTCGAAGAGGTCGAACCGCTGGAGGTCGAAGAGGAAGTTCCGCCCGAAGTCGAACCGGTAGCGGTCGAAGTAGCGGGCTTGGTTCCGCACTTTCCGTCGTAGTAGCTCGAAGTATAGTCGCCGTTCGGGCAAGAGTCCGCTACGGAGCTGCCGTATCCGGAACCTCCGCCGCCTCCGCCGTTGCCAGTGGAAACGCCCGAGGAACCTCCGGAAGAGCCGCCCGAAGACGATCCGCCGCCGGAAGAAGAACCTCCTCCGGTCGAACCCGATCCGCTACCGCTGCCGGAAGAGGTCGCGGTGACGAACGACGTTACGGAAGTCTGGGAAAGGTTTCCGGCACCGTCGGTCGCGGTGGAGTACGCGTAGTACGCGGTACCTTGGGCGAGTCCGACGACGGTTCCAGTGTGCGCGAGCCCGAGGGTAGCACCCGTCCAAACGAGGGTGGCGTCGACGTTGGATCCGGTACCTACGAGGACGGTGACCTGCGATGCTTCGTCGGTGGTGAGCGAATAGGTCGCGGTCGCGGTGGTCGAAAGCGTTGCGGAAGTGAACGAAAGCGCGGATTGCACCGGAGCGTTGGCGTCCTGGAGGATGCCGAATACCGATCCGGAACCTACGTTGCCCGCGGCGTCGGTCGAAGTGAACGCGAAGGCGTTGTTCGAATTGAGGATGAGCGGAAGCGTCATCGAGAAGGATCCCGAGGAATCCGAAGTACCGGTGTACGTAACGCCCGAGAGGTCGGTAGCGGTGAGCGAAGCGGAAGCGTCGGTCGAACCGGTCACGGTGACGTTCGCGGCGTTGGTGAGAGACGGCACGGAACCGAACGAGAGGGTCGGAGCGATATCGTCGTGGGTGACGGTGACCGAACCCGTAGCGGTAGCGGAAGTCGCGTCGGTGACGGTGACGTCGAGGACGTTGATCGCGTTGGCGTTCAACGGTACGGTGGCGGCGAACGCTCCGGATCCGTCTACGGTGCCGGTGAGAGTCACGGCGCCTCCGTCAACCTGGAACGAAGCGTTCGGTTTTGCGGTGCCGGTGAGCACGAAGTTCGCGGCATTGGTAACGTAACTTCCGGACTGGTCGAGGTTAAGGAAGACGACGACCGGGTCGTGGGTGACGGTGACGGTAGCGAGACCGGCGTTGCCAGCGGCGTCGGTAGCGGTGACGGTGAGCACGTTCGCGCTAGCAGGAACGAGGTCGACGGAGGCGACGAACGAACCGGACGCGTCGGCGACGGTGGTTACCGAGCCGGATCCTCCGGTGACGGTGAGCACGGCGAAGGCTTCGGTGGTTCCCGATACCGGGACGGTCGTAGCGTAGGTCGTATGGTCGACGGTAGCGAGAGTGACGACCGGGGCGAGGGAATCTTCGACGATGGTCACGGAGCCGGTTGCGGTATTGCCGAGGGCATCCACGGAAGTCACGTCGAGAACGTTGGCGCTATTGGCGTTCAGCGCGACGAGGAATCCCCAGTTTCCGGCGATGTCGGCGGTACCGGTGAGGGTAGCGGCGCCACCGGTGACGGTGAGGTCGGAATTCGGCTTAGTCGAACCGGTGAGCGCGATAGCCACGGCATTGACGGTAGCCGGCGGGGTTCCGATTACGAGAACGTTGGCCACGCTGTCTTCGACGGTGGAAACCGAAGCGGTGCCCGTACGGGAAGAGAGGTCGGTAGCGGTAACGGTGAACGTATTCGTAGCGTTCTGAACGAGCGGCATGGTAATGGCGAACGTACCGGTTCCGTCGGACGTCCCGGTGAGAGTGACGGTTCCGTCGGTTACGGATACGGCGACGTCGGAGTCGGTCGTTCCGGATACGACGATCTGGTTCGCGTCGACGACGGTCGGAAGCGGATCGAGCACGACGACCGGATTCTGGCTGTCCTGGACGACGGTGAACGATGCCGATCCGGTATTGCCCGCGGCGTCGGTAGCGGTAACGGTGAACTGGTTTACGGAATCGAGCGAAAGCGGGAGTGCCGGAACGGCGAAGCTGCCCGAAGCGTCGGAAACGAGGTTCGCGACGGTTCCCGAAGAGAGTTCGGTAACGGCGACGGCGAGGTTCGGTTCGGTCTGGCCGATGAAGGCGAAGGTCGATCCGGATTCGTAAACGGTTCCGGAAGCGCTGACCGCGATGGCCGGCCCTACCCCGTCTTCGGTAACGTCGAACGAACGGGTCGTGACGTTGCCGGCGGCGTCGGCCACCGAGAAGGTGAACGAATTGAGGCTGTCGTGGGTGAGCGGGAGGCTCGCGGAGAAGTTGCCCGAAGCGTCGGCATTGGCGGTGACGCTCGCGGAACCGGTGACGGTGACTACGGCGTTAGCATCCGTGGTGCCGGTAACGGTCATGGCGACCGCGTGGACGGATTGTCCGGACGGAGTGCCGATGACGAGGAGGGGCGCGGTATTGTCGACGGTGAGCCAACCGAGCATGCGTCCGGAGACGTTGCCCGAAGGATCGACGGCGACGAAGTCGTAGGCTCCGTCGTTCACGCCGACCGGTACGGTCACGGTATAGACGGCGTCCTTTACGGAGTTCGTCACGGCGAACGCGTCGTGCGCGGCGATGGCGGACGTAATATCGGACGGGGTCGTAACGACGGTTCCGGAAGCTACGGCGTAGATGATGCCGTCTTCGTTGGAGGAAACGGTAGAAGTCGAGGTGTCGCCCGATTTGAGAATTTCCGCAGCGGAAGTCGGAGTGGAAACGATCGGGGCGGTAAGGTCGAGCGCGGAAGCGGCGAAGGTGAACGCTACGCCCGGTACCGAAGCGGTAAGGGTGAACGACGTCGCTCCAGTGGAAACGACGACCGATCCGGTATCGGAAGAAATCATCGAAGCGATGGCGGATTCGACGGATTCGTCGGTATCTCCGGAATTCGTGAGGACCGAGTAATCCTTACCATTGAGGGTGGCGGTATAAGTCCACCCCTCGGTTACGGAAGCGGCGTCGAAGTCGACGACCTGCGCGACCGCCGGAACGTAAACGGTGTTCACGGTAGCCGACGCGGTATTGGATACCGCGAGGGTTCCGAGGACGAACGGCGTTCCCGGTACGGATGCGGTAACCGTTACGGTCGAGCCGGAAGCGGCGGCGTTTACGGTACCGGAAGCCGAGAGCGCGGAAGCGAGGGCGGCGGCGGTAGCGGAATCGGAACCGGCGTAGTTTACGGTAACGGAAGCGCCGTCGAGAGTCATGGAGAGAACGTCTCCGGCGACGGTATCCGGAAGGACGAGGGAATCGACCTGCGCTACCGGAACGACGTTGTTCTGGGTAACGGTGGACGGTACGTTGCCGGTAAGCGAGAGCGGAAGAAGTTCGAAAGGAACGCCCGCGACTTCGGCAGTGACGGTGATGACCTTGCCGGTAGCGGTAGCCGAAATGCCCGAAAGCGCGTCGATGCCGGCCGCGAGTTCGTTGATGGTGGAGGCTTCCGAACCGGAGAACACGGCGGAAACGATGGTCGAACCGGAGAGCGAAATCGAGAGGACGTCTCCGGCGACGAGATCGCGGGGAACGGTAACGGAATCGACCTGCGCTACGGCCGGAACGTTCGGCTGAACGTTTACGGCGGATACGGTCGAGTCGACGGTGAGCGTGGCTCCGACGAACGGAACGCCCGGAGTCGCTGCGGAAATCGCGATGGCGAAGTTTCCTTCCGAGCCGCTTACGGAAGCGGAAACGGACGGAAGCGATTCGATCCATGCCGCGAGGTTCGCCACGGTGGTGGCGGTGTCGGTCGCGAACGGGATGACGGTTCCGGTTCCGTCGACGGTGACGATGAGCGAGTCGCCGGCACCGAAGGTGCGGGTGATGGCGAGCGAGTCGATCTGCATGACGTTCGGTTCGTTCGCGATAACGCCCGAGGACGAAATCGAAGCGCCGGATGCCGAGAGCGACGCGGTGAACGCGGTGCCCGGAGTCTTGGATTCGAGGGTGAAGGTACGGGTCGCGGTATCGATGGCGGAAGAAACGGTTCCGAGGCCTTCGATCGCGGTATTGAGGAGCGAAAGCGTGGTATCGGAATCGGTAGTGAACGCTTGGGTTACGGTACCGGAGCCGACGGTAACGGAGAACGTATCCCCGGAAGCCGGAGCGAACGGAACGGTGATGGAATCTTTCTGGGCGACGGCGGTTCCGTTAGCGGTCACGTGGACCGGAGCGGTAGTTCCGGATACTTCGATTCCGCCCACGGTGAACGGGACGCCGGCTACGGTCGCGGTAAGCTCTACGGTAGTGGTTCCGGTGAGAGTCGCGGTAACGGTTCCTCCTGCGGTAATGGCAGAAGCGAGGTTCTGGAGCGTAGTGGTTCCGTCAGTGACGAACGCCTGCGAGTAGCCGGATCCGTCAACGGTGGCGGAAACGGTCTCCCCCGCTACCGGAAGGTGAGACAAGGTGAACGCGTCCTTCTGGGCGACGGCGGCGACGGCGGAAGTGACGGTGGTCGAAGCGGACTTGTGCGAGAGTCCTCCCTGAAGGGTCGCGAACGAAGTGCCCGGAACGGTCGAGGTTACGGTAATCGTGCGGGTGGAGTAGTCTCCGGTAACGGCGAATGCGGAAAGCCCGTCGAGGTTCGTCACGAAGTTCGCGAAGTCGGCCGCGGGGGTCGCGGTGACGTTCTGAACGTAGGTGGCGCCGTCGAGCGTGAGACTAAGGGCGTCTCCGGCGACGAGGTCGCGCGGAAGGACGATGGAATCGGACTGCGCGGTAGCCTCCGCAGCGACGTTGTTCGACCATGAGAAATCGGAATTTCCCGAAAGGTCTTCGTTGATCGCGGTTACGGCGATGTCGCCGGTACCGGTCTGCGCAGTGGCGCGGGTGAGGACGATCTGCGAACCGGTTCCGGTTACGGAAAGGACGGTTCCTGCTTCGTACGAGTATCCGGAGATGCCGCGGAGAAGCTGGGCGAGCATGTCGGTGGACGATACCGCGGCGGAGTCGATTTCAGCGGCTCCGTCGGAACAGTCGGAAGACGAAGCGTCGATGGCAATCGAACCGGAAACGGTAACGGAACAGTCGCCGATGGCGAGAACCATCTTGCCTGCGGGAACGGAGAGCGCGTTAACGGTGACCGAAGCACGCGTTTCCGGGGAACTTGCCGAAAGGGTGGTTCCGGTGAACGCGGCGGAAGCTACGGAAACGTCGCCGACGTGGAACGTGTCGCCAGCGAGCTGGGAAACGAGGGTGACGGTACGGGTTCCGGAATCGTAGGACGCGTCGACGAACGAGAGGTTGTCGAGCTGGGTAACGAACGCGGCGATGGTGGTGGCTTCGTCGGTATCGAAGGACTGGCTGACGGTACCCGATCCGATTTCGACGGAAAGGACGTCGCCCGCCACTACGGAAGGAGCGATGACGAAACGGCTGGTCTGTTTGACTGCCTGGACGTTGTTCTGGAGCACGACGGGCGCGACGACGTTGCGGAGGGAAGCGCTGGAAAGGGAGAACCCGGTTCACGGAAGGCTCGAGGAAACCGTGAACACGCGGGTGACGTCGCTCGCGAGGGAGTCGACGTTAGGCATGGCGTCGATCTGGGAGCGGATCGATTCGACCATGGCGGCATGGGAGCCGGAGAAGGTTTCAGATACGGTATTGCCGTTGACCACCAACGACACCTGGTCGCCGGAAACGAAGTCGCGGCCGAAGGTGAGGGATTCTACCTGGGCTACCGCCGGAACGTTCGTCTGGAGGGAGGTAGCGGAAACGTTCGAAACGATCTGGGCAGAGTTCACGATGAACGCGGTACCCGGAGCGGTGGAATCGATCGTGAGGACGTTCAAAAGCGGATTGTACGAAGCCGTGAGGTTCGGAAGGGCCGAAACCTGCGCGACGAGCCCGCTCATGGTTTCGTCGTTGGAACCGGAGAACGTCGCGGTGAGCGCGTTGGAATTCACGCTGAGGAGAACGGTATCCCCCGCTACCGTCTGGCGCGGGAATACGACCGCGTCGCGCTGGGCGACGGCGACGTTATTGGCCTGAACGGTGAGGCTCGGGACCGAAGAACCGGAAACGGTGAGGTCCGATACGGGGAACGGAACGCCCGGGAACGCGGAGGAGACGGTAAGGTCGCCGGCCACGAAGGAGGCGTCAGCGAAGGAGAGCTGGTCCGCCTGGGAAGCGAGAAGCTCCATGGTCGTAGTGGTATCTCCGGTGAACGACTGGGAAAGGTTCACGCCCGAAAGCGAGAGCGAAACGACGTCGCCGGAGTAGAGCGGACGGTTCAACGAAAGCTTGTCGACCTGCGCTACCGGAACGACGTTCGCGACGATCGGAGCGGCGTTCACGTCGCTCGAAACGACGGTAAGATTGGAAATTCCGAACGCGGAACCGGCAACGGCGGCGGTAACGGTCACCGAGCGTCCCGAGAGGACGGCGGTAACTTCCGGAAGCGCGTCGATGGCGGCGGTGAGCGCGTCGAGCGTAGCGGAATCCGAACCGGAGAACGATACGGAAACGCCGGTTCCGGCTACGGAGAGCGAAACGACATCGCCCGGAATGAGCTGCTGCGGAACGTCCACGCGGGCGATCTGGGCGACTGCCACGACGTTCGCCACGACGTTGGTCGCGGAAACGGGGGTCTTGTCGACCTTGATGGAAACCGGCGTGGGATTCGCGGTGGAAATGCCGAACACGATGCGGTTGTTCACCGAATCGAACGTGGCGGTGACGTTCGGCAAAGCGCTCGCGAGGCTCGCGAGAGCGTTCATGGTCGCGTTGTGGCTGACCTGGAAATTCTGGGAAACGACGGTTCCCGAAACGGTGAGCGCGACGGTATCGCCCGCTTCGAGAACTCGCGGTACGTCCAGCGATTCGACTTGCTGGATCATGGCGGCGTTCGCGACCGTCTGGGTCGCGGTGAACGTCGGAGCTGCAGCGAACGCGATCGCGGGAAGCAGGGTTTCCGCGATGATGAGCGCCGAAAGCGTGGCTGCCACGCGCTTACGGAGCGTCGCGAAGGTGTGAACGGTCATAAAAAGCCCGGTTACGTGAAATACCTGTGGTACTGAGAGCGGGTTTTCCGCATTGGTATTTGTTTTCCGAGCTTCTCCCGTACAAATTATTTATACGAGACGTTTTTGAATTTGCAAGTATGCATTATCGAAGATTCTAAAAAATTGCAAGGGTAAAATAAAATTCCGTTTTTCCCCTCTATTAAGAGAAGAAACCCGGAATTTGACGTTTATTCTTTATAGTTTTTACTTATATACCCACGGAGCTACGGTATTGAGGATGAGTCCGGTAAGGAATAACAGTACCAAACCGCTTACGAGCTGGATGATCCTGCCCTTCGCCTTCTTGGCGTCTTCGCCTCCCCCGCTGAGCGAATATTGGATGCCCGAAAGGACGATCATAAGCACTCCGATGAGACCCGTGAGGTACGTCGCGTATTTGATGAGCGAGCCGAGGACGCCGGTAACGGTGGAAAAACCGCTCTGAACCGGGCATTTGTACAAACGTTTGTCGACGGCGGACGAAGAACCTTTCGGGGTGCAACCGGCACCCGGAATGTTTTCGGTCACGTAGACGTACGAACCACCCCCTTCTTCGGCATTCTTTTCCGCAGCGCCACCAGAGGATGAAGACGAAGAGGAGCTTGACGATGAGGAAGTGGAGGAACCCGTAGGCAAAACCGGCATTCCAACATCCGCGGCGAAAACGGACGGAATGGAAGAAAACGCCAGGGCGGCGGCAACGGCAAACGTCGCGAAAGTTTTTTTCATATTAGTTGATGCGGAAATCGGCGAGATCCTTAAGGAAGGTATAGCTCGCGAGGAGGATAATAGTGGCGATGAACGTGTTGACCACGATGCTTTTGCCCTTTTTCGCCCTTTCTTCGTCACCGCCGGAGGTGATGTAGTAATACCCCCCGAGAATGAGGAAGAATACCGCGACCGGTCCCGCGAAGAAGAGCGCGAGGTTGGAAAGCTGCGAGAAGATGCCCTGCCCCTTCGGAATGTCGCCGGAGTAGGCGACCTGGACCCACGCTTCGATAACGCCGAGGAATATGAGGGCAAGCACGCCGTAAAGGATGCGCCCCTTGGCTTCCTTGATGGATTCTTCCTTGCCACCGGAAGCGATGAGTTTCAGACCCGCCATTACGAAGAGGAAGATGGCCGCCCCTACGACCGCGATACGGACGAACATGAGCACGCCGCCTTCGACGGTACCGTCCCAATTGGCGAAGTTCACGAAGATGTTCGAACCGTTTTTTTGGACGTTCAGATACGACGGATTGGTGTTTCACGTCGAAATGTCGATTGCCGATTTCGGTCAGAAAAGCGAGAATATCTGCCCCGGAATGTTGATGAACAGGAACGCGACGAGCGCGTACATGATTTGGCGCTTGTTCTTCGTGAGCGCTTCTTCGGCCCCATTGGCCACTACCATCATGATGCCCGCGTAGACGAGGTACACGACGGCGAGCGCCGACGTGACGACTTTGACGGTACGGATGACGGAAAGTCCGGCGTAATTGGTTTTCTCTTCGATGGTTTCGCCCTTGGCGGCGTTTGCGGAAACGGATTTCACGTCTCCGGCGAGACCGCTCAGGTTGGCGACCCCGGCATATGCCGGAGCGACGGCGACCGCGGCGAGAAACCCCGCCGCGATGGCCGCTATGCGCTTGGAAATCTGCATTTAGTCGTCGTTAGTGAAGTAGCCCATGAAGTCCTCCTCCTTCACGATCCCCTTTTCCGCGAGCTTCATGGCGGAATTCTTCATGGAAATCATGCCGTCCTGGCTTCCGAGTTCGATGTTGTTGTTGATCTGCACGAGGTCGCCCGACTTGATGAGGTTCTTGATCGCCGGGGTAACGTACATGATTTCGTGGATCGCGACGCGTCCGTGGCCTTCGGCTTTCGGAATGAGGCGCTGGGAAAGTACTCAGAGGAGCGAATCGCCCAAGCGTACTCGGACTTGGTTCTGGATGTCCGGATGGAAGAACTGCACGAGGCGGTTGATGGTCTGGACGGATCCAGAAGTATGGAGCGTCGAGAATACCAAGTGGCCGGTTTCCGCGAGGTTGATGGCGGCTTCTACGGTTTCCTGGTCGCGCATTTCGCCGACGACGACGATGTCCGGGTCTTCGCGCATCGCCGCGCGGATGGCCGCGACGAACGAATTGGTGTCGCGTCCGACTTCGCGCTGCGAGAAGATGGAAGCCTTGTCGGTGAAGATGAATTCCACCGGGTCTTCGATCGTGATGATGTGTTCGTTGCGGGTTTCGTTGATACGGTCGATGATGGATACCATCGTGGTCGACTTACCGGAACCGGTCGGACCGGTAATGAGGAAAAGCCCTTGTTTGGCTCCGAGAATCTTCTTCACCCCTTCGGGAAGACCGAGATCTTCCATTTTCTTCGCGTCACGTTCGATACGGCGGAGGACGAAGCCCATCTTGGCGAGCTTGTAGAAGCCGTTGACGCGGAACGGGGTGCCGTCGGCGGCGATGCACGCGAAGTCGGCATCGTGTTTGTGGACGAATTCGCCCATCTTTTCCTTATCTCAAAGGAAGAGTTCGCTACAGAGGCGGTTGCAGGCCTCCTTAGTGAGTTTTCCGCCCTGCTCGAACTTGGAGAGTTCGCCATGGACGCGGAATCCGACGAAGTCCCCTTCGGAAAGGTGGACGTCGGACGCCTTGATGTTGATTGCGTGCGCGAGGATCTGTTCGATCATCGAATTCTGTGCGGTCGGTGCTCCGGTTTCGGACATGTTCGGGAAGTCGTAAACGGTTACGGGAAGATTCTATCGGTTTTCTTTTCCTTTTCGAGCCCATTTGACGGAAAAGGGCCCCGCGAACGGGACCCGGTTTCCGCGGTCAAGAAACCGGGCGGTTATGCCGCGGCCTTGATCTGGGACTTGAGGTTGGCAATGAGCGAGCGAGCGCGGTCGGCGCCCGCATCGATTTCGCGGGCGGTTTCCTGCGCTTCCTTCGCCTGCTTCTTGAGCTCGGCGATCTGGGCGTTAAGGTCTTCCGCCTTCTTCATTTCTGCGTCGCGGGCGGATTCCTTAGCGGAAACTACCGATTCGAGCTGGGAAATGGACGAAAGGAGGATGTCTTCCGGATCGAGGGAAGCGGATGCCGGAACGGCGTGGGTTTCCACGGCCGGAGCGGTTTCTTCTTCCGATACTACGGAAAGGAAACCGGTGATCGGAGCGGACTCCTCAGCCGGAACTTCGAATGCCGGAGTTTCCGCGGTTACGGTCTCGGTTTCGATAGCCGGGGATACGGAAAGCGAAGACATTGCCGAGAAGTCGAGAACGGACGCCGGAGCGGATTCTTCAGGAGCGGTTTCGGCAGCCGGTTCGGAAGATTCAAGAATGACGAGCGAATCTTCGGCCGGGTTTTCGGCGGTTTCGGTTACCGGAGAGTCCTCGAGAATGATGAGGTCGGAAGCCGGTTCCGAGAAAGTGACCTGAGCGACCGGTTCGGCGACGGTGTCCGGAACGTTGGCGACGGTCACCGATTCGTCGATGATGAGGAAATCGGAATCGTTGGTCGCTGCCGGAGCCGGAGCGGTGACTTCGGCGACGGCTGCCGAAGCGGTAGAAGCCTGTCCGCCTGCGGAGGCGGCTTTATCGCCCGGAAGGACGGAGTCGAAGAATCCCATGGGTTTTTGTTTTACGGATATTCGAGAAGTATCGTACCATGTTCTCCGAAGGTTTGCAAAAAATGCGCCCTCCCCTATAATGCCCCGGCCTAAAAAAGGTCGAAAATCCGTAACCGAACCCGTAAAATGGATTACTCCAAAGCAAAAGAACTCCTCAAGCTCCAGCAGGAAGCCCAGAAGATCCAGAACGAACTCTCCAATACCCACATCGAAGCCGAGGTCGACGGAGTCGTCCTCACTTTCGACGGACAGATGAAGTGCGTGGCCGTAGTCATCGAAGACGATTCCATCCTGGGGGATAAGGCCAAACTCGAAAAGGCCATCCAAGAAGCCGCGAACAAGGGCCTCAAGAAGTCCCAAGAAATCGCCGCCGACAAAATGAAGGGCATCATGGGCTCCATGGGACTCGACCTTCCGCCGGGATTCCAGGGCTAATTCCCTCCCCCGTCACGAAAAACCCTCCGGTATCCGGAGGGTTTTTCAGTCATTCGTACGCGACCGCCCGGGTACGGCGTGGATTTCGGTTCGAAAAGGCCGCAAAAAAAACAGATGAAATATTGCGCGGAAAATCAAGGAAGGGCATACTGTTAAAAACAACCGGTACCGCCCATGTCAGAAAAAAAACTCCCGAAACTCCCCGAAAACCAGCAGATATCCTTCGCCGATTGGATGCGCGCCAACGGCCGCGTGAGCGAAGACGTGGACGAAAACATGTTCGCCGTGCTCCGCTGAGTGCTCGATACGCTCAACCTCATCTCGGTAACCGATCCCGAAGGCAAGATAACCTACGCGAACGAACAGTTCTGCAGCGTATCGGGATTCGACGAAAAAGAACTCCACGGCGCCCCGCACAACGTCGTCCGTCACCCGGAAACGCCGGCGGATACCTTCGCCGACCTTTGGAACACCATCCAGGCGAAAAAGATTTGGAAGGGTCTCATCCGAAATAAGAAAAAGAACGGCGGGGACTACTGGGTGAAGACCGTAGTCGTTCCCGTGATCGACGGCAAAGGGAACATCCAGGAATACGTCTCCCTCCGCACCGACGTCACCGACCTCGAAATCGCTAACCAGAAACTTCGCGAAACGCTCGAATTCCGCGCCGAACTCGACCGGAAGAAGAGCGAATTTATCAGTATCGCGAGCCACGAACTGCGGACTCCGCTCACCATCGTCCGCGGATACGCGTCGATGATGGAGGACGCGTTCGCGAACGGCGACCCCCAAACCGCCCACAAATGCGCGGAAGAAATCTCAAAACAGGCCGCGCACATGACCGAGCTGGTCAACGACATGCTCGAACTCTCGCGAATCGAATCCGGAGCCGAAACTTTTAAGAACGCGACTTTCGACCTTTCCGCCGTCATTTCGGAAGTGGTGGGAAATTTCGCTCCCATAGCCGAAAAGAAGGGCATCTCGATCTGTAATGAAACCGGAGCGGAAGGATTCCTCGCCAATGCCGACCGGGATAAGATCCGCCGCGCGGTGCACAACCTCGTTTCCAACGCCGTGAAGTTCACCGTTACCGGCGGCCACGTACGCTGCGGTATCCGTGACAACGGCGACGGAACGTGTTCGGCCTACGTCCGCGACACCGGAACCGGAATCCGCCAAGAAGACTTCGAAACCATTTTCGAAAAATTCGTCCAACTCGAAAATCCCCTCACCCGTTCGAACGAAGGATCGGGGCTCGGATTGCCCATCGTCAAGGTCATCGCGGAAGGATGCGGCGGAAGGGTGGAGATCGAAAGCGCCGTAGGCAAAGGTTCGGAGTTCCGGATCGTGATTCCGAAGAATCGCTAAGGACCGCTCGTTCCCAAGACGGGACCTTGCTCCTAGGGTCCTAAAGTCGCTGCGGTTCCCGTCTTGGGAGCTCGACAGCGCCATACCAAAACCCCCGGATTCTCATCCGGGGGTTTTCGGTAGCAGGATTATGCCTGGAGCGCGGCCGCGACGATGCCGGCGACTTCCGCACGGGAAGCCTTGGCGTCCGATTTGAAGACGGAGCCAGAATACACGCCTTCGGCTTTCGCCCATGCGGCGTACGGAGCGAACCATGCGGAATTGTCGACGTCCGAGAACGCGCTGAAGGAAACGCCGTCCGGAGTGACCGAGAGGATTCCGAGCGCGATCTTGAGAGCTTCCGCGCGGGTGACCGGAGCGTCGGGACGGAAAGTTCCGTCCGGATATCCGGATACCGCTCCGAGTTCGCGGGCGGTGTTCACGTACGGGAGGGCCCACGAGCCTGCGGCGACATCGGAGAACTTGCTCGAAGTGTCAGACGAAAGGGTCTTGCCGGATGCGATGAACGACATCTTGAGGATTTCGGCGCGGGTGACCGGAGCGTCGGGACGGAAAACTCCGTTGGAGCCGGTAGCGATGCCACGGGCCTTGATGAACGAGATCGCCGCTGCGTACGGATGCGATGCGGGAACGTCGGCGAACGGGGCGGCCGGAGTGACCGGAGGTTTTACGGGGGTGACCGGCGTCACGGGTTTTTCTACCGGTTTTTCCACCGGCTTCACGACCGGGGCGACTTTGGGGGCGCCGGCAACCTTGTCGAGATAGACGAGCGGATTCACGGTGAACTTGCGGGCGTTGTCGATTCCGAGTCCGCGGTTTACGGCTTCCATGAAACCGAGTCCGGCGGCATTGGCATCTCCCATGTTGAACGGCCAGTAGGGATGGAACGGCGCGTTGGCGCGGTCGATTTGGAAGTGGAGGTGTTCGCCGGTGGAATTTCCGGTATTTCCGCTTTTGCCAAGCACGTCGCCTTCCTTAACCGAATTTCCCGCGGAGACCGCAAGGGAATCGAGATGGAGGTAAACGCTGTAGAGCGTGGTCGTTTTGGAGAAGTCATCCGGATCGCGGACTCCGTCGTGACGGATGATGACGTAATTGCCGTCCGCGGCCTTGAATTCGGCCTTTTCGACGACGCCGTCCAATGCCGCGAACACGGTATCGTTCTTCACCATCGGGACGATATCGACGCCGCAATGGCTGCCGACGCCTTCGTCGAAGTCGCCGGAAACGTAGTTGCCGAGGTAGACCGTGGTGTAGGTGGTCCACATCGACGCGAGATTGTCGGGATCGTACTTAACTTTGGTTTTGAGTGGGTACATATCGCAAGATGAGGAATACGCTTACCGTATCTGCTTCATCGGTTTCGGTTGCGAAACCTCCTTTTTCTTCCCCTTTCCTTCCGTTACTTCGTCGGAAGCGCCCATGACGTTCGAGACGTCCCGAGGATCGAGACCGGCGAGGTCCTCCCCTCCGTCGGACGAAGCGACGCCCGCGAGTTCGGGAACCGGGGCGATTTCGCTACGGAGCTGCGTACGGTCGGTCGCGGCGGCGTTCTCTACCTGCATTTTCTTCTCCGCCTTCTCTTCCGGCAGGGTAGACGAGAAGATCTTGTCGGCAAGTCGATCGAGCCAGGCGATGAACTTGTGGCTCGAAAAGCCCGCCAAGAAGGTGAAGACGGCGTAGAGATAGAGACTGCGAATGGTGATTTCCGCGTCGGCGCTCGCGCCTTGGAGGACGCCGAGTCCGCTGCGCGCGATGAAGAACGCGATGATGCCGAGCGCGCTCGAAAGGAGCGGTTGGATCATGAACCAGTACACCCAGGTGTAATTGAAGCGTCCGGAATAGATTTCGACGGTCGCGAGGCGCTGGAAGCCGTCGCGGGTAATGTCCCCAGCCTTGAAGTCGGAATATGCGCGATCGTAGATGTTGGCGTACTTCACGGCACGGTAGAAGTCCTTGATGATGAACGAAACGCCGCCGATGATGCTCACGGAGAGCATGAGGATGAGCACCTTGATTTCTTTGATGACGTCGGCCGGAAGGCGCTGATCGCCCGGGAGTCCGAAATAGGCATTGGGATCGAAGCTGACCGAAGTCTTGGCAATCTGCCAAGCCATCCAAACGAGCGCGCCGATCCAGGCGACGACGAGGAATTTCGCGAGCGTGTTGCGGGTTTCGTGGGACATGCGACTATTTGGTGACGGTCTTCTTATCGGTACTTACGACGGTCGCTATGGCAGCCTCGTCAGCTTCTTCAGGAGAGAGGCGGAACCTGTAGTCGTCTTCGATGAACCGGCCCTTGAGCGCGGAAAGACAGCGGATGACGTTGGTATGCCAATGGCTCGAGGAAGAAGCGTAGATCGCCCCGCCCTTGTTTCCCCAACGGGAGAGTTCGTCGACGCCCTGATGTTTGCCGAGATACTTGTTATTGAGGGTTTTGACCATCCAGTAGATTCCGTCGCGGGCTCCGGGAAAGTCGTAAGTTCCTCCGGAGTCGGTATTGCCGACGTTGCCGACATTGTACGGAGTTTTGAGATTCTTACCAAGTCCGGTTTCGGCAAGGCCGACGCACATGAGGAAGCTCGGGTCGATTTTTCCTTCTACGCCTTCTTCCGTCCATACGTCCCATTTTTTGAAATCCCCTACCGCGTAGTTGTCGAGAAGGTACTTCTGACGTTCGGTTTCGTCATTTCCGACGATGCGGAAGGTCTCGAAGTTCGAGAGGTTCGCGCGGTGTCCGTAGCGGGCCTTGAGGTCCTGAACGTACTTGTACGAATATTTGGAATCGAGAGTTTCGTAACGGAGGTGCGTGACGTCGAGGAAACGGAGCGGATCCATGGTTTCTCGGCTGCGGTGCACTTCGAAGTGGAGGTGCGGACCGCTGGTCATGGCACCCGCGCCCGGGGTACCCGGAGCGCCGCCGGATTTGGCGAAGACTTCGCCGGCTTTCACGAACTGGAAACGCTCGGCCTTGACTTCGCTCACGTGTCCGTACACCGTAAGGAACCCGTTGGTATGTTTGAGGGCGACGTACCCGTATCCGCCTTCTACCGGAGGATTGACGAAATAGACGTACCCGTCGGCCGGAGCCACGACGTCGGTGCCCTGCGGAGCGGGGATGTCGATGGCTTCGTGGTCGCTTCCTACGGAATCGTAGTATTCCTGATCGTGGTAGTACGCCGAGACGTAGCGCGGTTCGACCGGCCACTGGAACGGGTTGGATTCGCCAGTTTCGTCCAAGAACGTCGAATCCTTGAGACTCTTTTCCGCTTCGAAAAACTGGCGGACTTCCTGGCACTTTTTCGAATCGAGAAGCTTTACGTCTTCGGAACCGGTTCCCGAAACTTCTTTCGAGGACTTCGCTTCCCCGTCTTTCGTTACGCAACCGTAGCGCTTGGCGAAATCCGAGAAAAGGGTCTCGGCACCGTCCTGGATTTCTTCGATGTGGCTTTCGATTTCTTTCTGACGAGCGGATTTCTCCATCAGGTAGCGGTTGAAAAGCGCTTCCTGCCCTTGGGTGATGCGGAGGAGTTTTTCCTTGTACGCGTGCTGGGATTCGAGTTCGGCGCGACGGTCGCGGAGCGCCGCCTTGTAGCGGAGATTTTCGACCTTCTCCTTCTTGAGGTCTTCGGTAGCGAGATAGTATTCTTTAATGAGTCCGCGACGGATTTCGATGAAATTCTGTCCGGCGGATTCGAGGAGCGACTTGTAGTGGATGTCGGTGAGGATGTCCGAGAAATCCCCGTCGTTGAGAATCATCGATTTGAGGATGTCGACGTCCTGGTCGTCAGCGTAGACCAAATCGCCCTTCGAGTACACGTACGAGAGGTATTCGAGAATGGTCTTGCGGTTGGCTTCGATCTTCGCTTTGAGGTCTTCGGTCTTCGCCTGGAGGTCGGCGATGTTGCGGTTCCCCTTCACGATCTTCACTTCGGTATCCT
The DNA here is from genome assembly GCA_964482035.1 of uncultured Candidatus Peribacteria bacterium. Lineage (GTDB taxonomy): Bacteria > Patescibacteriota > Gracilibacteria > BD1-5 > UBA2023 > JANJWP01. The sequence goes on along the minus strand of CAYZVC010000001.1, from coordinate 243,579 downwards.
TGATCATTTCCATCGACTGTTCGATGGAATCGTCAAGACGCTTGAGAGTATTTCGGAGGGTAACTTTCTGAACTTGGAGGTCCTGCTTGCGTTCCTGGTACTGGGTCTTGGTGTTTTCGAGACGCGCGGAAACCTTCTCCAAAACCTTGATACGGGCCTGGGCGTCGAAGAGCCCGGATTCCTCGCCCATCATGTACGGGGTATTGTCGAAGAGGAGTTCTTCCTGCTTGTCCTTGAAGTTGTCGAGGATTTTCGCGGTACGGCTCTTATGGATGCCTACGAAGCTCATGGAATCGGCTTCGAGCGCGGACGCCGGAACCACCGTTTCCGTGAAGACGGCGACGGCGGAAAGAACGAGTGCGAGGATTTTTTTGTATTTTTGATTCATCGGTTCGGCTGCTTTCAGCATGGGAAACAGAAATTGCCCAACCATAGTACCACTCTTGGCACACGTGGGCAACTCTCCGTCTTGACGAAACGATAATCCGTTTCGTATTATTTTTTCCTAACGAATACGAATATCTTGCGGTCTTGGCCGGCAAACGAATACGTATGCTCTTGAGAAAGTTCGAAACCAAGTTTTTTCGCAGCGGGAAGGCCGTCGCGGAGTTCTTCTTCCGAAGGGAGCTTATAGAGGACGATTTTGCCTCATTTTACCACGAAGGGCGCCGCCCATTCGAGAATCTGGGGCATGTACGCGGTAGCTCGGGAAACCACCCAATCGAACTGGTTCCGCATGTCCGGACGTTTGGCCGCTTCTTCGGCGCGGGACCATACGGTCCATATGTCGTCGAGGCCGAGATAGGCGATGAAGTGGTCACAGGCCTTGGTCTTTTTGGAAACCGAATCCATGAGGGCAACTTCGAGGTTCGGGCGCATGATTTTCAGGGGAATTCCCGGAAAACCGCCCCCGGTTCCGATGTCGAGCACCTTTCCGGAAACGTCTTCGAAGTTCAGAAGCACCGCGCTGTCGGCGAAGTGTTTCGAAACCACCCCCTCCCTGTCGCGAATGGCGGAAAGGTTGGTATGGGCGTTGTATTCGAGAAAAAGGTCGGCGTAACGTTCGAAAAGCGCCGCCTGTTCAGGCGACGCTTCCACGCCGAATTGGGAAAAAATTTCGGAAACCACGGTATCTGGATTACTTCTGGAGAGTTACGGTAAGGGTGCCGGAGCGGTGCGAAACGAGTTTCACCTTCGCCTTGGGCGCGAATTCTTCGGTGACGCAACTTTCGTCGACGAGGTAGTCGACGCCGTCGATACTGATCTTGTAGTCGTCGCCGACCTTCTTGAGCGAATAGGTTTTCCCTACCGACGCGTCGAGCCCCTGCTTGAACTCGGTCTTGGTATTGTTGAACCAGATCGGGAACACGAAACAGAAAACGGCGCCGGATACGGCGAAAATCACCGCCTGGCCGACGCTGAGATCGGTTTCCTTGGTAATGGCGACGTATGCGGCGAGAAGGAACGCCGAGAGGGAGAACGAAAGGCCGTAAAGCGTTCCGGTGAACATTTCGAGAATGAGCGCGAGAACGGCGAAGGCGAGCCAGCCGTAAAAAAGTTCGGACATTGGGGATGTGATTACGCGGAGCGCCATGGACGGGCGCGTCCGTAGCGACTTTAGGACTCTAGGAGCTTAGGACCGCCCGTCCATGGCGCTCCCGTATCCGACTACTTGATTCCGAACGTTTTCGAGATGCTCGTGAGGATGTCGGAGTCGAGGATGTACTTCGAGTTGTTCGCGAGGGCGTTTTCGACGACCTTGAGCTGTTCCTTGGCGACGGCCTGCCCCTTGAAGAATTCCTGTGCGGCGTTCGATTCGAGTTCAAGGGCCTTGGCCTGGGCTTCGGCGATGGCGATCTTCGCCTGCGCTTCGCCTTCCGCGCGGAGGATTTGCGACTGCTTTTCCCCTTCGGCCTGAAGAATCTTGGACTGCTTGTCACCCTCGGATTTGGTTACGAGAGCCTGGCGGTAACCTTCAGCTTCGAGGATCTGCGCACGCTTTTCGCGCTCCGCCTTCATCTGTTTGGACATGGAGTCCTGGATGTCGCGCGGCGGTTCGAGCTTCTTGATTTCCACGCGGAGGACCTTGATTCCCCATTTCACGGTTTCGCGGTCGAGCGCTTCGAGAAGGCGGACGTTGATGGAATCGCGGTTGGAAAGGGTGTCGTCGAGCGACATGGTACCGAGGACGTTGCGGAGGTTGGTCTGCGCGAGGTTCACGACCGCGAGGAAGACGTTCGAGATTTCGTACTGCGCTTTCTGCGCGTCGGTAATCTGGACGTAGATGATTCCGTCTACCGCCATTCCGACGTTGTCCTTCGTGATGATCTGCTGTTCCGGGACGGTGATGACCTGTTCGCGGATGTCGACCTTACGCATGGTCTGGACGCCTGGAATAAGGAACGTCAGGCCCGGTCCGGTTTCCTTGGAAAACTTACCGAGATTCTCGATGAGCCCCACTTCTCCCTGGCTGACCTTCTTGAGGAAGAGCGGGATGAAGATGGCGAGAACTATGACTATCGTGATGAAACCCTCCATTTTGGTAAAGTTACGGATAACTTCCCCATGTTAGACCATTTTAACGGAAGAGCAAATAATCGCGCCTTGCAAGCGTACGGTTTTATCAATATATTTGGACGGACTAAGAAAAGAACAATATGAATATGAAAACGAAAACCGAAACCGGAAAAAGGAGAACGAAGCCGTGATTCACGCTCGCGGAACTCATCGTCGTGGTCGCCGTGCTCGCCGTTCTTGCCGCCATAGGTTTCGTCGCGCTCTCCTGATATTCTAAGGACGCAGCTGAATCCAAGGCGAAAACCAATGTCCGTTCCGTTTATTCGGCCATAACTTCGGAGAGCGCCGTCACGGGAAACAGTCCCCGGTATTACGTCATCCACGATCCGAATTACGGATTGTCCGGAGCGGTCGTAATGTTCGAAAACGCGAACGCCCCTCTCGTCTGAGGGGATTGGAACGTTCCGTGAACGAACTATTCCGCCGGCAATCCTGATTTCGTGAAATTGAAACTCAACCCCGATAAATTCAAAGTCTCCGCGGCTTTCCCGGCAGGATTCCCCGAATGGTTCGGCGAAGATTCCGCCAATGCGGCGGCAAACTCCAAAATGCCCATCGTCGGAGCCGCGGAAATCATCGGCAAGGGCGTGAAACCGAGAACCGTCTCCTACGTACAAGTTGCGGGAATTCCGGAATCCTGAGTGGCGTTCGTCGTCGGTAATTATCCGGTAAATTCGAGCGGTTCGGTTTCCGGCCTCATAAAGGATCCTACTGTCCCGAGTTTGACGGGCGCAATCGTGGAAGGGGCTGCGGTATGAGGCCCCGTAGCTTGCGTCGGCACCACTTACGGAGGATATTCCGTTCCCGGACTTTCGAACGGACAGACCGGTATCGCGACCATGCCCATAGCGAACGGAAGTTCGACGCTTCCCGCTACCTGTACGGACGGGGCGTTCTCTTACGGCGCCGCGTCATATTCGTGTTCATCGTGATACTCGCTCTCGTGAACTTCGTGCTACGCGAACTGCGGAGCGTCTTCGCAAACGGCGAACTCCCATCCATATTCGGTGTCGGCGATGAACCACGGAGGTTCGTCCATAGCCACTTCCGCCATTCCGATTTCGAACGGCAGTCGGACGTACCAACAGGCTTTCGCCTGTAATGACGGCGCTGTTGCGGTGAGCGGAACGGAAAGCAACGTTTCGAATTCGTGCGATACGGGATATTCGTGGAACGGATCGTCCTGCGTCGCGAATTCTTGGTCGTCCGGTTCGTGGGGGGCATGCTCCGGAGAAACCGGAACATGGTCGTATGGCGCATGGGGGGCATGTTCCGTAGCTTGCGGATGAGGCACTCAGACCAGAACTTCCGCCTGCACGAGAAACGGAGACGGAACGCAATCGAGAACGGTGCAGTGTCTCAGATACGACGGCACCGTCCTTTCCTGAACGAACTGTCTGGCGGCAAAACCTGCCACGAGCCAATCGTGTACGCAATGAAGCGATTCTGTTTGCTGAACGGTTGCGGCCACGAGCCAGTCGTGCAATACCCAAGCGTGCGCCGTGAACGGTGCCTGTTCGACGAGCGTCAACGTCTGCACGAGCTGAGCCCCCGTCAGTCAAGTTTCCCGCTACAACTGCAACGACACGTTCAATTGCAATTGGTGAGCGTGCGTTGGCAGTGCCGCTTGCGGAGCCGGATATCCGAACAGTTCGACGTACACGACTTCGAGCTGGTGCAGCTATTATTCGGTATGTTGGGGAGACGGAACGTACGACACCGGAACGCGTTGCCAGTGCAAACTTTACTATTATTGGACTTGCGCCGGTTCGAACGGATGAACCAGCGCGAACTGTTCGTCGGGGGGATATACTTGGTAGCCCGTTGCTTCCGGCCGATAAGTCGTTATAATCGGCCAAACCACGCACCATGTCCAGCAACGTCACGACCATCTGAGGAGGTACCGGAACCTTCAACGTCCTTTCCGGTTTGAAAAAGAACAAAAGGCTGAATCTCGCGGCCATCGTTTCGGTTGCCGATTCGGGCGGTTCTACGGGCGAATTGCGCGACGAATTCGGCATCCTTCCGCCTGGCGACATCCGCCGGGCAATCCTCGCGCTCTCCGAAGACGCCGACACCGTCCGCAAACTCTTCGAATACCGGTTCAAGAGCGGGAACCGCATGAGCGGACATACTATCGGCAATCTCCTGCTCACCGCGCTTGCCGACATTACCGGCGATTTCGAGGCCGGCATCGAGGAGCTCTGCGAAATGTTCCACGTCCGGGGAAAGGTCATCCCCGTAACCCTGGGCGACGTACACTTGGGCGTGACGCTCGAAAACGGCGAAACCATCATCGGAGAAACGAACATCGACGTGCCCAAGCACGACGCGAACCTCGCCATCAAGGACGCCTTCCTCATCGGCGACGGAAAGCTCAACCCGAGGGCCCGTGAAGCCATCCTCAATTCCGACTACGTAATCGTCGGTCCCGGCGATCTCTATACGAGCGTCGTGCCGAACCTCCTCTCCCCCGGCATGCGCGAGGCTTTCGAACAGACCGATGCGAAAATCGTATACGTCTGCAACATTATGACGAAGCACGGCGAAACCGACGGCTATTCGGTAGAAGACTTCGTTTCCGTCATCGAACGCTACGTCGGCGAAGGCCGGGTCGATTACGTGCTCGTGCATTCCGGCGAAATCCGTGAAGAACTCGCACGGAAGTACGAAGCGGAGGAGAACAAATACCCGGTAAAAATCGGGGACGTCCAGACTCTCCTGAAGAAGGGTTGCCGCGTAGTGGAGAGGGATTTCGCCAGCGAACGCGACTACATCCGCCACGATCCTAAAAAGCTCTCGCGAGTCATTGAGGACTTCGTAAACGGATGGATCAAATAACCCGAACCAGCATGACTAAGAAAAATCGAGAAAACGGAGCGGTCGAAGAAGTAGGAAAAACCGTTCGGGAAGCGTTCGTAGAAAAAGAACTCCTCCAGGCGTCCATCGTCCAGCGCGAACTCGTTCAGGAACTTCGCGAACTCGGATCGAGCCTCAAAGTGCTCGACCAAACGCTCAATCTCATCAAAGAACACGAATTCGTCGAACTCCACTCTTCAAAATGGAAGATATTCGCCTACCAGATAGGACTCGGGGTGCTTTTCGCATTCGGTACGGTGTTCGGACTCGTCTTCCTCTCCTGGATGACGTATACGTTCTTCAAAGACTCGGAAGTTCTGCGATGAGTGGTCGACAACCAACTGAAGATGCGCCAGTTCGATCTGAAGGAAATCAAAGAAAAGGCCAGGACCGACGCGTCCGGCGTAGAGCAATCGGCCCTTACCGGAAAGATCCTGCCCTCAAAAACGGGAAGCGGGACAAAAAAATAACGCCCAATCGATGAGAACCCCAACCCTACCACCCGACGAATTCGAAGAAATCACCTACGTAAGATCTCTTTGTGCGAATTTCATCCGCAACGTTACGGCGCTTTTCGACGAAAGGTACCCGAATGGCTCCCCCTTCGTACCCAGCCCCGAGGATTATGCCGTTCTCGACGTTGCGGAAGGATTGTTTCGCGAAGCGATTGCGGCATGAAGGGAAAAATACCCCGAATGGTCGGACGACGATATCGACGGATTCGCCAAAACCGCGCGCATCCACTGCATGATGCGGTTCAAACGCGTGGAACGGACGATAGAAAAACTTCCCGGATGGAACATGCTCGTCGAAGACATTCTGACTGCGGAGAACGAGCCTCCGGCCACTCCGGAAAAAGATACCGTCATCCGCATGAAACCCATGCTCCGACTCGTAAAAACCGCCCCTCGAGAAGACGGAGGATAATCACTGCGCAGGGGGACTCTACGAAAAAAGACGTCTGACGAAAACCTCGGTTCCGAATGGTTTTCTGTGTCAGACGTCTTTTTCGTGGGATTCCCGATAGCTTACTCGTCGAAGTACGCCCCGCTCGCGAACGGGTCTTCGCCGTCATCGTTCATGGTCACTACGCGGTGGCCGATGACTTCGTCTTCTTCGAGTTCTTCGAGTTCTTCGAGAGAAACCGCACCAAGCTCATCGCCATCGAGCGCGGGATCCTGGTCTTCTTCTTCATCTTCGAACGGGAGGGTCATAGCCTGACGGTGAGGAGTTAATCTTTGACTACGATATTCAAAAGCTTGTTCGGGACAAATATTTCGCGAACGAGCGTCTTGCCGTCGATCCACTTGGAGATTTCCGGATTTTCACGGGCGGCCGAAGCGGCTTCTTCCTGTGCGACGCCGTTGAGCATGGTGAGAGTGCCGCGGAGTTTGCCATTGACCTGCACGGCGATGGTGACTTCGTCGTCGGCGAGCATGAAGGTATCGTACTCCGGCCAGGAAGCAAGGTAGACGGAGGTCGAATTTCCAAGCGATTCCCAGAGTTCTTCCGCGAGGTGCGGAGCGAACGGATGCAAGAGGACGGCGACCTTTTCCTTCCATTCGGAACGGAACTCGGCATCGGACGGGACGCCTTCGTTCAAGAGGATGTTGATCGCGGTGATCGCGGTGTTGAATTTGAAGTTGCCGATGTCCTCCCCTACCTTCTTGACGGTCTTGTGGAGAAGTTTCATCGCCTTCATGTCGTCGGCGGCGGACTTGGCCGAATCGCCGAACGCAGCGTAGGCCTTTTCGAGGAAGCGTTCCGAACCAACGATGGCGTCGGTGTTCCACGGAGCCGGGTCGCGGAAGTCGGACATGCTCATTTCGTAGACGCGGAAAGTATCCGTGCCGTACTGTTTGCAGACGTCGTCCGGATTGACGACGTTCCCTTTGGATTTGCTCATCTTATTGCCGTCGGAACCGAGGATGAGACCCGGGCTCGCGAGTTTGGTGAAGGGTTCGTCATTGGGAACGACGCCGATGTCGAAGAGGAACTTGTGCCAGAAACGGGCATAGAGAAGGTGGAGTACCGCGTGTTCCGCGCCACCGACGTACTGGTCGACCGAACCCCAGTATTCCGCCGCCTCTTTCGAAACGAGGGCATCGGAGTTCTTCGGATCCATGTAGCGGAGGTAGTACCAGCAAGAACCTCCCCATTGCGGCATAGTGTTGGTTTCGCGCTTTCCTACGAGGTTGTCGGCGAGCTTCACGTTGACGAACGAATCGACGGTCGCGAGCGGAGACTGGCCGTCCCCTGCGGGTTCGTAGCGTTCGACCTCCGGGAGTTCGAGCGGAAGGCGGTAGTCGCAGACGATCTTGGAATAGATGCCGTCGTAGATCTTCGAGAAGATTTTTCCGCCTATGACGAGTTCGCGGACCTTGCCGTGGCAAACGGCGCCTTCGCACGACTCCCCTTCCTGCGGCTCGCGCTTGAGAATGTACGCGAGGTTCGCGTCGGTAGCTTGGGAAATGTCGGCTATGTGCGGGAGTTTCTTGACGTTCTCGATTTCGAGATGGACGAGCGGGATCGGTTCGCCCCAGTAGCGCTGACGGGAAAAGAGCCAGTCGCGGAGCTTGTAGTTGACCTTGGTTTTTCCGAAGCCCTCGGATTCGGCCTTGGCAGCGAAAATTTTACGGGCTTCGGACGAAAGAATTGATCCGGCTTGTCCGGAAATCCGAACGTCCCCGTCTTCAGTAAAGCACCTTTCGCCCTCCAATATTTCGCACAACGCATCCGCTTCGCCTTCCGCGGAACCGTCGGCGATCTGATTTTTCGGCACAACTACTGCCCGAATCGGCAGCCCCATCTTCTTCGCGAACGCGAAATCCCTTTCATCGTGCGCCGGAACGGCCATAACCGCGCCGGTTCCGTACGAACCGAGGACGTAGTCGCCGATGTAGACCGGGATTTCTTCGCCGTTGAACGGGTTGATGACCTTCGAACCGGAGAATACGCCCGTCTTTTCTTTGGATTCGGTGCGTTCCACGTCGGACTTCGATTTAGAGGCCGCGACGTACGTTTCGCAAGCGCCGCGTTCGGAATCGGCGATCCAGTCGTCCACGTCCTTATGGTCGGCCGCGATGACGGCGTAGGTCATTCCGTAGACCGTGTCTACGCGGGTGGTGTACACCGCGAGGGATTTGGATTCGTCGCCCACCTTCTTCATCGAAAATTCGACGCCTTCGGATTTTCCAATCCAATTGCGCTGCATTTCCTTGATGCCTTCCGGCCAAGAGAGTTTGTCGACGTCCTTAAGGAGACGGTCGGCATACGCGGTGATCTTCAACACCCACTGACGGAGTTTGCGACGTTCCACGAGGGTTCCGCAGCGGTCGCAGGTATTGTCGGCGTTCACTTCTTCGTTGGCGAGGCCGGTCTTACACGACGGGCAGTAGTTGATGGGCAGATCCTGTTCGAAAGCGAGTCCGCGTTCGAAGAGCTTGAGGAAAATCCACTGGGTCCACTTGTAATACTCCGGATCGGTGGTGTCGATTTCGCGGTCCCAATCGTACGCGAAACCGAGCATCGAGAGTTGGCGCTTGTAGTTGGCGATGTTCGCCGCCGTGGTAACTTTCGGGTGGGTGCCGGTCTTGATGGCGAAATTTTCCGCAGGCAAACCGAAAGCGTCCCAACCCATCGGATGGAGAACGTTGAACCCCTTATTCTTAAGATAACGGGCGAAGATGTCGGAAGCCACGAATCCCTTCGGATGGCCGACATGGAGACCGACGCCGGACGGGTACGGGAACATGTCCAAAACGTAGGCCTTCTTGGGAGCCGGTTCGTTAAACGGAGGATTGGCGGCGGCGAAGGTTTTCTCATTCAGCCAACGGGATTGCCACTTCTTTTCGATCTCGGCGGGAGCGTAGTGTTTTTGCATGTTCTGTTTCCGGGGAATAACCCTTCCATTCTAGGACAAAAGCCGTTTTTTCCAAGCCGGGAAGCACGAAAAAAGCCCCCGGAGGGGCTTTTCGATTTCCGACGATTAAGCGGAAGTGAGGAGACGGAGGATGAAGCCGACGATCGAGCTCGCGAGGAAGATGACGAGGAGACCGAGAGCGCCGTGCATGAGGATGGTCTTACCCTTCTTCACCTTTTCTTCGTCGCCACCGGAGGTGAGGATGAGGAAGCCGCCGTAGAGAGCGTAGCAGACGGCGATAAGGTAGAGGAGGTTGGTAACGAACCCGATGATGCGCTGTACGCCGGTTTCGAGGTTGTCGCTGCGGCCCTGGAGGGAGGTTTCCACCTTGTCGGTGCCGGTGTTGATTGCGGCGAAAGCGGACTCTGCGCTCGCGAGAAGCGCTACGGAAGCGTAAGATGCTTTTGCAACTGCGTTCATCGTGTTGGAGATGAGAAAGATATTACGGCGGGCATTATACGCACCCAAAAACGCAAAGTCAAAAAAAACCGCGAAGGCAAAGGAAAAGGGGTGGTTACCCACCCCTTTTTTCCAAAAGTTTTCGAGAACTATTCTCCGATCTTCTTCTTGAGATCGAGAACATACGGAAGAAGCGCCATGTAGCGGGCGCGCTTGATAGCCTGGGCTACCTTTTTCTGGTTCTTGAGGGAAACGTTCGAGTACTGACGCGGAACGATCTTGTTGAACTTAGTAACGAACTTCTTGAGGAATTCGGTATCCTTGTAGTCGATAGACTTGATACCTGCTTCTTCGATCGGGCAAACGGTCTTAGCCATGTTGGGTGCCGGTTATCGGGGAATTAGAAGCGGTCGTCGAGATCAATGGTCTCGAGGTCCGCGAGGATTTCTTCGGTTTCGGCGTTTTCGCCGGTATCTTCGCGTTTGGAGAGGAAGATGAGGTTGGTGACCACGACTTCCGTCTTATAAAGACGGGTGTTGTCTTCGCGCTCGATCGTCCGGGTTTTGAGGTGTCCTTCGACGTAGACGAGCTTGCCTTTCGCAAGGAAGGTCTCGGTGCGGTCGGCGAGGGTTCCCCAGCAGATGCAGTTGGTATATTCGGATTCGGAAAGGGTTTCTCCGCGGGCGTTCTTGAACGAACGGTTGGTCGCCACGGTGAAGAGGACGACCTTGCGGCCTCATTGGGTGGTCTTCACGAAGGGGTCCTTCGTAACGTTCCCGACGAGGATGACCTTGTTGACGGTTCGCATGGGGGATTTCGGCGTGAATTACTCGTCGATACGGACGAACATATAGCGCCAGATGCCCTTGCGGAGGTTGAAGTCGGAAGAGATGGTCTTGAAGTTGCGTCCGTCTGCTTCGAAGTTGAAGAGAACGTAGAAGCCGTTTTCGGATCCGTTGATCTTGTACGCGAGCTTCTTAACGCCCCAAACGTCTTCGGTGAGAGAAGAAACGCCGTGGGTGGTGAGTTCGGCCTTTACCTCGGAAAGGAGGGTGGCGCGTTCGTCGTCCGAAACGGTCGGGTCGACGATCATCATAAGTTCATATTTCCGCATAGCCTGTGGATGAACATCTTACGGAGCGGTCCGTAAGAAGGATATAAAAAATAGAACTTCCTGAAAAGTTCCGATGGATTATAGAAGACGGGTTGGGAAAAGCAAATCGAATTCTTTGCCGTACGGCTCGGGATGTTGTAGGATGGAGCGGTAACCGAATCATACGAGAAATGGGTTTCGCCGACGCTTTCAAACGCACTCCGCAAAACGCCGATTCCGACTCCCTGATGGCTTCTTCCGAGAAGGTCCTGCCGGGAAGCGAAGAATCGGGGATTTTTTCATGAATCCGATTCGTGGAAAAAGCGTTTTCGTCAGCGGTCCAGCTCGGCGCGTCGGACATCCACTTCGAACCCACGGAGTTCGGCATGCGCGTACGGTTCCGTATCGACGGGCACTTCGTAGAGCACGCCACCGCCGGAGAAGACCAGAAATCCGCGATCGTCGCCCGCATCAAGATCCTCGCCGGGCTCAAGATTGACGAAACCCGCCTCCCGCAGGACGGAAAGGCCGCGTTTAAGGACGCGGAATCCGGAAAGGAGGTCGACATGCGCGTAAGCGTCATCCCCACCATCTACGGCGAAAAGATCGTCGTACGCCTTTTGAAGAAGGAAGCCGAACATCTCGACCTCCGTTCCATCGGCATGCTCCCGATGAACATGGTGAAGGTCAAATCGTACCTCAAGGCGAGCTACGGTCTCATCCTCGTAGTCGGCCCCACCGGTTCCGGAAAATCTACCACCCTTTACTCGATGCTTTCGAGCTTCGATACCGAAGACCGCAACATCTCCACGCTCGAAGACCCGGTCGAATATCGAATTCCCGGCGTAAACCATACGCAGATCAACCCGCAAATCGGGTTTTCGTTCGCCGACGGCCTCCGCTCGCTCCTGCGCCAGGACCCGGACATCGTCATGGTCTGAGAAATCCGCGACTCCGAAACCGCCCATCTGGCCGTAGAAGCGTCGATTACTGGCCATCTGGTGTTCTCGACCATCCACGCGAACTCTACGGTAAACACCCTCCAGCGCCTCACGAACCTCGGCATCGACCCGCTTTTGGTCGTTTCGTCGCTCAAACTCATCATCTCCCAACGTCTCGCCCGCACGCTCTGTCCGCATTGTAAAATCGCGTACTCACCAGAAGAACCGATCCGTGCGAACATCGTGAAACGCATCGGCCGCTACGTGACCAATAAGGAGAATTTCGTCCTCTACCGGGCGAACCCCGCAGGATGCGAACACTGCAACGGCAAGGGGCATAAAGGCCGCACCGGATTCTTCGAAGTGCTCGAAATGACCGAGAACCTCGAAAAGATGGTGCTCGCCAAGGCGTCGAAAAACCAGCTCGAAATTCAGGCGATCGGCGACGGAATGGTGGCCATGGGCGACGACGCCCTCCTGAAGGCCATCCTCGGGGAAGTCAGCCTGGAAGAGGTTCTGCAAGTATTGGGCACATAAGCCGACGTACCGTCAAGGGGTATTGGAACGAAATATTGGCGAGCCCCTATCCGGTATGGTAATATGGGACGCGTAGGGAAAGAATCCCTCGGACGGAATTATCCAGAATCCACCCGATGCCGAACACCGAACTCACCCGGCTCATGGAATTATCCGCGATCCACCCGGACGACCGTCCGGAGGTCGAAAGGATATTCGCATGCCTTACGGAAGAACGCCGCATGGCGGTTCTCACCGACTGGCCCCGTATGGCCGAACGCATCAAGCGCAACCGCGAAGCGGTGGAAGAGCAGAAACGACTGCTCCTTACGAACGCCGTGTCGAAGCTCGCCGAAGACCTTTCCGCCTACAACCACGGAATCGTCTCCCGCGACATGAAACACGACCTCGAAGAACTCCGGCGCGAAGGATTCGTCCAAGCGAACTAAAAGACTCAAAAAAAAACATCCCTAAAACAAATACCATGGCCAGCAACGTTCTCGAAAGCCACTTCGGATCCCCGGATCCGGCCGAACTCCGCGCCCAGACCGCCCAGGAACTCGACAAGATGGGTTCCGTCGACGCGTTTTTCGACCGCCTCGTGAAGAACTACGACCTTCCGGCGGAATACGTCGCCACGGTAAAGGGCGATTCGAACATCCGCAAGGAAATCGCGTTCGCCCTCGCCGAGAACTACGGCACCACCCGCGGCGGGCTCGACGCCCTCCGTATCGAAACCATGGTCAAGGACCGCGGCATCGAATACCGCGAAGCCCTCGCTTCCCTCCGTACCGAAACTTCGGCCAACATCGGCGCCATCCTCGGCGGAACCGAAGCCGCGAACGATTCCCAAATCGAAATCGCCGCGTAATCCCCTCTCGAAATCAGCAAAAACCCCCGGGCGTACCGGGGGTTTTCCGTTGCCTTACGGCGAACGACTAGTGCTTGGTTTCCTTAAGTTTGAAAACGACGTGCTTGCGGAGCTTTTTGTCGTACTTGCGGAGTTCGAGCTTTTCGCCTGCCGCGAAATTCTTCTTCTGAACGGTGGTGATGTAACCCATGATGCCCGATTCGGTGGAGATGCAGGACATGTAGGTGCGCTTTCCCTTTGCCATGATGGTTGAGATTAGGTATCGGAGCCGGACGGTAAAACCCGCGCCCCTTCAAAAAGAACGGGGGAAATATATCGGAAAAGGCCGGAATGCCAAATCGATTTTGAAAATCGGGGTTCTGCGCGTAGAATCCGGGCATATCTTTCCGGCGCGCACGCGCCTTTCTTTTTTTCAACATGTTCATCGACGAAATAGTCGTTACCTTCAAAGCCGGCAAAGGCGGCGACGGCAGCGTTTCCTGGAGACGCGAAAAATACGTACCCAACGGCGGCCCCTACGGAGGCAATGGATGACGCGGCGGCGACGTCGTGCTTTTGGCGACCGAAAACGAAAACACCCTTTCCGATTTCCGCCACACCAAGGTGATCTCCGCACAGGCGGGCCAGGGCGGAGCGACCAAAGAAATGCAGGGCGCCTCGGGCGAAGACCGCATCGTGGAACTCCCGGTAGGCACCATCGTTACCGACGCCGAAACCGGCGAAATCATCTGCGACCTCGTGGAAGACGGCATGAAGCACGTGCTCTGCCTCGGCGGACGCGGCGGTTTCGGTAACGCCCACTTCCCCACTTCCACCCGTCAGGCTCCCAAGTTCGCCGAACTCGGCGACGTCGGCGAAGTCCGAAAGGTCAAGATGGAACTCAAGCTCGTCGCGGACGTCGGCATCATCGGTCTCCCGAACGCCGGAAAGTCCACCTTCATCCAGGCGGTGACTTCGGTCCGCCCCAAGATCGCGGATTACCCGTTCACCACCCTCATCCCGAACCTCGGCGTGATGGAGCATAAGGGAAAGGCGCTCGTTCTCGAAGACGTTCCGGGACTCATCCCGGGCGCTTCGGAAGGCAAGGGTCTCGGAATCCAGTTCCTCAAGCACATCGAACGCACCGAAATCCTCCTCCACCTCTTGGACGCGAGCCAGCTCGAAGCCGTTTGGCAGAACTACCGCGACATCCGCAAAGAACTCGAATCGTTCTCGCCGGAAATCGCCGGCAAGCTCGAAACCATCGTCCTCTCCAAGACCGACCTCGTTTCCGACGAAGACCTGGGAGAGCTCCTCAAGCAGGCTAAGACCGAACTCCCGGGCAAGAAGATCTTCACCATGTCGGCCGCCGCGATGGTGAACGTGGAAGAAATCAAGGACCACCTCATCCAGACCGCCGAAGGACGCCGCAAGACCCTCGACGCCGTCGATCCGGAAGAAATCGCCGCGATGGTCGCCGAAGCGGAAAGCCGCCGCGTGTACGACCTCAAGAGTAAGAAGATTTCGGACGACCACCCCAAGATCAACCGCATCTCCCACGAGGCGTTCGAAGTTACCGGAGGCCGCATCCAGCAGATCGTCCGTATGACCGAAATGTCCAATCCGGAAGCGGTCGCCCGCGTCTACGACGTTCTCGAAAAGCTCGGCGTCATCCGTAAAGTCCTCTCGTCCATCGAGCGCGACGACGGCATCAAGATCCGCGATTCGTACTTCGAAGGCTTCGACGACGAAGACTTCAACCCGTACATCGTCATCGAAGGCCGCAAGTTCCCCATCGAGAAGATCATCTTCTCCAAAATGATGAACCAGCAGTAATCACGAAAAATCCCCCGAAACCGGGGGATTTTTTTAAAGACTTCGTATTTACGCCGACTTAGTGGGCATCATGTCGAGCGCTTTGCGGATGCCTACGGTAAGGCCTCCGTCGTCGTTGTCGCGGAAATAGAGCTCGTCGACGAGGCGCGTAATCATCTGAAAAAGTCCGCGACCGCGTTTGCCGAGGTAGTTGTCGAACCCCTGCATTTCCTTCATTTTGCGGATTTCTTCCATTTCATGACTGTTCTTCGCCTCGAGGCCGCGTCCGGTATCCTGGACTTCGAGCGTGACGTGGAGGAGGCCGTTCTCTGCGCGGAACGAGATGAAGAAGCCGTTCTTATCGAGCGGCATGCTGCCGTATTCGATGGAATTGTTGACGAGTTCGTCGGAAATGAGGGCGAAACGGTTTTTCCAAGGAACCTCTATCGAATTGCGTTCGAAGAGGTTGAGGATGAGATCGCGGATCATCTTCGACTGGCCGTAGTCGGCTTGGAAGGTGACGAAGAGGTCGAACGACCCCGGGTCTTTGATGTTGCTGTTCGCAAAATCAAGGAGATCCTGGTACTCGAGTTGGGAGATGTCGACCTGGAGCTGAGAGTCCATTCCGAAGCGTGAGGAAACACTGGTTTCAAGTGTACCGCATCGGAATGCGAAAGTCAAAAAGACAAAAGAAAAGCCCCTTGCGGGGCTCTCTTTGCGTACGCATGAATTAGCGAACGGATTCCTTGAGGGTCTTTCCTGCGCGGAAAACCGGGGACTTCATAGCGGGGATGGTGATCTTCGAGCGGGTCTTCGGGTTTACGCCGTTGCGAGCTGCACGTTCGGAAACCTTGAATGCACCGAAACCAGTAACGTTAACTTCGCCACCCTTCTTGAGCTGAGCGGTGATAACGTCGATCATGGTGTTGAGCGCCTTGGTAACGGCGTCCTGGCTGAGACCTGCCTTGGTGGAGACCTCCTTGATGAAATCCTGCTTCTTCATATGCGGTTATCGGGTTAGTAATATAACCGGGACTGATTATATGCGGAAAAAAGGGGACGCAAATGATTTTTTTGGCTCTGCGTCGCTACGCAACGGGGAAGAAGCACGTAAAAAGGCACGTTTTTGGCTTACCAATGCGGAAAACGGGTTTTGCAATAAAATCGCGGAATCCCTGTTTTTTCGCACCGGGAAAGGACGAACGGGGGTATTTTTGAACGTAATTTTTTCACTTCTCCCCCACCCCGGAACCGCAAATGGAAATCACGCGCAATTCGTGACGAAAAAATTTTGACTTGGATAATATTTTCCATAGTATTCGCCCGCTTCGAAAGAAGTTGCCGTATTCCTCGATAGCTCAGCGGTAGAGCAACCGGCTGTTAACCGGTGGGTCACAGGTTCGAATCCTGTTCGGGGAGCCATATGATAATCAAAGATTTTTCGCGCATTTGAGGAGTTCATTCTCCGCAACGGTAAGCGAAAAATCGCTCTCAACAAAAAGTTCAACCTGAATGGATTTCAGGATATCGGCTTTCTGTTGGGGGCTTTTTTTGTCGTAGGCTGGAAGCAGCTTACTGAGAAGTTCTACCCATTTCATGATTAGGGTGTTCGTGTCTCTAACCTCTCCCGACAAGGCGGAAAGCCTCTCTTCAAGCCGTTTCTTGCGTTGTAAATATGAAAGGGAAGTTTCCTTATAGTCTTCATCTGACACCACTCAGGCGATGAGTTTTTGGGTCAGAATCTTCTTTGAGGACTCAATTTCGGAAAGTTCATCTTGAACGAGTCTCCTTTCGTTTACCGACTCTTCTCAGAAACTAAAGGCCGTCTTGAGCGACTTCCCCATATTTTCCAAGCATCCGTCGGGAAAACGGAATCATTCCATATATTCGTCGAACCGGTTCAATAGTCGGACTTGGGAAAAGTTCAACTTCCGAAGCGAATGGTTCTTAGCCCTGTAGTATACGTATGGCGTTCCGTAGCGGTTTTTCGTTTCGTAAGCGACAAGCGGTTCCTTCTCATTTCAAAATACTAATCCCTTCAAAGGAGTTTCGTAGGTGGTTCCGTGGGATTCCCTCAATTCCCTACGTATGGCGTTCACTTGTTCGAATAATCGGCAAGATACGATTGGACGATATCAAGGCATCCGTATCTCCGCCTCTCCAAGCTTTCATCGCTGTATTCCGATATAGAATTGGTTTTTCAACATCTGCTCAATCGAAGAGGCGCTTTTCTTGTATCAATTCTTCACGAAATGCTGGGCGATCTCCTTGAACTGCTTTCCGTCCAATCTCATTTCGAAAGCTTCATGGACCATCTTCGCCTCATCCTCGATGACGCCTACGTCGTGGACGATTCTTCCGTACTCGTCGAAGAAGCGGATGTTCCTGTATCCAAAAGGGGTCGGCGCCATAACCTTCCCCTCACGAAAAAGCGTTTCCATCTTGCGTTTCGTATTACTTGAACGCATCTGGTTGTCAGCTTTTGACATAAGAAAAGAGATTCCGAGCATCAAAGCGCTGAATATGTCCGTTCCATTGAAGAACTGACGACTCTCCGCCGCATAAAACCCCTTGATATGGTTCTTATTGATGAGCTCCGTAAAGTACGCGGAATCGACGGTATTTCGGGATATGCGCGTAGGATCGTAAGCGATAACGAAATCGTACCCTCCTTTCTTGCATAAAGAGAGCATTTTTTTGAATCAAGGTCGGCAACCTTCGTCCTTTGCGCTCTTATGGTCTTCGATCACGAATGTCTCGAAACCGTAGTCCCAAGCGAGTCTTTCGCAATATTGGCGCTGCGTTTCGATAGATATCTGTTGCCTATCTTCCCTATCGGTGGATTTTCGAAGATAGATTATGGCTTTGGGTTTTTCCATATGCGAGAGCTTATTGGATTATGAATAGCTCCTCATATTGGGCATTCATCACCGTTATATATTTGTCCGGACCAACTATGAAATAAATCCCAAGTCCGCGCAGAATATTGGCCTTCTCATGATTCGAAACCTTTCGAAACGCGTCAGACAGGTCTTTAAAATGCTCGGCATACCGAACTACCATGCCCTTTATGTCCTTGGAGGATCATCGAAGTTTTTTTAGTTCGTTTTCCATATCCCCTTGCTCCTCCATGAAAGTTTTGAGGCTTTGTTCGTACCTCGACGCGAGCGGCGAATCGACAGCAGTAAGAGAGATTCGATCGATAAGTCATTCTATCTGTTCTTTTTTACGGAGAATTTCCCCCTCAAGCGTTCCGAATTTTCTTTCCTCCTCAATAATGCTTTGCCCCAGCCGTGTCTGAAGTGTTATTTCGATGAGTCCAAGAAATACGGGGGACGGACTGAATTTCTCCATCATATTTGCCGCCGCCCTTAAAAGCTTCGCTTCCGATATACTTACGTCATAAACCGGATTCTTGGTCGGCTGACGGTAGAAAACGCCTCACGTCTTGCTGTTCTGATATCCTTGGAGTGGCTGCCCAGCGGTATTGAAAACCATTTTATCGAAAAACCTCCCGCTTTCCTTAGAGACGAATGGATTCGATTTCCCGTGTTTTCTTGGGTTTTCCGAATTGTAAGCCTGCACCTCGTCGAACAAGGGTTTACTTATGATGGGGTTGTACCCTTCATTCCTTATGGGGTGAAGTTTTCAGTTCCAAAAAAATTCACCGTAATAAATCGGACTGGACAGCATCTTCTTAATGGTATCCCCACTGATTTGCGTCTTCTTTCCAGTTTTCTCAATCACCCTTAGCGGAAATATCTGCCGTATCTCTTCCCATTTGCACCCGTTTCTTCTCATGTTGAATGCGGCTTCTACGTGCGCGCGCTTTGTGGGATTGATTCTGACCGCCGCCTTTTCTCATAAGGATTCGTAGCCATAAGGAAACCGATGCGGATATATGCCCCTCTTCTTATAGAACTCCTCGTTCTTCTTGGCAGTTATGGAGCGGTGTTCGTTTTCCGCCTTAGCGGCATTAAGAAGCCCTTCGAAAACCACCACTCCGTGCGGATCCGTCGCGGAGTATTCCCCCGTGTCCGTAATTACGCCCCGCCTAATAACCCCATGCCCCGTATGGCGTTTCGGGTCGAGAACCTGCATGAAATTCGTCATGTCCTCGTTGTTCCGGGAAATACGGCTCGGGTGGTACACGATGACGTAATCTACGCCGTTTTTCCGTATTAAATCGAGCATTTTTCAAAATGCCTCCCGTGGTTTTCTCCGCCCTTCTTTTGCGGATGCCGATTCGGCAATAAAACCCTTATACGGGACCGAGCATATTTTCCCGTCCAATCAAAGAACGTCGAGATCGGGCCTCTCGGCGAGCAAACCCATTATCCAATCCTTTTGGATTTCCATACTGTTCTCCTGCTTGTCGTTCCTATCCAATGACCTGCGGAGGTATACGAAACAAGTAGCCATACTATCAGAAGATATGGAATAGGAATCCGTCCACGAAATCCATTCGCTTCTTTAAATCCTCGTCCGATAGCCCCGTAACGTCAAGATTCATATCGGCGAATCTCTCTCGCATTTTCTCGACCGATACGGAAGAATGCTTCGAGGCCGAAAGGAAATACTCGAAGATTTCGCCGGATTGCAAGGAAAGATTCGCTATGGCTTCCGGCGAGGAGATGTCATAATCATGGTTAGGCAACTCCTTTAAAAACACCTTCTTTAAAGATTGGGCAAAATCGTCTCTTACCGGACGGACTATGATTGGATGGACTTCGATTACCGGCTTTAAACCGACTTCCGCATTGGTATCGTCATCGACGAATTCGGAAGAATGCCCAAATATCGGTAAATCCAACGCTACCCTTTCGAATTCGTTAATGAGTTCACTTGACCCCAGATTCCCACGGTATACCCAATACACCGGAACGTCGAACGAAAAATGGTAAAGAATGTAGAATAGATGCTTAAAGGTGATGACTTCCGATATGTACCGGTCTTCTCATGAGAAAAAGATAACTGCGTCGCCGAAAGGAAAACCCGCCGGCTGGTGTTCACCTTGTCCGGCATCAGAGTCTTTAGAACCGAGTGGATCCTCTTTTGAAAAAAGAGCCTCGAAAGGCAGTACGCTCCGCGTCGAAACTTTCAATTTCCCGCTTCGGATCGGTTTGTAATAAGCGATATCCGATTCGTTCAAGTGAGTCCGATACTTATCGAGGTACATCAGGGGCGTATCGTCCATGTCGGCCTCCTTCATCATAGAGGCGTAGCCGAGGGTACTCATGATGCGTTTCGCTTATAAGAATAATGAGGGTCTTACAAATCCAGCTTATTGCACGCCTCCGCGATTTCGTCGGCAGTGATACCAAGGTACCTCTGCGTTATTGCAAGACTCGAATGGTTCAGCTTGTGCTGGATGATTTCGAGGGGAACGTTGTTCATTCGGGCTTGGTAGCCCCACGTCTTCCTGAGGGTGTGGTTTCCGAAATTCCCCTTGAGGCCGACTTCTTCGCACAATTTCGACATCAAGAGCCACGAAGTCTTCCTTCCGATGCTTTCGGAGCCGAGCGGGAAAGTCTTCTTCTGGAAGAATACGAAATTTTCCGAATTTCGCGAGACCTCCGGATATTTCGCAGCGTATTCGCCAAGAGTGGCTTTTACTTTGGGCGTGATGGTGATTCTCGTGGACTTCCCCGTTTTCATCTCCTTCATGTCGAAGAATTCGCGTGGCGACATGCCGTTTTCGAAAAGGTCCCCGATCCTCAGGCGGAGAAGGTCCGAAATCCGGAGGGCGGAATTGATTCCGAGTTCGAAAAGCAACAGGTCGCGGACGTTTCCGTCGGTTTTGAGAATGTTCTTGATTTGCGAAATTTTCCGAATTTCACGAATCGGCTCTACGAAGTTCATACTTTGGACTTAACTGCTTAAATATCGCATTAAGTCCAATGATATCATATGGGTTCCGGGAATCAAGGCGCAAGAATGCCTTAAACAAGGGATTCCCACGGAATAGGTACCACTTTACGTAAAATGGTACCTATTTTTTCAAGGGAGGCACGAATGGCGATTTTGAAGAAATTTCAAAAAGTCCCGCGATTTCGTTTTTTAGCCGTATGTGCACTTCGGACGTCTTAGAGTCCCATCCATAACCCCTTCGCAAAATGCGAAAACACATTTTCAATTACATGGAGCTCATTCCGTTCGACGTATTGCGTGACGCGCGGTCGTTCCGCATCTCATACGTCGGACAATACGCATCGGACAACTCGGGTTGTTGCTTAAGGATTTTCGAATTACTGCCCTGCGGCGAAACGTGAGCCCCCATCTACCAACCGATCCGCTTAATTGTTACTTGAGAATCGGAACAGTAACTTTGCACCGAACTCAAAAGCGACGGGCACGTGGTGCACGTCGACTTCACCAGCCCTTGTCGGGTATGCCGGCTCCTCTACCGCGACATCAAGGACATGCCCTTCTATTAAGACTCGTCCCGTGACGTTCGGGAGTGTGCGCTCCCCACCCCCGAACCCCTCGGAAAAGAAATTTTAAAAAAGTCCGAAAAAAGGAATTCCAATCCGTATCTCTATTTTGTCGAAATGGAAAAACGACGGAATTACAAGATAACCCCACCGAAAGATGAGGAACATTTCCAAATACTCGGACCTCTGCGGCTACGGTCTCGAATTCGAGCAGGCCGAATCGTTCAAGGTCAGCTACGTAGGATATTACGAAGGGAAGGACAAGAAGTCCGAAATCCGCGTCTTCTCCATCGCTCCGGCGATGGACGGCAACGGGACGTTTTGCGGCAAGCCGGTACGGTACGCCATAGATTCGATGGACGAACGGATCGACGACCCCATCGTTACGGGCCTTGCGGAAGACGGGTACAAAGTCGTCTCCGAAAAGACGAGGAACTACTACGAAGCGGGGAAGAAACTACTTTACAGGGACGTCAAGGAACTCCCGATCGCATAACCCATCGCGACCATGAAAAAAATCATCGATTGAAAAGTTTACGACACCGAGAAGGCCGAACGGATCGTCGGGTACTCCGAAAACGGGTACGATTCGAGCGACTTCGACCATATCGAGAAGGCCGTTTACCGGACGAAATCCGGACAGTTCTTCGAGTTCGCCGAATGAGGGGCGAGGACCGAGTACGCCACCCACGAAGCCCGGACGAGCTATCCCGGACGGCACATGCGGCTCCTTACCGAGGCGGAATTCGTCGAATGGCTGGAGGCGAACTCGTCCCAATTGTCCGACAAGGAAATCGACTCCGCGCTGAGCGTGTTGGAACTCCCCGAAGGCTAACCCACCCATTTTACCCATTCAATAGCGCGCAAATGAAAAAGATAATCGACTCCCTCCTGTACGACACCGAAACCGCCGCCCTCATCGGCGGATTCTCCCGCGGAGGGGAACGGAAATGAGACTACGGCTTCGTGTCCGAGGAAATATACCGGAGTCCCGGAGGCAGGCTCTTCCGCTACGTCTGGGGGCTCGGCGTCCAGCGGTTCTGGGCGGGAGGCCGGGCCGGATGGTCCGGACGGGAACGCATCGACCTGATGGAAGAATCCGAAGTGGCGGAATGGCTGGAGAAGAACTCGCTCTGGCTTCCCGACGGCGAAGTGGGGAAATTCGTAGCCGAATTCGGGTATGCCGCCGGATAAAACGAGGGAACCGGAGGGCGTATGTCTTTGGCAAACGTCCTAAACCCATTCCGACAATGAACGCCGTACTCGTCCGCGAACTCAACGATTCGCACCGCAAACAGATTCCCAGAACGAGCACCGTCATAACGCACGGGATCGACCGGATGGGACCCCGGGACGTCGACGAAATCGTGTCGAAGGTCCGGGAATTCAAGGACTTCACGGACGACAACGATCCGCACGGCGAGCACGATTTCGGTTCGTTCGAATATTCGGGAGAAAAAGTCTTCTGGAAAATCGACTACTACGACGAAAAATACCGATGACTGAGCGACGATCCCGCCGACCCTTCCAAAACCCGCCGGGTCCTGACGGTGATGCTGGCCTCGGAATATTAGGAAAACCCCCGATTTCCGGGGGTTTTCTTTTTCCTATGCTTGGCACCGGACCGGAACCGAGCGACGCGTCCGTTGGAACGCCGCCGGAACCGGAACCGGAACCGGAACCGGAATTTCATTCGATCAGTCGCCCTTCCGGGCTACGGGGGCCGCTTCCTGCCGTCGTCTTCGGATTCTTCCCCTCCGTTTCAGAACAGTAAGAGGAAAAGGAACGCAAGGGTGCGGAGCTTGTCGGATACCGTGGCTTCGGAAGACGGGACTCTGGGTTCGGCGGGTTTGAACGGCGCGTTTCCTAAAAGGGCGTCGCCGAGGGTTTTGGCGAGGACGTTCCCGATCCTGTCCAAGTAGGGCCGCTTTCCTTCGGCGTAGCCTTCCAGAAGGATGGCGAACTCCCTCTTGTCATACGTCCCGGAAATCCGCGGGGGACGGAAGGCGAGGACGGGGGTTTTCAACGGCACGGGATCGCCTTTGCCGACCCGGACATATTCCCCGAGGCATTCCGGCCTTCCCCTGTTGTCCAAGTCCCAGTAGCAAAGGAGCCAAATATCGCCTTTTAGACGTGTCTTATATGTCAGGAAGGTATCGGTAGGAAAAAGCCGCATACGTCGCGCTATCGTGGAATTATTGGCGTTTCTCGTAGATTTTCCGGTACGTGGCGAGCGTGTCCTTCCGCATCTTCAAGACCTTGTACCGGATGGACCTGCTCATCAGGGGGAAATACAGGAGGACGTCGTCGGCGTTCCGTACCGTATTCGGTAACGAGATTGCTAAATAATAGAGCTGCTTCTCCTCATACTTCGTCTCGAAAGGCCGGACTCGGCGTTCGTACGCTTGATAAGCCTCGATGAGGGCGACGAGGACGTTTTTCGCGAATTCGAGGAACCACTCCTCGAACGCCTTCCGAAAAGGCTTGTCCCGTTCCCGCCGGGCGCGTTCCTCTTCGAGAGCGGCCCGTCTGCGGTTTTCCTCCGCGTACGCGGGCGATACCACCATCTCGGGGGCGGGGCCGGTAGGCCGGTCGCAGAATCCCCCTTCTTCCTCGTCGCCTTCCTCCTCAGGCTGTTCGAAGAACGGACGGATGTCGACGGTCCGTTTCGCGTCGGGTTTGAAATCCGGATCCCGGTCGATTCTCACTTCCATCTTTCCAATCGTTATCCCTTAAAGCCTTTCCCGTCGCGCCTAACCGAGTTTCACGTACGCGAGCACCACGAGGTACAGCGCGAGCATCAGGACGGACGCCTTGTTGAAGGCGATGACCGCGTCCTCGATCTTCCTCATCAGGTCGACGATTTTCCTGATCCACTTCTCCAGCAGGAACCCCGCGATTACGGCTCCGACGGGAATGAGGACGAGACGGAGGATCGGGGCGTATTCTTGCAACATTCTGCGCGGATTCGTTCGGTTCCGATAAGGTTTCGGACGTGGGAATCATACCGTTTCCCGAGTCCGGAATCAACCGGGTTCTCCTTATCGGAGCAGGATTTCCACGGATTTCGAAAATCCCGTTCCCGACGTTTTCGCGCAAATTCCGGTTTTTTGAAAAATCTCGCCGTATGTACGGTATGCCCTCGGTAACCGGGGCGGGAAAACCTCTTCCCCTTACGACGTATAACCCACGAGGAACATGGAAGAAAACAACGAAGCGGGACGGGAGCCGGAGGCCGGGAAACGGAAACCGTCGGGGACGGACCTCGTCATCGCCTGCGCGAAGGACGGCGCGACGTATTTCCGCGACGCCATGTCGACGACGTACGCCGCGGTACGGAACGGCGACCATACGGAAGTCGTCGCGCTGGAATCTTCGGAATTCGCGAAATTCTTGGACAAGAAGCATTACGCCACGTACGGGAAGATGCCCCGGAAGGAGTCCGTACAGGAAGCCCTGCGGTATTTCGAAACCACGGTGGACGGCCCGGCGGAGGATCCGCAGCTGAGGGTCGCCAAGGACGCGGACTGAGCCGTCTGGTACGACCTGTGCTCGCCGGATTGGAAATGCGTCCGGGTGACGGGACGCTGATGGGGCTTGGTCCCCCATTCCAAACCGGTGTTCAGGAGGAACCGCCTCTCCGGCGAACAGTCGGTGCCGAAGTCGTGAGGCAGCCCTTGGAAGCTTCTCGATTTCCTCACGGTGCCGAAGGAGGACCGGCTTCTGGTGATGACGTACGCGATTTCGCTCTTGGTGCCGGACATCCCGCACCCGCTCCTCCTCATCCACGGGGACAGGGGCTCTTCCAAATCGACGTTCTCGAAGGTCGTGAAGTCGCTCGTCGACCCGTGAACGCCCTCGTTCCTGTCGATGCCGTCGTCCGGCGAAGAGCTGGTCCGGGCGTTGAACCGTTCGTATTTCGTAGCCTTCGACAACCTCTCGACCGTGACGGCCGACCAATCGGACACGCTCTGCCGCGCCGTGACCGGAGAGGGCTACGTGAAGCGGAAACTGTATTCCGACAACGACGACGTGGTGTTCACTTTCAGGAGGGCAATCAGCCTGAACGGGATCAACGAGGTGGCGAACCGTCCGGACCTGCTCGACCGGAGCATCCCGGTACTGCTGGAGAGGATTCCGCCTGAGGCGAGGAAGACCGAGGACGAATTCTGGGAAGCGTTCGGGAAGGCCAAGCCGGAAATCCTCGGGTGAATGCTCGACGTGCTCTCCCGCGCCTTGGCTATCTCGCCGACGCGCCCGGCGGAACTGCCGAGGATGGCGGATTTCGCGATTTGGTGACACCGCATCGCCGAGGCGCTGTGAGGGTTCGGACCACAGTTCATGAAGGACTACCTGAGGAACGAGAAGTGACGGAACGCCTACGTTCTGGAAGACGACATAGTGGCGCAGTCGCTGGTGCGGTTCATGGCCACGGATTCGTGAGGGCGGCGGAATTGGGAATGAACCCCCACGGAACTCTTCAAGAACCTCTCCAGAATCGCCAAGCTGGAATGACAGGACAAGTATTTCCCGAAATCCTCGTCAACATTCATGAAACGCCTGAACGAGGTGCGGATAAACCTCAAGGACGAAGGGTACGGGATCACGACCGAACGCGGGCACGAGTGAAGGAAGATCAGGATCGGGCGATTGGACGCGGACGGACGCCCGGCGACGCCGAAGGAACGCGAACCGCTCCCGTTCTAACCCGTGCGCGACGCCGCGTCGGCGCGTCGGCGATTCCCGCGAACTTCCCGGAAACGGGAAAGCGCCCCGTCCAAGGGGCGCCCTCCTCTTCCATACCACTTACCGAATAAAGGCTCCGGATGCCGTCACGGCGTCGCGCGACCGTCGGAAGCCTCGTCGGAACCGCGTTACCGCGGCGTCGGCAACCGCGTCGGGGAACGGCGGGACGCGCCGCGGCGACGCGTCCTCCAGCCGGACTACTTGAAGTAGAGCCGCCCGTCGGTGATGAGCAGGTATTCGAAATAGTCCACCATGGCCTTCCGCTTCGCCGAGGAACCGGACCGCTTCATCGCTTCCAATTTGACGAGCCCCATCGAATACGCGTAGACTCAATACGTCGGTATCCGTTCGAATTCGGGGGTCGAATGGTCGGATTTCAGGAGTCATTCGCGGAGCTTGTCCCGTTCGCCTTCGACGTATGCGGAGAACTTCGCGTCGAGCGCGGGCTTGTTCGCCGCTATCCAATCGTACGAGTCCTTCCCGTATTCCCGCTTGATGAACTCGAACGGCTTCTCTTCCCCTTTAGCTACGGCCATCTTGTTGGCCCAAGCCCTTTCCCCAACGCGGCCGTACAGTTCTATCCTCCATCTGGTGCCGGCCAACCATTTGGAATCGACAAGGTACCGTTCCCGTACGGCCTTGGGCCAAGAGTAGAAGGCCTTCTTCTCGGCGGCCGTCGCCTGTCCGGCGTTGTACCGCGCGTAGAAGGTGAACATCGGATCCGTATTGACGTACGTCTCGATCCCCTTGAACTTCCGATATATCGAAGGGGCGGCCTTCTCTTCCCCGCCCGTTCTCGGAACATTCACCTTGTCGATGTCGTACGGAGGGGCGGCGCAAGTCGGCGAAACCGTCCCGACGAGCAGGACGGCTGCGAGCAGGGCGGCTATGGATTTGTTCATGTTTCCGTCGTAATGGGGTAATGGTTCTTCCTGCCGTGCCCGCTACCGCACGCACCGCCGCGACAGCAGCGTTATGTCAGAGAGGAGGTAGCGGATGCCCGCCTCAAGCGAGGCCTTCTCGTCGGGAGCGCGGGCGACGCGGTATTCCCGGAGGAGTTTCGGCAGCGCGTCGTGGGTCGCGTAATCCTCGTAAGGGTTATCGGCCCCATCCGAGACGTTCCTCCGTCGCCAATCGTCCAATCCCGCGGCGAACCGGGTATCGAATTCGTATTCTATCGAATCCTTGTAATCCCTGACGCGGGCCTCGGTTTCCCGTGGATATTTCGACAGGTACGCGAGCGGATCGACGGATTCCGTCAGGGTGCGGACCCGTTCGCCGAGGTATCCGACGTACGCCCTGAGGAACGCGCAACGCGCCTTCTGATGGCAGCCGGCCAGCTCGGACGTCCGGAATTCGAGCTCGTCCGCGACCGTTCATTCCGACGGGGGGAATTCGGCGAAGTTAGCGGAAACGGGTACGGCAATCGCGGCGAACCAAAGGACGGAAGCCGAAGACAATGCCCGGGAAACGGCGGACGGGAAACGGCGGGACGGTTTCATGAGGGCGTGGATAACGGCGCTTAGATCCGGCGGCTTCCTAACGGATACGGATTATATCTTCTCGACGTCTCCGTAGTAGAACGAGAACCATTCGTTCAGGTTGAGGTCCTTCCAGTATTTCGCGGACCAATCGCGGAACGGGATGAGCACGTTCGCGTCCGGAGGGATGCAGATTCAACGCAATACCAAGACGTTCGGGGAACCGTTGTTGGACGCGCTGATTTCGTAAGGAGCGGTGCAGGAGTAGGCAAGGGAAAGCTCTTCCGCCGCGACGCGGCCGAAGCTTTTGTTATTTTCCCGTTTCGCCATGATGATGAGGGTTTTCATATTTCGGTGTCGGGCTACGTTAAAGTGGGTTATTTCAAAACGCTGTTCTTCAGGGTCCTCGCGGCGTAATCGCGGCAATTCTTACCCGTGAAGACGAGTCCGGGCTTTTCGAAACCCGTCGGAAATCTGGAAGCGTTGTCCTTCGCGTACGCCTTCCAAAGGGCCGCTTCGAGCTTTTTCTGGCCTTCGCAGTAATTCACGATTTCCGTGGACGACTTCACGAGGATCGCCTGTTTGACGGAAGCGTCCGAAGTCTGCCGATACGCGGTCCTGACGTTCCTTACGTATTGCGACATCGCCTCGAAGTCGTCGCGGATCTGGATCCGGGCCGTCGTATACGCGTTTTTGGAAACGGCGCTTTTCACGACCGATTTGGTGGCGGAAGCCATTCCGGAAATCACCTCGTTCAGGTTGAGGACGATTCCGTTGAGGTTGATGCCGACGCCGGTGACGCTGACGTTTTGGACCACGGGGGCCGCGGAAGCCATTCCGGATGCGGTGAGGATGGCGCACGCGGTAGCCGCGGAGATTGCCGATTTGAATTTCATAAGTGGGTTCGTTAACGGATTTCGGTCCGCCGATGGGGCGGGCCGGAGATAAAAATCGAACTTCGCGAGACGGCGGTGCCGGAATTCCGAACTCAACGCCTACTCCGAAACCGCCCGTAGGGCGATCATCTGGAGCAGGTACTGGTCGTTCCCCGTCCGTTTCTTCGGGTCTTTGAGGGTAATTTCGAGGGCTTTGCGGAGTTTTCCACGCGTTTTGGCATCCTTCACCTTCGAAAGGCGTTCGACGAGCGTGAGGGCCGATTTTTCGAATTTCTGGAAAGCCTCCTTCTGCACGTCCGTGTAGTAGGCCTTGGGGCCCATTTCCGGAGTCCTCCAGAGGAAATCGAAGGCGTTCGCCTTGTATTTTCCGGTTTGCGGGAAGAGGTGCGCTTCCGCGACGCCCTTCTTCATCTTCCCGATCTCGGCGTCCTGCCACGCGTAGCCGTCCGAATGGGCGGTTCCCGGGTTGTCCACCTCGTAGGAATTTTCCATCGCTTGGAAAAGCGACGAGTAGATGCCGAATTTGGCCTTGTTCGTGATTTCGGCGCGCACGTCCTCGCGGCCGACCTGCCAGAGGTTCAGGAGTTCGTTGTCCGCTTGGAAAGCCGGAGCGTTTGCGTCCGGGAATCCGCACGAAGAGAAATGGAAGATTTCGCCGCCGTTTCCTGTATTGAGCGCCTTGTCGCAGGAAGACGGCGAGACGTTCAGCGCGTCTATGACTTCCTTCCCGTATTGGACCGAGGCTTTCGGTCATTGCGTCAACGCAGCGGCGGCGGAGAACTTCCCGGCGGCGGAAACGGATCCGACCGGAACGAGCAGGAGCGCTCACGAAACCGCGATGGCGGTCCGAAACTTGTTTTTCCTTCTAACCATGGCGATGGAACAAAAAAATAAGGAGGACAGCCGGAACCGCCCTCCCGAGTTGGGAGTTTTCGAAAGAAAAAGTGGGCAGGTCATCCGTTGTCGCCAGACAAGCCCATTGCTTTTCGGTCGTGAAACACGAAGAGTGAGGCTGGATAACCTGCCCACCCTGTCCGTGTTTACGAGACCTTCTATGAAAAAATCCGACCTTTAAAAAGAAATAGACTTATCTGGCACGGGCATCATATCCCATTTTTTAAACATTTCAAAACGAGGGAAACGCTCTCCGTATGTCGTGGGCGATACCGACTAACAAATCGCACACTTTATGAACGCAGCAACTTTCGAACTCCGGGAAGTCAGACCCGCCCGGAACGTCCCTTTCCAAGGCGACGTAATAAATTTGGAAAACATAATCGCGAGATCGATCTCCACGGGGCTTTTCCGCAAATGCACCCTGACGCTGAAACTCCGGACGGGCGAAAGCATCACGTACGACGGCCTCGAACGGGAAGCGATCGACAAGCTTTTCAAGTAGGGTCCGGACGTTCTTTGCTTGTAACGGAAACAAAAGACGCCGGACCGGTGTCTGAATCTTTTGAAAGCAGGAAGGCGGATGGGGTACGAATATGGACCTTGGCAACTTGCGATTCCGTCTTGAGGACCACCCCCCCCCGAGAACAGGCTAAGTATTCAAGAAACGCTACATATTCCGAAAGACGCGAGTAGGTTACAGATATAAGTAACACCTGATCGTTTTCGTTTGGTTCGCATGAGAGAAATAAGCGGAAAACGAGAATTCCGTTGTCAGTAGGATATAAAATATCCGCCATTATTCGACGATTCATATATTTGACTTCCATCTCCAAAATCATACACTACCTACACCTTAGGTGGTGGAATACATATTTGATCCGAAATCATAATGCTCCCGGAACGAAAAGAAAAAATCCTCATGGGGATTAAGAAATCCCGGGGAATGCTCGATAAGATCGACAAGATGATTTCCGAATGATCATACTGTGCCGACGTCGCGCAACAAATCAATGCAACAATCTGACTTCTCCGAAGCGCGAATGCCGCCCTTCTCGAAAACCATATCCAGACTTGCGGGGTATCGAGAATCCAATCGGGCGATCCCAAGGCAATTTCGGACTTCTCTGAAGAAGTCATGCGCGTTTGGAACGTCACCCAAAGAAACTAACTTATCCCTTAACCATCGGCTCCGTGAAAAAGCTTTTCGCCGCCATTCTCGTCAGTTTCCTCCTTTCGCCTACGTGCGGGAGCGTTCTGATGTCTGCGGCGAATGCTATGGGGGCGTCGATGGGACACCACTCGGAAGCTGTGTCCATGAATACGGATATGGATGGGATGAGGGTAAATACAACTTCTCACGGAAATGCAACCATCACGGAAGGTTCCATTTGCGAACATCCTCATGTTGGAGATTCTCCGATCCTCGATTGTTGCGCATCGGGGCACTCCCAGTATTTTTTCGGAACGCCGGAAACCCGTCCGACCGAGAAACTGTTTAAAACTGCAACCGCTTCTTTTCTTTTTACTGACGCGTCATCGGACTCGGATATTTTCCCATCGTCATCGAACCATCCATCCACCGCACCACCGCCTCCCGATAGACAGAGTTATTCCAGTCTCGTCGGTATCGTAAAACGCCTCGATTAACGCGTATTTTTAGTCCCCTTTTATTGTTTCGGGGAAGCTTTTCCGTTTTGGAAAGTTTCCTGATTCGTAAGGGGATTTTTCGTACGCGTTTTTTAGTGCACACGAAAGCAGTATCAATCATATTTACCTACTCACTTTTACCCTATGAAAAAGAATTTCCTCATTGTCACCCTTGCTTTCGGTCTCGTATTCCTCCTTGCTTCATGTACGACGGGCAATTCCAGTCATATTATGGAAGATAGCACCACAATGTCCGGAACAACCCATGAAGAGAGCGTTGCTCACGAAGAAGGCGATACTCACGCCATGGACGACGGTGTTGTCATGTCCGGTGCAACCCACGAGGAAGCTGTCGCCGAAGATTCTCACAGCATGGACGATGGAGAAAAGATGAAAGGAAAGACTCACGAAGACGCTCCTGTAAAGAAAGTTGAAACCACTAAAACTCAAACATCCGGAACTGAAAAAACCACAGATTCCCATGCTATGGACGATGGAACCTCTATGGATGGAAAAACCCATGAAGCAACCCAATCCCAATCGCACGGAATGGACGATGGATCGAACATGGACGGAGCCACTATGGACGACGGAACGGAAAGCCAATAATCATTATCCCTTAAACAACTCGTATGAACAAAATAATTAAAATTGGAGCGATTCTCCTCGTCCTCTGAGGTACCGGATATGCACTCTACGGTACTATTCAGCCATCGGTCGTAGAGAAAGCGAGTCAGAAGAAGGCGGCTACGGATCATTCCAAGATGGATAAGATGGTCACCTACGTGAAGCCGAAAGCGTATGCCGGAACTAAATCAGCCATCACTTCGTATCTCGGAGAAATCCAGACCGAGAAAAACGGGCAAATCTATCCGTATCGTGCCGGAATCGTCGAGGCATACCTCGCGAATGTCGGTGATACGGTCAAGAAAGGTCAGATCGTCGCACGACTCCTCCCCGCGGAATACTCCCCGGATATCGCGAATATGATCGCGGACCGCAAGGCGGAGAGAACCCGGAGCGAGGGAATGGTAAAATCCGCCGAGCTCACGCTTCGAGAAGCGAAATCTCGGAAGGAAAGCATCCTCAAAGCTGCAGACATGAAGATAGAAAACGCTAACCTCATACAAACGCGCGTGGCGGATTCCACAGCGAGCCAACTCGACAAAACATCTACCGAACAGGACGCGAAGATTGCGAAACTGCAATCCGACCTCGCTTCCGTAGATGTACAGATTTCCACACAGGAAAAGGCAGTCGCGAATATGAAGAAGCAGACCGACGCATCGGTTGCGCTCGAATCCGACAAGCTCGGACTTCGTGAGACGACCGTAAAAACCGCGATCAAGAATGCTCACGCGACACTACTCCGGGTATTCTACGGAGCGGATTCGTCGCTCTATAACGTCAGCCAACTCAAAAACACGTATTTCGGGGCGAGGAATTCCGCCACCGTGAACGCGTTCTCCAGCGCGATGGGATCGCTTCATGCGAAGTACCAAAAGATCGATTCGCTTTCTAATGATGACGCCTTCGTATTCGCCCGAGAGGTTGCCGATACCGTGGATAAGGGAATAAAGGTGCTCGACGCGACCATCACGTCTGCCGATTATGAGGAGGCGATGCTAAACAGCGACAAGACCATGCTCATAGAAGCGAAAACCGACTCCATGTACGGAATCCTCACGGTCCTCAATATGTACGAAGAGCAGAAGAGCATGCTCGCGAAAGAGACGACCGTGTCTTCATCCGAATACGCGAATGAGACCCTTATGCTCGAAAAGCTCAAAGCGGAACGGGACGTAGCAGAAAAGGAACTCGCGATGGCGAAAGCCGAGAAAGACCGGATGCTCGCGGAAACCCGCAACATGAAGAGTGAATCCGAAAACGAGGCATCGAAAATGGTGGCGACGGAAAATGCCGACAAAATCATGTCCCTCTCGGAAATCGACCGCATGATAACGGAAGGCGAAAAGATGGTCATCGACGCCCGTTCGTCCTATCAGGCGGCAGCAGAGGCACTCTGAGTCCTCGAATCCGCCGGATTTAGTAATGAAGTCCGCGCCCCATTTTCCGGTAAAATCACGAGGCGGAATATAAACGCCGGAGAATCCATCGCCATGGGGACTCCGCTCTACGATATCGTCGGATCCGATGTTAAAAAGGAGGCTCCGAAGACCTTCGTGCGCTTCGAAATCCCGGAATCCGATCTCTCGGACGCAACACCCGGGAAAGAAGTCCGATTCTATCGTACCTCTGAACCGCTCAGGAAACTCACGGCAAAGATCGCCCGCGTATCGCCCGCGGTCGGTTCCTCGACCAAGGGGATCGTCATAGAGGCGGAGTTCTCGGAAAGCACGAAGAATCTCCCGATCGGAAGTACGGTCCGGGTCGAAATGGAAAAAACCGGAAACATGCTCCTCATCCCGTCTTCCTCAGTAGCTCAATCGGATAATGGAGATCTCTCCGTCTTCACGATCGACAGCAAGGGCATAATCCGCACCAAACCGGTTTCGACCGAGCGGACCGTCGGACTCGACGTCTATGTCTCCTCGGGGATCACGAAAGACGACAAGATCATCGAACTTCCTAAAAACTACGCCTTCCTCGAAGACTGAGTAAAAGTGAGTCCGATGGAGAAACCGACCGTAGCGACTCCTGCGGGAGGCGCGCCTTCCATGCCGGCGGGGCACCATTAAGAACCTTTAATCTCTAACCGAAAAAACATGCTCAATGCCATAATAAAATTCTGCCTCTCGAACCGGTTCCTCGTGCTTTTCGTGTCGCTCGGGCTCCTCGTTTTCGGGGCTATGTCCCTCGGGAAGCTCCCGATCGACGTGCTTCCGGATATGAATCGTCCGCAGGTAACGGTATTCGCTGAGGCGGACGGATGGGCTCCCGAAGAAATGGAAAGCCTCGTGACGTTCCCGATCGAACGCGTCCTCAATGGGGCACCCGGCGTTATCGCCGTCCGGTCGCAGAGTGCCATCGGTCTTTCGATAATCAACGTCGAATTCGACTGGGGAACCGATCTCTATCGGAATCGCCAGATCGTCAATGAAAAACTCGCTTCGGTCAACGTGCCGAAGAACGTGAAGACCTCGCTCGGACCTACTACCTCGCTCCTCGGGGAGATTGTCTGGGCAGGCCTCACTTCACCGGACGGATCGGTAAGTCCGATGAAGCTCCGATCGCTCGCCGATTGGACAATCAAACAAAGGCTCCTTACTATTCCGGGCGTTTCGAACGTGCTCGTGATGGGGGGTGATTCCAAGCAGTACCAAGTGCTTTTGAAACCCGAGAAGCTTGCCGCGTTCGGCATTTCGATCGATGAAGTGGCTGCCGTAATGAATGGCGCGAATGATAACCGCGTCGGAGGGTTCATGATCGAAGGAAATAAAGAATCCCCGATCCGAATACTTGCCCGCACCACGCTCGTCGAAGAACTTAAAAAAACCGTTATCAAGTCGGTTCCCGTTTCAGGTCCTGCCGGGATGAGTGTCGCCCCCGGAGGGAAAACCCGGATTGTCACGCTCGCGGACATCGCGGATATAGTCTTCGCTCCGGATCCGAATAAGCGCGGAGATGCTTCGGTCAGTGGGAAATCCGGAGTAATCCTCCGAATACTCAAACAAAACGACGCGAACACGCTTGCTCTCACGAAATCGATCGATGAGGCATTCGAAGAACTTCAACCGAATCTGCCGAAGGGGGTAAAACTTTCCGGAGACATTTTCCGTCAGGAATGGTTCATTAGCACAGGGCTTACGAACGTTGAGGAAGCGCTCCGCGACTCAGCGATCGTCGTTGCGATCGTTATTATGCTCTTTCTCGCGAACGTCCGCACGACCGCTATTACACTCATTTCTATTCCTACCTCGCTTCTGGTTGCCTTCATTGTCTTCAATGCGTTCGGGCTTGGAATTAACGTAATGACGCTCGGAGGCCTCACGATGGCGATCGGGGAACTCGTGGATGACGCGATCGTGGATATAGAAAACGTGTTCCGGCGCCTCCGGGAAAACTCGCTCTTACCGAAAGAAGAGCAGAAATCTTCGCTCAAAGTGGTCTTCGAATCCTCAAAGGAAGTGCGTAATTCGATCGTGTACGCGACCATTCTCGTCGCGCTCGTGTTCGTGCCGCTTCTCCTCCTTCCGGGTGTTGATGGACAACTCTTGGCTCCGATCGGAACCGCGTACATCGTAGCGCTTCTCGCATCGCTCGTCGTATCGCTCACGCTCGTTCCAGTTCTCGCATCGTTCCTCTTGCCGAAATATATCGAAGAACGGGCTAAGAAGTATAAGCAGCCCGAAGAGAAACTCGCTCCCGGATACGAAGCGGACGACACCGCATTCATACGGAAGGTGAAGGATTTCGCTATACGGCCGATCCGATTCAGCATGCGGCATCCGAAAATAATAGTCGTCGCGGCGCTTTCCAGCATCATCCTTACCGCCGGACTCTATATGACCGCAGGAAAACAGGGATTGCCCCCATTTAACGAGCCGACGTTTACCACGATGATGTTTACTCCGAACGGAAGCTCCATCGAGTACACGAAGGCAGTTGTGAACGAAGTGACCGGAAAGATCCTGAAAATCCCGGGCGTGAAGCACTTTGCTTCCACCATCGGCCGGGCTGAGGCTGACGCACACGCGAGCGGTGTCAACAGTGCCGAATTCGAAATGCTCATCGATACTGAAATAGCAAAAAAAGAGGACATAGAACGGGATATTTTGAAGGTATACAAAGAGTACGAAGGGAAGGTACTCTTCTCGCTCGGACAGCCGATTACGCACCGTATGCAACAGCTCGTCTCCGGAGCGCGCGCACCGATCGTCCTCCGACTCTACGGAAAGGACCTTGACACGCTCCGATTGCAGGCGACGAATATCCTTGGTGCAATGAAGAAGGTGCCGGGCATCATGAACGCACAAGTAGAACAGGAAGAACGCGTACCGCAGATATCCATCGACGTCGACCGTAATCTCGCGACCACGTACGGAATCAATATCGGCATGGCAAATGAAGCTTTGGAGACCGGACTCATGGGGATGCAGGCGGCGGAAGTATTGGACGGAAACGAACGCTATCCGCTCGTCGTAAAGTTCGATCCCGACTGGAAGGGGGACCTTCGATCGCTCGGAAACCTCCTCGTTTCCACCGCTTCGGACAAACCGGTTACCCTGAGCCAGTACGCCGCCATCCGCCGGACGGATGGACAGAACCGCATCAGTCATGACGGGGCGCAGCGTCGTATCCTCATCACCGGATTCGTTCAGGACCGCGATGTCGTAAGCGCCGTCGAAGAACTGAAAACGAAAGTTTCCACGCTCGGAATCCCGGATGGATATTTCGTCTCCTACGAAGGGGATTACCAATCCCAACAGGAAGCGACGAAACGGCTTTCCATCATCGCGGTCTTCGTGCTCTTCTCGGTTGTCATGGTACTCTTCTGGCATTTCAGAAGCCTCATGCTCGTCGGACAAGTGCTTCTTTCGGTGATCGTCGCGTTCCTTGGAGGAATGATCGCCGTGCTCGTAACCGGAAACGTCCTCTCGACCGCACACTTCGTGGGATTCATCTCCTTGATCGGAATCGTCTCGCGTAACGGAATCATGCTCGTCTCGCATTACCTCCACCTCATGCGGGTGGATAAGATGGAATGGTCGCCGGAACTCGTAATCCGCGGGTCCTTGGAGCGGGTTGTTCCGGTCATGATGACCGCACTCACCGCGTCGCTCGCGCTCCTTCCACTCATCGTTTCGGGACCCGCCATGGGAAAAGAACTTCTCTTCCCACTCGCGACCGTCATTTTCGGAGGACTCGTGTTCTCGACCGCGATCGAACTTTTCCTTCGTCCGGGACTCTTCTATGCGTTCGGTAAAGCGGGAGCGGAGAAAGCACTCGCCGGAAAGCATGGAGCGGAATTGGAATAGGAACACTTAGAGCAGAAGTTTTTACAAATCCATATTTTAACTATCGCACTATGAAAACTACGCTAACCACTTCGGTACTGCTCGTAGGAGCGGCCACCGTTACCTCCGCCGCTTTCGCGATGTGAGGATCCGACATGATGATGTCGGGACACAATACGATGATGAATGGGGCTACGCAAAACAACATGCATGCCGGTACCGGCAGCATGATGATGAGCGGTTTGATAATGAACGCGACCGACAGCATGATGAATAGCACGCATGGCGGCATGATGTCTGGATACGGGAATACGATGATGTCGGGATCGACGATGTCCGGAAATATGACCGACATGACGCAAATGTGCAATGGAAAGAAGGTGGCGGAAATGCTCAAATGAAAATTCCGCAACAATCTGACCGACGACGAGAAGAGTGTCGTAAAAAAACTCGTGGATTCGCATGTTTCCGATATGAAGAATTTGCATGCATCGAAAAGCATGACGGACATGGACCACTCGAAAATGGCCGCATCGCACGATGCCTTCGTAACTTCCATCGAGGCGTATCTCGATCCTTCCAAGAAGGACGCTTTCATCAAATCGATGGATAGTATGAAATCGATGATGGGAGGCATAATGAATACGCAGGGCAACCATTCCGATATGATGGGGAAAAAGTTGAGCCAACAAGAAACGGCTCTCGTACAAGAGAAGCTCAAATCGATCGGTAATGACCAGTCGCGTCTCGATGCCATCCTTGCCAAAATCGACCGACTTCTCTCCGGATCGGCGAAAGAATCCGTAAAACGGAAACTGCGGGAAATCAAGGATTTGATTATCAGCAATACTCTCTCCTCGCTTCCTGAGGCGAAGCCGACTCCGATCGTGGACCTTAAAAACGGCGATACCTACGACATTACGGTCTCCCGGGTAAAGAAAATGATCGGCGGCAAGGAAGTGGCCATGCTCGCGTACAATGGATCTGTTCCCGGACCGACCATCCGAGTGGCGAAAGGATCGACCATAAAAGTCCGCCTCACGAATACCCTCGGAGATATGGATACCACCCTCCATTCGCATGGAGTTCGTCTTGATAATGCCTTTGACGGAGTGCCTCCGGAACAGGGCGGGGAAACCGCGGTCTCGAAAACTTCCGGCAATACCGTGGAATACACGATAAAATTCCCCGATACGGGAGCTTTCTGGTATCACCCGCATATCCGCGATGACATCGGACAAGGAATGGGTCTCTACGGGAACTACATCGTCTCCGATACGGCTTCCGGATTGACCAATCCGGTGAATAGCGAACAATACCTATTCCTGAGCGATATCCTTATAAATAATGGGAAAACTGCATCCTTTCCGAAGGACGTGACCGACCATGCCATCATGGGGCGATATGGAAACACTCTCCTCGTAAATGGAACCGACAAATATACGCTCGACGCGAAGAAGGGCGACGTCATCAAACTCTACCTTACGAATGCCGCCAGCGCCCGAACCTTCCAATTCTCCATTCCGGGAGCGAAACTGAAACTCGTCGGATCCGACATGGGAAAATACGCGAAAGAAACATTCGTGGATTCCGTGCTCATTGCTCCGGCGGAGAGATACATAGTTGAAGCGTACTTCCCGAATTCCGGAGCCTTCACGATCACCCATACGACTCCGGACAAGACCTATGCACTCGGATCAGTAAAAGTTTCTACGACCGTTTCAGACAAGGATAATTCCGCATCGTTCACAGCACCCAAAGCCAATGTCGACGTCGCTCTTGAAATGAGCAAATTCGAACCGTACTATGCAAAGAAGGCAGATAAAAACATCTCGTTCTCGCTCGCTATGATGGGAATGGGAAACATGTCCGGTATGATGGGCGGAACAGGAGGAATGAACGGCATGATGGGAGGCGTGATGAACGGATGAATGATGATGGGCGGAGAACTTCCGAAAAACGGACTCGAATGGGAAGATGCTATGGGTGCCATGAACGCCGTATCGAATAGCGATTCCGTAACTTGGCAGATCACCGATACCGATACGAACAAAGTAAATGGCGATATCAACTGGTCGTTCAAAAAAGGAGATTTTGTGAAGATCCGCATATCGAACGATACGAACACGATGCACCCGATGCAGCACCCATTCCATATCCATGGACAGCGGTTCATCGTCCTTTCGGAGAACGGGAAGAAAAACGAGAGCCCGGTCTGGAAGGATACCGTCCTCGTCCGAGCCGGACAGTCGGTCGACATCTTGGTCGATATGTCCAATCCCGGAAAATGGATGGAGCACTGCCATATTACGGAGCACCTCCATTCAGGGATGATGTTCGGATTCGAGGTTAAGTAAGGATTAGAAAGTCTTGTCCATTTACTTTACGCATATGAAACATGTCATATCGATGATCGCCATGATGGCGGTCTGTCTCGCCCTCGTATTCGGGCTCTCAGTCTACGCACCGGAACTCCTCAAAAACCCGTTGGTATTCTTCGCGATCATGGGACTCTGCATGGTTGGACACTTGTTCATGCCCCACGGACACGAGGACGGGAAGAAAAAGGCAGAAGCGGACGAAAAGCATCCGCACCATTAAACCGGAAATGACATGCATATCTATTTCTTAATTTCTTCTTTATGAAAAATCCATGGATTCTCGGGGTCGGATGACTCCTACTCTTACTCTTCGTTCTTCCGTTCGGAAACTGATCGGGCGGCATGATGGGATGATACGGAGGCATGATGGGCGGTGGTATGCTCGGATACGGGCTATTCTACCTTATCCTCATAACCACCATCGCTTCCCTGATCTTCTCGACGGTCTTCAAGGGAGTTTGGAAAGACGGGGACGGAAAAGAGGACGCTCTCGAAATACTCAAATCCCGCTACGCCAAAGGCGAAATCACCAAAGAACAGTTCGAATCGATGAAAAAGGATATACAAAAATAATTTAACCGCTAACCCCTACTTCCGCATATGTCGCATAAGTATAAAAAACATCAAAGCAATTCGAACGAAAGTGTTTTCCATCTCTCCGGTCTCCACTGCCGCTCCTGCGAGCTCCTCGTGGAGCATGAGATGAAAAAAATCCCGGGAATCGATTCTGTGAAGATTTCCCACAAGGACGGGATTCTCCGTATCCATTCGTCGCACGGCGTCGATACCGAATCCGTCCGTGCTGCGGCAGAACATGCCGGATATCCGATCGAGGAAAATCCGCACCCGTCCGGAAAAACAAAAAACGTCCTCCATCCGGAAACGCTCGTGCGTGATACGGTTCTCGGACTCATGGTCGCTGCGCTTGCGTGGTTCCTGATCCCGTCGATCGCGAAGAGTTTCGATCCGACGGGAGGGATATCCGGAAGTACCGGACTTATTTTGACGGCACTCATAACGGGGCTCGCCGCCGGGGTTTCGACCTGCATGGCGATCGCCGGAGGGCTCGTCATGGCGGTTTCCGCCGAAGCGGATATGTCCGCATCCGGTCATGGGGTCTCGCGTCGGAGCCTCCGCGCACAGTTCTTCTTCCATCTCTGACGCATTTCCGCCTATGCCGTCGGGGGCTTTTTCCTCGGGCTCCTCGGGACTGCGGCGAGGTTCTCGGATACGTTCGTCGCAATACTTTCCGCGGTAACAGGCATCGTCCTCCTCCGACTCGGTGCTTCCATGACGGGACTCTTTCCGAATCTTCCAGCCCTCTCTGTACCGCTTCCTGCAAGCCTCAAACGCCGGTTCTCACACGGAGAAGCCGCGAAGTCCGCGCCGGCGGCCATCGGGGCGCTTACCTTCCTCCTGCCGTGCGGATTTACGCTTGCGGTGGAGCTCGCGGTTATGCGGGCGGGAGATCCTCTGCTCGGAGCCGTCGCTATGGCTACCTTCGTGTTCGGTACCGCTCCCGGACTCCTCCTGCTCGGTCTCGCCGCCGGATGGAAAGGAAAGGCGCGGACTTCGTTCCTCCGGGTGGTCGGATGGGTGATCGCCGCTTTCTCCTTCGTCGCGCTCACATCGGCTTGGAATACGTTTTCCCTCGCTTCGAATACCGGAAATGTCCCGACAGCGGTAACCGAATCCGGTTCCACAATCACCTCGTCCGAATCCGGATCGAGCGCGAGCGAACCGAGAGCGAAGGGGTCCATATCGATCGCCCTGACACAGGACGGACGATGATATTCGCCTCAGATTTTGAACATTCCCCGCAATATGCGCGTCCAACTGGTCGTCAATTCTACGAACAACTACACCTGCGCCGCCGACTTCACGATTCCGGAGCTCGGCATCCGTAAATTTCTCGATTCCGGGGTAAATACGTTCGAATTCGACACGCCGGATCAAGCAAAGGATATTTGGTTCGGATGCGGCATGCGGATGTTCCAATGAACCATTCAAGTACGATAGTCAAAACCTTATTCATTTACCTACCGACATATGGCAAAAGAAAATCTCATACTTCCCATCCGAGGAATGCACTGTGCTTCCTGCGCGATGCTCATAGAAAGAACATTGAAAGATACGGGCGGAATCACCAAGGCCGAAGTGAATTCGGTTTCGGAAAAACTTTCCCTCGAATTCGATCCATCGGAGACCCCCTTGGAAACGATCGCCGAAAACGTCCGCGATCTCGGGTACAAGCTCGTGCTTCCGAAAAAACCAAGTAACCATGCCGAACACTCCAATCATACCGAGCACATGGAGCATAACCATTCGCAGCACGACGAACATGACCACTCCTCACATGCCGATGCTTCATCGGAAGAGAGCGAAGCTTTCCCTACGGAAACGAAAATAGCCCTCACGCTCGCCGCGATTACAGCGTTCGCGATGGGGTGGGACGTGCTCGGACAGCTCGGATGGCTTCCTACAATGGGAAATGTGCCGAGAAATCTCTTCCACGAGGCTATGCCGATCTTCTCGGCTATTCTCCTCTCGACCGTCGGTCGCGGGTATTTCGGCGCGGTATGGCGGTTCTTCCGCACGGGAAACGCCGGAATG
The DNA here is from genome assembly GCA_964482035.1 of uncultured Candidatus Peribacteria bacterium. Classification (GTDB taxonomy): domain Bacteria; phylum Patescibacteriota; class Gracilibacteria; order BD1-5; family UBA2023; genus JANJWP01. Next base: position 201,594 of record CAYZVC010000001.1, on the reverse strand, counting down.
GACGCATTGGTCGGAATCGGAACCATCACCGCGGCGTTGTATAGTTTCATCCTGACTGCCTTTTCGGGTGTTCTGAAAAACTACCTCGACGTCCATACGACCTATTATGACGTAACGGTCATCGTTATCGCGCTCGTCCACCTCGGACGCATTCTCGAAGCACGATCGAAACGCCGTACGGGCGAGGCGGTCGCCGCGCTCATGCGCCTCGAAGCGAAAACCGCGTGGGTCATCCGCGACGGAACGGAGCTCGAAGTCGACGTCGAGACCGTCACGCTCTCGGATGAAGTACTCGTACGTCCGGGAATGCGCGTTCCCGTGGACGGTATCGTACTCTCGGGATCATCCGGTATCGACGAGTCCGCCCTCACGGGGGAAAGCGTTCCGGTCGAGAAGGCTCCGGGCGACGAAGTGTCTGCTGGAACCGTGAATACCTCGGGAGTCCTCCGAATACGTCCGAAACGGCTCGCCGGAGAAACGCTTCTCGCCGAGATCATCCGCAAGGTCGAAGCGGCTCAGAATTCAAAAGCGCCGATCCAAGCTCTCGCGGACAAAGTCGCCGGAGTATTCGTTCCGACCGTGCTCGCGATCGCCGTTCTCTCCCTTCTCGCTTGGCTTACTGCCGGTACCTATTTCCTCGGATTCGATAAAGCCCTTCCGATGGCGATCGTCTCGTTCGTCGGAGTGCTCGTCATCGCCTGTCCGTGCGCCGTAGGGCTCGCAACTCCGACCGCGATCGTCACCGGAGTCGGAAAAGGAGCAGAAAACGGGATGCTTGTCAAGAACGCGGAAGCCCTCGAACTCCTCGCGAAGGTCGATACCGTCGTGTTCGATAAGACCGGGACGCTCACCGAAGGAAAACCCGAAGTGACAGACATTCTTGTTGTTTCAAAGAATCACACGGAAAACGACGTGCTTTCGTATGCCGCATCGGTGGAAACCAATTCCGAACATCCGATCGCCAAAGCCATCGTGCGGGCCGCGAACGAAAGAAGTATAATCATTGGAAGTGTGTTCGATTTCGCCTCGACCGCCGGATCCGGAGTGCGAGCCAAGTCAGGCGACGGCAAGACTATCGAGGTCGGACGCCCTTCCGGAAAGGCTGATCCGAAAAGTCCGGTTTCCGAGTTGGAATCGAATGGAAAAACGGTCGTCATGCTCACAATCGACGGGGAAATCGCCGGATACGTGGCCGTGGCCGACCGTCCTCGAAAGGCTGCTACCGAAGTGGTAGCACGACTCAAAGAGATGGGAAAAACGGTCGTCATGCTCACGGGAGACAACGAACGCACGGCCCGTGCCATCGCGAAAGAGGTTGGTATCGAACGAATCGTGGCGGGAGTGCTTCCGACCGGAAAATCCGAAGAGATCGAACGCCTGAGAAGCGAAGGACGAAAGGTGGCGATGGTCGGGGATGGAATCAACGACGCTCCGGCACTCGCTTCCGCGGATGTCGGAATCGCCATGGCAACTGGATCGGATGCCGCTATGGCTTCCGCAGATCTGACGCTTATCGGCGGGAATATCGTGAAAATCCCGTCCGCGCTCTTGCTCGGAAAAAGTACCGTGCGTACCATCCACCAGAATCTCTTCTGGGCATTCTGCTTCAATGTGATCGGAATTCCGCTCGCTTCCGGGCTCTTCTATCCGATCTTCGGATGGACGCTTTCTCCCGCGTTCGCCGGGGCTGCCATGGCGTTTTCGAGCGTCGCGGTCGTAACGAACAGCCTCCGGTTGAGGCGGGAACGCTTGGTGACCTAACTTGCAAAAATCTATATTTTGAATATACTTCCGGTATTTTTTAACCGACGTAAATGAGAAATCTTCGAATACTCGACATCCTCAAACGGATCGGGACGGGGATCATCCTGTCCATTTTCGTGGCGTCGGCGTACGCAGATTCCTTCGCGCTCTCGTTCGACCGCACCTTTCCCGAAATTTTCGACCAAGGCGCGATTTCCGATACGGTAACCCCGGATAACGTCATCGGCGGGACTGATTCATACAATGCCGCTTGCGGAAACCAGCATTCGGGACGATTGCCGTGCGGGGACGATTGTCAGTTCTCCGAATGCCGAGACGCTATCATCCCGTGAAAAGGACCGAGTTGGAAGAAATACAGTGTCAAGCCTCCGTTTTCCGGAACGACTTCGGTCTTCCGTCCGTCGGTTCTCGAATTGGTCAGGAATCCCGATTCCGGACATCCGTTCTCCGATATTCCGGATAAAAACAGCTACACGAGCCTCATAGGCATCATAAAGAACCTCAATTAGGATAAGAAAGAAGATGTCATGCCGTTTAGCCGGCAGGTCTTTTTACGCGTTTCGTCGTTTTTGATCGACGCGTTACTTCCATTTCCTAATACGCTTTTTATGATGCGAAAAATTTCAACGTTGGCGATTGTCCTATTGTCCTGACTCCTGCTCGCTTCTTGTTCCTCGGAATCGGACATTCTGACGAGGGACCCGAGTTCGTTCCTCGATAAGAAAATCGAGAGCCCGTTCTTCGGAAACAGGGAATCGAAAGTCCAGATGACTGTATTTACCGACTTCCAATGCCCCGCCTGCATACAATTCCAAGAAGTCATAGGCGGCCAGCTCTTCTCAGAATACGCGGATACGGGCAAGATCGGTCTGGAATACCGCATGTACCCCCTCAATATACATAAGAACGCCCCGGAGGACGCGCTCGCGGCGCTCTGTGCCACGTCACAGTGAAAATACAAGGAATTCGCCAAGGAAATGTACGGACTCGAAGAACAGAAAAAATGAGACAAGGTGAGCGCGGATGAGCGCGAAACCATCGCGAAAAAGACAGGACTCGATATCGGGAAATTCCAGACATGTATGAAAGAAGGGAACTACGTGTCCAAAATCAAGGAGGACATGGCGCTCGGAGATCAACTTTGACTCCAAGGAACCCCTTCCGTCTACATCAACGGAAAAAAGATAGATTTCAGAAGCCGGGAAGGGCTTTTCAATATCATCGACGCGATAGAACGCTCATCCGAAACGTCGACAGGAACCGTTATTCCGAAGAATCAATAATACTTGCCCGACCCCCGTGAACCTATGATGAAAATCTCGTGAGAATACCTCTCAAAAATCGCCTTTACGTTCTCGGTTTCGTTCGCGACCGTCGCTCTGGCCTACACTCTCGGGTACTACGGGTACTTCCCGATGCCAAAGCCTACGGCGGAAGAGCGTATCGCCGATTTCTATGCGACGGAGAACGCCGTGCACGTCAGCCCCCATAGCGTCAGAAAAGACATTATGAAGGGAACGTCGAAAATCATTCTGGTCGATCTCCGGAGTGCTGAAGAATACGAGATGTCGCACGTCGTCGGAGCTATCAACATACCCGCCTACAAGAACCCCGACCAGTCCGCCTACGACGAAGCGGATCGGATCGTGAACGCTTTCAAGGCGTTGCCGAAAGACAAGGAAATCGTGGTTTACTGCTACTCCATTCCTTGCATGACCGGTCGAAAGGTCGGGAAAATGCTCGCCGACAAGGGAATATACGTCAAACATCTCGGAATCGGCTGGAACGAATGGCGGTACGACTGGAAATCGTGGAACCACGAACTCGAATGGGATAAGACCAAGCCCGAAGACTACGTCGTTTCCGGCAAGGAACCCGGAAAATACTCCGGTCCGGAAAACAGCATCTTCACCCCTTGTTCCGCGGACGGATCGACCGGTTGTTAGAATCGCCCCCCCCCCCCCTGAACCCCGAAAACCTACTATCTCTCTACTAAAAACCATTTATGAAACGCCCAAACCAAGAACACGAAGAACGCTTCGTTCAGAATCAAAAGACGAACCATCCGAAAGCGTTGGTCGTTTCCCTCCTTCTCGTCTCCATGGTAGCGAGCGTAGGATCGTCGTATCTCTTTTCGAAACAAGCTTCGAAAGACGTCTTGGACGGATACCTCGCGCTCGAGTACGCGAAGAACGGAGGCAAGGAGAATTACGAACTGATCACGCAGGCGCAACGTCTCCAACTCGAACAGCAACTTCCGCAAATCCGAGAGTTCGTAAATAAATGAGCGTCCGCGAGTCCGCAGGCCGCAGGAACTGCCGCGACTTCGGCCGAATCCAAGAAACTCTCCAAGGACGAACTCGCCTCCATCAGGAAGGACGCGTACGTCGAAGGAAACAAAGACGCGAAAATCACCCTTATCGAATACAGCGACCTCGAATGTCCGTTCTGTATCCGCCAATTCAAGGAAGGGACCATCAAGAAAGTCCATGAGAAATACGGGGACAAGGTAAATTCCATATTCAAGAACTTCCGCGGAGTTCCGCACGAGAACGCTGAAATCGAAGCGGTAGCGGCGCTCTGTGCCGGACAGGTCGGCGGAGCGGAAAAATACGCTTCCTACTACCAAGCCATTCTCGGACGGTCCAACGGCGGAAACGGAACCGGGTTTTCCAAAGACGCGCTCGTGCCCCTCGCTAAGGAACTCAGTCTCGATATGAAGCAGTTCCAAGCCTGTTTCGATTCGAAATCCACCATTTCCCGATTCGACGCCGAAACTTCGGAAGGTCGGAAGTACGGAGTTCAGGGAACTCCCGGAACGCTCGTCATAAATAACGAGACCGGAGACTACGAACTCATCGCCGGAGCGTACCCGGTATCCGAGTTCGAACGAGTGATAGACAAGCTTTTGAAGTAATATAACCCCACTATTCATATGAAATGCCCAATAGATGGAACGGAGCTCCAAATGTCCGAACGCCAAGGCGTCGAGATAGACTATTGCCCCCAGTGCAGGGGGGTATGGTTGGATCGGGGCGAATTGGATAAGATTATCGACCGGGTATCCGATCCGCAAACGAACGCGGGAATCTGAACCCCCTATTCGCAACAGCCGTCCTACTCGAAACAGCACGAAAAGAGCGAAGAGCATTATGGAAAACATGGTCGAAAAAAAAGCCTTTTGGGCGAATTATTCGATTTCTAAGCCAGCTCCCATTATCGAAGTGCGGAAGTTTTCGCACTTCGATTTCCGGGGGAAACACAAAAACTATTAAAAAATAACCCCACTCCGATACGTGCCCGATCATTCAAATCACGATTCCCACGACCACTCGCACGGAGTAAAATCGCTCTCCTCCGTTTTTTTCATCGCCATAGCGCTCAATGTCGCTTTCACCGCCATCGAGGCTATTTTCGGATTGCGCATCCATTCCCTCGCGCTCCTTTCCGATGCCGGACACAACGCCATGGACGTATTGAACCTCGTCCTTTCGGGAATGGCGCTATGGGTGTCCAAGGCGAAGAGTACGGAAACCTTTACCTACGGATACAAACGTGCAAGCGTATTTGCGGCGTTCGTCAATTCCATCATGCTCGTGGTTACGGCTCTCTACATCATCTACGAGGCATTCGCCCGCCTTTCTCAACCGGTGGAGACGGTCTGATCGACCATGATGGCGGTCGCAGGGGTAGGGATCTTCATAAACGGGCTTTCCGGATGGCTTTTGATGCGTGGCAACAATGAAGACATAAACGTGAAATCCGCATATCTCCACCTCCTCGGAGACGCGCTCGTTTCGCTCGGGGTCGTGGTCGGGTGAGCCATCATCTATTTTACCGGGTACGTCGCTATCGATCCGATCATCTCCATCATAGTCTCCCTCATCATGATCGTGAGCATCGTGGATCTTTTGAAAAAGAGCATCCTCATGAATTTCGACGGCGTACCGGCGGGATTGGACGTTTCCGAAATTAAAAAGGGTATCCTTGAAATTCCATGAATTTCAAGCGTCCATCATTTGCACCTGTGGTCACTGTCCACGACGGAAAATGCCATGACGATCCATGTGGTTGTTGAAAAATGAGCGGATACGAAAAAGATAAAGAACGAGGTACGCCATGAACTCTTACATAAGAACATCCACCACGTTACGATTGAAATCGAATACGAGGCATGCGAGGAAGGGCATTGCGACTAACGATGACATTTCCGACAAGACATCTGAGACATAAGAAAATTGAGATTTCGGAAAAATGGAATAACCCCGTGTTTTATTTCATAACGCTTATCCGATATGTGAAAAAGTTGCTCTTGCGAACAAATGCAGAAAATCGACCTGCAAGATAACCAGTCGCTGAAAAAGGTTTTTTGGACCGTCCTCGTCATCAATATCGTCCTGTTCGCGATCGAGCTCGGATACGGTATTGTTTCACACTCGAACGCCCTCTTGGCGGATTCCTTGGATAATCTGAGCGATGCGTTCGTCTACGGAATCAGCCTTTTCGTCGTATCGAGAGGAATGACGGCCAAAGCGAACGCGTCCTTGGTAAAAGGCGGAGTGATGGCATTGCTCGGGTTCTTCGTGATCGGGGAGGCGGTATATAAAATCCTCCATCCCGCTATACCCGTGGCGGAAGTGATGACGATGGTCGGCATGGTCGCCATTATAGCGAACGCGACGTGCCTTTGGCTCCTTACCCGCCACAAACATGCCGATCTGAACGCAAGATCCGCGTGGGCCTGCTCCTTGAACGACGTCATAGGCAACGTCAGCGTCATTGTGGCGAGTTTTTTGGTAACGTATTTCCACTCCATGTGGCCGGACGTGCTTATCAGCCTGATGCTCGCGACGATTGTTCTTCATTCTTCGGTTGGAGTGATTCGCGAGGCTCTTGCGCATAGGAATCCGGTGTGCGGGAAAGAGTGGTAGGACATGGGGATTTATATAGTGGAATACCTGAAGTCCACTCCTCTATTTCGCTCTTGGATTGATTCTGCGGTGCGCATCTTCAATGAACTCATACCATTCCGCGAAGTTCCCTCTAATAAGAGAAATCATCGGTTTAAAAAGTTCTACATTATCATTTTGTGGGGAGCCATTGTCATCGAAAAAGCCCTCGCGTCGCAAGACGTGGGGGCTTTTTAGTGACCCGCGGGGTTCCGAACGGGATTCGAACGCGAGGCATCGAGCGAAGCGAGATAGCAAGCCACTGACGTGGCTTGCGGCCGAGAGCGTCCGAATCCGCAAAGTGGATGAGGAAGAATCCTGTTCGGGAAATTTAAAAAATAAGTGTCGAGAACTACTGGGGCAAACTCTTTCCAATCCTGGAATACCCATCCTTAAATTCAGCATACCCTCTGCTCTGCGATCAGTAAAAACGTATCGCAAGCTTTTCAACTTCGGGAAAAAGTTTTTCAGCCTGTTCGGTCTTTCCCGTCTTTAAGAGCGTCCAAATAGTTCACTTCAAGATACGGAAGGAAGCAGGCGTATCTATTTTAAGAACTTGTCTGAAAGAAGACAATGCTTCGCCGTGCAAGTTCGTCGATTCTTGGTATTCGCCCCTGTGGAAACTCAGTTCAGCAGCGTCATTGAGAATCTCGGCGTACTCGATGGATTTCTTTCAATATGCACGCTCCGCGAAACGTATCTCTTCAGCATTTTTGGTAGCGGCGGTTTTCCAATCCCCGAGAGAAGCCGCAAGCTTTCACGAAATGTGTAAAACTTGGACTTTCTGAAGTTCGTTCAACGGTACCGCGGCGGAAAGCGCCTCTTTCGACAATCAATAATACCGCAATGCTTCCGATTCTTTTCACAGCTTAAAAAGGACATCCCCTTGAAGTTTATAAATCATGGCCATTTCGATCGGATAAGAGGAAAGATTGCCCGTTAAAGCTTTTTCCGCTTCTTGAAGGACATCGTTCGCTTCAGGATATGACTCAAGTTCAATCAAATTCTTTCAAGCCAGTAGGTACGCGCGAGATTTTTCAAATGAGGACCCCTGATAATCCTGGGATGTCAATGAAATGAGTTCCGTGAAAATCGGTGCGGCTTTCTTGAATTCTCAAACCAGGAACAGGAGGTTTCAGTACCGATACAGGGATTCGCAGTAAATTTTCGGATACCTTCCGGTGCTTTCTTTTTCTATCCGGGCGTAAATTACTGACTTTTCAAAATACTTAAGAGCTGCGGTCCAGTCGTAAATCATTTCAAAAGAGAGTGCCGATTCGAACATAGTCGCCGATTTTCCTTCCGAATTCCCCAACGCCACTTTGGCCATCTCCGAAATCCGGTCATATTCTCACGAATTTCGAAGTTCCACGATTTTCTCAAGCGCCGCGGCTATTTCGTAGTTTTTTTGGGACTTCATGCGGTCGATTTCTATTCCCAACCTCATATCATCGAATCGAATGGTATAGACCGTAAGTTCAAGGGCCTGATTTTCCAAATCGGTAATCTCCGATTTTTGCCTCATGGAATGTATCTGCGCAATCTTTTCTTCATAGGTTCCATGAAGACTCTTCAACTTTATTATGAATAAATCAGGATCCACTCATTCTATGATCTTTCAGATATTTATGGTCGAATTGACTATCAAAACATCATTGTAAACATTCTCGATAATCGCGTCTCCGGTAAAAGAGAGGGTGATTTTTTGGTGGGATATAACTTCGGCTGGGACGCTTTTTTCCGGATTGACAGTTTGGATATTGGGAAAATTTAAAATGAGCCCGAATCAAACTGAGAGAGTGACGACAGCGGTCGTTATGAAAAGGGATCGACTATTCAGAAAGGCACAAATCATTCAATAATCACTTTCTATCTATCCGTGCTATAAACTTTCATTGCCGAAAGACATTGCTTGTTGTCCGTCAATCTCTCCTGATTGCAGTATTCGATGGTTTTCTTAAGACTAATTTCATATTCATTCCATTTTCTTTGTAGCGCCTGACTAAGGTATAATCATGTCAAATTATGGACTCGCTTAGGCGGAGGACAGGCCCATTCATAAGAATCGCAGGCACTAATGAATTGCTTGTAAACATTTTCTGAAGCATCATATTTTTTCGACTTGTATAGTTCGGAAGCATGTAACTCGATAGATGAAACATACAGCTCGACCGTATTTTCATATACATCTGCATTTTGATTTTTTTCCGAAAATGAGGCCTCAATAGATCTTTTAAGATTTCCTGTCGATTTTTCGTATTCCTTTCTTTGAAGATAAATTCCTCACAACATGGAAAGAAAAGATGCTTTCTCTCATGATCTGCACAATCGATTATATGTGTCACATGCCTCCACACCCAATTGATATAATCCAATTGATCGAGAAGGATTTTGTGTAGCATTAATTAATGCTGACATCTGCAAAGATCTAAGATAAATTTCTTTGTCCGGAAATTCGTCCGTATGTTGTGAATCGATTATTTCCTTAAAATAAGTCTCAGACAAGTTATGTTCTCATCTCTTATATAGCAATCTGGCGGCATTGTACATGGCTTCCGCGTAGCTTGAATTTATCCCCGTACTCAATCCTCGATATATCCTTATAGATTTGATATACGCATCTTCAGCTTTCGAAAGGCGTCACTGTCAATCGTATGCAAGTCATAGATACGTATAGTCTTCGGCCAACAATATTGATCACGAGAAATGTGTGGCCTGCTCCTCAATTGCGATTGATTGGATTGCATACTGTTCGGCTGCCTGAAAATTCTTGCGCTTTATTTGCAATGATGAAAGTAGATGTAAGCGACCAGCGAGCTTAGGACTTGAAGTTGAATAACTACGCAACAACGAAAGGCTTCTCATGGCAAGTTTTTCCGCTTCGTCGTATTTTCAGGTCGCATCATACCCGATTCACAGCCCATACAGACAATCGCTTATGCCAGATTTATCTCAATTCCTTTGATGCAAGGCTAATAATTTGGTCGTAATCCTGTTGTATTCGAGATAGTCTCACAGATTAAGGTATACAAGTGCCAAAAAACCCAAAGCGTTCGCATAGAAACGATCCGCGCTGGATTCATTGCCTTCGTATGTATCAACCAATTTAACGAGATATCTCTTAGAGGAATCGTAGTCTCACTTTTTAAGAAATATCATCGCAATAAATATGTGTGCTTGATTGAAATATCCGGTCTTTCTAAGATTTTTTGATTCCAAAATATGAATAACTTCTTTAGAAGTATTTAAAGCCTCATCGAGACGTCAATTCGCATAGAATGAATAGGCAAGCTCGCTCAGTGTTGAAACGTGCGTCAAGGTGGATCAGGACATTGACTCACTCAATTTCACAGCTTTTTGTGAAGATGCCAACAAGTCCTTATGCCTTCCTAATTTCAAATAAACCAGATGGAGGGATGAATACGCGTTCAGCATCTGCTTGGTTTTCGCATTTCAAGCTTTATTCAAAATTTCAATTGCTTTGAGTGCATATATTTCAGCTTGTGCATTTTTATTTCAATCAGAGTATTGACCCGTCAGGCTAATGAGGCAGCTCGCATATTCTCGGAAATTTGTTTTCGAAAGCTTCCCATATGCTTCGATAGCTCGTTTTCAATAAGCCTCAGATGCTTCATAATTTGAAATCAAATGAAAAGCTCTCGATAAGTTGCACAGATTCTCCGCAAATTCAACGGTACCTTCATCTCATTGATCTTTAAGCATGGCCATATGAATTCCGTGCTCAAGAATCACTTCCGCCACCAAGTCTTTTGAAGGACTTGGTTTGATAATATCCATTCAATAATCAAAATGAGGATTTTGGACCCCTTTAAGCTGACTTTGCGCAAGAATGTAAGATGGCAATTCCTCACCTATCCAATTCGCGTTTTTTAAAACTTGTTTCGCCTGGAGTTTGAATACCATAAATCATTCCCAATCATCTTGTATGTTTAATTTAAAATAAGACATTTCTTCGAGCAGTTTTGCGTATTCAATATTCATCTCATAGTCATCGAACTCTAACTGAAAGTACTTGATAGCCAATCCGTAGTATTTCTCAGCATCGGAGACTCGATAAATCGCCTCGAAAGATTTTGCTACCGCCAACATTACCGAGGATTTCCCTTCATCACCAGACAGTACTGAATCAGCTACGCGACGTATGGAATCGAAATCGGATTCGTTCCGATATTCGATGATTTTTTCCAAGTTTCTAACGGAAGTTCAATCTCAGGAATCCTTAAGCGACAACATCTTGACGCGAAGATCTTCGTTCTCGACATCGATAATTTCCAAAGACCTGAGCAGCGCCGTTTCCTGCTTTGAAGTAATACGCCCATTCTTGGCGAGATGCTTGACCTGAGCGCACTTTTGGACGAAGTCTCAACGGAGCGTCCGAAAGATTTCGACATGTTTTTCCAGATCAAGTCAATCCATGATTTCACGGATATTTATTTCCGAGCCGACTATTTTCGAACGATTGAAAGAACCGCTGACAGAAAGCGCTGAAGAGCCACTTTCAATTGATATCACCGAGCCGGAAACCGCCGTTCCCACGAAGGAATCCGTTAATGTGACTGATGCGGCAGGAGCAGCCGTTCCCGACCCCCGCCAAGAGGAGACGGAAACCGTTCATGCCGGCAACAAGAACGCCAAAACGGACAACGCGGCGATAAGGGCTGCGTAGGCCATGGGGCGTTTCATTGCAACGGATAGCATCGTTGGGTTATTTTATCAAAACCTTCGACCCCTCTATGTTTGAGTCGTTGAAGGATCCCTTTACATCCGTAACGTTTTGGGCGCTTTTGTTGCCAGAATCGATAATCACCTCGGAATCCCGGACGAACGTTCCGGAAAAAGAATCTGAGACGGTTATGTTCTTTGTCTCGGAGGATTTCGTAGAAACATTGAAAACCTTTAAGAATTCGATTTTCGCACCCATTCAGGACGTCAGCGCAATTCAACCAAGAAGTCAGACAATGATAATCGTGACTATCCAAAACATTTTGGACGCTTTTGTGATTTTAAATCCCATGATCAGTAAGGGCGTATGGATACTTTCGCCATGTTATCATTTTATGGATGGGTGCACAAATGACTGGCAAGCTTTTTCAAAAAGACGGTGGATTACATCGACAAGAGACGATCTGAACTTGTTACGAAAATCGTACTCATGTATGATACTAAATATACGGAATTTATGAGGTTTTTATCGAGGCTCCTGAGAAACTCTTGGTCAGCAAAATACGGCTCCAGAAAAGTGAATTCGTCAATTTTCATAGTGGCTTTGAATCCATTTTGTTCGGGGAGCCATTGATAATAAAAAACGCGTCATCCGCAAGGGTGGCGCGTTTTGTATTATCAATACGGATGCGGAGAGAACGGGATTCGAAACCGCAGGCACACGGCCGAGCGCTTGTCGCGAGGCCGGAAGGAAGCCGCCAAAGCGGCTTCCCGTGGCAAGGCGTTTTCCGAAGCGAGCGTCCGGAGATGCCGGCGCGACACTGAGGAAAAAGAATCCATTTTCGAACAAACATATAGACATATAGATAAACTTCTATATATTATCCGCAGCTAGCCAAATTCCAGATGTCGGACAAAACGTTCAAAGCCCTTTCGGATCCCAACCGCCGAAAAATCCTCAAACTCCTCCGGGAGAAGGACATGTCGGTAAGCGAAATGCTCAAACATTTCGATTTTACCCAAGCCTCCCTCTCCCACCACCTCGACGTCCTCAAACGCGCCGACCTCGTGCTCGACGAACGCAAAGGCCAATTCATCTTCTACTCGCTCAACGTCAGCGTTTTCGAAGAATTGGTTTCCGGGATTCTCGACATGCTCTGAAACGGAAAAAATTCCTAACCCCAGGCCATATGAAAGCCATTAACGCCTTCCGCGCGACATCCGCGGCGTTCGTCATCTGAACGGCGTTCTATTTCTACCCCCTGCTGCCGCAAACGGTTCCCGTCCATTGGAACGTCCAGGGCGTGGCGGACAATTTCGCCTCGAAAAACCTCGCGACGTTCGGATTCCTCGCGTTCTTCGCCCTGATGGCCGGATTTTTCGCGGCCATGCCGTACCTCGATCCGAAAAAGGACTCCTACGCCAAGTTCGAAAAATCTTGGGAAGCCATCCAAATGGCGCTCCTGTCGTTTTTCGCATACCTGTTCTTCGTTACGCAATACGTGCCTACGCATCCGGAGGCGAACGTCTGAACCCTCGTTTCGTTCGGAATCGGCGCGCTCTTCGTGCTCATGGGGAACTACCTCGGCAAGGTCAGGTCGAATTTCTTCCTTTGAATCCGCACGCCGTGGACGCTTTCCGACGAAACGGTATGGAACCGCACCCACCGCTTTGCGGCGAAAACCTTCGTACTCGCGGGAATTCTCGTAATGGCCTTGTCGGCATGGCCGGAAAAATCCTTCCCGTTCTCGATCTGAGCCATCTTGATAGCTTCGTTCGCCCCGGTCGGATACTCGTATTTCCTCTATCGGAAAACCGGAAAATAGGACGCGGAACGCCCATTTCTTTACCTAACGTCCAAGATGGGGTAAAATGGAGCGGTCCTTGTTCATTGAAATCGGAGGTTGGGAAATGAAAACCTACAAAACCGCAGCCATATTGCTAATCGCAGCGACCGTCATTCTTTCGTCCGGATTCGGTACTCAAATATCAGCCGGGAAAGAACTGAAAAGCCGTATCGGGGAAATCTCTTCGATCCGAAACGAATGCGCGGCCAACGCGAATCAGGCAACGCAAATATTGGAAGCGTGCGCAACGCGATTCCACGACTCGGAAAAAGCGGCCTATGGCAAATACGAAACATGGGTGAACGTAACGTCCGCCATTTTCGTATTCGGCGTAATACTGCTCATGGGGGCTATCGTTACTCCGTTTTCGATCATGGATCGAAACGAAAACGAAGCCCTTCGCAAAGAATTCGTCCGCATGCGCGTGACGAGCTTCCAGCGGCGAGCCCGGTTGGCCAAACGCGAACTCGCGATGCGACAGCTCGAATTGGCCCGTTCCTAATCCTCCGACGCGGTTTCCGGGGCGGCTTTGGCCGTTCCCGCGAATCCGCGGCAAGGATAATGCCCGCCCCTTCTTGGGGCGGGCATTTTTCATTCTTTCGCAAAATGATTTCGAATTCCGGAACCGCTTCGTAAAATCCGGGCGTAATCCCCTACTGACATGGAAACTCCGCAATCCGCCCCGTCCTCCGTCCGCTTCGACCTTCCCGGTTCTTACCGAGGAAACGAGGTCCAGGTCGAACGCATCGTCGCCGAGGTCTCGAACAAGGTTTTTGTGAATCTTCACGGAACGTACGGAATCATGCACGGGAATTCTTGAAAATACGGGGAACTCGCCCGACGGATCGCTGAAGAACGTTTGGCCAATACCGTGGTCTATTCGACTTCGCGGGACTGGAAAATGGCCGCCGAGTCCGACGGTTCGTACGAAGCGCGCATGGAAAGTTTCCGTGGAAAAACCTTCGAAGACGAACTTGCCGACGCCCGTACCGTCGTCGCCGACATAGTAACCAATTCCGTGCGTGATTTTGGCACGCCTTCCGACGAACTCGAAATCACTTTCCACGGCAATTCGCTCGGCGGAATTATCGCGTTCTACCTTGCCGCCGAATTTCCGCAAGTGAAGGCCATCGTCACCGTGGGAACCGGCCTCCGCCTCGCGCCCACCGACGTGCCGATCCTCAATACTTTTCCGCCCGTAGACGAAGTGCGTGCCAAGCTCGCCGCTTTCAAAGGAAAGTTCCTCATGCAGTACGGAACCGAAGACGACACGTTCTCCCAAGAAGCCTTCTCCGACCTTTACGCCGCAGTGACCGGGGCGGAGGAAAAAACTTCGCTCCGGTACGTGGGCGTCGACCATCCGTTCAAGTCGGTATTCGGTAAGAAGGATTCCCGGGTTTTCGCCGAAGTCATCAAGCAGGCGTCCGACTATCTGAGAACCGGCAAGTTTGGGGACGGAGTAGTCGAATTCGAAGATTAGCGGAATCCGGCGAACCGCCGCTTAGCCGAACAGCCGAGCCCAAAAGCCTTTGGGTTCCCCTCCCGTATTTGCGGCCGCTTTCTTTGCCTTGGCCTCTTTCGCCATCTTTTCGAGCTGCGACTTGGTAATGGAATAGCCGGGTCAGAAGAAGGAGATGTTGAGCGAATTCACTTCCTTATCGGTCGCCACGTATTTCGAACACAGGTGCGCGGTTCCCTTGTCATAGTCGGCTTTCCATATGCGGATCGCTCAAGAGCCTCTCTCGTCGTTGCGGCGGGCGTAGTATCCGCTGACGTCAACCGCTTTGATAAGAAGTTCCATCGGTACGGGAGCTGCCCATTCGCGATTCTTGGAGGCGATAAGAAAGAGTTCGTGGAGGCAATCGCTCGGCGGTACGTAGTTTCTTCCGGGCATGTTTCATTCAGTCGAAAATCCTTTCGCTCTGGCAAGGTGCTTGAACATCTCGGCATATTCGTCCACGACCTTCCGGTAGTATTCCTTTTCGCCCCACGACCGTTCCTTGAAAGCGCCCTTGAAGCCGTAGCAGAATTCCGCGAAAACCGGTTGCCGGTACGAATTGGTCGGATACGACCGACGGTACAAGGACTTGTCGAAGTCGATGGAATCACCGAGATTCAACCCTCATTTCGCGGCCATGATGAAGAATTCAAGCGGTACGTGCGTTCGATACTGATCGACTTCCCGGTCAAGCTTTGGTATGACGAACATGCCTGCGGCGCTATCGGGTTCGAAGACGGCGCGGTGATTTTCGTCAACTCTCCAGAAAGCCGACATGAGAAACCAGCTCCTTTCCAATTTTCATGGCACGCCTCCGGCACGGACGAGCTTGGCGAAAAGTTCGGGATTCCTTTGTTTGAAGGCCAATTCGAAGAGTCCGTCGCATTCGGATTCCATCTTCGCACCTTCGTCTAAAAACGCGATGATTTGGGGAATTTCTTTCGGGGATCGGCAATATTTCGAGACGAGCATCTTTCCTTTCGGATTGAAGCCGGCCTCTTTGAAGGTTGCGAGCATTTCGGGCGTAATGTAATAATGTGAGTCGCTCCTGAAATTCACCTCTTCGTTCGGATCGATTCCGATGTCCGCCAAGAAACGGACGATCGGTTCGGCATGGTCCTTGCTCATGACGAAGGAATACAGGTTCGCTCATTCGAACTTGAATCCGGCGGAATGGAGACGTTCGAGAATCCTGACGCACGTATCCGGCTTTTCGGACATGCGCTGGATGGCGAAAGCGGACGGCGGAACGTTTCGGTACGACTCGTGCATTCGCGACGAAGGCTCCGAAGTCGTGAAAACGGGTTCTTTTCCGGGAACGGCCAAATATTCCAAACACGCCATCACCGATTCTTCTTTACGCCCCGCGCAACCGCGAAGCAAATCGTACAAGGGCGCATTTCCCCACGCGTCGACAGCTTCCACGCGAGCCCCGTGACGAACGAAAAGCCGTACGAAATCGACGTTCGCCCAATGCGCGGCGACGTGGAGGGGCGTCTTTCCTTTTTCAGCGATTACGCTGGCAAGGGGAAACCCGTTCAGAATCATCCCTTCGACAAGTTCCAAGTTTCCGGCACGCATGGCACTGACGAATGGCGAGTTTTTCGGATCGTCGAAGTTCGAAAGCTGCGTTCTGGCAAGCGTTCAAACAGAGGTATGCGGAATGCGGATTTCTCCCTTCGCTATCGATTCGACGACCCGGGAGACGGCCGATTTGACATGATCGTCCCCCGTGAAATCGACATCCGAAGAAAAAGTGACCGCGGCAAATCTGTCGAGGGCGATCAGACGGAAGGCCGCATCTTCGAACTCGTCGTATTTCCCCGACAGCGCGGCGTATCTCGCGAGAGCCAACCATTGAACGGAAGAAAGGTCTTCCTCCATGGATTCGAACTGGTTCTCAAAGGCCGCGGAAAAATCACCGGCTACGTAGGCCGACTTCGCCAGCGCGCGACAAGAAGCCAGGTATTTTCCCTTGTCGTACGGCTTGGAATACTTTTTCGCGCTTTCGAAAGAACCGATCGCCAACTCGGCGGTATCGGGATTTTCGAGAAGGATCGCGCCCTTGAGGAGATGGCAGTCAAAATCCGTGGGAGAGAGGGTCAGCGAATCGTCGAGTTCGAGCAGCGCTTCACGAGCCCAGCCGTTGGAAAAATGTTCGAATGCCGTCCGTTTCGATTCGAGCGCGGCGACCTTCTTGGGATTCGCGAGCTTCGTATCGATGTCGCCCAACTTCGAATGGACGTCTTCCAGTATCCGCGTCATGCCGTCGATTCCCCCAAGTATCGACGAGAGTCAGTTCGTAATGGAGCGGTTCGCTTCCACAACGCTCCCGTTTACGATTCCGAGCCCTTTGATCACGTTCGTGAATCCGCTTTCCGTCATGCGGTACTGGCGTTCCATCTGACTCGAAAGTCAACCTATCGAGGAATTCAGGTTGTCGAGCCCGTATCCCAACTCTTCCCTTCAGGCACGATGTTCTTCGACGAGGCTCCTGTTCGCGGAAAGGATCCTGGAAACTTCTTCGCTTCTGGCTTCGGCCATTTGGCGTACGAAATCCGCCGTATCGGCTTGGGATCGGGCCATTTCTTCAAAATTCGATTCCTGTCGGTACAGGTAATGGCGCTCTTCGAGCGGGGTAATCGGCCTATCGGAAGTAATGAGACCGGAAAGCGGGCGGACGAGGCCGAGTTTGAAATCGAGAGCTTTGGACATATCAGTGCGAATGAAAGGTTAGCGGGCGTACCGGGCGATATCCGCTTCCGTAGCGGTCGCGATAAGTCCGCCGGAGCGAACGAAGATGCCGCCCTGTTTTTCGTATCCCTTCGGTTCGGACGGAGAAGAATCGAGGAGGATGATCGAAGACGTCTTGTCACGCACTCGGGCGATAGTCGAAAGTGCGAGATCGGACGACATCCGGGAAGCGGAAGAATATTCGGGAAGAAGGATGGAGCCGGACTTGTTCATAATCGGAAAATGACGGGTAAGGCTTCTTGAAAGCGAAGGTACCCGGAGCGAAAAAGAAAAAATCGGAACAAAAAAGAAAAATGGCGTATGATGTTCCGCGTTTAGCATTCATCATGAAAACGATGTCCGTAGAAAGGCTCTGTCCCCTCTGCAAAATCCCGTTCCTCGAAATCCCCATCGACGCGGGAACGATCGAAATATGCGAGAAGTGCGAGGGCACGTTCTTCGAATACGACGAAATGAGGGCGGTATTGCGCTCCCCTTCCCAAGGGGTTTTCCACGCGATGGAATACGGCGACTGAGTTTCCGACCGTACGCAGACGCTGGATTGCCCGGCCTGCGGATCGCCGATGGAAGAAATGGAATACGCTACTTCGAAAATCCACGTGGACCGCTGCACGTCGTGTACCGGGATATTCCTCGACGGCGGAGAAGCCGACGCGGTCAACCGCTACCTCACTTCGCTCGAATCCCCGGAAGTGGAAAAAACCGAAGACGAAGAACTCGAAAAACGGTATCAGTCCGCGCTCGTGAAAATGGCACAGGACATGTACGCGAACATTACGGCGAATTCCTAACTCCTCGGAACATGTCCCACGTATCCACCTACCTGAATTTTACGAACCGGACGGAAGAGGCGTTCGCGTTCTACCGATCGGTGTTCTGAGGCGAATTCGAAGGTCCGGTTTCGCGTTTCGGGGACGTTCCGCCTTCGCCGGACATGCCGCCGATTTCGGAAGAAGACAAGAACCTCGTCATGCACGTCTGCCTCCCCATTCTCGGCGGGCACCGGCTCATGGGTACCGACGCTCCTGCGTCGATGGGCTTCTCGGTCGTTGTGGGAAATAACTTCCACATATCGCTCCATCCCGACACCCGCGAAGAAGCGGATCGGATTTTTAGCGGACTTTCGCAGGACGGAAACGTCGACACACCCCTCCAGGACATGTTCTGGGGCGCGTACTACGGATCCCTTACCGACAAGTTCGGGACTAAATGGATGGTCAACTGCGAAGCGCCGAAGTGGCGAAGGTAGTGGCCACCGTCTTCAAGTTCTAAGCCGAAAGTAAAAATCCCC
This sequence comes from uncultured Candidatus Peribacteria bacterium, assembly GCA_964482035.1. Lineage (GTDB taxonomy): Bacteria > Patescibacteriota > Gracilibacteria > BD1-5 > UBA2023 > JANJWP01. The sequence continues at coordinate 182,808 of CAYZVC010000001.1, read as the reverse complement.
CTGAGAAATCGGGGGATTTTTTTTAAAGATTACCGGCTCAGATATGCGAACCGCCAGAATATCGCGACCATGAAAACGATTATCGGGACGGCGATGGGCAGAATCGAAAGGAAGCACTTCCCCGCACACCGGAAGCCAAACCATTCCGGACGGGAAAATGAGAGCATCGGACGCCCTCCGTCGCATTCGAGACTCCAGAAGATTCCGGCCAAAACGTAAAAAAACGGAGAGAGCCCCAAGTTCGAAAAGGCGGTCCTGGGATATTCGCCCAAAAGGAAAAGCGTCGCGTACGCGTCGTAAAACCAGGCGGATACGAAAAACGTAAGCACGACGGCCGTAAAAAGTTCCGTAACCTTCCTGCGAACCCCTTTCGCATACCGATAGATGGTCCCGACCGAGTACGGCGCGAAAGAGAACGTCATCACGGACATCGCCAGGGTTTCCGGAATATCCCACGTAGGGTCGTATCCAAGTGTCGAGAGCCAGCAGAGAGCGGAAGTAGCCAAGACGAACGACGCGATTTTCCAAGGACGGAAAAGCGCCGAATAGTACCTCCGATCGAACAACGGGGAAACCTTCCGATCGACGACGGCGAAAACCCCCGCGCCGAGCGCGAGTGCGGACCATGCGGAAACGTACGCGTACTGCGCTACGGAGAGCGTCGGGAATTCCATTCTTCAAATTGCTGACGGGATACGCGCGTCGAGTATAGTCGTTTATCCGGGAAAAACGGGGAAAGGAATTGAAAACCTCCGGAATTCCGGAGGTTTTTCGTTTACATGTCGCCTTGGCACTTCACGTTGTTACGTCAGCTGTTCTTCGCGAGATAGAGCAGGGCGTCGGTAGTGCGGAACAAGTCTTGGGACGTCTTCGATCCGGCCGTAATCGAATCGCAGTACGATATTCCGGCGCTCACGGTGATTTTCAAAGGATACGCGCCGCCGACGTCGATGGGCTCGGCTTGGATTTGTGAACGGAAGTCTTCCATCACGGACTTCATCCGTTCCATCGACACTCCCTTCCCTATGATTCCGAACTCCTCGCCTCAGAGACGGAAAACGGAAAACTGCTCTTTCGGGAGTTCGGAAAGCTTTTTCCCGATATGTCGGAGAACCTGGTCGCCCGCCGGATGTCCGAAGCCGTCGTTCACGCGCTTGAAATGGTCGATATCGAACATGGCGAAACTCATGCAGTCCGCCTTGGCTTTCGATACTTCTTCGAAATCCTTTTCGAGCGTCGAGTCGAAATGCCGGCGGTTGCCGACGCCCGTGAGCTCGTCGGTAATCGAAGTGAGGTAGAGCCGTTTTTGGTACGCCTTCGTCTCGGTGGCGTCACTGATGAACGCGATCGCTTCTTGGAAAACCCCGTTTTCGTCACGGATGGTCGTCGCGAGGATCGAAACGGGAACCGGCACTCCGTCCTTCGTCAGGAATTCCACGTCGTACGAACGGTGCTCGGTCGTCATCATGGTCGAGGATTTCTTTTCGAGAATCTCGATATTCCGAGCGTCGAGAAAATCCCGTACGTTCTTTCCTACGATTTCTCGTTCTTCATAACCGAGAAGCGAACAGAAAGAGGAATTCACTTCCTTGATATTCAAATCCGCGTCGATGGACCAGAATCCCTGCGAAGTGGAATCGAGGATCTTCTCGAAACGCGAATTCGTTCGCCTGAGTGCGGATTCCACCTCTTTCAGGCGGGTGATGTCGAACTTGATGGCGATGAACCGGTCGTATTCGCCCTTCGCGTTCTGGAGGGGCGTGATGGTCGTATGGGTGTAATAGCTTTCGTCGCTTCCGGTTTTCGGAACCGGGTTCTGGACCACGCCGCTCCAGACCTTGCCGGCGAGAACGGTCGTCCAGAGTTCCTTCCAGAATTCGTCACCGTGGTACTTTTTGCCTCAAAGCATGCGGACGGGCCTTCCTACCACTTCGCGTTCGTCGCCGGAAACGTTGCGGTACAGGTCGTTCGCGTAGCGGATGATGCCGTCCTTGTCGACGATTTGCACGATGGCGCTCTGGTCGATGGCACGGACGTAATCGTCGAGCATCATCCTGGTTTCTTCACGTTCGGTGACGTCGAAAACGAATCCGAAAGATTGGATCGCCCTACCGGATTCGTCGTATACGACGTGGGTATGGTCGTGCACGAAGCGGACGCGGCCGTCGGAATGGAAGACGCGGTAGTACAGGTCGTACTCGGGAAGCCTTTTCTGATCGACGTTTTCGTAGATTTCGCGCTGTACGCGCATGAAGTCGTCGGGATAGATAAGATCCACGAACGATTTTCCGCCGCCCAGAAAATCCTCCGGCCCGTATCCGAAATTCTTCGCGACGTTCGTACTGACGTTGGCTACCGTCCTGTCGTTCGGGCACTCCCAAGCGAAATAGGTCAGGGGGCTCTTTTCGAAAATCCGAAGGAGGTTCGCCGCGTCGGGAGTGGCCACCTGAGTGAGGACGCGTTTGCGGAACTTCGTCAGGAAACCGAGGTCGGCGAGGCCATTCTCGAAGCTTTCGGAACGCTCTTCGATCAGGTCGTACGCACGGTCGAAATCGAGGAGGTCGGACGCCTTCAAAGAGTACTTCGAGGTGAAATACCGGATTCAGAGTTCGATTTGCCGGTCCTTCGGATCGGCGTTCACGGGACGTTCGCGCCCGGAGGCGATACGGTCGGCGACGCGTACGAAATCGTCGACGGAATACGATTCGAGCTTCGGCTTCGTTGCTTGCATGGTTGATGGGTTTATCCGCCGGAGGCTTTCTGGCGGAGTATCGCTTCTATTTTCGCCTTCAGGTATCCGATGGCTTTCTTCTGTCCGGCTTCCGGCGCTTTCTTGGCACGCGCGTCGAGGTATTTCTTCACCGGATCGAACAATCGGGCCATTTTCCTCGGATTTGACGAAGCTTTGACAATTATGTCAGATGCTACGGATTCGGCAAGCGCGTCGAGCGCGGCTTTGGTTTCTTGGGTTACGACGGCGTTCTTGCCCTTGAGGGATTTGTCTCTGAGAACCGAAGAGAGGTTGCCGGCACCCACGGAGGAATCCGTTGCGGACGCGGGAACCTGGGGCTTCGCCACTACGGTGGGAACCTTGCCGGACGAAGGGCTGGAAACCGTGGAAGAAGTCGTTCCGGTAGAGGTTTTCGGAGCGGTTCCGCAGCTTCCGTCGTAGTAGCTGGACGAATAATCGCCGGACGGACAGGAATCCCGGAGTTGCGCGGAGCTTCCGCCTCCGCCTCCTCCGCCGGAGAAGGTTCCGGAAGAATTGCCGCCGGAAGAACCGCCCGAGGACGATCCTCCGCCGGAAGGCGCGGCGTTCGAAGTGACGGAAACCGAGCAGGACCCGGAACCTCCGGCGCCGGCGACGTCCACGACGTACCGGGTGACGGCGCTCGACGGAGGAATGACCGAAAGCGAACCGGAAAGCCCGAGGGAAACGTTCCCCGGAACGAGCGTCGCCGAAGAAGCGTCGGATGTCGTCCACGAGAGGGTGACGGAACTGCCGTTCGTCACGGAAGCGGGATTCGCCGAAACGGTACAGGTGGGTGCCGGCGGCGGAACCACGGAAACCGCGGCGAAGTAGGAGAACTTGTCGGTAGCGAACGCAAGACGCCCGGAAGCGTTGGAGAACGTGGTGGAATTCATCTGGTCGACCCAGTTGATGCCGTCTTCACTCCTCAGGATGCGGAATTCCGAAGAAGGCGCCATTCCCGAGAACGAAACCACGACGCTGCGGTCGAGTTCCATTCCCACTCCGAGCGTGTCGGCACCGATCTTCACGATCTTGGCGACGTTCATCGAACGAAGCATCGTGCCGCCCGACGACGTGACGGCGCGGTCGGAGAGGAATCTCGAAGGATCCACGTTTTCCCCGAGAACGAATCCGCCGTTCCACGTGAGCGTACCCGACGCGGTAAGCGCCACGACGTTGGTAGCCCCGGTTTGGGTAGTAAGGGTGATTCCTCCGGAAGAAGTCACGGAAAGGCCGGCCCCGGTGCCGGAATCGGCGATCAGGATGCCGCTTCCCGGAACGGAGTAGCGGGAATTCACGGCGGTGGAGTCGTATCGGCGGAGAACGCTATCGCCCGTGAGCGAAACGGCGTTTACGGAAGTGGCGAGAACTTCCGGCAATCGAATGGATCCGGAATACGCCGCGGCCGCGTACTGGCTCGAGAAAATGCGGGTGGCGAACGCGTAGTTCGACTTCTCGGCGTTCCAGTCGCGAGCGAACGTAAAGCTCTTGTCCGGCGTTTTCTGGTAGTAGTTGTCGACCGTCCACTGGTTGACCTGCTTGAGCGAGTCCGTGCCCGTACCGTACCAAGCCTGGAGGTACGAGGATTTCGACGTGTCGAAATTCGTCCCTTCTCAAGCGAAACGGAGGTCGACGCGTGCGTAGCCGTCGTTATTAGCCTTGTATTCGCTTCGCATGAGCGCGAAATGCGGCGGGGTTTCGTCCACGTCCTTAGCGAGATCGGCGGTCTCTCCGAAATAATTCGTGTCGGAGAGGTTGTAGAGCGATTTGTAAATCTTACCGTACACCGAGCGGTAGTCGATTCCGACGCCGAGCCAGTTGTTTTTGGAATTCTTGAACGAGAGGTTTCCGTAGGTCTTCTGCGGAAGGGCGTTCAGGAGGTTGGAATTATTGGAAAGCACGAACATTCCCCCGCCTTCGCCGTGGTCCGTCCCGATATCGCCGTTGACCGCTACGGTACGTCCGAATTCGGAGAATACGACGATGGTCACGTCGTGGCGGGCTTTTACGCGGTTGAAGAAATCGGTGAGGCGCGACGCGACGTTCCCGATATTGTAGTTAAGGTCTTTCGGTACGTTGTTCGGATCGAAATTCGAAGAAGGAGCGAGCTGGTTGGAGTGGGTGTCGTATCCGCCGTCAGCCTGCATGTAGAAGGTCTTCCCTACCCCATTGTCGAGGAGGGTCTCCAAAAACTTGAGATTGTTGACGTTGCCCCATCCGGCGCCGTCCGGTCCGCCGGAGGCTTTGGACTGGGTTGCGACCTGGTCGATGCGGATGGCACCCTGGAATACGTCTCCGGCGGAATCCGGATACGTGCGACCTCCCGCAATGTCGCGGAGGGCGTTCAACTGGGCGGCGGCTTCGGTCTGCGAGACGTAATTATTCGAAAGGATCGCGCCGGACGGACCGATGTTGGCGTAACGGCCCGAGCGGAAGACGTTCGGGCGGCGGTTGCCGAGCGAGATGGCGTCGGTGGAATTCGCGGCGGTCTTGACGAGTTCGCCGATGACGCCGTCCGCATCCGCGACGGTGGTGTTGCCGTATGAAGCGATCTGCTTGGCGGCGGCGTCATGGTCGCGGGAATGGTTGGTCGTCCCTACGCGGTTGAATATGCGGAGGTTGTTCGAATCCCAAAGCGACTTGAACGAAGCGGCCCCTCCCGAACCGTAGGCGATGGAGTTGTTCAGATAGAAATCGCCGAGGTCGGTCAGCCGTCCGGTATCGAGCGCGATTCCGGAACCGGAAGCGAGCGTACGCTTGCTGACGTACTCGGAATATTCGTTCTTCGGAATGACGCCGTGGAGCCAGTCGTACCCGCCGCCGAGTTCGACGACGATGAGTTTTCCGGAAGCTCCGGAAATCGGCGAATAGCTGCCGCCGGACGATGCCGCGGGAAGGTCGTATCCCGTCTGGATGACGTACTCCGGTTGTGCGAGGACCATGGCGATGGCCGAGCGGATTTTCTTACGCTGGTAGGTCGCGTCATACGGAAGGAACGCGATGGCGTTTCCGGATTCGTCGGTCGTGAGGAAGGTCTCGATTTTGGCACGGACGTCGGAAGGAAGCTGGCGTCCGAGAAGGAGTTCGGCCTGGAGCTTGTCGATGAATTCCGACGGACTCGCGAGCCGGGCGAGGTTGGAGGCGGCGCTGACGGCGAAGGACCCCGAAGAAACGGCTACCGGAAGGGCGCCGGTTCCGGTCGGCTGGAGCGTTCCGGACGGTACGTCGAGCGTCAGGGCGAGCGGATCGTAGAGGCCGGAAGAAATGGAAATCTTGCCGTTCTGCGTGGTGATGGAGAATTCCGGAAAGTTCACTGTGGGTGCGGCGAACGCGAGCGTTTCGGTGGCTCACGAGTTCGTTACGGCCGGCGTGACGTCGGCGGTACCGGAAAGGAGGACGACCGAACCGGTGTACGAAGCCCCGGAGGAAGTCGAAACGGACGTGGCGATCGAAATCGGGGCGGACGCGGGCGGAAGGTAGTCGGCAACCGAGTACGAGCCGGTAGAAGTCGTATAAGCGATGCGGTTCGCGTAGGTGATCCACTGGTTCTGGAGGTAGGTCGAGTACCACTTGGCGTTGTCGTCGTAGCCGTCACGTCCGAAAACGCTGCCCGGAGAATACGGGGTCCAGTTGAAACGCGAGAGGAGCGAAGTATCCGAAAGCATCGGGTCGATCGCCGACGGATTCTTATAATGGAGGAGTTTCGCGGTACCTATCGTGAGTTCGACGGGATTCTTGTACGCGAGGGCGTTCATCGAAGCGTCCGAATACATGGCGTCGCTCGCGAGGAACGTACGCACGGTGGGAAGGAGATCGAAGCCGTTGGATTCGATGGTCGAAGCGAGATTGTCGACGTCTTGGCGGCGCGGGTTGTCGTGTGCGTAGAAACGGAAAACGCGGTCTGCGAGGAAGAGCGCTATCTGGTGCTGGCGCTTCGCGAAAACGTAGTCGATGGCGTTGTCGGCGAGGCCGTTATTGGCGAAAAGAGGAGTTTCCATCGCTCAAAGGTCGAGAGTTCCCGAAGCGGAGTTATAGAACGGGAAGTTCGTCGAGGAAACGCCGGAAAGGAAGAGCACTCCGGTGGAAGTGTTGTGGTACGCCGAATCGTAGCTGACGGCATGGGTTACGGAATCGGAACGGAAGCCCGTGAGCACCTTGGCGAACGCCGCGACGTCGGATTCTTCGTAGTTGCGGGCATCGCCTGCTTCCTTGGTCTTGCCCGGCTCGTATTCGCCCATGAGGAAGAGCTGGAGCAGTTCGCGGGCGTAGTTCTCGTTGGGGTAGCGCTTGTCGGACTGGTCGAGGAGGTCGAGGAATTTTCCTTCGGCGTAGTCCCCCGTCCCCCCGTTGCCGAAAAGGACTCGCTTCACCATCAACTTGTAGTTGCCGAGGGAATTCGCGTAAAGGAGGTCGCGCTGGTCCTGAACGTCCTTGTAGGTGATGGACGACCCGTTGGCGTTCACGGAGAAAATATCCTCGAAAAGGAGGGCGAATTTGGCCTTCGCTTCGTACGGATCGCGGGCGAGCTTGTACTGGTAGTATTTGTACATGCTTCCGCCGTCGCCCCAATTGAAACCGCTTCAGGTGAGATTGGCCATCTCGGCGTTGAAGGCCGAACGGTCGGGCCCGACGTCGCTCGGGAACAGTAAAGCCACCGCGTTCGCGGCGGAACCGGCGGAGTAGAGGGAATCGACCATGGTCGGAGTCGCGGCGAAAAGGGTTTTCCGGGCGAGGTGCTCGGCCTTTTCGCGGGTCCAGTTGGCGGAAGTGCCGTCAGTGGCTACGGCGTACGCCGGAACGATTTGTACGCCGGGAAGGACGACGGCGAGGGCGACCGCGATCGAGCGGCGGATGAAGTTTCGCATGGAGGTTTCCAGATAACGGAAATACGCAAAATCCGCCATTTTTCGGCGGTGGGTTTTTTGGTATTGGTTTTCCGTACGCCAGTGGCGTTTTCCGCCCGTTCTTATACGAGCCTTATAGGCAACGAATTACGAATGTCAATACTACCAGACGAGGAAAAGCGAATACGCGGTCACGGCCGTCATTGCCAATGCCGAAAGTACCGAGGACTTTCGAGCGAAAGAAGGGGCGAACCCGAACGCTTTTTCCCGAAGGAAATACGTGACGCAGAGCACGAAAAAGAGGCAAGCGAAGATACCGAGCCCGAGGGCGGCCAAGAGCGGGAGCGCCCATCCGATCTTCCCTAAAGAAAACAGCACGAGGAATATCCCCCACCCGAAAGCACACGGGGCCAAACCGGCGAAGAAGCCGGCGAGCAGGTCTTTCCAACCCGGCATGGCGCGGAATTCGGCATCCGGTACGGCGACCGGGTTTTTCCAATCCCGGTACGCCCTGAAGCAGAGGTACGCGGAAAGTCCGACGAGCCCGAAGCTCCCGAACCTTTGGACGAAGAGCATGTACGGACCCGGATCGAACGCCTCGAAAACGTACTTGGTAAGAAGCACGAGGATGGCGACGTCGGCCAAGTGTGTCACGGTGAAGACGAGGGCGAACGCGAGTCCGGAAAAAAATCCGCGACGACGGTCGAGAACCGACGCGGCAAGAAGCGTTTTGGCATGTCCGGGCCCCGCCGCATGAATGAAACCGAGTCCGACGGTCAACGCGAAAAGACTCCAGAAGCCTGGAGCCGAAGGGTCTTGTACGAATTTGGCCACGCCCTTCAGCACCTTTCGGAAAAAATCCGCTCCGTAGACCGAAGAATCGAGAAGCGAGACCGGCGCCTGGAACCTCGCGGAGTCGGAGGTTTTTCAAGCCGTCGGAGAGTCCGTCCCCGCAGATTGGGGCGGCGTAGCACCTCCGGCGTTCGCGCCAGCCAAACCCGAAGGCGATCGCGCTTCTCCGGGCAAAACCGCCGCCACCGGTTCTTCACGGTATTTTTGTCCCGGCGACAAAGCTTTGGAAAGCGGGTTCCACCCCCACACGACCTCTTCGCCGTCGGTATGGAAATCGCCGTCTGTATCGGGGTTTTTCGCATCGGTCCGGTACGCACGTTCTTCTTCGTCGGAAAGGCCGTCGTTATCGGAATCGAGCCCCTTCGCCGGAACGCCGGAAGCCGAATCGAGGGAGAAATCGGGCAACACCGGGGTCAGCACTTTATATGCCAATGTCGAACCGTCGCGCCCCATGAGCGTGAGCCGGTTCGTCTGGAGCGGAAGCTCGTCGAATATTTTTACCGACACGTCCAATTTCCGTATTTCGTCGCCACACGAAAAGGAATAGGACACGGGGAAGCCTTCCGAGTAAATTTCGTCGACGGCCATTTCGCGCGTGGCGAAAGAGCCGATTTCGCAGGGCTTGCCGTTATTGGAAACCTTCACGGTTTCGCGGAGGTAGTCGAAAACGAAATCCTGTTTGGAATAGTAGTCGCCAAAGGTTATCGAACGCATGGGAACCCCCCTCTTTCAAAGGATGCGTTCCACTTCCGAAGGATGCAGCGCGGTCGTCGCGACGACCGTATTTCCTTCGACGGTCATCGAAGAGGCCGAAACGTCCAGCGGATGCGCCGAAACGGACGCCGTGGAACACGCGAAAAACGCGAAGGCGAGAAAGCCGGTCGAGAAGCGGCTGAACGATTTGGATCTGGATTCCATGACGATGGCGGGATTACCCCCTCCACTCCCCTTCCGACGTTTCCGCCCCGGGTTTGGGAAAGGTTTCCGAAAATACGCACCCGCAGTAGTTCTGGCGGTAAATTCCGTGCGTCTTGGTGTATTCGACGCTCCGGTCGAATCCGCCGTTCTTCCTAAAGGCTTCTTTTAGGAAAACGAGGTTCTTCGAGAGGGCGTTCTTATCTCCCAAATCGAACATTTTCGACAAATCCTTGTGCGGCGAATTGTTGAGCGTCGAAGAGAAATGGCGGATGCCCATTTCGGTGGCGAGCTCGGCAGTGCGACGGAGACGCATGTCGTAGCATTTGGTACATTTCTCGCCCTTTTCCGGCGTGTGTTCGAGCCCCTTGATTTCGGCAAGGAAATTCGCGACGTCGTATTCCCCTTCGATAAACGGCACTTCTTCGATTTCGCAGACCTTCTTGAACGCGTCCAGGCGTTTGTCGTATTCGGCTTTCGGCTGGATGTTGGGGTCGTACCAGAAACATACGAGGTCGTACTCCTTCTTCAGGTCCATGATCGGCACCGTGGCGTCCGGCCCGCAGCAGACGTGGAGCAGGAGCTTCGGCTTCTTTTCCGCCGCGGCCTTCACGGGTGCGTACGAATAGCGGTGCGCGCCGGTGAGGCGGGACGGGTCGGAAATGGCGTCGGAGTGCTTTTTCGTGCCGTACCCCTTGTGCGATTCGAGACCGAGGTGCGGATACAGGAGGGCGTACTGGTCGACGAGCTTGTCGCGGAAAACCTTGGCGAGAATCGAAGCGCCGGATATTTCGGGAACCTTGGCGTCGCCTTTGATGACCGAGACGGCTTCCCTTCCCACCGTTTCGACGAACTGGTATTTGTCGTTGCCGTCGATGACTACGGCGTTGATTTCGAGCTCCTTCGGAATCTTGCGGACGATTTCTTCGAGCGCCCGCCGCATCGCTTCCTTGTTGGCCTTCTTGATGCCGATTTCGTCGATGAGCTGGCTGTCGCAAACCCCCACTCAGAAGAAGACGTTGGGGGTCTCCGCCGAAGCGAGGGCGACGAGTTCGTGGAAAATCTTTTCGCGAGCCTTCTCCGTCAGCGCCTTACTGTCCGCGAGGGACGAAAAAAGCTCCCGCGGAATGGGGCGGTTGGGGTCGAACGCGAGCGCGGCGGCGGCGACGGGACCGAACCACGGTCAGCGGCCGGCTTCGTCCACGCCGATTTTGACGTAGTTCCTCATGGAAAGTCGGAAGTACCGGACGGTCGTCCGGAATCGGCGATACGATACCGAAACGCGCGAGGATTGGAAATTTTTTCGGATAGGCTAGAATCCGGGGCGTATCCGAACCTGCAGAACCCATGAACGCAAAATCCCGTCTCGCCGTCTTGGCGGCCGCCGCCTCCCTCCTGCTTTCTTCTTGCTGAAACGACGCGCCGGGGTCAACGATTTCCGCTCCGACCCCATCGGCACCCGGTACCGGAACCCCTTCCCCCGTGCCGGCAGACGAAAAGGAATTCGTCCCGCACACCTATTCGTGAAACGCCATCGTCATGCCGGAGAGTTCCGGCGGCGTCACGGTAAGCGCCGAACTCAAGCCCATCGACGATGCGGCGCTGAACGGGTGTTCGGCGATTTCCAACCAGGGAGACAGATACGCCTGCGAAGACGAAGTCCGCATCTGACGCGCCAACGAAAACGCCGATCCTTCAAGCTGCGAATTCGTCCACGACGAAAAAGCGAAAGCGCAGTGCGTAGTGGGCGCGAGCGTACGCGAGGCGCAGAAGGAACACGACCCGAAAGCCTGCGAAGCCCTCACCGGGACCGGAATCCGGGAGTCGTGCCGCATATCCGCCATCATGGGCGATCCCATGAAAAACCCCACCGTCGCCGAGTGCGAAACCATCCCCGTTCCGGGAATCAAAACCGCCTGCATGGCCCGGGCTTCCGCGGGACCGAATCTTCCTTCGATAGCAAAATAGCGTTGCGCAAGAGCCGTTTATTGGCGTTACGCCGACGAAATGGTATACTCGAAGGGTATTCGTTCACTCATCCAGGATGTCCTCCCCCGAAAAAAACGGCGCTTCGCCGGAGTCGCAAAATTCCACGCCGAAAAATCCGGTGGAAAGCACGAAGGACCGGCTCGACCAAATCGCCCTCAAAAATTCCGATCCCGCTTTCAAGAGCGTAATCGACGGTCTCAAATGACGTTTGGATGCCCTTCCCGACTCGGAAAAGGAATCCGTTTCCAAAGAAATCGACCTTATCATGACCGATGCGGAACGGAACAATCAGAAAGTCGGAGTGGACTTCTACCGAACCGTGGATCTCCTCCTCTCGGGAAGGCTCGGATAAGGCCCGACCATGAACGCTTCCGGAAATTTCCAATTCGCGCTCTACCTGAGGGAATCGGGACTGAGCGAACAGGAACGCTACAACCTGGAGCGTATTTTTTCGGCGCTCCTTCCGGAACGGCAGGTAGAAATCATCGACAATTGGCCAAAATACCTCGACAAGCTCCTCGAAATCAAGCATTATGCCGACGAAGAGCGCAAGCGGAACATCGCCTCGGCGTTCGACCGCATCGACAAGCTCCTCTCCGATGCCGAACTCCGCGCCCAGGAATCCGTAAGGAAAGCGGAAGAACGACTGAAAGAACTCCAGGAGAACCGCATGGGCGCCGAAGAGTTCGACCGGCTGAAAAAACTCGACGCCATGAAGAATTTCTGAAGGCCGGCGAATGTTCCGGCAATCGTCGAAGAACCCAAGCCCGCCTACGACCCCCTCGCCGACTTCATGTAGGCGTCCAATACCAAAACCGAATACCGGAAACCGAAATGAAAGAAATCGAGCGCGACATCCCGAACTGGAAACGGTTCCGACAAAAGTATCCCGAAGAATCCGCATTCGCGGACCAATTCGAAACCCGGTACGCCAAAATGGCTTCCGGGGAAGCGAAATCGAGGCTCGCGAAGCTCGTGAACGTCGAACTCTGAATCGCGGTTCTGCGCGAAACGGAAATCGACCGGGAGAGCTTTTCGAAAATGCTCTCGGCCATAGCGAAATAAATTTGACTCCCCCTCGGCTTTCCATATAGTAGGCCGGTAATTTTTCCGGGTACGTCCACGTATCCGCCCTATTCGTTACTCAAGTGAGACAATGGCAAACGCAGCCCTCATTCGCGAAATCCAGGCCGAATTCATCAAGGCCGACGTTCCGCAGGTTCGCACCGGCATGGAAGTCGAAGTGCACCAGATCATCAAGGAAGGTGAAAAGTCCCGCATCCAGAAATTCCGCGGACTCGTCATCCGTACCAAGGGAGCAACCGCTCTCGAAAAGACCATCACCGTTCGCAAGGACGTAGACGGTATCGGTATCGAAAAAATCTTCGCCATCCACTCCCCGGGAGTTTCCAAGATCGAAGTTCTCCGCTCTTTCAAGGTTCGCCGCAAGTACATCTCCTTCATCCGCAACCTCCGCGGCAAGGCAGCTCGCCTCAAGGAAATCAAGGCGTAAATTCATTGTCAAAAACTCAACGAAAACCCCTCGGGCAACCGAGGGGTTTTCTACGCTTTCCGATGAGTAAAACCCCGGTATCCGCACCCCCTTGCCAACCCCCTTGGAATTGCGTACAAAAAATGTGTACGTTTTTGGACGTCAAGGCGTTTTTTTCTTTTGACTCCCGGTCGCGGACGGGTAAATATGTCTCGTCTTCCGGGGGTATCAACCCTCCGGATCCTCTCTCACCGGATTAAGAATCGAATGACTCACCAAAGCGTAGAAATTCTCAGAAAGATCGTGCAAGCGGTCGCCGGTAACGTAAAGAAACAGGATTTCCTTACGTACTTCAAGAAGTTGTCCCTCCTTTCGAATGAAGGGGGCGAGCTCGTTTTCGGCGTCGTATCCAGCTTCGCACGCGACAATCTCGCACACAAGTTCAAGAAAGAGATCGAAACCGCCGTCGCTTCCGTCCTCCCGGAAGTCCTTTCCATCGACTTCGTCGTCGACTCCGACATCGACAACCCGTCGAACGCCGCGGTCGTGGACTGTCTCAAGGAATACAAGGAACTCACCTCCACCAAGAAGAAGGACGACGAAGCGGCCATCGCGAAGGAAGAAGAGGAAATGGGCGGCATCAACGTCCGCATGATGAACGACAAGTACCGCTTGGAGAACTTCATCGTCGGCCCGTCCAACCAGCTCGCCTACGCCGCCGCCGACGCCGTCTCCCGCCGTCCGGGTTCCGCGTACAACCCGCTCTACATCTACGGCGACGTAGGTCTCGGAAAAACCCACCTCCTCCAGGGCATCGGTAACACCATCAAGGCGCGCTTCAAGGACAAGAAGGTCATCTACACCACCGCCGACCGCTTCCTCACGGACTACGTCAACAGCATCAAGAAGCGCACCGTCGACAAGATGCGCGAAAAGTACCGCAACATCGACGTCCTCGTCATCGACGACGTCCAGTTCCTCGCGAAGAAAGAGCGCACCCAGGAAGAGCTCTACAACATCTTCAACCTGATGCACGAATCCGGCCGACAGATCGTCCTCTCCGGAGACCGTCCGCCGAAAGAACTCACCGAAATCGAACCGCGCCTCAAATCGCGTTTCGAATGGGGAATCATCGTCGACGTCGGAGCGCCGGATTTCGAAACCCGTCTCGCCATCCTCCAGGAAAAAGCCCGCGCCCGCGAGTTCATCCTCCCGCAGGAAGTCGCCGAATTCATCGCGTACAACGCCAATTCGAACGTCCGCGAAATCGAAGGCATCCTCAATCAGATCATCGCCGAGTACGAACTCCACGGCAAGCCGCCGACGCTCGAAAACGTTTCGGCACGCTTCCAGAAGCTCGGAGTCACTAACGACGCCCTCGGCAACCGCGCGCAGCAGCGCCGCGTAGCCCGCAGTTACGACGAACTCCTCGACGCGGTATCGACCCACTTCGGCATCGAAAAGAAGATGCTCATCGGCGACGACCGTCGCAAGGAAAACATGATTCCCCGCCAGGTGGCCATGTACCTCCTGAAGAACAAGATGCACTTCACCTACGAACGCATCGGCAACATCTTCTCGGGCCGCAACCACTCCGCCATCCTCTACTCGTGCCGCAAGCTCGAAGCCGTCCTCAAGAAAGACCAGAACCTCTACTACGAGGTGAACGTCATCCGCGACAAGCTCGGTCTCTAAACTTCCGCACGTATGGACATCCGCCCTTCCAATTCCGAAATCGCCCGTTTCCTTCTCAAATTCGAGAAGGACGGCATTTCGAAAAAATCGGCCGACCTCATGGCAAAAGAAGGCATACCGTACTCATCGGACCCGGACAGCCGGGTCCTTTTGGAATGGTGCGTCGACAACGGGTTCGTCACCTTCGAAATCCGCAGCAAGCGATTCGGGGATTACGCGGTCTCCAATCAGGGCCGACTCTTCCTCATGCAACAGCGCTCAAGCTCGCGCCGTCTGAAGTATTGGATCGAAGACCACCCCTTCGCATGGTCGGTCGTCATGCTCGTCTCCGGCTGGCTCGGCGGCGTCGTTTCGAAATTCGCCGACAAGTTCCTCCCGTTCTAGTTTCGAAAGACCGAGAGTTCCCGCAACCGAATACGGATACGAGGAAGATTCCGATATCTTGAAAATCCCCACATGAACGAAGTCGAAGGAAAAATCCTGAACGTCGACGCAGCGACGGAAATCGCCAAACTCCTCGCTCTCGGATACGTTCAGGAGGGCGATGAAACGCTCGTAGCGAAGTTTTACAAGAATTCCTGAGGCGAGACCCTCCGGCTCCGCAGCGAACGCGGAGGATGGGTTTTAAACCATAAGAAGAGGAATCCCGATTCCGGCTCGCGTTTCAAATCGATGACGGAGACGGAAACGTTCGTATCGGATCCGGACAAGATGGAAACCATCATCCTTTCCATCGGCTTCGAAAAGGTCCGCACCGTCAGCAAGCGCCGAAGGTCGTTCGTCTTGGAGGGCTCCGAAGGGAAAATCGAAATCGACGAATACCCCGGCATCCCTCCCCTGCTCGAAATCGAAGCCGAAAGTCCCGAAGCGGTGGAACGGATCGCGGAGTCGCTCGGATTCGAAGCATCAGCACTCGTGTCGGATTCGGTAAAAGACCTCGAAAAACGCTACGGCATCCAATTTGGAAAATAACCCGGGCGAACCGCCTAAACGAATGCTCTACCTCGTCTCGACCCCCATCGGCAACCTCGAAGACATGACGTACCGCGGCGTACGCATTCTGAAAGAAGCCGACTTCATCGCCTGTGAAGACACCCGGACCTCGGGAGTCCTCACCAAGCACTACGGCATCGATCGCCCGATGCTGTCTTTCCATTCGCATTCCGGCGTCGCGAAAATCGATAAGATCCTCGAAGCGCTCAAAGAGGGTAAAACCTGCGCGCTCATTTCCGACGCGGGAACCCCCGGCATTTCCGACCCAGCCTATGCCCTCGTGAAAGCCGCCATCGCCGAAGGAATCCCGGTCTGCCCAATTCCCGGAGCGTCCGCCGTGCTTTCCGCGCTCGTCTGTTCCGGAGCGCACACGCACGACTTCCGGTTCCTCGGGTTCATGCCCATCAAGAAGGGACGCAAGACGCTCTTCGAATCGCTCAAAACCAAAGACTACACCGTCGTCGTCTACGAAAGCGTCCACCGCATCGACAAGACCGTCTCGGAAATCGCGGAACACTTCGGACCCGACCACCAGATCGTCATCGCCCGCGAGCTTACGAAGAAGTTCGAAGAGTTCATCCGTGGAACCGCCGCCGAGTGCGTCGAAGAGCTGAAAGTCCGCCCGAGAAAGGGCGAATTCGTCGTGATATTCTAATCGGCATGCCAAAACCCCGCCCCATTTGCATTGGAGCGGGGTTTTATGATAGGATATGCCGTAGTTACTTGGTAATGAACCGACCATGTCCGAAAGATTGGAATCGAAAGAACTCGACCGCAAGGAAGAGGACCGCAAAATCGAAGAGGCCGACAAAATCCTCAAAAAGGAAGGAAAAGAGGACGGGGCCGACAAGAAAGACCCGAACAAGGATATCGCGGATATCGCCTCGAAGGCGGGAAATTCGCTCTATCTCGATATTTCCACGACCCGAAAGGATGCCGTGGGCTCGGGAGGGATTTCCGAAAAAGCCGAATTCCAAGAAAAGGCCAAACCGCTCGTAGACAAGTACGAGGCGGAGATTCAAAAGGCTTCGCTCATCGAAGACCCGAAGGCGCGGAAAGAAGCCATCGAAAAGGCGTACTTCGCGCTCCACGAAGAACTCGAAGGCGTCAAAGGCACGCAGGAAGGCCGCGACGCGCAGGCGGACAAGAACCGCGAAAGCGACACGAAGAAGACCACTGAAGAAAAAGACCGTGAGCGGACCTTGAAATTCTCCGAAGCCATACTCAAGGCCGCGAAGGAAATCGAAATCGAACGCCGGTTGGCCGACATAAAACGAACGGTAGAAGAACGGATGAGGATGGCTGAACTTACGAGCGCCGAATCCGCTGAATCGGCCAAAATGGCGAATATGGAAATCGAATCGAATCTCGCGTAATCCCACCCCCCCGCCCTCACCGGCGGGGTTTTCCATACCCGTGGGATTCCCTGGAGCGGAGTGGAACGAATCGGAAACGCGATTCCATGGCAAAGCACGAAAAAAGAGGCCTTCCGGCCTCTTTTCGATTCTTCGCGAATCTTATCCCGTCATCGCCTCGGAGAGGTTCATGATCGGTTGCATGATACCGACCGCGATGAAACCGACGACGACCGCCATGATGACGATGATGACCGGTTCGATGGTCTTGTTGATGGCGTTTACAGTGGTATCGACTTCAGCGTCGTAGAAGTCCGCGATCTTGAGGATGATGGAGTCGAGGCGGGCGGTTTCTTCGCCGACCTTAATCATCTGGACGAGCATGTCCGGGAAGAGCGCGTCGTCTTCGAGGCCTTCGCCGATTTTCACTCACTTCTTGATGTCTTCGCGCAGGAGCATGATGCGCTGGCGGTATACTTCGTGGTCGACGACTTCCGAGACGATGCGAAGCGATTCGACGATCGAGATACCGGAAGAAAGGAGGTTGGAGAGTACGCGGGAGAACTTGGAGAGCACGACCTTCTTCATAATCGGCCCGACGATCGGAAAATGCAGGAGGATGAGGTCGAAGCGGAAATGGCCTTCCGGAGTGTTCTTCCACATCTTGACCGCTACCACGAGGATACCGATGACGATGCCCATGAGCCACCAGTAGTTCACGAACACGTCGCTGACGTTCATGAGGAACTTAGTGAGCGGCGGAAGCTTTTCCTTGTCGCCGAACATCGCTACGAGCTTGGGAACGACGAGCGTCATGAGGACTCCGATACAGAGGAACATGACGATGACGATGCCCGCCGGGTAGATGAGCGCGCCCTTGAGCTTGTTGGAGATGTCGGAAACCTTTTCGACCTGGTCGGCGAGCTGGACGAGGGCGTTATTGAGGCGTCCCGTCTTTTCTCCGGATTCGATGATCGAGCATTCCGCGTCGGAGAAGTTGCCGTCGAAGTCGCGGAGCGTGGCCGAGAGGTTCTTACCGGATTTGATTCCGGCGATCATCTTGCCGAAGAACGCTTTGGAAACCGGATCCTTCTCCTGCCGTTCGAGGATTCCCAAAGATTTGAGAATCGGAAGGCCGGCATTGGCCATGGTCGCGAGGAGACGGAAGAAGATGACCTTCTGCTTGATGTTCATCTTCTGTCTCGTGAGCATCCAGAGCTCGATCTTTTGGAGAAGGCCGAGCGATTCGGAATCCGAATTGCCCTCGCCCTTGATGTCCTGGATGATGATTTCCTGATTGGAAGTCGCGTTCATATCGTTTTGGGGGAATTAGCTTTCTTTCGCCGCGGCGTAGACTTCGTCGAGGGAAGTGAGGCCGTTGAGGGCCTTCATGATACCGTCCTGTTCGAGGGAGATCATGCCCGCGTCGATGGCGGTTTCGTTAATCAGTACGCCGGAAGCCCCTTCGAGAATGAGCTTCTTGATTTCCGGGCCGATTTCCATGATTTCATAGATACCGACGCGGCCGGAATATCCGCTGTTTCCGCATTGGTCGCAACCGGCCGGTTCGTAGAATACGGGATTCTGGAGGATTTCCATCGAAACTCGGGAAGTGAGTTCCTTCTTGTTCGTGCGGGAGATGGCCTTTTTGACCGATGCCTGCATGCGCGGTTCGAGCTTGTCGGCGGCGACGGCCTTACGGCAGTGCGGGCAAAGGCGGCGGATGAGGCGCTGTGCGATGATCGCGTTCATCGATGCCGGAAGGAGGAATGCCGGGATCCCCATGTTGAGGATACGGGTAATCGTTTCGGCGGCCGAGTTCGTATGGATGGTCGAGAGTACCAAGTGGCCCGTGAGGGACGCTTCGATCGCGATGTTGATGGTTTCGCGGTCGCGGATTTCACCGACCATGATGATGTCCGGGTCCTGACGGAGCGCGGTACGGAGACCGGAAGCGAAGTTGTATCCGATATCCGGGAACATCTGGCTCTGGTTGACGCCGTCGATGACGTTTTCTACCGGGTCTTCGAGCGTCATGATGTTGACGTCCGGTTTGTTGAGCCGGGTAAGGCACGAATAGAGGGTGGTCGACTTACCGGAACCGGTCGGTCCGGAAGTGAGGATGATTCCGTTCGGAAGCGCGATGGCGCGTTTCAGGATTTCGCCGTTCTGCCCTTCGATACCGAGGACGCTCAAATCCGGGATCTTCTTCGATTTGTCGACGATACGCATTACGATTTTCTCGCCGGAAACGGTGGGGAGCGTCGAGACGCGGAGGTCGAGCGGCTTTTCGTCGATAGTCACGGAGATGCGTCCGTCTTGCGGCATACGGGATTCGTCGATCTTGAGGTTCGCGAGAATCTTGTAGCGCGCTACGACCTGCGGATGGAGGAACTGCTGGTATTCGAGGATTTCTTCCAATACGCCGTCCACGCGGTAACGGATGCGGACGTAATTGGAGAGCGGTTCGATATGGATGTCCGAAGAGCGTACCGAAACCGCGGCGCTGATGATCAGGTTACAAATCTGCTGAGCATTGTCGCCCTTGTAGATTTCCTCTTTCAGGCGTTCGATGTAGGAGTTCGTTTGCATGTCGTGATGATGACGGGCTTATTTCGCGGACTTGACGTTGGTCTTCTTAGGAGCGCGTTCGAGAATGGCTTTCTGCTTGAGGTATCCGGTTTCGATGGTCTTCGCGGAAGCGTAGATGGAGAATACCTTGTCGAATTCCGTAGAGAGGTCGGTGACGGTCGCCGCCTTGACCATCTCCTGGCTTCGTACGTCGAGGGCCGTAATTTCGCCAACGAGGGATTTGAGGGCGGAGATGGCGGTTACGCCGGCATCCGATTCGCATACCTCGGTTTTCTTTGCGTTACACGATTTCGAGAGCGCGTCGACGTCGATCTTAAGTTTGCGGACCTTTTCGCTCACGAGGGTGCGGATTTCGACGAGCGAGGAGTAGGTACGTCCCTTGACGTAGAAGGAAAGGGAGAGATCTACGCGGTTCTTGGCCTCGGGATCGTCGAACGACGACTCGGAACTGAGGTTGTCGATCGTCATGAGGAGGTTGTTCAAATCCGAGAGCGTCGGATCCTTCTTGGCCTTGGAGGTCGGATAGAGCGCGACGAGCTTTCCGTCTTCGATCTTCACCTTGCCCGAATTCTGGATGTAGTCGACGAGCTTGAGGATCTGGGCGTTCTGCCCCTCGATCTGGAAGTCGACCTTGAAGGTTCCGATATTGACGATGGAACTCTTCGAATTGTCGAACGCGACCTTGTCGATACCGAGCTGACCGAAAGTGTTGACCTTGAACTGTTTGAAGATGTCTTCTTCGATGTGCTTCACGAAACTTGCCATCGTGATGCGGTCCTTGTCGAAGCCGAGTTCGTCGCCCGGGAGCGATTCGGTAAAGGTCGGGATGACGTTGCCGATGATTTCGCGCTTCGCCGCGATCATGTCGTCGTAACGTCCGATGGATTCCTTGCCGACTTCCTGATTGAGCCATTCGTAATAGGTTCCGGAGTATTTCGGATCCTTTTCCATGGCGGAAGCGATTTTTTCCTTATCGGCGAAAATCGGGTTCTTGGCCGCTTTTCCTCCGATTCCCGAAAGGGCCGCGGCGAATTCGGTGGGAGTCATCCCGTCGTTCCGGAGCTTTTCAATCTTGGAAATGAGGTCGTTCGCCTGTGCGGTCTTCACGGAGATTTCCTCATACTGCGGCATGACGAACGCGAGAATGACGACGAGCACGATGCCTACCACGAAGCCGTTGAGGACCATCGAACGGGTGAGGCGTTCTTTGCGTTTCTTTTCTTGTATCGCGAAGTTTTCTTCGTCGATGTCGGGTGCTTGCTGGCTCATGATTACGGGCGGTTACCGGTAGCGGAAGGAACGTAGCGGAGATTCAAGGAGAGTTTCGTTACGGTCGAGAACGTCGAGCGGATGCCGACGTCGGCAGTGGAATACTTGGAGATGTCGAGGGTTTTCGGAGGATTGAGAATGCGGAATTCGCTGCCTTCCAAGCGGTCGAGGAGCGCGATGGCGGTAATGCGCGAAGAACGGGATTCCTTATAGGCGCTGTCGTTCAACGAACCTCCGTAGGTTTCGCAATCCACGGTGAATTCGCCCTTTTCATTGAATTTGTAGCGGGAGCAGCTGATGTCCTCGCCATGGTAGTCGGATTTGGCGACGATGTCCTGGAATTCGTCGACGACCTTTCCGAACGCGATACGGGAATCACCCGTACGTTCCTTGATGAACTGGACTTCGGGGGAATTGATGGCGTCTCCGGCTTCGAGGCGTTTGGGAACGAGTACCAAGAGATTGTTCGCCATGGTCGATTCGACCTGTTTGAGCTCTTCGGTCTTATCGGCCATGATCTGGGTCGGCATCTTGCAATCGGTATTTTCGAACCCTTCGATACCGAAAGAGAGGTAGTCGCAAACCGGAAGGTTTTCGAGGAATCCCGGGGTGTCGAGGTCGCGGATCGTCGAGTCGATACCGAGGATGACGACGGCCACGAGGGAAACCTTCATGGCGACGTCGAGAATTTTCGCCCCCATTTCGTACGGATCCTTCTTTTGCGCGGTTTGGACCCCCGGAGCGGGAGCGTCCTTGAAGAAGTTCTCGCCGAGCCCCTGGAAAATATCGTCGCCCATCGTGAGCGGCGAAGGAGCGCTACCGCCCTGCTGAGCCTGGGCCGGAGCCGCTCACTGGGTCGGGTCTTCCTTTTTGTTTTGAAAAAAAGCCATACGTGTTCGGCACGGAATTAAAAGTACCGAAGCGAGTATAACAGGTAATTTTTTTCTTTGCAAAAAGGGCAGCCCCATAATGGCTTGCCCTTTTTGCTCTTTGCGTAGCGATTAATCGGCGAACGGAACTTCTACCGACCCGTCTTTGGCTTCGGCGTTCGTCGCGGCGCGTTTTTTTTCGAGAAGCTCCGCGAACGAATCCATCGAGCCCTTGCGGATGCGGATTCCTTCGGGAAACGCCCCCGGAACCGCCCTTCCCCATGACGAATTCACGCGGGGATCGAGTATCACGACGACTCCCCGGTCTTCTTTCGTACGGATGAGACGCCCGATTCCCTGGCGGAGTTTCAGGAGCATTTGCGGAACCGAGTATTCGGCGAACGGATCACGGAAAAGCTTGGAGCGGGCCATGACGACGGGATCCGTCGGTACGGCGAACGGGAACTTGTGGATGAAGAGCATTTCGAGGTCTTTCCCCGGAATGTCGACGCCTTCCCAGAAACTGTCGGTGCCGAAAAGCGCGCTGTGGTCGGCATATTTCTTGAACTGTTCGATCATCTTGTGCTTTCCGCCGGACATGCCCTGCGACAAAAGCTGGATGCCTTCTTTTTTCAGGACGGGATTGACTTGGAGGTACGCCTCCTTGATGCTCGCAAAAGACGTGAAAAGACAGAGCGTGCGCCCGCCCATGGCGCGGATGGCCCTCGCGACGAACGCGTTGACCCTGCGGCGGTCGAATTCGCTCTTCACGTCGCCGAGGTCGTCCGGGAGGAAAACGGTCGCTTGGCGATGGTAGTCGAAATCGGAATCGAGGATGTGGAACGTGAAATCCTGGAGTCCGAGGGTCTTTTTAAGGAAGTCGAAATGTCCGCCGATGGCGAGCGTCGCCGAAGTGAGGACGACCGAGTCGAGCTTGCTCCAAAGACGTTCCTTAAGCACGCCGGAGACGTCGAGCGGCGCGAGGGCGAGTTTGCATTCGCCGTTGTTCTTGAGGGATACCGTCTTTATGAGGTCCGTTCGCGACGCCGAGAAGAACTCCTCGAGGAGCTTGGCATATCCCGAAAGGTCGGAAAGTTGCGCGCTGAAAGCTTCGAAAAGCTTGTCCGGAGCGGCCTCGAGACGGCCGACGAGGTCTTTGAGCTTTTCGAAGACCGAAGAAATCACCGAAGGCATGCCGGAAATTCCTTCGGAAGTGAAGAAATCCTGCGTGACGAGCACGTCGGTGGAACGTCAGCCCGCGTACCCTCCCCTACCTGAATCGTTCATTCCGGCCTTCACGAAGGCGTAGCGTTCGGCGAAATCGAGCGCCATTCCGTACGACAGTACGAAAGATTCCGAAATCTCCTTCATCTCGGGGAAGAGGAATTTTTCGGCTCCCGATTGGCGGTTGTGGCGGCGGATGTGCGCTTCGATGCGGTTGAACGTCTTTTCGATATCGGCGAGCAGGAGTTCGCACGTGAGGGCGTCGGTGGCGGCAGCTTCGAGGTTGTGGGCCTCGTCGACGATGAGACGGGAGAGTTTCCCTACCGTACCGCTCGCGTCTTCGGCGAGTTCGGTAAGGATGAGCGCGTGGTTCACGAGCACGACGTCGGCCGTCTTGGCGGCTTCGCGGGCGGCGTAGAGCGGTTCCTTTTTTCGGTACGGGTTGTCCGGCGAAAGCACCCGGGCGTCTCCGGCGTGGATTTCCGCGAGGAATTCGTAGTCCTTTCCGTAGAACGAGACTTCGTCGAGTTCGCCGGTCTTGCTCTCCGCGAGCAAGACGGAAACCTTGGCGAAGAAAAGCTTGGCTTCTTCCGGAAAATCTTCGCGATCGGCGAATTCGGCGAATTTCAAAAGGCTTACGTAGTTGGAACGCCCCTTGAGCTTCGCGAAACGGAAAGTGTGGAGACCGTACGGTTCGAGGATGTCGCGGAGACGGGGCACGTCCTTGTAGGCGATTTGGTCCTGGAGGGTTTTAGTATTGGTCGAAACGTGCACGCGAGCTCCGTCGAGGATGGCGGAAGCGACGGCGGGAACCATGTAGGCGAAAGTCTTTCCGATACCGGTAGGCGCTTCTATGGCCACGAGCGATTTCTTATCGACGGCGTCGCGCACGATGGCGGCCATTTTGGCTTGTTCGGGACGCTTTTCGAGACCGGAATTGCGTTCGAGGATGGAAACGGCGTCCGGGGCGTCGAACGGGCGTTCCGGCGCGGGAGCCTCGACGTATTCGGAAAGGCCGGCTTCGATCTTTTCGAAAAGCTTGCGGGCATCGGTCGGACCTTCGTCGCCCATGGCCCATCGGACCGTCGTGGGGAACGAAGAATTGGGTGCCGAGTGGTCGCGCAGGAACCGGTAGATTTCGCGGACCGTGCCTTGCGACTCCTTGATGCGACGGACTGCCTCGCGGAAAATGGCTACGGTGGCGCGGGTGTCGGAGAGGGCACGGTGCGCGCCTTCGTGGAAATATCCGGAAGCGTCGGCGAGATTGGAGAGGTTCATGCTCTTCTCGTGCCGGAAAGCGAGCTGGGCGACCTTGAAACTGTCGATGACGACGCGGTTCGAAAAGTCGAACCCGTACGAGGAAAGGAACGCCGTATCGAAATCGGCGTTATGGGCGAGAACCGGATCGTCGCCGAAAAAATCCGCGACTTTGTGGCGGATGTCGCCGAAACCGGGAGCTTCGGAAACGTCTTCGTCAGTGATGCCGGTGATGTTTTCGACTTCTTCGGAGATGGAAATGCCCGGATTCACGAGGCTCGAAAACTCTTCGACCGTGCCGTCTTCGTTAAAACGCACCATCGCGATTTCGATGATGGCGTCTGATTTTGGGTCGAGTCCGGTGGTTTCGAGGTCGAAGGCTACGATGGAGGGCATTGGCACGGGTTTTTTGAACCTGCCGATTGTATCCGGAAGAAGGCGGAAAGCCAGACTGAAAGGCGGTTGAGTTTCGACTTTCGCACGAAGGGGGAATGCGGTACGATACGTACGTAGAGATAACCGTCTTTTTATGAAAATCCGCGAATTGCAAAAACCCGTACTTTCCGCCGTAGCGTTCTTCTGAACGGTCGGGGCGCTTTCGGTCGGCTACTCGGCTTTCGTGTCGAATTATCCCGCAACCGCTACGGCCGGGACTTCGCAATTGTCGGCGACCGAATGGAACAAGATGGTCACCGCCCTCCAAACGCTCGATTCGAACCTTTCGAATTTCAGATTCGCCGGAGACCACGTAGGCATCGGAGGAATCGCAGAATCGAACATCTCCCTCTCGGTCACCTCGGAGGGCGACGGAGGTCCGGTGCCGCTCCTTTTGAGAAAATTCGACAATACCAACGCGATGGCGAACGGCATAGGAGCCGGGAGGGCGAGAGGAACTTTCAATTCGCCCCTCCCCGTCGAAACCGGTGACAGGTTCTTTTCACTCATCGGGTCGACTTATGACGGGTCGTCGTTCAATAATAATGCGGCCATTCAGATGTGGGCGGCGGAAAGCCAGACGCCAACGGCACACGGATCGTACATGACGTTCGAAACTTCCGGCAACTGAGCCTCCGTACGAACCGAAAGGATGCGGCTCGATTCGCTCGGAACCGTATTCATGGGGACGTCGACGAATCCGTTTGCCGCCCAAGGTTGGGGGAATTTCTGACTCGTCGTAGGAAATACGTCGGGGAAAAACGGAGTAGGCATCGACGCGTCCGGCGGCGGCGCTTCTGCCGTACCACTCGTACTCCGAACCCCGAGTACCACGCTCCAGTCGTTCTACTCCAATACGACCGGCGTAGGAAACATCACTACCAACGGTTCCTCGACTTCGTACAACACCACGTCGGACTACCGGCTGAAAGAAAACGTCGTCGACCTCACCGGCGCGCTCGACCGCATTTCCAAGCTGAACATCCACCGGTTCGATTATAAAACCAATCCCGAACGCACCGTCGACGGATTTCTCGCTCACGAGTTGCAGACGGTCGTGCCGGAAGCCGTAACCGGTATCAAGGATGCCGTCGACGTAAACGGGAAGCCCGTCTACCAACAGGTCGATTACTCGAAAGTCGTCCCCCTCCTTTCGGCCGGCATTAAGGAACTCAAGGCTGAGGCCGATTTGAAAAACGCCGAAATGGCCGAACAAAAAGCGGAGATCGAAGCGCTCAAAGCGGCGATTTCCAGACTTGAGAACGCGAAATAATCGAGAATCCTATTCCGAATCGAAAAGATGGAAGTGCTGGAGATTCTTCCAGTCGGAAAGTTCCGCTTCGCACTCTGGCGAGCTTTTGGAAATCGATCCCGGAATCGGCAAACACTCCGAAGCCTTCGAACCCGCGTGGAAAACGGGGTCCTTCGGCGAAAGTCCGGCAGCGTCGAAAACGACGCCCGAGAAATTCGCGGCGCGGACTTTTCCGTATTCGCGAACGGACGCCGTCTTTCGGAAGTTGTTCCAAACCAGGAAGGGCGTCGTATGCATCGAGAGGTATTCCTCTTGCGACCAGGCGCTTTCGTCGAGCGTTTTCAGATATCCGGTTTTCGCGTACGTCCTATAGGCGTCGCCCAAGATGCCCATGTGGTCGCCAAAGAACGCCACTACGGTAGGACGTCAGGATTTATTCAATTCTTGCGTCAGTCTTCAAAGCTCACGATCGGCGTCATGCAGGCCTTGGACGTAGTTTTTCAAGGTCAGCTTATCGTCTTCGGAAAGTAACGGCGCCTCGACGTCGATCTCATGCCCGGCGTACTTGTCCCCTTCGTATGAAAAATGGTTTTCCATCGAGATGGCGAAAACGAAGGCCGGCTTATCCGACCCGTTCCGGCTCTTCAGTTCGGAAAGGATCGTATCGGTCAGCACCGAGTCGGCGACGAATTTTCCCTTGATGGGGGCATTCGGAATATCTTCGAGCCCTACGAACTTTTCGAACCCGAGGAGCGGATACGCTCAGGACCGGTTGAAGAACGACTTGTGGTAGGTGTGCACGGCCTTCGCGGAGTACCCGGCGGAACGGAACTCGAAAGGAACGGATGGAACGGGATTCCTCAGATATTGCTGGTACGGAATGCTGCCGTTCGGAAGCCAGGCAATGGGAGTGCCGGTAAGCACCTCGAACTCCACGAGCGCGGTCTTGCCTCAGAACATGGGCGAAACGAAATCCCCTCCCCCGTTTTCGGAGCGGAGCTTGCGGAAATTAGGAATCGGGTCTTTCGAAAATTTCACTCCGGGGAGTTTGGCGGGATCCCAGAACGATTCGCTCAATATGAGTACGACGTCGGGGCGGACGCTGCCAGAAGCGGATGAAGGCGGAGAAGGTTTCGACGTCGCGAGCAATTCCGCCTTCGCACGATCGTAGCCATCGGGCTTTTTAACGAACGCGTTGCCGAGATTGGTAAAGAACCCCCCGACGAAGCCGTTGTCCGCATAGTTTTCCATCTGTCTCCAAGAATAGTCCTCAGGCTTGAGGGCCGCGGCAGTCTGAATCACGGTGAGCGTACCGTAGGCGTTCGTAAAAACCGCGGCATGGAAAACGGCGAGAGCTGCGAAAAGGGCGATTCTGAAATTCGAAGGACGGCTGCCGAATCAAAGCAATGAGCGCGAAACCTTGCGAACGTTTGCATGGGTATCGCCGAGCAAAAAGAAAAACGCGACCGACAAAAGCGCCAGCACCGCAAGCGCGACCCAAGTCGCGGGCTTTCCGAAAACGCCCGAAAACGACGACAAACCCCCGAGCTGCGTCGCTTGAGCGAGAACGTCGGTAAGGTAGAGCGGTTCTCCGAGCGAAAGGAGTTTTTCGACGTGCGAAGAAGCGAGGATAAGGAGCGAAACGAGGGTCAGTGCCGGAGCATACGCGCCGAACGCCCCGAAAAGGAACGCGAAAAACGTAAATATCCAGACGTACGAAAAAACCGCCGTGCCCGGATGTACGGAAACGACGTGGAAAACGGCCATCGGATTCCTTGCGGCGACGGCTTCGGCAAACGCGAGAGCTACGGCTGGGAAAGCGGCGAAAGCGGCAACGAATGCTTTGTTCCCAATGTGAGTTTTCTGCATGGAGGAAATATACTTCCTTGCCGGACGATGGCAAACCGTACTTTCGCATGCGTGGTTGACTTTCTGATTTTTTGAGTAGTTTATCGAGCAATAAAAACCAACGGAAGAGGTGAAGCGATGGAAAAAATCGGCAAATGGGCGTTTTTGGGAATGGTCGGGATATTTTTTCTCCCCTTGGCATTGGGCATCGGAGGGGCCATATACTTCGGCATGGGCGTCGATTCCCTGAAAATGCGCTCCATGGCGGAATCCATGACGGGAAAACCGGCGGAATTCACTGCCGGCGAATCGTTCAGGCTCATACTTTCGCGCATACTTCCGATTCCGTTGGTAATCCTCGGGGTCGTGGGCGAATGGTACTGGGCGAAAGCCGTCTTCACGTTCGTTGCCTGACGAGCGTCGAAAAACCCCCGCGTAACGCGGGGGTTTTCTTTACGTAAGCAGACTTTTTATTTCATTTTGTTGCGGAGGAACGCCGGAACGTCGAGGTCGTTCGGAACGTTGGACTGCGAGGCCGGTGCCGGTGCCGGGAAAGCGGACTGCTGGAAAGCGGACTGCTGCGGGGCTGCCGGGCGTCCGACCGGGTGCGGGCGGAACGGGTTCGCCGACTGGCGCGGAGTTTCGACGTAGCGCTGGTTGGTTTCTTCGTTGAATCCGGTAGCGACGACGGTGATCTTGATTTCGCCGGTGTAGTTTTCGTTGATGGTCGCGCCGAAGATGATGTTGGCTTCCGGGTCGCAGGCTTCGGTGATGATGCGTGCGGCTTCGTCGACTTCGAACATCGAGAGATCGGTACCGCCCGTGATGTTGAAGAGGAGCCCCTTGGCGCCGGCGATGGAGAGTTCGAGAAGCGGGGAATCGATGGCTGCGCGAGCGGCTTCGATAGCGCGGTTTTCACCGGAACCGTACCCGATGCCCATGAGAGCGGAGCCTGCGGCTTCCATGACGGACTTCACGTCGGCGAAGTCGACGTTGATGAGGCCCGGGAGGGTGATGAGGTCGGAGACGCCCTGTACGCCCTGGTTGAGGACTTCGTCGACGATGGAGAACGCTTCGAGAAGCGGGGTCTTCTTGTCGATGATCGAGAGGATCTTGTCGTTCGGAATGGTGATGAGAGTGTCGACCTTTTCCTTAAGACGGTCGTATCCGTCGAGAGCCTGGTAGTTGCGGCGCTGCCCTTCGAATCCGAACGGCTTGGTAACCACGCCCACTACGAGGGCTCCGAGGCCCTTGGCGATTTCGGCGATGACCGGAGCGGCACCCGTACCGGTTCCTCCTCCAAGGCCGCACGTGATGAACACCATGTCGGCACCCGCGAGCGCCTGCTTGATTTCTTCCGAAGATTCTTCGGCGGCCTTCTGACCTACCTGCGGGTTGGCGCCTGCGCCGAGACCGCGGGTGGTGGCGCGACCCACGTTGATGCGGGTCTGGGCCTTCGAAGAGAAGAGCGCCTGGGCGTCGGTATTGACGGCGATGAATTCCACGCCTTCGAGACCCGACTGGATCATGCGGTTCACGGCGTTGACGCCGCCTCCGCCGACTCCGACGACCTTGATGTTGGCAACCGGGGAGATGTAGTCGGTGACGTTGATTTCTTCTACCTGCGAGCGGAATCCGCCTCCCATGTCGTTGCGGAGGAGGGACTTGAGCTTGTCGTCGGTTTTCTTCGGAGCGGTCATAATATCGAAGTGAGGAGGAAGTAATTACGGTACGAGTTTGGAGAAGACGTTCTTCAGCGAAGCGAGGAACCCGCCCATCGAGAAGCTGAGCTTCAGGCGGTGGCGGTGCGTTCCGTAGCGTTGCGAGAGAAGGAGGGTTCCGATGACGCCGGCGTATACCGGGTCGCCGATGGAAGTTCCGGAGATGAGGTCGGAGTCTTCCGGGATTCCGACGGCTGCCGGAAGGCGGAAGATTTCCTTCGCGAGGTCTACGACGCCGCGCATCTTCGCGCCGCCGCCGGTGATGACCGCCCCTTCCGGGAGCATGCCGTCCTTTCCGATCTTCTTCAATTCGGAATTGATGAAGTAGAAGATTTCGGAGTAGCGGGCGCGGACGATTTCCGAGAGGTATTTCTTGGAAACGGTCGCGGTTTCGGTCTTGGAGAGTTTGGAGAGCTGGATTTCTTCATCCTTGGCCTTGTCTTCCTTCGCGAAAGCGACGTCGCCGTATTCGACCTTGAGCTTTTCCGCCAAATCGATGGAAACGCGGGCGCCGATGGCCACGTCGGAAGTGACGTGTTCGCCGCCGACCGGGATGACCGAAGCGAAGATGAGGGTGCCTTCTTCGTAGACCGCTACGTCGGTAGTGGAAGCGCCGATGTCGACGACCACGACGCCGAGTTCCTTCTGGCGGCGGGTAAGCACGGCTTCGGGGGCGGAGATGACGTTCGGGTAGACGTCGTAGATGTCTACGCCGACGTCGGCGATGCCCTTCTTGATGTTGCCGAGGACGTTCTCCCCTACCGAGAAGATGTGGGCGCGGACTTCGAGCTTCTTCGCCGCCATGCCCGCCGGGTTCTTGATGCCGGCTTCGTTGTCGAGCGCGAAGGATTCCGGAATGACCTTGAGGACTTCGCGGTTGGTGAGGTCCACCCCGTTCTGCGACATGTCGAGAGCGCGGGAGATGTCCTCTTCGGTGACTTCGCCGCCGGGGATGGCGACGATGCCCGTTCCGACGACGGAGTCGATGGAAGTTCAGGAAACGCAGAGGTAGACGCTGCGGGTTTCCTCGCCGGTCATCTTCTCCGCTTCGAGAAGCGAGGCGTCGACGTTCTTTTTGAACTCGTCCATATCGAGGATGTTGCCCTTGCGGACGCCTCCCGATGCGGATACCCCGACGCCGAGGACGCGGAGTTTCTTATCTTCGGTAAAAGTCCCGATGATCGTCTTAATCTTCGAGCTCCCGATGTCTATTGCGGTGAAAATTTCTCCTGGAACCATAAATTTGATGCTGGCCTAGTCTAGTTCGTATAAATTTTTTAATCGGAACCGTTCGCTTACGTGAGCGGTTCCGGGAAGGAGTTTACCTTTTCTTCGCCGCTAATTATACCGCTTGGGGCAGGCGTTTCAAATCGGTTTCCCCCCTTTGTGGAAACCGGCGGAAAGGGGAAGAAAATTTGTATGTCGGTCGCTTTTCCATACAATTTTCGGGCTCAATTTTCCCCATTTCCGATTTCCATGCAGATCACCAGCCAAAAAACGAACGCCTACACGGTCGAAGTCATCGTGAAGGACAGCGCGAAGGCGTTTGAAAAAGCCCGCGAAGAAGCCATCGCCGAAATCGCCGAGAACGTCTCGTTCAAGGGTTTCCGCAAGGGTAACGTTCCGAAGGACGTCGTCGTCCGCGAATACGGAGAAGTCCGCATCACCGAACAGGCGGTCAACTCCTACCTCGACAAGCAGTACCACAAGATCCTCGAAAAGACGGGCGCCCTTCCGGTCGCTCCGGGCACCGTTAAGAACATCAAGTCGGTAGAACCGCTCGAAATCGTCCTCGAACTCGAAATCCTTCCGGAAGCGAAGGTCGACGAAAAGAAGCTCACCAAGATTTCCGTTCCGAAGACCTCGGTCGACGCGACCGACGCCGACGCTGAAAAGGCGTTCGCCGAAATCGAAAAGCGCTTCACCCACTTCCATGACGCCGGCTCGCACGGCGACGACGGCTTCGACGCCTCGAGCCTCGTCATCGAAAAGGGCGACCGCGTCACCCTCGACACCCAGGGCTTCGACAAGCAGGGCGGAACCGAAATCGTAGAGACCAAGGTCAAGGCCTTCCCGCTCGTCATCGGATCCGGACAGTTCATCCCGGGCTTCGAAGACCAGCTCGTCGGCCGCAAGGTGGGCGAAGTCGTCGAATTCGAAATTACCTTCCCGAAGGACTACCACGCCGACGCGTTCAAGAGCCGCAAGGTCTTCTTCGTCACCACCGTCTTCAAACTCGAAAAGCCGCACGCTCCGGAATGGACCGAAGACTTCATCGAACGCCTCCGCGGAGTGAAGACCGACGTGAAGGGACTCAAGGCCATCCTTAAGAACGAAATACTCGCGGAACGCGAACGCGAAGCCCGTATGAAGGACGAAGCCGCCCTCCTCGAAAAGCTTCAGGAAATCACCGAGCTCGAACTCGGGGCTGGACTCGTCGAACGTGAAATCGAAACCATCTGGCGCGAACAGAAGGGTAACATGGAAGCCCAGGGTTTCACCGCCAAAGACTACCTCGGCCACGTCGGCAAGGACGAAGCGACCTACAAGAAGGACGTTCTCGAACCGGAAGCCCGCCGCCGCCTTTCGGCCGAACTCATCCTCAAGGCCATCCGCGACATGAAGAAGGTCGAGGCCTCCGAAGAGGAAATCAAGATCGAAGTGAACTCCATCATTTCGGCATACTCTTCCGAACAGGTGAAGGAACGCCTCAAGGCCAAGCTCGTTCCGGGCGACACCTACTACGAAGACATCAAGAACCGCCTTGCCTACCGCAAGGTCGTCGATCTCTTCCTCAAGTAGTCGAACCGCAAGAAAACCGCTCCGAATCCGGGGCGGTTTTTTTAAGCGAACGGATTTCGGGAAATTTGCGATTTTTGACCGGTTCGGGATAAGTGATAGCATACGAACAGTATCAATAATCGTAAAGGGGATGGCAAGAGGCGTAGAGATTTTTCTGAACGAGAAAAAATGGATGGACGATTTCGAGAAAGCGTCCATCAAGTCTTGGTCAGTCGAAAGGACGGCCGCGAAAATGGCCGCCGTCCGCGTATCGAGAAACGGAATCTCCTACGATCTCGGGATTCACGTGCGATATGCCAAGGTGCAAACCGGTACGAGAGGCAAACTCGTTTTCTGAATCATCAACGAAGAATCCGTTTCGAAAGGCGAATCCCAATTCTTCCAAAGCAGGTTGGAAGAATTCATGAGCGATTTCGTCGCTTCCGCTACGAAAAAACCGACCGAACTCTATGCAACATCCCTTTGGGTGGAAAATCTTGGAGTAGTGGATTTTCCATTGGCGCATGACGGAAAAATCACGACGGAATATTTCAAACAAGCATTGCGGCTCGTATGCGAATTCTATGGGGATAAAATAGCCCCTAATGAAAAAATTTCCCTCGTAGTTCCAGACCCTTTGATGAACTCGTGGGTGGAAAAATCCGCACCTAGCAAAGGAGATTTGCCCAGTTGGTTGAGGGAACCGTCAAAACCGAGGAACGAAGACAAGGGCGTTTCATGAAAAGAAGCGGAATCCATATACAGGCTTGCCGACATGGGAGGCAACGCGCAACTGAAGACCGAACTCGTCAAACTGATTTCATTCTATAGGAATCGGGAGCATTTCTCATCATGGAACATCCGCCCTCCCAAGGGCATCCTGCTTTACGGACCACCGTGAACCGGAAAAACATTGGCTGCCAAAATCATAGCCGGAGAACTGGAACAACCGATTCGAATGCTCACTCCGGCAGACGTACTCAGTACGTTTTACGGCGAATCCACGATAAAGCTGAAGAAATTCTTCGAAGGGCTTCCGAATGGGTGCATCGTTTTCGTCGACGAAATAGACGGACTCGTTCCCAACCGTTCCGGGAACGATGGAAAAAACTCGCCGCACGAAGAAACGCAGCGTCTCATCAACCTATTCCTTCAGGAAATGGATGGTTTCAACGAAGTCAGGGACGTGCTGTTCGTTGGGGCTACCAACCGAATCGAGGCCCTCGATCCGGCAATCCTGCGTGCCGGACGTTTCGATTACAAAATCTTCGTGGATTATCCAGATTTTGAAGCCAGAAAGGAAATTTGGAAAATCTATTTGGACAAGGCGGCGAAAAATTCAAAACATTCGTTTTTGGATGACGAAGTCGACGTGGATGCGCTGGCGAAGGCAACCGAAAGGTTCACCTGAGCCGAAATTCAAGAGGTCGTACGCCGGGTGTTGAACGATTACGCGATCGGAAGCCTGTTTTCGGAAAAGGTCAGAACCATCGTCAATGGCAAGACTACCGCGCTTTGACTCATGCATACAATAAGGGCAATCAAGGAGGAGAAGGTCGTCAACCGCAGCGTCATACCTGAAAAAACGGGACTCCAGCTCGCCGACATCGCATGATCGAAGGAACTGAAAAACGAAATACGGAACCTCGTTACGCAGATACGGAATCCTGAAATATTCGAAAAATACGGCGCTGAAACGCCCAGGTGATTGCTCTTGTACGGCCCACCGGGAACATGAAAGACCCACGCCGGAAAAGTAATAGCGAGCGAACTTTGAATTCCGTTTTACCTGGTAAGCCTATCGGACGTCACTTCGAAATGGCACAACGAATCCCATGGGAAATTGAAAGCGGTATTCGAGTGACTGCAAGATCCGTGCGTAGTGTTTTTCGATGAAATCGACGCGATTGCCGGGAAAAGACCGGACGTCTCCGAATACGGACAGTCGGAGGACGTAAAGGTGCTGAATACCCTTCTGATGGAAATGGACGGTTTCGATCGAAAGAGGAAAGTACTTTTCATCGGCGCGACGAACAGAATCGAAGCCCTGGATCCGGCAATCCTCAGGGCCTGACGTTTCGATGCGAAAATTCTCGTCTGACTTCCGGATCAGGAGGCAAGAGCGGAACTGTTCGAAATGTACGTGAAGCGCTGATCGGACGAAACCGTTATCGGCGACGTCGATTACGGCATCCTTTCAGAAAAATCGGAATGATTGTCACCTGGCGACGTGAAAGAAATATTACGGAGAACGAAACGTTCGCTCGCCCTCGGCGCACTGGAAAGTGCCGAACTTAAGAAAATCAGCACGGAAGGCATATTGAAAGAACTGGAAAACTATCGAGAAGCCAGACTCGACGGCCCGCAGACACGGCATATCGGTTTCGAGGTATAAAGAAATCCCCCGTCGAATTCGACGGGGGATTTTTCATCTTCGCTATTCGCGCTCCGGCGGAAACACCGAATCCGCGAATTTCCGAATGAGCGGGTTCGATTGGATGAAAGGACGGATGTCGAGGTATCCGCTACCCTTTTTCGTTTCTTTTCCGATACCTTCAGGATTCGAAACCGAATCGGCGAACCACGGGCACTGGTGGTGGTATTCCGCAGGTTTCGAAGCGAGCGAACCGGCGTTTATCTGGTAACGGAGAAATCCCCAAGAACTTACGGAATTCTCTACGAATCGGATGTCCTCCACCCACCATTGGTCCGGACGGTCGTCCGTTCTGGCAAAGACGACCAGAACTTCGTTCCCGGCAATCATGGAAGTACAGACGTGGGTTTCGACGCTACGGCCGAGTTCACCATGGAATCCGGCGCCCCCCTTTTTTTCGTACCTGAGATTTTCCAAGAAACCGAGAGGAAGTTCGACGGACGAGAAATATTCTGCCATTTCGGAAAACGAAGAATTTCCGCGATCGCTTCCATAAACGCCATGGCCGAATATCTCGCCGAAAGCGCGATCGTCCCGGAGAAGGTTGCGGATGCGGACCCCGTCGGCCTCGAGATCGTCAGAACAGTTGTTCTGAACGGGGACGAGATTGATGGGCGTACAATTTTTCTGCCATTCCGTCGTGAAAGAATCTTCTTGACCCCCGTTTCTCGCCAACTCCGGAAAATCCCCCTCCAAGGGAAGGCGGCCAAGCTGTTCTTGTAATTCGGGAACAACCAAAGTTCCGCGCTCATAACTCATCTTTCCTCCTCATCGATCGTAGAATTCGCCCTTCGATATGTAGGGACCCATTCATAATCCGGAATGCCAGTTCCCCCCGCTTTGGGAGAAATAAAAAAACCGGATGTGGAATTTATCCTGGAACCGGACGTAAGCGAGTACTTTCTTTCGAAAGCCGTCGAAAATTCCGGTTACGCAAAAGGTCTGTTCGCCGGCCTTGGCGACGGCAATCGGCTTAGGAACCATCGGATTCGAATAAAAGCCCCAGGCTTCCGGAGAAAAATCGCGCGGATTTTCGGAAAGCGAGATGCGCTCGCCGGAAACCAATCGTCAAACCGCATCGGATCTGTTAGAAATGGACCGTTGGACTTCGACGTTCGACGACTCCGTAGGGACCGTGCCCTCTTTTGCCATAAGCGCAATTCTGGCAATCGCACTAAGGGGATCATCCCGGTAAAGCATGTCCAATTCCCCCCAAGATATGGGATGCGGGACAATGTCTCGCGATAGCAATTCTATCCGGAGCACGTGGGCGTGGGCCCTGCCATCTTCTAGCACGGCAAGGCTCAGTCCACCTCCCGGCACGACGTAAGTGCCGGTTCGTTCGTCAAAATACCATTCGCCCATCCCAAGTGCCGATGAAATGAATTCGGCAATCGTTAAATCGAGCGCGATGCGAACCTTTCAAATTTCACGAAGTGCGTTCTTCACGATTTCCCCTTCGAGAATTTCCCGAACTAAAAAATTTCGGAAATCGGAGACCGGGATATCTTCTCCTTCAAAAACGTCGACCATATGGGCCGCTATGACATCATTAACCTCACGAATCGTATCCCATTATGCGAAAGCCCGCAAATGGCGGAACGATGTTGATTGAAATATGACAATCGCCTGCGTTTCGATAAACAAAGAAAACCCCGCCGTTCGGCGGGGTTTCGGGTTTCTCCGACT
Source organism: uncultured Candidatus Peribacteria bacterium (assembly GCA_964482035.1). Classification (GTDB taxonomy): domain Bacteria; phylum Patescibacteriota; class Gracilibacteria; order BD1-5; family UBA2023; genus JANJWP01. Next base: position 146,550 of record CAYZVC010000001.1, on the reverse strand, counting down.
GCGGAGTCAGTCGGAAAGCAAGGCGAACAGGAAGTCGACGGGATCCATTTCCTGCCAGAACTTGACCCAGACGTCGGCGCGAGGTTCTTCCGACCCTTCGATCGGAACGTCGATCCTCGCGACGCATTCGTGCCAACTCCGGAGCGCCGCCTCGTCTTTTCGGACGGAAAGCAGGTAACGGATATCGGAGACGGTCAGGAACCACGGGGAATCGAGCACGAACACCCGGGCGTTCGCGGAGGCTTTGTCGCCCAACCAAATCTGACGGTGGTGCCAGACCGGGTCTTCGATTTCCTCACGGTATTTCATGACTTTCCATTCCCACGGACTGCCTTCGGACGGAGTGGCGTCAGGAGGCGAACCCTTGAGGTTTTGGACAGTAGCCGCCACGAGGTCGCACCCCTTGAACATGCCTGGGCCGCCGAACGTCGTCCAGGCGAACATCGGCACCAGTTCGGGGTTTTTCTTGTACCCGTCGAACCAGAAGACCCGTTTCCCCGGTGGAAAATCCGCAAGCTTGCGTTGTTTGAGTCGAGACATCTTCCAACCTCCCTTTCGTTTGAAATTGAATCGCGTCGGCGAATATAGGCCGCGGGGAAGAAAAAGCAAGTTTACGCTTCCTGTTTTAAAACTTGAAAACCCGAGGATTAAAAATATATTTCACGAGAAGTTATGAATTATTCAATAAACAAATACGAAAGGAAGTCAGTCATGAAACTCAAATCCGCCGTTTTCTCCGTTATCGCCCTCGTCGTCCTGTCGGTTTCCACCGCCTGGGCGGACGCGCCCAAGACTCCGACGAAAAGCGATTTGAAAACCGCACAGGACGCGTCGAAACGCCTTTGCGAAGAAACCGAGGTAAATGTCGGCAAGGCACTCAACCTGGCTTTGGACGGAAAAACGGAAGCGCAAATAAAACAATCCCTCCACGAAAGATGGAAAATCGACGAACGGTCGGGAACGAAATTCCATACCACCGTTCTCGATGAAGACTCCTGGATAAACGCAATCACACCGCAAATCATGGCGTCTGCGAAGGCGAAGACGGGCAATGTTGGCCGTTCGATGTACGTAGAAGCGATGAAAACCCAGTATTTGGCTTCCTGCCGGGACGAATTCAAAGCGATTCTTCTGAAAGAGTTCATACAAAACCGCTAAAGCCGGAAGACCTAGTGCCAACCCCTCCCTCGCGGAGGGGTTTTTATATGCCGCTTTCGTCAAGGAAACGGGAAGCGTCTGCGGAACGGAGATTCAGGTCGTCGTCTTTGAACGGCACTATCGGAACGGACGGTTTTCCCGAAGCCTGCGAACGGACTTCCCTGTTCAGGCGGACTTCGAGGACCTTCATCGACTTGTTGAAATCGGAAACGGCGGAAGAAAGGACGTCGGACTGTTTTTTCTTATCAGCGATGCCTTCGGCCGAAGAAACCGATCTTTCGAACGATTCGGAAACCGATCGGGCGTCTTTCACGAACGCGATCCTGGACGCTTCGTCGAAAACCTTGGAGGCGACGAGGCTTTCGAAATTGGCGGTCTTTCCCCTGACGGCTCAGCGGACATACGAAAAAAATCCCGGTGCCTTGATGTCGTAATCGAGACGGAGAACGGGTTCGTAGGATTCTTCAGGCCTTTCGGGAGACATGGCGGAAGCGGTACCGGTACTCGGATGAGAGTACGGAAATTCCCTGAAAATCAATACCCCGAAAACACCGTTCCCGGAGTCTAAAAACGTTGTTTTTTACGAAAAATCCGTATAATTCGCGCGTTTCCGGTGAATGCCGGAGTTTTTTTCCTTGCACCGCATGACGCGGCGCGTCCATGCCGCCCCGATAACGGGCGCTAACCCAAAACAGATGCATCCGATTCTCAAAGCCCTCTTCGGCGACCCCACCGAAAAACGCCTCGCCCAGTATTTCCGCGACCTCGAAGACGTGAAGAAGCACGAGGAACGCCTCGCTTCCGAGCTCACCGGCCTCGACGCCGTCCAGGCCAAGACCCGCGCTTTCATGGCGCGCTTCGAAGGCCTCGACCACGAAAACCCGGAGGACTACGCGAAGATCAAGGATATCCTCGCCGAAATCCGCACCGAAGCGCTCGCCGTGCACCGCATCGCCTGCCGCGTCATCGCCGGCCGCGAATTCGAACTCGAAGACGGCCGCAAGGTCACTTGGAACATGGTCCCGTACGACGTGCAGATCGTCGGCGCCATGGCATTGAACGACCGTTCCATCGCCGAAATGAAGACCGGCGAAGGCAAAACCCTCGTCGCGACCATCGCCGCCTATCTCAATGCCCTCGTCGGCATCCCGGTCCACGTCGTCACCGTCAACGACTACCTCGCCCGCCGCGACGCCATGGAAATGGGAATCATATACGGTGCGCTCGGTCTCACCACCGGCGTTATCGTGCACCACCAGTCCCCGGACGTGAAACGCGAAATGTACCGTTGCAACGTCGTCTACGCCACCAACAACGAACTCGGTTTCGACTACCTCCGCGACAACATGGTCGTAACCAAGGAGCGTCGCGCCATGAGTCCGCTCTTCTACGCCATCGTCGACGAAGTCGACTCCATCCTCGTCGACGAAGCCCGCACCCCGCTCATCATCAGCGCGCCCGACTCCGAACCTACCAGTAAGTACGTGAAGTTCGCCGCCATCGCGAAACGCCTGAAAGAGCACGACCACTACAAGATCGACGAAAAGCAGAAGACCGCCACCCTCAACGAAGGCGGAATCCGCGAAATCGAAACGATGCTCGGCATCGACAATATCTACGTCTCTGCCCACTATAACGACCTCCACCACGTAGAGAACGCCCTCAAGGCCAACGCCGTCTACAAGCGCGACGTCGACTACCTCGTCCGCGGCGAAGACGTGATGATCATTGACGAACACACCGGCCGAGTCCTTTCCGGCCGCCGCTATTCCGACGGCCTCCACCAGGCCATCGAAGCGAAGGAAAACGTCACCATCCAACAGGAATCCCGCACCCTCGCGTCGATTACCTTCCAGAACTACTTCCGCCTCTACAAGAAGCTCTCCGGAATGACGGGTACCGCCAAGACCGAAGAGGAAGAGTTCTACAAGATCTACGGCCTCGAGGTCGTCTGCGTACCGACCAACCGCCCCCTTCTCCGCCAGGACAAGCCGGACCTCCTCTTCAAGAATGAAAAGGGCAAGTACGACTACGTCGTGAAACTCATCGGAGCGCTCCATGAAAAGGGTCAGCCGGTCCTCGTGGGAACCGTCTCGGTAGCCAAATCGGAATACCTCTCTTCCCTTCTCGTCGCCGCCGGAATTCCGCACGAAGTCCTCAACGCCAAGCAGGACGAACGCGAAGCCGAAATCGTCGGGCTCGCGGGACGATTGGGCGCAGTGACCATCGCCACCAATATGGCCGGACGCGGTACCGACATCAAGATCGCGCCGGAAGTCGCCGCCCTCACGGGAACGGTCCAAATCGGCGAACAGACCTACGACCTCGGAGGCCTCTACGTCATCGGAACGGAAAAGCACGAAACCCGCCGCATCGACAACCAGCTCCGCGGACGTTCCGGCCGCCAGGGCGACCCGGGACTCTCCCAGTTCATGGTTTCGCCGCAGGACGACATCATGCGCATCTTCGGAGGCGACCGCATCTTCTCGCTCTTCAATTCCCCGCTCTTCGCGTCCATCCCGGACGACGAACCGCTCGCCGAATCCGGAACGCTCACCAAACGCATCACGAGCGTTCAGAAACAGGTCGAAGGCCGCAACTTCGACGTCCGTAAGCACATCCTCGAATACGACGACGTCCTCAACCACCACCGTCTCGTCATTTATGGCCGCCGCAACCGCATCCTCTCGCAGGAAAGCGTGCACGACGAAGTGGTGAAATCCTTCGCCGACCTCGCGGAACGCCTCGTGGAAAACGCCAAGGACGACGCGGACGACGTCGACGGAAAGGCGCTCGTTTCGGCATGTAACGAATACGCCGGACGCGCCGTACTCTCCGAAGACGACCTCACTTCCGAAGACCAGGCAGTCCTCGCGGACATCGTGAAAAACGCTTTCCTCAAGGCTCTCGAAGCGAAGATGGTCGAACTTCCGACCGAATTCGCCGACTACGAAAAGCGCCTCATGCTCCAGTCGATCGACGAACTCTGGATGCGCCACATCGACGAAATGGCCCACCTCCGCGAAGAAGTCGCGTTCGAAGGCTACGCCCAGAAGCAGCCGCTCGTCGTCTACAAGGAAAAGGCGTACGACAAGTTCGTGACCCTCGTCGAGGAAATCGGACGCAAGGTCACCAAGGGCCTCCTTACCGCCACGAACGTCGCCGCTCCGGTCGAACAGGTCGAAATCGACGAAGCCAAGCTCGAAGAAGTGCTCGAAGGCCTTTCCGCCGGAAACGCCGAAAGCCTTATGAACCTCCTTTCCGACGAAGCCGTTTTCAAAGCCGCTCTCGGCGCCCAGCCGGGCGACGACGAAGGCGTGCGTGTCATCCGCGTAAACGAAGAAGCCAAAGCCGCCGCACCAAAGAACGACGCCCCGGTCCCCAAGGTCGGACGCAACGACCCCTGCCCGTGCGGCAGCGGAAAGAAGTACAAGAGCTGCCACGGAAAATAAGCCCTTTCCGGCACACCATACCTTCTAGCGGATTTCCATGATCCCCGAACCGACCGACAATTCCGAAGTACGCACCCCCCATTCGAACGAAGAACCCTTCCGCCTCAAGGAAGCTATCGCGTTTTTCCGCGACCTGGCGATCATTTTGGTGGTCGTGATGTTCGTACGTACCTACGTGGCCTCCCCTTTCCGCATCAGTGGAAACTCGATGGAAGAGAACTACCACGACCAGGAATTCATCCTCGTGGATAAGTTCTCCTACGCCGACTTCGGAGTGGAAAAAGTAGGCGATCCCAAACGTGGCGACGTCGTCATCCTCCGTCCGCACGCCAATAACGGGAAGGAGTACTACATCAAGCGCGTCATCGGCATTCCGGGCGACGTCATCGAGTTCAAAGACGGCGAAGTCTTCCTGAAGACCAAGGACATGCCGGAAGCCGTGAAGCTGAACGAAAAGTACCTTTCCGCCTTCAACAAGGGCCGCACGTTCCTCCCGAACGACGTCCGCAATCCTAAATTCGAAGTGCCGGAAGGCGGATACTTCGTCATGGGCGACAACCGCAACAATTCCTCCGACTCCCGCTCGTGCTTCCGCTCTTGCGTTACGGGCGACGTAGGACATTATCTTAAGCGTTCCGACATCATCGGAAAAGTCTTTCTCGACATCGGCTACTTCAAAATTTTCGACGCGTTCGAAATGGTGCCGTTCCAATTCCAAATCGCTAAAAACGTAGGTTGGCTCATCAAGCCGCGCCTTCTCGATACTCCGCGTACCTGGAATTACGAAGAGCTCGGAACGCAAAAATAATCCGAAGAAGCATGATTTCCCTCTTCATACTCAGTGGGAAAGACCGTGCGGAACTCGCGAAAATCATCGCGCCGTACGTCTCGCACGAACGGTTCGAAGGACTCAAGAAGCACCGCCACCACGTCTTTTTCAATCGACACGAACACCTTATCCATACGGCATCGCTCTGCTACCGTATGGCAAAATTCGTGAACGCCGACGTGGAAACCTGCGTTCTCGCCGGACTTCTGCACGACTTCCACGAAACCCGCGTCAAAGGATACGAGCACGGTCTCGAATCCGCGGGTAACGCCATCTCGGTAGGCCTTGCCAACGAACACGCCCTCGACATCATCCGTGCCCACATGTTCCCGCTCGGGTTCGGAAAAGTGAAAGTACCGAAGACTCGCGAATACGCGGTATTGAAAATCGCGGATTCCCTCGCGGCCACGGTCGAGGTCACCTACGGCTTCTTCCATTCCGTCGCCGTCATGTCGCTGAACCATTCCCGCGTGCGTTTCGCGGAAACCCGCGACATGTACGTACGCATCGCCGCCGAAATCGAACGGTCGGCGGAACAGGCCAAGGAAACGCTCGCTTCGTCGTATGAAGCCCTCGCCCAGTCGACCGACATTCTCGCTTCGAAATTCGAACGTTCCCTCGAGACGGCGAAGATCGTCGTGGAAACGGCCATCAATCCACCGAAAACCCGCGAAATCTAAACACCGGATGTTCCACCTCATCGACAAGCCCATCGGCGTATCGAGCTTTTCCGCCGCGGCGCGCGCACGTCGGGCGCTGAAAGCCGGAAAAGCCGGACATACCGGTACTCTCGACCCGCTCGCCAGCGGGCTTTTGATTATCGCTACCAACGGCTCGACCAAACTCATCCCCTATTTCGAGAGCGATCGGAAAACCTACCGGTTCACGGTGGATTTTTCCAAGACTTCCGAATCGCTCGACCTCGGCACCGAGACCGCGGACATCGCTCCCGCCGAACTTGAGACCGCGAAGAAGGAGATGTCGGACGGGGGATTGGAAAATGCCTTGGGGAAGTTCCGGGGGAAAATCCGCCAGGTTCCGCCGAAATACAGCGCGCTCCGTATCGACGGAAAACGCGCCTACCGCCTCGCCCGATGAGGCAAGGACTTCGAGATTCCCGAACGCGACGCCGAAATCCTTTCGCTCGAGCTCGTTTCTTTCGAGTTCCCTTCCGCGACGTTCACGGCCGAGGTTTCGGCAGGCACGTACGTCCGTTCGCTTGCCCGGGACATCTGAGCGGAATTCTGAGCATGAGCCGTAGTGACCGAACTCCGCCGAACCGCCATCGGAAACCTGTCGGTCGAACGCGCCGTAGCCCCGCCGGACGCTACTCCGGAAAACGCCGTCGATCCGGCGGAACTCCTTCCCGATCTCGTCGTAATCCAACCGTCCGACGACGTCGTCGCGATGCTGCGCGCGGGCATTTCGCAGTCCTGCCCCTCCCCGGTGGAAGAAGGCCGTCACGCGCTCGTGAAAAACTCCGAAGACTACGTCTCCTTGTGCGTATGTCAAAACGGGATGCTCACCCCCTTGCGGAACGCTATAGGATGATAAACTTGACAATTGCGAGCCCGGGAGATATATTCGCGAAGTTCTCCGCACGGCCATGCGAGAACGTCAACGCAAGAGGAGGAACCATGGCACAACAAAAACCAACCGCACCCACGAGGATGCAAACGCCCGAAGAAATCGCGGCGAAACGGATTCACCAGCAGAACACGCAACGTCGGCAACACCAACGGGAGCTGCAAGCTCGTGAACGAATCGTAAAGGATCTGGCCGCATTCGCAGAATGCCCGGTTTCCGAAATACCCGCTTACGCGAAACGTCACAACATTCCGCTGTACCAGGGATAATCCCGCAAGGGAGAACGAATCCGCAACCCACGAGGTTGCGGATTTTCATTTTCGGACTCCGGCTTGACGGAACGACCATCGTGCGTATAGACAGTATGTTGACTAACGCGAAAACCATGCTGAGAACCGCTTCCGAAAACGGGAGGGCGACGTTCTCGTGCGTTCCGAGGCCGGCGCGCACGGTCGGAAAAGACCCGAACGAACGCCTGAGGCTCATCCGCGAAAGGGTGGGATCCATCGTCCAAATCTATTGCGACTTCCTCGACGGGGACGTCTTTCTTCCCAATCCCGCGAAACACACCGACTCCGTCGACGTGATCGAGATTTCATCGCCGGAAAGCGCCGGATGGTCACACGCGACGCAGGAAAACTCGGTTTCTTTTTACGACCGCAAGCCGAGCGGAACCGACAGTGGCCATCGCGATGCGGTAATCCTCCTTTCGGAGAAGCCGCTCAAGAGGAACGCGGGGATTTTTCTCGCCCCTGCCGATTGCGCCATCGTCGGACTTTCGCACCGCGACCCGTCGGTCGATTTCGCCGCGCTCATCCATTCCGGTTGGAAAGGAACGGCTAAAGACATCGTGGGACAAACCATCGACCGCGTGAAGGCCATCTTCGGGAATTCCGTCACCGACGACCTCGAAGCGTTCATTTCCCCTTTCGCGAAGTCGTGCTGCTACGAGTTCGGTCTCGACACGTTTTCAGGGGCGTTCATGGAAGGTCGGGTGCCAGAGGCGAACGGACTCACCACCCTCACCTACCCGCTCTGGTACAAACTCGGCACGCCTCCGAATTTCGGACTCCAGGGGCGCGATGGAAAAACCTACCTCGACTCCGGAGCGCTCATCCACCAGACGCTCGAAAAATCCGGCATTCCGGAAGAGCGCACGAAAGACCTTTCGATCTGCACCGTCTGCGAAGGCCATGAGAAGGGGTATTCGAGCTCACGAAAAGATCCCGAAGCGAGGTTCGGGGTATTCATGGGACTGAAGGCGCAGAAATAATGCAGAAATAATATGGCAAAAAAATCCTCAGAAATGGGGATTTTAATTTGTCAATAAACCGTTTCCGGATACGTTCTTCCTATCAAACAAATAGAAAGGGGTTCTTCGATGAACTATTCGCAAATCGCGCTGTACCTCATCGGAACGGCCATGACGTTCTACATGGGGCACCGCGCCTACCAGGTCGTGAAGTCGGAACGCATCCTCGCCATGGGCGTTTGGAAGCGCCTCCGTATCAGGCACTTCCTCGTCGCAGCGGCGTGCGCCTACCTGTTCGTCGAGACGGTGGCTTCGATCTATCCGCTGCATCCGGTCTTCCGTTTCTCCCTCCTGAGCCTCCTGTCCGGTACGGACGCCAGTTACAACGTGGCGTTCTCTCCGGCCATCCTCGCGGGCGAAAGCGGGACGTGGATGGCGAAAGCCTTCGTATTGGCGTTCCTCTCGGTTTTGGCAATCGCCATGCCTTCTCTGAATTTCGAGGAAGAACAGGCGATGCGCCAGGGAAAGAACGCCTGGGACGACATACCGGTACAAAGCGCGATTTTCGGCATGCTGCACATCTTCGCCGGGGTTCCGGTGGCGGTATGCGTGGCGCTCATGCTCGTGGGCGCGGTTTGGCATATCGTCTACAAGCTCCGCTACGAAAGGAACGTCAAGCTCGGACTGACGGGTCCCGAAGCGGAACTCGAAGCCGCGCTCGAAAGCACCGCGTACCACAACGCGTTCAACAATACCGGCCTCGTCGCCCTCGCGTTCTTCCTCCTTTGGAATTGACGCGTCGGACGTCCATCAAAAATCCCCCGCTTCCGCGGGGGATTTTCTTATGCGGAAACTTACGCCTTCTTCACCTTTACGGTCACGGTTCCGGCTTCGGTATCGGCGGTATTGGTGATGTCCGGGTTCGGAAGGTCAGCCACGAGGTCGGCGAGCGTTTCGGATTCGAGATAGTCGGAATGCGCGGCGAGTACCGGTGCGACGCCTTCGCCCGAGAGCGAAAGGCGGATGCGGTCGGATACGGCGTACCCGGCTTCCTTGCGGGAATCCTGGATGACGCGGACGAGGTCGCGGGCGACGCCTTCAATGCGGAGTTCGTCGGTAACGACGGTATCGAGGGCGACGACGGTTCCGTATCCGCCTTCGACCGCGAGGCCGGTGACGTCGAGCGGTTCGTACGCCACTTCGAATTCTCCCGGTTCGAGGACGAACTCCCCTACCCCGATTCGGCCGCCTTCGAGTTCTTCGAAGATGCCGGACTTGGCGGCGAGGATGACCGCCTGGACGTCTTTGCCGAATTTCGGACCGATGAGACGGGCGTTGGGGCGGACGACCTTGCGGGCGATTTTGGCCATGTCTTCGAACACTACCTCCTTCACGTTGAGCTCCTCCTTCAGGATATCGAGGTAGTACGGTTCGAGGTTTTCGCCGATGATGAGGCGCGAAAGCGGCTGGCGCACGCGGATCTTCGCTTTGGAACGTACGGCGAGGCCGAGGGCGACCAAATCCTTGGCTTTCTTCATGTCGGCGAGGAGGTGCTGCGAAACCATGCAGCGCTCGAACGTGGGAAACATTTCGAGATGTACGGATTCCTTGTTCGTCAGCGTTTTGAAGACGTGTTCGCTCACGAACGGCGCGAAGGGAGCCAAGACCTTCGAAACGTCTACCAAGACGCGATAAAGGGTGTCGTAGGCGTTCTTCTTGTCATCGGTCATGCCGTTATCCCAGAAACGGCGGCGGGAACGGCGGACGTACCAGTTGGTGAGGTCGTCGAGGAAGTCGACGACGGCGCGGGCGCCCTTCTGGAGGTCGTACGTTTCGAACGCGTCGGAAACCTTGGCCACGAGGGTCTGAAGTTCGCCCAGGATGAACTTGTCGAGCGGATTGGAGAGCACACGGACCGGAAGTTCGGCGATTTCGCAATTATGGAGACCACGGACGCCGCGGAACGCCTCTTCGTGCCCAAGGGCGCGGAGATAGCGGTTGAGCGCGCGGAAGTTGCCTCCGTGCGCGACGACGAGAATTTTCTTACCGGCGTAGCGTTCTACGAGGTCAGCATGCCAACGTTCGAGGCGCGCGCAGAATTCGGCTTCGGTTTCGGCGGATTCGTCGTTCGCCCAGATTTTGGAAGAGTGGCGGACTTCGATACGTTCGCCCGTGCGCTGGAAGTGCTCTTCGACGATGTCGACGTGCTTCATACCGGTATATTTTCCGCTCTTGCGTTCGACGATGGCGTCGTCGTAGACGATTTCTTCATGCGGATAACCGACTTCTTCGGCGATGATCGAGGCGGTCTGCGCGGCGCGTTCGAGCGGAGAAGCGACGATGACGTCGAATTCGGCACCGCGGGCGCGGAGTTCTTCCCCGGCACGGATGGCCTGCCCGAGCCCGTTGGCGTTGAGCGGCGAATTTTCGAAACCGTCGGAAAGGCGGCCGTTGAGATTGGCGTCGGTTTCTCCGTGGCGGACGTAGGTGATTTCGGTGGTATCCGGAACGTAGCCGTCGATGTTCGCGTAGGTCGTGAAGAACGAGAGCGAATTCCAGAGCGGAAGAATGACCTTCTTCACGGTTTCTTCGACCCCCGCCTCCGAGAAACGGAGCTCTTCGGCGCGGACGGCCGGAGAGTTCATGAGGAAGAAGCGCACCGCGTCGGCGCCGTGCTTTTCCAAGAGGAGCATCGGATCCGGGTAATTGGAAAGCGACTTCGACATCTTTTTGCCGTCTTCGGCGAGGATGATGCCGTTGACGATGACGTTCTTGAACGGTTCGTGCCCGTAAAGGGCCGCCGAAAGGACGACGAGCGTATAGAACCATCCGCGGGTCTGGTCGAGGCCTTCGCAGATGAAGTCCGCCGGGAAGGCGCTTTCGAAACGGTCCTTGTTTTCGAACGGATAGTGCTTCTGCGCGTACGGCATCGAACCCGATTCGAACCAGCAGTCAAGGACTTCCGGAATGCGGGTGAACGTTTTTCCGTCCTTCTTGATGGTGATCTTGTCGACGAAATGCTTGTGGATGTCGACGGCCTTGCCGGTATCGGCGAAGACGTATTCGCCATCCTTTTCGAGGATTTGGCCTTCGGAGAGATCGGCGAGCTCCTTTACGGAACCGATGACGATAACTTCGCCGTCCTCGGATTTCCAAACCGGAATCGCGGAACCCCAATAGCGGTTGCGGGAGATATTCCAGTCGCGGGCGCCTTCGAGCCATTTTCCGAAACGTCCTTCCTTGATGTGTTCGGGAGTCCAGTTGATGGAAGCGTTGGACGAAAGCATGTCCGCCTTGATCTTTTCGACCGAAACGTACCAAGCCGAAACCGCGCGGTAGATGAGTGGGGTCTTGCAGCGGTAGCAGTGCGGGTAGGAGTGGTCGATCGAGCCGATGTGGACGAGCGCCTTAGTATCTTTGAGGTACTTGATGACGGTCTCGTTGAAATCGAAGACGTATTCGCCTTCGCCGAAACCGAGGCCTTCGACGTTGCCGGTGGCGTTGATGTGCGAGAAGAACCCGAGTCCTTCCCTCTGCCCGATCTGGAAGTCGTCTTCGCCGTACGCCGGAGCGATGTGGACGACGCCGGTACCGGACTCGGTAGTGACGTGGTGGCCCGAGACGACGTGGTAGACGTTTCGTCCGAGTTCCTGTCCCTTGGGAAGTTCGCCGAGTTCGGACTTGTGGGTGGGTTCGTTGAAAAGCGGTTCGTATTCGAGGCCGACGATGCACGAGCCCGGGTATTCGCGGACGAGGGTATAATCTTCCGGATTCTTGTAGTAGGTCGCTACGCGGTCCTTGGCGAGGACGTAGGTATCGCCCGAGGCGTGGTCGCGGATTTCGGCGTAGACGATGTCGGTACCCACGGCGAGACCGAGGTTGGCGGGAAGCGTCCACGGAGTGGTCGTCCACGCGAGCACGTATTTGGAAGCGGAATCCTTCACCTTGAATTTCACGGTGACGGCCTTGTCCTGCTTGTCCTCGTAGCCCTGGTTGACCTCGAAGTTGGAAAGCGGGGTCGAGCAGCGCGGGCAGTACGGCACGACGCGGTGGGATTCGTAGATGAGGCCCTTGTCGTAGACGGATTTGAAGACCCACCAGACCGACTCCATGAAGTCGCGGTCCATGGTCTTGTAGTCGTTGTCCATGTCGACCCAGCGTCCGGTGCGTTCTACGACCTTGCGCCATTCGTCGACGAAAGCGAAAACGTTGGAACGGCAGTGTTCGTTGAACTCGAAAACGCCCACCTTGTCCTCGATGTCTTTCTTGCCCGAGATGCCGAGCTTCTTTTCGACGATGTTCTCGATGGGAAGACCGTGGCAGTCCCAACCGAAACGGCGCTCGACGTAACGGCCGCGCATGGTCCAATAACGCGGGATGACGTCCTTGATGACGCCGCCGAGAATATGGCCGTAGTGCGGGGTTCCGGTAGCGAACGGGGGACCGTCGTAAAATACGTATTCCGGGGAATCTTCGCGGATTTCGAGGGAACGCTGGAACGTGCGGTTCTCTTTCCAGAACTTGATTACCTCGTTCTCGAGGGCCGGGAAAGACTGTTTTGGGTCGGTGTGGGGGAACATGGGGAGCGGGTTTACTTATAGAGGAAAATTTCGAAGAAGGTTTGTCAGCGGATTTCGGTAACGACGGTTTCGGAACGGGTTCCCGGCGGGACGTACGACAGGACGTCTTCGGGTTCGTAGTAGAAGTAGGTCCGCGTACCGAATTCGTCGGTCTTGGAATCGGAACCCGATCATTTCTTGAGGGAAACGCAGAATACTCATCCCGGATTCAGGGCTTCGTATCCCCTATTCACGACGGAGCGTACTTTCTCGGGCGGCAAATGGAGGAGCGAAGCGAATGCGGCAATGCCGTCGAGACCTTCGGGGAATTCGAATTCCGAAACGTCGGCGAGTTGGAATTTGGCGTTCGGAACGTATTCGCGCGCCATTTTGAGCATGCCTTCCGAATAGTCGATACCCAGATAATTCGGGGTTCTCCTCCTGAATTCCATCGCGTCACGCCCGTCGCCGCATCAGATTTCCAGAATGTTGGCCGACTCTTTGCCGATGTGCGCGAATATCCGGTCGATATCGGCGGAACGCGGCCCCATGGCGCGGAACTTCACGGCCATCCGGTCGGCGGATTCGTCGTACGTGAGGCGGGTTCGTTCGAAGGACATAAAAAAGACGTGCCAAATAATGCACGCCGCGGCCCAGTCGAATACTGGGAGGTACCACCTCGGACGAATCTCGATTTCGGTTTTTTACGAAGCCGGGACTTCGGAAGGGTCTACTCCCCGGTTTCCCGGGTTTCTTCCTTCGGCGCGCCGATTTCTCGGACTCGCGGTTGATGGCCGCTCGGACGCCTTTCGTAACGGGGAAAATATACGCGAAATTCCCGTAATTCAAAAATCAAAAACGCGAAGCGGACAAAGCATGCCGCCCGGAATGAAAAATGCGGAACTTAGAGCGATTCTAAAACTCCGGCCGGAAAAAACGTCGCCCGGATAGGGTCGTACGGATCCCTGACGATTCGGTAGACCTTTCGGTTCAATCCCCTGAGGGCTTGGGAAAGTTCGTCGTGATTTTGAATTCCGGCTTCCCAGAACCTTTCACGAAACGCTTTCGAATAGCGTTCGACGCCTTCTTCGAAGGAAATTCTTTCTTCTTGGCAGAGATCTGAAATGATTCTCGCCTGCATGCAGATGGAGCGTTCTTCGCCAGGATACTGGCAAGCATCGCAATCCGCTTTGCAAAAATACGATTCCATAATTGGAAAAAGTGCCGGCCTTAGCCGCTAACTCGCGATTATTTCCTTTTTGGCGAATTGTCAAAAGAATCCTTTATCCAACGTTTTGACCCTACGATTCCTTGGATAAGGACTCCAGTTTCGATTGGAGCATCCTCCGGGTCTTCACGACCATCCCCAATGCCGTAGCGGAGCCGGATAGCGCCGAAACCCGGCGTTGGCAGTTGACGCAGTCTTTAACGGTCTGTCCGACTTTCTCCGCCACGGCTCCTGATTCGCCCGATTCGACGGCGGCCTCGATATCGCCGCAAGCTCACTCGGAACGAATTCCGACAGCTTTCAACGTCCGTCGGCACTGGGCAGTTTGACTAATTCCGTTTTGCATATGTAAATAATGAATTCCAAGACGATGGTAACGGTTTTTAGCAATACGCAAGCGAAAAAGAAATCCCCCGTTACCGGGGGATCGAATTATTCGAAAACGACACTGCCGAAGTTGAACCACAAGACGAGCGCTATTAGAAGCGGCCAACAAAGGAAGGCGTATTCCACTTGTTCTTTTTCGTACTTTCTTCTCGTAATTGCCGCGACCGTACCAGAAAGGGCGAGTGCCGCCGCGAAGGTCGCAACGTTCGGGAAAGAGAAGAATCCTTCGGCGAACGGAAACCGAAACGAGAAAAGCCGATGGAGGAAACCGTGTCCGAACGAAAGAAAGAACGGAATCATCAAGAGTGCGAAACCTACGATAACGCATTGTCCGAACCACTCCCATTTGTTTTCCGGCCAGTCCTCCGCCTGGGAAAAAAGCATCTGCGAGAACATCGTCAAATTCAGTATCGCGAACATGTACCCTATCGGTGCGAACACCACCCAGGCCGCCACGTTGGCGACCCCCGACCACGTAACCATGGTTCCCTCCTCATATTCGGCGTCCAACCGAATTTTCGGTCGGACGCGTTTTTAGAAAAGCGGATTATCCGCCGGAAAACTGCAAGAACCAGTCGTTAAGGGGCTGAAACCCCCAAACGAACCAGAAAACGGAAGCCAAGCAAGCGGCGAAAACCCAGACGGAAGATACGGGAATTTCCCGCCGCAAAAGCCGTACGTACCCGAATCCGATCATCCAGGCGACGGCCCAATACGCGACGAAGGCCCATAAGGACGTTGCCGAAACGTATGAGCTTTCGCTTGAAGACGCCGATTGGATGACGGAATATCCATGGACTGCCCAAGCCGGGAACGATACGACCGCGAGGGCGGACGCGGCATCGACGAAGTACGAATCAGCGATTTGCTCTTTTGGACGTCCGTACCGGCTCCGCCTCCGTTTCTTCTTCCCTTCCGCGTAAGCCAGGTAACTGACCGTCGCGAAACCGATGAGAAGAACGAGGAGCAAGCCGACGTATGCGAATACCGACAACGCGTCTGAAAAATCGAACATCTGGAACCCCTTTCGTGAATTTTGGTTTGAGGACACGCTTTTTTAGGCGCGAATTGAATGAAATATAAAATACGGGAACGTTTTGTCAAAACGCTTTGGGAAAAGAAAATCCCCCGTTGCCGGGGGATTTCGAATTTCCTTCTGAGCCGAGCGCGAAACGCCGGCATGGATAGGCATGTTTCTTGACTTAAAACAGGAGTCCCGGAACTTTCGACCACCATGCGTAATCAAGGCCGAGGACGGCGATGAAGAGCGCGACGTTGATCTTGAGTTCGCTTCTGCTTCGGCCCAGGGTCGGGACGTTCCAAACCGTCAACGAGACGATTAGGGCGTATCCTACCGCGAATGCCAAGCACGACCCGACGATTCCGAGGAAGGCGACGAAACCGTCCAAAGAGAAATCGAACGTACGGTTCGCGAACCAAGACCAGTAAGCCATGGCGAACATGTCGCCGGAGATTACCGCATGACAGAGCGAATACCCCTTGAACGTCCAAAATATCGCGAAGGCGGCGGAAGCGAAAGCCGAGCCGGCCTCTTTGATGTTGCTTCTGGCAGTTCCGTACGCGACGCCCGCCACCAATACGGCAACGGCGAGCAGCGCGACGTAAGCGGAACCGGCTACGACCTCTACCCAACCGATGCCCATGTCGCCCCCTCCTTATGAGGAAAAGAAAACGAAGGCATGGCCGAATCGCGCCTTGTGGACGATCTGGAAGAGGAAGTACGCCCAGACTTCGGTGAACGCCGCCGTGACGAACGCGGCCGCGATGAACTTCTTACTTTCCTTCGAAGTCGGAAGCCAGGCGAACGTCAGAACCGGAATCGCGACCAGAATGAGACCGAGCGGAATGAGCAGCAACGCGAAGAACTTGGCCATGAAAATCATGGCAAAACCGAAAACGAAGAATTCAGCGACGGCGTCGGAAGCCCTGCGGGACAGGAAAACGTTTTGCAGCATGGTTTTCTCCTTTCATTTCAAAACATGTGCCGTTTCGAATATAGAATACGGAACGTATTTGTCAACTTCAAACGTTAAAATACGTCTTGTTGCCTTAGGATGGACAATTGGTAAGATGATTGCCAATATCCGTCACCGGGACCGCATGCGAATAATATTCTGAGCCGATTTCGCCTCCTGACTCAAAAAAGGTTTGGGAATGGGCGCCTGACTGGCTATCGCGGCCGCCTCGGTTTCGATAGGATACGCGACCTACGCGACGCTTACCGCCTCGACTTCGGAAGTCCTGAGCAAAAACAAATGGAACGAAATGATCCAATACACGGTTCCCCCGAACGCGGTAATGGCTTTCAATTCGACGACGTGCCCGGCGAATTGGTCGCCGGCGGACGGAACCGGCGGACGGCCGGATTTGCGGTGACAGTTCGTACGCGGAATGAACAGTTTCGACGGAGGCGCGACGACGAGAACGGACGGCAAACAGGATCCGACCTCCAGAACGCTCTCTTCGTTCCAAGACCAGGATACCAAAGTGACGTTCTGAGAGTACGCTTGGTACATGTACGGAACGTTGACGCGAAACGCGTTCTGACGCCCGGGAGACGCCGCACCCGGAACGACCTCCAGTTATTACGCAGGCGACTACACCCTGGGGACGGAAACCCGCCCGAAAAACGTCGCGCTCGTCTACTGCGTGAAAAACTAATAAGGGTACGAAAAGGCCCCCTTCCGAAACGGGAGGGGGCCTTTTATCGAACGCTACTCGTAAAACTTGTTGAAGAACGGAGCCATCGCCGCCTTCATGGCAACCTCAAACTCGTCCTTGCGGGTAAACATGTCTTCGCTCCACGCGCCCATCGATCCGTTTTCGCTGCGGATGTCGACCTTGCCGGAAAGTTCAGCCATGACCGGCCCGAGCTCCTTGCCTTCGACGTAGAGCATGTGCTCGATGGCGGACGGGACTTCGATCATCGGCGAAATGCCGAAATGCCCCTCCCCTTCCCTATTTTGGACGTACACGGTACCGAAAAGGTAGGCCTTGTCCCCGAAGCGGCTGACGCCCCCTTCGATACCCACGTAGTAATCGGCGTCGACCCCCTGTTCAAGAAGGCTGTTGGCACGGTTCTTCGCGCCCTGCATGGTTTCTTCGATGGAAAGCGGCATATCCGAAACGCCGGATTCCGTCTTTTCGCAAACGAAGGTTTTTTCTCCGGCGAGCGGGGCGTAACGGGTGGCGCAGATTTCGAGGCCGGCCTTGATACCGTCGACCTTGGGCGCGCGGGTGGTTCCTACTGCGAAAGTGAGCATACGTGGTTTTTGATGGGTAACGGGAGGATTTTATTCGTTTCCGTTCGGCGCGCGAACCGGAATGAGCGGTAAAACGAGTTCTTTCAGCTGGCGCTTCACCGGATCTTCGGCTACGGCGGTGCGGATGTTATCGGAAAGCCTGCCGAGGTCGACGTTGCCGATTTCGTATTCGGAGAGCATGTCGGCGAGGTATCCTATGGCGGAAAATAACGGGAGCCTCTTCGCCGCGTCGCGGAAAAGGTGGCGTATCCCGGTGACGACGCGCTCTTTCTTATTGCCCATGGCCGTAGCCTCTCCGCCGGAGTATTCGTCGAGCAGGTTTCCCCACTCCACCGAGCACATCTGGTCGAGGAAACGCTGCGGATGGTTGGCGCGCCCCTTAGTCTTGAGGTAGTTGAATACCGGATTGACGAGGTTGTTGGAATATTTTCCGCAGGCGGTACCCGATTCCCCTCCGTTGACGTTCATTCCCGAAGAAGCGCCCTTCGTGGTACATTGGAGGAACCTTTCGAAAAAGGATACGATCTGTCCGACCGCGGCCTCTTTGGTTTCGAAAGGGGCGTCGGAAAGGGCGAGGTACCGCAAAAGGTCGTCGGCGGAAGCGCCTTCGACATCGCGTTCGACCCTCGACATGAAAACTACCGAGTCGCGGACCTTGTCGTTCTCGCGGCGCGCATCGGCCAATCGCTCTTCGAGCATGCGAACGTACGAAGCCTGTTCGGAAAGCTGACGGGCGTTGGATTCGTTTTGGGAACGGATGAGCGCAAGGTCGCCCTCAAGGGATTCGGCGTACGCGAGAAGCGTTTCATCCCCTTTCGAGGCGGCCTCGGCAGCGCTTTTCGAATCGTCGACGGAAGGGTTTTCCATGACCGCGCCCGGAGTGGCGACGGGTTGCGGATTCGCCTTGAGTTCAGCGATTTGGCGGTTCAGCTCGGTTATCTGGTTGCGGAGTTCGCCATTGCGAGCGGACGATTGGGAAGCGTCGGTCGCGGAACGTTCGGCGCGGGATTCGGATTCTCGAAGCAGTCTCGTAAGGCGCTGGACTTCCTTCCCGAGGGCTTCGGCCTTGGAAGATTCTTCAGTAAGAGCGTGGACCTTCGAGGCGAGATCGTCCCTCGTTTGGGCAAGGGAGGTGGACGATTTTCAAAAAGCGGTCAGAAGAACCGCGAGGCGGCGGTGGACCGACGCGGCGACGTCTTCGGGAGACTCGGGTTCTTTTCCCACTTTCGAAGACATGAATTCGTCCAAAGCCTTCACGTCTTTCCCGTCCATCATCCGGAATACCGGCGCCAAGGTCTCGAGATTCGAAACGAACCCCTTGAAAAAATGGGCGCAGACGGGATCCAGCGACATGAGTTTCGCGGCCTCCCCCAACAGCGCCTTCGCCGTATCCGAAAGGGTTCTTCCGAACGTTTTCGACTGCGACTTCGCCGGAAGTTCGGCAAGATATTTCGACAGCGCGTTGCCTATCATGTGGCGCTGTTTCGCCATTTTTTTGGCTTCGCGCTCGATTTCGCGACGCATCTCCCGGGGAAGTCCGAGTTCGCGTGCGGCAGAAGAAACGCCCGTTTCGTCGGCAATAAGTCGGACGAGCATCGAAATTTCGTAGGAAAACCATTCTACGAGACTGGAACGGGCGGCTTTGATGGATATCTCGAGAAGCCGGTGTTCCCTATCGGAAACGGTTCGGAGATCCGAGTATCCGTCATCGAGCAAATAGGCGTCGAGCAAACTTCCCGAATCGGTTCGTGACATGCGGGCATAGTGAAATATCCGCATTTATAACCAACGTAAACACGTTGTCAATTACTTCGAAGTCATCGTGAATACCCCGTTTTCAAGAACCATCAGCCCCTTGGAAAGCGCTTCGCACCTTTTTGCCATGACCGACGACGGAGAATCTTGCTCGATTGCGGAAAAAGTCTTTTCCGCCAAATCGAACTTTCATTCCCGGTACGACCGGAGGGCGGCTTCGTAGGCGGTGATTTTTTTACGGTCGAGGTTCGTGTCGTCGGCGAAACCGACGAGTTCGTAAATCTTCACGCCTTCGTTCTTTCCCTTAACCTTGATGGCGTCGAGTTCGCGGAAAACGAATTCCGACGAAGCGGCCAGCGCTACGGGTTCGGATACGCAGACGTACGTTCCGTATTCCTTGTTCACGCCCTCGAGCCTGGAAGCGAGATTCACGGTATCGCCCATGGCTGTGTAGCTGAAACGGGTTTTCGAACCGATATTCCCCACCATCGCTTCGCCAGAATGGATGCCGATGCGCGCTTCCACTACCGGAAACCCGTCCTTCTTCCATTTCGACCGGAGCATGCGGAGGCGCGATTGCTGCTCGAGCGCCGTCCTGCATGCGTCGATTTCGGGATTCTTGAGCGTAAGAGGGGCTCAGAATATCCCCATGATCGCATCACCCACGTACTTGTCGAGCGTTCCCTTATTCTTAATGAGAATGTCCGTCATTTGCGAAAGGTATTCGCCGATGAGCGCGAAGAGCTTGTCCGTCCCCACGGTCTCGGAAATGGTGGTGAATCCGGCGATGTCGGAAAAAAAGACCGCCACGTGGCGTTTTTCGCCGCCGAGATTGAGCTTCTTGGGATTCGCGGCGATAGCTTCGACGACTTCGGGGTCGAGATACCGGGAAAAGGCCTTTTCGATGAAGTGGCGGTCGCGGTCGACGACGAAATACCGGTACGCGTAAGCGACAGGGAAAGCCGCGAAAACTCCGGCGACCGAGAACGCGAACTGTTTGATGACCACGCCGTGAGCGGCCATGGCGTACCAGCCGGACAAGAGCGTTCCGGCAAGGAAAGCGAAAGCGTAGGCGACGGAAACGGGAACCGAAGCGAACAGAAACACGGCGGAACCCGCGAGGGCGGCGATGGCCGCGACGAGAACGGCTTCCGTTTTGGTCAGCGAGCGGAGGAACTGTCCGGTAACGAGGGCGTCCAGGAAATTCGCATGGAATTCGACTCCCGGCATGGCCTTTCCGAGATCGGCCGGAGAGAAGTGCTCGTCGTGGATGAGAGTGCCGTATTCGCCCACCAATACCGCTTTGCCTTTGAAGGTTCCTGCCGGAACTTTTCACGAAAGCACGTCCGCGAGCGAATACGCGGGGTAGGTCTTGGGTTCGCGGAAAAACGGGATCAGCGTCACGCCGTCGGAATTGAGCGGAATCGAACGGAGCGGATTCACTACGTATTTTCCGTCGCGGATTTTTCAGGCCGGGGAGGAGTCGCCGATCATCGCCCGATACGTGGCGAGCGCGAGCGATTCGGCGGTTTTTCACGAAGAAACTTCGGCGTACGGGGGAATTTTGGAAACGACGTTCTTGTCGAAGAGCACGTCGACCATGCCCCAAGTGGCGCCGGAATACGCGGCAAGGGGCAACACCCTTTCCCCCGAACCCTTCACTCAAATTTTGGCACCGATGACGACGTTGCGGTATTTTTCGAGCGTTTGGGCAAGGATCGCCTCGTCGGCCGAACGGTTGGCGAATATGACGTCCACCCCTATGGCGGTAGCGCCGTCGGATTCGAGCTTTTCTATGAGCCGGGCGAAAACCGATTTTGAAAAATTCAACACCCTGAGATCGGTTTTTTCCAACTCGTCCAAAGAAGCGTTGTCGATTTTTACGATGGCTACCTTATCGGAAGGCGCCCCCCGGAAAACCTTGTAGAGGAAGAAGAAGTCGAGGTCGTCGCCTATCGGGCCGGAGAGGGCGGAATAGGCGAGAAACGAGACGAAGAGGGTCGTCGCCCATACGGCGAGAAGGTGCGTTGCTTTTTTCATGAAGCGGACCTATAATGCGGAAAGTTACCCCAGTATACCCGTTCTATGGAAAATCCGTCATCCGCCGCGAAAATCTCCGGCGTCGTCGTCTTGCTGCTCCTCCTCGGAGCCGGCGGGTGGTACGCGACGAAAGGAAGGGATTCCGCAAGCCAAGTGACGTACCAGACGACGCAATCGGGTTCGCAGAGCGCCGTTTCCACATGAACCGTCAGCGTAGCCCCGGGAGCGGAGGTCGCCTACGTGAACCGCGTGGACGGGGAAGTCTTACTGAACGCGGTTTCCGATGCCGGCGATACGAAGGCGTTCGCCGTCGGGGATTCCGTGCGCGTCGGGGATACGGTGACGACCGGCGAGGATTCCTCAGTGGAAATCGTGTTCGCCGACGCGAGCGTCGTCCGCCTAGGTGCCGACTCTTCGATTTCCATTACGAAATCCGACGATTCCGATACCGAGCTCTCGTTGGAATCCTGAGAAATCTGGGCCCGAATCCTCAAGCCGCTTACGGAAGGTTCGTTCTTCTCGATCAACACCTCCGACCTCTCGGCAGGAGTGCGAGGAACGTCCGTCCGTATGAAAAAATCGGCGGCGCAAACTTCCGTCGAAGTCATCGATTCCACCGGAAACGGAGCGGAAACCCCCGGCGTGGACGTAACCTACAAAGATAAGGACGGCATCGAAAACCGTGAGCGAGTCGAGCCGGAAAACGGCGTCGTGTTCGAACCGAAGGCATTCAAAATGAAGAAAAACCGGTTGGCCATGTCGGTTGTCATGAACGACGCGTTCGTTCGTGACAACACCGTCAAAGACCTCGTCTACATGGACCGTCTTGAAAAGATGGCCCGCGGTTTCTCGGGATCCTGACTCACCGACCCGATGGACGAAACCGTGAAATCCAAGCTCGACCGTTCAAAACTCAAGGCCATACTTCCCCGCATCCAGAAAGAAATGGACGCGAGCATGCCGAAAGCGGACGAAGTCGACTTCTTCTTCAGGGAACCCACCATCCGGGACCGCGTAAAGGCGAAAATGGGAAGCGGCGCCACTTCCCTCTCCAAAGGCCTCCTCATGCGCGAAACCGAACGCGAAGCGTATCTCGTACGGCAGGACGGAATCATCGGCACGACCCGCAAGGAAATCGCCAAATGAGCCTCGAACGGGGAACTCCGGCAACGGATAACCAAACGGGTGGAAAGCCTCCGCGAAGAGCGTTCGAAAAAAATCCGCGAATGGATGGAATCGGCGAATTCGGACGACCTCGTTCCGGAAACGGGAAGCGGAACGAACGGACCGGAAAGCCTCGTTCCCGAGACTCCGAAAACTTCGTCCGCAAACCCCGTTCCTACCATCGTTCCGAGAACCGGCCTCACCACCTCGTCAACTCCGCCGGCACCCGTAAATACGACGACCGCCACCGCGACGAATCCGATAAAAACACCCGTGCCGACGGCCCCGGCCTCCACGACGACGGTTCCGTCCGCCCCGATAGCGAAAGACACGGACGGCGACCAGATTCCCGACATCGAAGACAACTGCCCGGGCAAGCCGAACCCCGGACAACTCGACTCGGACAACGACGGAATCGGAAACCTCTGCGACGCTACGCCGTTCAAACCGAAAATCCCCGTTTCTTCGGAACCGGTCGTCCGCTAACGAGGAGCAACGCCACGAAAAGAATGTGTGCCGAATCCGGCGTATGCAGACACGAAAGAACGAAGAAAACCGAGAGCGCCTCACAAACCGGCCTCTCGGTTTTTCATGACAGGTAAAAAAACGCGGCGAAAAGAGCGAGCGCGAACGGGGTTCAGAAAACGAGGGAGAGGTCGAAAAAGAGGAAATGCGCGCGGTCTATGGGCGTCTGCGGGTCTACGAAATTCGTCACTTCGGCGCTCCGGTGGGCAGAAAACCATTCTTCCACGGCGGAAGCCCCGTCTCAAAGAAGGAACGTGCGCGGATTGGAAACCGAACGGAGCGCGGCGTCGCCCACGATCGCCACGCGGGTTCAGACGGACATTCGTTTGTCCTGAAAATGCTGGGAAAACGAGAAAAACGCGACGGCTACGGCCAATGCGGCGACGGAAGTTTTTAAAAAACCGAAATACCGGTACGACAAGTACCCGAGGAAGACCGCGGTCCCGCTCCAGCTGCCGCTGAGGACGCATATCGAAAAAAGCGCGACTATCAGGGCGTATCTCGGTATCCCCTTTCGAAAAAGGGAAAATGCGAGCGGCAAGCTGAGCACGGCGAAAAACGCCAGCGAATTGGGATTTCAAAAGGTTCCGTACGCCCTTCCGTCCTGCCAAGGCAGAATGAACGTATCGGCCAAGGGATCCAACCCGAGACGCTGGATAACGGCGTAGGGAAAGTTCGCGCAGACGAATCCCAAAACCAACGCCTTGAGCGATCCGGTCTTCCAATCAGGCGGAAACGCCGATACCGAAAGCGCGACGAGGAAAATCGAAAGGAACGGAAGCACCGAATACGTCTCCCCTTTCGCGGCTTCGACGACCGGGAATCCAGGATTCGCGAAAGAGGACGCCCAGAACGGGGCGGCGAACGCAAGAACGGCGTACGTCTCGGTCCGAGGCTTCCTCCATTCGAACTCCCTCCATTTGGCAGCGAGCGTCCAAACGGAAAGGACTGCCGCTCAAAAAACCAGAAAAACCAACCGGCTTCCTTCGAAAGCCGAAAGGTGCCCGAACGCCCGGAGCCCGAAAATCAAAACGGAAAGGGCGAGGATGGGGATAGCGAAAGGCCCGGACATTATCGGGAACGCAAAAAAGAACGCGATCGCGAATTTTCGCAAAGCGCGTTCCACCGGATTACCCGGTATACCCTTCGACTACCTCGACGAGGTCTCCGTCCGGGTCGAACGTGAACGAGAAGTCCACCTTGTCGCCCTCGAGGACGCGCGGAAGCCAGTACGGATCGTCGGCCCACATGTCGTCGTACGGAATGTCTTCGACCTTGAACCATTTAGGAGCCATTTCTTCGGTTTCGACGGCATCGGGACCCGCGTAATCGCGAACGAAGAAGACGTTGACGTCCTGATCCCATTCGGGCTTCTTCTCGAACGTAAAATGGAGGACGCCCACTTTCTCGAGCTTAGTCTCGGGAACGTCCACTTCGGTTTCTTCGCGGAGCTCGCGCACTGCCGCGGCTTCGATGGTTTCGCCCGCTTCGACCTTGCCGCCGGCGCCGTTCCACTTCCCTTCTCAAAAGCCGCGCTTTTTCATCGCGAGGAGGATTTCGCCCTTCGGGTTGAGGACGAAGATGAGCGTCGACTGGCGCATGTTCGAAAAGTTGGAAATACGTGGGAGAGCCTACGCGTTTCCCTTTTCTTGGCAACAGGATTTGGAAAACCGCCCCGTTTCCGGGGCGGTTTTTTCAAACGTTACGAACCTTCCGCCAATACGCGCTTGGTTCCGACTTTGTAGTCTTCGACGTTGGGCTGGTCGAACGGATCGACCCCGAACATCATTCCCAAGTACGCCACTTCGCACATTTTGACCTGGAGGAAATACCCAAGGTCGTAGGCGGAACCTTCCTGGAGTTCCCACTGCGCAAACGGGATCCCCTTGGTGCGGTACGCTTCCGCGGTACCTTGGTAGATGGCGTCCATAATGGTTTGGAGCGGCTTTCCCGCGATATGCGGAACCACCGCGTCGAGCGCGGCGTGTTGAGGAACGCGGAGTTCTTCGGCAGGAACCGCGCGGACGAACGTGAAGGATTTGTCGCGCGGACCACCCAAATAGAGTTGGCCGACGGAGTGGAGATCGGTGGAACCGATGGAAGTGGTGGGAGTGAGTCCGGCGTTGGCGCGGGAGCCGTCTTTCCGGAATTCCTTGCCCACGCTTTCACCCAAAAGCTGACGGTACCACTTCCCCACCGATTCGAACGCGTCGGTAAAGAAAAAGTGGTCGACGACGTTTCGGCCTTCGGACGAACCTTCGAAAAGATATTTCGCCCCGAGGAACGCCGGATTGACAGTCGGGTCTTCCGCGCACGAATCCGCGATTCCGGCCGCGGCGCCTTCGAGAAGTTCTTCGACGTCGACACCGAGGAATGCGAGGGGAAAAAGCCCTACGTTGGAAAGGACGCTGTACCTTCCGCCGACCTTCGGACGCATCGGGAGGGATTTCCATCCTTCCGACTCGGCGTATTTCGAGAGCTTCGAACCCGGCTCGGTGATGGCGACGCAGTCGGACGCGGAAAGTCCGCAGCGCTTCTTCATGAACTCGTAGGCCACAGCGGAGAGCGCGGCGGTTTCGGCCGTAGAACCGGATTTCGATACGGTCACGAGCCCGACCCTTCCGCCGTCGGACGTAATCGCTTCGACTACGGAAAGAACGTTCGAAACCTTCGAAGTGTCGACCGTATCGAGAAAGAAGAGCGTCTTTTCAAGACGGGCGTACGCGAGTTTTCCGAAAAGCGCTTCCGCAATCGCGGCGGTACCGAGGTTCGAACCCCCGATACCCACGATGACGAGCGCGTCGCAATCCGCGAATTCGGCCGCCATCGCGACGGACGATTCGAGGTATTCCGAAGTTTCCGGTAAGAGGAAGGACGCGTAGTCGCTCGACCACGATTTCTCGGAAAGGTCGTTCTGGATTTCGGAAAGAAGTCCGGAAAGCGAGGCCGAATCGGCCGAAGCGTCGGTGCGGAGGTTCGCGGAAGCGAAATCGAATTGGGACATGGGAAATTTGGTACGTTCGAAAGAAGTCCGCTTACTCTACTCGAAAATCGAGAGCGTCAACTTCTCTGAAAATTTCGAAGACGGAATCGCGGAAACCGGAGTCGAGCGCGTCCGATTCGGAAGACCTCCAAACGACCTCGCACGGCTTGCGAATTTCGGAAAGGCCCGACGCGTCGTCGAGGCAATCGGCGAGGGCATCGAGATTGCGTCCGAATTCGTCGAAAAATCCGAAAACGTGGGAAACTTCGTCGTAGAAAGCGGGGACGTCGGAAAATTTCGAAGCGTCGAGTACGTAGGTTTTCATGTGCGGAGCGCGGACTTAACGGGGATAACAGACTTTGGCCGGTACGGGACGGACGGAAGAATCGGTTTCGATCTTCACGGCGTCGCCGAGGAACTTGGGGCGAACTCCGGCGAGCACGGCGTCGTAGAACGCCACGGCGCGGGCGGGAATCTCCCTGAGAATGGGAAGCGCGGCGGCGGAGAACGGCGGAGTCACGGCCTCGTACGCCACGGCGTCGACTCAGGCCAGCCGGGCGAGGAACACCGCGCGTTTGGCGTGGGATTCCTGCGAGACGACCGTGAACTTCGAAAGCCCGAAAACCTCTTTGGCGCGCACGACCGAATCGAGCGTACGGAAACCGGCATAGTCCCCGAATATCCTCTCCGGCGGAACTCCCTTCTCCATGAGCGCGAGCTGCATGCTCTTAATTTCGTTGTAATTCGCCGTGGCGTTGTCCCCGGAAACGAGCAGGCAATCCACTTTCTTTTCCTTGTACAATTGAGACGCGGCACTCATGCGGAGGGCGAAGTAGGCGTTTCCCGTCCCGTCGGCGAGCTTGGAAGAAGTTCCGAGAACCAGTCCGACCGAATTCTTCGGAACCGAAGCGACGCCGTCGTACGTCCTTCCGTACGCGGCGATTTCTACGGCGAGGTATGAAACCGCGAAAAAACCTATGGACAAGGTACAAAACCAGAACGCCGCCTTCCGTTTGGAGAAGTGGAAAGAAGGCCGAAAGGCTCTGAAGCGGAAATTTTCGAAAGAAGGTTTCCTCATTCGGGGTCGTTTACCCGCAAAGGATACTCCGGAATCCGAATCGGGCAAACGGGAAAAGCGCGCAGTATCGGCCCTTGACGAAACGAGTTTCATAAGTAATAAGGAATCCGGCAAACACCAACGAAGGAGCGAAAAGCCATGACCGAAACCAAAGGGATTTCCAAAAACCGAACCAGCCGTTTTCCCACCATCGCCGCGCTCGCGGCTACCGTTCTCCTCTGCGCCGCCTGCGCATCGGGGGGCGCCACTGCTCCGAAAGCAGCAGCGCCGGCACCGGTTTCCATCGAAATTTCCCACCCGGAATCCGAAGTACTAGTGACCGTAAAAGGGAAAGACCTGGCGGTAGTCCATGACGAAGCGTACAAGGCGTTCGTGGGCGACCTCGAACGCATCGCCAAGTCGCGCGACGTGCGTTTCTCGAAATTCGCCGTTTCCGTCATGGAAACTTCGGATCCGGGCAGCCGCCTCTACCGCATCGATTACCGCATCCACGTTTCGAATGCGGGCAAAGCCAAACCGCACAAGGTCGTCGACATGCGCGGTACCGTCTGGAAGGAAGCCGGAAAAGCCAAAACCAAAGCGCAGGCCCGTGCGACCGAAACCGTCGCCGCATGGGAACCCAAGATGCGTAAAACGTACGACATCGCCGGGAAAGAAGTCGCTTCCTCCGGCAATGCCGATCTCTACCACGTCGCCACGATGCTCTACGGCACTGAAAAGCGTCCGTAAACCGTCCGAAACGACGAAAACCGCCCCTCGAAGGGGCGGTTTTTTCATGATGGCAATAATCGGATGCGGATGCGCGTTCTCGAACCGGAACTAAGCCGGAAGCGTGTACAACGCGGCTTTTCTGATTTGGCCGGCGCGCGGGTACTGCGCGAGCGGAACCGGATCGGTCGTTTTATTGACGTACGGGTCAAGAACGTACCAGCTTTCGCCCTTTTTGAAGGCGACGCAACGGTGTCCGTAATCGCTCTTCGAACCGGTGAAGACGTCCGCGAAGTTCGCCTTGGGATCGTTCGGCGGAAGTCCGGAAGATATTTCGGTAGGACTGCGCGACGGGTCGGGCGAATTCCGCAGACCGACCGCACCGTACGAATTTTGGACGGCAATGGCGTCGCCCCTTCCGAGCTGGACCCCGAAGATTCTCGCGGCATTTTCGCGCGCGGTCTTCGAACAGAGCGTAGTACCAGACGGGGAACGTTCGGCCGCTCCGGAAGAAATGCCGCCCATCGGCACTCCGGCGGGCTTTCCGCCTCTATCGAGGGACATCTTGGCGATTTGGACGTGGAACTCCTGGATTTTCGCCGCGTACGGACCTTCCTTTCCGAGGTCTACGCCCGCACCGAGGAGGTCGGCCTTGAGTTTGGCGACCTGGTCCGGCTTGTCGGAGAACCCGAGCGTCGCCGAGAGAACGTTGGCGAGAGCTTCGGCTTCCTTCGGGGTATCGGCCTTCACCAGCATGTGCTGGGCAGTCATGGCTTCGCGCACGGTATCGGCAACGTCGTCGGAAACGATTTCTTCGAAACGGCGGGAATGCGCGTCGAGCGCGGCCTTCTTATCGGCTTCGGAAAGTTCTTTCGAGGAAAGCACTTCGATGGTATAGCCGTCGAAAATCGGAAGGTATTTCCCTTGCTGATCATAGAAACCCGGTCGCGGATCGAGCTTTTTCGTACCTTCGGTGCCGTTGATCTTCACGCGGTTCACTTCGTCGGGAAGGATGTCCCCTGCCCCGACGCTTCGGTTGACCTTGTCGTTCTTTCCGAAGTCCACGACGAGTTTCATTCCCGACCCCTTTCCCGGTTCGACGTTCATCGAAGCCTTGAGGATGGCGTCTTTCCCCTGACAGGGCGAACCGCCGCCTTCGACGAGGAAGATTTTGGAAAGGTCGACTCCGGACATGCGGAGCTTGGAAACGTCTTTTTCCGTCATGGTCGCCACGTCGAGCTTTTCGAGGATTTTCGCAGCTTCGGCATTGGCCGGGTCTTTTGCCGCGGCTTCGGCGGCACTCTGCTTGATCTGATCGAAACGGCCCTTGATGTCGGATTTCTTCAACGCTTCGGCGTTCTTTCCCATTTCGATGGTTCGGCGCATGGACGCGGCGACGGCGGAAAGGGACTCCGGATCGTTCGGATTTACCGGCGGAAGGTCGGTACCGTTGTCGCGGTCGTACGAGCGGACGTGAAAAACGAGAACGGCGCGTTCGCCTTCGGGCATCGCGGCGACCAAGTCCTTCTGTCTTTCCGGGGTCGCGCCTTCGAAACCAGCACGGTAGAGCGAAACGAGCGCGGCGTTCCAGGCCTTGTCGAGCGCCTCTTTGACGGCGGGATTCGATTTGAGCGCGTCGAGCGTACGCAGAAATTCCGGATTTTTCGCCAAATCCTTGAGCGCGTCGGGATTCTTTTGGAGTTCGGAAAGCGCCTTGTCGGCAGGAGCCTGCTCGGCTTGGGGTTGGGCGGGAATTTTTTCCGGGGTCTGGTTTTCTGCCATGGGTGCTTAACTGAAGAAACTGAAGAACGAATCGAGCGAGGCTTCCGCGTCGCGCCTTTCGGCGATCGCTTCCTGCCGTTCCCTTTCAAGAATTTCGGCAAGTCGCGACATGATGCTCGCCATTTTGTCGCCCGTGAGCGTTTCCGCCCCTTCCGAAAGCGCTTCGGAAAGCACGGCTTCGATTTCGCTACGGGCCTTTTCGGAAAGCGGGGATTCGATTACCGCCGCCCAAACGGCGTACTCGGGAAACGTCGAAGACGCCGAACGGAGAAGTTCGGCGAATTTTTGGGAAGCGGGAGGAATCTGCGTATCGGACATAGTTTGGCGCTTACCGTGCCATCGTACCATTTATCCGGCCTTTTTAGCAAATGTCGCGACCCGTTTTCGAGATGAATCCGGAGATATGAAAAAGACGCTCCGAAGAGCGTCTTTCCATAATGGGGAAACTAATTGAAATTCCTTCCGCGATTTCCGCGCGGGTCGCCGCGGTCGCGGCTCGGAGCGTGGACGGTTCCCGGTTTTCCGGCCGGCTTGTTCGGACGGCCTTCGTTGGAATGGCGGGCACGCGGTTCTTTCACCTCTTCGATCTTTCCGAAACGTCCGTTGCGTGCGGCGAATCCGCGACCCCCGCGGGGAGCGCGCTTCGCTTCGGCCGCGGCCTTCGCTTCGCCTACGGCGATGGCGTCGTTCGTCGGGAACGGATGGTCTTCGATGACCGGAACGCTCTTCTTGATGAGGCGTTCGATGTCGCGGAGGTATTCGCGTTCTTCCCCGTCGCAAAACGACATGGCGAGACCGCTGGCTCCGGCGCGGCCGGTACGGCCGATACGGTGGACGTAGCTTTCCGGTTCGTTGGGGAGGTCGTAGTTGATGACGTACATGAGGTTGTCGATGTCGATACCGCGGGCGGCGATGTCGGTAGCGACGAGCACGCGGATTTCACCGTCCTTAAAGCCGTTCAGCGCGCGCTGGCGGGCATTTTGCGACTTGTTGCCGTGGATGGCTTCGGCGTACACGTTGGTGCGCTGAAGGTCTTTGACGATCTTGTCGGCGCCGTGTTTGGTGCGCGAGAAGACGAGCACCTGCTTCATCTCCGGATCTTTGAGGATGTGCGAAAGGAGCGAGCGCTTGTCGTTCTTGGAAACGAAATACACGCACTGGGAGACTTTTTCGGCAGTGGAGGAAACCGGAGTGACTTCGACACGGGCCGGGTTCTTGAGGATGGTCTGCGAAAGCTTTACGATTTCGTCCGGCATGGTCGCCGAAAAGAGGAGCGTCTGGCGGTCGGACGGAATCTTCGCGATGACCTTGCGGACGTCGTGGACGAATCCCATGTCGAGCATGCGGTCGGCTTCGTCGAGGATGAAGATTTCGACGTGGCGGAGGTCTACGTGCCCCTGCCCCATGAGGTCGAGAAGGCGTCCCGGGGTCGCGATGAGCGTGTCGACGCCCTTGGAAAGGCGGTCGGTCTGCGCGCCTTGCCCTACGCCGCCGAAAATGACGGTGTGGCGGAGCGGGAGATTGTTGCCGTACGCCGAAAGCGACTCTCCGATCTGGATGGCGAGTTCGCGGGTGGGAGTGAGCACGAGGCAGCGGATCGGACGCTTGAAGCCCTTGGCCGGCTGTCCGGCTTTAGCCGGGGACCAACCGCCGTTGGCGGAAAGGAGCTGGAGGACCGGAAGCGAAAACGCGGCGGTCTTACCGGTACCGGTCTGCGCGCAGCCGATGAGGTCGCGGCCTTCGAGGATGACCGGAATGGATCCCGCCTGAATCGGCGTGGGAACGCTGTAGCCTTCGGTATCGAGGGCGCGGAGGATGGGCTCGGAAAGTCCGAGGTCTTTGAAGAAAACCAAAAGAATCGTTTAAAAGAATGAAAGCGGATAGTAGGCCTTTTTCACGAAAAAGAAAGGCGGAAAGTTATTCCGCCGAGCTTCCTCGAACCGTTCCCGCACGAGAATCCGCAAGGGCTTCCTTCTCCTTTCTGTCGAGCTTCTTCATGGCGCATTCGCGCTTCAGGGAGTCGGAACGGGTTTCGAATTCTTCGAAATACGCGAGTTCGACCGGGCGTCTCCCCCGGGTGTATTTCGCGCCCGTTTTCAGATGGTTGTGTTCGTGGAGGCGTTTTTCGAGATCCGGCGTCGAACCGCAATAAAACGTGCCGTCCGAACATTTGAGCAAATACGCGTAGAAGGCCATTAGCTCGCTCGGGTGGAAGTATCCGCCGGGGTTTGGTACACCGGGGTGACGATAGGCGCCGGCGTCGGAGCGACCGGTTTCGTCGCTACGGGCGCGGCCTTTTTATTATTGGCTGCCACGTACTTGAGCGCCGCGTCGGAAGTCGCGAACGTCCTGAGCGAAACCTTCCCCCCTCTCGGTTTGTAGGCGTATTTTCCATTTTTCAGAAGTACGACGGTAAACGCCTTGCCATTGGGGGCGACGTACGATTTCACGGTTCTGACGACGGTCGTCGGGGGCGTCGCCGTGGCGGCATGGGCGGCCGGAGATGCCGCGATTGGAAGGAAAGTCGCGAGCACGCCGAGGGCGGCCGCCGTTTTTTTGTTTGCGAACATGGTCCGTGGGATGAAAAACGGCAGCGATGATACTACGCTGCCGGAAAAAAGGAAATCTAGCTCGCCGAGGTCCGGGTATCGGCCCGCTTCTGTTGGTTGTACGAAGAAGGCGTATCCGCCTGGGAAGCGCCGTCGGTAGCGGAAGGCGTTTGGCGTTGGTCGAGGGTTGCGCCGGAACCGCCCTGCGGCGGCATGGGACGTTCTCCGTCCGGACCCCCCGGCTGTCCGCAGGAAGCGAGGAGGAAAGGAACGGCAAGCGCCGGAAGGAGAAAGGACTTTTTCATGGTACGTACGGATATTGGTTAAGTACCCGACGAGAATACCAATCGAACTTTAGGGGAAGTTTAAGGAGCGGGCGGATTTTCAAAAGCCCGGACGGCGCTCTTTCTCCGAAAAATCATCACCGTAAACATCGCGTTCACCGTACCGGAATACAGCCAAAACGACGCGTTCTGCCACGAAGGCGTACCGATGGCGAGATACAGCGTGAAGGGGTAGACCGCGGCCACGAACCATGGGAAAGCGTATTCGGTCGAAGGATCTTTCCACGTTTTCCGTATGGTCGGCAAAAACGCCACGGCGTCGACGAAAATCGCGACCAGCGTGGCATACCCGTAAACCGGAGTAAACGATACGGGGAGGGCGATGAGCGAAACCGCCAAACACCACGCGTCGAAGCGGGTAGGTTTCAATCGTCCGATGGCGGCGAACCCGGCATACACGTAGTACGCGGCGAAAGCGATGTGCGCGAGCGCGGGTACGAGCGTCCAATTGGCGTCGGATTTCCACAGTACCGCGAAATTCACGAGCGAAAGGACGAACCACGTGAGATACGAAAAAGGATGTGGGACCACATCCTTTTTCAGTATTCCCCGCACGTACGGAACCGCGCCCACTACGTGTATGGCGAGACTCGCGAGCGCGAACGCGAAGGAATCGGGCATTTATTCGAGTTCGAGGTAATCGTCGATCTGGATCTGCCAGACGAATTCGTTAACGTGGGACACGAGGATCATCGCGCCTTCGAACTTATCGAGCGCCTCGGCGATGACCGGAATGTGACGGAAATTCACGTGGTTGGTCGGTTCGTCCAAGATGAGGAGTCCCGGTTTCACGAGAACGAGGCGGGCGAACGAAACGAGCGCCTTCTGTCCGTCGGAGAGGTGTCCGATCTGGGTCTTCATGACCTCCCCGGTAATGAGGAATCCCGCGGCCATCGAGCGGATGAACTGTTCGGTAGCGTTCTTGTCGGCTTCCGAGAGGCACTGGAGGACGGTCTGGTTGAAGTCGAGGTTCGAGAAGTCCTGGCGGTAGTACCCGATCTTCACTCCTTCGGCGACGTGTTCGCCCTTGGCATGGCCGGAAGCGAGCTTTTCGAGAAGGGTGGTTTTCCCGATTCCGTTCGGACCGGAAAGGAGGAGGTGGCGTCCGCGGTGGAGCTTGACGTCTACCGGGATTTCGACGGGCTCGTGGTCGCGCATGACGGTAACCGAATCGAGTTCCAAAATCATGCCGCCGATGCCTTCCTGCATGGGGATTTCGAACGAACGGATGGTCTTGTCCTCACGACGGACGTCGACCATGTTCTCTTCGAGCTCTTCGGCCTTGTCGCGCATTTTCTTGGCGACGAGACGGAGTTTGCCTCCCTTGTGGGCGAAGACTTCGGCCTGTTCCTTGTTGGCCTGGGCCTCCTTGGCCATGAGGGCGTTCTTGCGGTTTTCCTTTTCGATACGGGCGCTGATCTGTTCGACCACGTCATGGTAGTTGCCCACGTACTGCTCGACCTTGTGGGTATTGACGTCGAGGTACAAGACGCCGTCGGTGAAGGCGTTGAGGAAGTCGGCATCGTGGGAGATGACGACGACGGTCTTCTTGTAGTTGACGAGGAACTCGGTAAGGTGGTCGATTCCGTTCGTATCGAGGTTGTTGGTGGGTTCGTCCAAAAGGAGGATGTCCGGATTCCCTACGAGAGCCGCGGCCAAAAGGAGGCGCGCCTGCTGTCCGCCGGAAAACGAACGGACGATGCGTTCGAGCGGAGCTTTGAGATTGACGGTGCGGAGCGCTTCGTTGATCTTCACGTCAATATTGTACGCGTCGTCGTTGGCGTACTTGCGGAAATACGAGCGGAGGTCGAGGTCGCGGTCGGCCAAAGGCATCGACTGGAAGGCGGTCGCGATGGAAAGGTTCTTGTCGACGTTGATGACGCCGTACTTGTTCTTAAGTTCGCCCGTGATCATCTTGAAGATGGTGGACTTTCCTGCCCCGTTTTGTCCCATGATGGTGATCTTGGAACCCTTGCGGATGGAAAAATCGACTTCGTCGAGGATGATGCGCCCGTTGTCGAACTTAAACGAGACGTTATTGAAGCGGACGACGGTTTCGTTGCTCGGTGCCATGGTTGAATTCGGTATTGACCAAATAAATCGCGCCGCGCGGCCGAAAAACGGGAACGCGCGACGCGGGAACGGACGAGAGGATACGGAAAAATTCGAAAAAAGAAACTTTCTCGATTCGGACTACGGACCGACGCGCTCGATGGCGATCCAATTGTTGGAAGGGTCTGCGGTGAGGTCGATACCGTTTCCCCCAGTCGTCCAAGGAATGAATTGTACGGCGATCGTATCGCCGACGTTCGCTGAAATCGTGGCGGAACCGTTGGTTCTCGCGGTCGTACTTATCGTAGTCACCACGTATTGCCCATCGAGAGACTTGACCCATGCCCCGTTTTTCTGGATTCACGTCCAAATGCTGTTCGTAGCGTTTCACCAGTTGATTGCCGCCGTAGTCAACGTAGTGGTCACCCGGTATTTTCCAGCGACCGGAACGGTGAATTTCCAAGCCGATCCGGTGGTTACGGCATTATGGGTGTCGTATTCCTTCACGTTGAAATTGACCACGCACCCGACGGGCGATTGGTTTCCGTTGTTACAATGCTGGTTCGTTCACAGATTGTACTGCGCCATGACCGGTTCGGTACGGTCGACGAGCTCGTTCCATTTCGAAGCGAGAAGCGTATCCCCCGTCGCGGCGGTGAGGCCGTTCCAAGCGTACGCCCCTCAGACGATGAGAAACGTCGAGACGAGGGCGGAAATGGCCCGCGCGGTGCGCCCCATCCCGGTTTTCGATTTCGTATCCATGGATTTTAAGAAAAAGTCGTTTGCGCCTAATTCGTCACGTACGGATTATAGGTCATGTTTTTTAAAAAGAAACCGGGAAAACCGAACAAAAAAAGGAGGACCGAAGTCCCCCGAAGGTTCTTTAACTGTGCGCGGAGACCCATCGTTGCCATCGGGGTTTCGCGAGTCTCGTGATACGGCCATCCACCTCCACCGGAGGCTTCGTCTGACGATGTTGCACTTGCCACAGTTATTATTTTTATACGCAAAATAATAAACTTTGCAAATAGGAAAAATCCGTATCATCCGAGATATGGAACACGAATGGGAGAACATGCCCGTCCCGCCTTGCGATGGCCGGGAACCGACCTCCGCGGACGCACTCGAGCGGTTCGTTTTTTCCGCGGACGCGCTGAAACGGCTCAATCCTAAAACCGACTTTTCCAAAAGGCTCCGGACCCCAACGATGAGGAAGGGCGATTTTCCCGATTCGTTTCTCGAAGATTTTCTCGAAGACCGCACGGAAGACCGGGCGAAATTCAGAAAATGGGCGAATCTCGCGGTCGCCGCTTTGGAGCGGGACGAAGAATCGGCATACGCTGAAAAAATCGTCAGAAAAAACGGAAAAGACCGCGTAATCCATTCGCCGGACGGAAAAGCGGCCTTCGATTCGACTGGCAACAACGCGCTCCGCGAAGTACAGGAATCCGTTCGCGGACTTATGGATCTTTCTCCGCTTCCCGACTACGTCATCGGTTTTCGAAAAAATACGAGCCCGTATTCGGCGCTCCGGAAAATTCTCGATAATTTCGATTCGGTCCGGGCGTGCTTCTCGATAGACGTGCGGGATTTCTTCCCGTCCGTTACCGAAGAGATGGTAAAATACGAGGCGGAGAGGCTCCTTACGCTTGTCGAGGCCCGAGGAACGAGAACGAGCGTCGCCGGAGTCGCCGATACCGTCGCGAGGATATGCACTTTTCGGTGAGGCCTGGTCCAAGGCGCCTCGTCGAGCCCCGTTCTCGCGAACTTGGTCGCCCTGACCGCCATCGATGGGAAACTTCGTCCGTTGTTGGCGGATTTGCCGTATAAGACGGCGTATTTCCGGTACGCGGACGACATCGTCGTACTAAGCGACCATCCCCTTCCGAGGCGTTTTCGGGAAAAATTCCTCGCAAAAGCCGGAGAAACGAAATTCGAAATCGCGGAAGAAAAAACGGAATATCGGGAGAATTCGGCATACTATCCCGTTCTCGGCATCGATATCGTAGGCGACGAAACCGGGGGAGTTCGTTTCAGGTTTCCGAAAAGGAAGGCGAAAGCCTGGGCAAAGGAAGTGCTCGAAGCCTGCGACGTGACCGATTATCCGATCGATCCCGCGGAATTCTTGCGAGACCCGAGAGTATCCAAAATCGTCGCGTGTCTCGGGCATGCGGCATACGTCAACCGAGTCGGCGAAGACCTTTCGAATGCGAGAAGCCGGAAAAACCGCCACGAGATCATCGATATGAACGCGCCGGCTCGGGAAGTCCGGAATCCCGATCCCATCCGTGGGGAACTCCGGCACGCTTGGGAAATTTTCCGTACGAAATTCGCTGACCGACTCCCGGAAAGGAGCCGGCACTGGTTCGTGGCCGGGAAAAAATAAAGCGCCTCGGGAGGGCTTTCACACCTACGAGTCCGCGGATTATTCGACGAGCGGCACTTCGATGACGAGGAATTCCGAATCCCCACCCGCTTCGAATTTCAGCGCCGGCGTAGAAACGAACCCCGCGCCGTCCCGCCGTTCGAGCTTGGTTCCGTTAGCCGTAACCGAACCTTCG
This sequence comes from uncultured Candidatus Peribacteria bacterium, assembly GCA_964482035.1. Classification (GTDB taxonomy): domain Bacteria; phylum Patescibacteriota; class Gracilibacteria; order BD1-5; family UBA2023; genus JANJWP01. The sequence goes on along the minus strand of CAYZVC010000001.1, from coordinate 109,273 downwards.
ATAACGAAAACGTAGATGCCGTTGCCCGGTTTCTTCAGGCAGTATTCGAGGGACGCCCCCTTTTCGAGCGAACCGAAATGGAACCAGGCGTCCTGATGTATCCACGAACCCTCGTCGTCGACGTTCGGCGAAACGATTTGTTTGAGCGCGTTTTTAGGAAGCGGACGGAACGAAAACTGGTCGTACCGGGGTTCGACTCCGCGCGTTTTCGCATGCACCCAAATCTGAAGAAGTTTGGCGTATTCGGTCTTGCTCGCGTTGAACTCGCTGTGGAAAACCCCGGTTCCGGCACTCATGACCTGGATTTCGCCTTTGCGGATTACCGAGCCGTTGCCCATGCTGTCCTGATGCTCGAGCGCGCCTTCGAGGGGAACGGTGACGATTTCCATATTGTCGTGCGGATGTTTTCCAAACCCCGCCCCGGGAGCGATGGAATCGTCGTTCAAAACTCGGAGGGCTCAGAAACCCATGCGTTGTGGGTCGTAGTATCCCGCGAATGAGAAAGAGTGGTTGGCGTCGAGCCAGCCGTGGAAAGCGTGTCCGCGGGTATCGGCGCGGTGGATGATCGGATTGTTCATATCGGTTGGGTTTACGAATCGTCACAAAGTATCATTTTCTTCTTCGAAAGCAATTTTACTTTAGAAAAGAAACCGTATATCTCGGAAGCGGGTCGGAATTTTACCAAACCGGAGATTCTTGGTATCATGCGTCCATGCCAAACGAAATCCGCCACGCCTCCGCAGGCGCCAGGCATGTCGAACACTATCCGGAAACGATACCGAGCACGACGAAGCTGGTATTTTTATCGGCCATCGACTTCGTCAGGACGAGGCTCGCTCCGGTCGAAAAGGATTTCCGGACGGCTTACCAGCACGTCACGTGGGTGAAGGACGAAGTGAAAGAGGTGTTGGAAGCCCGGGACGAAGACAACCGCATCGAAGAAATCGGGGACGTAATCATGATGTCGTTCCGGTTATCCTGTTTCCTCCATCCGGAAAAAACCTCGGAAGACATCCTCAACGGCTACTGCGAACATCCGACTTTCCGCCGGTACGCACTGGAAATCGGTTTCGAAGGGGCGAAGAGAATGCGCGCGAAATTCTTTTGAAGGTATTCGTTCCTTTCGGACGACCGGGCTTTCGGCGAATTGTTCGAAGACGGAAAATGACAGCGGATGTGGCAGCGCGAAGTCGTTCGCCGGTCTTTCGCCGCGGAGAAATCGAGGGAAAAAGGAAAATCCCCCGCCATCGCCGCTCCCGACGAACTGCCGGCGTCCGAAGCCGCGTCATCGGTCCTTCGGGAGCTGGGATGGGAGGACGGACATCCGGAAAAGGAAACCCGCACGGCCTGATGGTTCGTGGAAAGATTCCCGGAAATCCTCTCCCAATCCGCGGTCCGACGGGTATTCGAGTCGTTCCGGGTCTCCTGAAGGTTCGCCGACGAAAGGTTCTTCCGAATGGCGTATCTCGATTTCGCCTCGACGAACGACGCCCCGTGATCCGTCACCCGCCTCGCGGTCCTCGTAGGAAACGAAAGGGAACGGGAAGCCGCGATACGGATGTCCCTCCCCGAGGCCGACGACGCGTTCGTCTCGAATTTCTTGGCGGATTGAAAATTTTCCGACCGCACCGACCGACTGCATTACCGGGAGAGCTTCGTCGCGTACCGATTCTTTTCGGACATCGGATTCCCTTCGCAAGAAGCGCTGGAACATGCCGACGGCCTGGTTTCGACCTGGTGGACGTTTCGGGAAATCGACGCGGGATACGACCTGGTCGAAGCGATACGGGAAGCCGAGGCCGACCCGAGATTGAAAGAAGCGCGCGGCACGGACGAGAAATACGTCGTCGCATTCTCCAGCATCCACCGATACCGGAAGCGCGTGGGTTCGTACGGGAAGACGCGGGAGTTCGAACGGAAGTTCCTCGATTCGATGCGCCCGTACGTAAAATAGGCCGGAAGCGGCGCTTGGAATTCACGCGAAAACCTCGTACAATGCGCGAAATCCTATTTTTCCACACATGGCAGAAAAAAAGACCGATCGCCTCCAAGAGGAATTCGGACTCGAAGAAGCGTCCGCGGAAGCGGCCGAGAGCACTAAAAGGATGAATTCGGTCATCTTATGCGTCGTCTGTTGCACGATGGTCGTAGTGGCTTCGCAGTTCGTCGCCGTGGAAATCGCCCAAAGGCAGTTCCGCCAGTCCCTCAACGAAATCGAGTACGGAAAGGTCGGCGGCGAAGCCAATTTCCGGCTCCTTCAAGAAATCCAGCGCGACCGCACTTCGACGTACCTCAAGGACCTCGAGGAAAAAGAACCGGAGTACATCCGCGGCATCAAGCGGAAAATCGAAGGGGCGGAAGGAAGTTCCGAAAGCAGGTACGAAGGGAAGCTCACGTCGGAAGAAGTCACGGCATTCCGCTCGACGCTCCCCTCGGGAACCGGTTCGGAAGCGAAAACCACCATCGTGGAATTTTCGGACTTCTCCTGTCCGTTCTGCAAGGAGTACCACGAATCCCGAACCGCGTCGGAAACCGCAAAAGAAACCTCTTCCGATTACGCGCTCAAAATCCTCCCGAACAAGAAGCACGAAGGCTCCGAATTCCTCGCGCGCGCGGCGAAGTGCGTGGATCAGAAATCCGGAACCGGGGCGTTCGCCGAATTCGCCGACTCCGTCTTCGCTTCCACGGGATCAGCGAACGAGTCGGCATACGTTTCCGCAGAGAAATCCCGACTTTCGAAAGTCGAACTCGAAACCTGCGTTCAATCGGCATCGGTAAACGATCTCATAGCGAAAGACCTCTGACAGGGCATGTATCTCAAGATCCGCGCCACCCCGAGCGTACTCGTCCTCGATAACGCGACCGGAAAATACGTTCTCATCAAGGGCGAGCCCGATTCCGAAACGCTGAAAAGCGCGATTGCCGGATTTTCCTCAGCAGGAACGGAATAACCTACTGGGAATTCTTCGATTCGAGCTTGTCGGCACCCTGGGTCACCCCCGTCTTCCTCGCTTCCGCGGCCTTCTGGTTACGGAGCGGGGATTTTTCGAGCATGTACGCGACCGAACAGTAGAACGTGTTGCTCAGATCGGCATAGACGTCGTTGCTCGCCATGATGCATCCGTACGATTTCCCGATTTTGAATTCTTCAAGCGCGTCGTAGTCGCCTTCCACCGATTCTATGTGCCGTTCGCCTTTGATGTCGTAAATGTTCCCCTTGTAGTCGTTGGAATCCAGCGCGTCAACGTACTCGAGTACGCAGGCGTTATACCCCGGAGTCACCGTATAATACCTCGCGACCGGAACGCCGACCGCGAGCGTGATGACCAGGGGATAAATGAAATGCCGGCTTTTCATGCCGGCATGATAGGACAAGTTTCTTCGAAACGGAAGAGCCGTTACGCCGTCATTTCGACGAGCAGGTATCGGGCGAAAAATTTCCGTAGCCGCTCCTCTTCGTCCGGTATTTCGAGATACGTCGGATACGTCCGTTCGATGGCCCTTACGACGGATTCCCTGATGAGGCGGAACGGAACGGTTACCGATCCCGCACGGACGAAAGGGCGCTTTTGGATGACCAAAACGGTATCTTCCGGGATTTCCCATCCTTCTTGGTTGAAGGTATCGACCGCATGCATCATGAGATGAAGGACGGTAATGCGCGAAAGGTCTCTGAAAAGATCGGGAAAGATTTCCATTTGCAGCTCGTCGGTCAGCGGGCTCCCGCGAAAATACGCCACGGTCGGAAAGCCGCTTTCGCTTCCTCCCGCGGCCGGCATCGCTTCGGGAAAAAACGTATCGAAATTCGCCTCGCTCACGATTACGGCGTTCACTTCGTCGAATTCGGACTTGTCGCGGGGTTCGACGAGGACGTCGTAGGCGGACATGGCTTCGTACAGGAACGACTCGCGTTCTTCGCGATCTTCGATATGGCCGTCCTTATGGACGTAGGCGACGAATTCGTCGACCGAAATACGGAAGATTTCACCGTCAATAGGTTCGGCGGTCTCGAGATACGCGGTATCGATGGAATCTTCGCCGTCGTCCGCCAACAGGGCGACCAATCCCGAGCGAACCATGTTCACGAAAAACCCCTTCGCATGGAGATCGTAGGCGGGAATGCGGTCGAAACGTACTTTGTACCGGAAGGCCTGCGGCAGTTCGAGCACGCGGGAACATTCGGCAGAAACCGAATCCCCCACCCCGTCGGCTCAAGCGGAAATAACCGGAACGTCATGGCCGGAGGGCAGTTTCGAAACATCCGGATTCGGATGTCGGACTTCGCGCACGGCGTCGCAAGTTCAGAAATTCACTCGGATGACGTTGTCTGCGGGCTTGTTCATTTCGAACTCGGTAATGGACTGACGCGATACTAAGAAAACGGATTAAAATGTCGAATTTTAAAACGGCAAGGCATGAAAAAAAGCGGAACCCGGAGGTTCCGCCATCACGCTGTCCGTAGGAATGGGGCGTCAGTCGCAACCGCCGCCGCCGTCGCTTCCGCCACAACTGCCGCCGTCACCGAACGACCAACCGTTTCCGCCCGAATTGCCGCCGTCACCGAAGATCCACCAGCCGGAATCCGAAGATCCGGATCCTGACGAACCGGTGCGGCCGCCGGAGACCAACGATTTGATGCCGGCAGCGAGCAACCAGCCAATGCCGAAAGCCGCCGCCAACGCGGTAAGCGTGAGTCCCGGGGAAAACCCCGCGGGTAAGAAGAAGTACGTTGCTGCGGCGGCGATGACGCCGCCGAGAATCGGAGCGACGGTTCCCAAGATGAGAAACGCCACGACGGAAATTACGACTGCTAAAACGGCATACGACATGTTCGTCCCCTTTTCGTCCTACGAATTTTTCATTACTCGCCGCACGCATGGCGGGCGAGTGGCAACCGAACGGCGTGGCGCTCGTCCGCTCCCCATCGTACCTGAAATCCGTTTTTCCGTCAAACGCCCTACCTCTTACGCAATTACGACGACCAGCCGAGAAGTCTGGATATTCGTCCGAGGGCGCCTACGGATTTTACGACCTCCGCCTGTTTCCGGTCGGATGCCTCTTGGTACGGGTCGATTTCGCCGTCGTAGATCATGGCATGGTACTGCCGACCGATCGAGTCCATCCTCTGCAGCGTTTCCAGATCGACCTTGTTCGCGAGTGAAGAAGCGTAATATCCGCGATATTCTTCGACGACCGATTCGAGATGGAAACGGAATTCTTCCAAATCGTGATACGAATCTTGCCGGTCGAAATAGTGGACGAGCCATTTTTCGAGCGTGGCGACGCCTTTTTCTCCGGAGAGTTTCGCCAAATGGGCGTTCTTTTCCATTTCGAAAGCCGCGAGCGCCGCGTGGGCACTGGCAACTACTGAGCCGTCTTTGGAACCGAGGGACATGGGTGCGGAATTAGGAAACGAAATGGGGAATCTTATGACTGGTCTGGTAGGCCGGGAGCAGGTGCGTTTTCAGCGACGCCGCTACGGATTCCCTGACGTAGGAAGGCACTTTGGCGTCATTCACGATGCGGATCGAATTGGTGACCAGAAGGTTGAGCGATCCCTCGAACTGCCGGCGTTCGTAGTTCGCGAGGGCCTTTGCTTCATGTCCGTGTTTCGCGAGGTACTGTCCGGTCGATTCGATGAGGTCGAGGAGCTTTTTGGTTTCTTCCGGCCCCTTGAGCACCATTTCGCGACTTACCAGTTCGGCGCATTCGTAGATGCGCGTTCCAGTAAGGACCGGCGGCATTCAGAGGGGAATTTTGAACGTGGCGAGATGCCCGAGTCACCGAACTGCTTCCTTTACGCCCATCACCACGCCTTCGCGCACTCACGACCTTACCATTCCGATGACGCCGAACCCCATTCAACCTAAAGACTTCCCAATGGAATACGCGTCGATATCGAACAGGTTTTCAGCCTTCGTTCTCATTGCGTCGACGGCGGAAGAAATGAGCTTCTTAACGTTTTCCACGGAAGAGAGCATCGAGGCGAGCGCTTTGACCACGGCTTCGACGCCCTGTTCAGCGACGACTTTGAGAAACTCGACGTTTTCGGTCACGAGCGCGTCGACGAGGCCTTTTTTAAACTTCCCCATTCCAGTGTTGTCTTCGGTTTTCGGAAGAATGCCGAGCCGGTCGTAGAGGTCATTTTGGATTTCGTGGAGCCTTTTCACGACCTCGCGCATCGCCGCGTACCGGTCGTCCACTTCCTTGCGCTCATTCTTCTGTTTGGCTTCAAGCTCGGCCGCACCGGGAACTTTTTCCGCGAGGAGGGGGTCCGAAATCGCAGCCTTCCGCTCCAAAACGCCCGTCTCCCGATTTTCACGGGTTCTGGGTGCGGCGGCAAGGTCGGCGAAGCGTATGTCGAGCGCGTTTTCGGACATGTGCGAAGTTACCCGAACATCGTACCATTTCCTCGTCGGGATGGCAAAAAAGCGCACCCGTCAGGACGTTTCGGCATTGGCATACGCGCGTATTACTTGGCCGCCCGTTTCATCGAGGCGTAGAGAAGGCGGAACAGTTTGCCGAGAAACCCCGCGATGAAGGCGTTTTCGATAACGATGGACGCTTCGGTGTTATAGTCGATGAAGGCCACTTTGCTTCAATACACGATCATCGAGACGTCGTCGGAAAACTCGTCGAGTTCGGGCGGAATGGTGACGATTTCGCGCTCCAGACGGGGCGCTTTTTTTTCGGACTGTCCGGCCGACATGATGACGTACCGTTCGAGTTCCTTCTTGTCGCGGCGGGCGCGGTAATCGGGCGGAAGGTACGAATTGGCGCGGTCGACGTCGCGCTCGGAACTCACGCGGTAGAACGTATCGCCGGTCTTCAGCGTGGAGACGATGTCCGAAAACACGTAGGCGACGGCCTTACGGCCTTCCATGAATTTTACGCTCGGGCGGCGTTCGGCCCGAGCGTGCATACCGACGAGATCGGGCAAAAGTGTATCGACGTCGTTTTCGAGATTCTCCAAAAGGGAGCGGATGGCCTCCGGCGATTCGGCAGAGAAAAAACGGCGCTTCCCGCGGAGCGTCTCGGATACGAACCCCCTTTCCGTAAGGAGCGGGAGGAATTTATACGCGTCCGGACGGTGGACGCGGGTGCGGTCGACCACGTCGGTAATCGACGATTCGCCGTGTTCGAGGAGGTCGAGGTAGATGGCGGATTCCTTTTCGGAAAGTCCGAGTTTTTTAAGAAGCGACGCGTACCGGTTCATATCCGTAATGAATTATTACGAAATATAAAATACCGTTTTTCATCTATTTTAAAAGGTTTTTTACGAGTTGTTCACAATTTTCATACGGTTTAACTATGTTTTTAAAAAAGATTTTCGAAGGGGCGTACATTGTCCGTGCTTAGCCGTTATCAAACGCCCCATGCTCACCCCCTCCGAAGCTCGACAGAAAGTCGCGGCCATGAACAAAGAAGAGCTCGTATCCGTCGCCGGAAGGCTCGTCAGCGAGAAGGTCGAGAAAATCCTCGAAGACGCCGTCGTCGCAGTCATCGCCCGAAGGAAAAACCAAGTCTCGCTCGTACTCAAAGCCAAAGACTGCACCGACCCGGACGAAGACATCCGCGACTTCCTTAAAATCAGCGGATACGAAGACGTCAAGGTTTCCTCGGACTTCCCCGGCTACAACGAAAGCTACGAAGGCACCACCACGATAAAATTCCTGATTCCGTCGTGAGAAATCCGCGCCGGATGAGACTGGGGCGGCAAATAGCCCCTGTCCGATACGCATCCTCCCCACTTTTTTTCCTTCCCTATGAAAACCCACGCACTCCCCCACTCCGCCGAAGAACTCGTTTCGCGCTGCCGCGAACTCGAAAAGAAGGCCCACGTCAGCATTGACGACGTATTGAACAAAGCCACTCAGGAAGTCGCCGAAATGCTCGAAGCGCACGAATCCGGAAATCTCGAAGAGACCCGCAAAGAAGCCGGCGACGCGCTGCTCAACGTGCTCTCGGCGAGCGTTGGAACCTTAGGTTGGGCGGAAAATTCGTCGCTCGCAAACGTCCTCGACCGGTTGGCGTTCCGGTGATTTGATAAAGCAAACGCACCGGCCTGAGGATTGTTTGCTTGAGCTGACGAATCCCCCGCCCAACCCCGTTCCCCCGCCGCGCTCTTCCAGAAGCTCGGCGTCTGGAACTCGAAGATCCAATCGCTTCGCGGAAGGTACTCCCGTTCGAAAGCCACGGCCGAAGAAGTGCGCGCCGCGACCGCCGATTTGGTAAGCGCCGTACTCTCGTTCGTTCCGGAAGCCGATCCGGTGGCCATGCTCGCCGATACCGTTTCCAAGTTCGAAAGCCGCGTCGAAGCCTATCTGCCCGAGCTCGACCTCCGCGACTACGTCGGTGCCCACGCCGACTTCCCAAAGCCGGGAATCCTCTTCCGCGACGTCTCCCCCATGCTCGCGAGCCCGGAAGCCATGAAGGTCGCCGCACACGAAATCGCCCTCCGCTGCAAGGATGCCGAAGCCGTCGTCGGACTCGACGCCCGCGGGTTCCTCTTCGGTCTCGCCGCCGCCGAGATCCTCGGCAAGCCGTTCGTTATGGTCCGCAAGAAAGGAAAACTCCCCGGAGAGACCATCTCGAAGGCCTACGCACTTGAATATTGAAAAGAAGTCATTGAAATTCAGAAGCAGGCCGATATATTCGGAAAGAAAGTCGCCATCGTCGACGATCTCCTCGCGACCGGCGGAACGGCCCTCGCGGCGGCCGAACTCGTCGAGAAGGCAGGCGGAATCGTGGAAAGCGTCGTCTGCGCCATCGCGCTCGACGATCTCGCCCGAATGCCCGGACGCAAAGAACTCGAAGCGAAATACCGCGTAGACTGCGTGCTGTCGTACGCGTAACCATCCCCACCATGCAATCCCTTCTCACCCACCCGAACTTCGACGCGCTCGGCGACGAAGTCGAAGCCCTGCTCCCGGGCAAAATCAACCGCGTCCGGATGAAGTTCGAAACCTTCGACGACGGCTGGCCGAACTTCTTCATCGACGACGTGAAAAACACCGTCGAGCACGAAGAGGTCACCTACGTGGGCGATTTCTCCCGCCCGGAAGACGTGTTCGCCAACTACGCGGCCATCCGCGGAATCCTCGACTACTACGCCGAAAAGGTCCGCGTCATCGTTCCGTACTTCCCGGTAGGAACAATGGAACGCATCTCGAAAAAGGGCGAAGTCGCCACGGCCGCCTACTACGCCGACATCCTTTCGCACCTTCCGGAAGGACGTTCGGGCAAAACCTCTCTCCACACTTTCGACATCCACGCGCTCTCCGAACGTTTCTTCTTCGATCCGTTCAAGGTCAACCTCGAGCTCCACTCCGCCATGAAGCTCCTCGACATCCCGGAAGGCGCGGCCATCGTCTTTCCCGACGACTGAGCGGCCAAGCGCTTCGGCGACAGCTTTCCCAACCACGAGAAAATCGTCTGCATCAAGATTCGCGACGGCGAAAAGCGCATCGTTTCGATTAAGGAAGGCGATCCGGCGGGAAAAGACGTGGTCATCGTCGACGACCTCATCCAAACGGGCGGAACCCTGCGCGAAGCGGCGGACCTCCTGCGCGCCCGGGGCGCGAAATCGGTCACCGCGTTCGCCCCGCACGGCGTATTTCCGGGCGGATCCGAAAAGCGTCTCGCGAGCCATCTCGACCGTCTCATCGTAACCAACTCGCTCCCGCAGAACGCGGCCCGTGCCGAATCGGTACCGAACATGAGCGTCCTCTCGGTCGCCCCGTTGGTAGCAAAAATCATCGGGCGCGCGGCGAGATAAGCAAAAACGAGAAGACCCCCTGCTCCCCCATCCGAGCTTGGGGTTTTTACGTTTATCGTTTCAAAATATCATAAAATGATTTGCATTCATTTCATGATTTACTAAAATGAATACGTAACGATCGTCCCATGCAAAAAAACCTCGCCGAAGTTCAAAAAGAAATGTTTCTGAAGGAAGGGTTCCTTCTGGAGTTGGCCAACGTATTTTCCGCACTGGCATCCGATTGCCGACTGGAAATCGTCTATCTCCTCCTCCATACCGAATCCCTCCCCTCCGGAGAAATAGGCCGATTGACCAACTGCACGCCTTCGCAGGTGTCGCAGTACTTGGCTAAAATGCACGAGGCGAAGATCGTTCAGCGGAGCCGGACCTGGCGCGAAGTCACCTACAGTCTCAATCGGTCGGATCCCTTCGTAAAAAAGCTCATCGACCTGCTTTCTCCTCATTTCGGAAAGTAGCCCCTCATCCTCCGTACTATGGCCTCCCTCGCCTTCGTTGCCTTTCTGGCAGGTATTTTGACGATTCTCGCCCCCTGCGTGCTTCCGGTGCTTCCGGTAGTGCTCGCGGGGTCGGCAGGAGAAGACCGAAAAAACTATCCGGCCCTCGTTACCGCGTCGCTTGCGGTCAGCGTGGTCCTATTTACGGTCGTATTGAAAGTTTCCACGCTGTTCGTCAACGTTCCGCCCTCGTTTTGGACGGGCGTTTCCGGAGGCATCGTCCTGTTTCTCGGACTCACGTACCTTTTTCCCCACGCATGGACGCGGATAATGGAAAAACTCGGCGGTTCCAAAACCCAAGGCGCTCTTGAAAAAGCGTCCGAGGCCAAATCGCCGTTTTGGCGGGCGGTACTCACTGGAGCTGCGCTCGGGCCGGTATTTTCCAGCTGTTCGCCCACGTATTCGCTCCTGCTCGCCACGGTATTTCCCGTCTCGTTTCTTTTAGGGCTGACCTACGCGATTTTCTACGCGGTCGGACTTTCGCTCGCGTTGTTCCTCGTAGCCCGGGGCGGCATGAAATTCGCCAAAAGCCTGAGGTCGTATTCCGACGAAAACGGGGCGTTCCGAAAAACCCTGGGCGTCATCCTCGCCGTGGTGGGCGTGGCCATACTCACGGGAGCCGATAAAAAAGCGGAGATCTGGGCTGCTGGGGTTTACGATTTCTCGCGCATCGAACAGAACGTCCTCGATTCCGTAACCTCGACCGGACGCTCCATGTTCCAAAACGTTTCGGGCGGAGCGTCGAACGATGCCGGAAAAGTGACTGCCAGAGCGTTGGAGGGCGTACCGGATCTCTCCGTTTCCGAACCGTATCCCGCCCCGGAAATAGCGCTCGAAGAATGGATCAACTCCGACCCCCTCACTATGGCCAAACTCAAGGGCAAAGTGGTGGTCATCGACTTCTGGACCTATTCCTGCATCAATTGCCAACGCACTCTCCCCTACCTCATCGATTGGGATAAGAAATACCGAAAAGACGGACTGGTCGTCATCGGCGTACAGGCACCGGAATTCGCCTTCGAAAAGGTCCGCTCCAACGTGGAAGAAGCCGTAAAGGAAGCCGGGATCACGTATCCGGTAGTCCTCGATAACGACTTGGAACTTTGGAACGCGTATCAAAACCGCTACTGGCCGGCGAAGTACTTCATCGACCGCCAAGGCAACGTTCGCCATACGCATTTCGGCGAGGGCGAATACGCCGAAAGCGAGCGGATCATCCGCTACCTGCTCTCCGAAAACGGAAGCGGGGTCACTACCCCCATGGGCGACGTGTCGGAGCCTTCGGCATCGGCCTGGTCGGCGCTCCGACAAACGCCGGAAACCTATCTCGGACTCGAACGCCGCGACCGCTACGTGGAAAGTTCGATAGACGGACCGGCGAAGCTCTCGGACGACCAATGGACCCTCTTGGGACAATGGTCGGAAGAGCCTGAAAACGTCACCGCCGGAAAGAATGCCAAACTCCTGCTGAAATTCGGTGCGAAGGACGTTTATCTGGTACTCTCCGGCAAAGGAACCGTACGGGCTACCGTTTGAGGAAAAAACGTCTCCGAACTCGGCATCGCCGGTGCGGACGACAAAAACGGCACCGTCCAAGTTACCGAAGACCGACTCTACCACTTGGTCCATGAAAACGGTTTTGAGAACGGGAAACTCGAACTCGAATTCTCCCCGGGGGTCCGGGCCTTCGCCTTCACGTTCGGAAATTAAGCGCATATCGTAACCACCCTACCCATGAACGCTTCGCACTGAAACCATCTGACGGACGAAGAAGCGTACGTCATGCTGCGCAAGGGCACCGAAGCGCCATTCTCGGGCGAATACGTTTCGCACCATGAAAAAGGCGCCTTCGTTTGCCGCCAGTGCGGATCCCCGCTTTTCCTCTCGGATTCCAAATTCGATTCCGGATGCGGATGGCCGAGCTTCGACGACGCCATTCCCGGACAAGTGGAATGGAGCGTCGACGCGGACGGCATGCGCACCGAAATCACCTGCAAGGCGTGCAGCGGGCATCTCGGCCACGTATTCGTTTGAGAGCGGCTGACCGATAAAAACGTCCGCCACTGCGTCAATTCGCTCTCGATGCGGTTCGTCAAAGACGTCCCCGATATTCCTAAGTTTCGCAAAGCGTATTTCTGAGGAGGATGCTTCTGGTGCCTGGAAGCCGTATTTTCGAGGCTTTCCGGAGTATTGGAGGTAAAATCCGGATACATGGGCGGAAAGATTCCGTATCCCACCTATGAGCGCGTAAAATCAGGGACGAGCGGCTACGCCGAAGTGGTGGAAATCGACTATGATCCGGCCGTAATTTCGTATGGAACGCTGCTCGAAGCCTTCTTCGCCACCCACGATCCCACTACGGAAAACCGGCAAGGATACGACGTGGGCGAGCAGTACCGCAGCGTCGTTTTCTGAACGGCGGAAGAACTCGCCCGGGTTCGGGAAAAAATCGCCGAGCTGGAGCGGGAGGAAGTTTTCGAGAACCCCGTCGTCACCGAAATCCGTGACCTCGTGCCGTTCTACGTGGCCGAAGATTACCACCAACGCTACTACGCAAACAATCCTGAAGCCGGATATTGCCGAGCAGTCATCTCGCCCAAATTAGCCAAACTGCGGGCGAAATTCTCCGACAGACTGAAGGGATAAAAAATCCCCCGGGCCGACCGGGGGATTTTCGTATTTTCGTCTTCGAGCGCATCCCGTAGGGAACGTCGGGACCGAAACTTCAATCGGCGGGATTCGCCATCGCCTCCCGAAGGACGGAGTTCGTTCTTTTTTTCAACGAACGCATTCCGTGGCGGAACAACGAGAACGAAGCGAGGTAGCAAACCGGAAGCCAGTAACGTTCGGTCATGGCGATGGAAACGGCCAGCATGATCGCCAGAGCCATGCCCAACGCGTATTCCGGATCGTGACGGACGGTTTCGTCCGGAATCGAACGACGTTCCGTAGCCAGCTTGAAAACCGAAGCGTCGACGGAAACTTTCGCTACCTTCGACATCAATAGCGAGAACCCTCCGGCGAGTCCGTACATGAGAGCCACTCCCCAAACGAACGGGGCGAGAATTCCCGCGACGAACCCCAATCCGGGCACGTAAGCGCTGCCGACGAATACGGCCGACATCGCTATCGACACCGTAAACAGAACCGATCTTGTCATCGCGGGCATGCCGCCCTCCTTTCTGTAAAATGGAAACTGCCCATCTAAAATATCGGAGACATCGAGTTTTCAAAAAGTAAATTCCCGAAACGAAAACCCCCGGCGAATGCCGGGGGTCTTTTTTCTTAATCGGCATCCGAAACGCTTTAACCGCGTTCGGGGATGCTCGAGACGTATTTGCGGGTTTCGTTCGACATCAGCCATGCGCAACCAAGAAGGGCGAGCATGGCGAGCAGGAAGAACCCGGCAGTATTCGTATGGCCGTTCACTACCAAAACGGAGAGAACGAGCGCGTGTATGAACCCATCGACCCAGAGAGAGATCGAATACGGACCGTGAGCGAATTTCTTCGCGGCGTCCGAGAGGTATATTTTATCTGCGATTCGGGAATCGAATCGTGCCGCGAGGGCAATCATTATGGTCAGAAACGAAGTTCCGACGTAGAGTACGGCCATGAATTCGCAAGCGGAAACCGCTGCGGATTCGACGGTCGGCGCGTATGGCAATGCGTCCACGAAAACCGTGAGGACGAAGAACGACGCAAGCAGGAGAATCGTGAGGATTTCCAATCCGAAACCGGGATCGGGTCCGCTCCGTTCGTTGCGATGGGTGCCGTGAGGCGTTTGGTTTTTCATTTCAAGCTCCTTTCAAAGCTTCGGACGGGATTGTCCGAATGGAAAATACTTATGGGATACGAATTGTCAAAGTGAGAAAGAACCTCACGGACGATACGGGAGCCCAAAGAAAATCCCCCGGGCAAGCCGGGGGATCGGTTTCAGGCGATGCGGACGCATTCGCCTTCGATGGTTTCGCCTTTGAATACTTGGCTTCCGTATGCTGGCCATACCTCCACGTAGCAGAGCTTTTCTTCGAGCCTGGAGAGGAATTCCTTCGTACGGATTTCGAGAAACCCCATGCCGATGACGAGAACGAACGTACCGAACAGGTATCCGAACGCCGCGAAAGAGTTCCCCGTAGAAACGAGGGAGAAAACGAAGCCGCCGGTCGCTATCGAGCCGATGCGTTTCCGCCAACCCGTGGCGAATACGTGTCCGAGAACGTTTTTCGAAAGGTACAGCTTGCGGTTCCCGAGCGAATCGACGTCCGGCCTCCGACGAACCGAACCGACGCTCAGCATGAGGGCGCCGAGAACCGAGAATACGGAGCACAGTATCCATGCGAACGTTACGAACATCGGTTTCGACGGAGCGAAGGCCGGGAAGGAATCGCAAACGATGAGGAGAACCGCGGCGGCGATAATGGTGAACGAGACGATTTCGCCCGTTCCGCCATACTCGAAACGTTGGTTCCAAACTTCCGCGACGGCGTCTTCCACTTGGTGCGGAAGTCCGTAGCCGGAAAGGCGTTTTTGGTCTGTATCTGAGAGTGCGGGCATTTCTGACCTCCTATTTTGGTTGGTGCTGCCTACGTGCCAAAAATACTCGGATTTCGAAGAAATCAAGGAGAATTGACTATATCGTATATATTACTCTGAATTTACTTATCGGCTTGTCAAAATACGAGTTCGAGTCATTCCGCAAGAAGCGGCACGACGTATTCCCGGTCTTCACGAAGAGTCCGATTGATTTCTATTTGGATCGACTCGGCCCGGTATCCGAGGTTCTTATGGATTTGCGGCGTCTGTTCGGGCCTGCCGGTAAAATAGGTATCTCAGATTTTCGCGGTAAAACCGCGTTCTGCCATGAGTCTGGAATTCCAAAAATTCTTGATTCTCAAGGTTTTCCGA
Organism: uncultured Candidatus Peribacteria bacterium; assembly: GCA_964482035.1. Classification (GTDB taxonomy): domain Bacteria; phylum Patescibacteriota; class Gracilibacteria; order BD1-5; family UBA2023; genus JANJWP01. Next base: position 94,091 of record CAYZVC010000001.1, on the reverse strand, counting down.
ACGTCGGCGATGACCGATCATCCGGGGGCCGTATTCTCCGGGGAAAGGAAGACTTCCGCGTATTCCTTGGCGGTCGAGAGCCCCGATTCCCGGAGCCTCACGCCCATGCCGATGTCGAATCCCACGTCTCACCGGTCTTTGAGTCAGTGAACGTAGACCAACGTGGGCGCTTCGCCAATTTCGACGGCGACGTACCGGGTAATCCCCATGAGGTCTTGGACGAAATCCCGAAGCCCTTCGTCGGCGATGTTCGCAACGTACGATCCGTCGGTGGAAAACCACGGAAGCTTATTGAAGTCGCGCACGTCGGCGTATCCACTTTGAGCGAGAGCATTGCTCGGTTTGACGAATTTTGTATTCGAGATGGCGCTCGCGCCCAAGGTTTCGGCGAGCGCTTCGGCGATTTCTACGGTAAAGAGGTCGTCGGAGCCGTGGGGCGCGACGATGACGAACGGCGAATTCCGCCGGATTTTCCTTCCATACCGGGTTTCTTGCATATCCCCATATTACCGTTTTTTACGAAGCGCGTCCAATTCGGGCGAGACGCTTCCGATTATCCCCCGCTCGTACTTCCCAACGAATATTGACAATAATACATACGTAAGTATTACTCGAACAACCCAACTTTCTCAGGAGGAAAAGAAATGGCGAAGGAATCCAAAATCGGTTGGCTCGTGCTTCTCGCGAAGCTCGGTCCGAAATTGCTTACGTTGGTACTGAAACTCTGGAAAACCGCCAAAATCGGCAAGGTCGGGCTCGTCGCGGCATCCGCCGCATCGTACGCGTACCTGTTCACGTGGCAATTCGCCGCCGTGATCCTGATCTCGCTGTTCGTACACGAATCCGGCCACGCTTGGGCGATGAAACGCTGCGGGATGCAAGTGAAGGGAATGTATTTCATCCCCTTCCTCGGCGCCGCGGTCGTCTCCGAAGGCTCGTTCAAGAGCCGTTGGGGCGAAGCGTTCATCGCGCTTGCCGGTCCGGTTTGGGGCATGGCCTTGGCCATTGCCGCCGCGGTCGTATACGAAACCACGGGCGAACCCATGTGGGCGGCGCTGGCCGGATGGATGGCGATGCTGAACCTGCTGAACCTCTTGCCCATCAATCCGCTCGACGGCGGACGGGTGATGAAATCAGTGGCGTTCTCCATCAACACCAAGGCCGGGCTGTTCATGCTCTTGGGCGGAACGCTCATAGCGGCCGGGGCGGCGTTTCTGCTCAATTCGGTACTCTTCGGGGTTTTGGCCGTCATCGGCGGACTCGAACTCTGGGCCGAACGTAAAGCGGAACTCAGAAAACGCGAGCCTTTGCGGTTCGAATCAGTCGAAGAAGCCGAAATCCGCACCGCGTACGCCGAAACGGAAATGCCGGTCATGACCAAACTCGAATTGGCCGTAACGGTTGCGGCGTATATCGCCGTAACGGGTACGCTGTTCTACGTCATGGACGTCATGAGCCACGAACCCGGCGCTGAACTCGCTAAACAAGTACTCGTCGACAATTAGGAGGAAGACGAAGTGAACCAAAACAAATTCACACAACCGCACGTCCGTGCGAAACTCGTGCGTTCTGGCGCTGTGGAAACCCTCCGCAAAGCGAAAGACCGAACGATCGCAGTGGAAATGGCGGACACCGGTCTCATCGAGGAACTCGAAACGGATTTGGCGGCCGCGGTTTCCAATCCGAAGGACTATTTCAAAAATGGGACGTCCGGCGATCTCGCCTATTCGGCAAGATTTCTGTTAGCCAACCTCCCGAAGAAATTTCCGGCGGCCGCGAAAATCCGCAAACTGGCCAAGGAAATTAATGCCCTTATCGATCGCGGCTTGGCCGAAATCGATTCGATCGCCAGGACCTTCGCGCCAATCGAAGGCGTTCAGTTCAAAACTCGCGCCAAGGTCTCATTGATCCTTGCCAAGCTTCCGGTCTGAAACCCCACCCGAACCCCCTCCTCCGAGGGGGTTTATTTTGACATCACGATTTTCATAATTATAAATTACTAAAATCCATAACTGAAAAGAACCGATGAGACACGGATGAGACCGGTATAACGGAATTAAAGACCTCCGCCCGGAATCCACGTTCGAAAATTTCGAACCGCAGAATCCCGAAATGACAGAACTCAGCGAAGGCCTGAAAAGGCTTTCGACAAGAATCGCCGAGCTCGCCAACGAAGGCAGCGAACTCCGTTTTCCGTCGGCCCGGGTAGTGGGAATGTCCGGCGGCGCAGGACTTTGAAAAACCCATCTCTCCGAAGCGTTCGTTACGGCAATCCGTTCGGGATTGGAAGTCAAAGATCCCGAAGAATGGATTCGCGAGCACGTATTCCTTTGCCGTGATTTCAGCCTCGCTTCGGCGAATCACTTCTTCAAGGATTACCAAGTCATCATTCTCGACGACCTTTTCAAGGACAGGCAGAATCTCGATGGAATGCACGGAGAAATCGCCGTCGAAAGCTTCGGCGAATTCATCCAGGATATTTACGACCAGCGAAAGCTCGTTCTCGTATCGTCGAACTTCTCTTTGGCCCACATTCAAAGCAGGCTCGAAGTCGTCGACACCATCGGACGCACCAAGTCCCGTTTCGCGGAGCTTCTCGCCGGCGGCAAACGCGACTTCCCGCTCCGCGGGAAGGACTTCCGCGAAGAATTGGCGAGACGGCATATCGAAAGCGGAGCCGACGCGTTCGAACTTTAGCGAATACCCCCCTCATCCGAGGGGGTTTCTTTTTGATTTCGGCCCCGCTTTCGTAAAATCGCGTTTCTTCAATCCGAAAACCCATGACCGAACAGAACTCCCCCACCCTCCTCCCCGAACTCGACCTCGTCAAGATATTGTCGTCCGCCCTCGGCCTCAAGGCTTTCCAGGTGGAAACCGTCCTCGAACTCACCGCCGAAGGCGCGACCGTCCCGTTCATCGCCCGTTACCGCAAAGAACGCACCGGCGAGCTCGACGAAACCCAGATCCGCGACGTTTTGGAACTCAAGACCAAGGAAGAAAACCTTCAGAGCGCCAAGCAGACCGCCATCACCGGCATCGAAGAGCAGGGCAAACTCACGGCCGAACTTTTGAAGAGCATTCTCGATGCCAAGACCCTCAAGGAGGTCGAGGAAATCTACAAGCCGTACAAGCTCAAAAAGAAGACCAAGGCGATGCTCGCCATCGAGAAGGGATTCCAGTGCGTGGCCGATTCCATCAAGGCCAACGCCCTCTCGATTCCGGCAGAACTTCTCGCGCAGTATCCGAAGGAAGAAATCGTCGAAGGCGCCATCGAAATCATCGGCGCGGAAATCTCAGCCAACGCGGGCCTCCGCCGCGAACTCATCGGCTTGCAGGAATATTCCGGCACTATCGCGTCGAAGACCAAGAGCGAAAAGATGCTCGAAAAGCTCAATGCCAAAGACCGCGAACAGGTTCCCAAATTCGATATCTACTCGGCCTTTTCGGTGCGCGTTTCCAAGATCAAGCCGTACCAGATATTGGCGTTGAACCGCGGCGAAAACCTGGGAATCCTCACCGTGAAAATCGAAAAGGACGACGCGCATTTGGACGCCGTCCGCGAACGCTACAAAGCCCTTCTGAAACTTCGCGGGGAATTCGTCCCGGAACTCGAAGAAGGCTTCAAGACCGGATATTCCGCCCTCTTCGAATCGGTAGAAAACGAAATCCGCTCGACGCTCAAGGAAATCGGCGAAGACGACTCCATCCGCACGTTCCAATCCAACCTCAAAGCTCTGCTCCTCACCAAGCCGGAATATGGGAAAATCATCCTCGCCGTCGACCCGGGATACCGCGCTGGCTGCAAGATGGCGGTCATCGACGAGCTCGGCAACCCGCTCGAATTCCAAAAGATGTACCTGCACGAGCGCGCGAACGCTCTCAAGATGCTCGAAAACCTCTTCTCGAAATACGACATCAAGACCGTGGTCGTGGGCAACGGCACCGCGTGCGACGAAGCGTGCGAAATCGTGGCGGAAAAGTTCTCGGGCGATACCTACGTGGTCAACGAATCCGGTGCCTCGGTCTACAGCGCGAGCCCGGTAGCGGCCGAAGAATTCCCCGATTTGGACTCGCTCGACCGCGGAACCGTCTCCATCGGCCGTCGCTACATCGACCCGCTTTCCGAACTCGTGAAGATTCCGGTGGGCAGCATCGGCGTGGGCATGTACCAGCACGACGTCTCCGAAAAGAAACTCGGCGAAAAACTCGGCTACGTGGTGGAAGACGTGGTCAACGAGGTGGGCATCAGCGTCAACAACGCTTCGGTCCACGTACTTTCGCACATCTCGGGCATCGACAAGCGCGAGGCGAAAAAGATCTACAACCACCGCCCCTACAAGTCGCGCAAGGATTTGCAGAAGGTTCTCTCCGCAAAAGCGTATGAACTCGCCGTAGGGTTTTTGCGCGTGCCGGAAAGCGCCGAACCGCTCGACAAGACCGACATCCATCCCGAACAGTACGCCGCGGCGAAATACGTTATGGAAAAGGGCGTGAACCTCGACAATTTTAGGGCGTTCGAGAGCGAACTCGTGGCACTCTACCCGGATTTCACCAAGGGAACGCTCGAATTCGTGCTCGAATCCCTAAAAAACGCCGGACGCGACAAACGCACCAGCTCGACCCATACCAAAGCCAAATCCAAAACGACCGCAGAAGTGAAGGAAGGCGACGTATTGGAAGGCGTGGTGCGCAACGTGGTAGCGTTTGGTGCCTTCGTGGACATCGGCATGAAAAACGACGGCCTCGTGCACGTTTCGCAATTGGCCGACCGCTTCGTCAGCAACCCCATGGACGTGGTTTCTGTGGGCGACCGCATCAAGGTGAAGGTCATGTCGATCGATAAAACGACCGGAAAGATTCAGTTGAGTAAGAAGGGGGTGGGATAGACGTTATTCGTAATCGACGAATCTCCGTTCTATCAAATCCGCTTCCATCGCATCGAAAGCCCTCAAAAGAGCTTTTTCGTAATGCGGATTTTCTGGCGATAGGTTTTTACCAAGTTTGTCGTTTTTCGTCCTCAGAAGAACCGGTATCCAAATATCCTTGGATATAAAAAAGGCGAACAACGCCCTTCACGGAGAGGTTTTTGAAGTGAGATAGACTTTTACCAACCTCGATCCGGAAGGTTTTTCTCAAGCGAGCGGAACTCCCAACCCTTTGGAAGCTTTAAAATATGCCGCAAGGATATCCGAAATCGAAAAAACGTCCGAAAGTACGGAAAGTTCGTTGTCGACGAACGATTTTGGAACTCTCAGCATCTACAAAAGGGATTCGATGCGATCCATTTTCTTGCGTACCGCGGCCGATACCGGAATGACTTCGATTTCAGGTTCGTTCGCGCCGTACGCGCCAAGATGGATGCGACGCTCGGCATAACCCTTGGCAAGCATGGAAAAAGCGGCAGATATGGAAATGTTATCCGCTTTCGCCCGTTCCTTAACCATGGTGGCGATGGATTCGTCTATGCTGATGGTCGTTCTGGCCATATGGATTCGGATAACGTCATATCCGAAAAATTGTATATTTTTGATATAGGATTGCAATAAGAAAATACCTGTCGCACGAACGTAAAAAGAATATCGATTTACATTCAGCAGGGTAAGAAAAAACTATGAAAAAAGCGTTTATCGAACTTTTCGTAACGACAAAAAAAGAGCTCCGTTATGGGGAAAACGAGCTCTTCTCTTGTTTGAAATGTGCTTTCGTCTCTGATGGTGGACCTGAGGAGTTAGCGAATCGGATAATTCGTAATTTCGGCGATATCGATATGGAAATCGCTTCCTCCCCTACCCCGGAATCCCTCCAAGAAGAAGGATCGCAAGCCCGACCATGCGGTCTTTGTCTTTGGGATCGCTTTCAGCCAACAGAAGCGTCAGAACGGTAAGGGCTTCGGGAGTGATTTTCGAACGGAACGGAAATCCGGCTTTTTTAAGAAACCAGACGAAAGCGAACGCCCCCGTGCGTTTGTTTCCGTCGTTGAAGGGGTGGTTCTTTACGATGAAATACAGAAGATGCGCGGCTTTCTCTTCGACGCTCGGGTACAAATCCCGCCCGTCGAACGACTGGAATACGTTTCCGACGATTCCGGTAAGCGTTCCGGGATTTTTTTCCTGAGCGAAAAAATCGGTCGCTTGAGACTTCGCAACGAGGTCGGATTTAAGTCGGGCAACCGCTTCCGAGAGTTCGCTCGCCAACACCGAAACTTGCGTGTGCGTGATGCCTTCTTTCGGAAGGCTTTCAGTATCGTACGCGTCGAGCGAAAACCAAGTCCCAGCGAACGCCTTGATGAGTTCAAGGACCTCCGCGGCGTCGATAGTGTCCGGATTGGCGGGCAAAAGTATTTTTACGCCCTCGACGGCTTTGAGAAAATTCTCGTAATTGCTTCGTACTCTGGAGTCATTTATCGTATACCCCTCGGTTATGTGTTTTCGGATGACCGAAGTCGCCCATTTGCGAAACTCGATCGCCACTTTGGAATTTGTTCGATATCCGACCGCAAGGACGACATCCAAGGAATAGAACGTCACCGGACGATCGGAATTTGCAATATGCATTTTTTGCATATTGCTTTTCTCGTCAATTTCCCCATCCCGGAAGACGTTCCGCATATGGCGCGAAATTACCGATTGGTCAACCCCGTAGAGTTCGACGATTTGTTTCTGACTGGCCCAAATCGTCTCATTGGCGAAATCGCCGGAGAGCTCAATGCTTCCGTTCTTCGTTTGGAATATGACGGGGGATTTCGAATCTGTCATAATTGGTCGTTAACAAGGCTGTCCGCTCAGATTTCAGGATACCGGAATGCGCTGTCGCGACAAAGAAATTTCTCCGAAAATACGTATCGAACTTTTCGCAACGACAAAAAAAGGGCTCCGTTAGTGGAGTTGGCATATCGAATATCGGAGCGTCTAGATGCCATCCAAGAGCGGTTGTCCCGGATCGCTGAAACCGGTTACAATGACGCAATCTCCACGACCTTCCAACCGTTGACATACACGATGCCGGTGTCTTCGAATTTTCGGACGAATTTCCCGAAATCGTAGGTATGGCCGTGGAAAACGAACCTCGGTTTTTCACGCTCAACCCACGTGCGCAAGCCTTCGAAACCGTAGTGGGAGGGGTCGTGGTTGTCATTTATCCCCCGCGGCGGGCAATGGGTGATGAGGATGTCGACCTTGGGTACCGCAGACATTACCGCCGTGCAGTATTCCTGCGTGGACATCATGGGGCTTTCCTTGTATTTGACGCACCCCTGGTATCAGAAAAACGAAACGCCTTTCATCGTAACCAGCTTCATGTGCAGGTTTTCGATTCCGAGCTTGTCCATGTACCGGCCATCGCAATGGTTGCCGTAGACTCCGATTTTGGGAATCCCTTCTATTTTCGCCAAATCGGCGATATCGGATTCTTCGAGGTCGCCGAGCGTGACGATGAAATCGATACCTGGATTCCGGCGGATGATTTCCGGAATGGGAAGGTTCGGCGCTTCGTCTGCGAAAATGAGGAATTTCATCGGATTCGGGCGATTATTTCGTTTTCAGTTTAGCATGAGTCGCCCAAAAATCACGGAACATTGGAATTTCTTGCGAAAGCAAAGAAATAGTGCAGAATTTTGAGCAGGAAGCGTTCATAACCTAAAAGATTATGCGTTCGCAAAAAATTCTCGCCATATTGGCGATCATCGTTTCGATTCTTGCATGAACGATATCCGAGGCTTCGGCACGAAGCTACAGATCATCTTCTTCCGACGTTCGCGTAAACGGATACTACCGTTCGAACGGAACTTACGTCAATCCGTACTACCGCACCCGTTCCGACAGTTATAAATGGAACAATTACGGATGTTATGATTACGGTCGTTGCCGATAGTCGAAAATAAAAAAACCTCCCGTAGAGTGGAGGTTTTTTATTGTCCCGCATGCGGATTCCAATGAATTCGTCGGAATCTAAATCCCCTTCTCCGTCGTGGAAAAAACGGTTTCGCCGTAATTCACGAGCCATACGTTTTCAATGACGCTGTTCGGCGTTTCGGAGAAATAGGTTTCGAGAGCCAAATGTGCAATGGCGTTGATTTGCCTTTGGTTATTCGGCAAATAACGGGAAGACAGGGCGGAAATGGCAATGTCTTTGAGTCATTTTTCCTCGCAAATCTTAAACGCCGCCCTCATGCAGGCCTCGACTCAGAATATTGTGAGTTGGCGGATGACATAGTCGAACGGTCTACCGAAAAGGATATTGTATCCGTCCTTTTCCAAAAGTCGCACCTCCCACTTCTTGAAAGGTTCACCTTCCAGAAGTTCCGTCTGGAGCGATTCTCAGAATTTCGCAGCGAGAGCTTTGGCAGTCTCACCTTGGAGAACGCGGTTCTCCCCTATCGAAACGAGGATGTTTTTGGAAGGCGCGTCGAGGATGTTGCCTTCGAAGACCTGGATAGTGGGCATGACTCAAAATATTAGAAAGCTTCAAATGGGCGAAAGCCAATGATTTACCAAACCCGATCATCTTCAGGCTTGTTCTTATGATGTTTAGTGTTTTTGGGCTTCAAATACTCATACATCTCATTCGTAGCATAGCCAAGAGGAAGCAGCAAACACAACGCGATAGCCAGGAATTCATTTTTATCGAAATTGGCAAGAATCGAGCCAATGCTAAAATCAGAATCAACAAGCGCCGATAACGCATACCAGATTCCAAAAACGAGAATGGGGTATCAGATGGCGAAAAGGAGGCTTCCCGATTGTTTGAGCAATTTCTCAAACCCTGAACCTGGATGCGTTAGTGTAAAAAATTCCGAAAATTTAGATTTTCAGAGTAACCATAGAATAAAACCGGCCAACGGAATTCAGAATAGGAGAAAATGTAAAAACGGCTTCATACAGGGAAAACTGGTAACAAAAATCTATTATTTTCTCTGAGATGGGTACTTTTACACTTAATTACGACCAGAACTTTCAGTTAACTTCGCACATCATTGATGAATGTTCGATAAAATTCTTCGTAATCGAAATATCATGGGCTCGAAAGTAAGAATTGACAATTATATGTTTGGTATCTACCTGGGATTTGATTGAAGAAAAATAAATTTCGGTCGCTAACAATCACTGGTTTGAAATTTCTTCGAAAAAATCACTTATTAAATTGATCTGATGTGATGTCTATGGAGTATAGTTCATTTTCAATCCATACGTGCGAATAATCATGTCCTTCGTAATTCCCCTCTTTTTGAATTAATTCAAAATCACAATACCCATGATCATGAAGATATTTCATTAAAATCTCAGAAGTTTTATCGCAACATCCCATCGGAAATCTCAAATATCACTGATCAAGGTCTGTGACCATTTTTTCTTTATTCGATTGGATGGCAACGCGTACCTTTTTGGATAAAAACAAAAGTTTTGTTTTCATTTTTTCAAAAAATACAAATCAAAAAAGGAATCGCTAAGTTCCATCATTAAATAATGCCGGGATTTTAGTAAGGATGGAAGAGAATATAAACCAATACAATATCCACATGTATTCTCACTGTTCAGCCACTTTCACATAACCCACATAACACCCCGCAATCGAGGAGATAATTCCGGAAAGGGCATACCCTTTATGTACTCAGAGATTCAGCATTCGGACGCTTCATGAAATGACGAACGCCAAATATAACATCAATGCCCATCAGACAATGAAACTCACTCACACGCCCCTTAATCCTATTTCCGATATTTTATAAATGAGGATGGTTACATATGCGATAACGAGGAGCGGCAAGGATTTCTGTCGCTCCGATTGATTGCCACTGAGATTGTCCATAGAAGATATGAAACACGAGATAAGAAAAACTTTCTGTTTTACGGGAAGCTACGCGTTCGGCAGAAATGATATGAAGAATGAGTGCAGTGATTATACTTCTTAAAACTTAAATTCGTAAATTCAGTTCTTCTGGATGGCGCGCTCGACAAGGCGACCTATCGGAAAAAACTATCGGAAATCGATGTCGTCATCGAAAACGCCAAGGCTGAAATCACGAAAATCGACCGCTTCGACCGCTCGAAAATCGAGAAGGGGAATTCGTTTATCGAACTTTTCGTAACCACAAAAAAAGAGCTCCGTTATGGGGAAAACGAGCTCTTCTCTTGTTTGAAATGTGCTTTCGTCTCTGATGGTGGACCCAAGGAGACTCGAACTCCTGACCTCTTCCATGCCATGGAAGCGTTCTAGCCAACTGAACTATGGGCCCGTAAAGCGGGTCGAAATATATCCGAAGCCCAATCGAAATCAAGCCGATTTCAGACTTACGCGTGCGATTCGGCGAATACTCCCCTGCCCTTCTCTACGTTCTCCTCGATGCGTTCCAGCATGATTTCGTTGATCGTGCCGTTCTGGTTGGATATTTCGAGGCAGGCGTCCTCGTCGAGAACGAGGCATTCAGTGGGCTCTATGGCCGTAATGGTCGCCGTGCGTTCGCCACCGGCGATGAGCGCGTATTCTCAAAACAGGCTGCCTTCGCGAAGCACCGTGAAGGCGTCGCCCTCGATCGAGACTTCCACGGCCCCGCCCATGATGACGTACGCTTCGTCGTTGCAGGCTTCGTATTCCGCCAATACGGTCTCGCCCTGGGGAAACCGCCGTACCCTGCTTCGGGAAAGGATTCCCGACACCGTCTCTTCGTCCACCCCTTCGAAGAGCCCGTATTTTCGCACGCGTTCGCCAAAACCTTCACCGATTCCGGTTTCAGCGGGAACGGCAGCAGGTTCGGCGGGCTCGTAGCCCAGGCGGGAAAGCGACGAGAGGTCGATGGGCATATCACGGGATAAATGACGGACCGAAGGATATACCATTCGAAATCCCTCCGCAAGCCTACTTTTCATACCGGAGCACAACGTAAAACCCCCGCTTTCGCGGGGGTTTTTGGCTTTCAAATGGCGGAGAGAGGGAGATTCGAACTCCCGGTGGGTTGCCCCACACACGCTTTCCAAGCGTGCGCACTAGGCCACTATGCGACCTCTCCATATCTGACTGAAAGCGTGGATGAGTCTATAGAAAATCGCGTTTCGCGCAAATCGAAATTCGCAATTTCCGTTTTCGTCCGCTTTACGTATAATCTCGCTCGAATTTTCGGTTCTCACGCCCACCGTATGCAAGAACAGATCGAACAAATCAGCCTCCGGTTTTTCACCCTCATGGGAATAACCGTAGAATCCGTTTCGGCCGAAGCGGAAGAAGAAAAGCGCCGCATCTACCGCGTCGCGGTTAAAACGCCCGATTCCAAGCTCCTCATCGGAATGCACGGACAGACGCTCGAAACCGTCCGCCACTTGCTCACCCGCCTGGTAGAACGCACCATCGGAAAATCGTTCCTCATCCACCTTGAGGTCAACGACTACCTCCAATCGAAAGACGACCGCCTCTTCCGCCGCGTCGATGAGAAAATCGCCTCGCTCAAGACCACCGGTTGAGAAACCACCCTCGGCGAGCTCTCCAGCTACGAACGCAAGAAGGTTCACGCCTACGTAGCCGAAAAGAAGATCGAAGGGCTTTCCACCCGCTCCAGCGGCGAAGGCGAATCCCGCGTTCTCCACCTGGCGTATTCCGGACCGGTAGAAAAAGCCCACGTCCATGCCAAAGCCTCTTCCCTCGCCGATCTTTCCGAAGACGGGGTCGGAATCTAAAACCAAATAATCACGAAATACGTAATGAGAACCGTCGCGCTTCTTCTCCTCGTAGCCGCATCGGGCTGGTTTTTCCAGTACGCCGCCAAAGAAACGAGAACCGTCCACCTCAATATCGAATACCGACTCGTCCAACATCCCGAATTCATTCCCAAGGCAGAAGACGTCCGCCTCATCGCTTCGGGTTTCGATAACGTGATCGCCGATTTCTATTGGCTTTCAGCTATCCAATATGTCGGAGAGAACGCCCTTTCCGCCGAATACAAGCGGTTCCTCTACGAGATGCTTTCCCTCGTTACCGACCTCAACCCCGCGTTCACCACCCCGTACGAAGTAGGCCTCCTCCTCCTTCCCGACATCAACCCGAGCGTCGAGAAGTTCAACAAGACCGAAGCCGACATGAACATTCAAAAGGCCGTCTGGCTCTGAGAAAAGGGCATGAAGACGTCCTGTGACGCGAAGAAGGTCCAAAAGATCCTCGCGGAGCCGGTTCTCGCCAAAGTCTGGACCGATCCCCAGTACGAAAATCCGTGCAGCAACTCCATGATTCCGTACTACCTCGCGTACGTCGAATACTACAACCGCAAGAACGCCGACAAGGCGAGCGACTACTACCGCATAGCCGCCGCCAACAAAGACGCCCCCACCGGCGCGCGCATGATGAGCGCGATCATGAAGGGGAAATCCGGAGGACGCGAAAAATCCATCCTCATGTTCCTCTCCATCGCCGAATCCCTCGAAGCCGGCCAAGCGAGCGCTGAGGCCTGCCGCACCGTCTCCCGCGAGATGCGCGACTACCTCATCAAGCCGTTCTCTTCCGAATCGCAGGGCGAAATCCCAACCGAATTCGTCAAACTCGCCGAAGCATACCGAGAAGAAGCCACCAAAGGGCTCAAAGAAAATACCGCGAAGCCCGAATCGATGGACGCGCTCTGCTCGACCTACCTCGGCAAGGCGATGCGCGAACTCAACCTCGAATACGTCACGAGAAAAGACGCGACGTTCGTGAAGAAGACCGGAAAGCAGGTCGTAGACGCCAAAGAACTCCACGATCTGGGCGGATTGGACTACCTTCCGCAAGACTACCAGAAGCTCGACGACGGACTCGAAATCATCTACGTCAAAGACGACGGGAAATGGGACTACGTCGGAGGGAAGTACTAAAGAAAAAAACCGGCCCTTCTGGGTCGGTTTTTTCGTATGCGGAAAAGAAATCTTCCGCGACTAATTGTCCGCGTTGAAGAGGCTGTAGCGGAGCGCGTCGAAGTGGCGGCTGCGGTTCTCTTTGAATTCGAGGTTGGAGATGGCATTTCCGGCCTTCCCTACCGCCGCCACGGACATTACGGGCTTGGAGAAGCCGTTCGACGAATCCACGCGGTATTCGATGGGCGTAGCGCCCGGGTTGGTGACGGCGAGGTACGCGTCTTCATAGTCTTCGAGAAAATCCCCGAGATTCACCGAAACGTCGGTCGTATCGTCGTTCGTATCGACCGAGCGCATGTTTCCGGCGGTTACGGTGGCGGCCGAGCCGTTGCCGACGATGGCGGAGAGACCGCCCGTCCCTACGATTCCGTACGTCTTCCCCGAAGCGTCGGATCCCATGACGTTCCAGGAGAACGGCGCGTCGGAAGAAACGGTGAAGTCGAAGGTGCGCTCGACGTTCGAGGTGCCCGTGCGAGGGTCTTTGAAGGCCGCGGAATCCACGGTGGAGAGGGTTTTTCCTTTATCGAAGAAGAGCGGGACGATTTCCATCTGCCCCGGCTGGAGCACGCCCGAATAGCTTTTGGAGAACGCGGAGAGCGAATATCCCATCTCGGCGGCGCGGCGGTCGGCGGAAACGAAAACCTTTCCGTCCGAGGAAGAACGCTTCATGACGTCTTCGAACCCTTCGCGGTGGTTCTTTACCTTGAGCAGCGCGTATTCCATGCCCCCTTCGGCTCCGGCGTACGCGGCGAAACCGTCGAAGAGCGAGCGGCTGATGCGGGATTCGGCGACGAACAGGAAAAGCACCCCCGCGGACAATACGACCAAAAAGGCCGTAAGGAGGATGGCGATGACGCTCGAGAATCCGCGTTGGTTGGTTCGCATGCTAGTAGGACTTATAGATTTTCTCGCTGATCGTCGTCTGCGCGCGGATCTTCAGCCCGGCGGCGACCTTCGGGTCGACGCCCTTCCCTTCCGGAATGGCGAGGATGAACGACGCGGTGACCTTGGCTTCGCGGACGGGTTCGGTACCTACGGTGCCCGAAGTCACGGAATCGCCCGACGCGCCCACGATGTGGAAGCGGAGCCCTTCGACCTTTGCGCGGGAGTCGGTAAGCCGCTCGCGCGAAGAAGTGCCGTCGGCGGCGACCGATTCGCGGCCGAGGTAGCACGCGCCGGAACCGGTAAAGTCGCAGGCGACCGGACCGGAAACCGAATCTTCCATCAGGTAGTACCGGGCGGCGTTGCCCAAGGCGTCGGGGCGGATGGCCAATACCGAATTGCCGTTGCGGTAATCGAGGATGCGGGTGGCGGAGCCGCCGTCGTAAAACGAGAGGTCAACGCCCTTCTCGCGGATTTCCTTGGCGAACATTTCCGTCATCGAACGTCCGTTTTCCTGGAGGGAACGGGCGAATTCGAGGCGACGGTTGAGCGCGAGCACACCGAGGTAGATTTCGAACACCGAAACCATCACCACCGCCAGAATAGTGACGGCGACGATGATTTCCACGAGGGTGAAGGCGTTCTGTCGGACTCTCATATTACCTTTTCCAATCGGTTATGACGGTATTCATCGAAAGTTCGCGGTACCCCGAAGCGACCGAGACGAAATGCGCGGAAACGGCGAGCGCTCCGCTGACGGAAGCGGCTCCCCCGCCCCCGGCCTGATCGGCCGAAAGGTTGGAAACCGTAACGTACGCGTAATACGGGGTCTTGGCGTTCGAACCGGAGCAGTCATGCACGTAGCGCCCTTGGAGGTCAAGACAGAGGCGGAACTTGGTACCGGATACGGCGTTGGTTTCCGCGACGATGTCGGCCTTGGTGGGAGCGGCCGTAACGCGGTGGATACGGACCGGCGAGGTCGTGCTCGAAAAATCGTTCTCGACCACGTAGGTTCCCGGGGTGAGACGGCAATTGTCGGGCGTCGGGCAAAAAGACGGGTCTTCGGTAGTGACGGTGACGCCCGAACGGAGAGAATCCCACGAACGCAGCCCCATCCAATTGGAATCACGGACGTTCTTCACGAGTTCAAGACGTTCGCGCAAGAGGTTTCCGCCCACGATTTCGTCGCGCGAGCGTTCCGAAAGGAAGGTCGCGGTACGCAGGAGCGAATACGCAGCCACGAGCCCGAGCGCGAACACGACGATAGCCACCATGAGTTCGATCATGGTGAACGCGCTGTTGGAACGGAAACGGTGTCGCATGTTAGTAAACGGAGGCGTTACGGAACGGTTTGGAAAGGCTGCCGGTGGAGGATCCCTTGAATCCTACGGTTCCTCCCGAAAAAACCAAGGCGTTCCCGTCGGCGTCGACCGAAGAAGGCGCGCCCGTAGGGGCGGAAAACTTCACCGTCACGAGGTCGGACGGCAAATCGCTGATGAGGACGTCCTTTTCGAGCGGAACCAAGCGGAGGAGCTTGTATTCGGACGGCGCGGCGAATCCGCTGCCGGCTTTGGCGGCGTAGAGCGAGATCGAACCCGAACCTTTCTGAAGGACAACGTAGGCGTCGCCGTTGAAATCGGTGCCGGGGACGGACAATCCCATGGCCGAAGAAAGTTTGGCTTCGGAAAACGTCTGTTCGACCTTTTCGGACGAAATGCGGACTTTGGCGATGTCGGAATAGTACGAGTACGGCGCGTACGTCAAAACCGCGAGCAGTGAAACGATGGCGAGGACGACCATGAGTTCCACGAGCGTGAATCCGGAAGTTTTGGAAAAGCGGGAATTCATGGAAAACGGGTTATCCGACCATTTCGGTCACGCGCATGACGGCCGAGAAGATGGCGAGCGCGAACCAGAGGACGAAGCCGCCGGCAAAAAGGATGGCGGCCGGTTCGACGAAGCGGACGAGCGTACCGATGGAAGCGTCGACTTCGCGCGAGTACTGTTCGGCGAGGCGGGCGGTGACCTTGTTTACGGTGGAAGTGCGTTCTCCGGCGGCGATGATCTGCACGAAGTCGCGGGTGAAGACCTTGAAAGTCGGGTCGACTTCCATGAGGCTTTCGGCGAGTTTCTTTCCCATCTCGACCTTCGAGGCGACGTCGGCGATTTTTTCTTCGTAGACGAGGTTGCCGGTGGCTTCGCCGGTAAGGCGGAGGGTCTTGATGATCGGGATGCCGGCCCCGATGAGGAGCGAGAGCATCGAAGAGACTCGTACGATGAGGTAGTTGCGGTAGAGCGGCCCGATGAGCGGAGCGCGGAGCGCGTAGCGGTCGAAAGCGAGACGCCCCGAATAGGTCGAAAGCCAAGCGCGGAGACCGAAGGCGCCGAAAACGAAGAACGCGATGATCAGCGCGAAATTGTCGCGGACGAAATTCGAAGTGTTCATGAGCGAAGCCGTCACTGCCGGAAGCTCGGTTCCGGAAGTCTGGAAGAGCGGAACGAGCTTGGGCACGACATAGGTCATGACGACGAGGATCGCCACCATGAGGAACGCCATGATGACGAGCGGGTACGTGAGGGCGCCGGTGAGCTTCATGCGGATTTCGTCGCGCGACCGGAGGTCGGCGGCGATGCTCGCGAAGGACTTCTGCAAGGTTCCGGACTGTTCGCCGGATTCCACGATGGAAATCTCCGCGCGTCCGAAGGTACGCGGGAGTTTTTTCATGGCGGTGGATACCGGATCGCCGGATTCGACCAAAAGGACGAGCTCGGAAACTTCGGCGTAGAAGCGGGGGTTCCCCACCTTTTCCAAGAACGAATGGAGCGCCTGGATGACGGTTACGCCGCCTTCGACGAGATTCGAGAGATGTTCGAAGAAGAGCGCTTTTTCCTTCGTTCCGATGCGGTGCCAGAAGCGTACCGGCGGAAGTCCGGTTTCCTGGGTGTTGCTTTCCATTTTAACGAGGGGAATAGTGGGAGAATCCGAGGCTTACGGAAACCTGGAAGGTACCGTTCCTAGGCGACGTCGAGTCGAACGGGAAATTCGCGGACTTGATGACGTAGCGCTTTTTGCCGGATTCGCCGGTGAGGTATTCGAAGTACTGCATGAGGGCGGCCTGGTTTCCCGCACGGAGCGTGAGGTCGACGGTTCCCTGCGAGAGGCCGTTCGGCATGCGAGAGCCTTTGTCGATGCCGATGGAGAGCGGAAGGACTCCGTTGGAACCGGTAAAGAGGCTGTCGAGGATGGCGTCTTCGCGGAACGGCGCTGCGTAGCGGGCGATGTCGGCGGCGAAGGCCGGGGTCGCGGACTGTTCTTTGAACGCGTTGAGTTTTGCCAATTCGGCGGATTTTTCGGACTTTTCCTTTACGGCCTGGGAGTATTCGTCCTGCTTGCCGGTGAGCGCGTAGTAATCCGGATACGCCGAAAACACGGCGAGGAGGATGGCGGCGGCGAGGAGGATGGCCGGAAGGAATTCGGAAGCCTGGGACTTCTTCTTGATGACTTCGGTGGGCTGGGGGCTTCGCATACGGAAGAACGGTTATTCGGGAAGCTACTTGATCTTGAAATCCGCGTTGAACGTGCGGTGCGTATCGTCGCCGGAGACGAGTTTGAGTTCGCCGAGAGTGAACGGCGAGGTCGCGGCGGAGCCGCTTCCGGAACGGAAATCCCCTACGAGGCGGATGACCTTGTCGACCGGATCGACGCCGGCCGAAGTCTGGCGGGCGGTGATGATGGTCGCGACTTTGCCGGCGGTGAATTGGAAGCCGTCGAAATCGACGTCGTAATCGCGGTGGAGACGCATGAACTCGGCGACGTATTTCTGCGCCATGGAGCGTTCGACGTCCTTTTGGAGCGAAGCCTTGTTGCGGCCGAGGAGGTCGGCGGCGGCGACTGCCGGATCGGCCTTGAGGGCGTTAATCTGGGTCTCGAATTCCGAGAGTTCGTGACGGACTCCCGAAATTTGCTCGGAAACCGTCCACGTCTGATACTTCAAATACCCGGCGAATCCCGCGGAAACCGCGAGAATGAGCACCGAAGCCGTCATGAAAGAGCGCTTGGCCGGAGCCGGGGCTTTCTCTTGGATTTCCGGAGTTTCCGGCGAAATCTGTTCGTTCATAGGGAAAAAGATGAAACTTCCGTATTAGGCTACCACGTTTCCCGCCCGAACGCAAAATCCCGGATTGACGATTGGGTGCGGAGTCCGTATATTCGAAACATGCAGACCGCCAAGACCGCCACCCTCGCCGACCTCCCCACGCTCGTGGAATTTTTCCCGGGCGATTTGGCATTCCTCCATGGAGACCTCTGAGCCGGCAAGACGGCTCTCGTCAAAGCCGTCGCCAAAGCCTGGGAAATCAAGGAAGACGTCAAAAGCCCCACCTACGTCTATTACAGAAAATACGGCGAAAATTTCTACCATTTCGACCTTTACCGCGTCGAAGACTACGAAACGTTCGTAAACATCGGCGGCGAAGAGATCCTCGACACGAAAGGCAACGTCGCCTTCGTCGAATGGCCGGACGTGATTTCCGACCGGTACTCCCCCACCGTAACCGTAATGATCGAGAAAACCGAAAATCCGGACGAACGGGTTTTCCGCATCGAACGACACCGGATGCCGTAAGGATTCTTGAAAAATTTCTAAAAAAAACCGCGCCGGGAAGCGCGGTTTTTTCATTGGAAAATCGGATTACGCCTCGGCGGTTTCCGGCTTATGGAAGGCGCGGGTAACGAGCGCGTAGGCGATGACGGCGTAGAGGAAGACGATGCCGGTCTTCCCATAGGAAACGGTGACGTCGAACACCGAATGGAGCGCGACGGCGATCAGCAGGCCCTTCGCGGCGAAGGCGACCGCGCGGGAGCCGGAATCCCCTGCCTTCGCGCTGCGGACGAACGGTACCGCCGCGGCGATGGAACAGAGCGTGTGCACGCCCACCGAGAATACCGAGCGGGAAAACCAAGTGGAAAAGAACGGGCCGTCCGAGCGGAGCGCCGTAACGAGGTAGAGGACGTTTTCCGCGAAGGCGAAGCCGAGCGCGACGAACGCGGCGTAGAGGATGCCCTTTTCGGCGATTTCGGCGAACGAGCCCGTGCCGTAGAGGCCGAGGTGCTTGCCGCCCTCTTCCACCGATGCCACCACCAGATACGCGAGCAGGAGCGAAGAGAACCCGGCGAGCGTGGCTCCGGCGATATGGACTTCGGGCGAGGACGCCGAAGATCCGGCGAAAGCGAAGAACGCGAGCGCGAAAAGTGGGACGGCGAGGCCTACGGCCGCGAGGCTCCTGCCGAGCGCCTTCCGGTCGTCGAAAAGTTCGACGGAACGCGTGACGAACGACGCGGCGACGACGATGGCCGCGACGGCCGCGAGGAATACGGCGAACGTTCCGGCCGCTGAAAACGGGGAAACCCTTCCGGCGATGTCGGCGAAGACGTTTCAAAAGAACGGGAGCGCCGCGGAAACGTCCGGCATGAACGCCACGGGAAAGACGGCGGCGGCGCCGGTAGCGATACCGAGCGCGAAACGGCGGGCATTGAAACGGTCGGCGTCCAAATACGAAAACGCGTATCCCCAGAGCGCGATGGGAAACAGTGCCGTGAGGAACGCGAGAACGAAGTAGGCGACGTCCGAGAACATGCTATTTTTTACGGTTGCGGATGATTTCGTAATCGCCGAACCGGAAGCCGGAAGACGGTTCGTCTTTGCGGCTGGCACGGTGCACGCCGTACGAAACGAGCAGGAGGTTGGCGCCGACGAGGATGAGCAGCGTTCCGATGAAATACGCGATGAACTCCGGCGCGATGATGACGATGACGCCTACGAGCACGAGTACGAGACCAGCGGGAAACATGGGATTCGGGTTAGGGACGTTCTTTTTCGGACTTACGCGGAAGCTTCGATCTTTTCGATGACGGCGCCGAGCGAGCGGATCTTGCCGATGATGTCCTCGTAGCCGCGTTCGATGTATTCGACGTTGGTAATGCGGGTTTCGCCGGTCGCGACGAGCCCCGCGAGGATCATGGCGACCCCGGCGCGGAGATCCCAGCTCGACACGGTCGCGCCGCGGAGGTGGGTCTTGCCGAAGATGAGGGCGGTATTGGGATTGAGGATAGCCGGATGCCCCTTCATCTTCTCGATTTCGACGAGCCAGTTGAGACGGCTTTCGTAGACGATTTCTTCGATGCGGGATACGCCTTCGGCCTGGGTCATGAGAATGACGAACGGCGACTGGAGGTCGGTGGGAAACCCCGGGAAGACGTTGGTCTGCACGCGCAGCGGCTTGAGGTTGTCAATGGAGCGGTAGACGCGCAGCGTATCGTTCGGAAGCTGTTCGTAGCGGACTCCGGCTTCCTTGCATTTCGAAAGGAAGGCGTGGAGGTCGGCGATGCGGGCGTTCTTCACGTCGACGAAGTCCTTCGCGGCAAGCGCGGCGAGAACCACGAAGGTTCCGGATTCGATGTAGTCGGAGATGACGGTTCCTTCGGCCTCTTCGGCGAGGGCTTCCACTCCTTCGATTTCGATGGTGTGGTCGTACCCTACGGAAATCTTCGCGCCGTGGGCGTTAAGGAAATCGACCAGACAGATGACGTGCGGCTCGATGGCGGAAAGGAAGATGCGGGTCTTGCCTTTGCGAAGTACGTTGGCGAGGATGAGCGATTCGGTCGCGGTGACGGCGAAGCCGGCCGAGAATTCGACGTCGCCTTCCTTCGGCTTGCCCGAGAGCGAAACGCCGGAGTCCGAAGAATCGCCTACGTAGCCGATTTCCAAAAAGCCGTTCACGAACACGTCGATCGGGCGTTTGCCGATGTTGCAGCCCCCCGGATACGGGATGTCGACCGATCCGAACGCCTTGAGGAACGCCGGAACGAGCATGATGGACGCGCGGATCTTGCTGACGAGCGCCAAGTCCATGGTTTCCTTCTTCATGTCGCCCGTTTCGATGCGGAGGACGTTGTTTTCGAATTCCGCCTTCGCGCCGACCGAGCGGACGATGGTGAGGAGCGTGCGGACGTCGCTGATGTCCGGAACGTTGCGGAGGGTGGCCTTCTTAAAGAAAAGCGCCGCGGCGATGAGCGGGAGCGCGGCGTTTTTGGAACCGGAAACCGTGACGGAACCGGAGAGCGTTTGTCCGCCTCGAACGAGAAGCATGCGTTTGGGGATTATGGTTGGGGGATTCGGGCGGCATGCCCGGCGCGGCTTTCTGGCTACGGGAGGTTCTTGAGCGCCGCGATATTGAACGCGTAGTCCATCTTGAGCGGACCGAGGACTCCGATGAGGGCGGTCTGCCCTTCGAGCTCGGTACGGCGGACGACCATGGCGATGGATTCGAGCTCCGGTATGACGTTCTCTTCGCCGATGAACACTCAGATCTTTCCGGGAAAATCGAGACTGGAGAGCAGATCGATGAACCGGTGTTTGTTTTCCAGCACTTTGATGACGCCGTAAGACTCCACACCGATGGAGGGTCCTTGGCGCTCGAGGTAGTTGGAAAGCCCGAGATAGTAGTTGGTTCAGATCGACGGCATGCAGGCGAACGAGATTTCCTTGGTGGACTTCGTAAGCCGCGCGGCGATATGGTAGAGCGCGTCGTCGAGCTTTTCGGACTCGGCGCGGGCGATGATTTCGTTTTCGGCTTCGACGAACGCGGCGTTCATGTGTTCCATGAGGTAGTCGACGAAAACCCGGATGCCGCGAGTGGTCGGCAGGCGTCCGGCGGAATTGTACGGCTGGAAGATGAGGCCCATTTTTTCGAGAGCCGCCATGTCGTTGCGTACGGTCGCCGAAGAAACCCCCATGTCGTATTTTTTGAGAAGGGATTTCGATCCCGTGATTTCCCCGGTTTTCAGGTACTCTTCGACGATGATCTTCAGGACGTGGATTTTTCGAAGGTCGATCTTTTTCATGCGGTTCCGGCCCTTTCGGGCCTTGCGGCGGATTGTATCGGATTCGCCTGATTTGACAATCATTAAAACCGCCTAGAATCGCCACGGCTCACGAGGCCGTAACGAAAAAACCTGAAAGGGAAAGAAGCAAAATGAACGCGAAACAAAAAACGGCGCGGGTCACGTACTTCGTATGGAAGGAAGTTGGGAATTCCACGATTATCCACCTCCCCCAATACGACGTATCGCACCTGCGGGAAACCGTGCTCCGGTCGATCGACCAGAAATCACGGCTCCGGATACCGAACCACCTGCCGCTCATAAAGGACCTCTGCCAAGGGGATCCGCGCAACCAGCGCCTGCATCTCGTCAAAGACGGCCAAACCGTAATCGCGGTCGCTCTCGACGAGGACATCCGGCAGGAATTGCGCCACCAGGGGGCGATCCCGTTGGGCAAGGCATTCACGCACAAGATCGTCTCGGTTTGAACGCCGTTCGGTCCCAAAGGCTCCGCGAGGAGCCTTTTTTTGATATTCCGGGCATTTTGGGTTAGAATCGGCAAGTCAACCGGATGGTACCGATCTAAAAGCCGATCAACAATGGACGTTTCCCAGTTTGAAAAATTCGCCGAAGAAGCCGCGAAAAGCGCCGCAGGGGCAAACAAAGTCATTTCCGACGTTACGCTCGCCTGGTTCCTGCAGGAAGCGGAATATCCGGAAACCACGTTCGAGGAAGTGGACCAGAGAATCCGAAGCCTCTTGATCACCGCCGTAAAATCGGGTGATTGGAAAAACGTCGAAATGCTCGCGTCCGGACGAGTCGAACACGTAAACGCATCGCACGTGGCGATGCGTTACGAAGAAGCGAATTCCACTCCCATGTCGAAAATCGCGCACCAAAAAAATACCGAGACGCTTCCGCTTTGGATGAGCGCGTACGTGAACGTGCACCTCGCGCATGAAAAATACCTCAAACATTATCTCGCCGCCCGGCAAGACGCGCTTTTGGACGATCCCGAATTCCAATCGATTTTCGAACGCCGTTCCGAACTGATGCAAAAAGGAGCCAAGGGTGCGGGAAACGAAAAAATCAACCGCATCGACAGTCTGGCGTCGATCAGGTTCCTCCATACGGCAACCGTGATGCTCGAAAAGGAACTCCGCCAGAACATGCCCCGCGTTACGAGGACTCCGGGCTTCGTCCTCCTTCTCTCGTCCTACGAAACGCTCCACGCGCGCGGTTTCCGTCCGTCGTTTTTCAATAAGGACGCTCCGAGAAACGCGACGTACCTCAATCTCGCGCAAGCGCTTCTCGAACTGTTTCCGGAAGATTCGCGTTCCGACGTCCACAAGTACCTGTCGGAGTTCCGAATGTCAGAAGACGAGGAAAATTTCCGGTCTTCCCTCATGAGCCGCATAGATTACGAAGGCGATATGGAACGCCTAGCCGACCGTGGAAAAAAACGACAGGCCGCCGTGGACGGACTCATGGCGAGAATAAAAACGGCGATTGTCGAAAAAGCGACCACTCGGGAAGAATAGTTGACAATTTCAGACGGGTAAGCAAAATCCCTTCCGGCAAATTCGCCCACAACGAACCGGAAGGGATTTTCCATGGCCAAGGCCGACAAAAAACAAAAGCCGTTCTCGTGGTTTTTCGGCGACAACCGCGTCCGAAACATCCGCATCCCCGAATTCGACGTCGAATTCATGAGCGCCGCCAAACTCGACGCCATCGCGAACGCCCCTCGGAAAACCGAACCGGAGCACGCGAAATGGCTGGGAGAATACGCGGGGACGCGCATCCTGGTGGAACGCAAAGAAGGCGACGAATACGCGGCGGCCGTCTATTCGTTCGACGAAGAGGCTTCCAAGCTGCTCATGGCCGCCGGGGCGAAGTTCGTCCGCTTGACCTCCTTCCCCATCACTGGACAGATGGTTTCGGCACAGGACGAACGGCTCGATACGGTCATGCGGCTCCGCGAAGAAGTCGGCCTCCCCTGCCGGACGGTTTCCCGCCCGATGTCGGAAGCCGTCGTCGCGCATACCGGCAAGCGCAAGGAGCGCAAGCAGAAACAGCGCGGCCAGTCGCAATCGCAAGAAAAAGCGATTCTCGCCTACTTCGAAGCCAGGGGTTCCCGCCCCCGTGCCTGAAGGGGCGAACGCTCGAAAAACCCCCTCGCAAGAGGGGGTTTTCTTTTTCAACAAGGCTTTCCCGAGGGAATCCGATTCGGTTATTTCCTTACGATTTCGAACGATCCGCCCGCGTCGATCCAGTGGCGGAGCTTGGCGAGAACGGCTTCGAGATCCTTTTTAGCGAGCGAACTGCGGACGAACGGAACGGCGTTGTCGTATACTCGGGCAAGCTCCCCAGGACGGAATTCGGTCTTTCCGAAGCTCTGCGCAATCCTCACGGCTACGCGGAAAATTCCGGGACGCTTGATGACGAAGGATTCGTCGCCCATCGGGGAAAACCGAACGAATTGAATATCGGAAACGTCGATTCCGGCCAATTCTTCGGCAACCGGACCAGTAAACGGATTGACGTCGGCGTCGGCGTCTTGGGAAGCCTCGGAACCCGGGAACGGAAGGCGTCCGTCCGAGAAATTCTTCCAAGAGAACTCTTCCGACCATCCGCGCTTGACGGAACGTCCGTAGAGCTGAGAGAGGGCGATCATGAGGCCGCCCGTAACCATGAGGGCGAGCACTCGGACGCTGAGGTCGTCCACTCCGGCCCAAAGGTCGTAGAAGAGGATTTTCACGAGCATGTAGCTACCCACGTAGAGACCGGCGGTACGGTATTTCGCCACGTCGGCGGAAACGCCTACGAAAATGAGCGCCGAAGCGACCAGCGCGAGGTAGATGGTAACGGCGAACACGTTCTCGGAGAATACGCGGACGTACGCCGAAGTGACGAAGAGCGCCATCACGAGCGCGAAGGTCAACGCGATCTTGCCTTCTTCGCGCTTCTTCGAGAAGTTCCAAGCGGAAAGCGCGACCACGGCGAGCGCGACGAGGTTCGCGGCGGCGGAGGCTTTGTCGGCTTCTACCGCGCCATACTGGACGAGCGTGAATATTCCGGTAGCGAGAACGTACGCGATGCCTAAGAGCCCCTTTTCTTTTCCGTACGCGGCGGAAGCCGCGAGGAAGAGGAACGAGACCGCGAGGGTTTCGTAATCGGAAGCCACGACTCAGGTGAGCGCGAAAGCCACGGCGACGGCCCCGATGCAATGCAGGACGTCGTACGCGACCGCCCATCCGGTATCGCGTTTCTTTACGAAGAACGCCCCGGCGAAGAGCGAAGCGGCGATGAGCCCGACGGTGACGAGCGCGGAGTAATTGCCGAAGGACAACGAGTCGAGGAACGGCAAGATTTTTACGAGACCGATGCCGAGAAGCACCGAGGATCCGGCGAGAAGGTGCGTGTCCTTGGCCTTGGAATACAAGAACGCCAATACCGCGGATTCGAGGATCCAAACGAACGATACGACGCCCGGAGAATCGGCGAAAACCACCGCGACGGCAAGGGAGAAAAGCGAAACCGGAACGGCGAGTACTCCGTAGATTCCGTTCTTCGCGGAATCCGGAAGGGTGGAAAATTCGGAAAACGGCGCGTTGGCGATGACGCGGGCGAGAGCGACCGAGTAAACGGTGGAGAACGCGGCGACTCCGAGGTAGACGAACCCGAGCGTGACCATCGAACCCTCGTTACCCGAGAACCAGACGTCTTTTCCCAAGTAGGCGATTTCTCCGGCGGCGAAGAGCGCTACGACCGCCTTCTGTACGGCAAGAGCGAGCGAAGGCGTTCCGCGAGTGAGCGGAACCGATACGAACGGTACGGCGAGCGCCGCGGCAACGAAAAGCCCGAACATGGTCCAAGAAAGCCCCCACTGCGGCACGAGCACGAACGCGAGGAGTATCGCGCTCATCACGTTCGACATGAGCACGAGATATTCGAGACGTTTCCAGACGGCGATTCCGGAAGAGAAGACGAAAAACGAAATTCCGGCAAGGGCGATCGCGAGGCGCTGTCCGTCCGGCATGGCGACCGGGGAAAGGTTCGAGAAGATTCCGGAGAAGATCATGAATCCGCCGATGAGCGCGAAGAACGCGTAGCGGAACCAAGCGGAAAGCCGGTCGAGCACGAACGCCGCAGCCACTCCGTAAAGGAGGAAAATCGGTACGATGACGGCGGCGAACTGGTGCACGCCGAAAACCGCGAGCATCGCCGCGCCGAGAAGGAGCGGGATGAAGAGCGTCCAAGAGAGTAGCGCGCCACCCGCGAACGCGACTACTGAGAAAGTCGAAAGAGCGAAGAGCGGCACGATGCCGAGAAAGATCGGAGCGACGGAGGTCGTCTTGGAAAGCAGGAGGAATAACGAAGCGTATCCGGCAGTGACGATGACGGCGGTTTTCGCACCGCGGAAATTGCGGATATCCACCACGGCGCCGATAACCGAAAGCAGGACGGAAATTCCCACGAACACCGCGGTTTCGGTGGTCGAACGCACCGCGAAGGCGTTGATCATTCCCACGAGGAACGAACCGCCCACGACGACGTTCACCAACCAGGAAGCGTCGGCGTTGGATTCTTCGCCGCGTTTCGAGAGGATGCCGGCCAAGAGGTACCCGGCGGCGGTGAGGATGGCGTTATATCCGAGAAGGCCGTACGGACCACGCGGTTCGGCGCCCACCAAGAACGGGATGGCGTATCCGAATGCGAACGAGAAGAGCAGGAAGGTGCGGGACGAATAGACCAAAGCCGTAGCGACCGCGAAGGCCGTATTGAGCACGAGGAACCCCATCGTCACGGTATCGGAAAGGTAGCCTTCTCCCCCTCCGACCATCCAACGGCCGGAAAGGATGGTCAGGGCGTTGACGGCGATGCCTACGCCCAAAAGAGTCCGGGATTCCACGACGTGGCCACGGGAGTCCATCCATACGCCGATACCGTAAAGCGAAAAGCCGAACGCGAGGCCGATGAGAATCTTTCCCACCGGGCCGACCTCCTGCCAAACGAGGGAAAGGAAGAACACCGCGCCCAAAAACAGGAGCGTTCCACCGATTTTCGCGAGCGGACGGTCGGAGAAGAATTCCACGAACCAGTTCGGTTTTTCCGGTTCCGCGGGCGCGACCGGACGTGGCGCGCGAACCGGCGGTTGGACGGTTTCGACGTATTCGGATTCCCGTTCGGCGGCAACGGAAAGGGATTCGAGCGTCGTCTCGTATTCGACGTTCGAAGCGACAAGCGGTTCAGAAATGCGTTCGGTTTCTTTGCGAGCGGGTTCGCGTTCCGTTTTTTTAGCCGACCGGACTCCTTCACCGAGGGCGGATTCGATGAAGTCCCTCGAAAGGAACGAAGCCCGGGCGACCGCCGCGGAGATGAGGAATATTATCCACCCGAATTCGAAGAACGACTCGGAAGGACGGGAAGTGAACCCGCAGAAGAAATACGCCACGAGGAAGCCGACGATGACGCTGAGCACGATGGCAAACCGGTTGAGTACGTTGAACATAAGGAGGAATTGAAGGATGTTTGCCGATTATTTCGAAGACGGGGCTTTGCCTGCCATCGAACGGAGCAGGAGGCCGATGCCGGTAACGAAGGCGAGCGCCACGATGGCGGCCAATACGGCGAACACCGTGCGGTTCGATTCGAGCGGGCGGTCGTCTTTCGGGTCGCAGGCGTTGCCGATCTTGTCGCCGTCCACGTCTTTCTGCTCGGGGTCGTAGGCCGTGGGGCAATCGTCTTGGGAATCGTAGACCCCGTCGTAGTCGGTATCGGAGCAGACGTCGCCCACTTTGTCGTTGTTCGAGTCTTTCTGATCGGCATTGCTTACGGTCGGGCAGTTGTCGCGCCAGCCTTCGATGCCGTCGTGGTCGGCGTCTTCGCACATGTCGCCTTTGCCGTTGGAGTCGGAATCCTTCTGGTCGGAATTCACGAGCGCCGGACAGTTGTCGCACGCGTCGCCGATTCCGTCGGAATCCGAATCCTTCTGGTCGGAGTTGGCGATTTTTGGGCAGTTGTCGGCCGAATCGAGTTTCCCGTCCTTGTCGGTGTCGTGGGTCGAGCGGTATTCGGCGTCGCGGTCGCAGACGTCTCACTTGCCGTTCTTATCGAGGTCGAGCTGGTCGTTATTGGGAAGGTCGCAATTGTCGATGACGTCGCCGATATGGTCGCCGTCGCGGTCGGCCTGGTCGGCGTTGGCCGCGTGGATGGCATTGTCGGTTCCGTCGGGAACGCCGTCTTTGTCGGAATCGAATTCGCACGCGTCCCCCACCCCGTTGCGGTTGAGGTCGGCCTGGTCGGCATTGGGGATTGTGGGACAGTTGTCGGCGTCTCAAAAAAAGCCGTCATGGTCTTCGTCACTGCAGGCGTCGCCCCTACCGTCGAAATTCCAGTCGGATTGGGTGGCGTTCGCGAGGTTCGGACAATTGTCGAGGGAGTCGGAAACCCCGTCCCCGTCGGAATCCTGCCCGAAATGCGGGTTCGGTACGAAAACCGGTTCGATCGGCTTATCGGAAGGCTTGAGTTTGCCGACGTCGGCGAATTTCACGTCGCGTTCGGCACGGAAAGCGGAAATCCCGGATTCGTCGCAACGGTATCCGCGGTACGCGGAAACGGGGGAGGTCGATCCGATTTTTACGAATACGGTGTCTTTAGCCGTTTTTACGAATCTGAACGAACGGATGGTCGTAATGGACGACTGTTCCGGCGCTTTAGGAAACGTGAGCTTCACGGCCTTGGCGTCGAAATTGGAAACGGTACGTTCGTCAGTTTCCAAAAACGTCTTCCCATCGGGAGAAACCTCTACCGAATGCTGTCCTCCCACGATATCCGAAAGGAGTCGGAAAGTCCCCCTCGGCTGGACGGAATCGAATACGAACTCGAGCGACGCGGGACCTTCGGCCCGCACCGACGGCGGAACTTCGACGTACGTGTCGGAACTGGCGTCGGAAAGGTTCGAAAAGACCGCACCGTTCCAATCCGGCGGATTGGCGAGCTTCGCGGGAACGTCCGCGTTGCGTACGACGTCTTTCGTAACGGAAGGCAACGCTTCGCCGTTCTGTACGAAAAACAAATCGTCCCGCCAATCGGTGGCGACCGTAACGTTCCCGGGCTGTTTGGGAGCGAATTCGGACGTCTCGACGAAGCAGGACGATGGAAAGTCCGCGGCGAATGCCGGAACGGGCGAGAGCGCTACGAGCGCGCACGCGAGGAATTTCGGTTTAAAATCCATGGGGAATCGGTTTATTTGGCGGATAGTACGCCAGAATGCGGCATTTCGCAATAAATCAGGATTTGACAATCCTATTTTCTTATTAGAATTCGAAACGGCAATCCTGCCGAGACACCAAGAAGAAAGGGTACGCTTCATGAAAAAGAACAAAGGCCGTAAGAGCGTCTGGTTCGTCCACCGTGAGAATCCGGTTCCCGGGGAACACTTCGCCAAGCCGCACGTGTTGCTCCCCGTGCTCGACGCCACTGCCGTCAAAGTGGGGGTGTTGGCCAAAATCAGCAAGACTCCGCGTCTGCGGATTCCGCGGCACATGGAGTACATCATGGATTTGGGCGACGTGAATACGCGCTTCATTCCCCATACCAGCGCCCCTGGCAACCGCCAGATCATCGCTCTGGATATCGAAGCCGTCCACATGCTCCGCAAGGCCGGCGCGGTCGTCCTGAAGCAATCCTACCGCCACGAGCTCATGGGCTCGCGGTAGGCATCGTGGCCGTCGCGCAAGCGATCGGTCTCGAGCCGAAAAGAAAAACCCCCTCGCACGAGGGGGTTTTGATTTACATTTAGGACTGGCCCTCTACGGAAAACCGAACGGGCTTATCCTATTACTTCCCTCGGCTTGCTTCCGTCGGCGGGACCGACGATTCCGAGACGTTCGAGAATGTCCATGACGCGCGCAGCGCGGCTGTAGCCGAGGCGCATGTGGCGTTGGAGCATCGACGTGGAGGCCTTGCCCTGCGATCGGACGAACGCGATGGCTTCTTCGAGAACCTTGGGATCTTCGTCCATGCCTCCGTCGTTGCGCTCGAGACCGCCCTCGTTGTTTCCGCGGTCGCCTTCGACGATCGACGGGTCGTAGAGGTCTTCGAGCATTTCCGGGTCGATGGTGAGCTTGATGCGGTTGACCACGGATTCCACTTCTTCGGTACTGACGAACACGCCCTGTACGCGCTCGGGGGCCATCGATCCGACCGGCGAGAAGAGCATGTCACCCATGCCGAGGAGGTCTTCGGCGCCCTGGCGGTCGAGAACCGTGCGGGAGTCGACGAGCGACGCCACCGTAAACGCTATGCGGGACGGGATGTTCGCCTTGATGAGACCGGTGATGACGTCGACGGACGGACGCTGCGTCGCGACCACCAAGTGCATTCCGGCGGCGCGGCCCATCTGCGCGATGCGGCAGATGGCAGCTTCGATTTCTTTCTTATTGCCCGACATCATGAAGTCGGCAAGTTCGTCGATGATGACGACGATGACCGGTTCGCGCTTTTTCTTTTCGACCTTCTCGTTGAATTCGGCGATGTTGCGGACGCGCGCCGACTTGAAGTTGTCGTAGCGGCGGATCATTTCGGCCACGGCCCACTTGAGCGCGTTCAATGCCTTGTCGGATTCGCTGATGACCGGGGTCAGAAGGTGCGGGATGCCGTCGTAGACGCCGAGTTCGACGCGCTTGGGATCGACCATGATCATGCGAAGGTCGGACGGCGAGTTCTTGTAGAGGAGCGAGAGGATGATGCCGTTCATGCCGACGGACTTACCGGAACCGGTCTGCCCCGCGATGAGGAGGTGCGGCATCTTGGTGAGGTCGCCCACGACGAAATCGCCGTTGATGTCTTTTCCAAGGGCGTACGCGAGCTTGGATTTGTGGTTCTTGAAATTGCCGTGTTCGAGGACTTCGCGGATTCCCACCATGTCGCGCTTCTCGTTTGGAACTTCTATACCCACGAGCCCGACTCCCGGAATCGGCGCCTGGATACGGATCGACTTGGCCTTGAGCGCGAGAGTGAGGTCCTTCTTGAGGTTTTCGATTTTCGAAAGGCGCACGCCGTCGTTGGGATCGAGACGGTACTGTACGACCGTCGGTCCCGCCTTGTGGCCCGCCATTTCGACGCTGATGCCGAACTGCAGGAGCGTCTGCTTGATCATGAGCGACTTCTCCTTGATTTCGGATTCCGAAACAGTGTTCTTGTGTTCTACGTGGCTGAGAATGGACGTCGGCGGGAATTCCCAAGTGCCGAAATCCGGGGAAGATTTCTTAGGAGCGTCGTGCTTGGCGAGCTCGGCGATGCCGGTCTTGGGAGCGGACTTCGCGTCTTCGGCTCCTTCTCCTTCCTCCTTTCCGAAAAAGTTCGCGAGGATGCTCTTGGGCTCCTTCTTGATGATGGGGATGTGCTTCGGGGCGTTGACGATGGAAAGCTGCGACGGTTCGGGCTTTTCGACGGACCTCTTCTCACGGTCGCGTTCCTTGCGGATTTCTTCGAGCTCCTTTTCGATCTTCTTGCGCTCGACGTCGTATTCGGCCTTGAGTTTCTTATCGACCTTGGGGTCCTTCGAAGGTTTGTCGTCGGAGCGGAATTCCTTGGCGACCGCCTTCACCGATTCTACCGACGGAAGTTTCGAATGGATATGCGAGATGACCTTGCGGTACGAAATGCGGAGCGTGAGGTAGAGCGAAACGAGGAAGATGACCACGAGGGAAATCACCGCCGGGGAACGTCCGAAGAGGTCTTTAAAAATATCGAAGAAATCGAGATGCCCGTTCCATACCGAAGGATTCCACATTTCCGAAAGCGAAGTGACGGAAATCCAGAACAGCAGGAGCCCGAAGAACCTCGCGAAATTCCATGAAAGGCGGTTGATGGCGATCATGCCGCCGATAGCCGCGACGATGGGAACGAAAAATTCTCGGTAATGCACGCCGAGCAGTTGCGAGAGCGCGCCTTCAAGGGCTCCGCCAACGAGCGAAGATTTGTCGCCGAACATGACGAGCGCTGCCAAAAAGAGCAAAAAACCTCCGAAGAAAAGGCTACGGAGTTCTTGCCCGATTACGGGTCATTTCTGTTTTTTCTTTCTCGCCATGAACGGTTTCTGGTAGTCGTCGGGATTATACGCAAGCACCCCCCGGAAGCAAAGGAAAGCGCATCCGGCTTGAAAAAACGGGGGTTTGGCGTATAAAACCACCCGTTCGGACGAACTCGTCCGGACCATGCAACCATTTTCAAAACGTCCATGCTCAAATTCGTCGAATTCATCCAGAAGCGCCCGAAGGACCGTACCATCCGTTCGATCCGCGCCGGATACGGCCTCGTTCTCGCCGCGCTCCTCGTCCTCGCGAACGCCGACTATTCCCTCCCCTACGCTTCCGTACTCGGCGAACCGAACGCCACGTACGCCGAATACGCGCTCGCCGCGCTCGTGCTCGTACCGGGCGCCGTAGCCGCCTTCGGATGGTGCGTAGCCAAGCGCAAGACCGTACGCCTCGCCCAGCTCGGCGGCGCGATCTTCCTCTTCGTCCTCGCATCTTCCATCACTGCGACCCCGGTTTCGGCCCCGGCCGTCCCCGCGGCATCCGGCACTCTCAGCGCTTCCGAACTCGCGGGCGCCCAAAAGGCCGAAACCCCAGAACCGATCGACGTGGCCGGATGGCTCCGCCTTCTCGCAATCCTCCCCATCCTCTCGGCAATTACCGGGAAAATGGTTACCGAAAAATGCCTCAAGCACGGCGAAGTCATCAAAAAAATCCGCGTCTAGCGGATTTTTTATGCCCGAAGTTTCACGATAGTCGCCTTGACGGATTGGCTACTTCCAGCTATAACCGAAAAAGCGGACGCTCGCGTCCCGCGTATACAAATCTTTTTAGCAAGGAGCCCTTATGCCACCAAGTTCCGGCAAATCCCGTTTCGGGAGCGCCGAGAAAGCGCTCCTCGTCATTATCCTTCTCGTTACGGGAATTTTTCCGTATTTCCCGATTACCGCCCACGGGGTGGTAAACTGGTACGTAACGGGGTTCGACGATCTGCTCATTTTCGCGGCCACGTTCCTCGCGGCCAAGAAAATCGGACGTTCCACCTACGCCATCGCCGGCCTCCTGCTCGCGGTAACGTGCATGATCCTTCTGGTATCCTATGCTGGAAAAGAACTCAGCACGTACGCTCAATACGCGAAATGGAGTGCCCTCGTTCCGCTGTTCTACGCAGCTAAAGAGGGATACAAGCTTTGGAAGGGCGAAGAAGGCGAAGAAGGCGAAGAAGCGTGGTGGATGAAGTACCAGATGTTCGGGCGGGCGTTCTTCGGCTTCGCCGCGAACTGCCTGGACGACATCGCCCTCAATACCTCCATGCTCGCAGGCGCCTACGCCATGCATGCCGAACAATACCTTTTCGGTATCGGTTTCGGCGCGTTCACCATGGTAGTCTTGGCTGCCGCGGTCGGAAACAAGATCAGGGATTACCCCCTGCTGTACGTATTCGGTTACCTGTTAGCCGCAGCCGTCATCCTGCTTCTCTGATTCGCGTAAGTTGCCTGATGAAACCCCCTTCCCCGGGGGTTTCTTTTTTTGTGCGTACGAAATCGGCTTTGGCAAGCGGGAAAGTTGAAACCGGTGCGAAATTAAGGTACCATGTCTAAAGTTTCCAAGGATTCCCCATTATGGCGAAGAACGATACCGATAAACATACCGACCTACCGAAGGCCCATGACTGGGCCGGAGCGGCGGAAGAACGCCTCGAAGAGCTTTCGGGCATTCAATCGATCCTCGATCCCGAGACCAAGACGATGACCCTTTCGAGCATACGCCACTTCGTTCTCTGAGAAGACCCGGATACGCGTAAGATGCTCGGCCAAGTCGACCTCTTTCTCAAAGGCGAGCTCAACCAGGCTGAAAAAGGAACCGAACGCCGTCTCGCCGCGATATTCTACGCCATCGTTACCAAGACCCGCCTCTTCCCGGTCGAAACGCCGGAAATGCGCCGGCTCTTCCGGCTCTTCGTCGACGAAATGGAAAGCCAGCTCCATTTGGTGACCCGCGTCCCCACGATGAACGAGTTTTTCCGCGAAGCCGGAAAGACGGGATTCTTCGACCAGTTCCGCAAGCTCGTGAGCTCGGTGGAATTCCGCCTCCGCATCCTCGACAACAAGGTCCGCGTCAACCAGATGCGCGCGTTCCTCTTCCTATGCGAATACTACGTGCACTTCCTCGAACGCGCCTATAAGGACCTCTCCATGTCCGAACGCGTACTCGAACTCTACGTCGTGCGCATGGACATCCGCAAGATCCACTTCTTCTTCGAACGCAAGTTCGGCGCCTGGTTCGGCTTCACGTTTTTCCGTAGCATTTCCGCCTACGGAACGAGCTTCGGACGCCTTGCCATGACGTGCCTGCTCTCGATCCTCCTCTTCGGTAGCGTCTATTGGTTGGCCGACTACTTCGCGCCGGAAGACGTCCGCATGATCGGCAGCCTGACCGACTATTCGAGCTATCTCTTCAACTCGCTCGTCACCATCTCCGGCCTCGGTATCGACGCGAGCCCGCAGACGGCTCTCCAGCGTGTCGCCATGGGCATCAATACGGTCTACGGCATGGTCGTCTTCGGCATGCTCTTCAACGTCATCTCCACGAAGCTCTCCATGAATAACTAGGGCTCGGGTGGCCGTAACGGTACCGGACGCGAAGCTGTCGGTTCCGAATGCTTCGCTTACCGACACCGTTACGGTCCAAACAAAGATATCCGGTAAGAAAACCATTCAGAACTGACAGGTTTTCGTCCGGATATCTTTGTTTACGTACGGGCGTTTTAGAAAGTGAACTTCGACTCCAAGTTCGCGATGCGTTTTTCGAGCGGCGGGTGCGACGAGAAGAGTTCCATGAACGACGTCTTGGACGCGATTTTCATAGTCGCGAGACGTCAGTCGTCGAAGGTTTCGGTACGCTCGGTCATGGATTGCAAACGTTTGAGCGCGGCGATCATCTTCTCTTTGCCCATGTACTTGGATGCCCCTTCGTCAGCGCGGAATTCGCGGTGGCGGGAGAACCACATGAGAATCGTGCTCGCGAGGATGGAGAAAACCATTTCCAGAACGAATACTATCGCGTAGTACGCGAGCCCCGGCCCGGAACTTTCGGATTCTTCGGAGTTGTTGGACCGGAGGGCAGAATCGACAATTCCGCCGATTACGCGGGCCGCAAAGATGACGAACGCGTTGATGACGCCCTGGAGCAATGCCATGGTCACCATGTCTCCGTTCAGCACGTGGGCCATTTCGTGTGCCACTACGCCTTCGATTTCCGGGGCGCTCATCGATTCGAGGAGCCCGGAAGAAACCGCCACGAGGGAAGAGTTTTTGGAAGCTCCGGTAGCGAACGCGTTAGGATCGGAAGACTGGTACACGCCCACTTCCGGCACCTGGATGCCGTGTTCTTTGGCGATACGGGCCACGGTGGCGTATACGAGCTGTTCCTTAGGAGCGTAATCCATGAGGCGCGACTCGGAAAGGATTTCGATTCCGTACGCGCTCTTCGCCATCCACTTGGACATCCAGAGACTGACGAACGAACCGATGAATCCGTACGCTATGGCCATGAGCGCCAACGGGCCGTATCCGCCTGCGGAGGAAGAAATTCGGATACCGAAGTACCGCTCGATTACGAACGACACGGCAGTGAACACGAGAACCACGGCGAGGTTCATCGAAAGAAAGAGGAACAGGCGTTTTGCGAGTGCGGCCATACTGGGGATGAGTAATATTTTCCACGGCCCGGAATCGGGCCGACTGAAATTATAAGC
Organism: uncultured Candidatus Peribacteria bacterium; assembly: GCA_964482035.1. GTDB lineage: Bacteria > Patescibacteriota > Gracilibacteria > BD1-5 > UBA2023 > JANJWP01. The sequence goes on along the minus strand of CAYZVC010000001.1, from coordinate 58,658 downwards.
CCTTCCCCAGAAAATCAAGGGAAGGGCTTACGGGTTTCGTATTTTCTTCGGATTAGTGGGAAGAGCAAGTGCCGCAACCTCCCGATCCGCAAGAATCGCCGGTGGAACATCCGCCTTCGCTTTCTCCGCCTCCGAAAATGGAAGCGAACATCGAGGAGAGTTCGGCCTGATCCGGAACGGTTCCTTCGAAAATCATGTCTTTGAAGTCGATCGAGTCTTCTTCGATACAGAGAGCCGGGTTAGCCTCGATGCCGAGTTCGGCCTTGTAGGCCGCGTCATCGGTCGATTCAACCTTTACGAAATCGGAAAGTCCGAGCCCCGCGAGAGCGGAAGACACGGACTTTTCGAGATTCTCGAGCTCTTGGCCGGAGCCTACGAGTTTGACGAGCATGGATTTGGGTTTGTGGAGATTACGCCGCTGCTGCTGCGGAAGCCGCTGCGGTGGAAGCTGCGGACGCTGCTGCTGCGGAAGCTTCTTCTTCGGCCGCGTCGCGGTTCGGCTTCGGAGCGTGGGCTACGACGATGGCGTCGGTTGCCGGGGAAAGGATTTCGAGCTTCTTGTAGTTGCCGATGATTTCGGAAACGTGCACGACGTCACCGACGTGGACGAGGGTTTCGATGCTGACTTCGATTTCGTCAACGAGGTCTGCGGCGAGAGCCTTAACGTCGATGGTGTGGAGGTTGATGTCGATGAGAGCGCCTTCGGAGAGAGCTGCCGGGGACTTGCCGACGAGTTTGACCGGGATGGCGACGTGGATCTTTTCCTTGGCGTTGACTGCGAAGAAGTCGATGTGGAGGAAATCGCCGGTAACCGGGTGCTTCTGAACTTCGTGAGCGAGAACGCTGTGGTTCTTGCCATCGATGTTGAGTTCGATGATGTGGGTCATTCCCGACTTGCGGAAAAGGCGGAGGAAATCCGAGTTTCCTACGGTGATGTGGATCGGAGCGACGTTGTGGCCGTATACGACTGCCGGAACCAATTTCTTGGCGCGGATGTCGGAAGGCTTCGCGGCGAGGTCGCGGATCGCGGAATTGAGAGCGAGCTTTTCCATTGTGGTCTAAAAAAACGACGACTAAAAATGTGGACCGACGGATTATATGGGAAGTGGTCCGCTATGCAAATCGGTTTTATGAGACCGCACGCGGGACTTCCTACCTTCCTTCCATCGCCGCCCGTTGGGCGAGAAGGTCTTTGACCCCGATTTTGTCACGCAGGAAGCGGATGTCCTTCTGGGAAAGGATGGAAAGGATGAGCTTGTCGTTGTATTCGAGGCGGGACTCGAAGTCCTCCTGACTCATGACGGCGTACTTGATTTTTCGACCGAAGAACGCCTTCTCCAGGAAGTTGTTGAATTCGATTCGGTCGAGCTCGCCCAGGACGAACACGTCGACGATGCGGTTGGAAGGACCGGCGAGAAGGTCTTTGAGCCCCTCGGAAACCGTGACGAGCGATACGTTCTTACGGCCTTTGAAGAATTCTTCGATGGGACCGATGGGATCGTACGTTTTCAGGAAGATGTTCACGATTTCGTCGAAAATCGGACAGTGCTTGTCGAGATAGTAGAACTTTTTCTTGTTTTCTTCGCGGGAACGCAGGATGCCGAGCTCTTCGAGGTTCATGAGTTCGCGGCGGACCGAATTGATCTGTTCGTCGAGGTCGCGGCAAAGTTCGCGGATGAAAAAACCCGCCTTGGAATTTCCCGAGACGTTTTCGATGACGAATTTCTCGAGAATCTTCGTGCGTGATTTCGATCCGAAGAGCTTGGAGAGGTTCATTGCGCCTACCGCTTTTGAAAAAGGTCCGGCAAAGACCGGAATATTCCCCGAATATACGTCATTCGGTGCGCGAATCAATATTTTCGACGTTTCGCCTCCCCCGTTTTTGGCTTGCCCGAGACGTTTTCGGACTTTTTTGAACAAATTATTTGTTTTATTACGAAACTATATATTGTGTCTCAAGTTCTACGTCGAACACGATATATTGTGCCGTAGAATCTATAAACACTATATATTGTGTCTATACTTAATAGTTTACGGAACATATTCCCGTATGGCCATCTATAAGATCCGGAAGCGAAATTGAGCGATCGTCACCTTCGAACGTTCCAAGATCGAAAACGCCGTGAAATCGGCGATCGAAGCGGTGGGCGGAGACGATTTTTCCCGCGTCGTCGAAATGACCGACAAGGTCGTGGGCCTCGCAGAAAGCGTCGCCGGCGGCAGCATCCCCGATGTCGAAACCGTCCAGGACTGCGTCGAGAAGATCCTCATCAAGGAGGGGCACGACGAAGTCGCCAAGGCGTACATCCTCTACCGTGAAAAACGTACCGAAGCCCGCAACGACCGCCAAGTCGTCGTGGAAGTCGGCAAAACCATGGACGAATACCTCGACCGTACCGACTGGCGAGTCAACGCGAACGCCAATTCCGGATACTCGCTCGGCGGACTCATCCTCAACACTTCCGGGAAGATCACGGCCAACTACTGGCTCTCGCACATCTACCCGGCAGAAATCGGGGAAGCGCACCGCAACGGCGAATACCACATCCACGACCTCGACATGTTCTCGGGATACTGCGCGGGGTGGTCGCTGCGCCAGCTTCTCGAAGAAGGCTTCAACGGCATGCCCAACCGAATCGAATCGGCGCCGCCGCGCAACCTGCAGGCCGCCATCAACCAGATGATCAACTTCCTCGGCACGCTCCAGAACGAATGGGCCGGAGCGCAGGCTTTCTCGAGCTTCGACACCTACCTCTCCCCTTTCGTCCACAAGCACGCGGAAGAAATCCGTTCGGACATTACGAAATTCGGACTTTCGTTCGAATCGGAGGAAGCGCTCAAAAAGTACGTGGAAGACAAGACGTATTCGTACGTCCTCCAGCAGATGCAGAACTTCGTGTTCGGCCTCAACGTCCCCTCCCGCTGGGGAACCCAGACGCCGTTCACCAACATCACCCTCGACTGGACCTGTCCGGACGACCTCAAGGAAAAGGGGCTCCACTTGGGCGGATACGAATCCGGCGAATACGTGAAGAAGTACGGCGAACTCGACGCCGAACGTGCCATGGTCAACCGGGCGCTCCTCGAAGTCTACGCCGCCGGAGACTACCGCGGACGCGCGTTCACCTTCCCGATTCCCACGTACAACATCACGGAAGATTTCCCGTGGGACGACAAGGACATCGATTCGCTCTTCGCCGTCACCGCGAAATACGGACTCCCCTACTTCCAGAATTTCGTAGGTTCGCAGTACAAGCGCGTGAAAAACGCCGACGGTACGCACTCTACGGTACCGAACGACGAAGCCTACAAGCCGGGCGCGGTACGCTCGATGTGCTGCCGCCTCCAACTCGACCTGCGCGAACTCCTCAAACGCGGAAACGGACTCTTCGGCTCTGCCGAAATGACGGGATCCATCGGCGTCGTCACGCTCAACATGGCCCGCATCGGGTATCTCACCAAGGGTGACGAGGCCGCGTTCCGCCGCCACGTGAAACACCTCATGGACTTGGCTAAGGCGTCGCTCGAAATCAAACGAAAGGTCCTCTCGCAGTGGCTCGACCGCGGACTCTACCCGTACACCTACCGCTACCTCCGTTCGTTCCGCAACCACTTTTCGACCATCGGCCTCAACGGCATGAACGAAGCCATCATCAACTTCACCGACGGAAAAGAAGACATCTCCACCGAAGCCGGCGAACGCTTCGCGATGGAAACGCTCGATTACATGCGCAATATCCTCAAGGAATACCAGGAGGAAACCGGCAACATGTACAACCTCGAAGCGACTCCGGCCGAAGGCACGACCTACCGTTTCGCCCGCGAAGATAAGAAACAGCTCCCGGGAATCATCCAATCCGGAACTCCGGAAAACCCGTACTACACCAATTCGACCCAGCTTCCGGTAGGGTTCACCGACGACGCGTTCGAAGCGCTCGAATACCAGAACAAGCTCCAGTGCAAGTACACCGGAGGAACCGTGTTGCACCTCTACATGGGAGAACGGCTTTCCGACGCGCAAGCCTGCAAGACCCTCGTCCGCAAGGTCATGGAGAACTACCAGATGCCGTACATCACGGTCACCCCGACGTTCTCGGTCTGCCCGAAGCACGGCTACGTCAACGGCGAACACGACTACTGTCCCAAATGCGACGCCGAAATCGGCTACGCGGGCGGCGTGGAGTTCGACGTGGAAACCCGCGAGAAGTACACTGCGGACGAAAAGAAGCTCGAAATGATCCGCGCGGTGTAGGGCACGAACGAAAAAAGGAGGGCAAGCCCTCCTTCGTTTCCCGAGAACCTTACCACCACACGAAGACGCCGAAGACTGCGGCGCCTATAAGAATGTTGGATTTCAGGTCTTCGGAAATAGGTGCGAACAGCGACGCCCCCGCGAGAAGACAAATTCCGCAAGTGGCCAAGCCCTTCCCTAAATTGTTCATGTCCGTACTCCTTTCGTAAAAGGACGAATTATTTATATAAGCGATAACAATATTGTCAATATGAACGAAACCTTCTTCGATGCCAACGGCCAGGAAGTGAAGCGCACCAAGTGCGAAATCTACACCCGCGTCATGGGGTACTACCGCCCGGTCAGCCAGTTCAACAACGGAAAGAAGTCCGAATTCTACTCCCGCAAATACTTCGACGAATGCAAGACCGCCAACTCGAAGTTCGTAGAAGAATTCTCCGCCTAGCATGATCCTCTCCTGAGTCGACAAGTTCACGCTCCTGGATTTTCCGGGAAAAACCGCGGCAACCGTCTTTACCGGCGGTTGCAACATGCGCTGCCGTTTCTGTCACAATCCCGAATTCGTCCTTCCGGAACGTCTCGCCGAAATGAAGGACGATTTCATTCCCGCGGGCGTTTTCCTAAAATTCCTCGATTCGCGCAAGGGATTTCTCGACGGCATCGTCGTGTGCGGCGGAGAACCTACGATCCATAACGACCTGCCGGAATTCCTCCGTGAAATCAAAAACCGGGGATTTCTCGTAAAACTCGACACTAACGGGTCGCGACCTGACATGGTACGCCGAGTCATCGCCGAAGGGCTCGTAGACTATTTCGCCGTCGACGTGAAGCAGTCCCCGTCAAAATACGAAGGGCTTTGCGGCTCAGGCGCTTCGTTCGAAAAAACGATGGAATCGGCGAGACTCATCATCGAATCCGGCATCGACCACGAATTCCGGACGACGGTCGCGAAAGGCGAACATACGGCCGACGACATAGCGAGAATCGCGCTCTCGCTCAGGGGTGCGCGGAGGTATTTCCTACAGAATTACCGGCCGGGGAACGTATTGGACGCGAATTTCCGCTGAGCGTCCTTCGAAATGCGGGAACTCGTGGAATTCGTGGAAAAAGCCGCGGAATTCGTTACCGAAGTTAAGATTCGAACGTAACGCGACACGATGAAAAAGGGTTCGACCATAGGCCGAGCCCTTTTTTGAATTGAATTCCAAACAGGAAACGATAGGATTGCACAAAAGTTAATCCTTCGTAAAAATGAATCTCCGAACCCTGAAAAAAACTCGAATCACCAAGGCTTTCACCCTCGTCGAACTCATCGTCGTCATCACGATTCTCGCGATTCTGGCGACCATCGGGTTTCTGGCCCTTTCGGGGTATTCGCAGGACGCCAAGGATTCCGCCATCAAGGCGAACGTGCGCTCGGTACAGACGGCGATTTCGTCGGAGTCCGCTTTGACGAACAATTCCCCGAGGTACTACGTGGTGCACGACACGGGAGCCGCGCTCTCGGGAGCTTTCGTCTACGTCGACGGGAACCAGACCGCGCTCACGGGATGAGACTGGAACGTTTCGGGCACGAACTATTCGGCCGGAAATCCCGACTACGCGAAGCTGAAGATGAACCCCGAGAAGTTCAAGGTTTCGGCGCTGGGGGAAACCCTTCGGGAAGCGCTCGCGGCATACGATTCGAAATACCTTTCGGTAGGGGCGGCCGAATTCACTCAAACGCAGAACGGCAGGGCGCGCAGTCTCTCGTACTTTCAGGTCGCGGGAATATCCCCCGCGACCGGCGTCGTCACGGTATCGGGTAATTATCCGGCATCGTCCGGCTCCGTTTCCGGTCTCGTGAAGGATCCGAAATCTTCCGTTTCCACCGGCGCGCTCGTCGACGGAACGGTTTCGTGAAATTCCATGCCGGTGGCCGTGACGTGTGCCGCGAACTACGCCAACATTTGAGGAACGTGCGTTCCGAACTCGTGCCTCGCGATCAAGACCGCTTTTCCGACAAGCGCAGACGGTACGTATTCGATCGATCCGGACGGCATTGGCGGAGCCGTGGCGTTCAACGCTTATTGCGACATGACTTCGAACGGAGGCGGATGGACGATGGTTTTCTCGTCGAACAACGGTACGCGATTCAACGTGGATGCCGATTCGGGAACGAACGCGAGCAGCCCCGCCTATTCGCTCACGATGGCGAAAAAGGCCGCGTTGTCGAATGCCGCGACCGACACCATGATTCTCTACGGTGCGAACAAATTCGTTTGGACTGGTAAAAAACTCCCCTTTACGGCAACGACTACGTACGAAAAAATCTGCTGAACCACCACCGCCGACAGTATGGACGGAGCCACTTCGAAATGTTTCGGATGGTCTCCCGTCGGAGTGGCTACCGGATGAGTCTTCGGAGTCACCGATTCCGGGGGGTTCGACCACCACAATACGACGAGCTACATGATGTTGAATTCGAGCTGTCTCCGCCACTACGTGTACGAATACAATTCGGCCGGGGGGAGCGGATACAAATACGGCAGTTGCGACAATGCCGGAACAAGCACGACCCGTCTCAGTTATTTCGTCAAATAGTCGGATTTCGGACGGACTCGCCGGCCGTATCCATGCAAAAATAAAACGCCCCCGTTTCTGGGGCGTTTTATTTTCGTTTCGTCCTATTTCGCAGGATAGTGCTTGGCGAAGTACGCTTTGCCCTGCGCGAGCTTCTTCTGAACTGCCGTATCGTCGCCGACGGAGAGTTCCTTGGGAGAGACCTTGAGAGTGAAATCGCCCTTGTATCCGGCGTCGCGGAGCTTGATGAGCAAACTTTCGAGCGGAGCGTCGCCGCGGCCGGGAAGGAGGTCTTCCCTATTGCCGGAACGGTCGGAAAGAAGGACGTTGCAGATGGTGTTGCCAAGCATAGCGAACGTCTTCATGAGGTCCACGCCCGATTCCGGATCGACGTTGGAAACGTGGAACGAAGTCTTGCCGGTGAGTTTCTTTACGGAAGAGAGGGTCGCGTCCTTATATTCCGGAATGAAGAAGAGGAACGTCTTGGGCTCGACGTTGATGATCGAGAAGAGGATTTCCGGGTAGTCCTTGGCGACCTTCGGGATGTGCTGGTTGAACCAAGTGCCGTCCTTGTCGAGACGGTGCGGCGGGTAGAAGTTGATGGTTTTCGCACCGACGGTCTTGGCGAGCTTGGCTACGGCGTCGACGGTTTCGTCGTCCATCTTGCGTTCGTACGCGGTCACGGAAACGACCGGAACCCCGACGGAATCGGAAAGTTCCTTCACGTATTCGGCATTTTCGGTATCGAAATTGGTCGGATCGAGATCGAGACAGACGCCGTCGAACCCGGCTTCTTTCGCGATTTTGAAAATCTTATGGAGGCCGTAGCCCTTAAGCGAGGCGGTCGAGAGGAGGAACATATCGAAAGAAACGTGTTTTTCACAGTATACCGGAATCCGTCCGGGAAAGCAAACGGCGCGCTATCCGTGGATCGATTCCAGCATCCGTTTGACGCTGGGCAAATCTTCGCGGTACGTCATGCCGAACCACGGGTCCTTCGACGCGACTACGCGGACGCGGATTTCTCCTTCGTTCGAGAGGTCGCTCATGGCTTTGGGAAGGAAGAACTCGCGAGAGAGCGCGTCCGATTCGCGGAAGAATTCCTCGAACTTTCCTTCGAGCATGGGCAGAAACCGTTCGTCGAAACCGAAAAAATTGACCGATACGAGCGTATCGGGGGCGAACTCGGTGCCGGCTTCGGGATTTCCGACGTTGCCGTTCGGAAGGAGTGAAATTCCCCCGCATTCTACGATGCGGTCGAGATACCCCTCAGCGTCCGCGAAGCATACGCCGCGCGAAACCGTTCCCGCTTCGGAAAGCGTCGAGGCCAATCCGAAACATACGAGGACGTATTCGGGAACCTCTTCCCTCTTTTTCGCGAACTGTTCGGCAAGGCGGACGAATCCGTCTTTTCCGTAGTAATCGTCGGCATTTATGACGGCGAACGGTCCGTTCAGGAGATGGCGCGCGGCGCGGACGGCATGTCCGGTTCCCCACGGCTTGGAACGCCCTTCGGGAAGTGAAATGCCTTCGGGCAAATCGTCCAAATCTTGAAACGCGTAGGCGACTTCGATTTTGCCTTCGTATTTGCTTCCCACTTTTTCTTTGAAGAGTGATTCAAAATCGCGGCGAATGACGAAGACTACGCGCGAAAATCCTGTCTCCATCGCGTTGCGGACGGAATATTCGAGAAGGGTGTTGCCTTCGTCGTCCATGGCCTCCATCTGTTTGAGTCCTCCGAACCGGCTGCCCATTCCGGCGGCCATGACGAGTACGGTGAGTTTTTCCATAGTGCGGTCGTATCGAAAATTATCGGGAAATTCGAAAAAAGGCGCCGGTTCGAAAACCGGCGCCGAATGGGGCTAGAGGACGGTCTTTCCGCCGAGGTACGGCTGAAGAACCTTCGGAACGCGGATCGTGCAGTCTTCGTTCTGGTAGTTTTCCATGATGGCGACGAGCGCGCGTCCGCAAGCGAACGCGGTCGCGTCGTTCGTATGGATGAGTTCGAGCGATCCGTCGGCGCGGCGTACGCGGGTCTGGAGACGGCGGGACTGGTAGTCGGTCATGTAGTCCGCGGTGTGGGTTTCGCGGTACTTGCCCTGACCCGGAAGCCACGCTTCGATATCGGATCCCTTAGCGTTCGGTTTTCCGATGTCGAAGGTGCACTTCTGAAGCTTCTGGTACGGGAGCTCGAGGTTCTGCATGAGCCATTCCTGGATTCCCGAGAAAAGAAGGTGCTCGTCGTGGGAAGTTTCGGCGGTGGAAAAGCTTTCCATTTCCATCTTGTCGAACTGGTGCATGCGGATTATGCCTTCCATGTCCTTGCCGTAGGTTCCGGCTTCGCCGCGGAAGCTCGTGGCGTACCCGAGGTAACGCACCGGCATGGCGGCTTCTTCGAAGATTTCGTTCGCGTGCATCGAACCGAGGACATGTTCCGCAGAACCCTGGAGCCAAAGGTCTTCGCCTTCGATCTTGTAGCGGTCTTCGCGCGGTTCGAGACGGTCCATCGCGTCGTACGGAGCGGTCTTGATCATGAACGGCGGAAGCACCGGAGTGAACGGCTTGGTCGAAACCCGCAGTCCGTGTTCTTTGACGATGGCCGCGATGACGGCTTCGTCGCCGAGGGAATCCATTACCCAATTCACGAGCGCGAACTGGAGACGGACGAGTTCGCCCTTGAGGTACGCGAAACGGGAACCGGCGACGTTGGAAGCGCGCTCCTTGTCGATCCATCCGCGAACTTCCGCGATTTGCGCGTGGTTCTTGGGTTCGAACGAGAATTTGGTGGGTTCGCCCCAAACGCGGACGACCACGTTTTCGTCTTCGGTAAGGCCTACCGGGGTGTCGGCGGTGGGGATGTTGGGAATCTTCTTGTAGATCGCCATGAATTCGGTCTCGACGGTTTCGAGACGTTCTTCGTCGACGGCGAGTTCCTCCTTGATGGCTTTGGATTTGGCGATGAGTTCCGGATCCGGTTTTCCACCCTTCATGGAATCGGAAATGCGGTTGCGTTCGGCACGGAGGTCGTCTACCGCGCGGCGGAGCGAGACGCGTTCCGCGTCGAGTTTGAGGGCGAGTTCGAGGTCGACCTTGGCGCACTTGTCGTGCACGGCTTTGGCGACGATTTCGGGGTTCGAACGGAGAATCTTGATATCGATCATGGGAGCGGGAATGATGAAGTCCGAAAAATCGAAAAACGGTCCGAAAACCGTTCGAAATCCGGGAATACTCGCGAATTATAGGCAAAAATCCTCGGAATCAAGGCAAGAAAAAGCCGAATCGCTGGGATTCGGCCGGTTTGTCGGAAAACGGCTTCACGCGCCGTTCAGGCTGTCCACGGCCATTTGGTAGAACCGGGACGTACGCATTTCGTCGTTGAACACTCCTTGCACGAGCCAAGCGGGAATCCCCCGTTCGGCATTCATCGTCTCAGCGAATGCGGCCAAGTCCTTGAAGATTTTCCGGAATTCCGGAGAATTCCGGACGGTCTCGGCATTTCGAAGGCATTGTGCTTCGCATTCGTCGAACTCTCGTCCCGTCTCATCGCTTCCCGACATGGCGCATCCTCCTTTTTAAAATTCGCCTGAAAATCTTATAAAGACGATTCTATATTTGTCAATACACCCTGTCTCCGATAACTGACGAAACCATGCGCCTGAACTTCGTAGCAAGCGAGTCGACGCTGGCGTGCGGAGCGGCGCCGAGAACGTACGATTCGAGTACGGAGGCGACGAATTCGACCTTCATCCGGCTCGGGGAGTCCTTCTCGAGCAGTTCGCAGGCGATTTCCATCCGAGAAAGCGCCTCATTCCCGTTCCATGAATTCCGAATCTGACCGCCGTTCCTTTTCAAGACGGAATCGGCCTGCAGGAGGGCGTTTCTTAATCGGGAAAGGTCGACGAGTTTGGAAACGGCGAGCTTCCCCATTTTTACGAGCCGGGGGATTTCCGAGGCTTCGGAAGCCGAAGACACGGCGTCCAGGAAATTTTCCACCCCCTTCCAGGATCCTTTGGAAAATTTTCCGGAATCCAAGGCGGAAACATCCGTCACCAGGGAATGGAGCTCGTTCGACGAATCGCGGATGGCGACGAGTTCGGTGAGGGATTTCTTCAAAGTGGAAACGACGGTGTCCACATGTCTTTTCGAAACACCCTTATCGCGAAGAAGGTCTTTGGCAAGCGCCGAAAGTTCCGAAAAATACGATAAATTCCAGCGTTTGCGGAGATGCGGATGGGATTCGAGAAATTCTGAAAACTCGCCAGAAGCTTCCCTAAGTCACTTCAACGGAACGAGCGACGATACCGACTTGAAAAGGTCCGAAACCGCGTCGTCGTACACCCGGGCGTCGGAATGGTCCTTGGTGGCTTCGATGACTGCCCGGTACTTTACGGAGAGCGATTTCAAGCCGTCGATGGCATAATCCCTCAAATCCAGGGAATCGATGCTTTCGCGGAATTCTTCGAACGAAGCGCGGAGCTCGCGGGTTCGAATCACGCGGGGATGGAGTTCAAGCTTGGAAAATTCGCGGCGGAGCATCGCGGAAGCGGTTTCGATATGTTCCCTGCTCGCGTCGACATCAGAAAGCACGGCGTCGGCGAGGGCATAAACGCGGTAATACCCGAGCCTGTCGAAGCCGTCGGTGAGATCGGCGAGTTCGGTTTCTTCCTGGGCTTTTTTCAAAAGGTCTCGGAGTTCGCCGGTTTCGACGAGAAGACCTACCGCGTCGCGGAAAGAAACGAGCCAGACGGCAGGATCGGCCCCCGCCCCTGAATCGAAATCCGCCTCGATGCGAACGATCTCGCTCCAAAACCTCGACCAGCTCGCCTGCGTGAAGCGCGCGGAATCCAGTTTTTTCAATTCGGCGATTTTTCCGTAGAAGCGGTTCTTCCACGTTTTGGAATCGACGGGAACTTCGGCTTTTTCGGATTGCGCCACCGAATCTCCGCGCGATCGGGAAAAAATGCCGGAAACGATTCCGGAAACCTTCGAAACCACCGACTCCGCCAATTCGGCTACCGGATTCTTGCGCAGGGCTGATGGGGCGTCATTCTTCCCCTTCAGCCAAGAGAGGGCTTTTCCGAACATGGGTTCCGAGGGGAGAAAAGTGGCAGTCGCTTGCCGCCGTTTCCGTCCAACATAACGATGGGCGGCGGATTGTAAAGACCGGAGGGTTACCCCTTGCGGAAAACCATGACCCCGTCGTCCGGATCGGTCATTACGATTTCGTACGGAATTCCGGACTGCGCGATGAGGGCGTAAAAATCCTCCATCTTGTTTTTGAATTTCACGACGTCGTCGACCACCATCCATCCCCCCTCTTTCACGAGCGGCCAAGTAAGGGAGAACAGTTTCGCGGTAGAGCGCTTTTCGGCATCGAGAAAGACCGCGTCGAAGCGTCGTCCCGCGAGGGTGGGAACGTACGCGAGAGCGTCGGCGAACACGTGTTCGACCATCGGGGAAAATCCGGCTTCCTCCACGTTGGCGACGGCGGCTTCGTAGGAAGGCTTCGAAAAATCCACGGTTATGAGGCTCGGTTCCGGATGGTCTTCCCGGACGTTCGGAATGTTTTTCTCGTACACGTCCCACATGGCCGAGGCGAGAGTGACGGTCGAATACCCGTGCGCGGTGCCGAGCTCGAGAAGGCTGGCGGTGCCGAATTCGGTTACGAGACCGGACAGGAGATTTCCCGTCTCCCGCGAAATCGAGGGCACGTTCGCCGCGGAATTTCGGGCTTTGAGTGTTTGGAGGAAAGCTTCGGTATTGGAATCCATGGAAAATTTCGTTCGCTCCGGCATGTTCCGGACGGTAAAGCCCGCCCAAGATACCCGCGTTTTGAAAAAAAGAAAACCGCCCCGGGAAAGGGGCGGCTTTCGAACGAGTGCCGAATCTTATTTCTTAAAGAAATCAGGATTCTTCTGTTTAACGGCATCGATGATTTTTTTCTTATCAGCAGCGTCCATGGAACCGAGCGCGTCGCCGAACGCCTTCTCGTTGACGGCGCCGGACTGGAAGGAAGCGACTCCCGGAACGTTCACGGTATTCGTATCAACGGTAACGCTTACGTTGTTTCCAACGGTAACGGTCGTTGCCGTGGACGACGGCTTCCCTGCGGTCTTCGAACCCTGGTAGTTGCCCTTGATGAACTTGTCGGTATCGCTCGTATCTCCGCTGAAGGTGTGTCCGCCTCAAACGTTCGCTTCACCGAGAGCCTTCTCGATCTGATGGAACGCTTCCGCGATTTTGCCTTCGTTTCCGGAATTGATCTTTTCCTGGATTTCTTTGCGCAGCTTTTCGTCCTTGATCTGCGTATAGCTTCAGACGCGTTCGGAGATTTCGTTCGCGACTTGGCGGTCCTGGGAGATCGTAGTCAACGACGGAACGCGCTTGAGCATTTCGGTAAAGTCGGATCCCTGCGTTTTCGCGTCGTCCGCAAGGGTTTTCGCCTGGTTCTTGAACTTCACGATTTCGCTCGCGACCTCGCTCATTCCCATGCCCATCTTGTCCGCGATGCTTTGGCCGATCTTCGTACCCATTTCAAGGCCTCACTTGTTCGCGGCGTTCTGAATGGAGGAAGATATGTTTCCTGCCATTCCTCAGAGTCAGGACATAGTGAGCTTGTGTCCGTCCTTCGTAGTATGGAGCGGGATGTATTTCGGAGCGCTCGCCATGAGTTTGCCCATGTCGGTACCGAACTTCATAACCGGCTCGACGGCGGTCTTGGTGATTTCGCTGGAATTGAGCGCGGCCATGACCGACATCCAAAGCACTACGACCGCAAGGATTCCGACGATGATGCGGCCAATTGCGGAAGCGCCGAGCTTGACGGCCCCCTCCCCTACCGCACCGGCAGTGGCAGCGGATTCGCTTGCGCCGACCGGCATACCCTTGACGGTGATGGTCGTTGCCTTGTCCCCCTTGGGGCCGATGACGAATTTCGAATCGTCTCACGGCTTGGACTCGGAACCCTGGTTGAAGAACGTGCTGTTTTCCGTCTTGATGGTCGTGTCTTCCGCCATCTTGATGAACAAGAGACCGAAACCGAGCGCCGCAGAAACGTATACCGGAACCATCGCCAAAGAGATGAAAACGGAGAAGCTGAGCTTCTTTTTCAAGTCTTCCGCGAATCCGCCCTTGCCTTCGAGATAGTAGAAAAGCCCGAAGAGCGGCGAGAAAATGGCGATGAGCCACAGGTAGAACGCCCTCGTGAAGAGCGCGAACGTCAAAGCGAGAACGAGCAATGCGTACACTACGAGGAAAATCAGCCAGAGTCCGAGATTGATGACCATGTCCACCACCGAGGATACGCCCTTGATGTTGACTGAGTCGATCTTCTTGAATTCCTGAACCTGGAAGATTCCGTAGGCGTAGATATTGAGGATGCCGTACGCTCCGGTATCGGAAGCGAGGGCGTCTTTGAACGTGAGCTGATGGGTCTTGTCTCCACAGGAAAAGAATTTCCCGGTGACGGAACCTCCGCCGTCACCGCTTCCCTTTTCTACGGACTTCGAAGCCCCCTTCGCAAGCTTGTCGAATTTCAGTTCGCAAGCGTCCGGCATGGTGAACGACATTTCCGCCTTCTTTCCGTCGGCAGTGGTCGTCTGATCGAGCATGTCGGCCGGAAGGCGGAGTATCGACGCGGTAAGAAGGTTGGTAACGGAAAGGATTCCGCTTACCGCGAACCAAGTGAACGGAACGATGAGGATGCCGGTAATGAAGCGCGGCAAGGCCTTCTTCATAGCATAATGGTCGCCGCCCTGCCCGAAAATGTTCATGAACGCCATCGCAATGAGCAGGAAGGCGAAAATGACGTATACGATGTTCGAGATGAGCACCCACAAGTTGTGGATGATAGGACGGAGTCCGAAAATTTCGCCGAACGTCCAGTCCGGAGAAAGAAGCCAACCCGCGAGAATGGTTGCCGGGAGGAAAAGCATCATGACGACTTCGATGATGCCGTTTACGGCCTTCAATGCGTCGGTAGCGGAATCCTTGCTCTGATCGGCTGCGGCAGGCTTGGCAGCCGCGCCAGCGGCAGGCGCATCGGCCGCATACGCGCTCTCCACCCATACGGCGGAGGCTACGGTACCCTGCCCGTCGGTCATGACCGCTTCCGGAATGCCGGAGCCCATGACCCAAGAAAGCGCCGCGACGGCGACGAGGGAGGTAGATCGGATCTTTTTCGAGCGGAAGAGATCGGTAATCCGCATTCGGAAATTCATACGCATGACGACAAAAATTTGGTCTTGTCACCATTGAACCACATCCTCCCCTAACGTGCAAATTCCCGGAAGCCGTTTCGTTTGACGGTTTCCGGGAATTGCTGATGCGTTAATTCACGATTGGCTACTGGGCCTTGAATTCGGCTTCGGTCTTAATGAGGGAGAGCTTCTTCATAAGTTCCGTTCCGCTGTCCGGAAGCACGACCGTAACGTCCTTGATGAGCGCTTCGCGGTTGTTGATGAGCGTATCGAGAAGGGTCTTGTTGTACGCATTGAGCGCCGAGAACGTGGCCGCGAACTTATCGACGAAAACGAGATAGGTACGGGCGTAGGTTTCGCGATCTTTCAGTTCGAGGTATTGGCTGAGAAGCTCTTCGGTTTTATCGTAATCGAGGTTCTTGTAAGCCGCGGAGAGAGCGGCTTTGGTCGCGTCGATCTTGGCGGTGGAATCCGTTACCGCCCGCTGGAGTTCAGCGCGCTGGGCGGAAAGGGTGCTGAGATAGGAATTGGTCGACTTGTAGCGGTACTTGAGCTGGTCGGTGAAGCTTTCGAGCGTAGCCTGGCGGTCGGAAGACTGGTCGAGGAGCTTGTTGACGTCGGTCTTGAGGATGTTGAGGTATTCGCTCGCGGCGACCATGTTGCTCGAGATGACCTTCTTGCGGCCTTCGCCCTTATCGGAAAGCGCGGCGGCGATGGGCATGACGTCTTCGTAGAGGCGGACCGGAGCGTCCTGCTCGGATTTCTTGGAAAGCCCAACGTTGAGGGAAAGCGCGACGGCAGTATCGCCCAAGTACGGAACCGCCTTCTTTTTGAAGGCGACGTCGTTTCCGCTGGCAGATGCTTCGTTCCCGGTGGAAACCGAACGGTAATAGGTGTAGGCGATGTTCACGAAGAACGAAAGGAGTACTCCGAGAAGGAGCACGCGGCGGACGAAGTCCTTGATTTCGGAGCGCAAAGCCATACGATTGCAGACAATGGAAACGCCCGGGAAAATCCCTCGCGCGTCTCTAAAAATACGCCGCAATCTTAGTCACGGACAACCTTTTTGCAAATGCGGAAAATCAAAGCCTCGTTCCTTTTGCTCGTCGCCGCCGCGACCCCCCTTTCGACGGTCGTTCCGGCGGTTTCGGTGCGCGACGCTTACGATTATGCCGAATCGTCCGTTTCCGTCGTTCCCGAGAACCGTCCGGCCTTCGCCGTTTCGGCTTCCAACGGCATCGTGACCGCGTCTGTGGTTTCGGGGTACGAGACCGTCGGGGAAATTGCCACGGGAGAAGCCGTAGCGAGCGTCGTGCTCGCTTTGCCGAAGGGGTATGCGGTAACGAAAGCCGACGACGTCCGCGCCGTTTTCAAGGCCGGCGACCGTACCGAGGTCCGTTTGGCCGACGTGGAAGACGGAGGGGCCGAAGTCAATATCGACGGCCGGACGTTCACTTCGCCCGCGGTATTCCCCAAGGCGGGCAAGGTGACGTACCGCGTCATTACCAAGACCCCGCTCCCGAAAGGTACCGAGATCATCACCACCGACGTCGGCTCCAAATCGTTGAAATTCGAAATCGCTTCCGCCCCCGTTGTCTCCGCGGCCATCGGCGGACTGAACGTCGTGAGTCGTGCCGACTGGGGCGCCGACGAAGGACTCCGGTATAAGGATTCCGCGACCTGGAAACCGTATTTCGACAAATTGGCGAGCCAAGGCGAAGGGAGCGTAAGCGCCGAAACACAGGCCTATAGGGACAAGATGGCCCGAATAGAAGCCCATATCGCGAACGCCTTCCAAGACCAGTATCTTTCCGTGGAGACAGTCAAGAACGAAAACGGACACGAACTCGTCTGGCCGATCGAAAAGACCCGAAAGGTCGAAAAGGTCGTCCTCCACCACACGGCCGAGAACAATCTCAAGGACCTCGACGACGCTTCGCTTCTCCGTTCCACGTACCGCTACCACGCGGTTACTCGCGGCTGGGGCGACATCGGGTACAACTTCGTCGTCGGACAGCGCGGAACGATCTACGAATGACGCGCCGGCGGCGACTACGTCGTGGGCGCCCATGCGTCCTGGAACAACCGTTCCACGGTAGGCGTCAGCGTCATCGGCAATTTCGAGGCCGACAACGTGAACGCCGATCAGGAAGCCGGAATCAAGACCGTCCTCCAGTCGCTCTCGAAGAAATACGGCATCGATTTCTCGAAAACGTCGTATTCCCACCGCGAGTGCAAAGGAAATGCCACTTGCGAAGTCGAAGACTACGAAACCCCCAACCTCGTCGGCCACCGCGACGTGGGGTACACGTCCTGTCCGGGAAAGAACTTCTACGCGATGCTCCCCGACTTGAAAAAGGAGGCGACGTATTCGCTCGGACTGAAGCCCGTAGAAAATCCGAAATACGCCGTCTATCTCGCGAACAAGGCCGCACAAACGGCATCGGCACAGGTGAAAGCGCTCTCCAAGGGACCAACTGTCAGAATCCTCCTTTCGTACCCGTCGCAGAATTCGGTAACGGTCGAGGGGTATTCGAGGGCTCCGAAATTCGGCAATTCCGCGATTTCCGGAACGCTCGCCAAGAACGTCGGATTGAAAATCGAAGCGACGGCCGGAGGGAACCTCAACCTCGTCCTTTCCGAGAAGAAAATCGGAACGCTCGTAAAGAAAAAGACCGTGAAGCTGGGCAAATCGGCGTTCTTCGAATCCGACGTGCTCCGCGTGAAAAGCTGGGACCGCAAGCCTTCTTGGGACAAATCGGGAACTATGAACGACAACCTCTTCCGAGGAAAGATCGAAATCCTGAACGAAGGCGGAAAAATCGTCCTCGTGAACGAACTCCCGCTCGAAGACTACCTCAGGGGATTGGCCGAAATCAGCAATGGCGACCCCGTGGAAAAAGTGAAGACCATCATCGTGGCGGCGCGCAGCTACGCGTACTTCTATTCGAAGAAAGAAAACCGCAAGTTTCCGGGCAAACCGTACGACGGTTCCGACGATCCCGAAGTCTTCCAAAAATATCTCGGATACGGCTACGAACTCCGGTCGCCGAGCGTCTCGAAATACGTCGACGAAACCAACGGCGAAGCCATTACGTATTCTTGAACGGTCATCAAGCCGTGGTATTTCTCGGAATCCGACGGCCGGGTGCGCTCTTATAAAGAATACTGCCAAGCACGCGTGGATGCCGGAACCCTCTCGAAAACCACCGTCTGCGAAGACGTGCCGTACCTCATGGGAGGCGTGGATCCGGGAGGCGTAGGCCATACGCTCAAGGGCCACGGCGTAGGAATCTCCGGAATCGGAGCGACCTACTTCGCTACCAACATGGAATGGAAATATCCGCAGATCATCTCCTACTATCTTGACGGAACGGTCGTAAAGAAAGCGTATTAGAAAAAAGAAAAGCCCGCGTAAAGCGGGCTTTTTCATGGGTGGGAAAGGTTCAGTTACCGGCTCCGGGGTAGTCGCAACGCGGGCGGAAGCACGGTATCGGCGACTTGCACTGGGGATCCCGGCAACAAACCGTTTCCTTTTGGGGAGGAACCTGATCCGAAACTCCTTGCCCCTCTTCGGGCGGAGGCGGTTCGTCTTCGATCCTTCTCGATTTTCCTAAAATCGTAACCATCGCGTTTCTCTCCTTTTCTCAAAGCGACGACGGTTTCGAATATACGAAATCCGGGCCGAACGTCAAACCGTTCGGCTCCACTTTCGTTTCAGCGCTTTACAAACTCCGCGAATCCGCTAATCTCGCGAAAGTCAGGCGTCGACGCCGTATTCCCTACCAAATTCCCCCATGCGCTGCCCGAAGTGTAAGAACCTCGATACCAAGGTCATCGACTCCCGCATCGCCGAAGACGGAAAATCCATCCGCCGCCGTCGCGAATGCGAAAAATGCGAATCCCGTTTCACGACGTTCGAACGCATGGAATTCGTGAATTTCCTCGTTACCAAGAGTACCGGCGAAGACGAGCTCTACGACCGTTCGAAAGTTGAACGCAGCGTACAGAAAGCCGTCTACAAGCGCAACGTCGACCACGCTGCGATCGAAACCATGCTCAACGACCTCGAAAACGAGTGGGCCGCCAACAAGAAGGGCATCACCTCCAAGCGTATCGGCAAGGACATCCTCCGCAAACTCAAGGACATCGACCAGGTCGCCTACGTGCGTTTCGCGTCGATCTACCACAATTTCGAAGACGTGAAGCAGTTCGCCGAATTCATCAAGAGCGAGTTCGAATAGCCATGATCACCCTCGTCGACCTCTCCCGTTCCCCTAAGCTCTCGGCCTATGTCAGTCGGGAGTTTTTCGACCGGGCCGCGGCGACGCTCGAAAAAAGGGGTCGCGTGCTCGTGTATTTCAACCGCCGGTGAGCTTACCGCGCTTTCGTGTGTCAAGACTGTTCGTACGCGTTCGGCTGCCCGCGTTGCGACCTCGCGCTCGCGCTCCACGTATCGCCCGAAAAACGCCTTCTCTGCCACCATTGCGGCCATAGCGAAAGCGTTCCGTCGAACTGTCCGAAATGCGGAGGAGTCCATTTGAAGGGTTCCGGAATCGGCATCCAGGCGTTCGAAGAGGAAATCCGCAGGGCCTTCCCGAATACCGAAGTCGCCCGTCTCGACTCCGACGCGGTAAAGACCAAATCCGAAGGCGCCACGGTATCCGAAGCGGGAGTCGTACTTTCGACGAGCCTCTACCATAAGAACGACCCCGGACATTTCGAACTCGTCGTGTTCCCGTGCCTCGAATCGGAACTCGTAGCCAGCGAATACGATATCGAAGAAAAGGTCTACGCCCACGTGCGCTACGCCGCGAAAAACGCGGACGAAGCCATCGTGCAGACCTATTCGCCAAACTCCCCGCTCGCGAATTCGCTCATGGAAGGAAATTACCGCGAATTCCTTACCCGCACGCTCTCGGAGCGCAAACGTTTCGGATATCCGCCCTATTCGGAAATCGCCTACGTCACGGTTGCCGAGCGCACCCGCGAAAAGGCCGAAGAAGCCGTCGCGAGACTGAAGAACAAGCTCGGCATCGCGGAATCCGAAGGGAAATTCGGCGTGGCCGTATTGTCGGATCCGTCGCTCCTGACGAAGCGCGCGGACGAATGGATCGGAAAAATCGTCATAAAAGGCCCGCGCGCGGCGGACCTTTTGGAATCGCTTCGGGTGGAAATCGTCCGCAACCGTTCGATCCGTTTGGAGTGGAGATAGCGGGAGGAGTCCGAAAAACCCTCTTCCTACTCCGACGCGATGATTTTTCGATATTTGATGGATGCGACGCCGCCGGCAAGAAGAAGTCCTCCGAATACCACGAAGAATCCCGCGAAACCGAAAATGGCCAAGAGCAATCCGCCCATACAGAGCCCCACCACGTTGGCAAGATTCTGGATAATTTTCATCGGCGAAGCGGAAGCGTTGGAATCGATTTCCGAAAGATTGAATTTTTTCGCGTAAAAGTTGTTGTAGGTATCGAGGAACAAACCTTGCGATATCCCCATTCCCGCGGCATAACCGAGACTGTTCACCAAGCCGAGGCCGATGAAAACCCATACGTTCGGCGCCATGGACATCGCGATGAGCGAACAACCGGACGCCACGATGCCGAACATGACGACCGGAAGATTTCAAAGACGTTTAGCCAGTCCTATGAAAAAGTCCTGCGCCACGAAAGCCGGTATCGCGATGCAACCGAGCACGGCATAAGCAAGCTGGGGAGTGGAAAGTTTCGCGAGATACTCGATAAGGAACGAACTCGCGAAGGTGTCCCAGAATCAGAACGCCAGAACCACGGAAGCGGCCCAAAGCATCCCAAAATGGAAGGGCGCTTCGGCGACGACCGTACGCACCATCTTCGCCTCTTTTTTCGTACCTTCCACGATTTCGGAAAAATTAAATTTCGCTTTTTCCGGCATCGGTTTCAGGAAAACGAATTTCGCGGATTTTGCTGCCGCCGCGAAATCCGCCTTGCTCAAATATCCGATGGCGTATTCCTTGGCTTGTTCGACGTTGCGAATCTTCGCGACGATTTTCAGTTTGGTGATGGATGAAAAATCCAACACTCTTTCGGAATTGTCGAAATACGTCATCATGAATCCGATAAGGACCACGACGAACGTAATCAGAACTCAGACGGCTACGGTCGGATTGAGCGCGAGTATGAAACCCGATGCCACTAGACCCAGCAAGGATCCGCCTCCGGAGAAAATGTTGTTCTTCGAGATGATGTTCGAGTACTCCGAAGGATCGGCGTTATTGAGGATGTACGACAGCGTGGTAATGTCGTTCACCTCTTTGGCGAAACCGTATAGCACGGCCGCTCCGACGAGGAGGAGGATATTCGTTCCGGAATCGAGAAAAGAGCCGAGCAAGGTCGTGACTCCGCCTCCTGATTCCGGCTTGAAAAGGGACGAAGCGTAAATGAATTTCAAAAATACGAGCGACGCCGAAAGCATCGCGATACCGGCGAAAAGATAGAGCTTTTTCGCGTAGAAGTATTTCTGCAATATTCCCACGGGGATATCGAGCCCGAGGGCTACGAGGTTTCAGAATCAGAGGAATATTCCCACGAGAGCGGCGGATCCGAGTTCGATTCAGAAAAAGTAGACGACCGTGAAATGGAAGAGCATCCAAACGAAACCGATGAACGCGCTGACGTAATAGAGGTTCTTACGCTTGATGCGGTCGGTTTCGGTTTCAACGGTAACGAAATTCGTTTCCTGTTCTTTTGGTTCGGCAGGTCAGGCGACGATGTTTTTCGCCTGTTCGATACCGCTCGCCACCTTGCTCGCCACTTGCGAAACCGCGCTCGCGCCTTGGGCGGCAACCTGGTTTTTGATTTCGGCGGCCGTCGACGCGAGGCGGTCGAAGTGCGGCGCTACGAAAGAAGGCGCTTTGGCGCCTTGCGGTTCTGGAACGGGAGTGGGTGCGGCTTCGGGAGCGGCGTTTACCGGAGTTTCCGACATGGATTTGCGAAAATACGCTAACGCGTGCCATATTACCGCATTTCCTTTCCCGACGCAACGGTTTATCGCTTCGGGTACCGGAATTCGGACATTCGGAACATGAGTACTGCCCCGGTCACGGAAACGTTGAGGGATTTCTTCTTTCCGTACATGGGAATTTCGAGCACCGCGTGGCACTTGTCCTGGATTTCCTGGGGAACGCCGTCGATTTCGTTTCCGAACACGAGGCAGTATTCGCCGTCGTCTTCCGGCACGAAATCACGGTAGTCGAGGCTCCGGTCGGACTGTTCGAGCCCGATGAGCTTCACGCCGCGGGAAGTGAGCTCGTCCATGAACGCGAGGACGTTCTCGTGGTATTCCCAAGGAACGTACGTATCGGCTCAGAGAGCGGTTTTGGAGATTTCGGGACGAGGAGGCGTGGGAGTGAACCCGGTAAGGTACACGCGGTCGAAACCGGCGCAGTCGGCGGTTCGGAAAAACGATCCCACGTTATGCAGGGACCGGAGGTCGCAGAGGAGTACGGAAGTTTTCAATGGGGATCGGTTACATTCGGAATCGGAGGGCTTCGACGACCTTTCGGACGTCTTCGGGGATTTCTTTGGGCATCGCCGCCTCGACGACGACGAACAGGTCTCAAACCCTGCCGCCGGAAGCTTTCCCCTTGCCTTTGACGCGGAATTTCGTACCCGGCTTGGTATTGGGCGGAACTTTGAGCGTCAGCCGTTTGCCGTCGAGGGTTTCGAACGGGACTTCGGTTCCGAGGAGGAAATCGAAGAACGGGACGGAGCGGTTGACGGTGACGTCGAGGTTTTCCGGCGGGGCGCTCTCGGTTTTGGTACGCCGTGCCGAATGCCCCGGCTGCCCGAACGGCGAACCGCCGCCAAATCAGGCGCCGCCGAAAAGGTCGGAAAAGTCGAAGGTTTGGGATTGCCCCCTCCCCTGCCCCGCTCACGAAAAACCGCGGAAGAGGTCTTCGAAACCGGAAAAACCGGCTCATCCGCCGCCCGGAAAGCCGCCGAAACCTCCCGCTTCGGCACTGCCGAACGTATCGTAGTTCTTACGCTTTTTCTCATCGGAAAGCACTTCGTACGCGGCGGAAACTTCTTTGAATTTGGCCTCGCTCGCCTTGTCGCCCTTGTTCTTGTCGGGATGGTACTTCATCGCGAGCTTGCGGTAGGCTTTCTTGATTTCGTCGGCGGTGGCGGTTTTGGAAACGCCGAGGACGTCGTACGGATTTTTCGACATGTTGGACTACGGTTCGGTTACGCGGAAAATTCAAAGGTAATCCTTCGCCCTTCCGGAGGTACGGTATGCGCGAACGAAGGAATCGGGATATGAGAAGCGCGATCATTTGCGGTCGATTTCGAAAACCGAACGCGATCAGAGCGAAGTGATGACGACGCTTCCCGTAGAAGTAGCCGGAAGCGCGACGTTCGCGGCGTTTCCGGGAGAAAGCGCGACGTTCGCCACGGGTTTCCCCGAAGAGTCGTAGGTTGCGAACTCCACCGGATCGCCGCTTGCCGAATAGGCTTCGAAATCGGGAGCGGAAGATTTGGAAAGAATCGAAACCGTCTGGGGAATTCCGGCGAAGACGGCCCCCGTATGGATGTGCCCGTCGTCGTTCGGGGATTCGAACGCGTATCACGCGACCGGGGTCGAATACGACGGCGTGTCGGCGGCGATCCTACCGAGGGCGTCGGCGAAGTTCGAGAGCGAACGGACGGCCATGTCCCGGGATGCGGAATCCGAGAGCGCTCCGCCGATACTCGTGCGGAACGACGCGAAGAACGCCAGAAGGAACGCCGAAAGGAAAACGGCGTACAGAAGGATGGATCAACGGCGGGATTCGAGCATTCGTACGGGTTTCTTCGGCGCTATGACGGCATCCTACCTTTTTTTCGGACTTTTTCAATCGTCCCATCCGGCTATAATGCGCGCATGTCCAAACAGAACGAGAAAATTTCCGCCATCCTCTCGAACCTCCCGGAAACGCCGGGAGTGTACCAGATGAAGGATTCCGCCGGAAAAACCATCTACGTCGGGAAGTCCGTCAACCTGAAGAGCCGCGTCAGCTCGTATTTCAACGGCAAATCGTCGCTCGGCCCCATGAAGCAGCAGATGGTCGAGAAGATCGCCGACATCGAAATCATCGAAACCCGCACCGGCGTCGAAGCGCTCGTGCTCGAAACGAATTTCATCAAGGAAATCCGCCCGAAATACAACGTTCTCATGAAGGACGACAAGGATTTGGCGTACGTCCGCATTACGGACGGCCCAGTCGCCGCCGTAGAAAGGACGCGCGTTCGGGGGAAAGAAGGAAAATACTTCGGGCCGTATCCGTCGGGGTCGGGCATTTCGACCTGTCTCGAACACATGCGCCGGCTCTTCAAGGTCCGGTCGTGCCGGATGGAGTTCGCCAAGATCTCGCAGGAGGTCGAAAAACCGTCCGGATCCTCCGGCTTTCAAGGGGGGATGCCGTCGGATTCCTGACGGTTTTCCGACGAATCCGCGAACGTCCGCATCACCAACAAAGCCGGACGCACCCCGCCGTGCATGGACTATTACATCGGCATCTGTCCGGCTCCGTGCCTGTTGAAAAAAGAAACCCTCGACGCACATTCCGAAAACGTGGCGAAGCTCGAAAAATTCCTCCTCGGGGAACGCAGCGACGTCATCGAATCGCTCGAAACCGAAATGCGCGAGCGGGCGAAGAACCTCGAATTCGAAGAAGCGCAGAAAATCAAGGAACGCCTCGTCGCCGTGCGCGCCCTTTCGGAAAAGCAGATCGCCCGCAATTCCGTCACCGACGAAGCCGACGTTTTCGTGATTCTCGAAAAGAATGGCCGGACCTTCGCCGGCTTCTGCCGCATCCGCGATACCGAGCTCCGTTCGCTTTCGCGCCACAGCGCGGACAATCCGCTCGAAGAATCTTCCGACGAACTCGCGGCGGCGTTCCTTACGGAATTCTACGCCGCGCCGGACGCCGACCTTCCGGATGTGCTGTTTCTCGAACGCGAAATCGAAGACGAGGAGTTTTCTGCGTTTCTCAAGGAAAAAGGCATCCGCGTGGAACTGCCGAAAATCTGACCGAAGGCCGAACTCGTCATGTTTCTCCGCACGAACGTCGCCGGGTACGCGCTTCGCGACGGAATGGAAAAAATCGCCCGCCGCGCTTTCGGACGCCCGACTATGGCGTCTATACTGGAAGGCATCGGTTTCGAACCGCCGAAAAAGGTCGAACTCGAGTTCGAATGCTACGACATCTCCCATACCGACGGGCATTTCACCGTAGCTTCCCGCGTCGTGACGACCAACGGCAAAGCGAACCCGAACAAATACCGGAAATACAAGATCAAATCCCTCGCCGACGGCATGATCGACGACTTCGCCAGCATGCGCGAAGTGATGTACCGCCGCGTTTTGGAAGGGTTCGAATCGAACAATTTCCCCACCATGTTCCTTATCGACGGAGGAAAAGGGCAGCTCTCTTCGGCGCGCGAAGGGATCGAGAGGGCGGTGGCGGAATGGAACGCGAAAGGGGCCGGGTCCGACTTTCGGACGAAGGCCTCCGCAGGACGGAACGGGGTTCGCGACCCGCAAACGTCCTCGGCTTCGCCTGCGGATTGTTTGCCAGGGTCCGCGACCGCCGATTCCGCCCGAGGACCAGCCGAGGCCGGAACGTCGGACCCGGTTCCCCTCCCCTTCCTCGCCTCGCTTGCCAAGCGCGAAGAGGAAATCTTCACTGAAGCCAACGCGGAGAGCGTGAAGTTCGCCAAAGGCAGCCCCGAGCTCGCCGTCATCGTAAGTCTCCGCGACGAAGCCCATCGGTTCGCCATCACGTTCAACCGGAAAAGCCGTTCCAAAGCCATGAAGAAGAACGTTTTGGAAGAACTTCCGGGATTCGGCCCCGCCACGCGCAAAAAACTCCTCACGGCCGCCTGATCGGTCGAAGGAATCCGCGAACTCGACCGGGGCGAACTCGAAAAAATCCTCAACAAGACGCAAATCGAGACGCTCGAAAGCCACGCGTTGTTGTAAAAAAGAACCCGCTTCATTCGAAGCGGGTTCTTTCGTTATTTGACGTAGATCCTTCACGAAGTCACGGATCCTCTCTGAGCATTGGGAGAAGAGCAGGAGCAGATGAACGAAAGCCCCGTCGCGGAACCGGCGACTCCTCAGGAGGTGGAATTCGTAACGTCCTGTCAGACGACGCTCCGGGTCATGGGCGCGGTCGAGTGGAGGACTCATTCCGTACCGGCGGTCGTACAGTAGTCGCTTCCGGATTGGACGGAACCGGATCAGGACCAAATGACCGAATCCACGCGGACGTTCGAATGGGGAATTCATTTCACCGATGAGACCTGTACGCCCTGATTGCCCACGTCACACGCGACGTTCGCGGCAAGCCCTATGGATGACGGCGTATTCACGACCGTTCCCGCATACGATCATACGAGACTGACGCTCGCGATCGTCGTGGGATTTTCCGGACCGAGAACCTGCGTCCATCCTCCGCCCGCCATGTCGCAATAGACGTTGAAAGCCGCGTTCGCTCAAATTCCGTCGGGATCGATCGAATATTGTCCGTTCGCCGAAGAAGCGTCCGCGTTCTTAACGGAGAGACAGGAATCCGGGAGACAGGAATCCCCTACGGCGGCGAAACCGGAAGCGGGACACGATATCGAAACGAACGTTTCCGATCCGTTCGGGGCGGCTTCGCCGGAAGTACAGAGGAAGGATTGCGAATACGTCCTGCTTCATCCGGTCACGGCCTGAACCGCCGTGACCGTAGACGAACCCCCCGCCGCCAAGGACGGAACGGAATACGAACGCCCGTTGACCGATTTCGCAGCCGCCGGACAAGGCGTCGGCGGCATGGACGAATTCGTCCCGTCGATCATGGCGCCAGTGGAAGAAGACGACTTGAAATCTCGCACGAGGCCGGGAACCGAACCCGACGTCGCCGGATAATTTCAAAACACCGTCGCGACGCCCGTCGCCGGAGCTACGGCCGTTACCTGAAAATACGAAACGGTCCGTTTCTTTCCGTTCGCCCCGCCGTTAACCGCGGCGTCCATCGCGCCGACGGAGAGGTATTTCGAATCGTACGGAGCCGCGGAAACCGTGACGAACGGAAGGTTCGGAACGGCGGATACCTTGAACTTCTCCGGATTCATCCTGAGCTTTACGTAATCCGGGTTTCCGGCCGAGTAATTCGTTCCGGCGGCGTTCCAATCGCCTCCGGTGAGCGCGACGGGATTTCCGTCGACGTATGCCACCGCTCACGAAAGCGCCGCGCCCGTATCGTGGACGACGTAGTACCTTGGGGAATTCCCCGTAAGCGCGGACTCAGAGGAAATTGCCGCGAATACCGAGCGGACGTTCGTTTTTATGGCGGAATCCTTGGCGTCCTGCGAATAGCCGGAAAGCGCCAGGAAGCCGATCGTCGCAAGTATCGCCAGAATCGTGATGACGACGATGAGTTCGACGAGGGTGAAGGCGGGGATTTTGCGATTTTTAAGTCTCCGGAAACGGGCGAAATGGGACATGTTCGAAAAAAAAACAGGAATGCGGTTACCGTACGTAAATCGCCGAGAAATCGGAAGAAACGGAATTGTATGCCGCATTGCTGCAGAACCTTCCGGTCGGTCCGTCGTTCGTGGACCACCACTGGTTTCCCGTAATTTGGTACGCAGTACCGTCGCTCGCCCACTCTCAAAACACCGCACCCCCTCCGTAGAAATTCACGGTTCCGGAAAAATCCGTGGAAGTTCAGAAATTCCGTCCGGAGGTCGCGAACGTCGTATTGGCGGAAACGAGAGCATTGGGGACGGTTCCCGAAACGAAAAGGTCCCTGACGGATTGGACGGTTCAGAATTTCGCCTTCGTCACGTTGGCTCAGACGACGATATGGACCATCACTTCGTTCGGCGAGATGCCGATTTTCGGGATTTCCTCGTACACCCCTTGGTTGAACGCGTACGAGCGGGTCGATGCCAAGACGTTGGTACCGGCGGTGTCGACGGTATTGGTCCCGTTCTGGTAGAACGCCCGGGTCCACCCTCCCCCGTCGGTCGTCATGTCGCAATAGACGTTGAAAGCCGTGTTCGGGCCAGCGCCGTCCGGGTCGATCGAATAGACGCCGTCGGCGTTGTTTCCCGCGTTTTTCGCAACGAGACAACTGGTTATCGGCCCGATTACCGTCGCGGAAGTGAGACCGTCGACCAATGCCCCGGTAGCGCTGGGATCCGACGGATTCTTTACGAGACCCTGCGCAGAACCGGAAAGCGTCGTCGGAAAATCGCCAACGACCGAAGCGAGTTTCGTAGCGGGCGAAATTCCCGCCACTTGGAAATACGAAATCGGACGTTTCCTTCCGGAAGAAGACGACGATACCGAAGAAAACGCCCCGACGGAAACGGACGCCTGGTCCCATCCTGCGAAAACGTTCGAAATCGGTTCGGGCCGCACGGTCGCGAGCTTGAATTTCTCGGGATTCATTTTCAATTTCACCCAATCCGGGTTTCCGGCGGAATAGTTGGTTCCGTCGGCGTTCCACGCCCCTCCCGTAAGGGCGATGGGCGTTCCGTCTATCGCGACCACCGCGCCGGAAAGGGCCGCGCCGGTGTCGTGGACGACGTAGTAGCGCGGAGAATTGCCCGTAATGGCGGATTCTGAGGAAATGGCCGTCATCACCGAACGGAGGTTCGCTTTCACCGCGGAATCCTTGGCGTCCTGCGAATACCCGGAAAGTGCCAGGAAGCCGATCGTCGCCAGAATCGCGAGGATCGTGATGACGACGATGAGCTCGACGAGGGTGAACGCGCCCAGGCTTTTCCTAATCGGCGCGATCGGCGATGCCGCTCGTAAACGGATTTTCGAAGTAGTATCCATGCGTGGGCGAAATTGATTTTGTTCTCTTTGGAATTCGTTCGCATGATATGATGAAATTTGCGTTAAATCAACAACAATCGCCCGTTTCCGGAATTTCTGATTTTTCCCATAGCCATTCCCGTTTCTTTCGACATAATCCCGGCGCTTATCCGTAACGCGCCGCCCATGCCGTTCCCCATTTACGAAGATTCCGAACTCTTCATTACCGCCAAAGTCCGCGGCGTAATGGTGAAAGATGGAAAAATCTTCCTCTGCAAGCTTTCCCGCGCGGGGTTCTACTGCCTTCCCGGATGAACCCTCGAACCGGGCGAGACCCGTCTCGAAGGACTCCGTCGCGAAATTATCGAAGAACTCGGCGTCGAACCGAAAATCGGAGCGATGGTCTATTCGCAGGAATTCACCCGCTCGAGCGGCCTCACTACCTACGACTTCTGGTACGCGATCGAGAATGTCGAAGATTTCGAAAACGTCGACATCTCCAAAGCCAGTCACGGCTTCGAACACGACGAAGTGGGCTACTACGACCTTTCGGATATCGCCGGACTCTATAAGCCGACCCGCCTCCCGGAACTCGTGAAAATCTGGAACTCGAACCCGAGCGAATTCATCCAGCCGGAATAGTTCGGCGATCCGCTTCGGAAGAGGCGGATTTTTTCATGGTTTCGTTCCTTGCCTTTCGCGGCGGGCGTGCTATACTCGGCCACGAACCCGATCACTGCCGAATGTCGATTTCGAAAGACATAGAGAACAAGATCAACATCGTTGAGCTCGTCTCCAAGTACGTCCCCCTCAAGAAGGCAGGGACGAATTTTAAGGCGAACTGCCCGTTCCATAACGAAAAGACGCCGTCGTTCATCGTTTCTCCGGCGAAAAACATCGCGTACTGCTTTTCGTGCCACAAAGGCGGCGGACCGATCAATTTCCTCATGGAAATCGAGAAGATCGAATTCCGCGAAGCCCTCCAAATCCTCGCCAAGGACGTGGGCGTCGAACTCCGTACCGACTTCACCAAGGATTCCGAACGCCGCACCGACGTCTACGAAATCTACAAGGTCGTCGCCGAAAACTACCACACCGAACTCTTCCTACCGGAAAACCGCGAGAAACTCGACTACGTCCGTTCCCGCGGGCTCACCGACGAGACCGTCGCCAAGTTCAAGATCGGGTATTCGGGCAACCCCCGCGAACTCTTCGCCAAACTCAAGGCGCGTGGAATTCCCGAGCAGGATATCCTCGATTCCGGCATTTTCGTCTGACCGGGCCGCGACAAGTTCTACGGGCGCATCATCTTCCCCATCGCCAACTACTCGGGCAACGTCGTAGCGTTCACCGGACGCATCATCGGAGCGGGCGAACCCAAGTACCTCAATTCGCCGGCATCCAAGATTTTCGACAAGAGTTCCATCCTCTACGGCCTCCACCTCGCGAAATCCGAAATCGGCAAGCGGGGGTCGGCCATTATCGTAGAAGGCCAGATGGACACCGTTTCGCTCCACCAGGCCGGAATTCTGAACGCCGTCGGCATCAGCGGAACGGCGCTCACCAAAGAACACGCGAGCTATCTCAAACGTCTCACGACCAAGATATTCCTCTGCCTCGACTCCGACGACGCGGGCACCAAGGCCACTTTCGCCAGCATCGAAGCCCTCGCGAACGAAGACTTCGAAGTGCGCATCATCCGCATTCCCAACGGAAAAGACCCGGACGAATTCGTAAAGAACGGCGGCGACTTCAACGAACTGCAGAAGCATTCGCTTTCGGTCGTGGAATTCTTCATCAAGGAAGGCGGACGCCGCTACGACCTCACCGGCGCTCCGGGAAAAACCGCCATGATCCGCGATTTGCTGCGCTTCGTACGCGGACTGACCGACCGCATCGAAGCGGATATGCGGCTTCGCGAAGTGTCCCGTGCCATGGACGTTTCGCTCGACACCCTCTACGCCGAACTCCGCGGAATCCGTGAAAAACGTCCGGAAGAGCGGAAAATCGAAAAAAAGGAGGGGTTCGAACTCGGCGAAATCCTTGCCGGATACTGCACGCTCTACGGTTTTTACGATTTGTATTCAGAGAATTTTCCGTATACTTCGGCTCACTGCCGGGATATCCCGTCTTTTTCGGTATTGGAGCGCATCGTAGCGGCCAAAAGCGCAGAAGAAGCGGGCATCGACCCCAATAGGCACAAGGCCGTAGAAGTTTCCATCGAAGCCGAAAACGCCGAACTCACGCCGGAATCCGTACGGTTGAAATTCCTAGAAAACGTCAAAGAAGCCAAGAGGAGGGCCTACTCCACCGAATATTACGACATGATGGATTCGCTCGACCCGAGCGACGACATCGCCGTAAGCTCCGCGATGATGAAGCTCCAAGGCAAAGCAAGACAGTTGGGCATTCCCCATCAGCCGATACCGCGAAATTTGCTCAAGACCAACTAACTCTCACGAGAATGCCGAAGAAGCAGGATCCGAAACAGGACGCTACGACGATCGAGGAAGTCGATCTCACCAGCATTGACGCTCCGGTAGACGAACTTTTCGACGCCGTGATCGAAATCAAGAAGCCTTCCAAGAAGAAATCCGAATTCGAAGACGAGGAACACGACGAAATCCTCTCCGAAGCCGGACTCACCACCTCGTTCGGGGTACCCGATCCCGATTTCGAAGAATTCGAAGAGGAATTCGACGAAGATTTCGACGAGGAAGACGGCGAAGGCGAAGAGGGCGAAGGCGGCGGCAAGAAAAAACGCGAACGCGGCCTCGCCCGCCTTCCGGTAGACCGTTCCCAAGACAAGCGCCGCATCGGCAAGGGCCTCCAAAAGTTCATCGACGTCACCGTTCCGGCGGAGATGCTCGAAGGCCTCGAAGAAAACATGGTCCTCCTCTTCAAGAAGGGCAAGGTCGAAGGGCGTATCACCCATGACGAACTCATGGCGGCCATGCCCAACGCCGAAGACGACCTCGACAAGCTCGACGACATCTACACCCGCCTCATGAAGCTCGGGGTCGAAATCGTCGACTCCCTCGACAAGGAAGAACTCTTCAAACACGACGAAAAAGAAAAGGCGCACGAAATCGACCTCTCCGAAATTTCGGACGACTCGATCCGCATGTATTTGAACGAAATCGGACGCTTCGCCCTCATCGACGCGGAAGAAGAAGTCCGCCTCGGACGCCTCATCAAGCGCGGCGACCAGTCGGCCCGCCGAAAGCTCGCGGAAGCCAATCTCCGCCTCGTCGTTTCCATCGCCAAGAAGTACATGGGCCGCGGACTCGGCCTCCTCGACCTCATCCAGGAAGGAAACGTCGGCCTCTTCCGCGCCGTCGACAAGTTCGACCCGGAAAAGGGCTTCAAGTTCTCCACCTACGCTACTTGGTGGATCCGCCAGGGCGTAACCCGCGCCATCGCCGACCAGGCACGCACCATCCGCGTTCCGGTTCACATGGTCGAAACCATCAACCGCTTCACCCACACCTTCCGCCGCCTCACGCAGGAACTCGCCCGCGAGCCGCTCATGGAAGAACTCGCGCTCGAATTGGACATGGACATCCGCAAGGTCCGCCAAATCATGCGCATCTCGCAGGATATCCTCTCCCTCGACTCTCCGGTCGGCGGTGAAGAAGACACGACCCTCGGAGACTTCGTCGAAGACGACAAGTACCTCACTCCGGATAAGGCGGCCAACCTCACGCTCCTCAAGGAAAACCTCTACGAGATGCTTGATTTCCTCACCCCGCGCGAACGCAAGATCATCATCATGCGCTTCGGTCTCGACGGCGGAGAAATCCACACTCTCGAAGAAGTCGGCAAAGAATTCGGCGTCACCCGCGAACGCGTACGCCAGATCGAAGCCAAGACCCTCGAAAAACTCCGCACCCACCCGAGCGCGGACAAAATCCGTTTCTTCAACTAAGGAAAGGCGGCGCTCCGGCGCCCCTTTTTCATAAAACAGAACCATGAACGACCACGTACCGGAAACCGCAGAGGAAGCCTACGGCCTCATGAAGGAAATTTTCGCCCTCCGAACGGACGTCGACCTCCGTCGAGCCCTTTCGGTTTGGAGGTCGCACCTCCTGAAGCGCTCCTTCGAACGCCTCGCCTCCGACATCGACCCCGAAAGCGGCCTCGATTCGGCGATGGTACGCCTCCACCACCATTTCGCGGTCGAACTCCCCATTACCGAAATCGGCACCATCCTCCCGAGCGACGAAAGCGCCGTGGCCGGAGTGGAAGACCTGAATCAAGCGGCATTGCGCCCGCTCTTCGCCGTCCGTGAAAAAATAGCCACCAGCGGATACTCCGACCAAGTGAAGTTCGAACTCGGAGAATCCCTCCGGAAATGCCTTATCGGCGTGGCCGCAGAGTCGCTGTCTCAATATGGCGCCGTCGCGGAAAAAGGCCTTCGCGACCATTGCCCGGGAAAATCCCTCGCGGAAAGAAAGGGAGACGGAGGATTCGATTTCTCCGAAATCATTGATAGAATCACCCAGTAAATCCAAAAACCGTACCCATGTTCGAAATCAACGTAGGCATCCTCCTCGACAGCTATTCCGGCGACTCCCAAGTCCTCGAATTTTCCGGCGACGTCATCCCGGGAACGTTCGAAGACCTCGAAACCCTTTCTCCGGTATCTTTCGAACTCACGCTCATCACCCTCGACGACGGAATCGAAGCGGTCATCCGCAACCTGAACGCCAAGGTCCGCTACGAAACCGTGGTCCACGACGTGGAAATCGACGAAGTCGCCCGCACCTTCAAAACCGAATTCGATCCGCTCGCTACCGACGACGTGCGTTTCGTAAACAAGAAGAACATGTCCATCGACCTCACGCCGGTACTCCGCGAAGAAATCATCATGGCGTGTTGCTAAGGGCCGCCACGTTACCAATTCCCCTATGCGCAAAGAGAAATTCATGAGCTGGGACGCGTATTTCCTCTCCGTCGCGCTCCTCTCTTCGTTCCGTTCGAAAGACCCCAAGACCCAGAACGGCGCCTGCGTCGTGGATACCGACCGAAAAATCGTCGGCATCGGCTATAATGGCCTCCCCATCGGCCTCGACGATGGCAATCCCCAGTTCTGGACCGACCACGACGACATGGATGCGGAAAATTCCAAGCACACCTACGTCGTACATGCGGAACGCAACGCCATCTACAACTCGTTCGGACGCAACCTCAAAGGATCCACGCTCTACTGCACGCTCTACCCGTGTCCGAACTGCGCGCAAACCATCGCCCAAACGGGAGTGAAGCGCGTAGTGTATTTGAACATCAAACCGCACCACGACGCCGAGAACCGTGCCGTGAAGAAAATGTTCGACGGTGCCTGAATTACGCTCGAAGCGTTCGAAAACCTCGACGTTCCGGACGCGGCAGTCATCAAGGACCTTTTGAAAGTGAAAGCAGAGAGGTATTCCTAATTCGTTCACAAAAAAAAAAAAACGGTCGTTCATTCGGCCGTTTTTTTGTCGCCTATCCGTGTTTCTTTTTCATAGCCCGTCGAATCGCGCGAATGGTTTTAAGCATCCGATACGCCCACGGCTTTACTACCATGATCCGGCTTTCCGGCCAAATCTTCGTCTCTCCTCAGAATTTCAATTTAAAATCGGTCACCCCGGCGAGCGGATGGTCGACGGAACCTTCCGGAGCCATTCAGAGGAAATCGTACACCTCGCAGCCTCGGCGCTTGCCTTCGAGCATCATTTCCCATTGCAGTGCGTACGCCGGCATGTCGCGGCGTTTCTCGTTATCCGAAGTCGACGCGCCGTAGTAGTACGTGGCGGTACCTCAGAAATACGTCGCGATTGCCGCAGCAACGGCAGTCCCGTCTTTCTCGGCAATGAAAAGCCCGCCGCAATCCGCTTCGTTCAACGACCGCACGAGCTCTTCGTAATACGCGAGGGAGTTCCCGGAAAAACCGTCGCGGTCGAGCGTTTCGGAAAGCAGGTCGAAAAACGCTTTCACGTCGGCTTCGCTTCCGTCGGATTTCCGCACCGTCACGCCGCGCTTAATGGCAAGCCGGACGTTGTACCTCCCCTTCTCCTTCATCTGCGCGAGGATTTCGTCTTCGGACGGGCGAAGGTCGAGAAGGAGCGTGGTTTTTTCAAGAAAATGCCGGTATTCCCCCTTGGAGAAACCCGGGACGTCGATCTCGGAAACCGGCTCGTACTGTACGAAAACGGCTCCGGTTTCGCGGGCGAGACTCAAGACGGTTTTTGAAAACTCGGCCAAATCGGCGTTTTCCTTCGCAAACGGTCCTCAAACGCAAAAAAGTCCGAATTGTCCGAATCCGATGGAACGGAGTTCGAAGAACGCGGCGACCGTAGGTTCGGAAAGGCTTCCTGAATGCGCGAAAAAACCCCTGGAAGCCCAGCGGGAACGCAAAAGGAACGAATTCCAGACGGACGTCTGCCAAATCGGGAAAAAACCTTCGCGGTACGGGAGTTGCGGCAATGCGGAGTTCCGCTTTCCGTCGAGTTCTACTACGCCTTCCAACATGCGGGAAAAATGGGTTCAGACCGTAGGGTATCCCCTCCTCCGCTTTTCGCAAGGAAAATTTGCATTGGCTTCCCGAGTGGGCTATAATTAACGCGACGTATTTCTTCACGAACGCCGATAGCGATCCACTATGAATACCCCCATCGAAGTTAAAACCAAAAGCTCGGGTGCCGTTACGGTTTTCGAATTCCACGGCGAACTCGACGAAACCAACGCGGATAAGACCTTCACCTCGATCTACAACGCCATCGGCGACTTCACCGGTAAAAAGATCGTCTTCAATCTCGTAGGTCTCAAGTACCTCAACTCGAAGTCCATCGGATACATCGCCGACATCTTCTCCAACATCGAAGACGGCAACGGCGCCATGTACCTCACCAACATGGCCGAAGAAGTGAAGGACACCCTCGAGCTCGTCGGAATCACTACCATCGTGGCGGTCGCCGACACCGAAGCGGAAGCCCTTTCCGCCCTCGGAGCCTAATTACGGTTTCAAAAACGCCCCTCCGAAAGGAAGGGCGTTTTTTTGCGCCGTTTTCTGGAATATGGTAATCTCGTACCGATACCTCAAACGAACCGATCATGGCTCAAGAAAATCTCGAACAGGAACTCCTCGGAGAACGCGTCAGAAATCCGGAACTCTCCCCTCTCCAGCGAGGAATTTTCGAAGGCGCTTCCTCTGCCCAAATGGAACGCATCGGCGAAGTGGGAAACCGCTCGTCCACCCTTTCCATGCTCAAGGGCAAGCTCCTCGAACGTTGGTCCAGCGTGACCAACGCCGTTGAAAAATTCAACATCGGCGACCAACTCAAGAAGATCGACCGCGAACGTAACCGCATCGCCCGTTTCGAACTTCTCGCGAATCCGCGCCTCAACAAGAACGAAGAGCAGCGCAAGATGGCGGAAGCGCTCATCGCCAAGTACAAGACCGTGGAAAACGTTCCCGCTAAGGAACTCCTCGCTCTCGAACTCGCCTCCCGCGGAACGCTTTCGAAGATGTACGCGTTCAAAGAGAGCCGTAACGAGAAGGGCGAAACCGTGGAAACCCCGCTCGATATAAACGATATCCAGGAAGGCGACAACATCCGCATCGACTTCGGACGTAACGCCAATGCCGACGCGAAGCTCGGGGCAGGACACCTCCTCCCCGCCCGTATCGAAGTCGTAAAGATCGTCGATCGCGATCTGAACGTCCGTATCGGACGCC
The DNA here is from genome assembly GCA_964482035.1 of uncultured Candidatus Peribacteria bacterium. GTDB lineage: Bacteria > Patescibacteriota > Gracilibacteria > BD1-5 > UBA2023 > JANJWP01. Next base: position 22,087 of record CAYZVC010000001.1, on the reverse strand, counting down.
GCGCGACCGTCGGCGGACGCGTGGGATACTACGACCAGAATGGAAAATATCTCCCGATTTACTCGGGATTCCAGGTCCGCGTCCCTACCGCAGCGGAACTCGGCACTCCCGAATACGCCAAACTCGGCGCGACTTCGGCGATCAATACCGACGCCAAGGCTCTCGAAAAGCGTGAAAAGGAAGAAACCGAGGCGATGGAGAAATTCCGCAAGGTTCTCGAAGCGAGCGAAACTTCCGACCGCGCGACCGACACCGTAGCGAAACTCCGCCGCGAAGTCGAAGACCAGGGCGGCGCTTCCAACTACCGCGAACGTCTCGAAAAGACCCTCGTCCTCGCGAAGAAGCACCTCGAAAACAAGAACCCGGAATACGACGGAGAATCTCTCAAATCCGCTATTGTCCGTCTCTCGAAGACGCTCGAAATCCTCGGGAACAAGGACTTCGGACTCGACCTCGACCGTTACAAAGCGGCCATCGCCAAGCACGAATCAGGCGGAATGTCCTACTTCGCCCGCAACGACGACGCCGGCCGTAAGAACGGCGTGGATCCCGATAAATGGGCGTTCGGCAAATACCAGTTCACCGTCGAAACCCTCCGCGGTTACGGCGTCGAACTCGGCCGCCCGCCGGAAGAGGAAAAAATCCAGAAATTCCTGAACGACGCGCTCCTCCAGGAAGAAATCATGGACCGCTACATCCTCGGTACTATCGAAAAGTACGTCCTCCCGAACGAGAAGGTCATGAAGGATATCGGGGACGGAACCAATTCCATCGCGTACTTCCTCGCCCTCACCCATATCGGCGGACCGGGCAAGTTGAAGAACGCCGGAGGCAAAGACTGGCTCGGCACCGACGTGCACGGCTACGCCATGGGAGTATCCAACGCCTACGAACGCAACCTCGGTACCGCTATCGCACAAACCCCGCGCCGCAACCGTACCGAAGCGTTCGCCGAACGAATGGACCGCGAAGACCTCATTTCCTACGCGGAAGAACATCTCGGCAAGACCTACCGCTTCGGCGCTGACGGAAATACCGAAATCGACTGTTCCCAGCTCGTCGTCGAATCGATGAAGAAGGCGGGCGTCGTACGTTCCGACTACGACAATACCGCCGCCGGGCTCTTCGATCTCACCGCGAGCAAATCCACGAACGAAATCCGTCGCGGCGACCTCGTGTTTCTCCGTCGCGGAGGACGCATCGCCCATGTGGAAATCGCGCTCGGACCGGTGGAAAACGGCCGCATTCCGATCATCGACGCCTCGTCGAACGCCGGAAAGGTCACCAAGCGCTATCAGGCGGTAGGCCCGACCGTTACGGCTGGAAGCCCGCTCTTCGTAGGGTAAGCCACGATCGGCGAAGAAGTTCGAAAACGGTATCGGAATCCCCGGAACCGTCCGATGGAAAACCCATTGTATGCGAATGGTTTTCCCTGCGGACGGTTCCGGGGATTTTTCAGTCGGAAAAGCGGACGAACGTTGACGCTTCGATGACAAAAGTTTATAATCCGCGGGTTTATTTCGAACCCCCAGAAAAACATGTCGTTTTTCAAAAAAACCGCAGCCGCGATCCTCGCTTCGGCGACCGCGTTGCAAGGAACCGCTTTCGCTGCCGACGCAGGACTCATGCCCGAACCGGTGAGCGGCTACGCCGGATACGAATACCAGGCTCCGGCCGCGCTTAAGAAGCTCGTACGGCTCGATACGAAGATCGTGAACATCCTCGATACCGCGGCCAAGAAGGAACTCGCGAAAATCCGCGATCCGAAGGTGAAGAAATTCTACTCGGATTTGAATGCGGCCAAGAAATCGGAACTCCGTTCGCTTTTCGCGGAACTCCGTTCGGGCATGCGCTACGAATTCCTCGCTCCGGAAACCGAAAACGCGAAGGACATGGTCCGTTTTGCGGTAAAGGGGTATTCCGAATTCATTAAGGAAATCCGTTCCGCAGCCGCAAAAAACGCCATCGGCACCGTAACCGCCCAAGAAAAGGCGGCCGTCGAGGCCGAAGTGGTGAATTTTCAGAAAGACCTTCTCGTTACCCCACTCCGCAAGGCTATCGACACCTACGCGAAGAGCGACGTAAAGGAAACCGGAGAATGGAAGGGATCGTTTTCCTCCCCCTTCGGAACCGTGAACGCTTCCATCGACAAATACACGAGCGTCCTCTCCATCCTCGGACTCTCGCAGGAAGCCGATTTCGTCTTCAATTCGGATTTCGATCTCAATCTCCCGGGCCCGACCCAGTATGACCCGGAAACGTACGAACGCGTCGCCACGCCTTCCGTCAAACTTAAGGGTGCGGTCAAGATCGACGCGAACGTCAAGCTCGTCGGCGACTACGCGTACGTACTTCTTCGCGACTACTCGGTAGAAGCAACCACGAGCGCCACCGGCTCCGCCGCCGAAGAATTCGATTCCCAGCTCGCGCAGGCGAAATCGACCCTTCTCCTCATGAAGGGGAAGACCGTAAAGATCGCCATGCCGAAAGACGACGCCAAGACCCGTCCGGACGTCGTAATCAAAAAGGCTACCGAAGTTCTCGACATCCTCGCCGCCAACAGCCTCTTCACTCCGTCGCGCAAGATCGAGGAAGGCAAGTTCGGACTCTCGCTCAACGCGAAGACCGCCTACCTCGTCTCGAACGTCTTCGACGAAAAGATGACCACTTCGGACGTTCGTAAGGCCGATAAGGAATTCGCGACCGCCGGACTCACCATCACGATGAAGGACGGAATCTCGACCATCCGCTCCATCGACGCGGGAGGTTCGGGAGAAGCCAGCATGACCCGCGACGCTTCCGGTTACGCGTTCCACCTCGACAGCGTCGAAGGAAAGAGCCGCACCGTTCTCGACGTTTCGAAGACCGCGATCAAGCTCGTAACGAAGTCGAAGTCCGCTGAAATCCTCGGAACTTGGAACGACGGCGCTACCTCCCTCGTCGTAACCACGATGGGTGCGGAAGCGTTCAAACTCACCGGTACCGTTACCGCTAAAAAGGTCGACGTCGCCATCGCCGTAACCGGCAAGCAGGTAGGAACCGTCAAATACGAACAGAACGACAAATCGTACTCGAGCGACGTTCGCTTCGAATTCGAAGTTCCTGCCGGAATCGCGGACGCTTCGGGCAAATACGTCATCACGAGCTCCGAAACTGGCGTTCTCGAAACCGGAACCTTCAAGATCGACGTACCGAAAGACGTAGTCGATATCGAAGCTCTCATGGGCTCGAAGGCCGAATCCCTTCTCAAGTAGGTTCGCAGCAACGAAAAATCCCCCGGAATTCCGGGGGATTTTTCGTAAGCGAGACCATGGACGTTTCAACGGTCCGTACCGCTCGGGGGTTTTCGCTAGTACGGCATATCGGACGAATACGCAGTCCAGAATTTCTTGCGGAACGATTCGTAATCGCCGGCGAGAATGGCTTCCCGTGCCGCATTGGCAAGCTTGATGAGGTATTCGAGATTATGCAGCGAGAGCAATTGTCCGCCGAGAAGTTCTCATGCTTTGAGGAGGTGGCGCAGATACCCGAGCGAGTAGTTTTTAGATACGTGGGTCTCGAATTCCGGCAACATGGGAATGCCGCGCTTTTCGAGCGCGTATTTCTCATTGGAGACCTTCACGTTCCCGTAGCACGACATCGCGACCTCGTGGCGACCGAGACGGGTGGGCAATACGCAGTCGAACATGTCGATGCCGCGGTAGATGCCTTCGACCAAGTCTTCCGGCGTTCCTACGCCCATGAGGTAGCGGGGTTTGTCAGTCGGGAGGTGCGGAGCGATGGCGTCGAGCACTTCGAGCATTTCTTCCTTGGTCTCCCCTACCGAAAGTCCGCCGATGGCCATTCCGATACTTGGAAGCGAAGCGATGAATTTCACCGATTCGACGCGGAGATCAGGATATACCACGCCCTGCGCGATGGGAAACATCGCCTGTTCGTGGAGCCCTTCGGATTTTCTCCGCACGTTTTGGCGGAGACTCTCTTGAAGCGATCTCACGGCCCAGCGGTGAGTGCGTTCCATGGCCGCGCGCGCGTACGCCTTATCGGAAGTTCCCGGCGCGCACTCGTCGAACGCCATGATGACGTCGGCGCCGAGGTTCGCCTGGATCTGAATGGATTTCTCGGGAGTGAAAAATCGTTTGGAACCGTCGAGGTGCGAACGGAATTCGACGCCTTCTTCGGTGACCTTGGCAAGAGCTTGCCCATCGGAAGCTTTCTTGCCGAGACCGAGCGAAAACACTTGGAAACCTCCCGAGTCGGTAAGGATGGGCAGATCGACGTTCATGAACGAATGCAGTCCGCCGAAATGCGCTACCGCTTCGTCCCCCGGACGGAGGTGGAGGTGATAGGTGTTCGAGAGCATGATCTCGGTTCCGATCGACGCGACCTGTTCACGCGCGACGCCCTTGACGGTAGCCTGCGTACCGACCGGCATGAATACGGGCGTCGTAACCGGCCCGTGCGGGGTTTGCAGGATACCGGCACGGGCGTATCCGCAGCTGGCTTCGGTCGTGAACGAAAAACCCTCGGGGCGCACGTGCGCGCCTTCGGGGATTTCGAAAACCGGATTTTGGGAATTATTTGGCGAAGACGAGTTTCCAGACGTCATGGAATGCGACGATTACGGCAAGGAGGATAAGCAGCGTGAAGCCGATCTGGTGGATGGCGGCTTCGATATTTCGGATTTTCGAGCCCTTCATTCCGCGAAGCGGAGCGAGAAGCGTGGCAATGAAGAACCGTCCGCCGTCGAGCGCCGGGAGCGGGAGAAGATTGAACGCGCCGAGGTTGATCGAGAGGAGCGCCGCAACGGTGAGGATGACGGTGGCCCCGACCTTGGCCGAAACCAATTGTACGAAGAGTCCGCCGATGGCGATGGGACCCCCCACTCACTGCGTAGCTTCCTGGCGTTCGGTAGGCGTCTTAGGGACGGCGAGCTTGCGGACGAGCTCGAAGAGGAGTTCGAAGGTGAACGCCGTCTGGTTCACGGTTTCCTTCGCCGCGACGACGACCGCCTGTCCGAACGGATACCGGTATTCGAACCCTTCTTTCGGCTTGATGTCGGAATACGAAACGTACGAGCCGATTTTTCCGTCTTTAGGAATGACGCTCACGTTCACCGGAACTCCGGCCCGCGACACTTCGATTTGGATTCCGTCGGCGTCCAGGGTATGGGATCTGATGGTTTCGACGAAAGCCTTGGGCGTGGTGACGGCCGATCCTTCGATCTTTACGACCTTGTCGCCTTCGAGGATTCCGGCGGCTTTCGAAGGGCTTCATTCCAACGGGGACATGGAAATTCCCGAAACTTCGAACACCCCGAGTTCTACTGCCCGGTCGAAACTGGGAACGAGAAGGGTTTCGGAACGGGTTTCGAATTTCGAATTCACCGCGAGCGGCGCTACGCCGTGCCAGAACAGCCCGACGAAGATGACGAACGCGAGAATGAAATTGAAGGTGACGCCCGCGAGGATCACGAGCGATTTCGCCGCGTACGATTTCGAAGCGAACGCGTCCTTGTCGGCCGCCGCGGGACCAAGTTCGTCTTCCCCCTTGAGCCGGACGAATCCGCCTATGGGAAGGTAATTGAGCGTATATTCGCACCCCTTCTTGTCCGTGGCGATGACCGCGGCCTTCGGGGGGATGCCGACGCCGAATTCCTCGACCTTCACCCCTACCCTCCTCGCCGCGAGGAAATGGCCGAGTTCGTGGAAAATGACCACCGCGAAGAAAACCGCGAAGGCGACGATGATGCCGAGAAAAACGTCCATGTCGGAGAGAGTTACGAATCGGAGCGGGACCCCCCTTCGGGAATCCCGCTCCGGGGAGACGGATGTGGAGTGGAATTACTTCGCGTCGGCCATCTGGATTTTTACGTGGTCGAAGAGATGGTTGACGAGGTCTTCGAGCGAACGGAAGTCTTCACGCTTGGAAGCGAAATCGTGACCGTCGGCCTGGATGCGGAGGCTTCCGTCGAATTCTCCCTTCTTGTTTTCTTCGAGAGTGAGCGAGAGGCGGACTTCCGCGCCCTCTTCTTTAGTATAGCGCTTAAGATAGGAGTCGAGCTTTCCGGAAACGTTGGTTTCGATGAGGCGGTCGATGGCGCCGTGGTCTTCGGCCTTGATTTTCTGAAGGTTCTTCTGGATCTTGAGTTCCATAGTAGCGAAAGATTAGTACTAAGGCCCGGGTTTTCCGGGAGAGGTCATTATATCCCGGAAATTACCCCCCGCAAGACGAAAAAGCCGGGATTCCGCCAATCCCGGCTTTCGCGATTAATGCCCGTGGGCGTGTGCGTCTTTGGCATGGTGTCCGCCATGGCCGCCATCGTGGTCGTCTTCGTCGTCTTCTTCCGGTTCCGGCAGGCTTCAGGAGGACAAATCGATGGTGCTCGTCCGGCGTTTGGCCTGTTTGAGGATTTCTTCGGCCATCTTGCGCTCCTCGGGAGATTCGGCCGGACCTTTCTTTTCCAAATGGTCCTTTACCATTTCGGTAAGCGTTTCGAGCAGTATCTGAAACGGTTCGCGGTCGTCGGGGACTTCTTCATGCTCGTCGTGCCCGGACGAACGGTCGCGCAGTTCGGCCACGGCGCTTTGGACGTATTCGGCGATTTCGTCGGGATTGCTCGCTTCCCGGAGTTCGAATTCTTCGGTTTCGTCTTCGAGATGGATGGAAATGTCGCCCTTCCCGAGGAGCGTGTCGAATATGGAATCGCGCTTGATTTCGACGCCGTGGATCGAATGGAAGGAGACGTAGGTGACGTTTCCCGCGAAAACGTTCCAATCGAGATCGACGATGCCGTGGTCGGTAATCAGCCAAACGTCGTTATACCAATCGAATACCGAATACAGCAAAAACAGGTAGACGGCCGCGAGGTACCCCTCGAAGTACGCGAACGGCACGAGTTCGCGAAGGGAGAACGAGTCGTTGAAATAGAAAAACGACGGGAGGAAGACTCAAAAGAACAGTATGAGGAAAATCCGGTCGATAATGAGCGTCACGTGGCGGTGGCACACGAAAAGGAGCTCCGCATCCTCGGTAACGTATTTCGTAAAGAAGAGTTCGTCGAATTTGTTCATGGGCCGTTTTACGGATTATCTGTCGGGAAGCCGGCATGTCAAGGAGTCTCCGTTTGACAAATGCCGCCGGCAACGTAACGTTATGCGGAAAATACACCTACCGCACGAACATGCTGAACTTCCGAAGCGTTTACGAATTCGTGTTTTCTTCCTTCCGAATCGCCCGGGATACCGAACTCGTCGACCAACTCCTCTTCGAAGGGGAACGGTACGGACTCATTATCAAGCGTTCTTGGATCTACGGGGCGTTCGCGCTTCTTTGGCTCGTCCCGATCGTGGCGATCGCGTGACTCAACACGTTCCTGCTCGGAGAACACTTCCAATGGAACGCTCTCGGATACGTCCTCATCGGCCTTTTGGGCGTGAACATCGCGTATACGGCGGTTTCGGGAATCCTCTACGTAAGCCATTTTCGAAAAACGTACGCCGGAGGGCACGAAATCCGAGACCTCCACGCGATTCGCGCAAGGCTCGTGGAAGGCGATGCCGCCTTTACCCGGTTTTTCAACCAGCTCCAGACGAATTTCTTCTTCTTCATCGGCATCATCGTATTCTACGTCGTGCACGTCGTGATCATCAAGGAGTTCTCCACGGGAATCTGGGCGGTGGCGGGCATCCTCTGCATCCTCGCGCAGCTCGCGCTCATGACCAAGTTCGTGCGGACGATGATCAATCACGAAATGGACTTCAACGCCATCGTGAAAGGACGCATCTTCTTCATCAACCAGAAGGGCATGTATTCCGACACGCAAACCCTCGCCGGCGACAAGATCAAGACCATACGCTCCACGTACCCGGGGTTCCTCGGTTCGTATTTCCGCTACGGGACGGTCGACGTCCTTACCGAAGGCGACATCGGGCTCATGGGAGTCATGACGATGCATTACGTCGACAATCCGGAACTTGCCGTATCGAACATGAACCTCCTCGTGTCGTGAAGGCTCGAACCGATCGAAAAGATCCACAACGTCTACCTTTCGAAAATCGTTTCGACGCACGCAATCGATCGGGAAGGCCCTGACTTCCGTCAAAAAATCAAACAATACCTCGCGGATTACGACGAACAGATCAGAAACGACTACGTAGCGGCCCAAGACGAGGAGACGAAAAAAGAAATCGAAGAGATTTACGCGGCCTACGCGAAGTAAGGAATAATAAAAAAATCCCCGTTTCCGGGGATTTTTTCTTTTGGGATTTCGATTACTTGCGGAGCTCGAGGCGGGCGATGAGGGTTTCATAACGCTCCTGATCCTTCTTCTTGAGGTAGTTGAGGAGCTTGCGGCGCTTAGCGACCATGAGCATGATTCCGCGGCGGGAGTGGTTGTCGTTCTTGTGTTCTTCGAGGTGGCCCTTGAGGTTTTCGATGCGGTCGGTGAGGATCGCTACCTGAACTTCCGGGGATCCGGTGTCTCCCTTGTGCTGAGCGAAGTCTGCCATGAGGGTCTTCTTTTCTTTCCTTTCCATGTGAGGGTATTTTATAAGAGATATCGCTCCCGTCCGGAAAATACGCCAGGCGGAAGTGCGAGAAAGTATATCGGCGGACATCCGGAAATCAAATCCAAACGAAAAAGGGGATCGCTCCCCTTTCCTTAGGCTTCGAGGTCGGACTTGAAGTTCGCCTGGATGCGGCGCATGATTTCCTTTCGGATTTCGGCCTGGTTGTCGGAATTCTTGATGAGCAGGAGGAATTCGTCCTTATTGAGAACGAGGAGCTCGGAAGGTTCCTTGACTTTGACCGTCGCGGTGCGCGGTTCGTTGGTGATGAGCGCGATTTCCCCGCAGAGTTGGCCCGCGCCGAGGATGCCGACCACTTCTCCCGCACGGATGATTTCGACGGAGCCGGACTGTATGACGTAGGCCTTGTCGTCGGAAGGTTCGCCTTCGGAAATGAGAATGTGTCCGGGCTTGAGGTAGAGGGTTTCGCTCATCATCAGAAAGTAAACGATTTCTTCGCGGGTAAGGCCTTCGAAAATATAGAGGTCTTTCAGTGCTTCCAGCATCGTTCGCGAAGATTACGGTAAAGTACCCGCATGATACGCCATCGGGCCGAAAAACGCAAGCGCTCTCCATTCGTTTTGAAAGACGGGCGTTTTTCCGTAGAATCCGGCCGTTATGAAACTCCAAAACGTCACCGTCGCATACGGAAACAAGACCGTCCTCCGAGACGTCTCCCTCGACTTTCCGAAGGGAGATTTCGCGTTCCTCATCGGCGGATCGTGAAGCGGGAAAACGACGCTCATCAAAACGCTCATCGCGGAAATCCTGCCGAAATCGGGAACCGTCACCGATTCGAACGGGCGCGTGATGTCGAACATTTCCGGAAAGGACCTTGCCAAATTCCGTCGGAGCATCGGCGTGGTTTTCCAAGACTACAAACTCCTCCCGTCCAAAACCGTCCGTGAGAACGTCGCGTTCGCCATGGAAGTGTGCGGATATCCGGATTCCAAAATCCTCACCCGCGTGCCGGAAGTCCTCTCGCAGGTGGGCATCCTTTCGAAAAAAGAATCGTTCATCGACGCGCTCTCCGGCGGCGAAGCCCAGCGCGTCGCCGTAGCGCGGGCCCTCATCCACGACCCGGACGTCATCATCGGCGACGAGCCGACGGGAAACCTCGATCCCGAAAACGCCATGGAAATCATGAAGATTTTCGAACGTCTCGCGGCAGCCGGAAAAACCGTCATCATCGCTACGCACGACGACAAGATCGTGAACCGTATGAAAAAACGCGTGGTCGCGCTGAAGGACGGCCGCGTGGTTTCGGATTCGAAATCGTCGGGATACTCACTCTAAACGCATGCTGAAAAACGACGAGAGCCTCAAAGAAAAATTCGTCCGGAAGGGGTTTTGGATATACCTCTTCTCTTTTATTATCGGCCCCGTCGGATACGCCACGAAGATGATCCTTTCGGCGGACCTCACGGTTGAGCAGATAGGGGTTTTCTACGGCATTATCAGCCTCATCACGCTCGTAGGGACGTACAACGACCTCGGATTGACCGAGGCGCTCCAGTACTACCTTCCGAAATTCGCGGTATCGAAACAGTACGGAAAATTCAAGGCGGTGCTGGCGTACGCGTTGGGCGCGCAGGTGCTTTCGAGCGTGACGCTCGGGGCGGCGTTCTTCTTTTTCGCGGACTTTCTCGGCACCCACTATTTCAAAAGCCCCGAAGCGGCGGGACTGATGAAGGTGTTCTGCCTGTTCTTCTTTTGCTACAACCTCCTGCACATGGGATCGACCGTGTTCTCGAGCCTCCAGCAGACGAAACGGCAGTATTTCGCCAACTTCATGCGCTCCGCGCTATCTTTCGTTTTCGTAGCGTCGCTCTGGTACTTCAGCCACGGAAACCTCATTTCGTACGCGTGGGCATGGGTCTTCCCCTTGGTCATCACCATCTTGTGGAACGTCTGGGTCATCCACCGGGACGTGTACCTCGAATATCTCGCTGGTATTCCCGCGGACCATTCCGGCGGACTCTTCAAGGAGATTTTCAAATACGCCCTCTGGACGCTCCTCGCTTCGAACGTGGGAATCCTCCTTTCCCAAATCGACATGCAGCTCATCATCGTGATGCTCTGAGCGAAGGACGCGGGATACTACACCAACTACCTGAGCCTCATCGGGATACCGTTTCTCCTGGTAACCCCTCTCATCAGCTTCCTTTTTCCGGTCGTCTCCTGACTTTCCTGAAACGGCGGCGACTCGCAGATTTCCTCAATACGGAAGTTCTTTACGAAATACTTCGCGGTGGCCGCGATCCCTTCGAGCCTGGCTCTCGGCCTTTTCGGAACGGATTTCGCCATCGCCTTTTTCGGGACGAAATTCGCCGAATCCGGACGTATCCTTTCCTGGTCGGCGCCGTTCCTCATTTTCAATTTCCTCCTCCAGATCAATTTTCAGATCATGGCCGGGACGGGGAAAATTCGGGAACGGCTCCGGATATTGCTCATAGGCCTCGCTTGCAACGTTCCGCTGAACCTCGTGCTCATCCCGATCATCGGTGCCGCCGGATCCGCCCTCGCGGTAGGTCTTTCGTGGATTCCGCTCTGGTACCTCTCTTCGCGCAAATGCGAACAATACGCGATAGAATTCGATTGGGCGCACTTTCTTAAAAACGTCGCCGTGATCGCCCCGATGGCGGTAGGACTTTTCCTTTTCAGGAACACCTGGTCCCCCGCGGGACTCTCCGACCGGATGGAATCCGTTTTTTGGCTTGGGGCGGCGTGTTTGGTGCATATAATCGGCTTCATTCTGGCAAACCTGTCGGAAATGAAGGAAATCGTATCGGAAGTTCGATCGATGTTCATGAAAAAAGACGTTTCGAAATATCCCGTTACCACCCCCGAAAGTGGCGAAGCAACCCCTTAACGAAATTCCCGCCGAAGAACGCGGAAAAACCGTCGGACTTCCCTATTGGAAGCCGGTGTTTCTGCTCATGACGTCGATTCTCGTAATCGCGTCGTACTACGCGAAAGGCGCGCATACGGAAACCGCCGGCGCATGATTCGCCGGTTACGTCCTCACCATGGCCGTATTTTACGGATGCTGGAAGGCCTGGACCGCCCTTTCGGGAAAAAAGGAGATTTCGTATTCCGCATCCGCCGCCATCGGCGTAGGACTCCTCCAGGTCGCGCTCCTGTGCGGATTCTTCCCCTTCCCCACGGGAATCGACGCGCCGAGCCTCAAGATGCTCTTCAAAATTCTCGGACTCCTCGCCCTTCCCGTGGCGATCGTAACGGGAACGTCGGCTTTCGGTTTCGCGGCCTTGAAAAAGTTCTTGCCGGATTTCGACTCCCGCTCGAGCCAATTCCGCACGGTATCGGCCATGTCCCTCGGCCTTGCGTCATACCTCTTCTCGCTTTCGGTAACCGCGAACGCGTTCGGATACAATCTCGCGAGCACTTTAGTTCCGCTCGCCGTCCTTTCCGCCCTGGGATGGAAAGAATACGCCGGGATGTTCAAAGCCCTGCGCAAGCCGGTATTCACTGCCGACAACCACGATGCCGACGGAGGCTTGGTAAAACTCGTCGCCCTCCGGCTCGTCACGACCGAAGTCCTCTTCATGATCCTGACGTTCCTCATATCCGTCAGTCTCGTCAACGCGGTACGCCCGATGCCGATAGGCTGGGACGATCTCGGCGTCTACATGAACTATCCCAAGATCATGGCCCAAACGGGCTACGTGGGACAGCTCGGAATCGTCGCATGGCAATCGTTCACCGGTATCGGATTCCTCTTCCAGTCGGCGCCCCAGGCGTTCTACCTCAACCAGGTTGGCGGAATCCTTTCCGTCGTCTTCATCATGCTGGCGCTCTCCCGCCTGTTCACGTTCGCCGACTCGAAAAAAAGTTACCTCAGCCTCCCCCTCCTTTTCGCCACGGCGCTCTACGCCATGCCGATGATCGTCTTCCAGCAGGCGAAGGACATGAAGCTCGACCCGGGCCTCCTCTGCATCACGACCGCCGCGATATTCGTGCTCTACGAAGCGGTATACCGGAAAGACGAACACGGAAAGGACGCATGGAAAACGTTCGCGCTCGCCGGCTTCCTCGCCGGAATCGCGTTCGCGGTGAAATTCACCACGCTCATGCTTTTCCTCGGAGGCACGGCCCTCATCTGCTATGCCGGACTCGGACTCTCCGGATTCTACGGGTTCTTCGCGATCTTCGTCGGAGCGTTCACGAAACTGAAGCTCTGGGACATGATCAACGTGAATTATCCGAAGGACGACCCGGCACTGTTAACGAAAGTCGTCGTCGTCTCTTTCGCGGTGGCGGTCCTCGCTTTCGCCTACGGAATCCATAAGAACCGCGAATCCGCGATGAAGCGCGTTTTCATTCCCCTTGTCGCGTTCGTTGTCGCCGCCGTGGCGGCGCTCGTTCCGTGGATCGCGAAAAACGCGTACGAGGCGACGTATTTCAAGGCCCCCCTCAGCGTCGGAACGCTTCTCAACGGCGTAGCCTTCCCGGTACCGGCGGACGTGAAATCCGTGCGTTCGGCATCGGAAATCGCCGCCATCGACAAGAAGATCGCGGAAGAATCGATGAACGAATCGGGAAAGACCACCAACGAAGACCTCGGACGGTATTTCGGGTACGACGAGGGGGTGAACAACTACCTCAAGCTCCCTCTCAATCTCACCTACCAGAAGAACCAGCCGGGCGAGTACACGGAAATCACCTACGTCTTCCTCGCGCTCCTTCCCGCGGCGTTCGCGTTCCTCGCGTTCCGCCAACCGGCGTTCGCATGGATGCCGGTCGCGATGGTGATCTTCGAATACCTCTATTTCTGGAATCCCGCCACTTCGGCGATAATCGGAGGCTTTTTCGGAAAGATATTCCTTCCGATCGGTTATTTCGTCATCGCCGCGTTCACGCTCCTCCCTCTCGCCGTCTTCCATTGGACGCTCGACCGGAAAGACCCGCGTAACGAGCGGTTCCTCGGAAACCTCGCGTTCCTCGGCTTCTACGGATTCGTATTCGTCATTGCCGCGTACGGAATCGTTTGGTACGGAATCGCCGTATACCTCTCGATGTTCGTCGCGATGGGGTACTCCCTCGAACGCGCGGTATCCGAAGAAGACGACCTCGAAGCCGGTACGGGCTTCCCCACTGCCGTACTCGTATTCGGAATCGTGGCGACGTACTTCTTCAGTTCCGCCATTCCGCACGGATGGGCGAATTTCCGGGGAGCCGGATTCGCGGAATTCAAATCGAACCAACTCAATCAGGAAGAAGCGATCTTCGCGAGCCACCCGGACTATCTCGCCATCCTCGCTTCGCTGAATCTTAAAAATCCGAAAGAAACTACCGGAAAAATCGTAGCGGCGATTTCCGATGCGCCCACCAAGGCCATCGTCATCGAAAACGTCGGCGAAAAACCCGACGCCGAACGCCTTCAGGAAGTCCTCGACCAGATGGTCGCGACGGATCCCGCATCGGTATCCGGAGTTCCAGCAGAAAAAATCGTCGCCATGAAGGAAGCCGTCGCCGAAGCCCGCAACAAACTCTACGGCGCGGTGCTCTATCCCGAAAAGGACGACCGGAACCAGGCGACCATCTACCGCATCGGAACGTTCCTCACGTACTTCATTTCGGAAAACCGCAAGCGCTATCTGGACGACAGCCTCGTCCAATCGTTCGGACAGTACGTCTACGACGAAAATCCGGACGTGACGGTCGAACGCCTGAAGAAGCTCGGAATGAAATACTTCCTCATCGACCTGAACGCCGCCACGATCGACAAGGATCCCCGCCATGACCTTACGAAACGCTTCGAAAGCCTGTTGCGCACCTTCAAATCGGACAAGCTCCGCCTCATTAAGACGGACAGCCTCTGTCTCGAAGCCGCGGTGGCGACCAAAGAAAAGCAGCAGGACGGCGAATACATGCTCCTTGCCGGAGTCAATTACGAATCCTATTCGGGCAGTACCGTCACCTACCGCACGCAGAAGCAGGCGGTATGCCAGAAGTACTTCTTCGACCTCATCAAGGGCGGATACGTCAGCAAGGAAGAAAATTCGTACCTCCTCCCTCTCGCGAACTACGTTGCGGCAAAAAAACCGCAGACCGACGAGGCGATGATGGAAATCATAAAAGGCGCCGCTACCCACGGCTGGGTCGCGCTCTTCGAAATCAAATAGCCGACGAAAAAGGGTTCCGCTTAGCGGAACCCTTTGAAGAAGCGGGGGAAGAACTTCAGGCTCGAAAGGGCCTTTTTTCCGTTTTTCCGGGGATTGAGCGCCACTCGCCAGAGCCATTCGAGACGGAGGCTGCGGACGATGTCCGGAGCGCGTTTTTCCCCTCCTCAGAGGAAATCGAAGAATCCGCCCACCGTCACGGCGAGCGTAGTGCCGAGACGTCCCGCGTTGTCGTTCGTCCAGAATTCCTGTTTGGGGGTTCAGAGCCCCACGAGGAGAATCTTCGGACCGGTCGAAAAATTTTCGTATTCGGGAAAATCGAACGGAGCATAGCCGTTCTGATATCCGACGCGCATTCCCGTGATACGGGAGATTTCCCCGGCGGCGTTGGAAACGACGTCTTCGCGTGCGCCGTACAGATACGCCGTGGCCTCCGGTCAGAAAGCGGCGGCGAAATCCTTCAGTAACGCCGGAAGGAGATCGGTTCCGTTCAGGTTCGGCAACGCCGCGTCGCCCATCGAACGGTACGACGTGAGCATTTTCCAGGGGGAGATTTCCGGGTACGCGAACCGGGAATACGAGAGCGCGAGGGCGATACCGTCAGGGAAAAGCGCGTCCCCCTCCAGAAGCGTCGCGACGTAACGCGCGTCTTCGGCGGTTTGCGAGCGAACGTCGAAGACGTGGCGCATTTCGGCGTTGGCGAAATAGAGGAAGTTCGCGAGAACCGGCATTCCGCGCGAAAAACGGGATTCGGCAAGGGAAACGAGCGACGCGCGGGATTCGGCGGAAGAACGCTTTTCGAGTTTTCCGAAGATGTCGGAAACGGCTACGGTTTGCATGTCTGGACTACGTAATGGGGCAAGGCGACTACCCGTGCCGTCGACGGCACGCGGTCGCGGACGTACGGAAGCATGAATTCGGACGGGACCAAGTGGAGGTCGAACCGGGACAACTCCGAGAAAATATCGTGGAGCTTGAGAAACTTCGCTATCGCGAAAATCTTTCTCGCGATGCCCGGCGCTTTTCCGAGAAACCGGAAGAATCCGGGTTTCGGAACGTCGGATTCGGCCCGGCATGCGGCTGCGAACGGAGCGAAGTAGCCGAGATCGTGGTACGTCATTACGCGGAAAGCCTCGGCAACGAAAACGCCTTCGAGCCCCACGGCTCAAAAACGGCGCAATACCGAGTGGCACCATACGACGTCGGGGCGGAATTCGGAAACCGCCGTCCGAACCTCACTACGGCCCGAATAATTGCCGAAAGCGGCCAAAGTCGACCATGCCTTCTGAAGCCGGGTGGAAAATCAACCGGATTTTCCTAACGTCCGCACTTCGTACCCAGCGGACATGAGGGTATCGGAAAGGTTTTTCACGTAGGTCTCGATACCTCCGATGTTTCCGACGAAGTCGGTGACGAGGAGTATTTTTTTCGTTTCTTTCGGGAACAAGGACCGGAGTCGGACGAGAAACGCCTCTTGGGAGTATTTCGATACCACCGAAGCGGTTTTTGATTTCCATTCGGCGATTATCGGGTCGGGGGCGTTCGCGAGTATCTGGAGGGAACGGAGGAAATTCTCCCCTTCGGGAAGACGGAGGGCGTCGTCAAGCAAGAACGGGACGATGCCGCCTTTCGAAAAACCCGCGACCGGAACCCCGAGGGAAAGGGATTCGAGGGCCGAAAGTCCGAAAGTCTCGAGAAACGTCGAAGGCATGAGCGAAACGTCGACGAAGGCGAGAGTCGCGGAAATTACGGAAAAATTCCTTCTCCCGAAGTACGCGACGGTTCACGAAGGGAGTCCGTCGTATACGGAAGCGACGCGTTCGTCAGGAACGCGCGTTCCGTCGTAAAATCCTCCCCGGCCCGAAAACGCGGAGACGAAAGGATCGCGGAGCTCTCCGTCTCAAAAAACGGCGACCTTCGCGGAACGCGAAGAAATGACGGAACCGAAAAAAGACAGGAGGAGGTCGAAACCTTTTTCCGGTACGAGCCGTCAGAAAAACGCGAAACTACGCATGCTTGGAACGGTGGCCTTCGGTTACGGGTTTCGTTTTCTTGCCGACGGCGTAGAACATTCCGGCGAAAGCGAAAAGCGAAAGCGAGGCGTAAGCGGATTCGTAACTGTGGAGGAAGAGATTCATAGTCGCGCAGGCGACGAACGCGGCGAAGTACGGCGGCGAGACTTTGAATATCGCAAGCGCGATGAAAAAGAGGATCGCGAGAAACGAAGCGAGAGCGGGAATGCCGCCTTCGACGAGCTGCTGGACGTACCAGCTCTCGGGAATGTAATAATCCTCTTTGGTTTTCGTCTCCCCTTCGTACAGGTTTTCCTCGGAATTCTGCGGAACCACGAACCGGTAAGCGGGACCGGAAGACGCGAGGCCTTCGCCGAATACCGGATGTTCCCGGAAGCGTTCGAATCCGGTGACCATTCGGGAGAAATGCCCCTTGGAAGACCCTTCGCGCAGTACGATGTTATCCATGCTGCCTTCGAACTTCACGTAGAACGCGAGCGATACGAGCGCGACCACCGGAATCGCCATGAATACCGCCCTACGGTGCTTTTTCCAGATGGGCTTAAGCGAAAGCGCGATGAGCGCGCCTACCCCGAGAACCGTACCCACGAGCGCGGAACGGGAATAGGTGTAGAGGATGAGCCCGAAGACTATGAGCGCCCAAACGGAAATCGGGAACAGTTCCTCTTTTTTAGTACGGAAGAAATGGAAGAGGAGGCCGAGGTACGTGAGCATGAAGAACGCGGCCGGATTCGGTCCGTCGAAGATCCCCTGGAAACGGCGGACGTTCGCGCCGTCGATGCCGTGGTAGATCGGTACGGATCCTCCGAACTTCCAATTCGACAGATCCGGCGAATATCCGAAATGGAGAAGGATCTCCTCATGGAGCACGAAACGGACGAGAAGCCCGATGGCTATGGCGGCGGAAGCCGAATACAGGAATACGCGGACGTATTCGGACACCTTTCCCGGAAGGTACGCGTAGCCGTGCTTGAATACCGCGAAAGCGACGAGGAATTCGAAATCGTAACGCCCTCCGAAGACGAGACTCCTGAGTCCCGCTCCGTTCACGAGCGTCGACAATACGAGCCAGAGCGCGTATCCGGCGATGAGGTAGTCGACCTTGTCGAATTCCGGCCACTTTCGGTCGCGGTAATAGGAATACCCCACGGCTCCCGCGATCGCCACGAGAAGGATTTCCTTCAGGTAGTTCACGCCGGGGATACCGAGCTTGAACGAAAGGAAAACCGTCGCGAAAACGCTGAACGGAAGGAAAACGAGAAACGATTTCGCGAGGAGGTCGAGAATCTTGGACATGCTATGGAGGTTTCGTAAAGCTTGCGCATACTACTAAAAACGGTAGAATCCGCAACGCGATTGCCGGTCTTATTTCCGGCTTTCCGAACCCGACTTTACCTCTCAAATTCCCGTCCTTAGGACATTCCATGAACGCAGCACTCGAAAACTTGAAGAACGCACTGAAAAAACCCCACGTAAATTCCACTTGCATCGGATGCGGAGCGTGCGCCGCAATCGCTTGAGACGTGTTCGATCTCGACGAAATGGGCCTCTCCTGCGTAAAATCCCTCCCGGAATATCCGGAATCCGATACGGACGACGCGATTTCCGCATGCCCCGTTTCCGCCATCAGTTGGCAACCGGCGGACGAAAACGGCGAATACCTGAACGGCGTCGCCGAACACCAGGACGTCTAATCTTCGGACACGTATGAAAAACTCCCCGTACGGGGAGTTTTTTTAGCGCGCCGGTACGTCGTCCTACCCGATTCGGAAGTTTCCGAATCCCCTGCCCCGACGGCTCGCCATGGGCGATTCGTAACGGGCGTGGCGAGAGACGTTCAAAAGTATTGCGATGGCGATGAGGAGCGACATAAGCGACGAACCGCCGTAACTGACGAACGGGAGCGTGACTCACGTAAGCGGGACGATATTGAGGTTTACGCCCATGTTGACGAACGATTGCACCAATATCCACGATACGATGCCTACCGCCACGTACTTTGCGAACGGATCGTCCACCCTACGGGCTATTCGGTATCAGCGGTACGCTACGTAGCAATAACTGGAAACGAGCACCATGATGCCGAAGAATCAGAGCTCTTCGGCGATTACCGAGAAGATGAAGTCTCCTTGCACTTCCGGAAGGTATCCGAATTTTTGGACCGACTTACCGAACCCGAGACCGAAGAAACCGCCGCTTCCGATAGCGATAAGCCCTTGTTCGGTTTGGAAGTTGATCGTTTTGTTCGAGATGGACGACTGGTTGTCGGCCAAGAAGTTGTCGATGCGTTCCGTAATGTACGAGAGAGTGTTCCGTTCTCATGACGCGGCTTTACCCAATCAGTAGACGGAAAGCGCGAAGAGGCAGAATACGAGGAACGTCACGAGGATGTGCCGGGGATTGCCCCCTCAGACGAAGAACATGATGACCGCCACCGGAGCGATGAGGAGGATCGAACCGAAGTCCGGTTGAAGGGCGAGGAGGAACATGATCGATCCGAGCAAGGCCATGTAGGGCAGGTATCCCCCTTCGAGCGTATGGATTTCGGATCTCCGCCTTTTTAGGAAATACGCGAAGTACAGTATGCTTCAGAGCTTGACGAATTCTACGGGCTGGAGTGAGAACGGCAGGAACGGAATATTGATCCATCCTCTCGCGCCATTGTATACGACGCCCACGAACAATACGACGATGAGCGATATCAGGCTTCCGAAAAATATGTGCTTCGCGTATTTTTCAAAGACCGCGTACGGGGTTTTGACGATGAACGCGAAGAGGAAAATTCCTATGAGAACGTGCGAAATATTGCGTACGAGATAGAAATGGTTGTTCGGCTCGGCGAGCTTTCCGGCGGCGGTCATGAGCGACGTGACCTTAAAGGACGGATATACGCTGACCGAACTGATCATGACCATTCCGAAAACGACGAGGGCGAAGACGACGAAGAAAATGCCGTAGTCTATGCTCTTGGACTTCAAACTGGACATCGGATTGGAAGGCTAATAAGGGAACATGACGCTCGCGAGAGGAAACGACGTCCTCAGGACGGCGTCCGCGAGGCCGAGGCCGAGCAAAAGGAGGATCGGAGCGAAATTCAGCCCCCCGAAACTCACGGGAAGATGACGGGAAAGGAATTCGTAGCAGGGTTCGATCAACGAACGTATGAACGGTACGGTAACGCGGTAACCGAGAGCGGGAGCCCAAGACAGCAGGACGTCGATAATGACGAGCCACTTGAAAAAGAAAATGAGGACGAGAATGACGAGGGCGATTTGAGTGATCATGGTTGTTGGAAAAGACGATGGAAATATAGCCGGAAACTCCCCCCAATCAAACCCGAGACGAAAAGAATCCCCTCTTTACGAGGGGATTCTCCGATTCTTGGCGAATTAGGCAGCCTTCTTGCGGAATGCGAAGACGATTCCGAGTCCGGAGAGGAGAGCGAGAATCATGAGAAGGTTTTCCTTAGTACCGGTATTCGGAAGGGCTTCCGGGGTAACTACGCCGGTTGCGGTAGCTCCCGAAGCGGATGCGCCGGATGCCGATGCGGCATTGAGCGGAACTTCGGTTGCCGGAGCGAGCGAAGCGAGGGTGGTGAATTCCTTGATGGCGTTGATGCCTTCCGGAATGTTGTTGCCGGTAGCGTCCTTAGCGGAGATGACGGTGAGCGAGTAGCTGGAGTCAGCTTCGAGGTCGGAAGCGAGGGTAACGGTAGCGGTGGTCGGGTTAGCCGAATCCACGACTGCGGACTGAACTTCGATCGCTGCGGAGTTGCTAGTCTTCTGGAGCTTGATCTGGAGCGGATCGGTACCGAGGGCGGCCGAGAACTCGAGAACGAGGGTGCGGGTATTCTTCGGGGTTACCGAAGCGAGCGCGAAGGAGGAAGCGGAACCGGAAGCGGAAGCGGTGGTTGCCGAAACCTTCGAGAGGTTGACTTCCACTTCTTCGGAGAGGGAATCGGATTCGTTGCCTTCCTTATCGAGAGCCACCACGGCGAAGTAGTAGGTCGAACCGGCGGTGAGCTTGTCAACGGTAGCACCGGTTTCGGTAACCGGGGAAGTTTCGTTGTCGTAAACGGCGTTCGGATCAGCGGAGGTCGCAACCGACTTGGTCGAGTACTTGACGATGTAGGAAACGGCGGCATCTACCTTCTTCCAATCGAGAGTGACGGAGGTCGGGGTGGTTCCGACAACGGTCGGAGCCCCTTCGACGTTAAGGGAAACGGAAGTTCCGCCAACGGATACGCCGGAACCGGTTACGGTTGCGGTCGGAGTGGTAACGGTATCTCCGGATGCTGCGTGTGCCGAAGCGACGGCGAACGCGAGGCTTACGGCGATCATTTTGAGTGCCTTCATGGGCGGGGGAGGGTAAAAGTAAATATTTGCGAGTGAGCCCCGAAACGCTATACTTCGTCAGGACTTCTCGAATATATCATAGCATCAAATATTTTGCAAATCATTCGCCCCACAGGGATGCTGGCCCGAAACGACGGCCGAGGAATGACCCTTGCGGAAATCATGGTCGTGGTCGCGCTTATCGGCGTAATCGGCATGTGAATGTTGAACTTCGACTTCGAAACCGCAACCGATAAGGAACGCCGGGACCGCTTCGTAACGCAAACTTCGTCTTTGGTCAGACATATGAAAACGGCGGCGGTAAGCGGCAGAACGTCGGTCGTAGGAAATTGCGGCGGGTACGTATTGGAAATCTGACCGCTCGCATTAACCGGGTCTTCCGCCTCGTTCACCGAAACATGATCGGTATCGAACGTTTGCTGAACCGATAAGGACGCGAGCCTTCTCGCACCGATGCTCGGGGACTCGCAGGCCTACTCCGTCAATGCCGTAACGGCGTATTCGAGCGACGGAACCCAGCAATTTAGGGTTTCGAAAACCGGCGATTACACCGGAACCGTCGGGACCACCGCGAAATCCGTAGCGCTTCTCGTCAACGGTTCGAACCTTGCCGCCTATCCCCTCACCTGCGGAAACCCCGCAACGTGCGTAGACTACTCGTTCGGAAAATCGGTAAAACTCAAACTGAACCTCTGATACCGGCAACCGGTAAATACGCGTAGCAAACTCGCCAGCAAAGACCTCTTCATCGATCTCCGTACCGGAAACGTAGAAGTAAAAGATCCCGTATCCCCCTAATTCCATTGCCAAAGAAAAAAGCGCGACCAGAACGGTCACGCTTTTTTCATTCCCCCATATGATCGAGGGTAGTAAAAATCCGCCATTACGAATAATGACGGATTTTTTGTTTACGAGGATGTGATCCAGCTTGTTTCTCTCCAAAGTCCCGGCGCTTACCGACTCTCCCACAGGTGTACCTGCAGTACCAT